>NZ_JBZDOG010000003.1:0-468811 GCF_058268495.1 Planococcus sp. TJ-201 | reverse complement strand
AGCTCTTTGGGTCATAAGCCAACCCGACTGTGCGGCTGAAAACATGCCGCTTCGCCGGTCTGCCTTATGCCCGGCAGAGCTACACGGGCGCTTACGCTTTTCTTATTCAATACTCTCTGTTAACGGGAGTTCGAAATTCATGATTTCTCCGTTTCTATAGGCTTTTACAGTTAGTGTATCGCCGACTTCTGTTTCGTTGTAGAGGTATTGGCGAAGTTCGAGCACTGAATTTACTGGGTTTCCGTCCATTTCAACGATGACGTCATAAGCTTTCATCCCTGCTGTTGCTGCTCCAGAACCTTCGACTACTGATTCAACGACGATGCCGCCTTCTACTTCTGCAGGCAAGTTCAACTGGCTCGTACGGTATTGTGCTGGCACTTCAGCCAAATCGACAATAGCAACGCCCATGGATGGACGATCTACAGCGCCTTCTGCTTCCAGATCTGAAATAATTGGAATGGCTGTATTAACCGGAATGGCTAGCCCAATGCCTTCTACAGCATCCTGCGCAATTTTCATGGAATTAATGCCAATTACTTGGCCCTCGGCATTAATTAAGGCACCGCCGCTGTTCCCTGGGTTAATGGCAGCATCTGTTTGAAGAACTTCAGACTGCCAATCTTCCGTGCCGTCCTGATTTACATCGATTGGCACTAAGCGCTCAGTTCCTGAAATGACACCCGTAGTTACCGATCCCGAAAACTGGAGTCCTAAAGGGTTGCCAATCGCAATAACCGGCTCGCCGGCCTGCAATACAGAGGAATCTCCAAATTCTGCTACCGTCGTGATCATGTTTCCTGGAACTTCCAACACAGCCAAGTCAGTCCAAATATCTGTACCCAATACTTTGGCATCAAGTTCTGTGCCGTCAGACAAGGTCACCATTACTTCTTCTGCGCCTTCCACAACGTGGTTATTGGTAACGATATATGCTGTATCACCGTCTTTTTTGTAAATGACGCCCGAGCCTGCACCGGCTTCTTGCGATTCTGCATCTTCACTGGTCTGTGAAGCAAATGGGTTTTGCTGTGCTGCCTGTAAATTGGAAACGCCGACTACAGCATCTGTGGTTTGTTCCACGATTTCTGTCACATCGGAAGTGACAACAGTTGAGGTGGTTTGCAGCCCGCTGACAGACTCAGTTGTTGATGCTGCTTCACTCTCTCCTAGATCTGCATCAGTCACTCCCGGGAGAATAACCCCAACCAATAATGCTCCTGCCATCAATCCCGTAAAGCTGGATGCAAAATAACCTTTCTTCGTTCTTTTCGGTTCGTTTGAATTATAGTACCCCATGTTTATTTCCTCCTCTATTCTGTCAATGTATTGACAATGTCATACGACTCAGTTTTTTCTGCCAACCATTCTGCATATTTGGTATTCAATGCTTCATCAAATAAGGTTTCCTTAATCTCTTCCGTGCTGTCTTCCAAATTTGCGTCAACAGCTTCGGTTTTTCCAGTCACTTGAATAATGTGGAAACCGTAATCCGTTTGGACAGGATCACTGATGTCATCCACTTCCATACTAAATGCTGCCTCTTCAAACTCTGCTGCCATTTCCCCGGCTCCAAATGCGCCAAGGACACCCCCGCTTTCAGCATTAGCTGTGTCTGTAGAATATTCCGCTGCAAGTTCGGCAAAATCGCCTCCATCATCCAGCTTTGCTTTTACTTCATCGGCTTCTTCTTGAGTCGCTACCAGAATATGGCTCGCCTCTACTTGCGAAGGCTGTTCGAACGATTCTTTATTTTCTTCGAAATACGTATTGATCTGCTCGTCTGTTATCTCGATATCCGGTCCAATAATTTTTTCAACCTTCAAGTACGTTTCCATTTCCGCTTCCAGGTCCGCTATCGACATGCCACTTGATGCAAGGGCCTGTTCAAGCGCCTCTGTGCCGCCGTAACTCTCTTCATAAACCGCCATTTCCGCATCAAGCTCTTCCTGCGTTACTTCCACCTCTGCATTTTCCGCTTCCTGATTGACGACCTCAGTGGAAATCATGGAATCAAGTGTTGCGGCTCCAGCAGAAGCTACCATTTTGTCATAAAGTTCATCTTTCGTTATTTCTGCATCTCCTACCGAAGCCACTGTTTCATCTCCTGAAAATGCCACCATCATAAAAATAGCTGTTGCCGCCAGTACGCCAATTGCGATGTATAAAAATTTCTTCATGTATAATTCCTCTTTTCCTAAGTTCTTATACATAGCTTATCAAGCAATTATGAATAAACTATGACCAGAGTTTTAACAAACATGAAAAGTTTCCTATGCAAAAAAATGACTTGGGATAGTTGCTCCCAAGTCATTCCTTATGCGGCAGACGGATGATGAATTTCGTCCCGTGCCCTTTTTCGCTTTCAACATGGATTTCTCCGTTGTGCAGCGTCACCAACTTTTTAACGATCGATAATCCTAATCCGAACTGGCCGCTCCCGCGGGATAAATCCGCTTTATAAAACCGGCGCCAAATCAGATCGATTTCCTCCACGTCAATTCCTGCGCCATCATCTTCCACGGTAATCACCATGTGATCCGGTTCAGAATGCGTCATCAAGGAAATGGTGCCGTTCTCCGTAAATTGAATAGCGTTTTTGACAATATTCATCAATATCTGAATCAGTCGATCCATATCCCCAAAGATGATATCCCCTGGCTGAGAATGGATAACAATCGCATTGCCTTTTTCTTTTGCCTGCAGATAAAGCTGTTCCTGAATAATTTCCAGCAGTTCATCCGCGTCAATCTCTTCTTTTGTCAGTTCCACTTGATTGGACCGTATTTTCTCGTAATCCAGATTTTCGTTGACCAGCCGCATTAGCCGCTTGGTTTCCTCGCTCGCCAGGCGGATGCCTTTTTCCCGCTGGCCTTCTTCAATCATATTGTTCCGCAGCCCTTCAATGATGCCTGCGATCGTCGTTAAAGGGGTCCGCATTTCGTGAGATACATCCGCCATAAATTGGCGGCGGCGGTTTTCCAGCCGATCGATTTCCTCGTTGGAATGTTGCAGTTTGGCAGCCATTTTGTTGAAGTCGTGCGCCAAGTCACCAAATTCGTCGAAATTCGATTCTGGCAAGTTAACATCATAATGGCCTTCACTGATCATAGAAGTCGCTTTGCGCATGCGCTGGATCCTGCTAACATGCAGTTTCGACAACCACAGGCTAAGCAGCAGCGCAATCGCCAGAGCGATTAAAATAGTGGTGATTAAGGTTTTATTCAATTCCGCAATCATTTCGCTGATGCCACTGACAGGAGAGGCAAGCAATACGCCGCCAGCCAATTGGTTATTCTCGAAATAAGGCATGGCCACAAATGTAACGGTAAAGTCGAAACGCTCAACGTCACGATTGACTACCAGCGTTTCTCCCTGTTCGATGACATTCCATTCTTCTTGCGTCAACTCTACTGGTGGAAATGCGCCAGCTACCGGATACAAAATACGGCTTTGCTGATCAAAGACAATAAAATTGATATTCTGTGCTCCAAGAATTGAGACATAGGATTGCAGGTTGGTGCCCGGCCGAGCACGTTCGAGTTCTGCAATAATCTGTTCGCCGTAATTTTCCAGCTCTTCCGCTTTTTCGTTGTAAGCAAAATCATCCACGTAGCGGACAAATAAAATACTTAAAATCAAAAAAGCAATCAGCAAGATGCTCATATGGCTGGCAATCAGCTGATAGAAATACTTAATTCGTGTGTTCTTCAAATTTATAGCCAACTCCCCATACTGTATGGAACAGCTTGTCCCCGTCATCAATTTTCTTGCGGAGGCGCTTGATGTGAACATCTACTGTCCGCTCATCGCCATAAAACTGGTAGCCCCATACCTGCTCCAACAATTGTTCCCGGTTGAACACTTGCTTCGGATGCTGCAAGAAAAAGACCAACAAATCAAATTCCTTAGGTGTCAGGCTATCAACTTCCCGACCATCTTTCAGAATGCTTCGCGTTTCTTTGTTGACGGTAAAATGAGCCGTTTGGATAAGGTCCGACAGGGGTTCCGCTTTTTGGGTTCGGCGCGTGACTGCTTTGACGCGGGCCATTAGCGTCAGTGGACTGAACGGCTTTGTCACGTAGTCATCTGCACCCATCTCAAAACCAATGACCTGGTCCGATTCGCTGTCTTTCGCCGTCAGCATGATGATCGGGACTGCACTTCCTTCTTCACGGATCTTTCGGCACAGCGCGATGCCATCCATTCCCGGAAGCATCCAGTCCAGAATCAGCAAATCGTATGAGCCATCTTTGTATTTCCGGTAACCTTCCAGTCCATCGGCTGCAAAATCGCCCTGGATGTTTTCTTTCGAGAAAAACAATTCAAGCATGGAGCTGACGCTCGGGTTATCTTCCACAACCAATATTTTCATCCCGCACCTCCGTCTATCTTTCTCCTAAAGGTAAATGACAAATCCGAAAGACGCAAGCAAATTGAAAAACCGCCCTTCCGTATAGGAAGAGCGGTTCGGCAGCCCTTAGGCTTTTTTCTCGCGTGTTTTAAGCTTTACAAACAAGTCGCCAATCATATCATAATCGATGGCGATATTATTTTCATAGGCATATTTCACACCATAGCCCAGCGCCAATGTCATAGATGAAGCGACAGTTCCACCAATGATGGATCCAGCTCCTGGAATGAACTTCAGTGCCTGCCGGTAAATGGTGTGTCCAATTGTTTGCGTTGCTGTGATGACGATCATGTCTTTCGCCGCTTTTTTAGTTAGCGGTTTGTCATAAAGATTCGATAATTTGATAATCAGCCCAACCTGCAGCGTGGTTAATGGCAATACATCTGAACCTGGGATTGGCGATGCTCCAATAACACCTGCTGAAACTCCCGCTCCAATGATCCAACGCGTGGCAGCAGAAGATTTTTCTTTCATGCTTTTGGCGAAGAGCAGGTCCTTACCCTTCTTTTCGAGCAAAAAAAGAATCTCCCTCTTTAAGGTTTCCAAATTTTCTTCTGTTTTCGAAGAAATCGGAATGATTTTGTATTTATTTCCTGTATGATCTTTGACGAACTGGACGATGGACGGAATGTTTTCCGCTGCATCAATTTTATTCAAAACAATCAGGATGTCTTTGTTGTGCTTCTCAATTTCCTTAAACTTCTCTTTTTCACTTTCAGAAAACACGGTGCCTGCCGCGTTCAGAAAAAATAACACAACATCGGATTTCTGCACAAACTCCAAGGTTTTTTTAGGATTTTCGTCATTCGGATCGTTCAACCCCGGCGTATCCATAAATTTGATGTTTTCCAGACCGCGAATATTATAAGGATCTACACTGACCGTTTCACCTGGCATCGGATTCGTACTGGCAATATCTTCTCCAATAATCTTGTTGACGGTGGAAGATTTGCCGGCATTAACCTCGCCGATTAAGGAAATTAAAAGCTCTTGATCGAGCGCATCGTTGACTTTTTTCATTTCGTTTTCAAACATTTTGTCCATCGCTTGCATCACTTCTTTTTCGAACTCTTTTACCATTGACTTTTCCCCCTCATCTCTTGCTTACTGTCTATTATAGTAGTTTCTCTTTGCCTGAGGAAATTATTCCTCGATATAGTCTTTTAATAAAAGATCTGCATAGTTCATCAAGGTTTGAGTATCATCAATATGCTTTTGGGCTTCGCTGTTTTTACTGCGTTTCTCCATGCTTTTCAAATCATAAAGTACTCCAGACAATTTGGCTCCGGGTGCTTTATATAATTGCTCCGACTGGATATAAGATCCTCCGGGCAAATAATAACGCATGCCCAGTAAATTCTTTTTGTATTGAAACAGGTTGTGGCCCATCATTGGCTCTTCATGTTCGACACCGAGCAAAGCCAGAAGCGTTGGCATAATGTCCGTCTGTCCAGCCAGACGCGTCATTTTGCTTTCTTCGAAAAGATTCCCCCCTGTAAAAATCAGCGGAATGGTGTACTGGTCTTTTAAAGAATAATCATGCCCTAAAAAATTGCCCAACAACGCCTGATCTTCTTCCGTTACCAGCGTGCCGTGCATTCCAGAATGATCGCCGAAAATAGCAATCAGGGACTCGTCGTAAATTCCTTGCGCCTTTAATTCTTGAATAAATGCACCAATTTGTTCATCTGCGTAGCGAATGGACTGCAGGTAATTGCCGATATACATGTCTTCGTATTCTTCCGGCAGTTTTAGATACTGCATGGATTCTGGCATGTCGAACGGAGTATGGCTGGTGACCGTCACGATATTCGCATAAATGCGATCGTAGGTTTCGAGCTGTCTCGGCAATTCGTTTGCCACAAAGTCGAACAAGACCTCATCAGCTGGTCCAAAACCTACTTTTTTAATGTCGGGAAGATCATCGATGGAAAAAATCTCTTCGTAGCCAAGAACCGGATAAAGAACGTCTCGGTTCCAAAATGTTATATCATCTGCATGATAAGTGGCCGATCCGTAGCCTTTTTCTTTCAGTGTTTGTGCCAAAGATGGCGCTTTTTTTCCAGTAAGGCTGTTTGCTGTAGGAATCATGCCTTGCGGATACAATCCTGTGTTGGTCATCCATTCGGCATCAGAAGTTGTCCCTGCTCCAACCTGCTGGAAGACATTAGAAAAATAAGCACTTTCATTTAAAAGCTTGTTGAGGTTAGGGGTAATTTCCTGACCGTTCAAGGTTCGTCCAATTACGAAATTCTGCAATGATTCTACTTGGATAACGAACAAGTTGCGGCCTTCTGCAATCCCAAAACTTTCCTGTTCAGTGACGTTTACATATTCATTGCCTTTCAGCTCTTCCAATTCCTTTGCGGACAGTTTGCTCGAAGACGCATGGGCAGTTTCCGTTGAGCGGTTATACAATTGGACTACTTGCGACTGCAGAAATCCATTTTCTTTCGCAAAATAAGAAACATCGATGACGGGCTGCTTGATGGCATAGACAATTGTAACCGCACATACCGCAGCCATCCCGGCAACTACATACTTCATACCGCCGGTCTTTGCAGGTTGCTTCCAGTGCCGTGCAAGGAATATGAGCAAAATCGCATCCAGGAAAAACAAAAAATCCCACGGTGTTGACAGCATTGTGATTGTGCCGCTGACAGAACTTGATTGGGTGAGCTGCTGCAAATCATAATAGGAAGGAATCGTGGAATAATAGCGAATATAAAGCGTGACTGCAAAAAAAATAACCGATACCAGCAAATTGAAAACCCAAACTGTCCGCCAAAGATGGTTTTTAGCCAACAGCAAAACTATCGATAAGAACAAAGCCCACATAGGAAATTCAATCAATGCAATATGTAAAATCGATTTGGTATCAAAAATCAGCACGCGAAAAGCACTCACTTTAATTAACAAGAAAAGAAAAACTAATACATAAGGCAGTACATCTGTTTTTTTCATTTGGAACACCTCTATTCTTCAGCAAACTATCTAAATTGAATGGTGCATATATTTTTTTAAAAAGGGAATAGAAACTATGTAAGTTGAGCTAAGCCTTTTCGCCTGTCGATATTTCACTACACCTTCATGAGAATAGGGAAATCCAAACCTTCCGTTATTCTACCATTTTTACATTGGTGCATTCCAGGCATATAGGAAGCTCTACATTCGTATAATTTTTTCAACAGGATCAATTCAAAGGAGAGATAAAATGCAGAAATTGAAAGCAGTTTTTCTTAATACTTCATTAAAAAGTTCAACAGAACCTTCTCATACCGAAGGATTTATTCAGGACGTTCAATTCCATTACAATCAGCTGGGGGTTGAGTCTGAGGTTATTCGTTTAGCGGATTACAAGATTGCCTATGGTGTTCAAGACGACATGGGGGACGGAGATCAGTGGCCACAAATTCTTGAAAAAGTACTGGCTGCAGATATTGTCGTGATCGGCACACCCCTATGGCTTGGAGAAAAAAGTTCACTCGCTACCCAAGCAATTGAACGCCTTTATGGCAGCAGTAGCGTGACCAATGATAAAGGCCAATCTATTTTCTACAATAAAGTAGGCGGAGTGGCCATTACCGGAAATGAAGACGGCGCCAAACACGCCGCTGCTTCTATTCTCTATGGACTCTCCCATATCGGCTTTGTCATTCCACCTAATGTAGATGCCTATTGGGTAGGTGAAGCAGGTCCTGGCGACTCTTACATGGATGCGGGACGAGACAACGAATTTACTCAGTCAGCGATCCAACGCCTTGCCTACAACACCTACCACTTAGCAGGAATGCTAAAAAACAACCCGATTCCAAATGAAGGAAACACATTGGAATAACTGTAAATAGTCCAACCGGCGGCATTCACATGCTGCCGGTTTTTTCGTAAAATCATTCCCATACACGTTTTACAGAAAGGTCGCCGTCGCTTATTTCTACCTCGTAAATATCTGGATTTGTCAGCCTTTTCCACTCTGAAAAACCATAACTCTCATCAATTTGTTTCAGCAGCAATCCTAATAAATTTCCGTGAGTCACTGCTGCGGTTTTATCTTCCATTTCATTCAATACAGCCATTGCGCGATCTGTTGCTTCTTTTCCCGATTCACCACCGGCAAATTTTAAATCGGCATCCTTAAAGGAATCCTCCAGTTTTTCCATCCAATCCGGCAAATCTTCAGAACTCAATACCCGCTCTGCCAACCGATCATCGATTTCGATCGGCAAGTTCATTCGGTCAGCAGCTGGTTCGATGGATTGAATGGCACGCGTAAAAGGGCTTGAGATAAAGTGAATCACATGCCGATGCTGCAGAAATTCGGCTAAATCTTGCGCCTGCTGCTTACCTGTTTCAGTCAATTCTGCATCGGGCGCCTGCCCCGTTGCCTGGCAATGTCTAATCAAATAAATCGTTTTATTCATGATTCCCCACCCTAGTTCAATTTTATTTCCCACTTTTCTAGTTCGTTCACCCATAAATTGGATTCGGTTTCTTCTATTAATTCTCTTGCCCCAAATTCGGGAGACCCACTGCTGTTATACATCTTATTCCCTTAAATTCCGTTTTTAAATCTTGAAAAAACCCCTGAGCAGGAGCCCAGGAGCTGGATGTTATAGTTTTTTCATTAGGTTCGCCATTTCAATGGCACCTGCAGCTGATTCCCAGCCTTTGTTGCCGGCTTTTGTTCCTGCCCGCTCAATAGCTTGCTCAATAGAATCGGTTGTCAAAACGCCAAAAATAACCGGAATATTTGCTTGGTCGCTAGCTCTTGAAACGCCTTTAGCAACTTCGCTGCAGACATAATCGAAATGCGGTGTCGCGCCTCGGATCACAGTTCCTAAAGTGATGACTGCATCGTAATTTCCGCTCATCGCCATTTTTTTGGCGACTAACGGAATTTCAAAAGCACCTGGCACCCAAGCGATTGACACGTCGTCTTCTCCAACGCCGTGGCGTTTTAATGCGTCTTCTGCACCACCCAGCAGCTTGCTTGTAATAAATTCGTTAAAGCGGCCGACAACGATGCCGATGCGCAGCCCTTCACCATTTAAATATCCTTCAAAATGTACAGTCATGCAATTCCATCTCCTCTGGTAGATTAATAGGTTGTTGTGCTTTGATTTTTGTGTTGGTAGGATACTAACTCTTTAATCGTGAGAATTCCCAGTCCGAGCCGTTCTGCTACTTTCAGCAAATCGTCCACTCGTGCCATTGTGCCGTCTGGATTCATAATTTCACAAATAACCCCTGCAGGCGGCGATCCTGCCAGCTTCGCTAAATCAACAGCCGCTTCGGTGTGCCCCATCCGTTCAAGCACACCTCCGTCTTTTGCAATCAACGGGAAAATATGGCCTGGACGTTTAAAATCCGTCGCTTTCGCATCCGGCTTTATCAAACTGGTAATGGTATGAGAACGTTCGTAAGCACTGATGCCTGTAGTTGTGTCTTTATGATCAATGCTAATGGTAAAGGCTGTACCAAATTCGTCTGTATTATCGTCCGTCATCAAACCGATTTCCAAGTTTTGAGCGATGGACTGGGCAACAGGCACGCAAATCAATCCTCTGCCTTCTGTCGCCATCAAATTGACAATTTCAGGTGAAGCAAACTCTGCCAATGCAATAAAATCGCCTTCGTTTTCTCTATCTTCATCATCAATCACAATGATTGCTTTGCCATTTTTCAAGTCTTCGACGGCTTTCTCTACTGTGTAAAACATCTCTGATGTACCTCCCTTTAAAATCCATTTTCCGCCAGCCAACTTCGGCTGATTTTCGGTTCTGCTGTCTGAATGCGTTCGGTATACTTCGCCAACAGATCACATTCAATATTGACCTTGTCCCCAATGCCTTTATCTCCTAACAGCGAATCTTCCTGCGTGGTCGGAATAAGAGATATGGTCACCGTATTATGGCCAAGCGCAAAAATGGTCAGTGAAGTCCCATCCACTGCAATCGAACCCTTCAGCATCATGTATTTCATCAGCCGAGGCTCAAGTTCAATGGTTTTGGTCACGGCATTCGCTTCTTTTTTTGCAGAGCGAATTACGCCGACACCATCGATGTGCCCACTGACAAAATGGCCGCCAAAGCGTCCATTGGCTGGCATCGCACGTTCTAAATTCACACCGGATCCGGCCTTTAAACCAATCATTGTTGAAGACTTGACGGTTTCTGGAATAACATCAACCGTAAATGTATGAGAGTTGAATGTCGAAACTGTTAAACACACACCGTTAATGGAGATGCTGTCTCCACGTTTGATGTCCTCTAAAATCAGTCCGCAGGAAATGGTCAATTCCATCGCCTGTGGTTTAGTACGAACTGAAGCAACATGTCCCACTTCTTCGACTATGCCTGTAAACATTTGGTCACACTCCTCCGTTCAGGCCGCAAGAGCAGATTTAATTGGGGTAATATGGGTAATTGGGTGCTTTCCACCATGGGGCGTATAGGTGGTGAGGAAAGGAATGTTCTGAAGGTTGGTCTGTGCATGTGCCCTGCTTCTTTGTCAAGATTGCCGGTTTCCCAGCTGTTTTTCGTACCTTGAAAAAGCTCTTTTTCCACGGAGGAAAGGAGCAGGATTAAAGATGGTCGTCTCGAAATTTCAGAGACTGGTCCCACATAACGGTTTTTGGTCATACAAATTCCTCCTTTCAATTTCAACTCAATTGAAAAGAAGAGGCACATAACGAAGCCGATCTCTAAATTCTTCTCCCATCCAGACTGTAACTGTCGGTGCTGGAATTTCACCAGCTCCACCGCTTGGACGCGCACAGCATAGTGGCCTATGCCTGCATTCGCCTAACCGGGTCACGGACTTGCAGTTTCCTGCTCACCGCCGGTAAGGAATTTCACCTTGCCCCGAAGAATTAGATTCGTAGTTTCGTCCTATTCATAGTAGCATAGAAAGAAAACAAACCAAATAAGTTGAACTTCAAAACTCATAATTATGTCTTAGTTGGAAGCTGTTTTCTTTCATTCGACTTATCCAGTCCATTTTTAGAAAGGGAGATTTTGTATGCCACATCGCCAAACAGTGAAAGGGATTGGAGTTGATGCTGAAACAAGGTGTGCCCATTACCACTCACCCATTGACCGGATTGCTATCAAGTTTTTTTGCTGCCAGCAATACTTTCCTTGCTTTGAGTGTCACGAAGCTGTTGGGTGCAACAATCACCAAGTATGGCCAAGGGAAAAATTTCATGAAAAAGCCGTGTTGTGCGGAACTTGTGGACATGAATTATCGGTTGATGACTATTTAGCCTGCGCATCAACTTGCCCATCCTGCTCCTCGCCGTTCAATCCCGGCTGCAGTTTGCACAAGCATCTCTATTTCGAATAAAGTAAAAGCCAAGTGAGAGCAATACTGCTCTTACTTGGCTTTTTTGATGTACAAAGACATTACGTACTGCTCACCTTTTGAGCGCATAATTCGCCTGCCAGTATCTTTAAATCCTGCTTTTTGATACAGCCGTTGCGCCGGAATGTTACGCGCATTGACGCCTAGCACTACTTCATCAAAACTAGAGAATTCCTCTCCCATAAACTCCGGCAATGCATAGATGGAACCTGTCGCGATGCCCCGGCCCTGAAATTTTGGATTTACAGAAAATCCTCTCAATAGAAGGGCATTTGGATTATCCGAATACTTTTTCCGGTCTTCTGACTCATCCAATTCAAAAAAACCGGCATCTTCCCCCCGTGCTTTGATGATGATGAAGTGCTTTAAGGGGTCTTTGGCATCTTTTTCAATGATTTCTGTCGGCAGCCGGGTAAATTCCAACTGGTCTGACGGCAAATCGTAGTCAACTGACACTTTTGAGGAATACCGATGCAATGTAACTTCCTTTTTCTTGATCACGCTGAGCAGCCTCCTTATTTACAGTACATCTTCAAATGCAAACTAGGGTTTAATGATAAAAAAGCTCCTGAAAAATGGCCGCAGCAGCATTATTCTTTTTCCAGCGTCACTACGACAATTTCCGGCAAATTAAAAATACGCACAGGAAAAGTGCTGTTGCCAAGCCCTCGGCTGACAACCATTTGGGATTGGTCTATTTCAAATATTCCTTCGGTCACTTTTGGAAACCAACCTTGTCCCGGAGCAATCAAACCGCCAAGTCCTGGAATACGAATTTGCCCACCATGAGCATGTCCAGAGAAAACAACGTCCACTTCATCTTCTGCATAAATTGGAAAGTACTCTGGACGATGTGCGAGCAGCAACGTAAAATCGTCGGTCATTTGTGCATCGTCAAGACTGTGGCGTGTTGCTTCTTCTTCATGAATATCCGGTTCCATCAATGGATCTTCGATTCCTGCAATCTGGATTGATGATCCACCTTTTTCCCATTCCACTGAATCATTTTTCAAGACAGTTACGCCACGTTGCTGCAGCGCCTCCGTTATTTCTTCTACCTCGTTAGAGGCCACTTCATGATTCCCGGTTACAAAATACACATTGCTCATCTCAATCAATGCGTCTACCAGCACTAAGCTCGCTTCCAAATCGTAGCGGTTGCTGTCAACAAGGTCTCCTGTTAAAAAAATAACATCCGGATCAGCCGCTTCCACTTTTTCGATCAGCGACGACTGATTTCTCCCAAAAGTCGCATTATGCAAATCCGATACTTGAACGATTTTTGAACCGTTGAAAGCTTCTGGCAGCTCGTTAGATGTCACCGTATATTCAGTGGTTTGTATCCACTTGTTGCTGTACCAAATTCCACTCCATACCAATAGTATGAGCAGTATGAATACTGCGAGTTTCTTCATAAAAATTAACCTCTATTCAATTCTTATTAAATTATTGGGGCTAATCCCAACTGTTCTATGAGCTAATTGACGCCTGATTTACCAAAAAAGATGCAAGGCTCTTTCTTAAGCATTGCCAGTTGTTTCACTGGGTGCTGTAATCTCAAGCTTTACGTGATCGGGCCCTTCAAGAAAAACAGCATAGTAATCCGGCCCGCCCGCAAAAGGATGAAGTTCTTCATACAGCACTCGCGCTCCCCATTGTCGCATTTTTTCAGTCATTTCGTCCACTTGTGAGCGTGAATCGGCATGAAACGCTAAATGGTTGAGTCCCGTTCTTTTGCGGTGATGCGCAGGTTGAAGAAACACTCGTTCGGTTTGTACAAAAACAATGTAGGTAGGACCTGATTTATAACTAAAGCCTTGTTCCCACTCTTGGAACAACACATACCCCAGCGGCGGCAGCAATTCGCTATAGAAAGATCTGGCCTCTCGCAAATTTGAAACGTTCAGTTCAACATGATGAAGCATTCACTGCACCTCTTTTTCAGAAATTTAAACGATTTTCTTTGTTACGAACTGGGTATGTCAGTATGGTCTGCATCCCATTAAACTTTTGTTTTCGCTTTGTTTTTACGGGATGCCCAGCTTCCAAAAACAATGGATACCAAAATAATGAAGACCGCTACCCCAATTGCCCCCGCGAGGTTTACACTGTCCGGACTTCCGGTTAACCAAGTGGTTGCATATTGAGGCAGCTTTACTGGTGAAACGGACCAATTTGTCCCAAGCAAGCCATCACTTACTTGAAGAAGGAGGTAAATCGCAAATGCCACAGCCCCCGCAAGCCCGCTATTTGGCATTGCTGCACTCGCTGCCACCACAATAGAAACAATGAGCAGTACCCAGACGCTATAAGTTCCAACCATTTGCAAAAGATTCGTCCATTCCACTCGATCAAAAAATAAAAAAGTATAATAATAGCCCGCCAGAAAACCAAGCCAAACACTCGCTAAAGAAATGGCTGATGCTGTTAACCACTTGCTGAGAAAATAAAATGGAAAAGAAAGCGGGCGCACATACAACAAGGTCGCTGTTCCACTTTTACGCTCTCCAGCAACGGTTCCCATATAGGCTAAAATCAAAACGGCCATTCCGATTGTTTGAAATTGGCCCATGACTGCAATCAGCATCTGTTCGGGTGTTGGTACCGGAAATTCAAACACTGCTCCTTCCGGCAACCCGCCTGACGCCTCAAGAATTTGCGGCATAAAGAAATTGACGACCGGCTCGGTGATTCCGAGAAGAATGAAAACAGCCGGCAGCCAGTAAATTTTATAATTTCGAATGTTTTCCCGCCATTCTTTTTGCATTAAAATAGTAAATTGGTTCATTTGGCAGCGACCACCTTCAGATAGATTTCTTCCAGAGAGGCTGTTTGAACATCGACTCCCAGAATATCCTGTTTTTCAGAAGCTAATATTTCAAGGATTTGCTGCATGGATGGTCCGTTTTGGCGAATCGGAAGAAAAATCATATTCTCTTTGAGGTCACGCTCCCATGGGAGTTTGCCAGCAAACACTGCCGCTTGGTCAGGGCTAGAAAACCGTATTCGAATATGTGGACGGGCATGCCGATTCTTCACGTCATTCAACGAGCCATGCTCAATCAAACGCCCATCTTTCATAAAAAGTAACTGATCGGTCATTTCTTCTGCATCATTTAGTATATGGGTAGAGTACAAGATGGTGGTATCCTGCTGCAACGTTTTCAACAAGTCCATAATTTCTCTGCGTCCGGTTGGATCCAAAGCGGAAATCGGTTCATCCAACAATAGAAGCTTTGGCTGATGGACGATTGCTTGTGCCAAACCCAGACGCTGTTTCATCCCACCTGAAAAAGCGCCGGTTTTTTTATTTAGAGCCGACGCTAGCCCAACAAATTCAAGGGTACGGGTTGCCTGCAATCTTGCTTTTTTAGGATCAATGCCACTCAGTTTTGCGGCCATTTCTGTAAATTCAAGCGCTGTCAACCAAGGGAAGAACTGAGGATACTGAGGCAAAAAACCGATGGTGGTTTTTTTATCCATTCTGATGGAGCCGCTAGAGGGAGATAACAAATCAGCTAACATAGACAAACTTGTTGTCTTTCCAGCTCCATTTGGGCCAATTAAAGCAGTGGCTGTTCCTTGTTCCAACACAAAAGAAAGATCTTCTACTGCATTTTCCTGTCCATAACGCTTTGCCAGTTTTTCCACTTCTAGAATACTCAATAGTTTTTCCTCCCGACAACAAAGTATAGAATAGGTCCAATAATATTGACGATGACAATTAATATGCCCCACATCCATTTGGGACCATATGGATTGGGATTTTTTATCAAGTCTACCAACGCGAAAATCATTAATGCGAATTGAATAATAACGATTGGCAGCAAAGCCAAAACCAACGTAGTTTGATCCATTAAACGTCACCTCTTTTTCTTTTCGCGGAAAAGATCCTATAAGCTATGTTCTCGGCATTCCTTGCTATTTCCTTTATTTGCAAAACATCTACTATTAAAATCAAGGTTTTTTAACGTTTTGACGTATTTTTCCTAAAAAATACGTCAAAACGCTTCTGAAGTTTACCATTTCATTTTTAAGAAGAATTCCATCAGGTAACTCTTTTCTGCATCCCCAATGTTCCATTCCATAATTTCTTTGCACATGCTGGCTTTGGTTCCATAGCCTTTTACAAATCCGTTTAACCGGGCAGCAAAAGTCGAATCCACCAGCATTTCATTATCTGGAAACATTTCCGTCAACTGCTCTAATGCCTTTGGGTATCGTTTCAAGTAGTATTTTTGGTGGCGTTCTTCAGCCTGAACAAATCCGGTAAAAGGCGAAATTTCTGTTTCAATCGGTTCACCCAATTGCATCTCCATTTCCTTTTGAACCTCCTCAATCATCAGGCGCTGCTCTTCTTTATGGTACTGCAACAAAGAAATATATTGTCTTCCTTTGTAATTATCACGATTCGGGTAATGATTCTGCCAAAATTCCTTCAGTACATCTTCATATCGGATCACTAAAGGATCAAATTGGATTTGAAGTGTTTCCGTATGATCGCCCATTTTTCTGTAAGTAGGCGCTGGCTCTGCTCCTCCTGCAAAGCCAACACTGGTCTGTATGACTCCTTGCATGCCTCCAAATCGAGCCTCTGGTCCCCAGAAGCAACCCATGCCAAAAGTGGCGAATTCCAGTTGGTCACCTTGTTGATGAAGGCCCTCTTCAAGCTCTTGAATCGTCATTTTTTGAACCATCTCGCCCATCGTCCTTTCTTCTTAAAAGATCGAGCCTGTTTCAACTACTATACAGACCACGGTTATTCTCTTAAAATTAATGTAACAAGACTGCTCAGAAAATGCATAGCTCAGCCCTTCATTTCATAAAGCCACTACAAAAGAAAGTGGGAATCTGCAATGAACAGCTCTAAAAAAGAGGTCATTTGCTATTTCAAAAAGATGGATCGCAGCTTTTTTATGGATTCCAATAAAGACTTGGCCATTTTTGACCAAGCTTTGCCAATTGGGTTTGAACAAACCATCTCTCAACCGTCTCTCGTTCTCGAAATGACATTGGCGCTCGACCTTCAACCTCAACACAAAGTGTTGGAACTAGGAACAGGCTCAGGTTTCCAAACTGCTTTGCTTGCAGCTTTTTCCAGCTCTGTTTACACAATAGAGAGAATCGAAGAATTACAAATGCGTGCCAAAGAGCGGCTCGAGCAAATGGACTTCCAAAACATTTATTTTAAGTTTGGCGATGGAAGTGAAGGCTGGGAAGAACAGGCTCCTTTTGATCGGATTATAGTGACAGCGGCGGCAGCTAAAGTGCCAACTGAGCTGCTCGAGCAATTGAGCACTGGAGGCAAGATGATTATTCCTGTAGGCAGCTCTTTTGACCAGGAACTTCGATTGATTGAGAAGGACGATAATGGCAAAATTTTCACCACGTTGCTGAATCATGTAAGATTTGTTCCACTAAAAGGGAAATATGAAAAATAAAAAATGCGCTCTACTTGGCTTTGGCCATCGTGAAGCGCATTTCTATCTTCTGAATTAGGTAGTTTCACGGCTGCCATTTGGCTTTACCGGTGTATTGGGCGTTTGCCATAGCAATACCAGACCAATCAACAGCATAATCACTGCGGTAATATTCCAGACGAGATCATATGGCAGCAAGTCCACTCCATAACGGATTTGATGAAGTTCCAATAATTTATGATGAACGATGCCATCATACAATTGAAAAGCACCGGCACCGAGCAGCACTCCGCCTAACCACCGCTTTGGCCACCAGGCTTTGCGGCGTTGAAGATCGGCCAACAGAAACAAAGACGCTACGGTCGCAAACCAACTGAAAGCATGAAAAAGGCCATCTGAAACCAACCCTGCATCCGCAGTAGAGCGATCATAAAAATGATGCCAATGCAGCAATTGATGAAAAACTGTTTCATCTATGAAAGCCACCAACCCGATTCCAAATAGGAGTCCAGACCAGACATTTCTCTTGGCATGGACTCTTCGATTTCTTTCTTTTGTATAGTCAGTGGTCTTGACAGTAGCTGAAGGCATAAAATCCCCCTCTCATATTCACTCAACCGTTTTTGGGCTAATAAAACCTTTATTTTAGCTTTTTCCAGATAATACCCTTTTTGTATCATGATAAAACAAAAAAACTATTGAAAAGGCCTGAAATTTGATTCAATAAGACTAATTTAATTACTTACTTTTTTGTTTCTCGCAAAATAAATGAATTAGTCATCAAATTTCTAACATCATTCAATCACTTCTTTATAAAATAGCGCAAATCCCGTATAATTAAGCACAATAAGCTAAGTGTCTTTTACAAAACTACTGCTCCTAGCAAAAGTACGTCATTGTGCTTTCGGGAGCTTAAATAAGTCTAGAGGACATGCACTACTATAAGCTAAAAAGCCAACTTGGTTATAGCTATAGACTAAAGGAGACCGAATCATGTCTAATGAAAAAGCAATTCACACAGAAGTCGGCAGCTATATTTCAACTTTATTGCGCGATCATTTTGGAAAAGGCCCCACATCTGTATTTGTCACCGTAAGACCGCCGTTTATCTCTATCCACCTTCGCGGTTTTTTAGCTCCAACTGAAAAAATTCTGCTGAAGCAGCAGGAACATCGGAGAATCCTGGAAACACGGGACTTACTGATGAATCAATTGGCTGCGGATATTAAACTGGATTTATGGAAAATCGGCAAGCTTGAAGTGCAAGAAGTATACGCCGATTGGAATTTAGATGACCACACAGGCATGATTTTGGCTGTTATGGCAGACAAATCACCTGCCAAAGATTTTGAATGGGACTCGGATATTGAAGTAGAGGGCATTCGCGAGCAAGTAAATGAAGCCAGCCGAAAAGCACAAAAAACACCTGAAGCGACTGAGCTGTACTGGCTGAATAAGCGCACGCTGTTAATCGAGCGCTCAGGAATTTTTGTTGAAATCGAAAAAGAGTTGATACGCGGCGGTTTTATTGAAGAATTAAAATTAGTCAAACGTCCGCTGGAACGAAGGTTATTGCTGGATACGCGCATTGAAATTATTTTAAAGCACCCCATCTCAGAAGTTTTTCTGGATTGGGATTTTATCACAGACAAAGGTTATATTGTGGTACTTCTAGATCCTGCCAAATAAAAAAAGCCAGCTTTTAGCTGACTTTCCAGGTTGGAGGCTGCTCAAAGCAGCCTCCATTTTTTATGAAATTTGATCAGACTTTTCAGCTGACTTAAATTTAAGATTGAAGCAATTTCAGCTGATGATTTGAGCTTGTTGGCAATGGGGGCAGAATTCATATGAATTTTTAACCTCCAGCTGCTCGATATAATCAGCTCGATCAGTAAATTCTCTTTTTTCTACAGGTGTTTCTACAAATCCACACCGGTCTCCGGCAAATTGCCGTTGATGAATCTTTTTCTTCTTATGATCCACGAAGTAATGCATGAAAAATCGCTTCCCTTCTTTTTCAGAAATAAAAAAAGCCGAAAAGAGCCGCCTTTTTCGCGGCATTCTTTTCGGCTTTTACAACAGCTCTATTGTCTGAAATATTTAACCAAGATATAAAATTACATATTGTATGGACAAAAATCTTAACAGATGAATGAAATTTCATACCAAGTTGGAAACGCTATTGTTTTCCCAGTCATTCTATTGTACTAGAGTTTCCACCAAAGGTAAAGAGAGCCTAAAGGTTCAATTGCGCATCTTTTCAGACAACTCACTCATTGGTTGCTTGATTTCTCAAGCTTTTTTCCGGAAATATCTTCAAACTCATGGGTGATTCTTTCTAAAGCTTCCCGAATAAGCGGTCGAGGAGAAGGCGTGCAAATCCGTTGGTAAAACTCTCCTTCTTCACCAAACATGCTGCCATCTTCCAGTAAAACATTGGCTTTGTTATAAATGCGGTCATGAATTTCCTCTGCCGAAATGCCGTATCCGCTGAAATCCAGCCACATGATATACGTCCCTTCCGGAATAAAAACCTTCACTTCGGGCATTTTCTCAGCCAAAAACTCTTTTATGTAGGACATTGTCCCATCGATATAGTCGGTCAATTGTTCCAGCCAGTCTTCCCCTTCGTTATAGACCGCAATCAACGCCGCAATGGCAAATGGCGACGCCAATTGCATACCCATTTCAGTAGCAAACTTAGTCCGCAGCTCTTCATCGGAAATGATGACGTTCGTACAATGCAACCCAGCAACGTTAAAAGTTTTATTGATGGCAGTGCAGGTAATGATGTGATCTGTCTGATCCGCTACTTTAGCCATCGGAACAAATGTCTTGCCGCGGCGAAGCAAATCTCCATGAATTTCATCAGCGACAATCAACACATTGTTTTCGTGGCAGATTGCAGCCATTTTCTTCAACTCTTCTTCGTTGAAAACTCTTCCTGTCGGATTATGTGGGTTGCATAAGATGAACATTGTCGTATTGTCATCCTTTGCTTTCGCTTCAAAATCTTCAAAGTCGATTGAATAATACCCTTTGTCATCTGCTTTCAGCGCGTTATTCACCACTTTGCGGCCATTTCCTTCAATCACTGAAGTGAAAGGCGGATAAACAGGACGTTGGATAATAATGCCTTCTTCAACATCTGTGAATGCCTTAACCGCAATATTCAATGCATGAACCGTTCCAGGGCTGTAGACAATCTGTTCTTTCTCGACTTTCCAGCCATGCCGGTTTTGCAGCCATGACTGAATGGCGTCAAAATACTCATCCGGAAAAACTGAATATCCATAAATCCGGTGGTCCACTGTTTTATGCAATGCTTCAACCAATGGCTGGGGAACCGGCAAATCCATGTCGGCCGTAAACAACGGAATGGTTTCCGCGTCGTATCGTTCCGTCAGTCCGAATTGCTTGATCAATTCTCCTCCATCCCATTTCATGGAATAGGTGCCTCTTCTGTTAACAATTTCATCAAAATTATATTTCATACGAAACTCCCTTTCTTTTGGATGATATGCCTTACCTTCGCTCTTCATTATTAAAGAAAAAAAGGAACCATTGCAACCAAACAAGCTTCCTGATTTTAAAGCAGCCGTTGAAAGTGAATTTTTTATCTGCCATTTTAAAACTCCATTTTTAACTTGCCATCTTCCAATACCAGTTTGGCATTAAACTTTTTGCCATTTTTCGATACGAAGCCTTTAATGACCGGTGTCTTTCCTCTTGTGCACAGGTATTCAATCTGTTTGGCCGTCAACCGTTTTTTCAGGAATGTGGCGGGGAATGATTGCTTGCAGCCATTGTCGTATTCGGTGCAATTGTAAGAACCTCTTCGTGATACGATCATCCCTTTTTTGCATCTGGGACAAACGGCAATTTCATCTTTAGCATCTGGCATCGCCATCTTGTCCGGCAACCCGTTCTTTTGCATCTGTGCCGGGACTTCATCAAGCAGCTTTTGGATAAACTTGCCGATCGTGGCCAAGAACACTTCTGACGAGCCTTCGCCCTTGCCGATTTTCTTTAAATAAGTCTCCCATTTTGCGGTCATCGATGGACTGGAGAGTAAATTCCCTTCGATCGACTGGCAAAGAATACGCCCTTTGTCCGTAATGGAAACGATGTTTTTGGCAACCGAAATATACTCATGGCGTTTGATCGTTTCAATAATGCCGCTTCTGGTCGCTTCTGTTCCAAGCCCTTCAATTTCTTTGAGGATCTCAGTATCTTCCACGTCTTCGACAAACTTCCCGCAAGTTTTCATCATGGCGATCAACTGGCCCTCCGTATAAGGTTTTGGAGGCAAGGTCATGCTTTCTTTTATATCAATCTTACCTTTCACCGGTTCCTGCTCCCGCAACTCAGGCAAAGAAGGTTCCTGCTTCGCTTCTTTAGCAACAGGAAATAACTCTTTCCAACCTTTTTCAAGTTCCGTTTTGCCGGTGGTGAAAAACGCTAACCCTTTAACCTCTGTCGTCACTTTGGTTTCGGCATAGCGATAATCTTTATGGAACATTGCCAACGTTGTGCGCAAGACTTCCTCATATAAATTGCGCTGGTCTGTTGCCAGCCCCGCTAATTTTTTAGCTGTGGGGATGGTTTTTGTTGGGATAATGGCGTAATGCTCCTGGACTTTGGAACTGTCCACAAATCGCTTTTTGGGCGCTTTGGAAGCAATCGGGAATGGTGCTTCAATCAACTGCTGATATTTTTCAACTTGTCCCGCCAAATAATTAAATTCACCCGGCGTGATGTGCTGGGTGTCGGTTCTTGGATAACTGACAAGTTTTTTTTCGTACAGCCCCTGCATGACAGACAATACTTTAGCCGGACTATATTTCCATTTCCGGTTGGCCGCTGCCTGCAAGGTGGATAGGGAATGCAGCTGTGGCGGCGGTGTGCGTTTTTCTGTGGTCTTTACCTGCGCCACGATGCCTTCTTCTTTGGCGGCAATGGCGTGTTTTCCCAACAGCTCTTCTGCCTCTTTCCGCTCTTTTGCCCGCAGCTTGGCCTTTCCTTTGTAGCGGCCTTTTTCCGCATCAAAAACACCTTCAATTTCATAAAAAGGTTCCGGCACAAACGCTTCAATTTCTTTTTCGCGCTGATAAATCAAAAACACAGTCGGCGTTTGGACACGGCCGATGGCAAAGACTTCGCGAATCCCTTTTTCCTGAAGCAGCAAGGAATAAAGACGCGATCCATTCATGCCGACCAGCCAGTCGCTGATTTGGCGCGCTTTGGCTTCCTGATACAACAGGAGATCCTGCCGGTTGTCCCGCAGCTCCTGAAAGCCTTTTCTGACTTCGTCGGCTTCCAGTGAATTGATCCACAAACGCTGAATCTTTTTGTTTTTAGCGCCTGTCTGATAGTAAATGCTATAAAATATATTAGATCCTTCCCGGTCAACGTCACAAGCATTGATGACCGTATCGGTTTGGAAAATCAATTTCTTAATAATGCCAAATTGCTGTGCTTTGCCTCTTGCCACTTGAAACTGATAGGTATCCGGCAAAATCGGCAGCGCAGCCAGCGACCACTTGCCCCATTTCGGATCATAGGCCTTTGGCTCTTTTAATTCCACAAGATGTCCGATGCCCCACGTGATGTAGGCACCTTCGGGAAAAATCGCATCAGGTGCGACTTCAATGTAACCGTCGCGTTTTGTGGTTTTGAACGCTTCGGCATAGGCCTTGGCCTGACTTGGTTTTTCAGCGACGATCACTGGTTTCATGCACTTCTTCCTTTCGGTTCGTTCCTACTCTTATTGTACTCTTCTAGCCAAAGATTCAAAGCAAAAAGACAATTCCCTGCCGTTTGGGGTATAGTAGATTTTAACGGATAGAAGACAAAGAAAAAGGAGTCGGTTCACTATGAACAACAAAACTGCGTTACTAGCAGGCGCGAGCGGACTGGTTGGCAACGAATTGCTCCATATCCTTTTAAACAGCCCCAATTACAGCGGAGTAAAAATCCTGGTTCGCCGTCCACTGGACATGACGCATGAAAAGCTCGAACAAGTGATCACGGATTTTGACAAGCTGGATCATTACGCCAAGCATTTTGACGTTGATGATGTTTTTTGCTGCCTCGGCACTACCATTAAAAAAGCAGGATCGCAGGATGCATTCAAAAAAGTCGATTATGAATACCCACTAAGAATGGCTGAATTGGCCAAGTCGCAGCAAGTTAAGAATTTCCTCATCATCACGGCTCTCGGTGCTGATGCTGAATCCAAAGTCTTTTACAGCCGAACCAAAGGAGAGCTGCAAGTCCGACTGAAAAAAATCGGTTTGGCTGCCCTTCACATATTCCAGCCGTCTTTGCTGCTTGGAGATCGCGAGGAATTTCGCTTAGGCGAAAAAGCAGCCACGATCCTAAGCCCAGCTTTCAGCAAATTGCTGAAGGGAAAGATGAAAAAATACAAGCCTGTCGAAGCGAGAAATGTGGCACTTGCCATGTACGAGGCAGCGCAAGTCGAGCGCTCCGGAAACTACACTTATCCATCCCATCGCATTGAAAATATAAGTGCAGAAAGCACTGTCAGATAAAAAGAGAGAACGCCTTAAGCAAGGCGTCCTCTCTTTTTGCATTACAGGATATCTGTCCAAATTTTAATGGCTGTTCCCAAAATCAGCAACGCCAAAATCCATTGCAGGTATTTGGTGTTCATTTTTTGCCCCATTTTCGCTCCCAGCGGTGCTGCCAGTATACTTGCAACAATCATTACTGCTGCGGGACCATATAAAATCTGGTCCGTAACAATTTTGCCGACTGTTGAACCGATAGACGAAAGAAACGTAATCGCGAGCGAAGTTGCGATGGTCATCCGAGTCGGTATTTTCAGTACAACCAGCATAATCGGCACCAAAATAAAGGCGCCAGCTGCTCCAACGATTCCCGCTGCGATTCCGACAATAAACGCCAATCCTGCGGCCAGCCATTTATTGAAAGTAACCTGATCGAGTGGAATGTCGTCGACTCCCTTTTTCGGCATGAACATCATCACGACCGCAATGGTGGCTAATGCCGCGTACACAATATTGATTCCTTGCTCTGACATCAAGGTAGATCCGTAGCCACCGATAAAACTCCCCACTAAAATGGCGCCGCCCATATAAGCAATCAATGTTTTATTCAAATACCCGCTGCCACGGTATGCCCATACTCCTGCGATGGTCGCAAAAAAGACTTGAATGGCACTGATGCCGGATACTTCATGGGCACTAAATGCCGTATATCCCAGCATGACCGGTATATAAAGCAGCATCGGATACTTAATAATTGAACCGCCAATTCCCACCATACCGGAGATAAAGGAGCCAATGAAGCCGATGATAAAAATGACAATGATAAAGTCCATACTCATTTTATTTCACCTTTCTAAAAGGGAAAGGGCATCTGGTCGATACCCTTCAATCCGGCTCTTAGCCTTTCTTGATCCAGAATGAAAAGACATCGCCGTTTTCCTGTGAATCCAACAATTCGTGGCCGCCTGATTTAGCCCAAGCTGCCAAATCTGCTTTTGCTCCTTTGTCAGTTGCCAAAATTTCAAGAACCTCTCCGCTGTCCATTTCTTTCATAACTTTTCTTGTTTTTACAATCGGCATCGGGCATGCCAGCCCTTTTGCGTCCAATACTTTATCTGCGTTCATCAAAATCTCTCCTTTGAGTTGTCTTTTCTTTTATTTATCTGACTGCACAGCGATTTGGTCCAATTTCCATTTCACGCTGTACTTCTTCGTCCGGTGTGATTTTACCCATGTTGGTTTTACGGATATCCTGATATGCATTCGGTTGCGGCGGCAGGTTCTTCGTGACCATGTCACGGAATTCCTGTTCGTCTGCAATATTCAAACCATGATTTTCCTCGAACAGGTCACCCAACTTTTTGGAGACACTGCCATCTTCATTCAACTCCTCAATGATCATAAAATGGGCCGGCAAAACAACAAGCTCGCTTGCTAGATCTTTATAGCGTGTGTAAAGGGATTCTCTTAAGTCGCCTACCCAGTCATCCGCAAGACCTGCAAGATCCGGGCGACCGATCGAGTCAATGAACAAAATATCGCCAGTCATCAAATAGCTCTGGTCCACGATGAATGACGTAGAGCCAATCGTGTGCCCCGGTGAATAAAGAGCTTCAATTTCAATTTTCGAGCTTCCAATCGCTACTTCCAAGCCATTTTCCAGGTCCTCATATTCAAATACGACTTCTTCAGCATCTTTTGAAGGCAAGTAATAGCTTGCGCCCGTTGCTTCTGCAATCGCACGCCCTCCAGAAATATGATCAGCATGCAAATGAGTATCAAATACATGCTTGATGGTTGCGCCTTTTTCCTGCGCGAAGTCCAAGAAGATATCTGCCATACGCGTTGCATCAATAACAGCGGCTTCCCCATCAGAGATGGCCATATACGAAAGGCATCCCTTGCCAAGACGGACAAATTGATACAATTCACCGCCGCCCTGCAACTCACCGACTTTCACTGGTTCCAGGTGCTCACTCCAGGCTTTCATGCCGCCCTCAAGATAAGCGGCATGAACGCCTTCTTCTGATAACATTTCGGCTACCATGACGGAAGAGCCTTCTTTTGCACAGACGACAAGAATATCTCTGTCTGTCGGCAGTTCTGAAACCACTTCTTCGACGCCGTCCAATAAATCGAAATAAGGTGTATTCAAGTATTGGATATTGCCGCCTTCGATTTTCCAATCAGCGAAGGCATCGCCGTTTCGTACATCCAGAATGAACAACGGCTCGTTATTTACTACTTTTTTTGCCACTTCACTGGCCTTCATTGCTTTTACAGTCATTCTCCAATTACCTCCAGGGGTATATATTCACTTAAAATTTTTTATTCTGTTTTTCCTGTCCAATTGTTCATGCCAGGAACTACATTATAAAGACTGCCAAATCCTTTTTTGGCCATCATATCTCCTGCGATGCCACTTCTTCTGCCGGAATGGCAAATAATATAGATTGCTTCTTCTTTTTTCAGCTCATCCATCCGCTCATCCACTTCGCCTAAAGGAATGTGGATTGCTCCAGGAATATGCGCTTCTTCGAATTCATCTTTTTCCCGAACATCCAGAATCGTCATCTGCTCATTGCCTTCAACCTTTTGAGAGAAATCAGCCAGTGAGATTTCTGGTATGGTGATGGTTTCTTCAGGAGCTCCTGCTCCATCTTTCCGTAGAAAGTGGCGCAAAACATCCCCTTCTGTTTCAGTTCCGATGTACTGATGTCCGGAACTTTTTGCCCATGCTTGAAGATCGGCTGTGGATCCTTTATCTGTTGCCAGGATCTCCAACACTTTACCTGAATCCATCGTTTTCATTATCTTTTTTGTTTTCACGATTGGCATTGGACATGCCAATCCTTTTGCATCTAATGTTAAATCTGTTTGTACCACGTGGTTTCCTCCTCGGAAATTTGCCTGTTTTTCTGCAGGCGATTAGTTTGTTTGACCGTTCCAATCCAGCATTCCGCCATCCATATTCGTGACTGTGTATCCCTGATTTTCAAGAAACCGTGTTGCTTGTCCACTGCGTCCGCCTGAACGGCATACCATGATGTATTCCGTTGATTTATCGAGTTCACTCATCCGAAATTCCAATAATCCCAGAGGAATATTGATGGCACCTGGAATTTTCCCTGCTGCTACTTCATTGGTTTCCCGAACATCGATCAAATTGATAGACTGTTTGCTTTCCACTAATTCCTGAACTTGCTGAGTTGTCATTGTTTTCATAACCGATTCCTCCTTCTTTATCCGCGGTAAGTGCTCATGCCGCCTCTAACATTTGTTATCGCAGTAAATCCATTTTTCTTCAGTAGTTGGCTGGCTTTGCTGCTGCGCATACCGCTCTGGCAAATAACCAGTACTTCTTTTTCTTTTGAAAGTTCATTCATACGCTTGGGCAATTCATTTAATGGAATATTTTTAAAACCTTTAATGTGATTCCCTTTAAACTCTGCTGGTGTCCGAACATCAATGTACTGCTTATCTTTTTTACCGAGCTGCGTTTTCAAATCTTCTGTAGAAATCGATTCGACTCCCTTAGCCGGTGAAGTGAACCGGTAAGCCATCCATAGAAGAGCTGCTCCGATCAAAGCCCATATCATCCATTCCATGCTGCATCTTTCCCTTCCACTTTAAGTCCGATTAGATGAATAAGTTAACGTTGCCGTCTTCTGCATCTCCAAGATAAGCAGCAACACCTGCGTATTCAATTCCATCAAGCAATTCTTCTTTCTGCAAACCAAGAAGATCCATCGTCATGGTGCAAGCAATCATTTTAACTTCTTGTTCTTCTGCCATTTCAATTAATTGTGGCAAAGTCATTGCGTTATGCTTTTTCATGACTGTCTTGATCATCTTAGGTCCCATTCCACCAAACTGCATATTCGATAAACCGAGTTTATCTGCACCTCTTGGCATCATTTTTGCGAACATCGTTTCTAAGCGTCCTTTTTTCAACGCTGGTGGGTTTTCTTTACGTAATGCATTCAATCCCCAGAAAGTGTGGAAGATTGTTACTTCATGATCGTATGCCGCCGCACCATTGGCAATGATATAAGCTGCCATCGCCTTGTCATAGTCACCGCTGAATAATACGATCGTTGTTTTCTTTTGTTCTTGTGCCATTTTATTGCCTCCATTTTAAATTACCCATAGGGGTATATTTTATTGCGAAAAAAATGACGGTTTATAGTGGCGCCGCACTTTTATACCCTACCCGGTATGTTAGAGGATATATTTTCCGCTGTCAACCAAAAAGTTTAACGGCTCTTTACCAATAACTCTACAGCTTCTTTTACCATGCCTTCTGTACTTTCACCTTTTTCGATGCTTTCACGTACGCAAGCTTCCAGGTTATCGCTGACAATAACCCCAATAGCCCGGTCAACTGCACTTCTTACTGCGGACAACTGCATGACAACATCTCTGCAATCTTCCTCGTTCTCAACCATTTTGAGAACACCACGAAGCTGGCCTTCTATTCTTTTCAATCGATTTTCGACGAGTTTATCGTATTTCATCTTCATCTTGCCTCCTGTAATACAAAGGATATGTTGTTCAGTTACAGATTATACCCCCTGAGGTATAAAGTCAACTTAATCGCTTTCGAGTGAAATTGGACTGCCTTACACTTCTACGCGGACTGATCGATGCACTTGATTAACCGTTCTTCAATGTCTTCAGCAATCGTTTTGATATTGGCATCTTCTACCATGCTGATCAATGCAGTAGGCTTTGGCATCCCAATTTTTACGCCATCGCTTTCTTTATAGACGACAATTTTGCAGGGCAAGAAATAACCGATCATTAAGTTTTCCGACAGCACACGGTTTGCTTCTTTTGGATTACAGACTTCCAAAATAGTGTAGGGGGTATCGAAATCTTCTCCTTTTTCCTGAAGCTTGGCCGTTAAATCGAAATTCCATAGGACGCCAAATTTCTCCGCCTTTAAGTTTTCCTCTAATGATTCCACTGCCTCGCTGACTGTTTTTGATGTATTAACTGTATAATTAAACATAGTTTGTTCCTCCTCTTATTTTTCCGATCTATAAGTACCCTACCCGGTATATAAATTAGTAAACACCACAGAGAAAATAGGCCGAATAAAAACCTTCAATCCTGTTAGGTTGAAGGTTTTTTAAAATTTAGCTTCCTGCTTTGATATCCGCCTGCAATTCAATTTCCACGTTGCCTTTGATGGCACGTGTAATCATACAGGAGCTCTCAGCTTTTTCCGCCAATTTTTGTGCCAAGGACAAGTCTTTTTCAGATGCGTCAGCTCTCAGCACGACTTTAGGTTTATGAATGATGCGCTTATAAGTGATCACACCTTTTTCCACTTCCACAATGCCTTCCGATTCCATCGTCAGGGACTGCTTTTCCAGCTTGCTGCGTTCCATCATGGCTGCTAGCGTAATAATGTAGCAAGTGGCTGCTGCGCCCAACAGCATTTCATCCGGATTCGTGCCGACTCCCGGGCCATCCATTTCAGGTGGAATCGAAATTTGTGTTTTTAAACGTCCGACTTCAATATCTCCCACATCATTGCGGAGTCCAGGCCAATCCGCCTTTAAATGAAAACTGTGCAATGTCATCGAGTTTCGCTCCCTTGATTCATGATTTTTTCTATCTCTTCGAGGCGTGGCATTACCGTTAACGCACCCGCTTTGGTTGCACAAAGCGCTCCTAATTTATTGCCAAAATCAGCACATTCTATAACGTCCTGCCTGTTTTCGGGCAAGCCGCGCAAATGAATGTGGCGAATGACGCCTGCCATGAAGGCGTCTCCTGCACCGGTAGTATCCACTGGCTTTACCGGGATGACTGGAACATGCAGAACATTGTTTTGAAAAACTGCATGTGTGCCATTTTCACCGTCGGTCACAAAAACCAGCGGAATGTCAAAATTCGATAACCGGGCTATTCCTTCGTCTAAAGATTCGGTTTCCATTAAGAAGGCGAGTTCCGCCGTTGTCAGCTTAACAATGCTTGCCAATGGCAAAAAGCCAAGAACTGTTTCGCGGCAATGCTCTTCACTTTCCCAGCGTAATGGCCGAATATTCACGTCATAGGAACAGAAAACATCATGCTCTTTTGCCAGTTCCAGAGCTTTACGAGTTGTGGCTCTCGCTTCCGGGTGGAAAAGCGTTCCGGAACAAAAATGAAAGACACTGGCTCTTTCAAAAGCTTCCTTTTTTAGTTCACGGCCTGCTACTTGAAGGTCCGGTGTTTCATTGACATAATCTGCAAACACACGGTCAAATTCCGGTGTCAGGTGAATATACACGCCGCTTACCCGCTTTTCAGGCACTAGAATCGCGTGCGTTAAATCAACGCCTTCTTTTGCTAATTCGTTTCGAACAAAAGCTGAGGTTTCATCATTGCCAGTAATCGTGACAAACCTTGAAGGCAAGCCAAGTCGGCTGACGCCTGCGGCCACATTTACTGTCGCGCCACCCAGGTGGCGGTTAAACTGATCGTTTGTTGTATTTGCTGCAATATAATCGACAAATGCGTCTCCATAGGTCAAGACGTGCTTAGTATTTCCCATAACTGTTGCCTCCTTCATGCTAAAGGGCTGTTTGATTGATATACTATTATTTCAGCCAAACCAGACTTAATGCAAGCAAAAGGAGTGGATCCCATTGAATATCCTCATTAGACAAGCCCAGCCGCAAGACGCTGAAAAAGTTGCACCGCTCATCATCAATGCCATTGGAGACATTGCCAACCATATGACGGCGCAGCAAGAGCCGGCAGCTGTGCTGGAAAAAGTAGAAGAGATGGTTCGCGGTGAACACACACGCCATAGCTACCGCTACACTTACACAGCTCCAGTAAATGGCGATATCGCCGGTATTTTAGTGCTTTATCACGGCAATCAAGCCGAAAGCTTGGACCGCTATTTAATTGATCAGCTTAAAAAGCAAGGACACGAACGGACAATTGAACCCGAAGCCCATACCGACGAATGGTACATCGACACCGTTTCAGTCGATCCGAAATACCAGGGCCAAGGAATTGGCTCCAAACTATTTGAATTTGCGGAAGAGCTGGTGTCTTCTAAAGGAGGCGGCAAACTTTCGCTGAATGTAGATGTCGATAAAGAAGGCGCTATCCGCCTGTACAAACACTTAGGCTATTCCATTTCTGAACCGTGGACGATTATCGGCGAACCTTTTCACCACATGGTCAAAGTGATTTCCCAAAGTGATTGAGCACGGGGTAACAACACCCTATCTTTAAATTATCAAAGAGCCGCTTCAGAAAATATCTGAAGCGGCTCTTACTATAAAGAAATATGTTTTATTGCGGAATTACAGGAGTTGCTGAAAGGTGTTTGGCTTTTTGAACTTTTCATACAACTTTTCGCGCCGGTCATCAAACACCGGAATCCGTTTCCGGACTTCTTCAACTTCAGCTAAATCAATTTCCACGTAACCGATGCCTTCATCTTTTTTCATGTCGAGGCGAACTTCTCCCCAAGGGGCAATAGCCATCGTGCTGCCGCCGAATTCGTTGTTTGGATCGCTGCCGATGCGGTTTACCGCCACGATAAAACACTGGTTTTCAATGGCGCGCGCCTGCAACAAGATACGCCAGTGGTCAATACGGGCTTCCGGCCATTCTGCTGACACAAAAATAAGTTTCGCACCGTTCAGCGCTTGGGCACGAATCCATTCAGGAAAACGAATATCGTAACAGATTACGCCTCCATATACGGTATTGTCCAATTCGAATGTGCCAAGCGAAACGCCTTCTTCCAGATGAATATGCTCATCCATCAAACCGAAGCGGTGCGCTTTGTCGTATTCCGAAACAAGTTCACCCGTTTTATCGACAACAAGCATTGTGTTATAGAAACCGTCTTTCTTTTTTGTGGAAACCGACCCTCCCACAATATTCACAGTGTGCTCTTTTGCAAAACGCTTTAGCATCTCCACTGTTCGGTTCGTGCTGTCTGCCAAAGTCTCCAGTTCTGTCAGCGCGTAGCCGGTGTTCCACATTTCCGGCAGAACAATGGTCTCTGCTCCATTATTGGCTGCCTCTGTCAAATACGCCATTACCTGTTGGTAATTCCGTTCCGGTTCTCCAAAAGCAATGTCCATCTGTACGCATGCAATTTTCATATTTTCTCCTCCAGTAGACAAGTTACCTTAAACTCTATAAGATTTGGGGTAGATGTGCAATTATTTCGAAAACAAGGAGAATCTCATGGAATTTTCAAATCGCCTGCAAAACCTGCCTACACAATTTTTTGCTTCGCTGGTTGCCAAAACAAGCAAAGCCATCGCTGAAGGACGCGATGTTATCAACCTTGGCCAGGGCAATCCCGACCAGCCGACGCCTGATCATATTATCAAAGCGCTGCAAACAGCGGCGGCTGATCCAAAAACGCATAAATACTCACCTTTTCGCGGCATTGCCGAACTTCGGCAAGCTGCAGTAACCTTTTACAAACGCGAATACGGTGTCGATATTGATCCCGACCTTGAAGTGGCCATCCTCGCCGGCACTAAAATTGGCCTTGTTGAACTGCCATTGGCCCTGCTGAATCCCGAGGATCTCCTGCTGCTGCCGAATCCAGGATACCCTGATTACTTGTCCGGTGCGCCACTTGCTGACATTGGCTATGAGCTGATGCGGCTGGACCCTGAAAACGGCTATTTGCCAGACTACGACGAACTGCCGGAATCCATTCGAGCACAGGCTAAACTGATGTACTTAAACTATCCGAACAATCCGACAGGTGCCGTCGCGAACAAAGCATTTTTTGATGAAACCGTCGCTTTTGCGAAAGACAACGGCATTGCAGTCGTTCATGACTTTGCTTATGGCGCCGTTGGATACGATGGGAAAAAACCGGTAAGCTTTTTGCAATCTGAAGGAGCCAAAGAAGTCGGCATCGAGATGTATACCTTGTCAAAAACTTATAATATGGCCGGCTGGCGCATTGGATTTGCTGTCGGCAACTCGAAAATGATTGAAGCATTGAATTTGATTCAAGACCATTTATTTGCCGGTCTTTTTCCTGCCGTCCAACTGGCTGCAGCTGAAGCGTTGAACGCTGATCAGCAATGCGTGGATGAGCTGGTGGACCTTTACGAAAAACGCCGCAACGTCCTCGCAGCAGAATGTGCACGCATCGGCTGGAACATTGACGCCCCACCCGGCTCTTTCTTTGCTTGGCTGCCGGTTCCCGAAGGATTTACCAGTGTGGAATTTGCCGACTTCCTTTTGGAAAAAGCCGATATTTCCGTTGCTGCTGGCAGCGGATTTGGTGATGTCGGAGAAGGTTTTGTCCGCGTTGGACTACTGGTTGATGAAACCCGTATCGTCGAAGCGATCAACCGCATTGATAAACTAAACTTATTTTGACGCAAAACAAGACAGCTGCCCGCTATAGGCTAGTTGTCTTGTTTTGCGTTTCGGAATGGCAAGCAGCTTCTTCTCACTCCACAATTCCCACATGATCAAGAGGCGACAGCCTGATTTTCACTTCACCCACGACCGAGTCTTGTGATATAAATCCGAGCACTCTTGAATCCATGCTGTTTAAACGGTTATCCCCCAACACATAATAAGATTCGGCAGGCACAGTAAATTCATTGAAATCTTCAGTTAACCGGGACAATCCTTGCTGTTTGGCTATTCTTCGATTGTTATCTAAATAAGGCTCAGCTACCGACTCGCCATTTACGTACAATTGATCATCTTTCATAGATATGCGGTCACCTGGCACGCCTATTACCCGCTTGATGAAATTTACTCCATTTGGTGCAGTGAATACAATCATATCAAAATTCTCTATTGCATAAATTTTTACGAGCATGACTTTGTCATCGTCTTCAAATGTGGGCATCATGGATTCGCCATGAACGGCTACAGGTTCAAACAGGAATTGACGGGACACCAGGACAATCAGCACTGTCAAAAAAATAACCCGCATCCACAAAAATGACTCTTTTACTGGATCTTCAAACATATTTGCCCCTCCTGCTCATCGCTTGTTTCACTTTATTATAATACGGCTTTTGCTCCAAGCCTACTTTTGTTAACCTCTTCCGGAAAGTTTGGTTAGACTATGCCGCTTAAAGGCTAACTACAAGCCTTTTTGAATTAGTTTAGCTGAGTCTTGCGACGTCTGAATCGTCAGACTTTTGAGCGTATCGCAATTTTATGTTACACTCAATAAAAAATGTAGGTGATTAGAATGGTAGGAAGAAATGATCCATGCCCATGCGGCAGCGGCAAAAAATACAAGAAATGTCACGGGAAACAACAAACTGTGTCTATCAATGATCTGGTAAATGATGAACTGTTCAAAGTACGCCAGCAGTTCTTCTCGGAAAACCCGAATCAGGAGCAGCTTGCTGACTTCCGTGAACTTCAGCAGGAATGGCAGCCACGCTTAATGCAATCGATGGCTGAAAATGATGCGCAGGCATTTGTTATCGAAAACTTCCTGTTCATGAAAAAACCAGAACTATGGGAAGACTTTTTAGCTAAACAAATTGAATTGGCTCAACGCCCTTCAACAAAAGAAGTGCTTGAAAACTGGAAAGACGTAAAAGTATTCCTTGGACAATACATCGAAGGCAATGCTGAAATGGCTCAGTTCACGGACATCTTTACAGGCGAATCGTTCCAAATGGCTGATCAGCCGCCAACAGATATGGAAAACGGACAAGGCTTGCTTGCAATCTTGCTTCCGGACTCCCGCATTGGCAAAGAAGGCGTTCTGTTCCTTAATGGCTATTTGACGATCGTCGGAGAGTTTACTCCGTTCTTCGAGCAGTTGAAAGCGCAAATCGCTGCTGACAATGCTTCAGAGGATGAAAGTTACTTGCGCGATAATTACTTAGCGGTTGTTGAACAGATCGTTAAGTATTCAACTGGCAGCGTAGAAGAAAGCATCCAGCTTTCTCCAGAACACGATTCGGTGATGGCAGAACTTGATAAGCACATTGAGCAGGCGGATTTTGATGAAGAAACAATCAACAACATCACTAGCATCTTAAACAGCTATCTCGTCAGCCAGCAGCCAACTGTCCAAAAACCGGAAGCTCTTGTAGCCGGCTATTGGAGATTCTTGCAGGACCATGAATTGGTTAAAGGCCCCATGTTGTCTGCAAAAGACTTAAGCGAAAAATTCGGTGTGTCTTCAAGTACCATTTTGAAGCGTTCGAAAGAGTTTGGCACATATTTCGAAGAATTATTGGCCAAAAAATAAAATTCATTCAGACAGAAAAAGAGTAGCCTCGGCTACTCTTTTTTTCGTCGAAATGTGATAAGAATATACAGCAGAATTCCGGAAACTGCAAAAAACAAATACAACCGGATAAAGTAAATTTGAAGCCACAAAGCCTCCGTCAAACTGAATATAAAATTGACTAAAGTTGCAATCGTAAACAATGCTCCTAACGAAAAAATCAACAGGCCGACATAACGAGTCAGTTTTAAAATATCCTTCATGGCAATTGCTCCCCGCTTCAATTTATTTCTCCTTCTATTCCCGCTGCACAAAACAGCAACCCTTTCTTTTCAAATCATGTTTGTTGATAACCCTAGAGGGAAACACAGGGAACATCAGCAAAAACACCCAAGCTTGTCATTCATGAGTGATTTTTCTGATTTCCTCATCTTTATACACAGAAAAAGCCTCGATTTTGTGTGCTATGTGGATAAGATATTTGAATTTTGCTGATATTCTTGCATAAAAAGAACTTATCAACATGTGGATAAATTCATAAGAGAAATACAAATTGAGGAGGAATAATTATGTTTGAAATTACACTCAACAGTTTTATTCGGATTGTGACAGTTGGCTTCCTGGCTTATGTTGGATTGGTCATTTTTTTACGCATTTCAGGTAAACGGACATTAACGAAATTGAACGCTTTTGATTTGGTGGTGACAGTAGCTTTAGGTTCAACCTTGGCCACTGTTTTATTAAACAGCAGTACCAGCCTTCTTGAAGGGCTTACTGCTTTTGCTACATTGATATTTTTGCAGTATGTATTCACCTTGATGTCCGTCCACTCCAGCTGGTTTAATAACATCATCAAATCAGAACCCAGCCTGCTGTTCTTGGATGGACAATTTTTGAGGGGTGCCATGAAAAAAGAGCGAATTAAAGAAATTGAAATTTTGCAGGCGATCCGCAATACGGGATTCGGTTCTACCGAGAAAGTTAAGGCAGTGGTTTTGGAAACAGACGGCAGCCTGTCTGTCATCAGCAGCGAACCAGGCAATGCATTGGAAAATGTAAAATCAGGCAGTGAAACACCGATTGAATAATGAAAAAAGGCGCATGGATTTTAGTCCATGCACCTTTTTGGTTATCTTGGTGTTTTTACTCTCATTTTCCGGTGTTCGCGTCTGGCAGGAGCTGTTTCAAAAAATCGTTTTTCGCCTTCTGATTCAGCTAAAACTGGTGGAACTGGCGTCGGTTTGCCATCGTCTCCCATGGCGACCATCGTCAAAAACGATTCAGTCGTCAGTTTTTCTTCGCCTGTTTGCAGGTTCTTCGATTTTACTCGAACGTAAACCTCCATCGAAGTCCGTCCCGTCGATGTAACGTTCGCTTCGAGCTCCAATACATCTCCAACACGCGCAGAAGACAGAAAGTCCACTGAATCGATGGATGCGGTTACTACAACTTGGCGCCGTGCGTGCTTCATCGCTGTAATTCCTGCAATTTCATCAATATAGGACAATACCTTGCCACCAAATATAGAGTTCATGTGATTGGTGTCCGGCGGGAGCACCAATTTTGTCTGAATGGTTCTTGAGTCTTTCATAGGTCTTGCTTCCATTGCCATCATTCCTTTCTCTATTGCCGGACCGATGGGGGTTTCCCCAAACAGCAGGCTTTCCTTTATAATATAATGAAATCGGAGGGATACTTTATGTCAGAGTTATTGAATATTTTAAACACACCCGAATTTCAATCAAAAACGACGTTAAAACGACAACTTCAGCAACTGGGCATTGCGGCAGGAGATGCGCTAATGGTTCATTCTTCGCTGAAGTCTATGGGGTGGATCGCAGGGGGCGCTCAAGCGGTCGTAGAAGCGTTGATGGAGACAATTACTGAAACAGGCACATTGGTCATGCCCGCCCAGTCAGCGGACAACTCAGACCCTGTGTACTGGATGGAGCCGCCAGTTCCTGAAAATTGGCATCAGCCAATCCGTGAACAGCTGCCGGCATTCGATCCCCACGTAAGCGGAATGCGCGGCATGGGCAAAATCGCGGAAACTTTCCATCGTCACCCATTGACGATACGGAGCCCTCACCCTTCGCATTCTTTTATTGCGTGGGGCAGCCAAGCAGCTGATTGGATGAGTGAACAGCCGATAGATGATTCGTTCGGAAAACGATCCCCACTCGCAAAAATGCTCCAGACTAATGTGAAAATCCTGTTGATTGGCGTCGGTTTTGATTCGTGTACAGCTCTCCATTATGCTGAATTTGTACAAGAAAACCGTTCTACTTCCCCGCAAGGAGCAGCGATTTTAAAAGATGGAAATCGCGTTTGGCAGACCTACGATTGCGTCGAGATGGATTCAGACCGGTTTCCGGAAATCTCGAAAGCTTTTCCAGGCAATATTTCAAAAGGCTGGTTAGGCCAAGCACAAACCCAAATTGTGCAGATGAACTCACTGATCGAATTTGGCATCGACTGGCTTCAGAAGCATCCTAATCCCAGCGAATAGAAAATGCCAGCGCTCCTTGAGCAACTGGCATTTTTATGGCGTAATAATTTCATCCAATAGCCCTTCCAGACGATCGTTGTCTTTGTTAAACGAATCAACAAAAGCATTGATAATCTCTGCGGGTTCCAGCACTTTTTCCCAGTCCAGCCGGTAGCCGGCATTCAGCAGCAATTGACGTGCAAATTCACGGACACTGCGCCCATTGCCTTCCCGGAAAGGATGAAGTGCATTCAATTCTGATAAAAAGTAAGCAAGCCGTAAAATCAGCTGATCCCGCGGCATTTCTTTCAAGTATTTCTCTGCTTTTAATTCAGCAAAAATTTTCAGCAAGTGGACCTCAATGTGCTTCGGATGAGCAAAAGAAGAAGACCCTTTGGAAATCATTTCTTTCCGCAACTCCCCGGCAAAAGGATAAATGTCTTGGAGAAGAACTTTATGGATAGCTAGAAATGCCTGAACATCCAAAGGGTCTGCCGGTTTTTGTATTTGAAGTTCTGAAAGACGAAGCAGCGAGTAGACTTTCTCAAGCTCCTTCAGCTTTTCTTCATCCTGCACATCGAATAGATTAATCAATACGTCGGTCCCAGGATAGCAATACATTGAACTGTGTTGATACTTAGACATTAAACTTCCTTTTGATGGCCTGATGGAATTGTGCTTCCGTCCGTTCACCAGTCAATACCGATCGAACGAAGTTCTCATCCTCATGTGTTACATCAAATCCTTCTGTAACCAGAGAATGCGAAGCGCGGGAAATCGCGTGATTGGCTTGTTCATGGGAAACTCGGTTCACTAATTTCGTCAACTGGATGACCACCTTTCATACTGAAATTATACCATTTCCCCAGCATGAATTCCACCCAAAACCCTTGATGCATAAAGGTTTCCAGAGATTTTTCAATATTAATGGACGATAAAAAGCCGGATGCAATTGCATCCGGCTTGCTTTTACATCTGTTCCTGCAATTCCTTGGTTTCTTCTGTGGTAAACGCTCTTGACCTTGTCAAAAATCGTTTGCCTTCTACGCCTTCCAAAGAAAACATTCCGCCGCGCCCAGGTACGACATCAATGATTAGCTGGGTGTGGCTCCAGTATTCGAACTGATTTTTGTGCATGTAAAATTTACTGTCCCCGATGACTCCCATCAGGATGTCTTGATCTCCGATAAATAAATCACCTTCTGGGTAACACATCGGTGAACTGCCGTCACAGCAGCCTCCAGATTGATGAAACATGACGGGTCCGTGCTTTTCCTTCAGCAATTCGATCAATTCAATGGCAGCATCTGTCGCAATTACACGTTCGACCATTGCTATCCCTACTTTCAAGTAATCCTCAAAATTCTGGATGGATATTCCGTGGGATCAAAAGAACCCTTGCTTGTCTTCACTGTAGCTGACCAGCATGTTTTTCGTCTGTTGGTAATGATTGAGCATCATCAAATGGTTTTCACGGCCAAATCCGGACATTTTGTACCCGCCAAATGCTGCGTGAGCAGGATATTGGTGGTAGCAGTTTGTCCAAACGCGGCCCGCTTGAATGCCGCGGCCAAAACGGTAAGCAGTATTCGTATCGCGCGTCCAAATCCCTGCACCAAGTCCATATAAGGTATCATTGGCAATTTCAAGTGCCTCTTCTTTTGTTTTAAACGTTGTAACAGATACGACCGGCCCAAAAATCTCTTCCTGGAAAATACGCATCTTGTTATGGCCTTCGAATACTGTCGGCTGGATATAAAAACCTTCAGCCAGTTCGCCATCCAAGTGATTGCGGTCGCCTCCTGCAAGTACTTTAGCGCCTTCTTGTTTGCCGATATCCAAGTAAGATTGGATTTTCTCCATTTGTTCTGTAGATGCCTGTGCACCCATCATTGTTTCCGGATCAAGCGGATTGCCGGTCTTGATTGCTTCCACGCGCTTGATTGCACGTTCCATAAACTCATCATAAATGTCTTCATGAATCAGCACACGGGATGGACATGTACAAACTTCTCCTTGGTTCAAAGCGAACATGACAAATCCTTCGATTGCTTTATCAAGAAACGCATCATCCTGATCCATAACATCTTTGAAGAAAATATTAGGTGATTTTCCGCCCAGCTCTAAGGTTACTGGAATCAGGTTTTGGGAAGCATATTGCATAATCATGCGTCCGGTAGTTGTTTCACCTGTAAATGCAACTTTGCTGATACGTGGACTCGAAGCAAGAGGCTTCCCTGTTTCAAGGCCGAATCCATTGACGATATTTAATACGCCAGGAGGGAGAATATCGCTAATCAGTTCAGCCAGCACCAGAATACTTGCCGGTGTCTGCTCAGCAGGCTTCAAAACCACACAGTTTCCAGCAGCAAGAGCCGGTGCCAGTTTCCAGACAGCCATCAATATCGGAAAATTCCACGGAATGATTTGACCGACAACACCCAGCGGCTCATGGAAATGGTAAGCTACAGTGTCGTTGTCAATTTGGCTCAGTGAACCTTCCTGCGCCCGAATTGCTCCAGCGAAATAACGGAAATGGTCTATGGCCAAAGGCAAATCAGCATTTAACGTTTCACGAACAGCCTTGCCGTTATCCCAAGTTTCAGCAACTGCCAGCATTTCCAGGTTCTGTTCCAGCCGATCTGCAATTTTTAGCAGTGCATTGGCACGTTCAGTGACCGAAGTTTTGCCCCAGCCATCCTTTGCTGCATGCGCTGCATCCAAAGCCAGTTCGACGTCTTCAGCCGTAGAGCGGGCAATTTCCGTAAACTTTTTGCCGGTTACTGGTGACACGTTGTCAAAATATTGACCTTTTACTGGTGCTTTCCATTCTCCGTTTATAAAATTTTCATATCTGTTTTTAAACGTAACTTTCGAGCCCTCTGTGTTTGGAACTGCATAGACCATTCCCATCTCTCCCTTTTTCTCAGTTTACCGTTATGTACGCGCTTACATTATCCTTTTTTAACCGTGGCGCATCAATAACAGCTTCCCTTCTATATTGTCAAACTAATCTAAAAATTGCAACTGTGAAACATCAAAAATTTTTATTCGCTTATCTAGTTCATGTATAATAAGAACGACAGTCGGAAATCTGGAACTGAAAGGAAACGATTATGCGAATCAATAAGTTTTTAAGCGAAACAGGAATTACTTCCCGGCGCGGAGCCGATAAATTTATCGAAGCGGGCCGTGTAACGATCAATGGACAGCCAGCAGAACTCGGCAGCAAAGTCGAGGCCGGCGACCAAGTCTATGTAGACGGCAAGCTCATCAAACAGCCAAAACATCAATATGTTTATTTGGCCTTAAACAAACCGGTTGGCATTACCAGTACAACCGAACGGCATATTGAAGGCAACATTGTCGATTATGTAAATCATTCCGAGCGCATTTTTCATGTGGGGCGCCTCGACAAAGATTCTGAGGGGCTTATCCTTTTGACCAATGATGGTGACATCGTCAATGAAATTTTGCGTGCAGAAAATGAACACGAGAAAGAATACATCGTCAAAGTGGATATGCCCATTACAGAATCCTTTCTAGCCAAAATGGAATCTGGCGTAGAAATACTTGATACAAAGACGCTTCCTGCAAAAGCGGACAAACTATCCACTTACACATTTAAACTAACCTTACAGCAAGGGTTGAACCGCCAAATTCGGCGGATGTGTTCAGCACTTGGCTATGAGGTTCGGACCTTGCAGCGTGTGCGAATTATGAATATTACGTTGGGGGACTTGCCTGTTGGCGAATGGCGCGATTTGACCCAAACAGAACGCGACGAGCTTTTTAAGCAACTCGGTTACACACCTAAACGCTGAGGAGGACATTGACATGCTGACGATGAAAAGCACGCCGAACCATACAGGTGTTAAAATAAGCGGTGATTATTTTGATTTGGATGAACTGAATCAGGCCATCTACCGAGTAATCGGACAGGAAGACCAGTATTACGGCTACGAAGGATCGCGCATGCGGATTCTTGGCATTTCCTATGAAATTCGCCACGCTGCCCAGGGAGACCGCAATGTGGATTTCGTCTTTAACGGACTGCACGAACATACCATGAAACAGCACAAGTTTATCGCTCCTGATAAAAACATCTACTTTTCTGTCGAAGTATTATGGCCGGAATTGATTTACGCCGCCATCGCCTTGAAGGATTTCGTGAAATTTTATCAGCAAGATAAAGAGTTTCCAGCATGGGATGTTCACTTGCCAGTCATTATCCGCTTTCAATCTTTGGTTCTCGACTGCCTGCAAGGGCATATTCCCGAGACAGAATTCGCTCTAATTGCAAAAGCTTTCAACCAACCGGTGACAGTAAATGATTATGCCATCCAATATGTTGACCTTTTAAACTTGAAATACATCGGCATGACCAAACAGCAGCGGGAACAAAGCTTGTCCGCTATCGCCATGAAACTCGCTGTGCAGGATCAGGACTATACAGCCTTCCGCAATCAGGTACTGGCAGCCGCTACACCTCACAAAAAGCCGATTCATGAAATTGCTGTAAAAGCAGAGTATCCGGAAGAGTTTGACTGGTGAAATGCGGAAGAAGTCAGTGAGAATTGCAGGCAGAAGACAGATAAGCAAGACATCTTACTATATAAAAGTTCACGTTGAAGATGCGTGAACTTTTTTCATGTTCTAATTTATAGCACTAATGCATCGATTGGTTGAGTGCGAGTAGGCTATATTGATCTTTTGGATCGTATATAAAATGTACTCAACTCCTCCCCAAAAACTTTTGATTTGGATGATAGTGACAATATTCATCGCAGGATCCTGTTTTTCATTTTTTCTATTTTGCAACTCCGTATGTTTCAAAATCAAGACCTTTGAATAAGCTTGTTTTTCTAACCAAATATATGGACGCTTCATGCATTCGACCGTTTCAATGGATTAAAATAAATACTTTTGGTTCTTTCTCGGTTTAACAATATATAATGTCCGCTACTTCCGCACTCAAACTTAAGGGTTAGGAAGTGTTTTATACAGGGTATATTCAACTATTAGTATTTTTTGAAGGAGCGTGGCAGTATGTATAAATTTTTGGTTCCACTAAGTTTAGTTTTGTTGTTGACTGCCTGTGGGGACGAGGCACCTGATGTAACGGAAGAAAGCCAGACGGAAGTGACTGCCCCTGATGGAGAATTGGATCCAACCGCGCCAGAAGAAGCTGAAAACGCGGAATTTGTGAGTTTTGAAGAACTTGCTTCCGGAACGGTTGAAGAAGGCACTGGAGTTTCTGTACAAGGAACTGTCGAAGAGTTGGCAGACGACATCGCCTTTCCTTCGTTTATTATTGTTGCTGGAGAAAACCGTATCTACGTTCGAAATATGGCAGAAACTCCAGTAGAAGTGGGTGACAGCATTACAGCGGATGGCATCTTTGAAGGAAACGCCGAAGAAGATATGCCGATGATTTCGGCTTCTATCATTGAAAAAGATGAATAATTTTGCTGCAGAAAGCCCTTCCTACGTGGAAGGGCTTTCTTTGCGATCTTCAGTTTAATCCAGTTCTGAGATTTCAATAATGGTATTTTCTGCATTGTGATTAGACGAAAGGTCTTTTATAGCCAAGTCTCCTAATGAAACAATCCCAACGATTCGTTCGTTTGCCACAATGGGCAGTCTGCGAATCTTGTGAGTTGCCATCAATTCAGCCACTTCTTCTATGGTATGGCCCACCGTTCCGGTAATAACTTCCGCTGACAAAATTTCTGATATAGCAGCGTCGCTTGGAATCTGTTCAGCAATTCCACGAACTACAATATCTCTATCTGTAACAATTCCAACCAAGCGGCCATCTTCACAGATCGGAATTGATCCTACGTTTATTTCACGCATCATCGAGGCAACTTCTTGAAGCGTTGATCCAGGTCTACATGTCTCGACGTCTGTCGTCATAATATCTTCGATTCTCATCCCTTCTGCCTCCTCAAGTTCTCTAATTACTTATAGCTTAACCGATTTGTGATTCAGCAAACACCAATTAATAAAAGAAAAAAGGAATCAGTTCATTTGAACTGACTCCCCCTTATCCGCTTAGTATTTTAAGCCCATTACCCAATTCGTTACTCAACTAGCTGAATAAATTGCTTTGTCCGCTCATTTTGTGGATTTTCAAAGAAATTCTTTGGATCTGCTGATTCAATAATCGTTCCTTCGTCAATCATGATGATGCGATCCGCCACTTCTTTCGCGAACTTCATTTCATGGGTAACAACGACCATGGTCATACCTTCTTCAGCTAGTTGCTTCATGACCTGGAGAACTTCTCCCACAAGCTCTGGATCAAGTGCTGACGTTGGTTCATCAAACAGCATGACCTTCGGCTGCATGGCAAGTGACCGGGCAATTGCAACGCGTTGTTTTTGCCCACCAGATAGCTTGCTCGGGTAAACATCTGCTTTTTCTTCCAAGCCTACCTTTTTCAACAATTCCATTCCCAGTTTTTTAGCCTCTTCTTTTTTCATCTTTTTTACAGTAACGGGTGCTTCTATTACATTTTCCAATACTGTTTTATGAGGAAAAAGGTTAAAGTGCTGGAACACCATACCAACTTCAGCGCGGATTTTTGTTAAATTATCCTTTTTCGGATCGACGGTATGGCCGTCGATGGTGATTTTGCCATCATTAATCATTTCAAGAAAGTTGAAGCACCTGAGGAGTGTGCTTTTCCCGGAGCCACTGACTCCGACAAGAACCACAACTTCCTGGGGTTTGACGTGAAGATCTACGCCTTTCAACACCTCGAGGTCACCAAAGGATTTATGAATGTTTTCTCCAATAATCATGTTAGGCCCTCCTTAGGCTTTATCGACATCGAGTTTGTTTTCATACAAACGCAACAAGAATGTGAAAATCATGACGAGCACCAGGTAGTAAAGTGCAACGACCAAGAAAGACTCAAATGGCTGGTACGATTGCGCAGCTTCCCGATTTCCGAGTGAGAAGATTTCTGCTACACCGATAATATAGACAAGTGAAGAATCTTTCAATGTAATGATAAACTGGTTGCCCAGCGGCGGAATCGAACGGCGCAAAGCCTGCGGAAAGACGATTCGGCTCATGGTCTGGCGACGTCCCATCCCAAGCGACATACTGGCCTCACGCTGCCCTGGATCAACCCCTTGAATCGAGCCGCGGAAAATCTCTGCAATATAGGCACCGTTGTGAATACCCAGTGCTATAGCTCCTGCCCAAAAATTGGACATGGTATAAATTTCAACAATCCCGAAATATAAAAACATGATTTGCACAATCAGTGGTGTACCACGAATGATTGTGATGTAAATATTGGCAATAGCCTGTAAGATTTTCGATCCTGAAATTTTCATCAGTGCAAAGACCAACCCGATAACTGTTCCCAAAATAACACCAATCGCTGTCAATTGCAGTGTAACGACAGTGGCTTCTAAAAATCCAGGGTATGTTCGCATAAATACATCGTAAACTGTTGCAAATATCTCTGGCATAAACGCCACTCCTCCCGTTCTCAGCTTGTTTAGTTGAGAATTTCAATTCCTTCAAGATCTACATCGAGGAGGTTACGTCCGAACCATTCCTGAGAAATTTCATCGTATGTGCCATTTTCAACAATCGCAGCTAAAGCTTCATTTATCGCTTCCAGCAAAGCCTCATCTTCCTGTCGTACAGCAACAGCAGCTTGTTCGATCCATAATGGATCGCCAATCATTTCGATTTCAATTCCAGCATTTTGCGCTTCGAATCCTACTACATCCGCTGTGATAACTGCGTCCAAACGTCCTTCAACTTCTAAATCCTGCAATGCCACTACATCACTGCTGTAGTATTGAATATCATCTGTATAGTTTTGCGCAGCTGTGTCATACGTACTTTGTCCAACAACACCAATTGTTGCGCCTTCAAGATCAGCTTCTGAAGTAATTTCCGTATTTCCGGAACGTACGAAAATAACACCGCCTGAATAGTAATAAGGATCAGAAAATGCGACTTGCTCTGCACGCTCTTCAGTAATGGCCATGGATCCCAAAATCGCATCGTAACGATTTGTCGTTAATCCTTGGATGATCGTTTCAAATGGCGTTGTCACTGGGTTTGGTTCCAGACCCATTTCTTCTGCAAGTGCATTGCCAATATCAATATCAAATCCAGTCAAGTTGCCGCCTTCTTCAAAATTAAACGGCTTGTAAAGTCCACTTGATGCAGTTGTAAACATTCCTTCTTCCAGCAAATTCAAATCACTGTTGTCGCCCTCTGTACTTGATCCTTCTTCCGAACTGGTTGAGTCGTCCCCACCGCAAGCTGCCAATAACATTCCTGCGGAAAAAACTACGGTTAAAAATGATAAATTCTTTTTCATCTTTCTCTCCCCTTTTCGTTTATAATTGACCAAATCGTCGAGACGTTTTGGAAGTTCCCAGTAATTGAGCGTGATTACATAAAGATATTCCGCTCTTTGTAGAGCGCTTCAATTTTTGCCAAGTTGCCGTTTATTTTTTCTTGTTCTTTCACGTAGACAAATCGCATAATTGAAGTCAAAAGTGCATGTACAGAAGTATAGGAATCAATGTTTAGGTTCGTATTCACAGATACCTTTAGAACGTGATCGGCATAAGCAAGAGCTGGAGAATCTGCCGAATCTGTCAAAACTACGATATCTGCACCTTGTGATTTGGCGCTTTTTAATGTATCGATGACTGCCCTGGTATAACGTGGGAACACGAAAGCAATAACCAAATCTCCTTTACCCATTTTAGAAAGTTGGGTGTAGTACTCTCCGGTTGATGAATACATCATCTCCGTATGATCAAGTGCCATATTCAGCCAGTTGGAAAACCAATGCGCGATACCATAATCGAAAAAATTTCCTGTTACATAAATCCGATCCGCCAGACTAATGCTGTCGACCACTCGAAGAAGTTCGTCTTCTTTGATGGTTTCTTTCAGTTTCACAATGCTCGAGATGTCCGCGTCAAGAAGATTTTCTAAAAAAGACTGATCTGCGACAGGTTCTGGTATTTTTTGCTCTGCCTTTTCGATGCGTTCTTCAGCCAATTTTCGCTGCACGACCTGTTGGAATTCAGTGTACCCTGTGTAACCAAGCTTTTGTGTCCACCGAATCACCGTTGACTCACTAACATTGACTCTTCTGCCCACTTCGAGAGCAGAAGAAAACGCTAAAAAAATAGGTTCTTTAAAAAACAAGTCACCAACTTTTTTTTGCCCGGAACTAAATTCCGAATAAGAATTAGACACACTCCGCAGTAAATCCTGCACATTTAACGCCTCCACATGAAGAACACACTCGTTTACTCTTCTAAAGTATACTATTATGCAGGAAACCCTGCAACAGTTTACAGAAAATTCAACACTGACAATATTATCAGATAAACAGAATAACAAGCTGAGAGCTTGCTATAGAAGGCATTAGGGTTAGAATTTAACTCAAAAAAATTTATTAAAATTATTACTTTTATCTAAATAAACACGCTATTTCCTAAAAATTATGGCCGCAGAGTATGCAAAAATATTATATGAATGCATAGAGATATACGATTTTATGCCCTCATTTCGCAAAATCAAAACGCTGCAGAGTATTGTTTCGACTTTAACTACATAGATTCTGCTTTCCCGACGGCTATGGTTTTCATATTTCGATCCTACTCCTGTATAATCTTTGTATAAGTCAATTTTATTGAGGGGCTGTTCAGGGTGTGGGAAAATCGAATTTTTAAGCTTTTTATTTTTTGGTACATATGTGGTGTCATTTTGCTTGGCTTTGACCTTCTGCCTTCCTGGCTGGAATGGGCAAATGCATTCTTTCTGATGCTGGCCGGTACACTCGGCTTTTTATATTTCATAAAGCGTTTTGGCGCTATTAGCGGTTCGGCTCTAGGCATTGTTATTTTCTTTTCCACGTTTATTGTGGAGTGGGCAGGTGCAGACAGCGGCTTCCTGTTTGGGTCCTATGACTATACAGACCGCTTTGCACCGAATCTTTTCGGCGTACCAATTGCCATTGGTTTTGCCTGGTTAATGGTCATGGCTACGACACACGTTGTGGCACGTTGGATTGTGCCTGGCGGCGGTTTATTGTATGCAGCAGTTGGAGGCATCGGGGCGGTCATCATTGATTTGATTATTGATCCTGTAGCCTTTCAAATCAAAAAGTATTGGATTTGGGAAGATACCGGACTTTACTATGATATACCGTGGACTAATTTTTCCGGCTGGTTCATTGTGGCATTTGTCCTTCATCTGATAATCGATATGCTGATGAAAAAGAAATCTATGGTTATGGCATCTGAATTGCCTGAAAAACGGATGGTTCTTCTGTATGTCTTGATGATTGCCATGTTCATTATGCTTGGAGCAATCGGTGGATTATGGCTGGCTGCTTTCTTAACCACTAGTTTAACTGCTTTGATTGTTTTAGTAGCATGGAAGAGGCGACCTGTATGATCAATGCCAAAAAATCTGCGCTGTTTGAAACTGGTTTTAATATGTACTTGACGCCGCTCATCCGTACATCTTTTTCACGGTTGCTCGGGCAAGGTGTAGAACCCATTCCTGAGAAGCCGGTATTATTTATTGCTAATCACAGTTCTTGGTGGGACGGTCTGCTGTTTTTCTATCTGAACCGCACAGTCTGGCGGCATGATATCCATATGATGATGCACGAAGAAGGACTCCAAAAGCATCGTTATTTCCGCTATTTAGGTGCATTTTCCATCAACCGCAAAAAACCGAAAGAAATTTTAACTTCTCTCCAGTATGCAGAAGCCTTGCTAAAACAAGGAAAGTCTGTTGTGCTGTTCCCTCAAGGAGATGAATTCCATCTTGAAACAAGGCCCCTGACTTTTCAGACAGGCGTCGCTTACTTGATGGAACATTGCCCGGAAGTGCCTGTTGTGCCACTCAGCTTTTATTATTCGTTCGGCCACCAGCAAAAACCGGAAATCTGGGTTCGCCAACACCAGGCGATAGCTACCGATACAATCAAACACATGACCCGTAAAGAAAAAACACTCTTTCTTCAAAAACTTTGCATCGAACAGCTCGATTCCTTGAAAAGTACAGTAATCCGTGAAGACAGCGAAGCGTTTCAGCCGCTTGGAAAAAGGAGAACATGATTATGGCCACCTATATCGGAATCCACCTGCTGTTTCTCGCCTGGATCATCCTTAACCGCCTGTTTCTTCCAGCCTTGCCTAAGCAAGTACAATTCTCAACTGAACCTCTGGTATCCGTTCTGGTGCCGATGAGAAATGAAGAACGCAATGTCGAAGTTCTAGTAAAATCCTTAAAAAACTCCTCTTACGGCAATACAGAATTTATTATTTTAAATGATCAGTCGACGGACGGAACTCAAGCTGAACTGGAAAGGGAGATTGCCGCAGATCCCCGTTTTACTATCCTGCAGGGCGCTCAACTCCCGGATGGCTGGGTTGGCAAAGTACATGCCTGCCATCAGCTGCAACAAGCCGCTTCCGGTGAGTATTTGCTGTTTGTGGATGCAGATGTCCGCTTCCGGCCAAAAGCGATTGAACAGTCGCTGTCGTTGCTGCAGCGAAAAAATGCTCAGCTGTTGACCGGCTTTCCTGCTTTTGATGTTGCGCCTTTTCTCAGTAAACTTCTTGTCCCAATGCTGCATTTCGTGATTTTATTCCATCTGCCTCTCGCATTGGCCAACTACACCAAATTTAAAGCGGCTACGGCAGCCAATGGCATGTGGATGATGTTTGAAAAAGACAGCTATGAACAAATAGGTGGACACGCAGTTGTCTCAACTTCACTGGTCGAGGATGTCCATATTGCTCGCGAAGTAAAAGCGCACGGCTTTAAAGTAGTGCTGGCAAACATTACAATGTCCGTAAAATGTCGTATGTATACGACCAATGCTGACGTATGGGAAGGTTTTCTAAAAAACAGCTATGCCGGAATTGGCAGATCACCCGTGATAGCAGCAATTCTGATCTTATTTTATTCCTTCTTTTACATTTTGCCGCCTTTCCTAGCGATTTACGGCTTGTTCAGCGGACTTTACTGGTGGGTTCTTCCGTACGCACTGACAGTTGCGCAGCGCTGGTATGTGGACATGGTGACCAATCAGCGCTGGTACCTGTCTTTTCTTATCCCCCTTCAGGCACTTGCCATGCTTGCTGTGTTGGTGGAATCAATGCGCAAATCCTTTAAAAAACAGCCGTATTCGTGGAAAGGAAGGCATTACTCATGAAAAAAATTGTCATAGTCGGTGGTGGATTGGGTGGACTTGCTGCAGCAGTGACGCTCGCCCACGCTGGATTCGATGTAGAACTCTTTGAAAAAAATAGCCACTTGGGCGGCAAATTAATGCCTGTCGAGCTGGGAAGCTACCGTTTTGACTTTGGACCCAATACCATCACGATGCCAGCTGTCTTCAATACAGTCATTTCACAGACAGGTGAACATCCAAAAGATTACTTGGATTTCATTCCGTTACAAGCCCATACCCGCAATCACTTTTCAGACGGCAGTCGATTCGACTTTACCAACGACCAAGAACAAATGATTCAACAACTCAAAATTCTTGATCCGGCTGCCGCCGCTAACTACCCGGCATTTATCAAAGAAATCAGCCGCTTGTATCGTTATTCAGAACGGTATTTTTTTCCGGTAACATTTCAGTCCTGGAGAGACTATCTGTCACCCTCTCTTGGATTTGCACTTCTTCAAGTGCGTCCAGCAGAATCAATGCACCATTTTTTTCAGCGCTATTTCAAAAATCCTTTGCTTGTTCAAGCATTCGATCGATATGCCACGTATATTGGCTCTTCACCCTACAAAGCACCGGCGACATTTTCCATGATTGCTTACCTGGAATTGGTAGAAGGTGTCTATTACACCAACGGCGGCAATACAGGCATCGCTAACGCTTTTGCTGCTGTAGCGAGAAAATGCGGTGCTCGGTTGCATACCAATACAGAAGTTAAAAAAATCCTGACAGATGGCGGAAAAGCACAAGGCGTCGAGCTTCAAGATGGGACACAAATCGCAGCGGATCTCGTCATTTTGAATGGAGATTTGTTATCAGCTTTCCCAGCATTGGTCGAAGAATCTGAACGTCCCTCACTGAACGATGCGAAGGTGGATGCTTTTGAACCCTCCATTTCAGCTTTTGTCATCACTGTTGGGTTGACTCGAAGGCTTGAGATGCTCAAGCACCACAATGTTTTTTTCTCATCGGACTACCGTCAGGAGTTTCGTGATTTATTTGACGCTTCACTCTATAGCAATGAGCCAACCGTTTACATCAGCAACTCGTCCTTCACTGATCCTTCGGTTTCACCAGATGGCGACAACTTGTTTATTTTAGTTAACGCACCCGCATTGACCAAAGAAGGACACCTGCAAATTGAACCGGAAGCTTATAAAGAACGAATTTATGACTTTCTCTTGAGCTACGGGGTCGATATTCGCAGCTATTTAGCAGAAGAAAAAATTTTTACACCATCGTTTATCCGTGACAAATTCGGTTCCTTCCGCGGCGCTCTTTATGGCCCTTCCTCCAATCGGCCAAAAGATGCCTTCCTGCGGCCGCCAAATGCCAGCCGTGATATTCGCAATTTGTTTTTTGTCGGCGGCAGCACTCACCCTGGCGGCGGGTCGCCCATGGTCGTCTTAAGCGGTTTGAATGTAGCGAATAACATCATTGCGAAAGCCAAAAAGACACCGCCATCAGTATGATGGCGGTGTCTTTTGCAGTTATTGGAAGCGCCCAGATTCTAGGGTCATAAGCCACTCTGGCTGTGCGGCTGAAGAAACGCCGCTTCGCCAGTGCGTCTTATGCCCGTCGAATCTACACGGGCGCTTACGCTTTTCTTTATTGTCCAGGCTTCAGCGCCCAGCTCTTTGGGTCATAAGCCAGCCCGACTGTGCGGCAAAGAACGCCGCTTCGCCGGTCTGTCTTATGCCCGGCAGAGCTACACGGGCGCTTACGCTTTTCTTGTTACAAACAAGCGAGTATTGCTTGTTTTGATTCTTCCGGGACGTAATGTTTTTCCCGGAAGACATTGTATTGCTTGGAACGGATGGTGACGAGAATTTCCCGGTAAACTAATGCGGCGCCTTTTACAGGAACTCTCGAAGATAATGGATAATCCTGTATCGTTTCGAACGCTTTTTTGTAATGAAATTCGGCTTTTTCCGCCAGTTCTTCCCACACTGCGATAAATTGCGGGGTTACCACGCCGGAGCGCAGCTCTTCTTCGCACAGTTCATATTTTCCCATGATTTCTTCTGGCAAATAAATTCGACCCATTTTCAGGTCTTCACCGATATCACGGAGAATATTCGTGATTTGCATCGCGTATCCAAGTGAAATCGCGCCTTCCTTTAGAGCACCAGTCTTGCCTGGCGCCAAAATCGGCAGCAGCATCAGTCCAACAGTACTCGCGACATGGTAACTGTAATTCAACAGCTCTTCCATCGTTCGATACCGGTTGATGGTCAAATCCATTTCCTGACCGGTAATCAGGCCAGAGAAGGCTTCGACATCCATCTTGTAGTTTTCGAAAACATGCGCTAAAGCTACCCACATCGGATTTTCAGTATCATAAATGCCAGTTAGAAATTTTTCGAATTCAATTTTGAATTGTTCAAGTTCTTCTTTGGAATTCTGCCCTTCATCCACAATGTCATCTACTGTCCGGCAAAACGTGTAAACAGCCCAAACGGCTTTGCGTTTTTCCTTCGGCAACAAGGAAAATGCTTTGTAAAAACTTTTTGAATTTACAGCGATAACTTGTTCACAGGAGGTATAAGCATCTTTTAAATTCATCATGCATTGCTCCTTTCCTTTGCAAAATCGCCTTGGATTTGCTCTGCCAGCAGCTTTGCACCTTGCATGACAATTGGAATGCCTCCTCCGGGATGGACAGAAGCGCCAACTGCATACAAGCGATCCGTTTTATAAGGTTTGACTTGAGGACGGAAAACACCCGACTGGAACAAGGTTGGACCGATTCCAAAACTGCCGCCTTTAAATAGGCCAAAAGCTTCGGCTTCGGTCGGCGTCCGGACTTCCATCCATTCAACTGCTTCCCGGAAATTCGGGAAAGCCAACTCTTCCATACGGTCAATGATTTTTTCGATCCAAGCTGTGTCACTTGCCCAATCAATATCCGTCCCTGAAGGCACAGGAACCAATACATACAGGACGCCTTTTCCTTCAGGAGCCAATGAATCATCTATCTTCGACGGATGGAAGGTATAAATGGCTGGATTTTCTGTTTTCCGCTTTTTCACAAATACATCATCCATATGGTCTTCGTAGCTATCCCCGATGAAGAATTGATGGACATTTCCTTCTTCAAACACTTTGTTTAAGCCAAAATACAATAACACACATCCGGAAGAAGCTGTGTAGCTTTTCTTCTTCTGTTCAGGCAGTACTTTTTCAATGCCAGGGAAATCACCGTTATAGACGATAGCATCAAACTCTTCATAGCCGTCTGCTGTTTCGATTGCTTTAGCTTTTCCGTCTTCTGTCACAATCTGCTTAACCGGGCTGCTTGTTTTGATGGTGACATTTTGCCGTAACCGCAATGCTTTTTCCAACACGGGAATGAGGCTGCCGTAGCCGCCTTTTAAATAATAGACGCCATGTTCATGTTCACTGAAAGGAACAAGTGAATACATGGCTGGTGCACGGAATGGATCCCCACCAATGTACAGAGATTGCAGTGAGTAAGCCAACTGAAGCCGCTCATCACGGAAGTAATTAGACGTTAGCTTTTTCACAGACTGCTGAGGTTTTAACTTCATTAATTTCTTTATGTTCGCAGCGGTAAAAAAATCGGATTTATTTACGAATGAATGCTCTAAAAATGAAGATTTTCCGATTTCAAACCGCTTGCGTCCTTCTGAAATATACCGAAGAAACCCTTCTTTTTCAGTCGGAAAGACATTTTCAATTTCTTCCAACTGACGATCGATATCGGGATATTTCGTGTACACAGTACCGTCCGGAAAACGAATTGAATAAAGTGGGTCACACAGTAATAATTCGATATCTTCAGCAGCAATCCCTGCTTGTTGAAGCAAATCCTGAAACATTTCGGGCAGCAAAACAATGGTAGGTCCTTGATCGACCTTAAAGCCATCTCTTTCCACAAAAGTCAAACGACCGCCAAGTTTTTCCTCTTTTTCAAAAATGGTCACATCAAAGCCCATGTTCGTTAAATATAGGGCCCCCATCATACCGCCGACGCCCCCGCCAATCATAGCAATTTTCATGCAAATCCCTCCAGTGCCGGAAGCGGCAGAATCGGAATTCCTTTTTTGCCATGCTGTTCCAGAATACCATTGGCTGTAATGCGGGCAGATTCCAGAATCGTTGGCAATCCGCTTCCAGGATGAGTTCCCCCGCCAACCAACCAGCAATTGCCTAACTCTTCAAACTTATTGTGTGGACGGAATACCATCATTTGAGTTAATTGATGGCCCAGGTTAAAGGTCGCCCCTTGGTACACCGAGTAATCTTCCTGCCATCCCATAGGCGTCAGCATTTTTTCGACTTCGATATGGTCGCGCAGATTTTTAAACTCGGATTTTTCTTCAATAATATCCAAAACCAGTTCCCGGAATGCATGCTGTTCGTTTTCCCATCCAATGTCACTGAAGTTGTTTGGCACTGGAGCTAAAATATAAATCGCTGATTTTCCTTCAGGCGCAAGCGTTGGATCTGTCACACTCGCATTTTGTACATAGATGGAAGGGTCAGCAGAAAGAATGCGCGATTTCGTCATCTCTTCCACGTTCTTCTTGTAATCTTTCGAAAAAATGATGGTGTGGTGAGAAAGGTCATATTTTTTATCCAGACCTAAGTACAACATAAATGTGGAACAGGAATATTTTTTCTTCGCCAGTTTTTCCGGCGTGTACTTTTTCAAAATCCCTGGTTCGACCAAATGATTCATGACATGGGCAAAGTCACCATTTATAATGACTTCATCTGCGGCCATCCGTTCACCGTTTTCAAGGTCTACTCCTTTAACTTTGCGGTTTTCGATCCACAGCTTTTTGACGCCTGTGCTAGTATGAATCTTCCCGCCAAGTTCTTCAACAACTTTAGCCATTGCCTGAGATAATTGGTTCACTCCGCCAATCGGGTGGTAAATGCCATAAGCATGTTCCATATAAGACAGGATTGAAAAAGCTCCAGGACATTCCCATGGAGACATCCCCAAGTATTTAGACTGGAACGCAAAAGCCATTTTTAGTCGTTCATCCTTAAAGTATCGAGACAACACATCGTACAAAGTCTTGTTCACTTCAAGTTCAGGCAAAGCTCTTAACACTTTCGGTTGAATCATGCTGAAATAACTGTCCATTTTCGATTGCAGCATAGGCGACAATACTTCCAGTTTCTTGCCTGTTTCTTTCATGAAACGCTCGTAGCCATCTCCGTCGCCTTTAAAGTTTTCATTGATTTGTTTTTTCATTTCTTGGTTGTTGCGTGTCATAATCAGGTTCTGATCTTCAAAGATCAACTCGTACATCGGATCTAATTCAACTGCATTCATGTAATCTTTTAAATTGCGGCCAGTCGTTTCAAATAACTCTTCTACTAAATGAAGCATGCTCAAAAAGGTTGGGCCCGTATCAAACGTAAAATCACCTAAACGCAGCTCTGCATTTCTGCCGCCAATCCATGGCTGTTTCTCGTAAACGTCCACTTCGTAACCTCTACTGGCCAATAACATAGCCGCAGCTAAGCCGCCAGGACCGGCTCCTATCACAATCATCTTTTCCGACATAACAGATGCCTCCAATTCAATTAACCCTAATAATTCTACATTTATTATACAAATATTATACCTTCAATCTCAAAAAAAGACTATTTATTTGAATTTACCCTCTTTTATATTCTTTTAGCCCATCGAATCTCCATTTAGCAGAATAAACTCTAGAATGAACATCCGATCACAGAGCGGACGCATCACTGATGAAAAACTACCCCTTAGAGCTTTTCAAGAAATTAAAAGCACAAAAAATCCGGCTCGAATTTATGAGCCGGAATTGCTTACTTCAATATTTTTATTTTTACGTTCTTGCGTCCCCACTTCAGTGCATTGCTTTGAGTTGGAATGAAGACATCGATTTTGTTTCCTTTGATGGCGCCGCCTGTATCTCCAGCGACAGCATAACCATAGCCCTCAACATGGACTTTTGTTCCTAGTGGAATGACTTTCGGGTCTACCGCAATAACTTTCAGTCCCGGATTCTTTTTCAAGTTAAGCCCAGTTCTTGTAACCCCTGAACATCCTTTGCAGTAGGCCGTATAAGCCGTTGCACTAACCGTAAATTCTTTTACTACCGATCCGCTTGTTGAACGGGATGGAGTATTTTTTTTGGAAACTGTCTTAGCTACAGGTTTCTTTAGTTGGAGTTTTTGTTTTGGGTGAATTGTGTTGGACTTTAAGCCGTTCCAAATCTTCAAGTTGCTGACTGACACTTTTTGCGTTTTTGAAATTTTATATAATGTATCCCCGCTTTTTACTGTGTATGTATTTGATGCAGCTGAGCTGTCAATCGAAGTTGCTAGGAATAAAATCAGTGCAAAACTTAAGATTGCTACTATTTTTTTCAATTTGCTATCCCCTTTGCTTTTTGTAAGTACAATTAAAATAGCATGGGAATATTACAGACACGTAACAATAAATCGCATGTTTCATTACAATACCGCTTCAACTTGTGACATAAGTATTGTTTAACTTCTTTTAGAACCCTAAATAATGGAACATAAAAAGACTTTTTTACCATTCTATATGACATTGCTATAGAATTATTTCCAGGGAAATAAAAAAGCATAGGCTTTGATTTGCCTATGCTTTCTGTTTATTTATTTGCTTTGTGCACTTTCAATGTCTTGCCTTTAATGGTCTTGTCTTTCATCGCTTTCAATACCATTGGTCCTTTGCCATTCAGAATATCGATATACGTTACCGTGTCCTGAATTTTGATGATCCCAATGTCTTCTGCTGTTACTCCTGGGATGCTAGTTAACGTTCCGACAAAATCAAAGGCGCGAAGCTTCTTTTTCTTGCCTCCGTTAAAATAGAGCTTCAGAATATCTTTATTGACTTGTTCATTTTTATTTTTCTTCAGTTTCGGACGGCTTTCAAGTTTTTCGGTGAATGCCTGCGTTGCTTCTTCTACTTCGTATGTAGAAGGTGACGTTCTGCGCGGAATTTCAAATCCGATATATTCTTCAATCTCAGTTAAGAATTTATCTTCGTTTGGTGTAACGAACGAGATCGCTTTCCCAGTCTTTCCTGCACGGCCGGTACGGCCAGCACGATGCACGTAACTTTCTCTTTCCATCGGCAAATCATAATTGATAACATGTGTGATGCTGTCAATATCAATTCCTCTTGCTGCGACATCTGTCGCTACCAAATAACGGAACTCACCACGTTTAAAATCGTTCATGACCGCAGTACGGTCTTCCTGAAGCATGCCCCCGTGCAATTTGTCGCACGTGTAAAAATGTTTCTCCAATTGTTCCATGACAAAATCGACATTGTCTTTTGTCCGACAAAAAATAATGCAGCTGTCCGGATTTTCAATAATGGAAACATCACGCAGCAAAGCAAATTTTTTCTGTTCGGCCACAACAAATAATGAATGATCGATTTGAGCTGTTAAATTTTCTGAAGCAGCAATTTCGATGTGCTGAGGATCGATCATGTATTTTCTTTGCAAGTTTTCAACATTTTCAGGCAAGGTGGCTGAAAACAACATCGTTGTACGCTGCTTTGGCAATTTGTTAATGATGGCTTCCACTTGTTCCACAAAGCCCATATTCAACATTTCATCTGCTTCATCAAGTACCAAGTACTCTATTCGTTCGAGGTTTAATGTACCTCTCTCAATATGATCAAAAACACGGCCTGGCGTCCCTACTACAACGTGGCATTTTTGCTTTAGTTCTGCCTGCTGGTAAGCAAAAGGCTGTTTACCATAAACCGCAGCCGCTTTGATGCGTTTAAATCGGCCAATATTTGTTAAATCCTCTTTTACTTGATCCGCAAGTTCGCGGGTTGGGGTTAAAATTAATGCCTGTGGCTTATTTTCTTCCCAATCGACCAGTTCACAAATCGGAATGCCAAATGCCGCTGTTTTACCGCTTCCTGTTTGAGACTTTACCGTTAAGTCAGTCTTTGACAGTGCGACAGGAATGACTTTGCTTTGCACCTCTGTAGGTTCTGTATAGCCAAGGCCTTCAAGCGCCTTCACAATGGGTTCACTTATTTCGTAATCGCTAAATTTTTGCGTTTTCATAATTATTTTCCATCTCCGTTCAAAATTTCAGGTTCTCCTATTATCGCACGGATTAGAAAATTCTGCTGTTAAACAATTATTAAGATTTATCCCATTCAATGCTCTTGGCCACCAATTGGCTTTTATTGATCCATCAGGCTCACGGAGACTTTAACATCCAACGACTGGCTGCCGCCCCGGTAAACGCCTTGGACAGGGCTGACGTCGTTATAGTCGCGTCCCACACCAACACGGATGTGATTTTCCAGCGCCTCTACATTATTGGTCGGATCCAACCCAACCCAACCGATGCCTGGAACCATCACTTCCACCCACGCATGGCTTGCAGCGTCACCGACTAGCGCAGAATTTTCCCCCACATATAAATAACCGCTGACGTAACGCGCAGGGATGTATTTGCTGCGGAGAATTCCCAGCATCACGTGGGTGATATCCTGACAAACGCCTTTTCTTAAATCAAAAGATTCTTCAGCCTTTGTTTCGACAGTGGTTGACTCCCCATCGTAGGTAAAATGCTGATGAATATATTCCATGACATCAATCGCATACTGCACCGGGTTTTTCATAATCCCCAATTCCCGATCGATTTGGCTCATTTGTTCCATCGTTAAATACGTATACGCCGTATTGCTCAAAAATGCTAAATAATGCTCCCTGAATAATTGCGAATGAAAAATGGCACTCATTTCGGGAGAATAATCAATTCGGTGAATAAATGGACTTTTTTGGATACTGACGATAGACGTTGTCTTTACTTCCAAATGTTGATGATGTTCTGCGATAAAAAATGTTTCAACATGGTTGCCCCAAATATCAATATGTTCTTTTGTTAATGAGGCAGGGGTTATGTCCGCACGGTAAGACAATAGGCGCTGGCATTCATCGGTTCTCGGCTTTAACCGGATTGAGTTCATGCTTTGGTCTACAATGGTTTCATATTGAAAAATATTGGTATGTTCAACTTTATATTTCATAGAAGTTATTCCTTTCGCGCCCATGCTCTGTGATTGGCTGGACTCCCTCGGTTTAGTCTCGGAATCGCTTAAATAATAGGTTTTTGAAAAAACTTCTCCGACTTCGTTGCAGCCATTTTGAAAATCATTGAGGAAGTCCATGATTTCATCAGAATTCAACTCGTCTATGTTAATCTCTTCAAACTCTTCCTGCAGTTGATCTAACTTTGCGTACAGTTCCCAAGAATAATGAGAGATTTTGCCGCCTTCCAATTCATTGACCGCTTTTCGGACATGCGTTAAGCAATAGCGAATCGACCGCGGAAAGTCCATATTGGCAATTAAGAAAGTCAAAACTCTTTTTGGATTCATCTGCGGCGGATTTGCTTTCAAATATGCGTTATAGCCATTTGTCATTCGCAATGCCGCCAGCCAGTAATAGTAATCTTCAGACTGTGCTTGCAATACGCGCTCCCGCGTGCGCTCGCATACCACATTCAAAATCCGAGCTGTTTTTTCGGCGCGTTCCAGCCATTTTGCAATTCTAATAATTTGGTACGGAACACCTCGGGACATCGCGGATTCAACAATTCCCTGGGTGATCAGCGAGGTCAATTTAACTTGTTCGAGAAACTGGCGCATCTCTTTAACGGTACAGCTTTTTTGATCCATATCCATTAAAGTCAAATAGCATCCGTTCCAAGCTTCCCAGTAGTCATCCGGAATATGATCTCGGCTAATTCTGGCATTTTCCCGAACAACTTTTACACAGCTTGCAACGGAATTGAAGTTGTTTTCCTCCATCGCTAAATAATGGACAAGCTGGTCTTCCTGATAGCTGGGCAAGGATTTAATTTGCTCCATGGTTTCAGTTGACGCACAAATTTCGTAAATCAGTTTCCAATCGCTGTCCCGAATCAGCTCTTCATCAGCTGCTTCAATCATCTGCAGCAACTGTACATCTAAAATACGAGCGTTGTTTTCGGCCCTTTCAACATTTCGTGACATCCAGTATAGTGAATTCGCTACACGGCTCAGCATCAGGCGTCCCCCTCTTCATCTCTTTTTTTGAACACCCATGTATCTTTGCCTCCACCGCCTTGCGAAGAGTTTACAACGAGCGATCCTTCTTTTAAAGCTACACGGGAAAGTCCACCCGGCATAACATGCGTATCTACTCCCCGGACTACAAAGACCCTTAAGTCGACGTGACACGGATAAAATTCTTCTCCTTGATATGCCGGAGCTCTGGATAATTTTATAGTGGGCTGTGCAATATATTGATGCGGCGATTCAATAATTTTTTCGCGGAACTCCGCAATCAATTCTTCAGAAGCGTGCGGTCCAACCAGCATATCATAGCCGCCTGAAGCTCCGACATTTTTGACCACCAATTCATTCAAGTGGTCCAATACCCATTCCCGCTCTTCTGGATTGTCCAATAGGTAGGTTTTGACATTGTCAATGATTGGTTCTTCGCCGAGGTAATACCGAATCATGTCCGGAACATAAGCATAAATAGCCTTATCGTCTGCCACTCCATTGCCGATGCCATTCAAAATGGCCACATTGCCCTTTCTATAAGCGATTAACAAACCGGGAACACCCAGTGCGGATTCTGCCAGAAATGCTTCCGGATCCAAATAGTCGTCATCAATTCGGCGGTAAATAATATCCACACGCTTTAGCCCCCGTATCGATTTCATATAGACAATGTTCTTTTTGACGATCAGATCCCTTCCTTCGACCAAGTCAATTCCCATTTGCTGTGCTAAAAACACATGGTCATAGTAAGCAGAATTGTACATGCCCGGTGTTAGCAGAACAGCGAATGCCTTGTCTTTTCTCGATTCCGGCGCATGATCCAATATGGCTTGATGCAAATGGGAAAGCTGATGCTCGAGGGTGTGAACCGATTGGCTTGCAAAAAATTCGGGGTAAACTTGGCGCATCACATAACGGTTTTGATAAACATAAGACAAGCCGGATGGATTGCGTAAATTATCTTCAAGCACATGATACTTGCCACTTTCGTCGCGAATCAAATCAATTCCCGCTAAAAAAATATGATTTTTCAACGGAATATCGACGCCTTTCACCTGTTCCTCGTAATAATATGGATTTTCTTCAACTAATCGCCTTGGTACGATTCCATCCTGAAGAATCCGTTTTTCATGGTATACGTCTTCCAAAAACTGATTGAGTGCTTCGGCCCGCTGAATCATTCCTTTTTCCACCACTTCCCATTCTTCAGATGGGATAATGATTGGAACAAAGTCAAATGGCATCGTTCTTTCTGTACCGACATTATTGTTATAAACCGTGAACGTAATCCCTTGCCTTAAGAACGACAGCTGAGCTGTCTCATGTTTTTCTTTCAGTTCTTCCGCTGAGAAATTTTGAAGGACATCGAAAAACTTTTGGTAATGCGATTTGGGTTTTCCTTGCGGTGTGAACATTTCATCAAAAAATGTTCCTGTCGAATAACGTTTAAACAAACGAGCAGCTCCTTCCATACGTAGAATATTCAGATAAAAAATGAATTAAGAAAAAGCTATGCCGCTTCTATATATGCGCATAGCTTATCTTCATTCTATTATACCTAAATTATTTTCCGAATGTTGAATCATTTGAAGATGAATCGTCTTTTTTCGTTGATTTATCCGATAAATCCTTTTTTAGGGAATCCGCATATTCTGTACTTGCACCGGAAGGAGGGGTAGCTGATGAGTTCGTTTTTCCAAACGTCGACTCATTCTTTGAAGACGCATCATCCGATGAATCTTTTTTCAATGATTCAGTATACGCTGTGCTGCCTCCATAAACTCCACCTGTTGGCTTGTTGGAGCTAGGAGAAACGCTGCTTGAATCAGATTTGTCAGACGTTGAATCGTTGCTCTTATCAGCATTTCCACCTACGTCATCCTGAAACGTTTTGTTGGCTTGATCCAGTGCGTCTTTTTCTTTGTTCATCATATCTTGCTGTGCATCAATTGCCGTCTTCACTTTTTCCACCGCTTTGTTGACGGTTGGCTTCACTTTATCAACCATACCGCCTGATTGTTCATTTAGACGATCTAATCCTTTTTTAATGTTTGCTTTCATATCTTCTTTATTGGTTTGAGAAGTTCCGCCTGTTTCTGTTTTCTTTTGTGTCATTGCTGCACCAATCACTGCACCAAGACCAATCAATACAAGTTTGCCGAACATGCCACCTGATGATTTTCTAGCCATATGAATCTCCTCCTTAATTTTGTATAAAACATTGTGTATAAAGTATTGACTAAATTTCATTATTTTAAACATTTCAAATAAAATAAAAGACACCCTAAAACATTCTTGGTGTCTAAATTCAGCAGCTATTCACTTAGCTTTCCTTCTTCTTTCAAAACTTGTTCAAAAGCCTTCACAACGTTCTCATCGTATTGAACTCCTACCAGACTTTTAAGTTCAGTCATCGCATATTCAGAAGAAAATGCTGAGCGGTATGCTCTGTCCTCAGTCATCGCGTCAAACGTATCACATACACCGATAATTCTTGCTTCTATCAATATTTCTTCGCCTACTAATCCAAATGGATAGCCACTTCCATCAACACGTTCATGATGCTGTTCAACGATATTTGCGATATCTGCATAAGGAGTTTCACGAATCATAGCAGCTCCATCGCCTGGATGGTTTTTCACTAGTTCAAATTCTGTGTTTGTTAGTTTGTTTGGTTTTTTCAAAATTTCTTCAGGAATATTGATTTTACCGATATCGTGCAGAATAGATGCTAATAACAAACTCTCCATCTGTTCTTTTCTCAACTTCATTTTAGATGCAGTTTTCACTGCGTAATTAGACACTCGAGCACTATGATTAAAAGTGTAGCGATCTTTCTTTTCCACAGCTTCACCAATACTTCTTAGTTTGCTTACTATATCGCTTAAATAATGAAAAACTGGAACCGTTGATACGGATAAGAAGGTTATATCAGTTAAGGTTTTAAACTGTACTGTGCCTTCGAGATTTTTTGCTGAGAGAAATGCATCCGATCCTAACTTGATAACTTCCCCACCAATACTTGCCTCAATTTCTCCAGACAATATATAGAAAAATTCTTGGGCATCTTTATCTTGACTAGGTAAAAGTAAGAATATACTGTCTGCCAACACTGTCTGCTTCATTAACTCAATACCATTTCCACGCCCTAAAAGACTGAGTGTCGTTGCTCCATTATTTACTTTTTCAAGATAACCATCTTTTAATATGTCCAAGCCTTTCACTGACACACTTCCTCTATTAAAAAATATAAGAGTATAGAAAACTCTCTATACTCTCATACTACTCTATTTGTAGTTTTATGGACAATGGAATTACCAGCCAACTACTAGGATTGGGTCAATTAATTCAGTACGATCGGCAAACTCAATTGGAACAAATTCAATTGCTACTATTAATCCTGATTTCTCAGCTTTCCCGATCCCTTTTAATGTCATTTTTTCAGTTTTTTCTTTTAAGTCGTTGATTAATTTAGCTGACTTTTTTTCATATTCTTTCGTCAATTTAGCCTGTTTGGCTGCATCTTTATATTTTGATTTGTCTTTTTGGTATTTAGCGTACATCTTTTCGGATTTTTCTACCGCTTTGTTGATTTCATCATATATTTTGTCATTTGTTTTATTGACTTCAGTAATCGCTTTAGCAATTTCTGGTGTCATTTCGTTTGTAACCTCATATTTTAAAGCTTCATTATTGCTTTCTGCAAACACGTTCATGCCCATTCCTAAAACCATGATAAATGAAAATAATACGGCGATCAAACTCTTTTTCAACATACACATTCCTCCAATTTTCTTTTTAGAAGTACTGAAATTTTAAACCTTATAAGTGAATGTGTATATCATATCACCTAAATTTTACTTAAAATGACAGCTCTCACCTTCTATAGTATATACCTACTAGGTCTTTTGCACAACTAATTATTTAATTATTTAGATAAAAGACACAATTTTTACATCTATATAATAATTTGAAATCATGTAATTATCAGAATTCCAGTGTCTCTCATTTTTCTTTTCATCTATATAATATTGTTTGTGCACGAATAATTGCTGTAGAAAAAGCTGCGGCAGACTCGAAATCGAGTTTGCCGCAGCTTTTCGCAATAGTTTCATCTTTTTTTAAGGTAACACCGTTGCACCCATCAAATAGCGATCACATTCGCGTGCTGCTTCCCGGCCCTCATTGATAGCCCAAACGATCAGACTCTGACCACGGCGTACATCGCCGGCTGCAAAGACACCTTCTACATTGGTTGTATACTTTCCATACTCTGCTTTCACTCGTGAATTTGTTTCCGTTTCCAGTTCCAGCTGCTGAATGAGATCTTGCTCAGGCCCGCTGAAACCAATAGCGATCAATACCAAATCTGCTTTCCATACTTTTTCAGTACCCGGAATTTCTTCACGAATTCGATTGCCGTTTTCATCTATCTTTAATTTCACGTTTACTGTATGCACTTCTTTGATTTGCCCGCTTTCATCGCCGACAAATTTCTTTGTCATAACAGCATATGCTCTCGGATCTTCACCAAAAGTGGCAGCCGCTTCTTTATGGCCATACTCTATGCGGTGAATTTTTGGATATTGCGGCCATGGATTGCCTTTTTCGTCACGAATCGCACCTTTTTTATCATAAACATCGAATTGCACAAGACTCGCACAATCATGACGGACGGACGTTGCTAAGCAATCAGTTCCCGTATCTCCGCCTCCAATGACAATGACGTTTTTACCTTTTGCGGAAATGTACTGGCCATCTTCAAAATTTGAATCTAACAAGCTTTTCGTGCTGGCGTGAAGAAAGTCCATTGCAAAATGAACGCCTTTCAAATCACGGCCTTCTACGTCAATGTTGCGATGAACAGTCGACCCTGTGCACATGACCACCGCATCAAAATCCTCATTCAGTTTTGCAGATGGATAGTTCTTCCCAACTTCGACACTGGTGATAAACGTGATTCCTTCTTGCTTAAGAATATCCACACGTCTTTGCACCATATCGTAAGACAATTTCATTTCTGGAATTCCGTATGTCAGCAAACCGCCCACGCGGTCGCTTTTTTCAAATACGGTTACCAAATGCCCTGCTTTGTTCAATTGAGCCGCTGCTGCAAGTCCAGCAGGTCCTGAACCGATTACCGCGACTTTTTTGCCAGTCCGCGATTTAGGCGGTTCTGGCACAACCCATCCCTCAGCAAAACCTCGCTCAATAATGGATCTTTCCACTGTGCGGATGGCTACAGGCGGTTCGTTGATCCCAAGAACACAAGCTCCTTCACAAGGAGCAGGACAGGCAGTTCCAGTAAACTCAGGAAAGTTATTCTTTAAATGCTCGCGGTGCAAAGCTTCCTTCCATTGTCCACGGTAAACCAGATCATTCCATTCAGGGATAAGATGGTTCACAGGACAACCGGTCGTTACATTGTCCAAGTCCATACCGGTATGGCACGTTGGCACGCCACAATCCATACAGCGTGCACCTTGTTTTGCCACTTCTTCGTCTGACATAGGGATTGTATAGTCATTCCAATCTTTTGTCCGTTCAGCCGGTTGGCGCTCTTTGACTGTTTGTCTGTCGTATTCCATAAATCCAGTTGGTTTGCCCATCATTTCCCTCCTACTCACAGTTTCTCATGATGAATCCGCGGAACTTTCGCCTATTCGCGAAAACCCGGGATTTTTATTTTGTCGAGTCTCTAGTATCTTTTCGCTTTTCTTTGTCTAGACAGACTCCAGCGCCCAGCTCTTCGGGTCATAAACCAACCCAGCTGTCCAGTTGCAGTGCCTAGCTCTTCGGGATGTAAGCCACTCTGGCTGTGCGGCTGAAAACACGCCTCTTCGCCAAATCGTCTTACACCTGTCAGAGCTGTACAGGCACTTTCGCTTTTCGTGCTGTGTGGCAAAGAGCGCCACTTCGCTGGTCTGTCTTATGTCCGTCAGAGCTACATAGGCGCTTCCGCTTTTCTACTTCCCAGCGCCTGCCATTTTGCTTTCTTCAAAAGCAGCCATTTCTGCTTCGGGCTTCGCCATGCCGCTGCTTTGCAGTTTGCTGATCCGTTCGTTAATTTGGAGATAAGCTTTTGGAATGACACGCACAAATTTGGCGGTATAAATATCCCAATGCGCCAATAAACGAGTTCCCTTGGCACTGCTTGTGTAATGTACGTGTTTTTGAATCATTTGGCGCAATTCTTCAATTTCTGCTGGGTCCGCAAGCGGCTGCAAATGAACCATTTCCGCATTGCAGCGTTCGCTGAATGTACCTTCTTCATCAAGTACATACGCTACGCCGCCAGACATGCCGGCTGCAAAGTTTTTGCCGGTTTGTCCGAGAATCGCAACACGGCCGCCCGTCATGTATTCACAGCCATGGTCGCCCACACCTTCGACGACAATTTTGGCTCCGCTGTTTCTGACCGCAAAACGCTCGCCTGCAACTCCGTAAATATAAGCTTCACCGGCAGATGCTCCATAAAACGATACATTTCCGATAATAATATTGTTTTCTGGCAGGAATGTTGAATCCAATGCCGGATACACCATAATTTTACCGCCCGATAAGCCTTTTCCAACAAAGTCATTGGCATCTCCGATGAGGTTCATCGACATTCCTTTTGGAATGAACGCCCCAAAACTTTGTCCTGCAGACCCTTGGAAGTTCAAGTTAACCGTGTCTTCAGGCAAGCCTTCTGCACCGTAACGCTTCGAAATCGCGCTGCCCACAATTGTACCAGTCGCTCTGTGGATATTGCGGATAGCAGTCGCTACTTCAACGCGTTCACCCGTTTCAATAGCATTCCGGCAACGCGGCAACAGTTCCTGATGGTCCAAAGTTTTTTCCAATTCATGATTTTGTTTGATAGTTGCATAACGCCCAACTTTTTCAGGAAGTTCCGGCTGATACAACAAGGCACTCAAGTCAATACCGCCAGCTTTCCAGTGGTCTACTGCCTGATTGGCTTCGATAACATCGGTCCGTCCAATCATTTCATCAATAGTACGGAAGCCGAGTTCTGCCATCAGCTCACGCGTTTCTCGTGCGATAAAGCGCATGAAGTTCGCCACATGTTCCGGATCTCCGCCGTATTTTTCACGCAGCTCTGGATTCTGAGTAGCAATGCCGACAGGACACGTATCCAAATGGCAGACGCGCATCATAACACAGCCAAGCACGACAAGTGGTGCAGTGGAGAAACCAAATTCTTCAGCGCCAAGAAGAGCCGCTGTTACTACGTCGCGTCCAGTCATCATCTTGCCATCTGTTTCGACAACGATCCGATCACGCAAACCGTTCAATAGAAGGGTCTGATGCGTTTCAGCCAAACCAATTTCCCATGGAAGACCCGTATGCTTCAAGCTGGTTTTAGGTGCTGCACCTGTACCGCCATCATAGCCACTAATCAACACAACATCAGCACGGCCTTTTGCAACGCCGGCAGCAATTGTTCCGACACCGACGGCAGATACCAATTTAACACTTATACGCGCATCTGGATTTGCATTTTTCAAGTTGAAAATCAATTCTGCTAAATCTTCAATCGAATAGATATCGTGATGCGGAGGCGGCGAAATCAATTCGACACCCGGAGTTGATCCACGGACTTCTGCAATCCAAGGATAAACTTTTTTGCCAGGCAAGTGTCCGCCTTCTCCTGGTTTTGCTCCCTGTGCTACTTTAATTTGAATTTCATCTGCATTCACTAAATAGTGGCTGGTTACACCAAAACGTCCGGATGCCACTTGTTTAATGGAACTGCGGCGATTATCGCCATTTTCGTCGGGAATAAAGCGTGAAATTTCTTCTCCGCCTTCTCCAGAATTGCTCTTTCCACCGATCCGGTTCATCGCAACCGCAAGAGCTTCGTGCGCTTCCTTGCTGATAGAACCATAAGACATAGCACCTGTTTTAAAACGTGCACAGATTTCTTCAATTGTTTCTACCTCTTCAATCGGGACTGACGTCTGTTTTTTAAAGGACATTAAACCGCGCAGGGATTGAAGATTGGCTTTTTCATCAGTTAAAAGATTGGTGTATTTTTTGAAAACATCGTAATTATTGGTCCGACATGCATGCTGCAAGGTATGAATCGTTTTTGGATTGTACTGGTGATTTTCCCCATTTTCACGGTATTGGAATTCGTCACCCGACTCCAGTGCTTGGTCATCTCCCTGAGCAGATGGGTAAGCTGTTGCATGCCGCATAAGGACTTCTTTTGCAATGATATCAAGCCCAATACCGCCCAAGCGTGAAGATGTACGCGTGAAGTATTTATCAATTACATCCATATGAATGCCGACTGCCTCAAAAATTTGTGCGCCACGATAACTTTGGATAGTTGAAATACCCATTTTGGACAGCACTTTGATGATGCCGTCTGTAACAGCTTTCACATATGTTTGTTCTGCTTGTTCAAAACTCATATTTGGAATATCTTCAATTTCAACGAGGTTCTGGATCGTCTCAAAAGCCAAATAAGGGTTGATGCCTTCTGCACCATAGCCAAGAAGAGCCGCAAAATGATGCACTTCGCGTGGTTCCGCAGATTCCAATAAAATACTCATTTGCGTGCGCGTTCCTTGACGAATTAAGTGATGGTGAAGGCCTGATACAGCAAGAAGCGCAGGGATGGCTGCAAAGTCTTCATTTACGCCACGATCAGATAAAATCAATAATGTCGCACCGTTCTCAAGTGCTTGATCTGCTTCCGCAAAAACTGTTGCCAACTTTTGTTCCATTGCTTCCACACCATCATGTTTTGAAAACAAAATAGAAATGGTTTCAGCTTTAAAGTCCTCTATATTCTGCTGACGCAACTTTTCAAGTTCGGCATCAGTCAAAACTGGAGTTTCCAGTCGAATGTGGCGGGCACTTTCAGGGCTTGGCTGAACCAGGTTTCCCTCTGCGCCGATAGTGGTCCGTGCAGCTGTAATAATATGTTCACGAATCGCGTCAATTGGCGGGTTCGTCACTTGAGCAAACAATTGTTTAAAGTAGTTGTAGAGTAGCTGTGGTTTTTTCGATAAGACAGCTAATGGCGAATCATAGCCCATTGAACCGACAGGATCTTTGCCTTCGGTTGCAAGCGGTTTGATGATTTTTTGGACTTCTTCCATCGTATAGCCAAAAGCCAACTGCCGTTTGATCAAGGGTTGCGCAACGTCAGGGTTTGAAGGTTTTACCGGCTCTGGAAGATCTTCCAAATCGAACATATTTTTCTCGATAAAATCCTTATATGGCAGTTCCGCTGCAATTTGAAGCTTAATTTCTTCGTCCGGAATGATTTTTCCTTCTTCCAGGTCCACCAAAAGCATTTTTCCTGGACGCAGACGATCTTTGTAAATAATATCGTCCGCAAAAATATCCAATGCCCCTACTTCTGATCCCATAACAATCATGCCGCTCTTTGTCACATAGTAACGCGCAGGGCGAAGGCCATTTCGATCCAGGCAAGCCGCAATCTGTTTGCCGTCAGTAAAGACCAATGCAGCCGGTCCATCCCATGGCTCCATCAATGTGCTGTGGTATTCATAAAAATCTCTTTTCTCCTGTTTGATGGTCGGATCATTGACCCAAGGTTCTGGTACCATCATCATCGCAGTGTGCGCCAACGATCTGCCAGACAAATGCAAAAATTCAAAACAGTTATCAAACATAGATGAGTCACTGCCTGTTTCATCAATGACTGGAAGAACTTTTTGAAGGTCTTCTTCGTTGAATGCCGGGGACGTACACAGCATCTGACGGGCTCGCATCCAATTGACATTGCCTCGCAGTGTATTGAATTCGCCATTGTGGATTGAGTAGCGGTTAGGGTGTGAACGCTGCCAGCTCGGGAAGGTATTCGTGCTGAAGCGTGAGTGGACAAGGGCTACTGCCGATTTAAATTCCGGATGGTTCAAGTCAATGTAAAAAGAATCCAGCTGTTCAGGGATTAGCATGCCTTTGTAGACAATCGTTCCTGCTGAAAGACTGCTGAAATAAACATCTTTAAAGTCTTCGTGGCCAAGCATCACCTGTTCGATACGCTTACGAATAATATACAACCGGCGCTCGAGGTCTATTCGGTTTTCTAAACCGTGGGCGGCTCCAATAAATACTTGGCGAATAACTGGCTTGCTTTTTGCTGCAACTTTCCCAACAAACGAATCATTAACCGGAACCGGACGCCATCCGAGGCAGATTTGTCCTTCTTCCTGGATAATTTGCTGAATCATTTCTTTTGTTTTCATGCGAAGATCATAATCCTGCGGCATAAATAGCATGCCAATTCCATACTTGCCTTCTTCAGGCAATGTAATGCCTTCTTTTTCACATTGTTTCAGGAAAAAACGATGGGGAATTTGAGTTAAGATTCCAGCACCGTCTCCCGTGCTTGTGTCAGACGACTGGCCGCCGCGATGTTCCAAGTTACACAATATATTTATAGCATTTTGAACGATTGCATGTGATTTGTGTCCGTTAATATTGGCGATCATACCTATTCCGCACGCCTCATGCTCTTGATCTGGATGATAAAGTCCTTGTGGGATTGGATATTCTTTCTTGCTCATCAAACCGCCTCCTTCATTACACTGTTGTGTCATAATATTTTGATAGTATATCATAAGTCTGAATATATATACAATTACTCCGAATAAAAAAATGTTAAACCTAAGTCCAAAATCCTATTCCTGTTTGAAAACGCTTCCAAATACTGAAAAATAAAATTATTTATTATGAGTAATATCTGCATAATTATACAATTTAGGCAATTTGAAAATAAAAAAACCCCGATTTAACCGGAGTTTTCTACTTATATTTATTCACTTTTCAAGGGCTTCAAAAGACCGGATAGCTTGCAAAAAAGCTTCGCCGTACTTCTCGAGCTTGTTGGCGCCGACGCCATTGACTTCTAAAAAATCTTCTTCATTTCTGGGCTTTCTTGCTACCATATCCTGCAGAGATTTATCAGAGAAAATGACGAAAGGCGGCACTCCCGCTTCATCAGCCAGCCGCTTTCGAACTACCCGCAGCTCCTCAAACAAAGGATCATTTGAAGCAATGCGTTTCGTAACGACCGCCCCTTTTCTCAGCACTTGGCGCTTGCCGAGCAGCACGTCTCTCCCGCCATCAGGTACATAAATGGTAGGAAACGAACCATGTTCCACCGCTAAAAGTTCCTGTGAAATCATGAACTCAATCAAGTTTGATACTTCTTTGGCATTTTGATGCTTTAAAATACCATAAGTCGACAGCTTATCAAAACCAAAATCCAATACCTTTTTGTTGCGTGATCCCGTCAGCACTTGGGCAGTCATCGCCTTGCCAAATTTTTGGCCCATCCGGATGACGCACGACAATACCATTTGGACGTCTTTTGTCACATCCAGACTTTCTCGGTCATCTAAACAATTGCCGCAGTGCCCGCACTTTTCAGCGGCTGTATCCCCAAAATAGTGGATGATAAATTGCTGCAAACAACTTTCAGTATGGCAATAATCAACCATTCCCTGAAGTTTCAACAATTCACCTGGAATACGGCTAGGATCTTGCGCTTGATCAATCAGAAAACGTTGCGTCTGGACATCTTGTGACGCGTATAGCACGATGCATTCACTCGGCAAACCATCTCGCCCAGCACGTCCTGCCTCCTGATAATAGCTTTCCATGTTTTTAGGGACTTGATAATGGATGACAAACCGAATATTGGATTTGTCGATACCCATGCCAAACGCATTGGTAGCGACCATGACCGTCACCTCGTCATTTAAGAAACGTTCTTGCCCAATCTTTCTCTCTTGATCCGGCATTCCCGCATGATATTTCGCTGCCTTAATGCCTTTTTTTAACAGCATTTCATATACTGAATCTACTGTTTTGCGAGTGGCAGCATAGATGATTCCTGCTTCGTTGTCGTTTTTCGTCACATATTCCTTTACAAAACGTTCCCGGTCTTGTCCCCGTATGACGGAAAACGTCAAATTGGCCCGTTCGAATCCAGTCATTATAGTATGTTGTTCTTCAATGTTCAAAATTCGGCAAATGTCTTCACGCACTTGAGGTGTAGCTGTCGCCGTTAGAGCAAGTACTGTCGGATTATTTGGAAACAGTTCTGTCATACGGCTGATCAACCGGTAACTCGGGCGGAAATCATGGCCCCATTGAGAAATACAGTGAGCTTCATCGACCGCAATCAACGGAACATGGACTCCCTGCAGTTCATTCAAGAACATTTCCGAGTCCAGCCGTTCAGGAGCAATATACAGCAACTTGATGGCTCCACGCTGAACATCTATCAGCGTTTCTCGTACTTCATCAAAACCTAAAGAGCTATTTATATAAGCTGCTGGAATACCGGCAGCCAAAAGGGCATCCACTTGGTCTTTCATTAATGAAATCAAAGGAGACACGACAATCGTTGTCCCTTCCATAACCAGCGCCGGAATTTGATAGCACATGGACTTGCCTCCGCCTGTCGGCATGACACAAATCGAATTGTGTCCTTCAAATACCTGCGTAATTGCTTGTTCCTGACCGACCCGGAAAGACTCGTAACCGAAATGGGACTGCAATAATTTTTTCGCACTTTCCAACAAAATAGAACACTCCTAATACTCGTATCGTATGAGTTAGCTTACCACATTTTCGCCCCTTTTTCTTTGATTAACTGCTGCGAGAACATAGATAAAACCACCTCTCCAGCTTTCGCTTTCAAGATGGTTTTCATGCTCATCTATATTATCAATTACTGGAAACGTATCGTTTCTTTCTTTAAAATCGACTTTATTTTTGTGAATACACTTTGTTTAAATTTCTAGATCCCATCGCTTAGCTTCTTCTTCCTTCATCTGCTCTTCTGTTTCTTCAGGGAAGGCAGTACGGAATTTATGCGTATCCATAGGAATAACTTCAATCATCTTTTTAATCATATCTGCTGGATCGTATTGATTTTCCAGCGCTTTGTCGCCTTCTTCCATATCTTCTTTTCTAGTGAAATGGGTGGATTCATCGTACCACTTCCATTTTGCCTCTGCACTGCGGTCGTTAAAACCTGTCGCAAACGCCCCAGGATTGATTGTTGCTACTTGGACGCCATGGCCTACCAATTCTTTTTGCATCGTCGCCGCAATGGCTTCAATCGCATGCTTTGTCGCAGTATATGGACCTACATAAGGAGTTGCCATAATTCCCGCCATTGAAGACATGAAAATAATTTTGCCTTTGCCTTTATCCACAAATTTTTGTGCAGCGATCTGAGCAGTCTCTAGAGTACTGAAAACATTTACCTCGAATAATTCTCTAAAATTCGCCATTGGCACTTCCGAAAGCGGTCCGCCTTCGTTGACTGCGGCATTGGCCACAAAAATGTCAAAGTCGTAATCCAACATTTGCGCTAAGTCCTGGGGATTTTTAATATCCATCTTAAACACTTCTAGATCCAAACCTTCTGCGGCGGCTTCTTCACGCAATGCCGTTACTTGCGGAGCTGTTTCTACCGGAGCGATAACTTTATGCCCCTGCGCCGCCAGCCCAAATGCTGTTCCTTTCGCCAGTCCACTTCCTGCACCTGTGATAAAAATTGTTTTACTCATTTATTTCATCCTCCTAGTAGTCAAATTCCCATACTACTTGTCTTCCCGGTAAAGTATGAAGTAAACGAAGTTTTAACTAAGCTCGCGTATTTCTCCAGTTTTTTAAACAACGCAATAAATGCCCAATCCATAGAAGAGGATTGGGCATTTATATTGGGCTTTGCAGCAATTACGAAGTCGCGACTCCATAACTGCCCATACGGCGCTTAACTTGGATAAAAGAAGCAGCTTCAGCAATCTCATGCTGATTCAGCGGCTGATCATCCAGCATTAAGTTGTAATCGTTTAAAAAACTCGTATTCTGAAGATCCACATTAATTGTCCGTTCGCTGCGATCCAACAAACTGTCGACCGAAATCTCAAAATAGTCGGCAAGTCTTTCGAGATGTACTACAGAAACTTGTTTCTTTCCACTTTCATAAGCCCAGACCGTACTTTTCGCAAAGCCGATTGCTTCTGCCAACTCTTCAGTAGATAGTCCCTTCGCTTCTCTCAAGTCCTTGATTCGTTTACTCAACTGTTTCATATATGCTCCTGCTCCCTAATTAATATTCTAACTATTTTAAATATACTGCACCTTGCGCTTTTTCACAATCTTTTTTGGATAATTCTTTAAAAAAGTGTGAATAATTAGTGAACACTAACTAAACATTACTAAATATGGTTATTTTATAGGATATTATAGTTACTTAATTTACCATATTTAAAGATATTTCAAATAGCAGGTAAATAGACACTTTAAAAACAATTACCCAAACTAGTGCCACATCTCCTGTAAAAAAGTGAATTAACAATAAAAATTAGAATACAATAATTATTCTAATAAAACTTATCTATCTTTATAACCTGTTAAATACAACCATAAAATGAATTAAAATGCCTTTTAAATAGAGTTTAAATTAATTTTGACTTTTTCAAACAAAAAAATTATTATGTTAGAATAAACAATTGGAGGTTATGAAGATGTCCGAAAAGTATTCTCGACAAGAAATTGTCAACAGCGTTCCTCAAAAAGGCTTTTTTGGTCATCCAAAAGGGCTTTTCACCCTGTTTTTCACTGAATTCTGGGAGCGGTTCTCCTATTATGGGATGAGAGCCATCCTGGTCTTTTATATGTATTATGAAATTTCCGATGGCGGCCTCGGCCTCGACCAAACAACTGCACTGTCGATCATGTCCATCTACGGCTCACTTGTTTACATGTCCGGAATCATTGGCGGTTGGCTGGCTGATCGGATATTTGGTACTTCAAAAGCTGTCTTCTATGGCGGGATTCTTATTATGCTCGGGCATATTGCTCTTGCGATTCCGGGAAGCCTTGCTTTGTTCTTTGTATCCATGGTGTTGATTGTCTTGGGTACCGGATTGCTGAAGCCAAACGTATCCAGTGTCGTTGGTGAAATCTATGCGGACAATGATGACCGCCGTGATGCTGGTTTCAGCATCTTTTATATGGGCATCAATATGGGGGGATTCCTTGCCCCACTCCTTGTCGGTACTGTCGGCATGAGAATCAGTTTCCACTTAGGCTTCAGTATTGCAGCTATCGGCATGTTCCTAGGTTTAGTGATATTTGTCGTTACGAAAAAGAAAAATCTTGGATTGGCAGGAACCGTTGTGCCAAATCCGTTATTGCCTTCGGAACGCAAGACTACCCTTAAAATCTTTACTATCGGTGCCTTGATCATCGCTGCAGCAGTAGCCATCGGCATTCCCACAGGATTGCTGACTTTTGACAGCTTTGTAGCGATTGTCGGGATTTTTGGCATCTTGATTCCAGTCGCTTATTTCACCGTAATGTATCGCAGCAAGAAAACTACAGAAGTGGAACGCTCACATCTGTTGGCGTATATTCCACTATTCATTGCTTCAGTCATGTTCTGGGCGATCCAGGAACAAGGGTCTACCATTCTTGCTGCCTATGCCGATACACGTACAGATCTCGAATTTGCGGGAATCACCATTTCCCCTGCCTGGTTCCAATCTTTAAATCCATTATTCATCATCATGCTGGCTCCAGTCTTTGCTTGGCTATGGGTAAGGCTCGGAAGCAGACAACCGTCTATTCCACAGAAATTCTCTCTTGGACTCCTGTTTGCAGGTCTATCGTTCCTGGTGATCTTATTGCCAGCTTATTTTGGCGGTCCTGCAGCACTCGTCAATCCGCTTTGGCTTTTTCTTAGTTATTTCATCGTCGTGCTCGGCGAACTTTGTTTGTCTCCAGTAGGCTTATCAGCGACTACCAAATTGGCACCTGCCGCTTTCTCAGCACAAACGATGAGCCTCTGGTTCTTATCCAACGCTGCCGCTCAGGCGATCAATGCACAATTGGTTAAGTTTTACACAGCAGAAAACGAAATGATGTATTTCGGAATTATAGGGGGCGCATCAATCGTCCTCAGTATTCTGTTGTTCGTCTTCGCCCCACGCATCCAAGGGTTCATGAAAGGCGTCCGGTAACAAGAAAAGCGCAAGCGACCATGTAGCTCTGCCGGGCATAAGACAGACCGGCGAAGCGGCGTTCTTTGCCGCACAGCTGGGCTGACTTATGACCCAAAGAGCTGGGCGCTGAAGTCTGGACAATAAAGAAAAGCGCAAGCGACCATGTAGCTCTAAACTTGGAACATTAATAAAATAGTTAAAGATATATTTAAAACATGAAAAAATACCCGACGGTGAAAACTGTCGGGTATTTTTTCATGTTTCTTCTATAATATTAGTTATGTTCTACAACCATTCCCATCTGCCGTGCAAAAGCGATAGCTTGATCTGGCGAGACCTTGCAACCTCGCAGCTTATCAATGGATACTTGGATGCTCTCAAAAGTATTTGTGCTCAAATCAATTCCCTTTAAGCTCGTTTCAGTGAAATTGATATCGTTCATCTCACACTTAAGAAATTCGCTGGTCTTCAGCTCCATTTCGTAAAAGTCTGCGAAACGAAGCGAGGAGGAAAGAAAACGAACCGTATTGCACAAAGAAAAACCGAAAGTAGCATAATTCATAATGCATTCTTCGAAAAGTGTGTGGCGTATTCCTGCTTCAGCAAAATTGGTGCCCAGCAGTTTGGAATTTCGGAATTCAGTCCGGTGAAAAACAGCACGGGTCAAATCAGCATTGGATAAATCACAGTTTAAAAAAATCACATCGACAAATTCTGAACGCGGCCAAACAATTTCAAGAAAATTGACGTTCTCAAAAATTACATTATCAACGTGAAGTGCTTCTTCTGTTTGGAAATCAATGGTTTCCTGAAAAATTTTGCAATTGCTTATGTAATTGTCATCTAATGCTTCGACAAACAGTCTGGTTTCAAGTTCGTTAGCGATCACGGGTTCCAACCTTTTGGTTTTCTTCATAAATTCCTGATCCTCCTCTTGAATCAACAAAAGGCTGCCTCTATGGCGAAGCAGCCTCTTATTGTTATTATTTATTTTTCACTAATTCTTTGCCCAGGCACTCATCTATAATTTCAGGCAAGTCAATCCAGTCTTCGGTTACCTCAACCTGATAGACTTTGTTGTCGTGCATGAACTTAAAAATGCCATTATCAAAATCGGTGCCGATTTCCTTGAAGAAAATCCCTTCAAGCTGACAGTTTTTCGATTGGGTAAAGTTGATTTTATAGCTTTCTTCATCCTTCACCAAATAACAGCGTACGCCTTTTTCAAATTCGTCGCCTTCAACGCCTTTGACAGTACGTGCCAGTGAAACAACGTGAAGATCCACTAGCGGAATTTCACGCAGCAACATGTTCAGGAAAGAACCCTTGGTAATTTCTTCCCATCTGCTTCTTGCCGTTTGCCCAATAATGATTTGAGTAATGTTAAATTCATGAGAAACTTCCGCAATTACTTTCGCAGATGGACGTTTTTCATTATCGCGAACAATAAACTCTTCAGCTTCATATTCTTCGGCAAGTTCTCTCCACCGTTCAATGTAAGATGCTTTTTCGGCGTCAAATTCATCAGCAGACTTCTGATCCACTGTTAAAATATACAATGGACAATCCAACATGGTAGCAAGTTTATTACCCCGATTGATTAAACGTTCACCATTCGGCCCGTAAAAAACGCATACGAGGATGCTTTCATCCATTCGTCCTCTAATTTTTTTCATTTATGTTCACCCCTCCGGGAATATAATTCATATCCTGATGTTCAAAACTATGAAATTATACTTCTTCCACTATAGAAAATCAAGGGTTTTCATCTGCTTTTAGATTTTCCATCCGGGAAGATTTGCAAGTCTTTTCGCTGCAGCGTTGGCTGACAAATGAAAAGCGCCTGATTTTCCTGTATAATTTACATTGGCTACTTTACGAGCCCCAAGCATACCATATGCCAAAAAAATCTAAACCCTTTTTCCTTATTATATACCCATTTTCCATTTTTTCATTCACCTTTGTTTTCTACTCTACTCCAGGAGGTTCTGCCGTGCATTTATTGATTATAGCTATTTTAGTCCCATTTATCGTTGCCGCTCTCATACCGATCATACATAAACGATTAGGAGCCCTTCATATCGGCTGGTTTGTTTTGCTTGTCCCGCTCGCATTGTTCCTTATTTTCGTCATTCAAATCCCCGCTATCTCAAATGGTGAAACGCTGATTCAGGCGGTCAATTGGATTCCTTCACTTGGCATTAACTTCACAGTTTACCTTGATGGCCTCAGTTTGATTATGGCGTTGCTGATTACCGGCATGGGAAGCCTGGTAGTTCTCTACTCCATCTACTACTTATCATCATCCGATTCTTTTCCGCATTTTTATGCCTACTTGCTCTTATTCATGGGCGCTATGCTTGGCGTCGTCTTATCTGACAACCTCCTTGTGCTCTACGTCTTCTGGGAATTGACTAGCATCTCTTCTTTCCTGCTGATTGCTTTCTGGTATCACCGGAAAAACTCACGTTACGGTGCTCAAAAGTCATTGCTTATTACTGTATTTGGTGGATTTGGGATGTTGGCAGGATTTCTGATGCTGCATTCCATGACCGGCACTTTCAGCATCCGTGAAATTCTGGCTAGTATTGGCCAGTATACAGACCATGCGCTGTTTTATCCGGCAATGTTCCTAGTGCTGCTCGGCGCCTTTACAAAATCGGCCCAATTTCCTTTCCACATCTGGCTGCCGGATGCCATGGAGGCGCCAACCCCTGTCAGCGCCTATCTGCACTCTGCCACAATGGTTAAAGCCGGCTTGTACCTGGTTGCCCGGTTCACCCCGGTTTTTGGAGGGACAGCCGAGTGGTTCTGGACAGTCACAATTGTCGGCCTTATTACTTTGTTCTGGGGGGCATTCTGTGCCGTTCGCCAGACTGATTTAAAGGCTCTGCTCGCGTACTCAACCATCAGCCAACTGGGGCTCATCATGAGCTTGCTGGGCCTTGGTTCGGCTGCGTTGCACTTTGGAGATGGCGAACAAGGTGCGCTATATGGGCTCGCTATATTCGCCGCCTTGTTTCATATGGTTAACCATTCTACATTCAAAGGCGCACTGTTCATGGTAGTCGGTATCGTCGATCATCAGGTCGGAACGCGGGATATCCGACGCCTTGGCGGCCTTATGGCTTTTCTGCCTATTACATTTACATTTGCTGTCATTGGCAGTTTTTCCATGGCGGGCCTTCCGCTGCTTAACGGTTTTTTGAGCAAGGAAATGTTTTTCACGGCCTCTGTCAATGCGGTTAGCCTGCCAATTTTTGGAGTTTCTGCTTGGGGCTTGTTGATTCCAATCATTGCCTGGACCGCATCCGTTTTCACTTTCGTTTACTGCATGATTTTTGTCTTCCGTACGTTTTTTGGCACACCCCAGTTAAAGAAATTAGATAGAAAACCAGTAGAGCCATCTATCGGTATGCTTATTTCTCCAGCAATACTTTGTGTATTGATCGTCGGTTTGTTCTTTGCGCCTAACCTGTTGGGCGATCACCTTCTAAAACCAGCATTAACTGGCGTTATCCCAGGAATTTCAGGAGCAGCACCCGAACGCATTTATGCATGGCATGGCTTTAATACAGAGTTGTATATGACGTTGGGAATTATCGTAATTGGGACGCTTCTCTTCCTCACATTCCGCAGCTGGCGCAAAATTTACCTTATCCAGCCGGCAGGATGGAATTTTACAGTCCTATACAATTCGTTCCTGAAGGATTTGAAAAGAGCTGCAAATTGGATCACTACACATTATATGACAGGCTACCTGCCTGCTTATTTTGCTTATATTTTTGTCTTCTTTATTGCGGCAGCCGGCGGGGCCCTATTCTTGACTGGCGCATTATCGATTGATTTAGCCAACGATTCGTCTGTTGCTTTATATGAAGGCATGCTTGTATTTGTTATGGCCGCCGCTGCGATCAGCATTCTGTTTGCAAAATCACGGCTTACTGCTATTTTATTGAACGGTGTGCTGGGCTTTTCTATCGCTATTTTCTTTGTTCTTTTCCGTGCGCCGGATTTGGCGTTGACGCAATTGGTTATTGAAACAGTCACTACAGCATTATTCCTTCTATGCTTCAACTTTTTGCCGGAATGGACAAAAGAGGACGCTTCAAAACGGACAAAAATCAGAAATGCTGTTATTGCAATCGGAGCCGGCGCTACAGTTACGCTGATTGGATTGACAGTCAACAGCGGAAATTTGTTTGAGAGCATCTCTGGTTATTTTGAAGATTCCTATGAATTGGCCGGCGGCGACAATATCGTCAATGCCATTCTTGGTGATTTCCGCGCCTTTGATACCTTGCTGGAATCACTGGTTCTCTTCATTGCCGGACTTGGCGTCTACACGTTGATTCGCTTAAAGCATGGAAAGGGGCCTGAAAAAGATGAACATCAATGACGTGATTTTAAAAACTGTTTCTAAAGCCGTCGTCTTGATTATTTTAACTTTTGGCATTTACCTGTTTCTTTCCGGACACAATCAGCCAGGCGGTGGCTTTATCGGGGGCTTGGTAATTGCTTCAGCTTTTGTATTGATGTTTTTATCGTACGATTCAGAAACAGTCAGCGATGCATTGCCGATTGATTTCAAAAAATTATCGGCACTGGGTGTATTATTGGCGATGGTAAGCGGAACAGTACCCATGTTTTTTGGTGAAGCTTTTCTGGCCCAAAGTTTCGGTTATTTCGATTTGCCGATCTTCGGCAAAACAGAACTTGCCACAGTCACCATATTTGAAGCTGGTATTGCGTTGACGGTTGTTGGCGTAGTTGTAAATATAATTCTTAGTATAAGTGAGGATGAGTAGCCTGTGGAATCATTGATCATCATTTTGGTCGGCGTCCTTACCACGGTCGCCATCTATCTCGTATTATCCAAAAATATAGTACGCGTCATATTAGGGACTGCCATCTTGTCCCACGCTGTCCACATGCTCATTTTATCCATGGGTGGCTTGAAGCTCGGGACAGTTCCTCTACTCGGTGAAGAAGCTGAAACTTACGTGGATGCTTTGCCGCAGGCATTGATCCTAACGGCCATTGTCATCAGTTTCGCTGTTACGGCCTTTGTCCTTGTGCTGGCCTACCGCGCCTATCAGGAACTGGGAACAGATAATTTGGAAGCAATGAGAGGTTCTGATGATGAATAATATTTTAGTTCTCCCCATGCTGATTCCGATTATTGTCGGTGTATTGCTGATTTTCCTCCGTACCTATGGCCGTATTCAAGCTTGGATCAGTATTGCAGCTATGTTCGTGACAGCCGGAATTTCGTTCTATATTTTACATATAGTGCAGACTGAAGGGATTTTCCGCTTGGATTTTGGGGGCTGGGAACCACCTTTTGGCATTCTATTCGTCGCTGACTCTTTTTCCATTTTGTTGGTGCTGACTTCCAGCATAGTGACAGCCGTCTGCTTGAGTTATGCTTTGATTTCTACCAGCAAAGAACTGCAGACCATGTATTTTTATCCAACTGTGCTGTTTTTGCTAGCTGGCGTCAACGGTTCGTTCTTGACCGGTGATTTGTTCAATCTATTTGTTTGTTTTGAAGTGATGTTGTTATCTTCTTATGTATTGCTAACTTTGGGAAATTCCAAACGCCAGCTGCGCGAAGCCATCAAATATGTATCCATCAACATCGTTTCCTCGTGGTTCTTCCTGGTAGCTCTCGCTTTCCTTTATGGAAGCGTTGGTACACTCAATATGGCTCACGTGGCCGAACGGGTTGCAGAAGTTGGTCAAACCCCACTTCTGACAACCATCAGCATTGTCTTTTTAGTGGTTTTCAGCTTGAAGGCAGGTTTACTTTTGTACTTTTGGCTTCCTGGTTCTTACAGTTCACCCCCTATTGTCACCTCCGCCCTTTTTGGAGCTTTACTGACGAAGGTTGGGATTTATGCTCTGTTTCGCATGTTTTCACTGATCTTTCATCACCAGCCGGAAGTCACTCACACCATTATCGGCATCATGGCTGCTCTTACTTTAATCGGAGGCAGTTTAGGGGCGATTGCCTTTAATGATATCCGCAGCATTGCGGCTTACAACGTAGTCATTGCTGTCGGATTCATGCTTGTCGGCTTGGCAATTGCCACTCCGGAGGCAATTGAAGGAGCTATCTACTACATCATTCATGATATGGTTGCCAAAGCACTGTTATTCCTGCTGATTGGTACCATGATTACTTTAAGCGGCACTTCGAAAATGGTCGGAATGAGCGGACTGATGAAAAACTACCCGTTGCTTGGCTGGTCTTTCTTTGTCGCCATGCTGTCGCTTGCCGGCATTCCCCCACTCAGTGGGTTTATTGGCAAAGTGTTGATTTCGAGTGCAGCAATTGACAGCGGCTCTTATGTGTTGCTGGCGTTAGCGCTGTTGTCCAGTATTTTTGTTCTGTACTCGTTGCTCCGTATCTTCAAAAATTGTTTCTGGGGTGAAACCATTGTCAGTAAGGAAGAACAGCTGCCGTTGCGCAGAGGCGTCCTTCTTCCTTGCTTGGCTCTCGTATTTATGACCATAGCCATTGGTTTAGGCGTCGAAGGCTTGTCCATTTACGTAACGGATGCAGCTAAAACTTTGCTAAACCCTGATATATATATTGATGCTGTGTTGGGCATCATCCAATAAATCCATTTTTTATTGAAAGGAGTGAATTAAAGTGCCGGCTCAGTTCCTATTAAATATCACCATCGCCTTGCTCTGGACACTGTTGATGGATGAAGACGCTTTTTATATCACGACTTTTCTAACTGGTTATTTGATTGGTATTGGAATCCTTTTCCTTATGCATCGTTTCTTTGGAACCAAGTTTTACTTGCTGCGCGTCTACTCTACCATCAAATTGCTGTTCATTTTTATCTCGGAACTTTCCCAATCCAGTTTGCTGATCATGAAGCAGATTCTTAGCCCAAAGCTAAAAATAAAACCAGGAATTTTCACATACGAACATAGCATGGAAGGCGATTATGAGTTGACCACGCTCGCCCTTTTGCTGACGTTGACCCCGGGTTCTGTTGTCATGGAAGTATCTCCAGATGGAAAAACATTCTATATCCACGCGATGGATATGGAAAGCTCTCACGATTCCGTATTGAAATCCATTAAAGTGTTCGAAAAAGCAATTATGGAGGTGACGAGAAATTGATTGGTACTATATTGACTGTTGCGCTGTCACTGTTCATCCTGGCCATCATCCTGGCACTTTATCGGATCATCCGCGGGCCATCAATGCCAGACCGGGTGGTGGCACTTGATATGATCGGAGTCAACTTAATCTCAGGAGTTGCCGTATTTTCGGTAGTTCTTGGCACACACGCTTTTCTCGAAGTCATCCTGATTGTGGGTATTCTAGCATTTATCAGTACCATCGCGTTAGCTCGTTTTGTTGAAAGGGGCGATATCGTTGAGCATAAACATGATCGGTGAATATGTCGGTGTACTTTTAATTCTAGTCGGCAGCATTATGGCTGTCATCAGCGCTATTGGTATCCTTAGACTGCCAGATGTCTATACGCGTTCTCATGCTGCCACCAAAAGCTCAACATTAGCTGTGCTGTTGTCCTTATTAGGTACCTTCATTTATTTTTGGGCATCCGAAAATTTTATCAGCGTCCGGCTTTTATTAGGCATCGCGTTTGTCTTTTTAACAGCTCCTGTCTCAGGCCATTTGATTACGCGGGCTGCATACCGTTCAAACGTAAAATTAGCTGACTCCTCCACAGAAGATGCATTGGAAGAGATATTGCGAAAAAAGTAAGAAATAGGAATTTCACTATCTTTTCTTGCCATCCATAACTTCAGACGACAAGAGCATGGCTATTCTTCGGAATATGCAAATGCTCTTTTTTTAATAATAAAGCAAAAGTTTATGATTCTATTCGCAGGGAATAGGAATAAAAAAACAGAAATGGAGACGGACATCTGATGGAAAATGTGACCGAAACTTTTAAAGAAGTTGCCGCCGCAATCCTTCCCGTCACGGTAGTCGTTGTTCTTTTGCAGCTCCTCTTTATCCGAGTGCCTTTTGAAGCCGTGCTCCAATTTTTTATTGGAGTCGTTTTTGTCAGCCTTGGATTTTTCCTGTTTCTTATTGGTGTGAATGCTGGACTGTTGCCGATTGGCGAAATGATTGGCAAGCGACTGCCCAGCACAAAAAAAGCTGGACTTGTAATTGCAACCGGATTTTTGCTTGGTCTGGCAGTCACTATTGCTGAACCAGATGTTCGTGTTCTTGCTAAACAAATTGATGAAGTTTCGCAAGGAGCCGTTAGCTCCGCAATTCTGATTTTCTCCGTTTCTATTGGTTTGGCTGCTTTTGTCGCATTGGCCATGATTCGAACCATCTATCGAATTCCTCTTCATTATTTACTGTTCGGCGGTTATGCGCTTGTTTTCCTCTTGTCCTTGTTCGTGCCCGAATCCTTTATTTCTATTTCCTTCGATTCTGGAGGCGTTACAACTGGGCCCATGGCAGTTCCGTTTATTCTGGCACTTGGCATTGGGGTAGCCTCTGTACTTCGCACGGAAAATGAAAGTTCTGGTGAAAAGTTTGGCCTAATTGGCTTGGCATCCATTGGACCGATACTGGCAGTCATGGTGCTGGGGGTGTTATTCAGGTGAACCTTGATGTTTTCGATGGCTTTCAAACTGTGATGTTAGAAGTCAGCATGGCCCTTCTTCCGCTCCTTATTTTTTTTGCTGCCTTTCAAGTGTTTATGCTAAAACTGCCTTTGCAACGTGTTTTACAGGTGGGACTCGGATTTATTTTAACGTTCTTTGGCCTTTCTTTTTTTCTTCAAGGAGTCCATGTCGGCTTTATGCCAGTTGGAACCATGATGGGACAAAAACTCGGCAGTTTGGAAAACAAGTGGCTGCTGATTCCTATAGGCTTTGTCCTTGGCTTTGCCGCCACTTTTGCTGAACCGGCAGTCAGCATTATGATTGATGAAGTCGACCAGGAAACCGGCGGGTATATTTCACGAAATGTAATGCTCTCTGCATTGTCTGTAGGCGTCGGGACCGCCATTGCTTTGTCCATGCTTAGAATTTTAACTGGCTGTTCCTTATGGTATTTCATTATTCCAGGTTATTTACTCGTATTCATACTTGTATTTTTTTCAACCCAAACGTTTATTGGCATCGCTTTTGATTCTGGCGGAGTAGCAACTGGTCCCATGACGGTTACATTTGTGGTTGCTATCGCTGTTGGAATTTCAACAGCGATAGAAGGCAGTGATCCATTGATAGATGGCTTTGGAATGATCGCACTCGTTGCCCTTACCCCAATCATCGCTGTACTGATAGTGGGGCTAATTTTCACTAGAAAAGGCGGGAGAGATACTGATGACTCTTAATCATAGGCTGATGATCGCTATCGTTAAACGAGGTCATTCACGTGACGTCATTTCTGCTGCAAAACGTGCTGGTGTTGACGGTGCCACCGTTATATATGGACAAGGCATCGGGAGAAATGAAAAATCAACTTTCTTTGGCTTGCCGGCAACTCATGAGAAGGACGTGATTTTCCTAGCCCTGGACGGCCATCTTGAAAATGTTGTAACAGAGGCCGTTTCTAAAGCCGGAGAATTGGGGAAATCAGGATACGGGCTTGGTTTTACTGTTCATTTAAGCAAGTTATTGGGAGTGCCCCATCTTTCCAAACGAACGGATGACAGGAGAAAAAAGAATGGAGGCAATGAAATGGAGACAATAGAAAACATCTTTCAATTGATTGTAACGATTGTAAATTCCGGAGACTCTGCAGCTGTCGTAAAAGCCGCTTCGAAGGCTGGAGCTGAAGGCGGAACCATTTTGAATGGCCGTGGAACCGGCGTCAATGAGCAGCAAAAGTTCCTAAACTTCACCATCGATCCTGAAAAAGACGTGGTACTGACGCTAGTGCCTGCCAGCTATGCAGAAGGTGTCGTCAAGAGCATTGAAAAAGCCGTCGATTTAAACGCTCCAGGCAAAGGGATTGCGTTTCTCATAGATGTTGAAAGGGTCTTTGGCGTTAATCATTCTTCTCTCGACCGCCAAAATCAGCTGCACAAGGATCATTAACATGGTCTTTTCTTTAAAGAACAGACAACGCTGCCCAGGTGTGCCTGCCTTTTTAAATTCCTGCCAGCAGAATTTTATTTCGCAGGCTCTCGCTTTTATTGCCTATGGTGCAATTCAAAATCATAAATCCGACTCAAAGTGAATGAAAAATTAGTTTATTAGCTGAAGATAGACAAAGGCAACGATATATGAAAAACTAAAGGAATGACAACTAGTAGAAAGCAGGGCTTTTAGATGAGTGTAGAATTAAAAGAAAAAGGGAGATGGGATCCTTTGAAGGTATTTTCAAAAGTCTCAGCCGCGTATCTCCTCGCCTTTTTCACGAAGAAAAGGAATGGAAAAAAAATCGCTTTAGTCGGGGGAAACCTCGGAGAAAAGTATGAAGATAATGCTGCGGTTTATCATAAATACTTAGTAAACAATCATCACGAACAAGTAACGGCCTATTGGATGTACGATCCAAAAACCACCTATGCTCAAGATCAAAGGATTGAAAATGCAGTTCCACTTGGAAGCTTTAAGAATTACTTGCTGTTTTTTCAAGCTGATTATACGTTCCACGGACACTCTCTTCTATACGATATTGTTCCCTCGGCCGACAAGTTTCTTTTCCTCAACCGGAAAACCCTCATTACCCATGTTAGCCACGGAATCGAAGGTTTCAAAAAAATCTTAATTCAAAAAGAAGACATACCTTTACTGAAGAGAACCGATTATTTCAACTGTGCTTCGCAATATGAATACAACTTGAAGCTCAACGAATGGAAAATCCCTGAACAAAAATTGATTATAACCGGTTTCCCCAGATTTGACCGGTATCCGCCTAATCATCCTTCTACAGAAGTCAAAAATATTTTGATGATGATGACGTGGCGCGAGTGGCTTTTTGATCTGACAAAAGAAGAATTTACCGATAGCGCTTATTTTAGAAGCACTGTTGGTATATTAAAGCACGAAGGCATTCAAAAACTGCTTACGGATCACAACCTTCACCTAAACATTGCATTGCACCCTTTTATGAAAAAGTTCGAAAAATATTTTGATGGCTTAACTGACAATGAGCATGGCATTAAATTTCTTGATTTCGATCAGGAAACTATTGAATATTCAATTGACCACAATGACATGCTCCTGACTGATATTACGAGCGTGTCATGGGATTTTCTTTACCTGAATAAACCCATCATTTTCTATATGTTTGACAAGCAAGAATACCTCGACAAAAGAGGAGCTTACTTAAACCTCGATACAGATTTTTATGGGTATAACGCTGGTTCAATTGACCACGTCTATAAGTACTTGAAAAAAATTATTGAAGAAAAAATCTCTTACAACGAATGGTACCCAAAAGCAAAGGATTATATTGATTACTTTGACCAGGATAACTGCAAGCGTCTGACAAAGCGTGTCATGAACTTCTAATAGTTTCACGTGAAACTATTACTAAACAATCAAAGAAAACCACACTCAAAAATTTGAGTGTGGTTTTCAGCTTGTTGAAAAAGGGAATTACTCATTCATTTGGCTTCAGTCAGATGCGTTCCACGGGTACTGCTTCTGCCGTCTTGCTCCGCCACTGTTCTCGTTGGAGTGGCCACCTTCCACTGCAGTCAAAAAAGAGAGCCTTTATTAAGTGGAGTGTCTGTTCATAAACCCTTCTGCTCCCACAGCGTTTCACGCTGCGTCGCAAAGACATGACCGAGGAGGTTTGGACGCGAGCCCGCGGAAAGCGAACGGTAAGCTTCGGAAATCCACGGCTTGTTGCAATTTTCTCGACAGCCTGAAAAGCACACTCAAACATTTGAGTGTGCTTTTTTATAGCGCGATTTGCAATTCAACTGGGCAATGATCTGATCCCCATATGTCCGCATGGATTTTTGCGCTTTTCAACTGTGGCAGCAATTTTTGTGAAGCGATGAAATAATCAATTCGCCATCCCACATTTTTTTCACGGCAATTGGAACGATACGACCACCAGGAATAAAAACCTGTTTCCATCGGATGGAAGTGGCGAAATGTATCCACAAAACCGTTCGCTAAAAACTGTGTCATCTTACCTCGCTCTTCAGGAGTAAAGCCTGAGTTTTTTTTATTGGCTTTTGGATTTTTCAAATCGATTTCTTCATGGGCCACATTCAAATCACCGCATAAAATAACTGGCTTCTGGCGCTCCAAATTTTTCACAAATGACAATATGGCTTCTTCCCAGAGCAGACGGTAATCCAAACGAAGCAAACTATGCTGAGAATTTGGTGTATAGACGGTGACGACATAATGATCATCAAACTCCAATGCAATCATGCGCCCTTCTGTATTGTGTTCTTCCGAACCCAAATCATATTGAATGGATAAAGGTTCTTTTTTGGTGAAGATTGCTGTTCCAGAATAGCCTTTTTTATGGGCATAATTCCAATATGCATAATAGCCCGGAAGGTCCATTTCTATCTGTCCTTCCTGCAATTTTATTTCCTGCAGGCAGAAAATATCTGCATCTGCTTCAGTAAAAAAATCCATAAAACCTTTTTTCATCACAGCTCGCAAGCCATTGACGTTCCATGAAATTAACTTCAAAACTAATCCCTACTTTCTCTTACTTTCAAGTTTAAACGATGAGTAAGCCGCACTCAACCAATGCGATAAATATGGCAACAAGCTCATAGATCCCAGCGCTGATCGTTATATTAATCCTTATAACTGCTTTTGCCTTAATTAAAATATGTAAAATTTCTGTATTTTTTTAAACAATAAGCATCATTTTCAGGATTCTTCTTGTACAATAAAATCAGCATATACAGAGAAAATTCAATCATCTAGAAAGTCCATTAAGTGCCGGTTGATTAACTGCTGCTTCAAGCGGGACACAGGGGGTAGAGCTATGAAAAAGTTTACAAAAGAAGAAAAAAGCTGGGCTTTGTACGATTGGGGAAATTCTGCTTATTCGATTATCATCACAACCGCAGTTTTCCCTATTTATTATAAAGCATCGGCAACGGAAGCTGGCGTCAGTTTATCGGATTCAACAGCCTATTTAGGGTATACAATTGCCATTTTCACATTTATTTTGGCTATGATCGGACCTATCTTAGGAACCATTGCAGATTACGAAGGAATGAAGAAAAAGTTTTTTACGGCCTTCTTCCTTCTCGGTACTATTTCTACAGCTCTATTAGCTTTTGTACCAAGCGATGATTGGTTGCTGATGCTAATTTGTTATGTTTTTGCAGCACTTGGCGCAACTGGTGCCAATTTATTTTATGATGCCTTTATTGTAGATGTCACGACGAAAAAACGGATGAACAGTGTCTCCGCTTTTGGTTATGGACTCGGCTATATCGGTTCAACCATTCCATTTATTATTTCTATTGCGATTATCTTGCTCGCTCAAAATGGCGTACTGCCAATTTCTGTTACTACTGCGAGCCGAATTGCCTTTTTGATTACAGCAGTTTGGTGGGCTTGCTTTTCACTGCCGATGTTTCGCCATGTCAAGCAAATTTACTACATTGATCGAGAACCCAATCCCGTTTACCAAAGCTTTAAGCGCCTTGGGAAAACCATCAGGGAAATCCGTCAATATCGTTCCTTGTTCTTGTTCCTGATTGCCTACTTCTTTTATATTGATGGTGTGGGCACAATTATTTCCTTATCGACTGCGTACGGTACTGATTTGGGATTGAGTGCAACCAATCTGTTGATCGTGCTGTTTGTTACCCAAGTAGTCGCCGCTCCATTTGCTCTCCTTTACGGCCGCTTGGCTAATCGGTTTACTGGCAAGAAGATGCTCTACGTTGGAATTTGTGTGTACATTGTCGTTTGTATTTATGCCTTCTTTTTGGAAACGATTACGGATTTTTGGATTTTGGCTATGCTTGTGGCAACCAGTCAAGGCGGAATCCAAGCACTCAGCCGTTCGTATTTCGGCAAACTTGTTCCTAAAGAAAATTCCAATGAATTTTTCGGCTTTTACAACATTTTCGGCAAGTTCGCCGCCATCACGGGGCCTCTGCTTGTGGCCATCACTTCACAAGTAACCGGCAACTCAAGCATGGGTGTATTCAGCCTTGTCATATTATTTGTCATTGGTCTAGCGGTCCTATCCCGTGTACCCGAACCGACACCTCATGACCCTATAGACAAAGTCGCCTCGGAATAAAGAAAAGCGGAAAAGCCCGTGTAGCTCTGACTGGCATACTGCAGTGAAGTTTGCTTCCGATACAAAAAGGTGTCTGCCAAATACACGGCAGACACCTTTTTTATACTATATTACTTTTTGTTTTTATCTTCAGCTTTAACCGTTACGCTGCCAGTGCTGTCTTTTTCGACAGATGCGTCACCCAATTCAACAACTTCGATGCCGCCTTTTTCTTTTTCAGCTTCTTTATCGGCTTTTTTGATTTCTTTCTCAATTGCTTTTTCAGCTTTTTCATGTTCTTTTTCAGCTTTTTCTTGCTCTTTTACTTCTTTTTCGATCACTTTTTCTTGTTTCTTGATTTCTTTTTCTTCTTGCTTTTCTACACGTTTCGCTTTTAATTCATCAGCTTTATCTTTGGCTTTATCTGTAATGCCGCTAGTTTTGTCCTTCAGCTGATTAGCTTTTTCTTTTACTTGATCCATTGCTCCACCAGAGCTGTCATCGTCATGCTCTTTGACACTGGCTGCTTTTTCTTTGACGATCTCTTGAAGCTCTTTGCCGCTCTTTGGTGCGAACAAAAGCCCGGCTGCTGCACCGATTACTGCACCAGTCGCTGCACCGGCCAAGAATCCGCCGCCTCCACCGCTGTGATGGTCTTTGCGTTCAGCTTCTGTAGGCTGTGGCGCTTGAATTTTACCGCCGCGTACAAGACGTTCTTCTACTTCTTCTACGATTTCATATAATGTACGGCCTTTAGCTTCAACAAGTGAAACGCTCATGTGGTAATCAGCCAAATCTGCCTGATCGCGCACGACGATGACGTCATAATCCGTAGAATCTGATTTTTCTTCCAGCATATCTGCTTGATACCCTTTTTTCTCTAAAGCTTCGCGTACTGACGTAAATGGATGTTCAACTGCAATTTTTACCATATTCTGTCCACTCCCTTTTTAAAAGTCTATATTGCACTGTTTCCCCGCAATTAAGAATTTATAAACACCTTCCAGAAAATTCCGTAATTTTTTGTTATGCTTTTAAGGTTTCCACTCTTGCGAGACGGGCTGCCACGACCGTTCCTAATATGGCCCCAGCCAGACTGGAGATGAAAAATGGAGGGACAAAAAATAGCGCTCCAAACTCTGTCCCAAGAAAAAGCCGCGCATAAGGAACGGCCACTAATGAGGCAATGATCCCAGTTCCTAAAACTTCTCCTACAGCAGCAAACCAGACTTTGCCGAATCTAGCGTACAGGATTCCCGCAAGTAAAGCCCCAATCATTCCCCCAGGAAAAGCTAAAAGAGAGCCGGTTCCTGTAAGCACTCTAACGACTCCTGTCAAAAAAGCGACCATCACAGCCGGACCCGGTCCAAAAAAAACTGCTGCCAGTACGTTGATCGCATGCTGAAGAGGATAGGCACGGGCAACACCCGCAGGAAAATAAACAAAAGCAGAGCCTGCTACTCCAATGGCAACGAACATTGCCATAATAACTAGTTTTTTCGTGTTCATTTCCCGTCACCTACTTTGCTTTGGGGCTGCAGCGCGGCAATCTGCTGTGCAATATCCTGTGCTTCTGAGATTGCAGAAATAACGGCAACTCCCGCAACGCCTGCCTCCCATACTTGTGGCACATTTTCAGGCTTGATGCCCCCGATGCCCACAATTGGCAATAACGGAAACGCTGTTGCAACCGCCTGAATTTCTTTAACGCCAGCTGGCCTTTTTGCATCCGCTTTTGAAGTAGTACCGAAAATCGGACCCATTCCAATATAGTCTGCGCCGGCTTCTGCAGCTAATTGAGCTTCTTTTATCGAGTGGACAGAGACACCTAAAATCTTTTCTTTCCCAATCTTTTGTCGGACCTGCCCAGCTTCTGCGTCATCCTGTCCAATGTGAACACCATCAGCATCGATTTGCAATGCCAGATCGACAAGGTCATTTACGATAAACGGGACACCATAGCCGCGGCATAATTGCTGGCAGCTCGAAGCAAATTCAAGCAAATCGGTACCTGTTAAAGCGCCTTCCCCTTTTTCACGCAGCTGAAAGTAGCTAATGCCCCCTTCCAATGCCTCCTCCAATACTTTAAGAGGATTTCGTATTCCCGAATTCTTTGATCCCATTATAAAATAAATTGCTGCTTTATCGGAAAACTTCAATGCTTTCCACTCCTTCGTGGCTTGCTATCGCTGCTTTATATGCAGCGTGATTAGTTGGTCCGTGGCCAGCTCCAATATTTAGTGGCACCCTAAGCGCTGCTTGGATAAATTGTTTTGCAGTGAAAATTGCTTCCGGCAGTTCTTGGCCTTTAGCGAGTTCCGCGGTCAAAGCTGCGGCAAATGTACAGCCAGTACCATGCGTCTGCACCGTTGCAATGCGGGTAGAACGATACAGCACCGATTCCCCATTGGCATGCAGGAAATAATCTTCTGCGTACTTTGGATCCCTACCGTGTCCACCTTTAATAACAACTGCCTCTGCACCCATGGACAAAATCTGCTGTGCTGCCAGGTGCCTGCTGGCAGGGTCTGTAATGGAGATCCCTGTCAGTGCCTGCGCCTCTGGAATGTTTGGGGTAACCAGAAACGCCAACGGCAATAGATGAACTTTAAGTGCTTCCACCGCCTCCTGCTGCAATAAACTGGCACCTCCCTTGGCAATCATGACCGGATCTACAACTAGCTTATGCCAACTAAACTGCCGGATGGCAGCAGCCGTTTCTTTTATAATTCCAGGATCAAACAACATGCCTGTTTTTAACGCCGCAATTTCAAAATCGCTGCCCACTGCTTTTAGCTGTTCGCGCACCGCTTCCTTGGACATCGGATAAATAGCAGCGACACCTGTTGTATTTTGTGCGGTCACTGCCGTGATGACAGAAGTTCCATAAACACCCAGCTCTTGAAAGGTTTTCAGATCAGCCTGGATCCCCGCACCCCCACCTGAATCAGATCCAGCAATCGTCAAAGTTTGCGGAATCTTAGTCATAGCCTTCCCTCCTGCAAATAGATTTGTTCTTTTACTTTATCGTCGGTCAAGGTGGCCAGCTGATTGATAAAAGCCAGCTGAAAATCACCTGGAAGTGCCGCAAGTTTAGCAGCCCGTTCACCGGCAATTGCATAAAACTGCAGCATGCGGCTAACTGTTTTCAAAGGATCTTCAGATTCAACGGCCATTCCTGCAGCAACCACACTGCTCAATAAGCAACCCGTTCCTGTGATGGAAGCCATGATCGGGTCGCCGAAAGGGATTTCTTCTGTTGATTTTCCATCAGTAACAACATCCGTCTTTCCTGTAACTGCGACCAGCAAGCCCAGTTTTTTTGCAGTCGAGATGGCCAGTTCTCTGACGTCTAGAAGCCCCTCTCCGGCATCTACTCCTTTGGACTGCCACTGTTCACCTGCTATAGCTGCAAGCTCTCCTGCATTGCAGCGAAGGACGCTGACGTCAACTGCATCCAAAATTTTGCGGACAGTCTCTTTCCGAAAGAGGCTCGCTCCTGCCCCCACTGGATCCAGCACTACTGGAATTCCAAGCCGATTAGCAGTCGCCCCAGCAATCAACATGCTTTTCAGCGACTCTGCATGCAGCGTTCCGATGTTCAATGACAAGGCTTGCGACAAAGCAGCGAGCTCTGCGGCTTCTTCCGGTGCCTCTCCCATGATCGGCGAAGCACCAATGGCCAGTAAGCCGTTCGCTTGAAAATTGGATACCACATGATTGGTGATACAGTGGATAATCGGGGTTTTTCTTTTGATCTGATGAATCATTTTATACACCTGCCTTTTCACTAGCATCTATAGACCAGCATTCTTTTCGCCATGCCTGGTCCCAAAAGTTCCACTCGTAATAACTGCTCTTGTGGAAATGGCTTTTCAACTCTTTTCGGCGTTCTTCCGGCAGTCCTTCCGCCAATTGATCCATGCGGGCAATCTGTTCATTGACAAGCGCCCCAAATTCCTCGGAGCCATATGTTTCAATCCACCGGTCATAAATCGGATGATCTGGCTTGGCGTTCTTCAGGCGTTCCCCAATCTCGTAGTAAAGCCAATAGCAGGGCAAAATAGCGGCCAGCACATCGGCCAAGTCACCAGCCGACGCACGGTACATATGCGATACGTAAGCATAAGCAGACGGCGAAGGCTCAAAGGCAGTCCAGTCTGCTTCTGTGACTTCAAGCAGCTCCATGAATGATTCGTGGAGCGCCATTTCGGCACTGCACGTATGCGCAGAATGAACGGCAAAACGCTGGGTGGTTTCTAAATCTGTTGCTTTGGATGCTCCCAGGGCCTGCACTTTGGCAAAATGCGATAAATAATAAGCGTCCTGCATTACATAAAAACGAAAAACATCGATCGGCAATGTCCCATCTTCAATTCCTTTGACGAATGGATGATCAAAGCTTGCCTGCCACAGACTGTTGCATTCTTTTCTCGCTTCTTTACAAAATGTCATATTCCCATCTCCCTTTCTTTTTGGACAAAATAAAAACGCCGCTTCCCAGTAAAGGGAAGCGGCGTATGCAGTCGATAAAGGAAATAGCAGACGGTCGCCACTTCCCTCCGCTGGTATGATCCAGATCAGGTTCAAAGGGTCCGAGCTTATGCTCGTCTCAGCCGATATCCGGCTCCCCTAGTGGTGTTTTTATTTAAGTTTTCGAAATTACTATATCATAGTTTCTGATAATTCTATAGCTTTTATGCGATTTCCCGTTTCTTCATCAAAGAAATGGGCATGGGCCATATCAAATGCAAGCGTAGCGGTATCTCCGGGCTCAATGGTGGTCGCAGCTTCAACACGTGCAATAAATTCCTGCTCCGCGTATACCGCGTGCAGAATGGTTTCAGCCCCTGTCAATTCAGCAACCGTAATAACCGCTTCAAACTCACTTGCCGGAATACCTGACAAATCTTCATTGTTGACGTGAATATGCTCTGGACGGATTCCCAACGTCACCGACTTGCCTTCGTAGCCTTCACTCTTCAGCGTGGCCATTATCGGTGCCGGGATATCCAGTACTTTGTCGCCCATTATATAAGTACCTTGATCGATTTTTCCCTCAAAGAAGTTCATGGCAGGAGAGCCGATAAAACCACCCACAAAGCGGGTTTCCGGAAAATCATAGACTTCTTTTGGCGAACCGACCTGCTGAATCAACCCGTCTTTCATGATGACGATACGGGTAGCCATCGTCATGGCTTCTGTTTGGTCATGTGTCACATAAATAGTGGTTGTTTTCAGCCTTCTGTGCAACTTGACAATTTCCGCCCGCATTTGCACGCGCAGCTTGGCATCCAAGTTGGACAGCGGCTCATCCATCAGGAAAACATTTGCGTCCCGCACGATGGCACGTCCTAACGCGACACGCTGGCGCTGCCCTCCTGATAAGACTTTGGGTCTTCTATCCAGGTAATCTTCTAATCCGAGTATCGCTGCAGCCTCTTCGACAAGCCGCTTAATCTCGGATTTCTTCACTTTTCGCAGCTTCAAGCCAAAAGCGATATTTTCAAATACCGTCATATGCGGGTATAGGGCATAGTTCTGAAAAACCATTGCAATGTCCCGATTTTTCGGTTCAACCTCATTCATCAGCTTGTCATCTATGTACAATTCACCTTCTGTGATTTCCTCCAACCCAGCAATCATCCGGAGAGTGGTAGACTTCCCGCATCCAGAGGGCCCCACAAAAACAATAAATTCTTCATTTTGAATGTGGAGATTAAAATCCGATACAGCAAGAGCACCTTTATCATATCGTTTCCCCAGTTTTTCAATTCTGATCTCTGCCATTTCGCATTCTCCTTTTGTATCTTTGTTGTCTTAATTATAGACAATTATCTGTAAATTACAAACAACCCAAAAAGATCTAAAGGACGAAAAACAAAAAAGCGTTCCTGAAAACCTCAGGAACGCTTTTTTCCATTCTATTAAACGGTAGCCACTTTTTTCTCTTTTTTGATTTGCTTGCTTCGCAATTGGCCGCAAGCTGCGTCGATGTCGGCGCCTTGTTCGTGGCGAACGCCGCAATTGATGCCTTTTTTCTTCAAAGCGTCGTAGAAAGCCGTAATGGCTTCTGGAGTGCTTTGCTGATACTGATCGTGTTCATCAACTGAGTTGTAAGGGATCAAGTTGACGTATGATAGATGACGCTTGTCTTCCAGCAATTTCGCCAATTGATTTGCTTCTTCCACATGGTCGTTGACGTCGCGTAATAAAATGTATTCAAATGTGATGCGGCGGTTGGATTTTTCCAAATAGTAATCAATTGATGCCATCAGTTTCTCGATTGGGTACGCTTTGTTGATTTTCATGATGCGTGTACGCAATTCGTTGGTTGGGGCATGAATCGAAATAGCTAAATTCACTTGCAACCCTTCGTCCGCATAGTCATAAATTTTCGGTACAATACCACTTGTCGAAACCGTGATGTGGCGAGCTCCAATAGCTAAGCCTTTTTGCGAGTTGACGATGTTCAGGAAGCCCATCAAGTTCGTGTAGTTATCAAACGGTTCGCCAATACCCATTACTACGATATGGCTGACGCGCTCTTCTTTTTGCTGAGTATCAAAATGTGCTTGTACTTGCATGATTTGCTCAACAATTTCGCCCGCGTTTAAATCACGGCTCTTTTTCAAAAGTCCGCTGGCGCAAAAACTGCAGCCGATGTTACAGCCGACTTGTGTCGTGACACAAACTGAATTCCCGTATTTGAAACGCATCAATACTGTTTCAATCAAGTTGCCATCCTGCATTTGGAAAAGGAACTTGATTGTTCCGTCCGCTGATTCCTGTTTGACGGTTTCTTTCAATGTCCGGATGGCAAAGTTGTCTTCGAGCAACTGGATGCAGTCCTTCGAAAGATTGTTCATTTCTGCAAATTCCGTGACGCGTTTAATATACAACCAGTCCCATACCTGCTCGGCACGGTACTTTTTCTGGCCGTTCTCTAAAAACCATTCTTTTAACTGATCTATCGTTAACCCATAGATGGAATTTTTCATTTTAGTACCCTCATTTCAAATTTCACAATTGCTTATTATAATACTAAAAATAACGCTTGACAACAACTATTTTTGTTTAGACAGAAAAGTCTAACTTTACTTTTTGCTTAATTTGTTATTCTTGCGGGTAGAGAAAGGTAGAAAGGAGTGGTTGTTATGAGCGCTATCACCCATGTGGGGCTCGCCGTCCCGGACTTGGACAAAGCCATTGAATGGTATAAAAAAGTCCTCGGCTTCTACGTCTTAGCAGGTCCATTCAATTTTGATGCGGCAGATGATAATCCAGAAGCGATGACTTTAAATCTTCAAGGCGATGCACTGAAAAAAATGCGCAATGTTCATTTGATGTCTTCGAGTGGTGTCGGCATTGAACTTTTTGAATTTCAGGATCCTACATATCACGCTGAACACTATGCACCACATGCTGGATTCATGCATATTTGCCTGATTGTCGATGACTTGATCGATACAATCGAAAAAGCGGTTCAACACGGCGGCAAACAGCGAAGCAAGATATGGAACATCAATAAAGGAAAGCCTCATTACCTAGTTTATACCGAGGATCCTTTCGGCCATATCATTGAACTGTACACACGCAGCACCTCTGAGGTTTATGGAAATCGGTAATTGAAAAACCAGGCAGCCTGAAAAAGGCAGCCTGGTTTTTGACTTATATAGTATTTTCGCTTTTCTTGATTGTCCAGACTCCAGCGCCCAGCTCTTTGGGTCATAAGCCCACCCAGCTGTGCGGCTGAAAACATGCCACTTCGCTGGGCTGTCTTATGCCCGGCAGAGCTTACACAGGCGCTTCCGCTTTTCTTTAGACCAGTTGTTCTTTTTTCTGGAGCATTGTGCCGTTTTTAGCCAAGTCTGCATGCCATGAGAAAGCTTTTTCCAACACATGCGGTGTTTGGCCGCCGCGTGTTAAAGCTTCATCGTAGTATTCACGAAGTTGCGCGCGGTACGTTGGGTGAACACAGTTTGCCAGGATGACTTCTACGCGCTCACGCGGTGCCAGTCCACGAAGGTCTGCGTAGCCCTGCTCGGTTACGACTACATCTACGTCGTGTTCAGTGTGGTCAACATGGGAAACAAACGGGACTACACTCGAAATATTGCCGCCTTTAGCAATCGATTTCGTAACGAAAATTGCCAGACGTGCATTTCGTGCAAAATCACCGGAACCGCCGATGCCATTCATCATTTTTGTGCCGGATACATGCGTCGAGTTTACATTGCCGTACATATCGAATTCCAAAGCCGTATTGATTGAAATCAAGCCGAGTCGACGAATGATTTCAGGGTGATTGGAAATTTCCTGTGGGCGCATAATGATTTTGTTGCGGTAGTTTTCAAATTCACTGAAAACCTGCTTCATTTTTGGTTCGGATAAAGTGATTGAGCAGCAAGATGCAAAATTCACTTTTCCGGCATCAATCAAATCAAAGACAGAGTCTTGCAGCACTTCCGAGTACACTTCTAAATCTTTAAATTCTGAATCGACCATGCCGTGCAATACTGCATTCGCGACAGATCCAATGCCTGATTGCAACGGAGCCAATTTCTCGGTCAACCGCCCAGCACTAATTTCTGAACGTAAAAATTCAAGCAGGTGATCTGCCATGATTTTTGTTTCTTCATCCGGCGGTACGATATTCGAAGGTGAATCCAATTGTTCAGTAAATACAATCCCTCTGACTTTTTCCATGTCAATTGGAATTCCGATGGTGCCGATGCGCTGATCAACTGCCGTTAATGGAATCGGTGAACGTTCACCTTGTTTACCCGTGTCATAGATGTCATGCAGGCCTTCAAATAGTTCAGGCTGAGACAGATTGATTTCAACAATGATGTTTTTAGCATGTTTGGCAAAAATAGCTGAGTTTCCGACAGAAGTTGTTGGAATGATCATGCCATCTTCTGTGATAGACAAAGCTTCTACAATCGCAAAATCAATTTCTTCAGTGACGCCCGTACGAATCCATTCTGCCGTATGCGATAAGTGGTGATCCACAAACAGCATTTCGCCAGAGTTGATTTTATTTCGCATAGCCGGTTCAGCCTGAAATGGCAAACGTTTGTTGACGATTCCGGCTTCTGCAAATAACCGGTCGATATCTGACCCTAAAGAAGCGCCTGTAAACACATTTACTTTAAAACTTTCATTTTCCGCACGTTGCACCAATGCGAAAGGGACCGCTTTCACATCTCCGGCACGTGTAAATCCGCTAAGCCCAAGTGTCATGCCGTCCTCTATCCATGAAGCTGCTTCTTCTGGTGTCGTTACACGATTCTGCAACTGTTTCGCTTTAATGCGTTCAAGTTTCTTTTCCATCTTTATCACTCTCTTCCGAAGTTAGTTTGGCAGTTCACCTTTATTAATAAAGCGTTTTCATGAATGATTGCTCAATAGAAAATCACATTCTGCTTAAAAAGGGTGAGATTGCTCATCATCTATCATCTTTTAATTATTAGATAATTTTAACTTATTCTATTTCGGAATTGAGTTTTACAGAGCGGAAAAGCGTTTACATCCGCGAAGCAGAGAAAAGACCCTCTCAAGCAGCATTTTTTTGAAAAAAACACAAAAAAGCGCATCTTTCAGCGCTTGTTGCGACTTATCGCCGCTTGATTAATGCGTCTTATGCCCGGCAGAGCTACATGGCCGCTTTCGCTTTTCTTTGTTGTCTAGACTCCAGCGCCCAGATTCTAGGGTCGTAACCCACTCTGGCTGTGCGGCTGAAAACATGCCGCTTCGCCAGCGCGTCTTACGCCCGTCGAATCTACACGGGCGCTTTCGCTTTTCTTCATTGTCTAGACTTCAGCGGCCAGCTCTTTGGGTCATAAGCCAACCCAGCTCTGTGGCAAAAAACGCCACGCCGCTGGTCTGTCTTATGCCCGGCAGAGCTAGATGGCCGCTTTCGCTTTTCTTTAGAACCCTAAAAGTTTTCTAAAATAACTTGAATAGGATTGGCTGACAGGGATTCGTTCTCCGTTGTTCATGGCCAGTACGAATGTTGAGTGTGTATCGGGGTAGATTTCTTCTATATGATTGACGTTGACAATAAATGAGCGGTGACACCGGATAAACGATTCTCGCGGCAACAAAAATTCAAATTCCTGTAGAGAGTTTTTATTTGTTCCTGAGTAGCCTCCTGCGTGAACGTGGGTTTTGCGGTCTTTTACTTCCAAGTACTTCACTTCAGCAAAAGGAATCGGCTTCCAGCCATCCGGACTTTTCACAGTGACCACCGACTTCCCTTCCGTGAATGCGGGGTAGATTGCCATAACACATCCTTGCAATTCACCCTCATGGTCAAATGGCACCGCCATGCCATGATAAGGAACGCCAAAAAGTTCCCGATTGATAAATTCCGATGTTTTCTGATTTGCTGTTAACGCTTTGTGGGCAATGGTTCCGGGCTTTACCGGATCCCCTGCCTTAATTTTTAAATCCACTCGCTTGCTTGGGCGGTAATAAATATACTCTTTCGTGTTTGTCACAGCAATCGAAATTTCATCGGAGAACAGTTCCCCCATGACATTTAGCAGTGAACCCAATGTAAAACTTTCCATGATAACCCTCCTGCTTCAACTCAATGTTTCAATTATACATGAAAAGCTTTTCTTTCATTAGAAAAACCAGCCCTTTAAGCAGGACTGGTTTGAGTACTTTCTTCTTTTAGCTGCATCGTGCCGTTATTCGCCAAGTTAGTATGCCAGGAAAAAGCTTTTTCGAGCACATGCGGTGTTTGGCCGCCGCGCAGCAAAGCTTCATCATAATAGCGTCGCATTTGGTCGCGGTACATCGGATGCATACAGTTTTCAATAATTAACTCGACGCGCTCACGTGGAGCAAGTCCACGCAAATCTGCATACCCCTGTTCGGTCACAACGATATCGACATCATGTTCGGTATGGTCCACATGCGAAGCAAATGGCACGATACTGGAGATGATCCCATCTTTGGCAATCGATTTGGTAACGAAGATCGACAACCGTGCATTTCGGGCAAAATCTCCAGAACCGCCGATTCCATTCATCATTTTAGTGCCGGACACATGGGTGGAATTCACATTGCCGTAAATATCAAATTCCAATGCCGTGTTAATGGAAATCAGGCCGAGCCGGCGAACCAAGCCAGGGTGGTTGGTGATTTCCTGTGGGCGCAAGATGATTTTGTCGCGGTATTCTTGAAAGTTGCCGAATACTTTTTTCATTCTTTCTTTCGACAAGGTAATGGAAGATGCAGAAGCGAACTTCACTTTCCCGGCATCAATCAAATCGAAAACGGCATCCTGGAGCACTTCTGAATATACTTCCAAATCATGAAATTCCGAATCGACGAGTCCGTGTAAAACTGCGTTCGCTACTGAACCAATTCCCGATTGCAGCGGAGCAAGCTGATTGGTCAACCGCCCAGATGCTACTTCCGAACGCAAGAAACTCAATAAATGATCAGCTATCACTTCAGTTTCAGCATCCGGCTGCTGGATTGTCGAAGGGGAATCCTCCTGCGAGGTAAAGACGATTCCTCTGACTTTCTCTGGATCGACCGGTATTCCGATGGTCCCGATGCGGTCATTGACACGTGTCAACGGGATTGGTGACCGCTGTCCTTGCTTTCCAGGTTCATAAATATCGTGTACTCCTCTAAACAACTGGGGCTGCGCAAGATTAATTTCGATTATAACGTTTTTGGCGTGCGTGACGAAAACTGAAGAATTTCCGACTGAAGTCGTTGGGATGATCATCCCGTCTTCAGTGATCTCCAAAGCCTCGATCACAGCAAAATCAATCGGTTCAGTGACGCCTGCCCGAACCCATTCTGCCGTCTGAGACAAGTGATGGTCAACAAATAGCATATCGCCACTGTTAATTTTTTTGCGCATAGCCGGTTCTGCCTGGAATGGCAAACGCTTGTGGACGATTCCGGCTTCAGCCATCAATTTATCCACATCTGAGCCTAAAGAAGCGCCTGTAAATACATTCACTTTAAACTGTTCTGTTTCCGCACGGCGAACCAATGCATATGGAATTGCTTTAGCATCTCCCGCACGTGTAAATCCGCTTAATCCAAGTGTCATTCCGTCTTTGATCCAAGACGCCGCTTCGTCAGCGGAGACGACCCGGTTCTGTAATTCAATGGCTTTAATACGATGAAGTTTATTTTCCACCTTTATCACCTTTCGGAGGCTCTAGTTTGTTAGCCTGTACATTTATTATATCTTATTCCGCTTTGCTCCAAAATTGACGCGACTCTGGAATAGCCGCTTTTATCCTCTTCCTTTCACATCCCTGCAACAATCTAAGACAGTTATTCACTAGTCCAAACCATTTTTCTTGCAATCAAAAAGGTTTTTCATTTCCCCCAATTTTGTTGCTGGGTTCATGCACCTAATTAACAACCAAAAGTTGGAAAATATATCAAGTCTGTTCCGTTGACAAGAGGTTTTTGCTCAAATAATATAGAAAAGCTGAAGAAAATAAATTCGGATACATATTATAGAAGAAAAGAGGATTTACCTTATGTCTGCTGACCAAAAAAAGAAAATTTCCATTCTGATGATCAATATGTTCATCGCCATCGCCAGCTTCGGAATTGTTATTCCGATTCTGCCTTCTTATCTGGAATCCATCAATCAAGGCGGTATGGCGGCAGGCTTAATGATTGCCATTTTCGCTGCTGCCCAATTCATTTTCTCGCCAATTGCCGGCAAATGGGCCGATCAACACGGCCGCCGAAAAATGATTATTTACGGATTGCTTGGGTTGACCATTTCCATGTTCGTTTTCTATGCTTCTGACTCAATTTGGATCTTGTATTTATCGCGCGTCATTGGCGGAGTTGGAGCTGCTATGTTGATTCCTGCGATTTTCGCCTACATTGCAGATATCACAACGTTTGACCAACGTGCAAAAGGTACCAGCCTGGTGTCAGCCGCTATGTCTCTCGGAATCGTTGTCGGACCCGGAATCGGTGGATTTTTAGCTGATTATGGATTAAAGTTGCCCTTCCTCGTGTCAGCACTTGTTTCTTTAGGTGCCGTTCTCTTTTCAATCATCTGGTTGAAAGAACACGATGCAACAGAAGCTAATCCTGAATTGGCTGCCAAATTAACGGATGAAGAATCGATGCTTGTCAAAATTGGCCGTTCTACTAAGATGCCATATTTCATTCCATTGATTATTACGCTCGTCATGAGTTTTGGTTTGCTGGCGTATGAATCTGTAGTAGGCCTGTATTTAGACAATCAGTTTGACTCAACGGCAAAAGACATTGCCTTTATGATTACCGCAACAGGAGTCGTCAGTGTGATTGTCCAATTGTTTATCGTTGACCGGATTGTTCGCCGCTACGGAGAAGTGACTATTCTAATTGCTTTCTTGGGTGTTGCAGCATTCGGCTTCTTGATGTCTTTGTTTGCCGGAAGCTATGCGATGTTCTTTGCCGTATCCTTGGTCATTTTCTTGGCCACTTCTATTTTGCGCCCGGTACTCAATACTTTGATTTCGAAAATGGCTGACGGTGAAGTCGGCTTTGCCATGGGCATGAACAACGCCTATATGAGCATCGGAAATGTGATTGGTCCCTTGCTTGCAGGTGTTCTCTACGATATCAATATTGTGTATCCATTTATTTTGGGCCTCATTATGTTGATGGTAACCATGTTTATTACAGTTGCTTGGCAGCGTTCACGTGCTGCAAAAGCTTCCACAGCTATATAAGTAATTAATGGCGGGTTCTCTCAGGAGAGCCCGTTTTTCTTGTCCTTTTTGGAGAATATTGTCTCCAGCTTTACGCGTTTGATTCTACGTTGTATAATATTTGTACAACAAATACCATAAATCTATAGAATGAAGGTAATGCTATGTATAATATTAAGGCAGCTGCCAAAATCTTAGATATGCCGAAAGTGACAATTCGTTCATGGGAAACACGCTATAGTGCAATCACTCCTGCCCGAACGGAATCTGGACACCGCTTGTATTCGGATCAAAATCTGGAAGATTTGAAATGGCTAAAAATACAAGTTCAGGACAATGGCATGAAAATTAGCGAAGCTGTAAAAAAGCTTCACACTTCACGCAAACAATTCATTATACCAAATACAGAACAGCCGCCCAAAAAAGCGTTAGAATATGATGAACAAATAAATCAACTTTTCCAGGCTGCCGCCGAAATGGACACTGAGCGCTTCAACTATTTGTTGGACCTTCATTTTTCTTTATTCCACCACCAAACAGTCTTTTTCCAAATTATCGCACCGTTAATGGTCCGTATTGGAGAAGCGTGGGAAAACGGCGTTATCAGCGTTGCACATGAACACATGATTACACACATTGTTCATCAGCGTTTTAACCAGTTTTTCCGCATCTTTCCAACTTCTCCAAAGCTGCCAAAAGTTATAGCCCTTAGCCCAAGTGGTGAACAGCATCAGCTCGGCTTGCTGCTGTTCACCTTATTCCTGCGGGAGAATGGCTTTTCCGTCGTTTATATTGGACCAGACACGCCTCTTGAAGGCCTAGAAGAAATGGTCAGCAAGCAAAATTTCAAGTTAATGTGCATGTCCATCACGACGCGCAAAATGCTGCCAGTTGCAAATGAGTATATTGATGCGCTATCGAAAGCCAATCCAGAAATGCATTTTATTCTCGGAGGCCTCGGAGTCGATTACGAACAAGTTGAAGGCAACCGCTGGTACTTGGGAAGCGACGTCAACTACTGGCAGGAATGGCTCGACAAACAAAATTTTTAACATAAAAAACTCTCTCAATTTATATTGAGAGAGTTTTTGTGTTTTTATTCCCAATCCAAGTCCTGATAATCTTTCTGGTAAGGTCCATTGTCCGTCACTTCTGAATGGTAAAGCGCTTTTAGCGCGAAGCCTTTTTCAAGCTCCATTTCTTTCATTAGCACTTTCAACCGTTTTTTCAAGTCCGGGTGATCGCTGACCAACTGTTCCATTTTGGATTTGGTGTATTTCATCTTTATCCGCTCCTTTTGGATCTTCTTGCCTTTATTGTACACCGCCATAGAAAAAAACGCACTTGCCTCAGCAAATGCGTTTCTGTTTATCGCCTTTAGCTTAAATAATGAAATACGAAATTCGCCAGGAACAAGCCTGAGATTACATACAAAATTGGCGAAACTTCACGCGATCTGCCGGTTGCGACCTTCAAAATCGGATACAAAATGAACCCGATGGCGATGCCGTCCGCAATGCTATACGTAAACGGGATGAGCGCCACAATTAGCAAAGCGGGAAAGCTTTCCGTCATATCCTTCATATCCAGGTTTTTGATATTTTGCAGCATCAAACCTCCGATAATAATCAAGATCGGCGCAATTGCGCTGTCCGGAATCAGTTTGATTACCGGAATGAAGAATGATGCGACCAGAAACAAAAGTCCCGCCGTAATGGTCGTCAATCCGGTCCGTCCGCCTGCTGTCATGCCCGCTGCACTTTCGACCGTTGCCACTGTTGGGCTGGTTCCAAAAACGCCAGAAGTCATCGCAGACACAGAAGTCGCTTGGAAAGCACGGCCGAACTTTTCGGGACGTTCGATAAATGCCACTTGTCCGTGGACAAGCCCGATGTTTTCAAACACCAACACCATCGTCAGCGAAAAGACGGCCACCCAAAACGTCATGGACAAAATACTGCCAAAGGACAATGCCCCGAACACTGCAAAGGCTTCCGCCGCATTGATCGACGACTCGTTCATACTGCTGAAATCAATCAATCCGAAAAACGAAGCGATGGCTGTTCCCACCACAATCGTAATAAGGAAATTCCCCGGCACGTTACGGATAAACAGCACAATCGCAATCAGAAACGTCAGCACCGTCGCCAGCACTTGCGCTTCTGCAAGCGAACCGAGTGCCAGGATCGAACTCGTCCCGCGCTCGACGATCCCACCTTTTTCAAGGCCGATCAGCATGAGGAACAAGCCCAAGCCAACTGTAATTGCTTCCTTCAATGAATGCGGTACCGCTGCGCTCAATATTTTTGCAAAGCGTGTAAATGCCACCGCTACAAAAATCACTCCGGAAACAAAAACAACTGCCAGTGCTTCCTGCCAAGACAAGCCCATGGACTGGACCATCGTGTAGGAAAACAAAGCGTTGATTCCCATACCAGGAACCAGCAAGATCGGAACATTGCCCCAAAATCCCATAAGCAAGCAGCCGAACACCGACGCCGCAATGGTTGCAACAATCGCTGCTTCAATCGGCATGCCCGCTTCCGACAAGATCAGGGAATTGACGGCGATAATATAAACCACCGTAAAAAAGCCGACCAAGCCCGCTGTGATTTCGCGTTTGACCGTTGTGCCGTTCTCCTGAAGACCAAAAAATTGATCCATCCAATTAAACATAGTCATAACCTTCTATTAAATTAGCCCTCTCCCTACCCGCTCTGCCTATCGAAATAGGTAAGCCAAGATAGGAGTGTAATCCAAAAAGAAGGCGCTGTCAAGGGGATATGCTTGATAAGCAGTTGTGCTGGCCGCGAACGACTGTAAAAATTGTTGAACGACTGAAAATGACGAAACTGATCGCTTTTCGCTTGCAAAAAGCCGGTAATCAGATTTTTCATGAGTCCCTAAAATAAAATAGCCATGCAGAAAGGCGGAGTGCTATAATTCTATTAATTTAAAAAAGGAGGGATTTATATCGAAAGAAAACTAGACCCATTACCCCGGGCGGAAGCATTGGAATTGCTTCTGGTGCGACTCGGCGAACAGCACCCGCAGCGAACCTTTCTTGAACGGGAGCTGCACTGGACCGCTGCCGGAAAAAGAGGTGAAAGCCGGCTGCAGAAGAAATTCGATGAATTTTATTCGGAGGAAGAATTCCAGATCCTGTGGGACGTCAGTTTGAAAATCGGCACCTGGCCCGTTCAAATGGATGGTCTCTTGCTCACGGAACGATGCGCCATCATCATCGAGTCCAAAAACATCAATGGGCAACTCCACTTCGATGATAAGACGAGCGAATTTTTCCGTATTAATTCAGCTGGAGAAAAGACTGTCATGGAAGACCCTAGAGTCCAGTTGAACAAGCACATCCGTTTTTTGACACACTTCTTTAAAACGAAAAAAATCAATCTCCCAGTATCCGGCCTGATCGTCTTTACTGCCAAAGATTGCGAATTCGCATCCAAACCGCATCGTGCTTCCATCTGTAAAACCTACCAAATGGTCGAATACCTCTTACGGATTCTGCAAGCTTCCCCCCTAGAAGCTGAAAACATCAAATTGGCTAAAATCAAAAAAATGATTATGGCCAATCAAACCCCTTATAAACAACCCCCTTTGTGCGTGTACTATTTCATTGATCCGAAAGATTTGCAGCCCGGTGTTTATTGCCAAAATTGCAAGGCGCTTTCGATGCAGCGCGACAAGCGGAGCTGGCTCTGCAAAAAATGCAGTATTCGCGACGCTTCCGCGCATCTGTTGGCTATTCGGGAATACTTCACATTTATAGAGCCGGAGATCTCCAATCGAAAATTCCGTGAGTTTTGCGGTTTGGAATCCAGGGCAGTTGCCACAAGGTTGCTAAGCCAGCTGAACCTGAAGAAAGTTGGCGACTTAAAAACTTGCTCTTATCATTTGTGGGAATAAATCGGCAAAACCTCCACTAAGGTGTGAGGTTTTTTGCGTTCATGGGATTTACTGAAGTGAGCGTGCATATTTTTCATTGAACGTGCATAAGTCTCTCTTAACCGTGCATAAAAATTTCTGAACGTGCATAACCAGCTCTAAACGTGCGTATTTCAAATCAAGCGTGCATAAGCCGCGTCCATCTTGCTCCATGACCACTTTGCCGGCTTCACTCTCTAGCCGAAACCCCAATATGGCCCGCTTTTCGCAAGCGAAAAGCACTAAAATCAAAAAAGAGACCTGCAGCAACTGCAGATCTCTCAATAATATAAAGTTTAGACGAACATTCCGGCAATAGCTGCACTCAATAGTGAAGCGAGCATCCCTGCCGCAACGGCGCGAATGCCGAGGCGGGCGATATCCGGACGACGGCTAGGCGCCATAGCACCAAGACCGCCAAGCAGAATAGCCAATGAGCTTAAGTTGGCAAATCCACAAAGGGCAAAGCTGATCACGATAACTGTTTTAGGTGATAAGTTTTCAATTTCTGGAGCAAAGGCTGTGTACGCAACAAATTCGTTAAGTACTAGTTTTTGTCCGATGAAACTGCCGGCTTGCACCGCTTCGGCCCAAGGAACACCAATCGCCCAAGCAAGCGGTGCAAAGATGACACCCAATATGCTTTGGATGGTCAATCCTTCAAAGCCAAAGAATCCACTAATTCCACCAAGCACACCGTTCAATAAGGCAATCAATGCGATAAATGCAAGAAGCATCGCACCAACATTCAACGCCAGTTGCAGGCCGTCAGATGCACCGCGTGCCGCCGCATCCACAACGTTAACTGATGTTTGGTCTTTTTCCATCACGAATTCTTTTTCTTCAACCACTTCTGTTTCCGGCATCATCATTTTCGCCATGATCAAACCAGCTGGTGCAGCCATGAAGCTTGCAGCCAGCAAATATTCAAGCGGTACGCCGAGAAGTGCGTAACCCGCCAAGGTAGAACCAGCAACTGAAGCGAGCCCCCCTGTCATTACGGCAAACAATTCAGATTTGGTCATTCCCGCGATAAACGGACGCACAACAAGCGGCGCTTCCGTCTGGCCGACGAAAATGTTCGCCGCTGCTGAAATCGATTCTGCTTTGCTCGTTCCCAGAAGCTTCGATAATGCGCCTCCCAGAAGTTTGATGATGATTTGCATAATACCTAGGTAATAAAGAACTGAAATCAATGAAGAGAAGAAAATGATGATCGTCAATACTTGGAAAGCAAAGACGAAACCGAAATTCTGCGTATCAGCCGCTGGGCCAAATACAAAAGCGATCCCTTCACCTGCGTAATCAATGACGTTCTGGACTAGATTTGAAAGCCCCAGCAAAAGCTGTCTGCCGAAGTCCCATTCCAATACCATAAATGCAAACGTAATTTGGATGGCTAGTCCGCCGAGAATTGTCCGTGGCTTAATAGACTTCTTGCCGCTTGATAATAGGAAGGCGATTCCAAGAACAACGAATACGCCAAAGATGCCCCACAATAAATTCACAACTTCACCTCATTGGTATATTTTTTATCAGAAAATTAAGCAAATAAATTGTTTAAATCTACTGTCGTCAGACATCTTACCAAATCTGTTGATAGAAGTAAATGGCTATCGTGTGACAAAATGATAACGCATACATAAGTCCTACAACCCGTTATACCGGGCTTTATCTTTCCTTTTCGTTTTCCGGATCGGCTTTCCTAAGGAAAAAAGCCAAAACTACTCCAACTACACTTAAAACCCCCACAACCATAAACGAGATATTGACGCCGCGAATCAATCCTTGAACTCCGTATTGTTCCGGATCAAGCGCGGTGCTGGTCATAATGGTCACCAAAAGCGCGGTGCCGATTGATCCTGATACTTGCCTCATCGTATTGCTCATTGCAGTGCCATGCGGAATCAGCCGTTCCGGCAATTGATTGAGTCCTGCCGTCGTCACCGGCATCATCACCATGGCCACACCGAACATGCGGATGGCGTGCATAACGGTCAAGTAAAGAAAAGAAGTGGTCGCAGTCAACACCGTAAACTGGAAAGTCGAGACTGTGACAATCGACAAGCCAAAAATGGCCAGCCATTTGGCACCAACTTTGTCGAAAATACGGCCGGTAATCGGATTCATCAAGCCCATTATGATAGCTCCTGGAAGCAGCATCAAGCCGGATTCAAGGGCCGTAAAGCCGTGCATGTTCTGCATATAAATCGGCAGAATCGTAGCGCTGCCGATCATGGAAATAAAAACGATGACACTGAGCACTGTAGACAAGGTAAAGATTCCATAAGAAAAAACTCGAAATTCCAAGATTGGTTCATCCAATCGGAACTGGCGGCGGATAAAGAATACCAGTGAACCAACACCAACCACTATAGAAATTGCCACAGCCGGACTGTCCCACCCGAGTGAACCTGCACTCGAAAAACCGTAAAGAATTCCTCCAAACCCTAGTGTAGAAAAAACAATCGATAAAATATCCAGCGTGGGGAAAGTTTGCTTTGTGACATTTTTTAAGAAAAAGTAAGCCAGAATAAGATCCAGCAACGCAATTGGGATAACGATATAAAACAAGGCACGCCATGGGTATTGCCCTACAATCCAGCCTGATAACGTAGGCCCGATTGCGGGAGCAAAGGAAATGACCAAACCGAACAAGCCCATCGCCTGTCCACGTTTTTCCACGGGAAAAATGATGAACAGTACTGTCTGTGTCAACGGCATCATGATGCCCGCCCCTGCAGCTTGCACAATTCGCCCAACCATAAGTACTGAGAATCCAGGAGCAAAGGCGCAAATAATCGTGCCCGTCGCAAATAAACCCATCGCCACAAAAAATAGGTTTCGCGTTGTAAACTTGCCGATTAAAAAGGCAGTAATCGGAATCATCACCCCATTGACCAACATAAAGACGGTTGTCAGCCATTGTGCCGTGTTAGCGGTAATACTCAGGTCATCCATAATATGCGGCAAAGCCGTTGCCAATAAAGTTTGATTGAGAATGGCGATAAAAACACCAGCCATTAAAACTGCCAGGAAAGGGCCTTTCGCAATATCCTCTTTTGCATTCTTCTGTTGGATTTCCTCCATACCCCTCTCCTCCAATCATCTTTACTTTATTGCTTACCCGCTCGCTTTTCGAATACTCATCCATTCAAATAAAAACTGCGCAGCCAATAAGCTGCGCAGTTCCTGATTATTCTGCAACTCTGTTTCTACGGCGATTCACCCGGTAAAACACCAGGTACAACGCCGGAATCATCACCAATGTGAACAAACTGGAGAACGTCAATCCGGCAATAATTGTCACAGCCAGCGGTTCAAATAGCGGATCGCCTGACAAAGCAACTGGTACCAGGGCAATGATTGATGTAATCGATGTCAGAAGGATCGGCTTGATGCGGGCGTAGCCTGATTCCACGATCGCTTCATTGATATCAAAGTCTCCTGATAAACGGCGTGTTTCCACAAAGTCGATGAGAACGACTGCATTTCGTACAACAATCCCTGTCAGGGAAACGATCCCCATGACACCCAGGAAGCTTAATGGCGTCTGTGTAAGGAATAAGCCAAGAATTGCACCCGAAATCCCTAGATACACAGCGATCAGTACCAAAAATGGCAGGCTGAACGATTTAAATTGGAAAGCAATAACCAGATAAACCAGCAGCAAAACGACTAGGAAGAGCACGCCAATCTCGGCAAAAAATGCTTCCTGATCCGAGTTTTCGCCGCCTGTCGATAATTCATAGCCTTCTGGCAACGACGCACGTTCAGCATCCACTAGGTCCAGCATCTTATTTTCAAAATCATCCACTTCACCAAATGCACGCAGTGTAATGGAACGGTTTCCTTCTTGATGTGGAATTTGGGCCAACCGTGTTGTTTCTTCTTCCGTCAGCAATTCATTCATTGGAACCAATTGAGGCGGTCCTTGTTCAGAAAGTGACGGTACATTGAACTGAGACAAGTCGATTGGTTCACCATCGACAATCCCTGATTGTTTCAAAGACACATCGTATGGCATTTGCCCCTCATAAATCGTGTACAAGGGCACGCCCTGGGTCAACAGCTGAAGCTGATTGGTCACCGTGCTGAGCGCTATTGTGTTTTCCTGCAGCGCATCCTGATTCGGCACGTATTCAATAGCGGGTACTGGATCTCCCAAGTTGTCAGCGACAATAGCGGCTCCGTTTTCAAGCATCTGTTCTTTCAACCGGTCACGCAACGATTCCAGTTGGTTGATGTCCTCACCTTTGATTGCTACGGTTACAGGAGCACCAACAGGCGGCCCCTGGACAATTGTCTCCAGGAAGATTTCCGCTTCAGGGAAACGCTCGCGCAACTCTGGCTGCCATTTGCTGATAAAGTCGGCAGCTGTGGTATTTTCGCGATCAATGCGGAATGCCACCTGTCCCGTATTGCCTCCTGTGTTGTCCATTGAAGCAGAGAACAAGTTTGGCAAACCTTCACCGGTAAAGATGGCTATTTCAGCCACATCCTCGTCTTCCGATGCCACCTGTTCGGTCAAATCAGCAAGAAATGCATCGGTTTCTTCGATGGTTGTGCCTTCTGCGAGACGGACATCCATCGTCACTTCCTCCCGATCCGCTGCCGGGAAAAACTCAAACGGCGTGAAGAGAGCCAGCGATAACAAACCGGTCGATATCAACAAACCGCCAACTCCCACAATAACCGGTCGTTTCAATACACCACGCAGCACTTTATTGGAATAAAACAAGGCAAGCTTTTCAAGTGGCTTTCCTAAAAATCCGGGTGTGTCTGAAATTTTCTTCGCTTTTCGTTTTGTTTTTAAATACTGCATCATCGGTACCAGCGTAATCGACAGCACTGTAGAAGCCAAGATCGTAGTAATCAAAATACTTGGCAAAGCTTTGATAAAGGCTCCGTTTCCTCCTGACAACAGCAGCAAAGGCGAAAATGTCACGACGATTGCCAAACTTGAAGAAATAATTGATGGATACACTTCACGGACACCATTAACGGCTCCATTGCGCGGCGAATCTCCTAATTTGTAGCGCCGCTGAATATTGTCGTTGACCACAATGCTGTCATCAACCAAAATCCCGATGGCAATGATCAGCCCTATAACCGAAATCTGATTCAAGTCGACGCCCAAGAACGGAATCGGAATCATTCCAATCAGCACCGAAGCCAGCACCGTCAACGCAACCGCAAAAGAACCATATAAAGTCAAGCCGGCCGTGGTGACGATGAGGACAGCCAACACTGCAATGGCCAAGGACACATACAAACTGTTGAAAATGGTATTGACGTTATCAGCCTGCGACTCGTATTTTTCTGCTTGCACGCCGGCAGGCAAAGTTTCGGTAAATGTCTCAATCACTTCAGAAACATTGTCATCTACCGAGGGAACATCTTGCTCTGTCTGCAAGAAGACCGTATAGGAAATCGCGCGCTCCCCTTCAAACGTGACAATGTCTGTCGTTTCCTGGTCCACTGTTTCAATCGTTGCCACATCTGCCAGCTGAATAGCAGCGCCTCCCACTTGCAGCTGCTCCAGCTTTGCGATGCCTTCGTTTTGCTGAACGGTCAAGCTGACTTGTTCGTTGCCGTTATTATGAGTTCCGAGCGACAAGGGCTGATTGGCCTGCTGGAGCGATTCCAACACTTCGAATGGCTGAAGGTTATTGGCAGCCAGTTCTTCACTGTTCAACTCAACCAAGACTTGCTGCGTATTCAAGCCTTTGACAGTCGTTCCAGCAACCCCAGAAACCGCTTCCACATCTTCCGATAAATTAGACAAGGCATTTTCCATATTTGCCAGTTCTTCTTCGTCCCCATAAAACATATACGATACTAATGGGAAGGTCAGATCCAAGGTTTCAACTGAAGGTGCCTGTGCAGTATCAGGAAATCCCGAAGCCGCAGTACTTGCCTGCTGTTGAATGCTGTTAATCAACTCATCTGGATTTTCACCATCCTCAATTTCCAATGTAATGATGGATGCTGAATTGGCGGAAACCGACTGCATTGACGCGATGCCATCGACTCTCTGGATTTCACGTTCCAATGGATTGGTGATCGATGTCTCCACTTCTTCCGGTCCCGCACCCGGAAGAATGGTCGATACTAAAACCAAACTTGATGGCGTCTCAGGAATTTCGCGCTGGGGCAAGGTTAGAAATGTGTAGGCTCCAATAATCGAGAATATCAAAATCAGAAATATAAATAATTTGCTGCGATCCAATAGATAGTTCATCGGCCTATCCCCTTTAATTTTTGTATAATTATTGTATAACTATTTTCCTTAAAATACTAGCAAGACGTACAGAAAAACCGGGTAAAATTCACCCGGTTTTACACATTCCGAACCTGTTGTTTTTTCATCAAGAAAGCGGCAGCAAATAACAGCAGCGGCAAGAGGACAGCTAAACTGAACCAAATTCCTTGTCCGTCCATGGAGATCAGCAGCGTTGGCAAAAGCAGCGCAACTCCGCTCCAAGCAAGTGCTTTCCATGAACGTTTCCAGAGACCAATAAACGCCAGAAAGGCTGCAGCAATGACCAGAAACCAGAGCAATATCCCCATTAGAAATAAGCCCACCACAACACGCCTCCTCGTTGTTATGAATCTTCACTAATCTATACCCTTTTTTCAGAATAAAACATCGTCAACAAACGAAAAACCGGACAGCCGCGTTCGCCATCCGGTTTTCGTTTACTTATAGATTCTGGAAAAACAAACGGATCACATCAATGCCGCCGATGAGGTTACCGGCTGCGGTCCCCAAATTGGTCAAGACAACAACCAGCAGTACGCGCGTGACTTTGTTATCCCAAAATCCTTTGAGGGTAAAAACATCTTTTGATAGGGTCTGAAAGTCTCCGACATTTGGCCGGCGGATATATGCTTGCGCAAGCCCAGAGAACCAGCCAGCTGCCAATAGCGGATGCAAAGCACCAATCGGCCCGCCGACAAAGGCGGTCAAGATGGCCAAGGGATGGCCAAATGCTACTGCTGCACCGATTGCACCGAGACAAGCTGTCCACAAAATCCAGCTGATGGTCTGATCGATGCCAGCTGCCGGGTTGTTCATGAAAGTCACAGCAATCATAGCGACCAATGCCAACGGAATCGCCCAACCAATGATTTTTGGCCATTTTGATTTAGGCGGTACTTTTGATAACTCTTCCAAGTCGTGTTCGTTGTGAACTTCTTTAATGATTCCAGGGATATGCGCAGCACCCAAAACTGCGACAATTTTCTTGCCTGGTGCTTCTTTGATTTTTTGGGCCAAGTATTGATCACGTTCGTCAATAAGCGGTGTTTTCAGTTTTGGGAAAGACTGAGTGAAATCGTTCATGACCGCATTTAAGGTATCCTGTGATTTCATTTTTTCCAAGTCTTCTTCTGAAATCGTTTCTTTACTGAAGATGCTGAAGAATACCGAAGTCAGCAGCTGGGCTTTGCCCATAAAGCCTATATTTCCCCAAATGCGTGAAAATGTCACTTGGATGTTGCGGTCGGCCAACACGAGTTCGGCACCGCTTTCTTTAGCTGAAGCAATTCCTTGGATCATTTCCTGTCCGGGCTTGATGCCAAATTGGTCGGCCAGACGATTTTGGAACGAAGAAATGGCCAAGTTCATCAACAGAAGACTGGATTTTTTGTCTTTGATTACTTTGAAAATATCCGTTTCCTTCCACTTGCTGCCTTGCGTCACCGACTCATAGCGCTGCGCATCCAATTCGATGCACACGGAATCTGGCTGTTCGGCTTCAATGACCACTTTGACTTGTTCTGCACTGACTTTTGAAACGTGGGCTGTACCAATCAAAATCAATTCTTTTTCACCATACGTTATGCGTGTAATATTGTCATCGATCATGTTGTACTTCCTTTATAGAACTGGATTTCTTTTCATACCATATGAAAAGACTGTCTATTCTTTATAATGAATCACAACGGCGAAAATATCAATGCCGCGCTCTTTGAATTCTATTTTCCGGAACAGGCGGTGGTCACAAATCAGTCGCATTGAAAGTGTCTCCTTCTTTCAAGTTGCCGGCTTCGAAGCCTTTGTAAAACCAGCTTTTGCGTTGTTCCGAACTGCCGTGGGTAAAACTTTCCGGTACGACGTAACCGCGCGAACGCTGCTGGATCGTATCGTCTCCGACAGCACTTGCCGCTGTCAACGCTTCTTCCAGGTCGCCTTCTTCCAAATAGCCCATGCCCTGTGCGTGATGCGCCCAGACACCCGATAAATAATCAGCTTGAAGTTCCAGACGAACCTGCACTTTATTGTACTCTTCTTCACTTAACTGATTGTGGAGCGGCTGCACTTCTTCCATGACGCCAAGCAAATTTTGAACATGATGGCCAACTTCATGCGCCACTACATAAGCCATAGCAAAATCACCTGGCGCCTGGAACTGATTCTGAAGTTCATCGTAGAAACTCAAGTCAATATACAGTTTGTAGTCAGCTGGACAATAAAAAGGGCCTACAGATGCACCGGCCGTACCGCATGCAGACTCAACGCTTCCGCTGTAAATCACCAGTGTCGGTTCGATATATTCCATGCCTTCTTCTTCAAATACTTGTGTCCAGACTTGTTCGGTATCTGCCAGGACGACTGATACAAATTCAGCCAGCTCCTCTTCTTCCTCAGTTGCTTCATACGGCTGACTGGAAGGAGTCCCAGAGCCGCTCATTTGGTCGAGAATAACCCCAGGATCACCGCCTAAAAAAGCCACTAGCAGCACAATCAGAATGCCGCCGATGCCGCCTCCCGCAACCATCGCGCCGCCTTTTCCTCTTCGGTCTTCTACATTTCTGCTTCTCGCTCTGCCCTTCCACTTCATACAGGTTCCTCGTTTCACAATTGTTTTACTTTAAGCATACCCATTACCGGGCTGCTTCTAATCCATTTCGGGCAGCCGGTAAATCAAAAAACGTTCACGCAGATCCTTATGAGAACCCGGCAGTGAAATTTCCTCCACCAATTGAAAAGCTGTACTGGTTTCAAGAAAGTCGCTGTAGTCTTGAGAAGCAAAAAATAAGATGATCTCTATCGTTCGCGGATCGGCTTCGGCTGAACGCAAAACTTTATTGATAAAAGGAATGAACAGTTGTACCGAAAATGGATTAAAAAAATAAAACTTATTATCGCGCGCTTCAATCGGGTAGTCTTGCGCCAAGCCGTTATAGAACTGGATACAATCCTCTGACCCTTTATGTTTTTTAAAATATTCCTCCTTATTGTTTAAAGCCTCTTCGTAAAATGCAGGATTCATTTCAATGCCTATGCTTTCCGCTCCGAACAGATGATGAATATAAAAGTTCAGGCGGCCCTTTCCGCAACCTACGTCCACCAGCCGATCTCCGGGCAATAAGGTATAATGCTGAAAGAGTTCATCCAGCAGCTCGTACGAAGTTGGCTCATAGCGGTTGTGGTGCAGTGAATCCGTGAAGCCTTGCTGATTTCCCGCTGTCGCAATGTTCAGCAGGCGTTCATAAGCCTGTTCATTCATCCCAGATCACCCCTTCTTCATAAGATTTTACGTTCTCTATCTTGCAATTGACAAGGGAATTTGTTATAGTACAGCTAATTAAATATTTCTTGCTCCAGTTTTTATGGAGTAGGATAGAGGCGCAAAAACCATCAGTACGCAAAACGAGGACGATGAGATCCATTGACGTTTGCCGAAAGGGGGATTTGCCGAAGTGGCGGAAATCTCATGTTTCTGTTCGCTGGGTCTGCATTTAATAAATGCAGGACTGTCATATAGGAGACTATATGGAGGGCTATCTGATGCACAGAAACGAATGGCAATCATTGTTTCTACTGCAGCAACGGGACCCCTCGTTGCTGCTTTTTTGTTCCCTCCTGACTGGCTCCCCCACCTCTAAGCTTTGAAAAAAATTAGAAAAGGGTGTGTTTTTTATGAATTTTGGCCAAGTAATTACAGCAATGGTGACGCCGTTCGATCAACATGGAGAAGTCGATTTTCCGGCAACACAGAAACTAATAGAGCATTTGATAGCAAACGGTTCAGACGGTCTGGTCGTCGCAGGAACAACAGGTGAATCGCCAACTTTGTCAACAGATGAAAAAGCGGAGTTGTTCCAGTTCACCGTCAATACAGTTGCTGGACGGATTCCGGTCATTGCCGGAACGGGCTCCAACAATACGCGCGCGTCCATTTCATTGACGAGACAAGCGGAAGAAGCAGGGGTTGACGGCATTATGCTGGTCACTCCTTATTACAACAAACCTTCGCAGGAAGGCATGTTCCAGCATTTTGAGGCAATCGCCCGATCGACCAGCCTGCCGGTCATGCTGTATAACATCCCGGGGCGCAGTGTCGTCAATATGTCTCCAGAGACAATTATTCGCCTGTCCAAGATCGACAACATCGTTTCGGTTAAAGAAGCAAGTGGCGACTTGGAAGCAGCTGCAGAAATTATCGAACAAACACCGCCAGATTTTTCTGTTTACAGCGGTGATGACAGCCTAACATTGCCGATGCTGTCTATTGGTGGAACTGGCATCGTATCGGTTGCTGCACACATAATCGGAAACGATATGCAGGACATGATTACCAGTTTTAAAACGGGCGATGTGAAAACAGCAGCCGCCATCCATAGACGCCTGCTGCCAACAATGAAAGCATTGTTCGCCGCACCAAATCCATCCCCAGTCAAAGCAGCACTTAACATAAACGGTGTACAAGCAGGCGGCGTTCGCTTGCCAATGATTCCCCTGACTGAAGAAGAAACTTCAGCATTGCGAAAATCTTTGCCTAATCTTCATTCAGAAGGAGTCACTAACTAAATTCACTATAAAAAACGCTGAGGCCCCTAAGCTTCAGCGTTTTTTCTTCTGTTAACTAATTTTCAACTGGTCCAGGACGCGTTTCAAACTGCCGCCGATTTCCAAATCCTTTAAATCAACACCGATTTCTGTCAGAGTTCTGGCGATTTCAGGTCGGATTCCAGTTAGAACTGAACGTACGCCAACCAACTTTAATGACTGAATAATTTTGATGATTTGCTCAGCAACCATCGAGTCTACCCGTATCACTCCTGAGAGGTCTAGGATCAGCACATTGATTTTTAACTGATTGGCAGACAGCAATGTCTTCTCCAAAATGTAGCGGGCCCGATCGATTTCAATGCTTCCCACTAATGGCAAGATGGCGATTTGGTCGCTGACTGGCACGACGGGTGCCGACAATTCGAGAAATTCTGTTCTGGCCGATTCTAATTTTTGCTGATACGAACTTGTATAGGCCTGTGTATAGGAAAAAGCAGCATAGTCCAGCAAGGAATGGAAGAGCTCCATGATATCAAACAGAACCTGAAATTCCATCTTTTCTCGGATTGCTTCTGTCTTGATGACCATCCCGATATGTTTCCGGTAAAGTGAAGTTTCCGCCAGTGCATTTTCAAGCAGCATATTGTTTTCAAGAAAAAAATTGCCTGTTGTTTCTCCCCACTGTTGAATATTCGCATAGACCTGTGGCATATCACAGCTATTCGTGATTGACTCTCCAATCAAGGCCACAAAATCGACTCGAACTTTATTGACCACATCCAGAAATGCTTGATTTATTTGAAGTTGCTCCCTTGGAACATCCTTGAGTGATTCTTCGTGGATCAATTGGGCAATCAGCTCTTTATCCGCCAATACCCGTTCACCTATCAACTGATTGTTGTTTTTCATTGCGACCTCCAAAAGGCGAAATTATTTTATTCTTTTATTATAGCCGTTGAACAGCAGATTGTAATCGATTTATTGCGTAAAAAAAAACCGCCTCAAAGGCGGATGTTCAACAACGGACTTCATCAATTTCCAACTACGCAATTACGGCCATTCGCTTTGGCTTTATAAAGAAAAGCATCCGCTCGGGACAGCAGACTCTCTACTTTGTCTCCGGGCTCATAGGCTGCGACTCCAATGCTCACCGTAATAGGAACGTGCTGCCAGACAGCTGATGCCAGCTGGGTGCATAAAGCATTGCCTATGGCCAAGCCTTCTTTAATTCCAGTGTCAGGCATGACCACCACAAATTCCTCACCCCCAAGGCGTACTACAATACCGGAATCCCCAATCTCTTCTTCCAGACGCCAAGCCAATTCCTGCAGCACGGCATCACCTGTTTGATGGCCATACGTATCATTGACCTTTTTAAAATGATCAATATCCAGTATTAAAAGTGCAAACTGCCCGCCATTTTTTGCCTGTTCCAGAAGTTCTTTGAGCTTCCCCTCCAAATACCGACGGTTTTTCAACGCCGTTAATTGATCTGTAATCGCTAATTGCTGGAGCTTTAAGTTAAGGTCTATCAGTTCCTGTTGCTTGAACTCTACTTTTTCCATCAAAGTTTGAAGTTTGCCATAGGCTTCCGCTGTCTCACGATTTATTTTTTCAGCATCGCGCTTGGCCTGCAGCAATGATTTTTCGTATTCGTCACGGACACTCATTTGCATCAAGGCGCATTCGTAAAAGCCATTTAGCTCTGTCGTATTCATCAAGACAGGCAAGTGCCCCGCTTCGCTTTTCAAATTTAAAAACATTTCAATTACCGTGCCATGCATTTTAATGGAAGGAGTGAAATACGTTTGAAAGTAAACACGGGAAGCCATTGTCAGCAAATCGTGCATGTGCTTTGGACTCGCAGTCCCTGTCATAGCCTTCAGCGTTTTGTTCATTTCGACTATCTGCAACTCTTGGTCCAAAACCAAGTAACCGCATGGCGCCCTATCGAGTTGCTGTTCCAATGTCCCCACTCCTCTATTTTGCCAGGTACTGCTTAATGTATTCAACGGTTTCCTGCGAATCGCTAAGATGCGGATTGTGTCCCATAGCCTCCATTAATATTATCTCGCTGCCTGCAATTTGGTCATGGACGTATTGTCCGACTTCAGGTGAAGCTATGGCATCAAATTTCGGCTGAAGAATTAAGGTAGGCACTGCTACTATGCTTAGCTGATCACGAAGGTCGGAAGTAAAGGTCACTTCGGCAAACTGCCGTGCAATCAGGGGATCATTTGAACACAATAGCTGCTCAAATTCTTCCGTCAACTCTGGACGTTCGTCATTTTGCATAACGACTGGCGCCAGGTACTTTGCCCATTCCTTGTAATTGGTTTCCATCATATCCAGTAATTCTTCAATATCCGTTCGTTCAAACCCACCCTTGTAGCCAGGTTCATTCATATAGTAAGGAGACGGTCCAATCATAATCAATTTCTCCATCAACTCAGGACGCTCAATTGAAGCCAGCACACCAATCATGGAACTGACAGAATGGCCGATAAATATCATTTCTTTTATTTCTAACGCATCACAGATTTCTAAAAGATCCTGCTTATAGCCATAAAGTGTACTATACCGTTCTTTAGAATAAGCTGTTTTGTCGCTGTTTCCTGAACCTACATAATCAAAGGTGACGACCCGGTAAGTACCTTCGAAATCTGCAATCGTTTCATTCCATACCTGTTGGTCACAGCCAAAACCATGCCCAAACAATATAGTTTTTTCTCCTTGCCCGATAATTTGGACGTTATTGCGTTTTAAAATATCGATGGCCACTAGGATTCCCCCTTATTAAATCTACTCGTAAAGGAATATTTAAAAGTATAATATACCCTAATAATAGCATTAATGAATCAAATCAGACGATAAATAATAATTTTTTTCTTTCTACGAAATATTTTCCATAACTTATTATCTAGTACAATAAAAAACAGCAGACATGTCGTCTGCTGTTTAATAAATTATAATTTTGCTTTCTTCAAAAATATGCTCGAACACTTCTCTACCAGCTGGCTTTTTTCACTCCAGGTATTTGCCCTTTATGTGCCAAATCACGGAAAACAATGCGGGACATGCCAAATTTCCGCATAAAACCGCGCGGTCTTCCTGTTACTTCACAGCGATTATTTGATCGAACAGGGGATGAATCTTTCGGTAAATTAGCCAATGCTTGAAAGTCTCCTTTTTCTTTCAATTCCTGTCTTAGTTCTGCATACCGCTCCACCATTGCCTGCTGCTTTTTATGACGGGCAACTTTTGATTTTTTAGCCATTCTACTCTCTCCTAACAGTAATAATTACGATTTAAAGTTTATAAAAAATTATTTGGTCTCGCGGTGAATGGTAACTTTCTTAAGACGCGGACTGTATTTTTTCAATTCAATGCGCTCCGGGTTCGTGCGCTTGTTTTTGGTTGTGCTGTAATTTCGGTCCCCGGTTTCTGTACATGCCAATGTTATGTTGACTCTCATTGTTTTTCCTCCTCAAGAAAGTAGTTGAAATCCTGGCAGCGGGTCATGAAATCTTGTCCAGTCTTGTTCAGTTTCTTCCGCTGTCAACAAACACCGATCCAATTCTCGGCTAATGTTGGCTTGGTCCATATCAATGCCAATTAGCACGAGTTCGGTCATTTTAACGCCATTTTCCAAGTCCCATGCGCCAGCATGCTCAATGCCGAGCGACGGTCCTGCCTGCGACAATAAAACAGCTGTGTCGCTTCTTGTGGCCAGCCATAAAAATCCTTTGGCTCGAACAACTTCCGCCGGCCACTCCAAAATCCACTCCATCAGCCGTTGCGCATGAAAGGGCTTCTGGCTTCGGTAGACAAACGATGCAATGCCGTATTCTTCTGATTCAGGAATATGTTCCTCATTCAGTTCTTTTATCCAGCCAGCGCTTTGACTCGATTTCTCAAAATCAAACAAGCCAGTGTTCACTACCTGGTTCAGTGCCACTTGCGAATGGGTGGATTCAATAACCTGTGCCTCTGGGTTCAAAACTGCAAGCAGATTTTTCAGTTGTTGCCTTTCCTGCATTGACACCAGATCCATTTTGTTTAACAAGATGACATTGGCAAATTCAATTTGGTCAATCAGCAAGTCTGAAATTTCGCGGACGTCTTCCGCAGTCGCCTCCTGATTTCTTTGCAGCAACGACTCACCAGAAGCAAAGTCTTTCCAAAATGCATAGCCGTCCACCACAGTAACCAACGTATCCAGACGGCACATTTTGGTTAAATCAATTCCGAGCTCTTCATCCCTGTACGTAAAGGTTTGAGCGACGGGCAACGGCTCGCTGATTCCAGAGGATTCAATGACGATGCAATCGATGTCTCCAAGCCTTACCAGTTTCTCGACTTCTACCATCAGATCTTCTCTCAACGTACAGCAGATGCAGCCATTCTGCATTTGTACCAATTTCTCCTCTGTTTGCAAAAATCCTCCTTGCTGAACCAGCGATGCGTCTATATTCACTTCACTCATATCGTTTACAATCACGGCAACTTTCAAGTTTTCCCGGTTATGGAGCAAATGATTCAGCAAGGTTGTTTTGCCGGCTCCAAGATATCCGCTCAGCACTGTAACCGGAACAAGTTTATCCATTCGTGCGTCTCCTCCTTTTACATTCCTTTAAATAGTAATGATTACGTTTTATATTGTATAAAAGTTTATTCAGGAAAGCAAGCCTTTCTTTAATCACAACCATTGCCACAAGATTGTTTACTCGGAAAAGCAACAGGGTAGATTATCATTACTTACTTAACAGAATTTTTATACTAATTAGGAGGAACCAACGATGGCAAACAAAGAGACAGCATTGATTCAAGCATATGATGTACAGGCAGAAGTTTTGCACAAAATTAATGAACTGAAAGGACAAGGCTATAAAGAAGAGGATATGTATGTAATTGCCAAGCACGACGACCAACTTTCGATGGTGCAAGGACAAACCGATGTTCAACTGAACACGCAGGATGACGAAGACATCATGGGCAAATTCAAATCCTTTATTTCAGGAGAAGATTCAACACGTGATGCCTTCACGCAGATGGGCCTAGGAACCACGGAAGCAGATGAGTATTATCGGCATGTGGAAAACGGCAAGCTTGTGCTTTACGTCAATAGCAATTATGGCAATTCATACAAGCCATATACAGCAAGCCAAACAGAAGCCCAAAATACAATTGATGGCAACAGCCACGAGCAAGAAGAACATCTGCATCTCCACGAAGAGCGCTTAAGCATCGATAAACAACGTGTCCAAACCGGTGAAGTCAACGTCGGCAAACATGTGGTGGAAGAACAACAGACCATTGAAGTACCCGTCGAGCGTGAGGAAATTTATATCGAGCGCCGCCCAGTAAACGACGAAATCCCTTCTGGAATAACTGGTTCAACAAAAACTGGAGTTTATGATGACGGAGAAGCCATCCATATTCCGCTTACCGAAGAACGCATTGAGGTCAGCAAGAAAAACGTCGTCAGTGAAGAAATTATTGTCAGCAAACGTAAAATTCAGGACACGGAAGTGGTCAATGAAACCGTTCGCCGTGAAGAAGCCGATATCGACGAACAAATTCCATCAAAAAAAGAGAACCGCAACTCATAGTGATCAGCACACAAGGCACATTCGAATGAACTTTCGAATGTGCCTTGTTTTGCATAGGTTTACCCTGCACGGAACTGTGGGTAAATGTGCTTTAACAAAGTAAATTGGTGCAACTGAAACTGGAGGAATTGAGCGTGGAGAAAAAAGGAAATAAGCTCGTCGGTATTTTTGATGCACAAGCACAAGTATTGATTCAAGTTGGTGAATTGAAAGCAGCAGGTTATGAAGAAGAGGAAATGTATCTTGTAGCAAAGCATGATGAACAAATCGACTTGCTGATTGAATACACGAGTGTTTATGTAGATACGCAGGATCGGGATAACTTCAAGGGCAAAGTCATGGCCTTTTTAGCCGGCGAAGATATTACAAAAGATGCCTTTAACCGAATGGGTTTAAGTGCCGAAGAAACGGACTATTATTTTCAGCAAGTTGAAAATGGCAAACTCCTGCTTCACACAAACAGGAAACCAGCGGCTGCGCTTCAGGCGGAAACAGCTGCGGCTGCTGACCAGAGCAGCACTGCAAGTAGCGATCCCGAAGAGCAGCGATTGGCACTTCACGAAGAACGTTTAAGCATTGGCAAAGAACAGGTTCAGACAGGTGAAATTCATGTCCAGAAAAATGTGGTGGAAGAGGACAGGAAAATCGAGGTGCCCATTGAGCGTGAGGAAATCGTCATCGACCGGCGCCCCCTTTCTGAGGAAACAGATGCCAAAAAAGAAGAACAGGTACTGACACCAAAACAAGCTTATGAAAAAGGCGACGCCATTTACATTCCGCTTTCCGAAGAGCGTTTGGATATCGGCAAAAAGAAAGTGGTACGCGAAGAGATTGTCATTGGCAAACGCAAAGTCAAAGATGTTCAAATCATCAATGAAACCGTCCGTCGGGAAGTAGCAGATGTTGAAGAAAACGGGACTGTCCATAAAACTGATAAATAAAACAAGGCAGCCGAAGCGGCTGCCTTGTTTTGATTTGCTATAGAAGTGCCATTACAATAACAGCAACTATAGCCGAAATTGCAATAATGAATAGCACTGTAGGGATAATGATGATGAAAAAACCTTTCCAGGCCGAAAGCTTGTGTGCTTCCCCCACTGCTTTGCACTGGATAAAGAACGTCCAGATGGACATAACAGCTAAGATGATAATAAACAACAGTGACAGCAAATCCGGTGAAGTAAACGGCACTTCATTTTCCTGCAAGAAATAAGTTTCCGGCAAAATCAGCATCCACAAAAGAATGATTGGACTAATCCAAATCTGCGGAATCTGACTTGTCAAAATCGCTCGGAACATTTCTGTGTAAGTAGCTTGGCCTTTAAACAGCTTGCCGACTACCAAGTAAATGGCAGCACCAATGGCGGTACTTACTGCAACACCAATCGGACCCAACAAAAGTGCTCCCAGCAAAATTCCCAAGACCGGAAACACCTGTTCGGAGCTCATCGTGCTCAGTAGACCCGCGGCAAAACCAGCCAGCACAAGCAGCAGGAAAATAAAGCCGGAAGACTTCTCTTCAATTACATGCCGCACTGCAGTACGCGGCCGGGTCCAAATTGCAGTAAATGGATTTAAGTTTTCATAGCCTTCTGTTTTATGCATGTTGATTCCCACTTTCAGTTGTTGTGTTCTCTCTATTCAAACATACTGGAGTAATAATGTAAATGATAGTAAATATTGGAATTAATGAAGAGGAGTCCTTTCAAGCTTTGCTTTTCAACGAAAGAGCCGAAACTACTGGATTGCTTCTTGATGCCAACTGTCGAGCAGTTATTCACTTTTCTTGAATCAATCGACCTCTGCAAGTCATGTTATACTAAAGGAACTTCATATCGAAAGGATGATCTCCTTGTCTGAACTGACTCATTTTAATTCCCAGGGACGTGCCAAAATGGTCGATGTCTCTGATAAAAAAGACAGCGTCCGCACGGCGCGCGCCACCACTTCTGTCCTGTTGAATAAAGCCATTTACCTGCAGATCAAGGAAGGCACCAATAAAAAAGGCGATGTTTTTGCTGTTGCCCAAGTTGCTGGGATTATGGCCGCCAAAAATACTGCACAAATCATCCCCATGTGCCACCCTTTGGCTCTTAGTGGAGTCGATATCGAATTCCAGTGGAGCGTCGATGAAGACGCCAATCATTTTGAAGTTCTGCTGACAGCCGAGGTGAAAACAAAAGGACCTACAGGTGTCGAGATGGAGGCTCTCACGGCTGCTTCCGCCGCTGCTTTGACCATTTACGATATGTGCAAAGCCGCTGGCAAGGAAATGGTCATTGGGCCAACCATGCTGCTTCAGAAAACTGGTGGGAAGTCAGGCGACTACGAGCGCAGCTGACAGCATTTATATGCTCTGAATCCAATGAAAACCCTAAGTGGCCGTCGGGAACTGACGGCCACTTAAGGTTTTCACGTGCCATATTTTCTTGTCAGCCAACTACGAAAGAGGCTCACGATGTTTGGTCAACTCAGAGTAGACATGCTCAATTTCTGGCAAAATGAGCCGTTCCATCGCCAATTTCACCGCTCCACGAGAACCTGGCAGGACAAAGATGGCTTTATCATTAGCTGCTCCAGCAGCCGCTCGGCTCAAGAGTGCTTTTGTGCCAATGTCTTCCGCGAAACTAACGTAACGGAAGAGTTCTCCGAATCCATCTATTTTCTTTTCAAAAAACGGTTCGATCGCTTCTAAGGTAACATCGCGTTTAGCAATTCCGGTTCCGCCAGTGGTGACAATCACATCCACTCTATCCTTCTCCAGCCAGTCAGACAGGGTAACGCGAATGGCTGCTACGTCATCTGCCACAATAGCATAATCCGCAAGTTCCAGTCCTTTGTCTAAAGCTAGCTGCTGGACAAGCTGCCCTCCGGTATCTGTTTCCCGTGTCCGTGTGTCGCTGATGGTCAATACCGCCATGCGCACCCGATGATTTGTTTGAAACGACTCCGACATGCAAACTCCCCCTTCTGTTTACCCAAACACTTGATGGTACATTTTTCGGCCTTCTGCTACATTGTGGACACCGTGAATCAGCAACCGGCCATTTCCAAACAGCACCATGCGGTGATCAAACACTTTCAATTCGACAAAATAAGGTGTCCGTTTCACTCCAGCTTCCAGCCGGTTGCCGACTTTTTCGGCATCGTCTAATGTAATGGGCCGGTTTGGATCAGGCAAGATTTGCACGGCATCGCGGCCGCACAAAACCGCATAAGTGCTTATGCCCGTGTCGTTAAGCGATGGAAAAACGGCAGCCGGTCCGCATGTTTTACAATCCGGATCTTTGATGCGTGAAACACCGATATCCAGCTGGCTATTGTCCCATAAGTTGAAGTGATGGATCTTTTTCCGCATCGCTTCACGGTTGCCGCTCAACCATTTTAAGGCTTCTGTACATTGAAGCGCAGCTGTCACTTGAACCGCCGGCGAGATGATGCCGACTGTATCACAAGTCTCATTAATGGCCGGCAGTACTGGCAGCAAACAGCGGAAACAAGAGCTTTCCCTCGGTATGAACGGAAACACCACTCCCGAACTGCCAACACAGGCGCCATAAATCCAAGGCACACCGTATTTAACGGATGCGTCATTGATCAACAGGCGGGTTTCAAAATTGTCAGTGGCATCAAGGATCAAGTCGCTGATAGCTGCCAGTTTTTCTATTCCCGCTGCATCCAAATGCTCCAAATAAGTGAACAAACGCAGATCACTGCGGATGGCTTTGAGCCTTTGCTCTGCCGCAGTCACTTTCGGCAGCATCTGCTCGGCATCCTTTTCGGTGAAAAGCTGTTGGCGCTGCAAATTCGACAGCTCTACATAATCGCGGTCGACCAAGTGTATGGTTCCGACACCGGCACGCGTCAGTGTTTCGGCAATAGCCGATCCTAATGCTCCACAGCCGATTATTGTGACAGTTGATAAAGCCAGCTTTTCCTGGCCGGTTTGGCCAAGCGGCTTGAATAGGACTTGTCTTGAATAGCGTTCATCCACGTTGATTCCCACTTCCTATCGCTTGATCGCTCAAGCCATTTCTTCATTATAATAAGTTTACTGGCAGTCTGCTTTAATGGCCCGTTTCTTCGGTCATCCGGCCTTTTTCAATCCGCATCACCCGGTCTGCCAGCTTTTCAGCATCCGCAATCCGATGAGTCACGAAGATAATTGGGATTTGCCATTGCTGGTGAATCCGCAGCAGTTCATCCTGGCAGCGGTCACGATTGGCGTCATCCAAAGCAGAAAAAGGTTCATCAAGCAACAGAATATCCGGCTGTACGGCCATTGCACGCGTCAACGCGACACGCTGCTTTTCACCCCCAGAAATCTGGTGCGGGTATTTGCCAAGCAGACCGGTGATGCCTAGAATTTTTGTCAGTTTGGTAATATGCGATACATCTGCCCCCCGCGACAGTGCGTACAGAATGTTTTGTTCGACGCTCAAATGCGGAAACAAGGCATAATCTTGAAACAAATAACCAACTTTTCTTTTCTGGATCTTTAATGGTTTTTGTTCTCCACTGAAAAAATTTCTGCCATTCAAAGAAATCGTACCAGCATCCGGGTGGACAATACCAGCCAGGCAATTCAATAGCGTGGTTTTCCCCGAACCGGAAGAACCAACCAACGCCAAGATTTCCCGGTCCAGCTCGAATTGCATTTTTAAACTGAAATGGTCCAATTGTTTTTGAAAATCAACTAAAAGCATGGGCTCATTCCCTCCCGATTCGTATGGCCGTTTTTTTGCGCCAATAATTGACCCAAGTGATCGCAGCGACTCCAAGAGAGGAAATAATCACTACCCAAAACAAGGCTTTTTCCATATCTCCTGCTTCATAGGCAAAGTAAATCGCTAATGGCACCGTTTCTGTCACCCCTGGAATATAGCCGGCAATCATCAAGGTTGCCCCAAACTCGCCGATGCCGCGTGCAAAAGCAAGAATCAGACCTGCCAGAATGCCCGACCAGGCCAGCGGAAACGTGATAGTCCGAAAGATGCGCCATTCAGAGACGCCCATTGTCCGTGCCACATTCTCCCAGCGAGGATCTACTTTTTCATAAGCTGCAAGGACACTTTGGTACATCAGCGGCAACGAAACAACAAATGAAGCTATGGCCGCACCGATCCAGGTAAAAACAACACGGAACCCAAACCATTGTTCCAGTAAGATGCCGAGCGGACCATTAGCGCCGAACAAAACAATCAAACCAAAGCCAATGACCGTCGGGGGCAAAACCAATGGCAGCAGTATTAGGGCTTCCACAAAGCTTTTGCCGAAAAAGTCGCGCCTGTTCATCAATCGTGCCAGAGCCAGGCTGACCAAAAACACAAAAAATGTGGAAATAACGGCAACTCTCAACGATAACCATAGCGGAGACAGATCATAGGGCATCATGGTATTCCTCCGTTTGGCGCCAAAAATCCGTACTCTTTAAGAACTGCCTGGCCTTTTGGACCAGTGACAAAATCCAAAAAGGCTTCTGCGGCGGGCTGTTTTTGGGAAGCCGCTACGACAGCACCTGGATAAACAACAGGATCGGTCTGTCCAGGCACTTCGAGCATCCCGGTTATTTCCTGGGAAATAACCGCATCGGAGGAATAGATGACGCCGAGTTCAGCGTTTCCGCTCTCGATATAAGTCACCACTTGCCTTGCATCTTTGGCATAGACAAGGCGGCCTTCAAGCGGCTGCCATAAATTTTGGTTGGCCAGCGCCTGCTTCGTATAATTTCCTAGTGGTACACTATCAGGTTCTCCAACTGCAATGGTTTCTTCTGCACTCATTAATGTTTCCACAAAATCGGCTGTTTCCGGAAACTTTTCGAGCGAAGCCAGGACCAGCCGATTTTCAGCGAAAGATACAATGCTGTCTGATTCGACAAGCTGCTGCGATTGGAGCAAATTCATATCGTTTTCACTGGCAGACAAAAACAGATCCGCTGGCGCCCCTTGCTCGATCTGGCTCCGCAGTTTGCTGGATGATCCATAATTAAAGTTCAGTTCAATATCGGGCTCTGCCTTTTGAAATTCCTCTTCCATCTTCCCCATTACTTCCGTCAAGCTGGAAGCTGTTGAAACCAACAGCTCCCCATCGCTTGCCGAAGTGTTGCTGCAACCGCTCATGAAGAGCGTCAAACTTATAAGACCGATCATTTTTTTCATTTGGAGGACTCCTCATTTATTTCAAGTAACGTTTATTTCCGATGACCAAAATTCTCTACGTCTTTCTAGTATAACGCCAGCGAGAGAGAAGCTGAATAATTTTCCGAATAATCTTGTAAGAAGCGGAGAGATTAGGTAAAATGAGGCAAGCAAAAAATTAAATACTGCACCATCCTTATCAAGAGAGGCAGAGGGAAATGGCCCGACGACGCCCGGCAACCGCCAGTTCACGAACTGGAATGGTGCCAAATTCAGCAGAACCTAGAAGTTCTGAAAGATGAGGAAGAGAAATTCACCAACAGACAGCCACTCTTCCACTTTTCAGCGGAGGAGTTTTATTAATTTTAGGGAGTGATTGCATGAAATTGAGCAAAGCCGAACGGATTAAACGAACACGGGTCCCTGTAGTGAATCCTGCGCTGGCTGAACGCCTGCCGCCTGGACAAGTCTTGACCGAGCGCTTTCCTGTTCTGCACGAAGGCGAAGTGCCAGAATACGACATGGCTACATGGACATTGAAAATCTTTGGGCAGGTCGACAAGGAAGTCACCTTGCATTACGCTGACTTGTTGAAATTGCCGCAAACGACTGTGACCCGCGACATCCACTGCGTGACACGCTGGTCCCGCTTCGACAATACGTTCACCGGCGTCCGCTTTATCGACTTGATGAAAGAATTGGGCGTTACGCCAAAAAGCGGCTACGTCATGCTTCACGGCGATTATGACTACACGACCAATGTTGCTCTGTCAGACCTTGACCGTGAGGACGTGCTGCTCGCCCATTCTCTTGACGGCGAGCCCTTGACGGCCAAGCACGGCTACCCGCTGCGTTTTGTAGTGCCCCAATTGTATTTTTGGAAAAGCGTCAAATGGGTCCGCGGTATCGAGTTTATCGATGAAAATCAGCCGGGCTTTTGGGAACAGAACGGCTTTCACATGAACGGCGATCCGTTCCAGGAAGAACGTTTTTCCGGTGAAGATTTGGAAATTCCGGATGACGAATGGGAGAAAAAAGATTTCGACTGATTCCAAAGATTATTCCCCATGAAAGTTGTTTACCCACAAAGAACCCGAGGAATCAGAAATGATCCCTCGGGTTCTTTGTGGAAACGAGCTATTTAGCCAATCCTTCTTTTTCCATCACACTTTCAATTTCTTTGATGGCGTCTTCTTCGTCTACTCCCACAATACTCACTTTAAACTCGGAACCGTAAGCAATCCCCAAGGACATCACCCCTAAAATAGACTTTAAATCCACCGTCCTTTCCTTATGAAGCAAATTTACTTGTGAATCGAATTTATTTGCCAGACTTACCAGAATGGCAGCTGGACGTGCATGAATTCCTGCCTCGTCTGTAAGTGTAAATTGTTTTTCCACCATAATGCTTCATCTCCTTTTTTCGTCGAATATCTATTGAATTCAAAAGGCGATCACTTTCATAAACTCTTCGTAGGTTCTGGCTTTGATCAGCCTTTCAACCAGTGCGCTGTTATGAATGATTCTGCCAAGTACATCGTACATAAACTGCAAATCTTCCCGGCTGTCTTCCATAACATTCAGCAGACAGACAAATTGAACTGGCTTATCTTTCCATATAACAGGTTTTTTCAGCGTACAAACCGTTAAAAAAGTCGTTTTGGAATGCGGTGTGATGGGATGTGGTATGGCCACTAAATTGCCAAAGGAAGTCGGTGCGGCTCTTTCGCGCTCGTATATCGCCTTCAGGCAGCCTTCGTCTACCAATCCACGTTCGAACAGTCTTTCGGTTAAGAATTCAAGAATTTCTTCTTTTGAGCGCAGCTCTTTTCCGAGAAACATTAAGTCTTTTTGAAAATATGAAGTAATGTTTTGCCGATCCTTTAAAATGAACTTTTCAATTTTTCGAATGTCCGCCTCTCCCAAAATCGCATTGACGACAATTACGGGGATGTCCAATTCTTCCTGTATCGGAATCGAACTGATAATAAAATCAATGCCATCCAACTTATACTGTCCGAGCTTGTAATATTCGGTTGTGCCGGCTACATCTAGGCTATCGCCAAACTGAGACTTTAGTTTATAGTAAATCAATTGGGCTGTTCCCAATCCTGAAGCACAGACAATCAAGCATTTTTTCGGGACAATTTCAGATTTTCTACGCTCAATAGCAGCCGCAATGTGGAGGGCTAAATAGCCGATTTCGTTTTCATCAATGACTGATCCAATTGCCTTGTTTATGGCCAATCCCGCGATAATACCGGCTTCGAATGCCACGGGATAATTTGACTTAATGTCCTGCAACATTGGATTTCGAATGTTCATACCATATTTGTAGCGGTTTACAGCGGGTTTTAAATGAAGGCTCAAGGCGAGAATCAATTCTTGATCATCCAGAATGCCTAAATTGAGCTTTAATTCGATGCTTTCCAAAGCCCTTCTCACCAGCTCTGAAATCTCTTTTTGGATTACTTGTTTGACCACTTTTTCACCTGCTGCCGGATGCGCAGCTATTTTGGTGCCAAGTAAATGCATAGCAATATAAGCTACTTCCTCCAACGGAAACTCAACAGCAAACTTCTCCTGCACCTTGCTTACAATCTTTTCAGCTACTTTATATTCTCTTTGCTTTATTATTTCATCAACGTCTGCTGGGAATAACGTAACGTTATAGCCTTCTTTTAGCCGTTTATAGGCGATGGCCAAATGAATCACTAAATTGTTGATAGCAATGTCAGATACAAACACCTCATTTTCTTGAATTTGCTCCATGACAAGTGCAAAGATGACATCCAGTTCCTCTTGAGACAAGGAAGCAAAATGAGGTTTGAATAATTCATTGATCGGTTCTTCACGGACAAATACATATTCCGCTATACAGAAACGGCGCTTCAGCTCATTTGCGTGAACCCGCAACCCGTAGTTTGGGCGCGCTTCCAAACGAATGTCATAATCCGACAGCATCTTTTTCACATGGATTAAATCATTTTGAAGAGTCGACTTGCTAATGTACATTTCATCTGCCAATTCTTCCAGTTTGATATACCCATCACTTAACAGAAATCGTTTCATCAAATAAGCAATCCGTTCTTCGGGCATCTTTGGAATAAGGGTTTCCATTTCCGTATCATTCAGGGCAAGCTTTTTTATATAACTGCGAAAAAGCGGCTCTTCTATGATGCGTAATTTGTAGCCTTGTCCCATAATCGAATAGATGGAAGCTCCTTGTCCCCCCAACAGCGAATTCAAACCTTTGACGTCTTCCCGTATGGTCCGTGCTGAAACCTGGTTGATTGCCGCCAAATACTTGCCTGTAACCGGCGTTTCCGCCGCCATCAATTCACGAAAAATCGTTTTCATTCTTGAGGTCAACATATCGCCACTTCTCCTTACAGCTGCTTACTTGAACAATAGAATCCAATACTTTATTTTCATTATAACTGAAATTTAAATAATTAATTAATTTGAAATTTTTAAAGAAATTGTTTTTCAAATTGCGGCAAGTACTCTTTATGTGCTTCCAGCATTTCATCCAGAATTTGTTTTGCTACAGTGTCGGATGGGACAAGCGGGTTGATCGCCATTGCCAGCAAAGCCGCATGGTAGCTCCCCGTCACTGCAGCTTCAGCAGCCAGCCGCTCAAATGATTTGATTTGTTGAACCAATCCGTTGACTGCAACAGGTAATTCACCTATTTGGATTGGCTCTGGTCCGTTATTGGTGATAATGCAGCTGATCTCCACAGCCGAATCAGCTGAGAGATTGGAAATCGCCCCGTTATTCCGTACATTAACCACTTGGATATCCCGTTTATTGTTGTAAATGGAGTCAATCAAGTTACAAGCGGCATCACTGTAAAACGCTCCTCCCCGCTCTTCCAATTGCTTTGGCTTGTCTGCCAAGTTCTCATTGCTGTATAGTGCGAACAGTTCTTTTTCCAACTGCTGCACTACTTCCGCACGCGTCCCGTTTTCCTGCAGAGCTTGCTGCTCCTGCGCAAGCATTTTCTGCGTCTGGTAGTAATAGCGATGATACGGACATGGCAACAGGTTTAACGCTTGAATAAAATCTTTATCCCAGCCGACATCAACAATGTTTTTCATTGTCATCGCTGTCCCGCTTGTCAGCTCTTCCAATACTTTTCCCATCATGGCTGTGCCATCTAAATAAACTTCCAGCCCATAAACCATATGGTTCAATCCGGCAAAGTCGATGTGGATCCGGCTTTGTTCAACTCCGAGCATTTCAGCCACAGCCATATGCATACCGATCGGCACATTGCACAAGCCGATTGTTTTCGTAATCCTGCTGTAGCGCAAAACAGCTTCTGTGACCATTCCAGCGGGATTTGAAAAATTGATAAACCAGGCTTCCGGACAAAGTTCTTCAATATCCCGGCAAATTTCCAAAATGACTGGAATCGTACGCAGTCCTTTGAACAATCCACCAGGGCCGTTTGTTTCCTGGCCGATGACACCGTATTTCAACGGGATCCGTTCATCTTTGGCACGCGCTGCCAAGTGCCCGACGCGAATTTGGGTCGTGACAAAATCTGCTCCTACCAACGCTTTTCGGCGGTCAAGCGTGGCATGGATGGCAATGGGCAATCCCGCCTTTTCAACCATGCGCCTTGCAAGAGCCGCTACGATTTCGAGTTTTTCTTGGCCTTGTTGAATATCTACAAGCCATAGTTCCCGAACAGGCAATTCAGGGTAACGTTTAATGAACCCCTCGATCAACTCAGGTGTATAGCTTGATCCCCCACCGATTGTTACGATTTTAAGGCCTTCCATATCACCACTCCTTCCGGTTCAGCTAAAACCATTCTGTTCAGAAACTTGCTTAATCCAGTATGCACTTTTTTTCGGTGTTCTTTTCTTCGTTTCGATATCAACCGAAAAGAAACCGTAACGATTTTTATAGGCGTTCATCCACGACCAATTATCCATAAACGACCACAAATGATAGCCTTTCACATTGCACCCTTCTTCTATTGCTCTATGCAGCCATTTCAGATGGCCGCGGATAAAATCGATGCGGTAATCGTCCTGGATCTCCCCATTTTCCATAAACCGGGACTCATCTTGAACACCCATTCCATTTTCCGCAATATACGATTGGATGTTGCCATAGTTGTCCCGCAGATTGACCATGATGTCGTAGATTCCTTTTTCGTAAATTTCCCAGCCTCGGTACGGATTCATTTTTCTGCCAGGCATTTCGTAATTGTCGAAAAACCAGTCGGGCATGAATGGCCCTTCCGGATTCGGCAAATGGGCTTTCGCCTTGACCCGTCTCGGCTGATAGTAGTTAACACCAAGAAGATCGACAGTCCCCGTTCTCAACAACGCCTTGTCTTCTTGTTCTGTATGCGGCAACTGGCCATGCTCTCTCAGCATTTCTACGAGTTCCACCGGATACTTTCCTAAAACCGCCGGATCTAAAAAGCTTCTATTAAAAAACAAATCGGCGGCCTGGGAAGCTTTCACGTCTGCCGGATGTTGGCTTCTTGGATAGGAGGGAGTTAGATTCAGGACAATGCCGATTTGGCCTCCTTCGACTTGGGCTGACCGAAAGACCTCGACCGCTTTAGCATGGGCAATCATCGTGTGATAAGCCACTTGGACAGCACGTTTGGCATCTACCACATTCGGATAGTGGAAATCATACAAGTATCCCCCTTCCACGGGAACAATCGGTTCATTGAACGTAAACCACTTTTTCACACGGTCTCCAAACAAGCGAAAGCATTGTTCTGCATATGTTGCGTATGCTTCGACGACTGCTCGGTTTTCCCAACCATTTTCCTGTTGCAGCTCAAGCGGCATATCGAAATGGTATAGAGTAATAAAGGGTTCAATCTTCTGCGCAATCAATTCGTTGATGACTTTGTTGTAGAAATCGACCGCTTCCGGATTTACTTTTCCGCGTCCACCTGGAATCAGACGGGACCAGGAAATCGACAACCGGAAAGTGTTGTGGCCAATCTCTCTCATCAACCCAATGTCTTCTTTATACCGGTGATAAAAATCAGAAGTGGACTCAGGACCAACCGCGTCAAAAAAGCGGCCTGGCTCGTTTTGATGCCACTTGTCCCATATGTTACGGCCTTTTCCCCCTTCATCGGCAGCGCCTTCTATTTGCGCCGCAGAAGTTGCGCTGCCCCACCAAAAACCTTCTGGAAACTTATACTTTTCAGCCATCCAACAACCTCCATCTGCTTACTTATTGCGGTAGATTTCAACAATTTCAACAGCCAAATCTCGTACTGTCATTGACGTCATTAAATGATCCTGTGAATGAATCAGCATGACCGTAATGGTGTTTTCTTCTCCGCTGGCTTCTTTTTGCAGCAATTGCGTCTGGTAGGCATGAGCTTTGCCCATTTCCTTGCCAGCCACTTCCAGCAGCCTGTCAGCTTCTTCGAAATCATTGGCTTTTGCAGCCTGTATGGCTTCCATCGCACTGGATTTCCCGTTACCGGCGTTTAAGATTATTTGAAAAGCGATTTCTGTGATTTTGTCCATTTACGGTCACCTCTAGGAGTTAGTTTTCTGGTAAACGATCAGGTTTTTCACGTTCCGTTTCGTAATAGTCTTTATCTAAAATTCGCAGGAATGGCCACCAGATAACCATTACGACAAGCAGATTCACCGCCTGTAAGACCCCGCCCTGCCATGCGTTTCCTGTTGCTAGAAATCCATTGATGATAGGAGGCGTTGTCCATGGCACGATAATACCGGCTGGTCTTGGGACAAGGCCCGTCGCCATCGAATAATACGTGATGACGGTTACGGCAACCGGTGCCAGCATCCACGGAATAATGATTAAAGGGTTCATAATGATTGGCAAACCGAAGATGATGGGTTCATTGACATTGAATAGCCCTGCCGGAGCTCCAAGTTTGCCCAACTCCTTCAGCTGTCTGCTCTTTCCGATGGCAAAAATCAGGACAATAACAGCAAGCGTCATTCCCGTTCCGCCCATCCCCACTAAAAACGAATCGATGAATTGTTTTGTGACAATGTTCGGAAGTTCTTCTCCTGACTGGAATGCCACTAAATTTTGGTCATTCAGCGCAAACCAAATTGGATCGAATACCGAGTTGATGATGATTTGTCCATGCAAGCCGAAGAACCAAAAAACCTGTGTCAGAAGTACAATAACAATCGTTGCCGGCAGCCCGCTTCCTAAAATCGTTAACGGCTGCTGGATGATTGTGAAGATGAAATTTTGCATCGTTTCAAATGTGGTAAAGCTGAATAGCACGCGGATAAGCAAAAATACAGACAGCGTCAATGTGATGGGAATCAAAGCACTGAACGATTTCGATACCGCGGCAGGAACGCCCGCCGGCATTTTGATCGTCCATCCCCGCTGGATGAAAAAACGGTTAAGCTCTGCTGAAATAAACGCGGTGAAAATCCCGAGGAACATGCCCTGTGCCCCAAGGCTAGAAGTTGGGATGACTCCGGGAACACCTTCTAAAACTTGCGGCGTTAAAATGAGAAATGCCGCTAATGCAACTACACCACCATAAATCGCTTCTTCTCCGTAATGAGCAGTCAGCTTGTAGCCGATGCCGATGATAACGAACAGCCCCATGATGCTAAGCGTCGCTGCAGAAGCCGGTCCGAGTGCACTTTGGTAAGCCGTGAAAGCTTCCGGACTGATCATCCGGTCAAGAAACGGAAAGTTGGCGATGACGACAAAGATGGACCCAAAAATAATCAGCGGCAATGCGACCATGAAGCCATCACGCAAAGCAGTCAAATACCGGTTATTGTTGAGTGCATCCGCTAAAGGCAATAGGAAGCTTTCCAGAAACTGCATAAATTTATTGTTCTCCATTTTCTTTCCTCCGTTCCTTTTAGTGGTTTCCGATTAATTCCAACGCTTGATTCAACACGGCTTCGCCGTCCAGCCTGCCGTATGCCATCGAATCGATGACTTCCAAAGGAATCCCGACTTCTTCGGCTACTTTCGCAAATTTCTTTTTCAAGAATCTCATTTGCGGTCCGATCAGCAGCACATCCGCCTTTTCCATGTCTTTTGTCGCTTTGTCCTGTGAAACTGCCCAGATAGTAACCTCGAGTCCCTTGCTTTTTGCTGCTTCTTCCATTTTGGTGACCAATAAGCTGGTGGACATGCCGGCTGAACATGCCAATAAAATATTTTTCATTTTCCTGATCCCCTCTCCGTTTATTTTTCAGAAATTTTTGACTACAACTAAAGTTTAATTTGAAAACGCTTACAACTCTACCTATTAATTTTCCGCCTTATAGAGGAAAAGAGTAACTGCTCGCTTTGGGGCAATCTAGGTTAGAATAGAAGGAAGAAAAACATCATCACTTGTTTATTAGGAGGAATCGCAATGAAATTTGGCATTATAGGTACCAACTGGATCACTGACCGGTTCATTAAAGCGGCGCAGCAACATCCAGAATTCACAATCGGCGCTGTGTATTCGCGCACGCTGGAAACCGGCAACGCCTTTGCGGCAAAGCATAAGGTGGAGAACGTCTATACCGATATGACAGCGATGTTCAACAGCGGAGACATTGAAGCTGTTTATATCGCATCCCCCAACTCCTTCCATGCCGAACAAAGCATCTTGGCCATGGAACATGGCATTCATGTACTGTGCGAAAAACCTGCAGTAACGTCAGTCGAGGAAATGGACCGCGTGATCGAAGCGTCGCATACGCATAACATCACCTTTATGGAAGCCATGAAATCAACGGTCACTCCGTCATTCCTGAATTTGAAAAAGAACTTAGATAAAATTGGTCCGGTTCGCCGATTCGTCTTTCATTACAATCAATATTCTTCGCGCTATGATAATTACAAAAACGGCATCATTGAAAATGCCTTTAAGCCAGAGCTTGGCAACGGCGCTAAAATGGACCTTGGCGTTTACGGCATCGCACCTGTTATCCATTTAGCGGGCGCACCCGAGTCGGCTATGAAAAACCAGTACTTATTGTCAACAGGTGCCGATGGCCAAGGCAGCATGATCTTGAACTATCCGGATATGGAAGCCATCATTATGTATTCAAAGATTTCGGATTCGTTTATGCCGAGTGAAATCCAAGGCGAGAACGGCATCATTGAAATCGACCGGATCAGCGACCCCAAAAACATCACCATCAAATACAGAGACGGCAGCACAGCAGACCTTTCTGTAGCGCACGAATTTGATACGATGTACTACGAACTGGCAGAGTTTATCGACTGCGTAAAAAATGGACAACTTGAATCCTCGATTAATACCCATGCCATTTCACGGGAAGTAACAAAGCTGCTTAGTTAAAGCAGAGTTCTGACGCGCTGCAGATAGTAAAAAACCTAGATACCAGCAAAGGAAGTGCCTTATGATAAAAGGAATCATATTTGATTTTGACGGATTGATTTTTGATACAGAAACGCACCAATACCATATCCTTCAGGAAATGTTTGGTGAACATGGCAGTGAATTGCCGCTTGCACTGTGGCAAAATGAAATTGGTACAGACAGCGGATTTTCTCCGTTTCACTATATGGAGGAGCAGATTGGAAAGCCAGTCGAACATGTGCTGCTCGCGGAAAAGTACGAAGAGAAATTCCTATCGACGCTATCTCAAGAAAAACCACGGGACGGTGTAGAAGATTACCTGCAGATGGCAAAAGAAATGGATCTGAAGATTGGTTTGGCATCCAGTTCCAGCTATCGTTGGGTTTCCGGCCATTTGAAAAATCTTGATCTTTACGATTACTTCCACTGCATCCGGACTTCGGACCATGTGGAAAAAGTGAAGCCTGACCCTGCTTTGTATATCCAGGCGGCGCAGTGCTTAGAGCTGCATCCTTCAGAATGCCTTGTTTTTGAGGACTCCGCGCATGGCGCAATGGCCGCGAAGCGTGCGGGCATGGGCTGCGTCATCGTGCCAAACAAAGTAACCCATACCATGGATTTTTGTGAAGTCGAACACCGATTGAATTCGATGGCGGATATGGATTTACAGAAAGTTATCGAATATGTACAAAACAATAGAATACTGAAGTAGATTCTCTTCCACAGAAGAATATGAACCGACAACGTAAACAGACTACCCACAAATGGATAGTCTGTTTACGTATATAATACGCTATTGTGTTTAATTTCTATTTGTTCTTCCGAAGCAACAACTAGCTTTAATATAAGGGGCACTGCTATTTTTTTTTTTTAGTAGCTGTCTGCTGCAGAAACTTCTCCTTTAAGAATAGCAATACTGTTGCTTGTTCCAATTCTTGAAACACCTAGGTCAAAATATTTTTTTGCATCTTCAGAAGACCGGATACCACCAGAAGCTTTTATTTTCACTCTTTCTCCAATTGTTTCCTTCATAATTTTAACGGCTTCCTCTGTCGCACCTCCACTGCCAAATCCTGTAGACGTTTTGACATAATCGATGCCGCACTCTTTAGCAATCTCTGAAACTTTCATCAACTCAAAATCTGATAAGTAACAGACTTCAAAAATGACTTTTATTGTAGTATCAGGATGAGTACTTTTAAGTTCCAGTATCCTTTTCATTTCTTCTCTTACTTTTTCGAACTCTCCATTTTTTATATCGCTAATATTTACTACATAATCCACTTCTTCCGCACCTTCTTCAAGCGAAAGTTGCGCTTCATACACTTTAACTGCTGTTTTATTAGCTCCTAGCGGAAATCCGATAACTGTACAAACTTTTACAGGTGTATCTTTGAGAAGTGCTGCACAATAAGATACGTAATGCGGGTTTACACAAACTGCTGCAAATTTATTTTCTTTCGCTTCTTGGCATAAGGTTCTTATTTGTTCATTTGTCGTTTCTGCTTTTAGTAATGTATGATCTATAAATGTTGATAAATGCATCTAGAAGCCTCCTTATTTAACTGGCGCAAATGTATTTGTGTCATCTACATAGTCTGCTGCATTCGTATCATCAATTAAACCAGTTTCTGCATTCATCACTTTTTCTACTTCTTCTCCATTTCCTACTTTTACAGCTGTTTGAATAGCTAATGAGCCTAACGAAATCGGATCGTTGATAACAGTAGCCTGGTATGAACCCTCTTCAATCTTTTTAACAGCTTCCATCAGTCCATCAATTCCAACTACTTGAACATCCTCAAGTTTTCCTGACTGTTCCAAAACTTGCATAGCTCCTAGAGCCATATCATCATTATGCGCGTAAACCAGCTTTACATCAGGATGTGCCTGCAAAAGATCCTGCATAGAAGAAACAGCTTTTGCACGGATATAATCACTATATGGCCCTTCAATAATTTCAATTCCTGGAACTTTTTCAACGATTTCGTGGAATCCATCATGACGAGCCTGCATTACAGTACCGCCTGCATCACCTTGAAGTTCAATAATCTTTCCTTCAGCAGCTTCGCCGCCAAGTAATTCAACAGCTTTTTCTCCTGCTAGCCTTCCCATTTCTTCGTTATCACGTCCAATATACGACGTGACTTCTTCTTTGGTTGCACGGTCAACGGTTATTACTGGAATTCCTGCTGATTCTGCAGCTCGTAAAGCTGGTGCTATAGCCGAAGGGTTTACAGGATTAATCAGTAAAACATCGACTCCTTGTGTAATAAGAGATTGAATATCAGCATTTTGTTTTTCAATATCATTTTGTGCATCTACAACCTTCAGTTCCACTCCAGCCGCCTCAGCTTCTGCTTCTGCACCGTCCACTAAAGACGTATAAAATGGAGATTCCAATGTAACTTGTGAAAAGCCGATGACCAAATCTTCTGCCTCTCCGCTTCCACTTGCATTTGAACCTTCCGCTGCTTCTTCTGATCCACATCCTGCCAAAACCAAAGCCAGTAGCACAGCTAAAACAATTACCATCCAGTTTTTCTTCATCATCATTTCCCCCTTATTTTTTATTGGTAATATATTGGTTCATAATTAAAGCCAAGACAATTATTAACCCCATAAATACAGATTGGTAATACGAAGATAATCCCAATAGATTGAAAATGTTAACAATCATGCTTAATATGAGCACACCGATGAATGTTCCACCGATACTTCCTTTTCCACCAAATAAACTGGTTCCTCCTAATACCACTGCAGCAATTACATCTAATTCAAGACCGGTTCCAGCTGTTGGCTGCCCTACCGTAAGCCAAGCGCTCATCAATATTCCTGCTACAGCTGCCAAGGTGCCTGATATGATGAAACACCAAGTTACATATTTTTCAACGGGAATTCCCGAAAGTCTTGCAGATTCAGCATTGCCCCCAACTGCATAGATTTTTCGCCCAAAGGTTGTATATTTTAATACAATAACTGCAATAATGGTTAAAACAATCCATATAATGGCTGTTAGTGGGATTCTGCCAAACACATTTCCTCCCAGAGCAGTGAAGCTGGCCGGAAGATCATAAATCGGGGTTCCATCTGTTGTCAGAAATGCAAGTCCCCTTGCACTCACCATCATGGCAAGTGTTGCAATAAAGGCAGGTACTTTAAATTTGGTTGAAATGAATCCGTTTACAAAACCTAGGAAGGCTCCTGCTGCAAGCGTAATTATAATTGCCCACACTGGATTCATTCCAGTACTGATTAGAAGTGATGCAAGCATGCCCGTCAAGGCCAATACAGCTCCTACAGAAAGATCAATTCCCGCTACTAAAATAACAAAGGTCATCCCAATACTGATAATCCCGACAAAAGAAGATTGTTGGAGAAGATTAAGTATGTTTTGGACTGAAAGAAATTGATCAGATAATAGGCTTCCAATTAAAATAAATCCCAGAAAGATAAAAAATAGATTGTATTTTTTTAAAATAACTTTTAAAGAAGGGAGTCGTCTTTCTTTTTCTCCGCCACTCTCTATATTAACAGTCATAATAAGCCTCCTTTTTATATCAACCTGATACCGCAACGTTCATAATTTCACTCTTATAACTGGCTGGAGTTGAGAACTCTTTAATGAGCCTTCCATTAAACATGATCAGTACTCTATCGCAAACTGCAAGTAATTCTTCAATTTCCGATGTAGCCATAATAATGCTTTTTCCTTCATTGGAGAGTTCTTTCATGATGGTATAAATTTCATCTTTTGCTCCAATGTCAATTCCCTGAGTTGGTTCATCGAATAATAGCAAGCGCGACTGGTGAATAAGCCATTTTGAAATAATGACTTTTTGTTGATTCCCTCCACTTAAATTCCTCATAGGGACATCGTTGCTACTCGTTTTAATATTTAGTTTTTTTATCATCTCATTCATGACAATTTTCATTTGCTGCTGCTTGATGAAGCTACGGTTTGAATACACACCAAGTGATGGCAGGAAGGCATTTTCTGAAATTGATAAATCCAGAATTGCACCTTCAGTTTTGCGATTTTCCGGCACAAGACCCATACCGCTATCCACCGCTTTTTGAGGTGAAGAAATATTTTTTTTCCTACCTTCTATATATATCTCTCCAGCATCGATGGAATCAGCCCCAAAAATTGCTCTAAGCAACTCCGTCCTTCCCGATCCTACAAGTCCATACAAACCGACGATTTCACCTTTTTTTACAGAGAATGAGACATCATGAATTTTTTTGTTGCTGAAATCTTTTACGACTAAAAATTCGTCTCTTTCAACCAAATCATGTACTTTTTCTTTTTTCTCGATTTTTCTTCCCGTAATATGTTGAATCAGTTCCGGCTGAGAAAGATTTGCCAAACTATCAGTAATGATCCATTCTCCATTTCTCAATACCGTTACACGGTCTCCCACCGCATACAATTCTTCTAGTTTATGTGAGATATAAACGATGGTGTATCCCTTGCCCTTTAGCAAATTGATTACTTCATATAATTTTGCTACTTCATCTCCAGATAGCGCTGTGGAAGGTTCGTCCATCACGATAATCTTACAATCTGCTGCAATCGCTTTAGCTATTTCTGTCATTTGTTTTAAACCCATACTCGCTGTTGAGGTTTGGCGCGTGGGTGAGATAGACAACCCCAAAAGCGAAAATATTTTTTTTGCCTCTTCGTTGAGTTGTTTCCATTTAACAAATCCGCCCTTGGGTTTAAGGTAATTTCCCAAATAAATATTTTCTGCCAAACTTAGTTCTTCAACTAACGATAATTCCTGATAGATAGTAGAAATCCCAAGTTCTTTGCTATCTGAAGGAGTTTTGATCGTGACCCGTTCTCCTTCCAAAATTATCTCGCCCTCGTCTTTTGTATAAACGCCTGCCAAAATCTTCATTAATGTAGATTTCCCTGCACCATTTGCACCAATGAGACAATGTACTTCACCTTTTTTCAGTGAAAAATCAACCTTTTGAAGTGCTTTTACTCCAGGAAAAGATTTAGACACTTGCTTCATTTCGAGTATGTTGCTCATGTTGGCCGGCCTCCCCATCCTTCAGCTTTTTCATAATAGGAAATAATACTTCATTTAAATTTAAATAAATCTCAAATAGCTCATCATATTTCCGAGTTTTTTCTAAATCAGGGTGGTATGTTTTCTTCATTTCCACCATGGCAGATGATGCATCAATCAAGCTTGGATACTCTCCAAGCCCATAGGCAGCAATGATGGCTGCACCTTTTGAACCTGTTTCTATATCTTCCGGAATCGAAATCGGCAATCCAGTCACATCGCTGATGATCTGCATCCAGCACTGGTTATGCGTTCCTCCGCCTCCTGCAATAATCCGATCAACTGGAATGGCGGATAGCTCCATAGTTCGGATTACATTTTTTGTTCCAAAAGCGATGGATTCTAGAATTGCACGATATATGTGATACTTATTGTGCGAAAGAGTCAAACCAATAAATGCTCCGGTTGCATGGGGCGTCTTGTATGGCGTTCGGTTTCCTTTCCAACTATCTAAAACCATTAGACCTTCACTACCTGCATCAATAGTCAAAATTTCTTTCTCCAGCTCTTTATATACTTTTTCTTTATCAGTACGACCTGTATAGAATTCCTGCAAAAACCAGGATATGATCGAACCACACGATAATTGCCCGCCTTCCAACAACCAATGGCCATCCAACAAAGGAGAATCGTAAGGTCCCCATAGTGAATCATTAAATATAGGTTCGTCATGGTGCATCAAGTGAACAAAACTTGTACCTGTTATCATACTTAGCTTTCCGGGTTCCAGTGCTCCTGAGCCAATCATCCCTATATGAGCATCAATACCTCCTTGATATACTGGTATACCAGCTACTAACCCTAATTGAGCCGCTACCCCAGATTTCACTACACCTACTTGATCACCCACATTTATCACATATGGCGGCCAATGCTTTGTAATCCCTTGAAGACTTACTGCTTCAAAAAATGGTTCTGAGAATCCCCCAAGTTGCTCCACGTAATTCCATTTACATGTAGCATTGCACTTAGATGCAACAAGTTGTCCGGTTAATTGATAGTTAATCCAATCGATTTGCTCAACAATCATTTTATCCGTTAAATCATAATTGTTTTTCAGCCATAAAGATTTTGTCGTCATCCATTCAATAGATGTTTTCCTACCTGAAAAACGCAATTGATCTACAACTTGAGGAAGTCGATTGTGATTGATGTCTTCTTCTTCACGAATAGCACGCTGATCCATCCAGCATTGAGCCGGTGCGATAGGATTCAATTTATCATCTGTCAGAACAACAGTGGATGAAGTCGCACACAGTGAAATAGCTTTTATCGATCGTGAATCGACGTTTTGAGAAACAGTTTTCATTGTCTCATTTAAAGCTTTCCACCAATCGTTTGCATCTTGCTCAGAATATCCGTTTTTTCTGTGCTGAGTTTTATAAGAAGCACTGGCCGTAAAAATATGTTCTCCTGCAATCGAATAGACACCTACCTTTAAAGACTGGGTTCCAAAATCCATTCCGAGAACAAGATTTTGATTCATAGAGTTTCTCCTGGATAAAGCAGTATCTTACTGAAGACAATTTCTTTATTTTTGATCTTTTCAAATACAGCTGGTGTTTCATCGATTGAATAACGATGAGAAATAATCTCTTCCGTACGAATTTTTCCTTTAGCCATACTTTCAATTACGTATGTCCATTCCTTCCCTGGGAAAGGATCAGAGAATGAATTCCAAGAACCGTTAATACCTATTTCATAACGCAGTAAACGGTCTACCGTCTTGGCTGAAAGTGTTAGAGGTTGATTGGAAATACCTAAGAAAACCACTCTTCCCATTTTGCCTGTGATACGGACAGCTTGATCTTGGGCAATTGCCGAACCGGATGTGTCAATGACAAAATCAATATGGGTATCGGCCAATACTTCAACTACATCTTCCGTTCTCGAATTTACTACTCGATCTGCTCCCAACTTTTTAGCAATTTCAAGTTTTTCATCAAAAATGTCAACTGCAATAACTTCTTTCGCCCCCATTTCTCGAGCAAATTGTACTGCAAACATGCCTATAGCTCCAAGTCCTATCACAACAGCTGTTTCGCCTTTCTGAAGATTACCTCTCCAAATTCCATGCACTGCATTGGCCGCCGGATCCACCATTGCTCCTGCATCATAAGAAATTCCATCATCAAGCTTCAGAATGTTAGCTTTGCCAACCTTGATATAGTTTGCCATTGCACCATCAGTCCGTGAACCATAGTAGTTGTAATCATCACATAATCCAAACTTGCCTTGTTTGCAGTAAACACATTTCATACAAGGCTCTAAAGGTGCAATTGTTACACGATCTCCGACTGACCATTCAGTTGCTTCTGATCCGCATTCAACTATCTTCCCAGAAAATTCATGCCCTAGAGTCAGCCCTTTTGAATAAGCTCCTTTTGTTAATGCTCTTGGAATATCCGAACCACAAATTCCGATTACTTTAACTTCTATCAAGACTTCCGTTGAGGAAATGGTTGGGACTTCCACTTGTTCAACTTGCAAGTTTCCAGGTTCGTATAATTTCACTGCTTTCATCAATTTTCCTACCTCCATTTTTTATACAATTTCTTTTGCTAAGTTTTCGTCTATAAAAAGAGTGTTTGCATATCCACCATTCAATGCTCCTTTTACGCTCTCCGCTTTTTCTTTTCCAGAAGCAATTGCAATAGAAAACTCTTTGCTCCTTAATTCTTCCAACCCAAGTCCAATAGTACGGCTGTTTAAATCTTCATCCACAATTTGTCCCTCTACTGAAAAGTACCTGGAACAAATATCCCCAACCGCTTTTTTTGCAATCAATTCTTCATATGCTCCCTCTTTGAAGTATCCACCTTTATAAAGAACTGAATTATGGGACACATTTCCGACTCCAAACACAGCAATATTACTTGCTTTTCCTAAGTTGAGGGTTTGTTCAATACTAGAATCGGTCATAATCGCTTCAGCAATTAAGGAAGAATCAACAATTGATGGTACTGGTAAGAGATATTGATCAGAGGAGAATGCTTTAGAGAATTTCTCAAGTAATGCTGCTGACCCTGTAGAAAAAGTACTCTTTGCTGCACCACCATTCAGTTGAACAATTTTCATATGCGGTAAGATTTTAGATTTCAAATGTGGTACTACGTGACTTAATGTTGTCCCCCACGATACCCCAAGCGTCAAACCATCTTCACAAATTTCATATAAATAATTCGCAACAGCTTTTCCAACATCACTTTGGATAAGAAGCGGATCATCTATGTAGACAGGGACTACAAAAACATTTTTAAGTTTGTATTTCTCCTTAATTGCATCTTCTAATTCCACAACAGAATCAAGAGTATAATTGATTTTTACATCTACAATTCCTGCTTTAAATGCCGCATCCACGATACGACTAATAGTAGGTCTGGAGTAACGAAGCTTCTCAGCTATTTCTTTTTGCGTCAAATTCATTTCATAGTGCATTCTCGCAACAATGATCATTTCCTGATTTGTATACATCTCTTCGCCCCCTTTCGAATTGAAATTATGTTCACTAAAAATAATTTATTTCACTTTATAGTTAGATTATAGAGACTATTCCGTCAAAAGGAAGCGCTTTCTAACAAGTTGCACATAATTTCAATTGCATAAGATTTTGACACAAATTGTTTTCTCACCGGAATTTTAAACTTACAAAAAAAAGGATTATCGAATTCCGATAATCCTTTAAAATACATATGATTTTTTAAGTACTTGTACTTTCTCACTTCTAGAATTTCTACGGCGTTTGAGCTGATGTTTTCCTTTTAATAGGCAATCAATAAGCAAAGTCTACATAGTTAATAAAGCGCTATAGATTTTGCAGATGACCTCCCAAGAACTTATAAATACCGCACTTCCAATTATTGCATCTATTTATTTCGTTTTAATCATATTTATCGAATGACACACTAAACATTATATCAAGGGTCTTGCGTTCTTTTTACTCAAACTGCGTCGCGGCAATGCCAAAATAAGTTCCCGGTTCTTCCGAAAATTCCACCCGTTCGAAATGCGCCTGGAACCCGGCTTCTGCAAGCAGCGCCTCCCATTCCGGCATGGAAAACAAGCCGGCTGTCATGCTGTCGTGTTCATGGGTAACTTGCCCGTTCACGTCCCGCATAATATAGGCATACTCCGTTGTCAGCATCTGATCATAAGGATCGCTGTCATAGCTCCATTCCAAATAGCGCAGGCCCCGACCATCCTGATCAACCCCACCATGATTTGTCCGCGGCTCAAACGTTTCCGTGTACTCATCCGGCATGATAAACAACAGGCCATCCGGTTTCAGATGCTTTTTGGCATTTTTCATGACCGTCAGCAAATCGGCTTTGTCTGTAAAATAGGTGATGGCGTCGTGGATAAATACCAGATCAAACTTGCCCTCGACTTTGATTGTTCGCATATCTCCCTGTATGTGCGGACAATCCGGATTTAAATCGCGGCTGACCGCCAACATTTCTGGAGACAGATCCGTTAACGTCATCGAAAAGTGTTTTTTCAGGTAAAAAGCATTGCTGCCCCCTCCTGAACCAAACTCCAGCCCATCCTTAATTGCGGGATGGTACCGCTCCATAATTTCCAAGAAAAGATGGGCTTCTTCCTCGTATTCCGTATGCGGAGACAATAGCGGCCACCACTGTGCCAACTCGTTGTACAGCTTCATGTGGATCACCCTTCCGATTTTTCTTTTATTATACAGCGGAACACCTTTTGTATAGTATGAGTAAATACGGGCTAGTGAAAACAGGACTATTAAACTACAATATATTAAAAAGAGGAGATGAAGTATGAAAAAAGTTCTTTTAGGGATAATTACCATGGCTCTGATCGCTCTGACTATCTATCTCGTGACCAGTTATCATACCACTCCTCAAGGCGCATTCAACGAACTGAAAAAATCGACAGATGCCATACCTATTCAGATGGTAGATGAGGGACATGTCATTTTGATTGATGATACAGGTGCACTTTCCATCGCGCTGATGACTACCGAGTATCGCTTCTTAGTCACGACACTTTATACAGACTTTGAAATCTTCCCTACCAATCTCAACGCGTTCGATGTGGATCTCAATCAAACCGTCGCATTTCTAAACGCACCTAGAAAATGGGAGTACACCTACGGCCTTGTTAAAAATGAAGAGATAAAATACATAGCAGATTCATGGTATCCAGAACATGAAGAGGCGTTGGCTGTTCATGCGTTGACAAACTATATTTCCAACGCCGATGCCGAAGATATCGTTCTCTGGTTTTTCCCTCAGGAGTTGGAAAAAGACACAGTGTCTTCCAATCTTAATTTTTTGAATGAAGATGAAGAATTAATTGGGGAAATTAAAGATGATTATACGGTGGAAGAGTTTTTCGTTGACTAATTTTTCACAAAAAAAGGAGAGAGGGAATGGCTGCTGATTGAAAAAAGCTTTCCTTTTCTCAAGGAAAGCCCCATAGCAATTTTCTTTTTAGTTCAACTCTTTCACCATCGTATGCGCGTAAAGATCGTGCGGGAATTTTTCGCCTTGGTATTTGTCATAAGCCTCACGGTCTTTCAAGTAAAGAATGGAACTGACCGTATCCCGATGCACCATCCGTTTCAAAATCTGTTCTGAGGTCGGCTCACCGCCATTCTCGTTTTGCACTTCGATGTTCATTAATTTCTGGCCGACAGTCTGGCCGCTAAGCCGCAGCTGGGCATATTCCAAGCCCCAGAAAACTACGGTTGGCGATAGTACTACATAGGAAAAACTGCTTTTCGTTTTCTTTTTCAAAAAAGGTTCTAGCGCGGAAGAAACCACTGTAGAAATTACTGTATCGATCGCTACCGCTTTTATCCGTTTTTTTGTTAATTCATTCATTCCATTCACCCTTCCATAATAAGTATTAGGCAGAAAGCCGACAGAATCAGAAAAGATTCTGACCATTCATACCAATAACGCTCCTCTTCCCGGTGCAGCAGCCACTCCTCGAGCCCTGTGAAAAACGCCTGTAAAATAAACAGACCGGCAAAAGGACTCAGGCGGACAGCCAGCGACAGTTCGGTGACGTCCATTTCCAAATTTACATACATCAGTGCGTAGGCAAAAGCCACAAAAATAATCCCCTGTACAACCAAGCCATAACGATTTTTATCTTCATGAAAAATACTTTTCCAGACTCTTTTTATTCCGCGTTTCCGCTTCAAATAAAAATGTGCAAAAAGGAAATAGGATGTAAAAAGAACAAGTAATCCAACGATCAAAGCTGGCTGCATGGGTAGCCCTCCTAACTAAAGTACTTCTACACTTTGGACCCGTTCCCCTTCTTTAATGAAGGCTAAGTTTAATGAAAAACAATTCACCTTTATAACTTTCCTATGATAAAGTTGTGGCACTAGGCAAGAGGAACTTTGCTTAGATTGTTTCTATTAGCCTGGACGTTGTCTTTTTTTATAAGTAGGCAAGCCTATTTAAAGTTGGATGCAGGTGACCAAAGATCAGCAAACCAAGAAGGTTGATGATTTACTTCAACGTGGGCCGACGGTTTGCCATCTGCTCCTTGAGGGAACCCATTGATTAATAGAATAAGATAAAAAAAGGGGTGTTGACTGTGATCTTTTTTATTATTTGGCTCCTTCTCGTTGGCTATGCTGTATTTCTGGCACCTGGCGGCGAGACCGATCCTGTCCTGTCGAATATTTTCAGCGGAAACTTTGGAGCGATTGATCCGCTGGTGTTTGCCGTTTTCAATTCACTTGGCTTGTTTCCGATGGTATTTTTAACGCTGCTGCTGCTGAATGACCGGCAAAAATGGCCGGCGTGGCCGTTTGCACTATTGTCTTTTGTGGTTGGCGCTTTTTCACTTTTACTCTATTTCGCTTTTGGTGACCGAAAGGCTGAAAGAAAGCTGCGAACTCCAGCTTGGCTCGTCCGCTTTCTCGGTTCCCGCTTTTGGCTGATTCTTCTTATGGTGTCATGGTTAGCGAATGGATTGATGCTGCTGCAGGGCTTTTCGCTGGCTGCTTACCGCGAAGCTTTTTTCGCATCGGGTCTGGTCTCTGTCATGACCGTCGACTGGTTTGTGCTGTGGGGCTTATCCATTTATGCCGTCCACCGCTTCTACCCGGAAGCAAAGCTCAAAGCGCTTGCATGGATTCCGATTATCGGACCGATTCTTGTACTATTTGCCAATAAAAAAAACTAACATGTTAAGTACAAAGCCGTTATGCTGGAATTTGCATAACGGCTTTAGTTGTTGCGTGAATCGATACCTCATTTAACATTTCCGCGAAAAATTGGCACCTTTTTTCAGTACATGACCAGTTTCTGCCTTCTATAAAAAGGAAGTCGTCCACTCAACAATCTGCATCAAGCCCAGCAAAGACAAAAGCAAAACAGCCGTTAGCGTAAAACTGACCATCGAACGCCGTGCGTTTCTGACGTATTTCCATTCAATCATGGTTTGAAGCAATGCCAAAACGCCGGCACTCAACATGATCAAGATGTAGTTGATGTCTGACCCGCTGATAGCAACAGCCACAATCACAGCCAGTAAACCGATGCTCATCCACCCTGCCGTCCGCTCTGATTTTTTCAGCTGTTCTCCAGCTTCTGCACGGTTCACACCATACTTTTTTTCAAGTTTGTTCAAACTCAAAGCGATCACAAACATAATTAAGATAAATCCAACCAGAATTACCGTTTCTATTCCACTCACCTCCCCAGTGCTTTATTTTGCAAAGAGCCTCTTTTGCTCTTTCGCCTGAGCTTAAAAAAACTCTGTTTGCCATCTTAATACAGAGAGAAAAACGATGATTGCCAGAGCAGTAATCGTGAAGTAAACCATCGAAGCCTGGTATTTCCGGGATCCTTTCAAGTATTTCCACTCCAGGTAAATTTGCGTTGCACATACCAAGACGAAAATCCCAAGTAATAAGGAGAAAAATGCGGCCAGCGCATCGATGAAAAAGACATACAAAACGATGATTGCCCCCAACATGACCCAGCCGTTCCAACGCTCAAACTTTTTAACCGGCACACCTGCCTGCTCTTCTTTGTCGATGCCAAAACGCTTTTTCAAGTACATCCTCAAAAACTCGAGTCCAAAAATAACCAATAGCCATATAAAGAGGACCCACATACTCCTCACCTCCTGAACCTTTGTGTATTCTACGCATCAACTGGAGAGAAGTTCCAAAAAATGTCCACAAAAAAAGCATTCCACAGAGGAATGCTTATTCAATCAGATCGCCGCATCTTCTTTAGAAGCGATGTCCTGCAAAATAGTTTCGATCGTCACTGAGCCCAATTCTTTTTCCAATGCCAGCTGGGCTGCCGACAAAATTGGCAGAACCGCATCCTCAATATTCCTGCCTACCGGGCAATTCGGATTCGGATTGTCATGGACGCTGAACAGTTCCTGCTCCTGAACCACGTCCACCGCTTTGTAGACATCCAGTAAGGTAATTTCCGAAGGGGGCTTGGCCAACTTTGCTCCGGCAATGCCAGGCTGCACTTCAACCAAGCCTGCCCGTTTCAACATGCCAGTTATTTTTCGGATCAAAGTTGCATTTGTGTTGACGCTGCCCGCAATGTATTCGGACGAACTGATGCCTTCTTTATTTAACTCAACCAAGGTCAAGATATGAATGCCTACGGTAAAACGGCTGCTGATGGACATTTTGCTCACCTGCCTCTTTTATAAATTTTTCTGATCCTGTATCTAAGCTGCTTACAAGCCAGTATACCTTAAAAACGGCACAAATAAAAAAGAGCGGATTGCGAATCGTTGACAAACCAAACAGAAAAATCTATGATGATCACATGTATCAACGATGGATACAGGTTAGCGGATTTATCAAAAATAGACGAAGCGGAGGAATCAGTTATGAAACTGTTAGTGACAGGCGCCACAGGAAAATTAGGTTCAAAAATAGTCAACACTTTATTGGAAACCGTTCCCGCAGAGCAATTGGCGGTCAGTGTTCGCAGTCCGGAGAAAGCACAGGATCTGAAAGACCGCGGTGTTGATGTGCGCCACGGAGACTTTGATCAGCCGGAAACCTTGGACAAAGCCTTTGCCGGCATTGATCGTCTGCTGATTGTTTCCACAGATGGAGATAACGATACGCGCATCGTCCAGCATGGCAACGCAGTCGCTGCTGCACAACGAGCCGGCGTTTCCTTTATCGCTTATACAAGCGTGGTGAACGCACAGGAAAGCACAAATCTTATGGCACCGCCGCACAAGGCAACAGAACAAGCCATTCAGAAAACCGGCATTCCTTACGCATTTCTGCGCAACAATTGGTATTTGGAAAACGAAGCTTCAGGCATTCAAGGTGTATTGGCAGGCGCACCTTGGCTAACTTCAGCCCCAAATGGCAAAGTTGGCTGGGCACCGCAACAGGACTATGCTGCGGCAGCCGCAGCTGTGTTAACACAAGAAGGACATGAAAATGCCATCTACGAACTTTCAGGAAGTTTACTGACTCAGGACGAATTTGCCGCTGTCTTGGGGGAGGTTCTTGGAAAAACAGTACCAGTCCAACACGTAGATGATGCGGCCTACGCAGAAACCATGTTGGGTGCAGGATTGCCTGACTTTCTCATTCCGATGTTGGTCGGCATCCAGCAAAGCATCCGCGAAGGCACATTGGATGTAGAAAGTCGTGGCTTTGAAAAACTTCTTGGCCGGCCCGTTACCCCTATAAAAGAAGGATTAACCCAACTGGTCGCATCCATACAAGCAAACCAATAGACGATCGCAACCCAGTCTTCCATCCATATGGAAGACTGGGTTTTTAAAAAGGATTTTTACGGTTTATCCTGCCCGTTGCTGGATATGTGGATGATTTCCTTATAAAACGGGGATAACTTTGTCGTTTCGTTATTCTTTAGCAGTTATCCACATGTGGATAAGGCATCCCTGTTTAGAAAAATAAAGTTCAGCGGCGGTGTGAGAACTGCGCTATACGGGTATTTTAGGCATATAATGAAAATAATAATAAGATGCGGGGCCAGCGTCTCAAACTGTTTTATTCAGGAAAGAGGTGCACGTGATGGAGCAGGACAAAAACAAACATGCGTTAAGCCATGCAGCTTCCTGGTTTGTGAAATGGGTGCTAAACAACAAGGCGGTATCTGTATTGGTCATCCTGTTATTGCTTATGCTGAACTTGCTGCTGCTGCCAAAAATCAGCTATATCTTTCAGCCATTTTTCGCTTTTTTTGATGTCATGGGTTTGCCGCTGATCATGGCGGGTGTTTTATACTATTTGCTAAATCCGTTTATCGACTGGATGGAAACGAAACACATCAAGCGAATCGGTGGTATTTCTATTGTCTTTGTGATTATTATTGGCTTGCTTGCCTGGGGAATCGCAACTCTGATTCCGATTATTCGCGAGCAGACACTAAGCTTGCTGGAAAATTGGCAAGACTATTTAGCCACTTTTATCTCTCAGATCGATAGATTTTTCCAAAGCGACATCCTGTCCCAGCTGCAAACACAATTGACCGGCAATGCAGACAGCCTATCCACTTCCATCACAGATCAGGCAGATGATGTTGTCGGGACCACTGTCACCGGCATTGGCAGCGTCTTCGGTGTCCTGTCGACGACTGTACTCGCAGTGATTACGACTCCCTTTATCCTTTTTTATCTATTGAAGGACGGCCATCAGCTGCCTTATCACATCATGAAGCTTGTGCCATCGAAAATGCGGGAACATACTTATGTTCTGTTGCGTGAAATGAACATGCAAATCAGCCAGTATATCCGCGGCCAGCTGATTGTCGCCTTTTTTGTCGGACTGATGTTTTGGATTGGTTTGAGCATCATCGGCCTCGAGTATGCACTGACACTTGGTATTTTGGCGGGTGCCTTGAACTTGATACCGTTTTTGGGTACGTTCATTGCCTTATTGCCAATTGTCATCATTGCTCTGGTGGTCCATTCGCCCATCATGCTAGTCAAGGTGCTGATTGTCTTCTTTATTGAGCAAACACTGGAAGGACGCGTTATTCAGCCTCTCATTCTGGGCAGCAACTTAAGCATCCATCCCGTCACCATTATTGCCGTACTTCTAACAGCCGGAAATCTGTTCGGCATTCCGGGCGTCATTCTCGGCATTCCCGCCTATGCCGTCAGCAAAGTGGTGCTTGCCCACTTGTTCGCTTGGTACCAAGCTTATACCGGCCTGTACGACGACGACTTTAATCCGGCGCCAAAGCCACTGGTTTCTGAAAAGAAAAAGAAAAAACAGTTGAGCTTGAAGAAGAAATTGCGGTAAATACACAGGCTGTCCTAAATTGACGGCAGCCATAGCCATATGGTAGTTTTTGCATTCAATCCATTTTCCAGAAAGGGGCAATCTGCATGAATCAATTTAAAGCCGTTAGAGTGAAAGAACAAGAAGACCAAGTAATCTATGGTTTGGAGGAGATCAATTCCGATCAGCTTTCCGAAGGGGAAGTTTTGATTAAAGTTGCCTATTCTTCCATTAACTATAAAGATATGCTGGCAGTACAGAAAAATGCAGGCGTTATCCGGAACTATCCGATGATTCCCGGAATTGATTTGAGCGGCACTGTCGTTGAGTCAACAGACTCCCGCTTCACTGAGGGACAAGAAGTAATCGTCACAGGATTTGCCATGGGCATGAGCCATACGGGAGGTTTTTCAGAATATGCACGCGTCCCGGCAGAATGGATTGTGCCGCTGCCCGCTAACTTGAGCTTGAAAGACGCCATGGTATTCGGAACAGCCGGATTTACCGCAGCACTTTCCATTCGTGCACTGGAACAAAACGGCATGGATCCGGCAAAAAATCCGGCCATCTTAGTGACAGGTTCAACTGGTGGAGTCGGCAGCATCGCGCTGCAGATCCTGTCGAAAAGCGGATACCAAAACATTTCCGCTTTGGTACGGAAAGAACACCAAGCCGAAGTCGCTAAATCACTGGGCGCAACAAATATCATTTTTGCGGAAGAACTCGGAGATGCCAAAAAGCCATTAGGCAAAACCCGATTCGACTATGTAGTGGACACGGTCGGCGGAGACGTGGCTTCTGCGTTGATTCCACAGATCTCGTATGACGGCAGCATGAGCATGTGCGGCAACGCCGGCGGACTTCAAGTAAACACTACAGTACTGCCATTCATCCTGAGAGGCGTCAGTCTGCTCGGAATCGACTCGGTCAACGTACCGATCGAAAAGCGCGGCAGCCTGTGGGAGAAAATGGCGAGCGACTGGAACATCACACAAACAACGCTGGTAAACGAGATTTCACTGGAAGAATTGACCGAAACAATCGACGCTATCAAAAATGGCCAGCATTTGGGACGGACAGTTGTGAAATTATAGGTTCAGCAAATAATGGTTTCGAATAAAAAATATGAAAAAGCGGAAAGGCTGATTTTAGCCTTTCCGCTTTTTCCGTTTCCTCAAAGATCAATCTGTTGTCGATCCCTCTTCGCTCGCAATATAACGATAAAGTTTTCCTTCTACTGTATTTTCTAATGCCAGCTGCATGTGAACGACTGGAATGTCCTTTAAGTTTTTATCTTTCATTAATGCTTGTTCTACATTTTCTTTATCTGGAAGAGCCTGTCCGAGGTAATAAAAATCTCCACCCTCGTCATCATCTTTTTTAATAAATAAATGGAGGTCGATGCCGTTTTCCGCAGCTTCCAAAATGGTTTTTACTTCTGCAGACGCTAACGTACGGTTACTTCGGGTCGACCATTTGAAGATTTCGGGGCTGATGAAGCCTTCTGTATATGCCACACTCGACTCCACTTCGGCATCTTTATGGTAAGTAACAAAGATCGGACAGGTCCCATGCTTCGTCTTGTACCCATAAATCGTTGAGCTTTCGTCGCTTGTCCAATTCAATAGCCGGCAAGCATCTTTACGAGTGTATTTTTTGTACAGTGTTAAAGCCTGGTCGCATCTGTAACTTTTGCTTAACTCTTTGGCACTTGTGACGAGATCTTTCAGCATCGCTTGAAAGCTTGCATTTCGCGCTAGGCTTTCTTGAATTTCTTTATTAAACTCGATGCTATCTGAGCCAAAAACCACAAGTGGTTTCGTGCCGTATTTTTTCCGAGGGCCTTGGTTGAAAAAGCTCAGGTCCATGATTCGTTGTACCGATGCTAAAGTTTCTGGGTCACCTGAGCAGTTATGAGATCTTAGGTATTGTTCATATGCTGCCATCGTGACCTTTTCTTTTTCCAGCAATAATTCAAGAAGTAGTATTTCGTGCAGTCTCTTGCCATTTAAGATCTCCAAAGAAAGCATGGTTACCACTTGTTCTTCGTATCCATTGACCAATGGATCAATTTCTTTAAGCTTCATTAAAAACTGGTGATAGGTTGTATACTTCTGAACAATCACTAACGGATCGATTGAATTGTGGTGAATAAAATCCTGAAGCTGTGGAATATGTCCTATTCTGTTTTTAAGTTCGATATAGGCTTCCCGAAGAATCTTCATGTCATTTAAATTGCTTTTTTTAATCGCCGAAAACACACGATTTTTTGCTATTTCTTCAAAGTTCACAGTGGAAATGCCTTTGATGTAGCTCGTATCCTTCATTCGACGGCGAATGTTGTCCTTGTTCTGCGAACGTTCGCCGGACAAAGCGATGGGAATGAGGTAGTTGTTTTTGTAATTTCCAATAAAATCAATAATCGTGACAAATTCTTTGGAGCCGTGCTTTCGAAGGCCGCGCCCGAGCTGTTGGATAAAGATGATGCTCGACTGCGTTTGCCGCAGCATGACGACTTGATTAACGCTCGGAATATCTATCCCTTCGTTGAAAATATCAACAGTTAAAATATAATCGATAATGCCGTTTTCTAACCGTTCGACCTGCAAAATACGCTCTTCTTGAGAATTTTGGCCGGTCAATGCGACAGTCTTTAATCCTCTTCGGTTCAGCTCTTCTGAAAGTTGAAGCGCTTCTTCTTTTCTGCTGCAAAACATGAGACCTCGCACTTTGTCACCTGAATGGCCGTAATACTCGACCTTTTGCAGAAGATGCTCGATACGTTCTTCCGTTACCAGCTTTGAAAAAACCGTCGCTTCGTCAATCACGCCTTCTTCATATTCCACATCCGTTACCCCAAAATAATGAAATGGACAAAGCATGTCTTCTTCCAATGCTTCCTGTAAGCGAATTTCGTATGCCACATTATAATCAAACAGCTCGTAAATATTAAAATCATCTGTACGTTCAGGTGTCGCAGTCATCCCCATTAAAAACTTCGGTCGGAAATGCTCTATCACCCGCTGATACGATTGGGCTCCTGCTTTATGTACTTCGTCAATTAAAATATAGTCAAATGCTTGCGAATCCAGTTGACGGAGTGTGTCTTCTTTTGAAATCGTTTGAATGGTCGCGAATAAATAACGGGCATTCGTCTCCCGTAAATTGCCCGACAGAATTCCGAAATCTTTTTCTACACCACCCAATATTCGAATGAAATCAGCTTTAGCTTTTTGAAGAATTTGTTCTCTATGAACGATGAATAACATTCGTTTTGGTGCAAATTCACGCACGTCAAACGCGGATAGGTAAGTTTTCCCCGTACCGGTCGCTGAAATCACCAAGCCTTTGTCATTCCCAGCTTCCCGCACCGCTTGGATTTCCCGAAGAGCAGCTTTTTGCATGTTGTTCGGTTTGATATGGATGGCTTCTTCTAATGGATTTTCTGTATACACTTCCGGAAATTCGGCCACATTGGTCCATTCTTTTCGGTATTCCATCGGCACGTACGCTTGTTCATAGCTTGTGATCCATTGTTCCGTCAGCGGCTGCGCGCTTTCCCACACTTCTTCGAATTGATGATAAAAGTGAGAAACCAATTCGCCATTTTCATGCGAGCTCAGCTTTATGTTCCATTCATAGTTCACCTTCAAGGCTTGCGCCGTTAAATTAGAACTCCCGACGATCAAGGTTTTATGCGTGTTATGAGAAAAAATATACCCCTTCGAATGAAAGCCTTTCATACTCGATAATCGTACTTCCACATTGCTGATTTTCATAAGTTCTTTGAATACTTTCGGCTGATTGAAATTCAAAAATGTCGAGGTCAAAATTCTTCCTTTGATTCCTTTCTGATCTAAGTCCGATAAGTGGGTTTTCAACGTCGCCAACCCACTCTCCGTGACAAAAGCCACAGAAAAAAGAAACGATTGGCAGCTATCCAACTCCTCAATGATCGAGTTCAATACCGTTTCGTTTGTTTTGGTGTTGTTGATCAGCAGGGTTGGCTTAAAGCGTTCCCCACTCGGTTTGGTTTGATCAATAAATCCTTTGTAAATTGAGTCTTCTAAACTCTGAAGAAAATTCATATTCGTCCCTCGCTTCTTCCAAATAACTCAATTACTTCTGAGTTTTATGCACCTGTTTTAATTTCTGTATCGCAGGTATATCAGCTGGTGCCCATTCCAGCTGCTCCAACTCATGCGCTTCCAACCACTGTATCGCGCTATGTTCTGTTAACACTGGAATACCTTCGACTAGCTGGCAATAAAATGTCGTCAAATGGACGATTCCAAAATCGTATTCATACACCGTATACTCAAGCTGCTCACCAATTTCCACTGTGCACTGCATTTCCTCTTGTATTTCTCTTTGCAAAGCTTCTTGCGGTGTTTCTGCTTCTTCAATCTTACCGCCCGGAAATTCCCATAAGCCCGGCAAGCTCTTCTCCATTCCTCGCTGCGCACATAAGATCGTATCACCGCTTGTAATAACTGCTCCCACTACATGTATATTTTTTTTCATAAGCTTCACCTGCTTTTTAAATTTTTTTATATATCCTACTAGTATTAAACATTTAATTCTCTTTATTCTAACATTTTCTATTTGCAATATATTCTTCTTTTTAAGCTAAATTGAAATATTTGTAAGTATTTTATCCGGTTATTAGATGCTAAGTTTTAGTAAAGCCTACTAGCTAGAGCACTATTCAAGACGCCCACAAACTTTTCTGTCAAACTAAATAAAAACCGTCCCACTTTCAAAAGGAGTCTTTCACATGAAACCAATCATCCGCCCCCTCAGCACCCTGCTCATGGGTGGAACCTATTTGCTGTCTTTCTTTGTCCCTTTCTCTTACTCGACTTTTCTGGTCAGCTTGTTTGCACTAGCTGTGCTTGTTTCATATTTTCCCTACCTTCCGCGGACGCCGAAGATTTTGATTTCGGTGCTGCTCGTTGTGGGGTTGTTGATGGACGCCAGTGGCAATGGGCTGCGTGAGTTTTTTCTGGCGCTGCAAACCAATGCCAATCTTTTGGCAATTTTCATCTTTGTGCCGTTGTTGTCGATTCCGATTCAGCAAGGGCAGTATTTAAAGTACATAGAAGTTATTTTTGCCTACTATATTAAGAAAACGCATCACCTGTACCTTTTTACGACCGTGGCTGCCGGCAGTGTCGGTGCCGTCATGAATGTCGGCACACTTCCCATTCTTTACGATTTGACAAACACACAGTCGTTCAAGCCTTTTAATGAAGTGCGCATCAAAGCTTTGAGCCGCGGATTTGTCATGGCGTTCATGTGGTCCCCTTACTTTATCTCCATGGCGTTGGTGCTGTCGTATTTTGATGTGACGTGGCTGCAATTGTTCCCGGTTGGCCTCGCTGTCACCGTTATTTTGATGGGCATCGGATTTTTTGCAGAGCGCAAAAACAGCATTGTTATTCCAGAAGTTTCATCTGTCAAAAATCCGGTGAGCCTCGGTGAAGCTAAGCGCAAAGTATTGGAACTTGCCATTATCCTGCTTGCTGTCACCGCTGCGATCTTAGTTATTGAAAGTGTGACTGGCTTATCGGTGTTGACCATCATTCCGCTGACCGCGCTTGTCGTCTCTATCGTATGGTCATTGTTCCTTGGCACTTTGCGTGAGCTTTTTGCAAACTTCCAGGAATACATTCACGTCAAAGTTCCATCAATGGGAAATGAGCTGTCGATTTTCATCATTGCCGGCGCTTTCGGTACGGCTCTGTTAAACAACGGAGCGGACGATTGGATTCGGAGCCTTTTGGAAACTTTGAATATAACCCATGTTTTGCTTTTGATTCCGGTATTGGCCTTGTTGATGACCTTTCCCGCTTGGATTGGCGTCCACCCCATCATCACCGCCGCTATTTTGGCCATCACCTTGAGCAACTCCCCGTTGTTTGCGGATGATCATTTGTATTTAAGCCTTGGCTTGCTTGCGGGTTGGATCCTGGCCATTCTGTCTTCTCCATTTTCTGGACTGAACCTGCTGCTGGCGGCGATTAGCCAAAAGAACTCTGTCTATATCGCGTTTAAACTGAACTTTAAGTTTGCCGTATTGATTTGGATCGTCTGCTATTTGGTGATATCAGCTCTGTATTTTATTTTGTAGGCTTCCTAAAAAGGAAGTTACTGGTTTTTGTTTCGGATTTTAAAACAATGGTCACCCGAACTTCACAATAAGAAACCAATTCCCTTATTTCCCTGTTATGCCCAACTTATTTTGTTACACTGAAGGGAAGGTTGATTGATTATGCCAACACGGAAAGGATTTTTTTGTTGAAAACCTATTGGCTTATTATTGCCGTATTACTGATTAATTTGTGTACACTGCTGGTTAATGACTATTTTCCGGGAACGCTGGCTTCGCTTGGCATTCCAACATGGATTTTGTTTGCCGTCATTGTGCTGATGATCGCATTGAGTGCGTTGACGCTTAGGCCGCGCCGCGAAAAGAAGCGCTACATGATCATCTTTCCCCTGCTGATGATTGTAGTGCCTATGCTTGTGTTGGCTGTCTTGACGGCACTTGGAGGAGAATCCCACAACAGCATTTCCTTATCGAGTCCTTCATTGTGGATCGGTTCCGCTGTGACGCTGTGGATCTTCTGGCTCGAGTACCTCCGTGCTTCTAAAAAAGAGGCAGAGGATACATAAGTTTTAACTGAACAACAAAACTCCTATTCTCTGGGCTGCATTAGTAATTCCATCAAAGAACCCGTTAATTCTCATTGGAATTAACGGGTTCTTTGATGCACTATTAGCTAAAGGTCAAGTTGCTTATTCAGCTAAATCTTCATGGTTAAAAAAGTTTCTGCGTACATACAGCTGCCCTTTATAAACTGCTCATTCTGAAAATCTCTCCAATGTTATAGCCTATCCAAGCTCCAATAAATGGGAAATGATAGCTGGGAGAATCCAATCGTACAGCGCTAAAATCTGTATCCCACAATAAAATTGCAATAGCAACACCTGCGATACTGATGCCGACAGCTTCAATTATTCTATTTCGTCTCCAACGTTTCTCTCCCAGGCGATCTTTATCAAATTCCTGCACACGCTTACTTGTCTTTGTACCAACTGGCCGTCCCGTCTTCAAGGTGTACAAGATAATAGCCAGCACGATCCACATCACTACAAAAAATATCCCAATAATGATGGCATAGTTGCCGCTATCAGCAAAATAAACAAGCAACAGGAATAACAGCAGCATTGCAAGATTGCCTTGAACTAATTGCTTCTTTTTTAACTGCTTAACTTCTTGGATATCCCATTGTGCTTCATCCATTTTATCCTACCTTTCAATCTGACAAGTCTCTTGACTCTAGTGTCTCATTGGCTAAGCTGTGATCGCCTGCGAACCTTTTATTTATTTTAACACGAAAAGTCAGAAATAAATAAATATTCAATTTAATGGAAGTGGTTTGCCGGTAAATTTAGAAGATAATATGGGTCTGCTCCCGCTCCTGTTAGTTGACAAGTCCCACTTTTATTTAAACAGGCATTGTCGCATCAACAGGAAAAACCCTCAAATTTATATGCAATTTGAGGGTCGTCTTTATGATATTAATGTGAGCGATTGGAATCTTAAAAGAACTGCCCGTCGTTCTCATTTTGTATTGAACTTCTTTAAGATTTAAGATGGGTTACCCAACAGACTTCTCAATTCCTTAACCACATCCGGTGGAACTTTTCCTGTCGCACCCGCGACCAAGTTCTCCGCCGCTTTCATAGCCATGGCAGCACGCGTTTTTGCGGTAGCTGACCCGATATGTGGAAGCGCAACGACTTGCTCCATCTGCAGCAAGGGATTGCCTGGGCTGACAGGTTCCTGTTCAAAGACGTCCAGGCCTGCTCCCCTGATTTCGCCCTGTTCCAAAGCATGGATCAACGCCTCCTCATCCACGACCGTTCCTCTGGCTCCATTAATCAAAATCGCGCTGTCCTTCATTTTTTTAAACTGTTCTTCTCCCATCAGGTGATGCGTTTCGGGCGTCAGTGGCACGATCAGCACGACAAAATCGGATTTTTCCAGCAGTGCGTCCAACTCACTGTAGACAATGCCGTATTTTTCTTCAAATTCTGGTTTAGGGGTTCTGCTATTATAAAGAACCTTCATTTCAAAACCGAACCGCGCTCTTCGAACAATTTTTTCGCCGATGCGCCCCATGCCAACAATGCCCATCGTGGCGTGGTGCACGTCAGTGCCAAACAGTTCGCTGGCCTCTGTATCCTTGCTCCATTTTCCTTGCTTCACCAAATTGTTCAGCTCAGGTATGCGCCTGGCAGTGGCAAGGACGAGGCTAAAAACTAAATCGGCCACCGTTTCGTCCAGCACAAAAGGCGTATGCGTGCCGAGCACTTTATGCCGCTTCATTGCTTCCAAGTCGAATGACTCGTAGCCAACCGCCGAATTGCTAATGACTTTCAAGTGCGGCGCACCTGCCAGCAGTTCATCCGTAATTGGCGCATGCTGAACCAACACACCTGCCACATCCTTTATCTCTTCTTTCAGAACGTCCAGTGGGATTCGGCCTTCTCCTTGCCACTTCCGGTAGTCACAATGTTCTCCGATGTATTCTTCCACTTCTTTTGAGACAGTACGGGCAATATAAACTTTTGGTTTCATTAAGTGCCTCCTCCATAAAGGTAACTTTCCATACTACAGATTCCATACCCTTGTTTTCCACGTTTCGCTCTTAGCTTTTGAATTCTTTAGTGACGATTGAATTTCTGGTTAAATAAGAAAACGATCCATCCGTAACGGTTTGTGGAGTTCAAATAGAATAAGCACAACTGCAGCAGTTTCCACTGTTTCAGCTATGCTTGTTTTTACTCTACGTAGAAAACATCTCAGGCAGGTGAAGTCAGGAGCTGCTCAATAACGGTTTCGATGCTTTTTGGTTTTACAGCAGGCGCAAAACGGTGCAGCACATTTCCCTGGCGATCAACAAGGAATTTGGTGAATTTCCAAGTAATGTCAGAGCTTTCCAGCATGTCCCGATCTTCTTTTTGCAACGCACCTGCCTCATCAAACTCTTCATCAGCAGGAGCTTGCTTGCGCAAATATTGGTAAAGCGGATGGGCAGCTTTGCCGTTCACTTCAATTTTTTGGGCGAGTGGAAAACTGACGCCATAGTTAACCGAACAAAATTCCGAAATTTCGGCATCTGTTCCCGGCTCTTGTCCACCAAACTGATCGCATGGAAATCCGATGATTTCAAATCCCTTTTCTTTATGCGTTTTGTACAATTCTTCTAGTTCTTCATATTGAGGGGTCAATCCGCATTTGCTGGCCGTATTCACCAATAGCAGGACTTCCCCCTTGAATTTTTGGAGATCAATTTCTTCTCCGTTTGATAATTTCGCTTGAAATGAATAAATGGACATATGCTTTTCCTCTTTCCTGAGTTCAGAATAGGTAACGTTATCTGGTGGTTTTAGGAAAGTCCCTAAAATCTATATAGATTTTACTCACTTCCTACAGTCTTAGTATCCTGCTTTTTGATGGCAGTTACAAACTAGATGTACCGTTCGAAAAAAAGGGATTGAATCCTGGGGTATGGAATAACTATAACCAGGCAGCAAAAAAGAATTTATGACCAGCTTTTTAAGCTTCCAGAAAGGCGGAACATTTTAATGGAACACAATAAAATTACAAGAAGCAATCCCAGGAGCATGCCAAAGCCTGTTGGCAATTATTCACACATTACCAAAATCCCTAAAAATGCTGAACTGTATGTGACTTCTGGTCAAATCGGCGTCGATTTTAATGGAGATCTTCCAGAAGGCTCCAATCAGCAAATTGCCAATACCTTTGAAAACATACACAAAGTGTTGGCATCCGAGCAATTAACCGCGGACAATATCATTAAAGTGAACATTTGGGCAACCCAAAAAATCGATTGGGATTTCCTATATGCTGAGTGGTCGCACTTGTTTGGTACAGACTATCCGGCCATGACGGTCGGCTACATCACCGAACTGGGATTGCCGGAAATCAAAATCGAAATCGAGATTTGGGCGGCTAAAGTTTAAAGCATTCGGTTAGATTTTAGCGATAGAACAACATCAGTACACTATAGAATAATCTTTCAGGACTGTCTCTTTATCCAGGATCAGTCCTTTTCTGTGTGTTTTTTTCAATCTTTTTCTTTTTTATTCCAATTGCAAAACCCTTTATTCATAGGCATTAAGACCTTATAACGTGTGTTTTGTAGTAAATATTTTACACATAAATGTTATTATATGTAATATTCCTGTTTATTTTTATATAGTAGTTCTTTATAATAATAAAGGAAATACAGGCAGGCTTTAAAACTCTAACGCGTGAAAACGAGGTGGATACAATCATTCTTCCTAAACTAAAAAAACTGTTCGTCGGTTTTATCTTTTTATACATTGCTTCCTATTGTGGTTGGATTTTATTCAGCGATGGTCAGCCCATAATACTTTCCTTGTTTGCATGGCTGCCTCCTTTGATATCGGCCATTATCCTTTTCACGATCTATTTTAAGTTAGCCGGAAAGGAACGTTACTTTTGGCTATTGATGGCGTTGGGTTGCCTCAGCTACACGATTGCCGAAAGTTTCGGGGTATACAGCATCCTCATAACGACGATTGACATCAACTATCCAGGATGGCCAGATTTGTTTTATTTCCTTCAGATTTCCTTCTATTTAGCTGCTTTCGCTTATCAAATTATGCAAACAAAAGAAAATGCGTACCAGATTAAGTTTCTTTTTGATATGGCCATCCTTGTGACGGTCTTCACCGCGCTTAGCTGGCATTTTTTGATTCAACCGCAGCTTGTTTTGGAAACAGCTTCTCCCCTATTGTTCGCGGTTTCAATCGGTTACCCAGTGAGTGATTTGCTATTGCTATTTAGTGCCATCAGCTTATATCTTGGCCTGGGGCACTTTTTCCCTGTCCGTGTACTAGCATTGATCACAACCAGTTTAATCGTGCAAGTATTGGCGGGCAATGCACATCTCTACTCCATGCTTGCTGGTACGTATAGCCAGGGCAATTTCTATGACACGCTGTTTTCGCTCAGCCTATTCTTGATGGCATTGGCCGGCTTGACTGCTCTAGAATCGGTTGCAAAATCCGTACAGCCAGCAACAATCGAGCCAATCAACAGCATCACCACTCTGCGTCTGTTGTTGCCTTATACAAGCATCAGTTTATTGTTTACCGTCATGATTTTTGAGCAGCAAGAAGACATGTTGGCCCTAATTATAGGAGCAGCCATCGCCTTTTTCCTCATCATTACAAGGCAGATTTTTACTCTCCGGAACAACCAAAAACTGTTGTACAATTACCATCACCTGACTTCTGTTCTCGAACATAAAATTGACCAGCGAACGGTCGAAGTCACTTCCAAGAACGAAGAGCTGGAGGCAGCTGTCCATCAGATGACACACATTGCTTATCATGACGTACTGAGCGGATTGCCAAACAGGCGGCTGTTCCTGGAAAAATTGGAAGACTCGATATCTTCAGCACAACAAACTTCCCAAAAAATTGCGGTTGTGTTTATCGATTTGGACCGATTTAAAAATGTCAACGATACATTTGGACACGAATTTGGTGATTTGCTGCTGCAAAATTTTTCGCAAAAAATCAGCAATAGCCTGCGCTCGAATGATGTGATTTCGCGGCAAGGCGGTGATGAATTCACACTGATTCTCAATAATATTCAAGATGAAAAAGACATTGTGCCGTTGATTCTCCGAATGCAGTCTGCTTTTTTAAAGCCGCTGGTGATTTATGGCCAGGAGCTGCATATTTCGATGAGCATTGGCATTGCCGTCTATCCAAAAGATGGAGAAACGACCGGTGAATTGCTGAAGCATGCCGACAGTGCCATGTACAGCGCAAAAGAAAAAGGCAAAAACAACTTCCAATTCTTTTCCGAGGATATGGCCTTTACTGCTTCCCGAAAAATAGCGCTTGAAAACGATTTGCGCCGTGCGATTGCAAATGAAGAGTTCATCCTACAATACCAGCCGCAGATTCAAGCCACAACGGGAGAAATTATCGGCATGGAAGCCTTGATCCGCTGGCAAACTGCGGATGGAAGCCACATTTCTCCGGGTGAGTTTATTCCATTGGCAGAAGAAACGCGGCTGATCCTTCCTATGGGCGAATGGGTGCTGCATACTGCCTGCCGACAAGCTAAAAAATGGCACGATGCCGGCTCTCCCCACTTGAAATTGGCTGTGAATTTATCGCCTTTGCAGTTTATGGATGACGGGTTAATGTCCGCCATTGAGCAGGTTTTGGAAAAAACCGGCTTTCCCGCATCTTCCCTGGAGCTCGAAATCACAGAAGGCGTCGCTGTCGATGATGCCGAAGAAGCCATCTTGCGAATGCGCGCGCTGCGGGATTTGGGTGTCCAAATTGCCATTGATGATTTTGGCACCGGCTATTCGTCCTTAAGCTACTTGAAACGGTTTCCGCTTAATAACTTGAAAATCGCTCAGCCATTTGTCCAGGATATGGCCTCTAACGCCCACGACAAAGCACTGGTGGAAGCCATGATTTTTATTGCCCACAGCCTTGATATGTCGGTGATTGCAGAAGGTGTAGAAACAGAAGAACAGCTGGCTTTGTTAAAGGAGCTGGACTGCGATGAAATTCAAGGCTATCTTTACAGCAAACCGTTGACCGTCGAAAACTTCACGAGCATGCTCGCCAAAAAAAGACCCATTATAAAATTGGTGTAATTTTCCACCACACAAAAAGGAAGAAAAACGACAGCAGGTCTGCGTTTTTTCTTCCTTTTGTTTTGCTTTATTTTGGCCGTTCCAGTGAAAAAATGTCTCCAATGGCGGCATAATTCGTCCCCGCGAGCCGGCTGACAGCATCCAGGCCGATGGGATCGATGCGGCCATTTTCGTAAATGCTTTCGTCTATGTGAAATTGGACGACTTGGCCGATAAACAAATCACTACCAGGTCCATCGCCTCCCAGTGCAACCGATTCTACTAAGCGGCATTCCATACGGATTTTCGATTCCTTGACACCCGGCACGGACACAACCAAACTTGGCACTTGTGTCATTCCGACCAAGTCGACTTCACTTTCCGCAGGCGGCAAGGAAGCCGCAGTCTCATTGATTTTTTCCACATTATCGCGGTCCACAATGTGGACCACAAATTCACCACTCGCATAAATATTGCGGGCCGTATCTTTCAGCTTATCTGTTGGCCGCTGAATCGACACCGAGACCATGGGCGGGTTGGAGGAAACGATGTTAAAGTAGCTGAACGGTGCTCCATTGACCACTCCTGCTTCTGACTGTGTCGTGACAAATGCGATGGGCCTTGGAATGATCGAACCAACCAAAAATTTGTAGTTGTCGCGTTCATTGTTTTGCTGCGGATCAATTGAAATCATGTTTACCTGCTCCTTTGCTGATTTTATCGTTGGCTTTTATCGGCATTAAATTAATTACTGCCCATTCATTTTAACAAAAAAACAGAATGTGCAGCTGCTTGTGCACATTCTGTAGCTTGTTTTCATTTACCTATTTATTTTTAAAGATATTCTTTTTCAATGGTACGCGTGCTTCGCACCGTATCGATCGGACGCACCAGTTTCTCGATCTGGTCGCGTTTTGGCTCTAAGAATGGCGGCAAGGATAACTTTTCGCCGATTGTTTCGTAAGGCTCATCGCCCATAAATCCGGGTCCGTCTGTTGCCCATTCAAACAAGATGCCTTGTGCTACCCGCACATACAGCGATTCGAAGAAAAAGCGGTCAACATAGCCGGACGTATTGAATCCAAGATTTTGCATGCGGTCGATCCATTCCTGCAATACGCTCGTATCTGCTACACGGAAGGCTGCGTGGTGGACCGTACCGAAGCCTTGGCGTCCTGAAGGCAGTAATTTATTGTGCTCAACGATCACTTGCGCCCCGTTCCCACCTTCGCCGACTTCAAACAGATAAAAAGACCCTTCTTTTGCGACTTGGCGCATCAGCATTGCTTTTTCCAGCACTTCTTTAAATGATTCAAATTCTGCGATGCGGATATGAATTGGGCCAAGTCCAGTGATTGCGAACTCCAATGGAACTGGACCGTTCTGCCACGGCGTGCCGGAAGCTACGCCTTTGTTGTTCTCATCCGATACCAGCATGTACTGCTGATCATCAAAATCAACAAACGATAAAGTTTTCTTGCCAAATACGTCCTGGATGCCTTTATGTTTCACTTCGTATTTATCAAAGCGCTTGATCCAGTATGACAGTGCTTCATCCGTTGGGACACGGAATGCCGTTTTGTATATTTCGTTTGTGCCATGGGTGCCTTTTGGAATGTTCGGGAAATCGAAGAACGTCATGTCAGTCCCCGCCGAACCTTTGTCATCTGCAAAAAATAAGTGATAAGTTTGGATATCATCTTGGTTCACAGTTTTTTTAACCAGGCGCATGCCCAGTACATAAGTGAAAAATTCATAGTTTTTTTCGGCACTGCTCGTAATGGCAGTGACATGGTGCATTCCTTTTAATTCGTTCATAACTATCTCTCCTCATTTTTTAGTATAAGTATTGTCATTATCTCGAATTCGAGATAATGAATTAAAAAAATTTAAGTATTTTTCGAGCGACAGCCAATTTTTTTGACGGTGCTGATCATTTCTTCTATTTCCCGCTGCTGCATGCCTTGAAACACATCATTGATTACTTGTTCATGCTTTGGGAAAATTGCTTCCATCAAGTTCCTGCCTTCGTCTGTCAGTTCTACAAACGTCACACGCCGGTCTTCCGGGCATGCTTGGCGTTCAACGTAATTTTTTGCTGCCAGTTTGTCAATGACATACGTGATACTGCTGCTGGCAATCAACACTTTTTTGCCGATCAGCTGAATCGGTTGCTTTCCGCGGTGATACAGCAGCTCCAGCACCGAAAACTCGGTCGGATTCAACCCGTACTGCGCAACATCCCTTTTAATTAGTTCGTGAAGAGCGTCTGTTGCTCGAACTAATACCGTTAATGCTTTCAAGTTGAGATTCGACACTTCCATTCGACTGACCCCATTTACCTTGAATTAATATATCTTTAATTCGAGATAATTGTATCATGTACTTTTTCTGACGTCAACTATCCTCTTCATTCACTTTTATTTGCTTTTCCTTTGTTCATAAAAAATAAACTGACAGAAAAGGACATCCTCTCTTTTCCGTCAGCTTATATGGTTTATCACTCTTCTTTATCCGTGTAGTTAAATCGGTCCAAAATAGTGATTGTTTCCGACAACTGGTTATTGAAAATTTTTCTCGCGACATCCAATAGATCAATAATCATCGGGTCCCGTAAGGAATAAATTACGCGATTCCCCTCTTTGGTTCCTGTGACGATGTTTTTGGCCTTTAAGACGGTCAGTTGCTGGGATACTGCCGAACCTTCGCTTTCAGCTAATTGCTGGATTTCATTCACACTCTTATCCCCTTGTGCTAAAATCTCCAGAATGCGAATCCGAAGCGGATGGGCAAGAGCCTTAAAAAACTCAGACTTGAACCGCTGCATTTCCATATCCAAAATATCTCTCTCCCTCTCTATAACAGTTTTTCACCCTTCTCTTCTGCATTTGCTTCCGTTTTATGAAGTTCATTTCCAGCAGAAAGAGCTCTGCATTCGTTAAAGGCAAAATGCTGGCAGCCCAGGCATTTGTTTCTGTCGAGCTTATCCAAGGCAAAGTTGATGGCTTCCCCGGTATGTTCAAAGAAATGCTCTTCTCCAGTATAGTCATACAACCCGGTTTTTTTCATCACACTTACCGGATGCGGCTTCATTCCAGAGATCAGGACCGTGCCCTGTTTTGAAAAATCTTTGATGATGCTGGACAAATAAGACTCACCCGTTGTGTCCATAAATGGGACTTTCCCCATTCGAAGCAACAGGACTTTGGGTTTGTAGTGGATGGTATTCATGATGGATTGCTCGAAAGCTTGAGCAGAACCAAAAAACAAAGGCCCTTCCACATTGTATATACTGATTTGTGGGCAATCGTGGATATCCGTCACCATATGGGTCCCCATTTTTTCATCTTTATGGGCCGGATCCGGCAGCACCTTGGCAGTGATCAGCAGTTCACTCATTTGTTTGGTGAACAAGATAACAGCCAATAACAAACCAACTTCCACCGCGACTGTCAGACTGACAAAAACGGTCAATAAAAAAGTGGCAACCAGAACGAGCGAATCTGCTGTTTTGGTTTTCAGCAAACTTATAAATATATGCCTTTCACTCATATTCCAGGCCACAATCATCAGAACAGGCGCCATACTGGCCAGGGGAATGGTCGAAGCGTAAGGTGCAAAAAGAATCAGGACTAAAAGAACAACAACACCATGGATTATCCCTGAAAAAGGAGAAACTGCTCCGTTTTTTATATTGGTGGCTGTTCTGGCGATGGCGCCAGTTGCAGGGATACCACCGAATAAAGGTGTGACCATATTCGCGATTCCCTGTCCGATCAGTTCCCGGTTGCTGTTATGCTTCTTGCCGCCGGTCATGCCATCCGCAACAACAGCAGACAATAAGGATTCAATTCCGCCCAGCATGGCGATCACAAAGGCCGGGCCGATTAGCAGCTGGATTTTCTCAAATGTGACTTCGGGAAAATGAAATTCCGGAAGCGTGTTTGGAATTTCTCCAAAAGTTGAACCGATTGTCGCCACCTGGCCAGGGAAAAATACACTGGCCGCTACAGTGGAGACCAATAGACCGATTAACGGCCCTGGGACCTTGGGAATGATTTTTGGCGTTAAGATTACTGTGGCAAGACAAACAGCGGCGGTTAAGACGCTATATGGATTGACTGTTTGGATATGAAGAAAAATCTCTTTTACGTTAGGCAAGAAGGATTCGTGCTTTTCTACACCGGTCAATCCTAAAAAGTTGGCCACTTGACCTACAAAAATAATGACTGCGATTCCAGAGGTAAAACCAATAGTTACCGGACGCGGGATGTATTTTATCAATGAGCCCAGCTTAAAAATCCCCATAAAGAGCAAGATAATCCCTGCCATAAATCCTGCCAGCAATAAACTTTCATATCCGTAGGCGATGACAACGGCAAACAAGACCGGGATAAAAGCTCCTGTTGGACCTCCGATTTGAAACTTGGATCCGCCGAAAATTGAAATGAGAATCCCTGCAATAATGGTGGTATAGATTCCGTATTCCGGATTGACGCCGGATGCAATGGCAAAAGCCATTCCCAAAGGAATTGCAATTACTCCCACAACCAACCCTGAGAGGAGGTCTTTTTTGAAACTTTGGAAAGAATAGCCTGTGTATCTTCCAGTGAAAAACGGCTTCTTCTTCATAATAAAGACCTTCTTTTCTTTTTAGTATATCTGATTATTTGAATATACGTTAAATCAAATATACACCCAAAAAAGAAAATGTCAACTGTTTTCAAGCCGAAAAGGAGCAGCCCGTAAAACGGGCTGCTCCTAACCATTATCTATCGTATAGGTTGTTATCTTATTTATTTCGAAGTGGTTCAAACGCGTTGGTCCAGGCATTAACCTGATCCAGCAAGGTTGTAACTGCACCTTCATGAACTTCCGCTGGTTTGAAAACACTCATGTTTTCAAAATCAGTGAACAGAGACATGGCCGGATGGCTTCTGACAGAAGCTACTTGCAACTCTGCTAAGATGACACGCAACGATTCAGCTGCACGAACGCCGCCCGCAGAACCATAGCTGACAATCCCTGCTGCCTTGTTGTTCCACTCTACATATAAATAATCGATGGCATTTTTTAATGCAGATGTCACGCCATGATTGTACTCTGGACAGATAAAGACATACCCATCAAGTTCGGCAATTTTTTGAGACCATGGAATCGCTTCAGGAGTTTGATAATCCTGGCTATATGCCGCTGAAACTGGCTCTGCATACATCGGCAAATTGAAATCCGCTAAATCCACGATTTCGTATTCGGCATCTCCACGCTTGTCTGCAATACTTTTAACCCATTCTGCAACTTGTACACTGTTGCGCCCCGGACGTGTGCTTCCTGTAATAATACCAATCTTTGTCATGAATAAATTCCTCCTCAAATTGTGATCCTTCTTTAGCTGTGAACTTTCACTCATTGATGCCCTTTTATCATAAGACAAATAACTCTCAGTTTCAAACTAAATGTCCGAATATTCTTTTTTAGTACGAATCACATGGAAACTTCCAAGTATCTTTTTACCACCATTTATAGTGATCTTTCATTAGTAATTCGTCGGCTTCTTCCGGACCTTTTGAACCTGCAGCATAAAAATTCAGCGGCACCAAATCTTCTTGAAAAGCTTCCAATACCGGTTGAATCCATTCCCATGACAGTTCGACTTCTTTCCAGTTGGCAAAAAAGGTGGAATTGCCGCGGAGTGCGTCATAGAGCAGCAGCTCGTAAGCTTCCGGCTGATCTTCTGAGTTTGTGGACAAGTTGGTCCAGACCGGCTTGAACTGGTTGCTGGCAGCATCTTTCAAGTTTACCCGAAGCGAAATGCTTTCATTGGGGCTGATCTCCACCATCACCAAATTGGGAGCCGCTCCTTTTAGCATTTCTGAATCCATCGCCCGGTTTTCGAATTCAATGACAATCTGTGTCGATTTTTCGTTCATTCGCTTGCCGGTGCGGATATAGAAGGGAATGCCTCTCCATGAGGGATGGTCAATCGCGATGCGTGCCGCAACATACGTATCATTTTTCGACAGATCGGCAACTCCCTCTTCTTCCCGGTATCCAGCAACCGCAGACCCTTGGATTTCTCCAGGCTCGTACTGTCCACGGATAATGTCCAGATGAGCCTGTTCTTTCACAATCGGTTGAAGGGACTCAATAATTTCAGTCTTGTTAACCCGGCTTGTGCTGACCATCAGATTATCCGGCAAATGAACGGCGGTCATCATCACCAGCTGCAACAGGTGATTTTGCACCATATCACGAATGGCACCGGCTTTGTCATAGTAGCCTGCGCGATCTTCTATTCCGACCGTCTCGCTCGCTGTAATTTGGACATTGGAAATTTGGTGATGGTTCAGCAGCGACCCCAATACCGGATTCGCCATCACCAAGGTTTTCAGGTTTTGAACCATCGGCTTGCCTAGGTAATGGTCAATTCTGTAAATCTCCTCTTCCTTAAACACTTTCCCCAAATTATGATTGAGTTGTCTTGCCGTCTCCAGATCCCGTCCAAACGGTTTTTCAACGATGAGGCGGTTCCATCCGTTGCTTTGTGAGACGCCGGCCGCATCCAGGTTGGAAGCGATCAAATCGATTAACCCAGGAGCCACCGACAGGTAAAACAGGCGATTTTGCGGAATGCCCAGATCGCTTTCTCTCATTTTGATAAGTTCATGCAGCTGGTGATACGCCTCTGTTTCGGTTGCATCGAATATGCAATACCGGAACTTGTCTAGAAACTTTTGCAACGTCGCTGTTTGAACGGCTCTTCTGGAATAGGTATAGAGTGACTGTTCTATTTTTTCTTGAAATACACCATCTGTATAATCTCTTCTGCCCAATCCCACGATGGAAATTGTTTCCGGCAACTTTTCATCAAGATATAAATTATAAAGCGCAGGAAACAGTTTTCGCTGTGCCAAATCTCCGGTCGCGCCGAATAACACAAATGTCATGTCTTGCATAACCCATTCTTTTTGCAATTCATCCGATTCATCTATATGATAAAATTCTTCTGTTAAACTCTCGATCTTCATATGTTAAATCCTCCCACTCTATTATCTCCAGCTTTTAAATACATCTGATCATCACAACAGTTTCTAGTATAGTGGCTTGTTCCCTCTAATGTAAGTACGTAGTTTCAAAACACATAGTCACAAATACTATACTGGGGAGCTTACTCAATGAGAAATATAAAGAACTTTATTGCCCTATTAAATTGGTCGGCCATTTGTCATACGCGAAAAACCTTGATATGACTGATGGTATACTTTTTGTCAGTATGTGATTTCAAAGTGCGTACTTCACACAAATAACAGTAGGCCTTATACTGAGTGTGAGTCAAAATACGAATACGAGGAGATCCACATACATGAAATTACAATTAGCATTAGACTTAGTAGACATTCCGCAAGCAATCGAATTGGTTAAAGAAGTAGAAGCGTTTATCGATATCGTTGAAATCGGTACCCCAGTCATCAACAAAGAAGGCTTAAAAGCCGTCTCTGAAATGAAAGCAGCATTTCCGAACTTGGAAGTTTTAGCTGACGTGAAAATCATGGACGCTGCAGCTTATGAAGTATCGAATGCTTCTGCAGCAGGTGCAGATATTATCACAATCCTTGCACAAGCAGAAGATTCTTCTATCAAAGGTGCTGTTGAAGAAGCTAAAAAACAAGGCAAAAAAATCCTTGTAGACATGATCGCAGTAAAAGACATCAAAACACGCGCTGCAGAACTCGATCTTCTTGGAGCAGATTACATCTGTGTCCACACGGGCTATGACCTGCAAGCAGAAGGCAAAGACTCTTTCGAAGATCTTCGCACAATTAAAAGCGTCGTGAAAAACGCACGCACAGCTGTAGCTGGCGGCATCAAATTGGAAACATTGCCAGAAGTGATCAAAGCACAACCAGACTTGATCATTGTCGGCGGCGGCATCACAAGCAAAGACGATAAAGGCGCAGAAGCTGAGAAAATCCAGAAGCTAATCAAAGAAAGCGTAACTGTCTAACATGAACACCACAGGCTTTACAGAAGAAATTCTGGCTGAACTAAAGCAAACAATGTCGCTCATTGACGACACAGAAGCTGAAAAGCTGGTCAACGGCATCCTCCAGGCCAAGAAAATATTCGTAGCTGGCGGCGGCCGCTCCGGTTTTATGGCAAAATCTTTTGTCATGCGTATGATGCATGTAGGCTTGGATTCCTATGTTGTCGGCGAAACGGTGACTCCGAATTTAGAAGCTGATGATATTTTTATCGTCGGTTCCGGTTCCGGCGAAACCAAAAGCCTGGCAGCAATGACAGAAAAAGCCCAGTCTATCGGTGCAACAGTCGTGGCGATTACCACAAACCCGGAGTCTACAATCGGCAGTCTGGCAGACATCCACATCACCATTCCTGCTCAAGCAAAAGCAGACGGCGCCAGCGGCAAGTCCATTCAACCAATGGGCTCGCTGTTCGAGCAGTCGCTTCTCCTTTTCTATGATGCGGTGATCTTGAGATTCATGGATAAAAAAGGTCTGAACTCCAACACGATGTACGGCCGGCACGCAAACTTAGAGTAAAAACAAAAGAGCCTGAACCTGAATTTATTCAGGCTCAGGCTCCTTTTTATTGTCCTAAGAACCCAAAATCCCGAACAATCCAAGCACTTTCACTGGACAGAGACACAAAAAGCATGCCAAGCTAAATATACTGCGAAAAAATTACATACAATGGAAGGGTTGATCAAATGAAAATGTACGATATCACAGGTGAAATCTTTGAGGGAATGGCTGTATACAAAGACAAACTGGAAAAACAGCCAAAAATTAACCAACTGACAAACGGCTATGTGACAGAAACACGGTTGGAAATGGATGTCCATACGGGTACGCACATCGATGCCCCGCTTCATATGAAAGTGGACGGCGAAACCTTTGAATCGATTTCATTGGACAAGCTTGTCGGAAAATGCAAAGTGTTGGATTTAACAGCATCTGAGAACGGCATTTCAAAAGCGGAGCTGGAAAAGTTTGAGCTTGAAAAGGATGACTTTGTTCTATTTAAAACAAAAAATTCATTTGATGATCATTTTAACTTCGACTTTATTTTTCTTGCAGAAGACGGTGCAGCCTACTTGTCCGAGATCGGCGTTCGTGGAGTTGGCATTGATGCGCTCGGAATCGAACGAAGCCAAGAAGGGCATCCGACGCACAAGACCTTGTTCGAACATGACATCATCATCATTGAAGGCTTGCGCCTGAAAGAAGTCGAGCAAGGCGAATACTTTATGGTCGCAGCACCGCTTAAATTAGTCGGTACCGACGCGTCACCTGCCAGAGTGATGCTGTTTGAAGGATTGAACGTTTAAAACGTTGAAAAGAAATTCCAAGGAGAGAACCCATGTATAAAATGATTGCAATTGATCTAGACGGAACACTTTTCACAGACGAACTGACCATTTCTCCCGGAACTGTGGCCGCGATTCAAAAAGCGATCGAACTGGGGACTGTAGTCACGATTGCGACAGGAAGAATGTTTTCTTCTGCGAAACTTGTGGCAGAACAGTTGGGGATCGATGCCCCGCTCATTACGTACCAAGGCGCCATGATCAAGGCCATAGGCGAAGGAGAGGCTTTGTATGAGCAGGCCGTCTCCCCTGACATTGCCAAAAAATTAATTCACATTGCCCGTGAAAAAGAGATTCACTTGCAAGTGTATCAAGACGACATTCTCTACGGAGCAGCGGAAACGGAGAAGCTAATAGCTTATGCCGAAGCTGTTCAAGTGCCGTATGCTATAGAACCGGACTTGATCAGGCTTGCGGAAAAAGGGTTTACCAAATTGCTCTTTATCGACGAACCCGATGTCTTGGATATCCTTCAAAAAGAATTGCGGGCACTATTCGGTGAGTCTGCCTATATCGAAAAATCGAAAAAGAATTACTTGGAAGTGACGCATCCGGAAGCCAACAAAGGAACGGCCCTTTTATTCCTGGCAAACCACCTTGGCATCGCCCAATCAGAAATTATCGGGATTGGCGACAATCACAACGATCTTGAATTGGTCAAAGCAGCCGGGTTTGGCATTGCGATGGGCAATGCCGTACCGGAAGTCAAAGAGATTGCCGATTACACCTCGCTGACAAACAATGACGAAGGTGTACGCCATGCAATCGATAGGTTTATTTTAGAGCCCCAGAAAATTGCCGCAGTGAAGAGAGGAAGCGAAAATCATGCCTAACTTGGGAGAAAAAAGCTTTAATTGCGAAAAAGAACTGACCCTTTCCATCATCGGCGGAAAGTGGAAAATGCTGATTCTCTGGCATTTAGGCAAAGAAGGAACAAAACGGTTTGGCGAATTGAAAAACCTGATGCCGGGCATTACCCAGCGCATGCTGGTCACCCAATTGCGTGAACTGGAAGAGCACTTAATCGTGCACCGCGAAATTTATCCGGTTGTGCCGCCGAAAGTGGAATACTCTCTAACTGATCAGGGGCGCAGCTTGATTCCCATCCTCGACTCCATGTACGAATGGGGCAAAGATTACATGGAGCAAAATTTAGATACGACGATAGAAGCCAATAAAAATGCTTAAACAAAGCGGATTGCAGCAGCATGCAGTCCGCTTTGTTTTATGATCTCCTGTTATACAGGTTGAAGGGGGTAAGCTGAGGGTAGGTAAGATAAAAGCAGGTATCCTATACATATAGAAAGGAGTGTTCAAATGACACAAAAAGTCTGGTTTCAAACAGCTGTCGCCATTATTTTCACACTGGTTATCATTCGTTTATTTATCGAAGTGCAAGGTGTCTTCTCTCCACTTTTTGTAGTGGCAGAAACTATTTTCCTGCCTTTGCTAATCGGCGGAGTACTCTTTTATTTGACGAGGCCCATTCTTCATTTTCTGCAAAACAAGAAAGTTCCCAAATGGGCGGCAATCTTACTGATTTTCGCATTGATGGGCTTTCTTCTATGGTTATTTTATATTTTGCTGGCTCCCATTGTTTCCGAGCAAGTAAACTCACTTGCGGACAATGCGCCGGAAATTATCGAAAGCGCAGAGGAGTATGGACAATACCTGTTGAACCAACGCGAACATTTGCCGGAATCGGTGCGGGAACAAGTAAATGGGATGACCGGACAATTTACTGACTGGGCTGGAAATATCAGTTCTTGGCTCTTGACGTTCCTAATGGGACTGTTTTCAGGTGTGCTTGCGCTCATCCTGGTTCCTTTTTTCCTGGTTTATATATTAATTGACCACCGGAAATTTGCACCATTTGTCGCTCAGTTTTTCTCTGGAGAACGAAAAACCTGGATTCGCAAAACGTTGCACGATATAGATGAGACCTTGAAATCTTATATTGTGGGACAATTATTTGTCAGTTTGACCGTCGGCGCTATGCTGCTAGTCGGCTACCTGATCATTGGACTTGAATATGCATTCTTGTTGGCTCTTATTGGGGTCATGACCAACGTCATCCCTTTTCTCGGACCTTATATCGCCGTTATTCCAGCGATGATTATTGCACTGGTTCAAGATCCGATTATGGCCGTTTATGTAGCCATCATCATGCTGGTGGCACAGCAAATTGAGGGGAACCTCATTACGCCGAATATTATGGGCAACGCACTGAATGTACATCCACTTACCGTCATCACTTTAATACTGGCCGCCGGGAACATTGCCGGCATTTGGGGCATCATACTGGCCGTTCCTTTTTACGCCGTCATCAAAACTATTGTTTCCAATTTCTATGCCAAACGAAAAGACATCGAGGAAAAAGCGACAGAAAAAGTGTAGTACAAGAAGCTCTTTTGTACACGAAAGTAGATATTGATTGGGCAATCGTCCATACCCATTGCACTTAGAAAGCAACTTTGACAGAAAGTGGTGACGCTAATGACTGTTCTCGTGACCGGCTTTACCGGCAATTCAGGCTATGAAGTTGCACAAATTTTAAAGAGCAAAAGCATGTCCTTCAAGTGTGCAGTGCGCAATGTAGAAAAAGCCGTACAACAATATGGCGAAGAGTATGAGTTTGCCGCTTTGGATTTTGCAGATCCAGACACCTTTGAGAGGGCGTTGCAAGGCGTCAGCCAACTGTTTCTAATGTATCCGCCAGGGGCAAACCTGCAATTTGCGGAGTTCCTGGAGCAAGCCAAACAGATGGGCGTTCAACACATTACTTATTTATCGGTAAAAGACGTCCAGTTTTTGCCGTTTATCCACCATTATAAAAACGAAAAGCTGATTAGAAAATTAGGTGTACCGTACACCTTTGTCCGTGCCGGCTATTTCATGCAAAACCTGAACGACTTTTTACGCGAGGAAATCAACGAAAATCATCGTATTTTCGTTCCGGCCGGCAAGGGCCAAACAAGCTTTGTCGACGTCCGTGATTTGGCAGAAGTGGTTTCTTTATCTTTCCAAGATCCACAGCTTCATAAAAACAAAGCTTATACAATCACGGGCGCTGAAGCGTTAAATTTTTCACAAGTAGCTGAAAAGATGACCCATGTTCTCGGCAAACCCATTTCCTACACAAATCCATCGGCGAAAGATTTCAAGGAATATATGATAAGCCGTGGAAAAGATAAAGGATTCATCAATGTCGTCGTCGGCATCCACTTCCCTACCAAGTTGGGTTTGGCAAAAGGCATAACTTCTGATTATCAAAAACTAACGGGCAAGCAGCCGCGAAAAATCGAGGCATATATTTACGATTACCGGGAGTATTGGGAATGATGGTGACAGAGTGTTTTATGGTGAACGGTTGTCACAGGCTCACCTGATCGCCTTCGTATTTATCTGGCTGGCTCTTGTCATTTTCACCTATTCTTCAATTAGCACTACGAGAACAACAAGAAACTCATAGTATGAATAGTTAAAAAGCCAAACTTTTTTCATCATAGAACGCTTACATTTTATTTTGTATGTTTCAGCTTGGTTTTTAGTGGTAGATAAACAAGGTAACCAACTATTGCCAATATGAGGAGCGATTTAAATGTCGAATATCCCAAACCCTAGAACACAATACACAACAGATAACTTTCCGAAACAATACCAAGAGCCGCCTGGCCTTCAAAAAGATATGAGCCCACTTCCAGATTGCGGCGAAACAAGCTATACCGGATCAGGAAAATTAGCAGGACGCAAAGCGCTGGTAACCGGCGGGGACTCCGGAATCGGCCGTGCAGCTGCTATTGCTTATGCACGAGAAGGCGCAGACGTCGCCATCAACTACTTGCCGGTTGAACAGCCCGATGCAGAAGAAGTTAAAAAACTGATCGAAGCTGAAGGGCGAAAAGCTATTTTGATTCCAGGAGATTTGAGCAGTGAATCTTTCTGCAAAGAATTGGTTGAAAAGGCGCATTCGGAACTTGGCGGCTTGGATATTCTTGCATTAGTTGCCGGCAAGCAGCAGGCCGTTGAAGATATTTTAGAATTGCCTACCGAGCAGCTTGAAAAAACATTCCAAGTTAATGTTTATTCATTGTACTGGACGGTCAAAGCAGCACTTCCGCACCTTCCTGCAGGAGCTTCTATTATTACAACCAGCTCTGTTGAAGGTTTTGATCCGAGCCCGATGCTTGTCGATTATGCAGCAACAAAATTTGCGATTATCGGATTCACCAAAGCGATGTCTAAGCAATTGGCAGACAAAGGCATCCGTGTAAATTCGGTTGCGCCAGGACCAATCTGGACTGCTCTGCAAATTTCCGGCGGACAGCCACAGGAAAACATTCCGGAATTCGGAAAAGGCACGCCTGAAACTCCACTGGGACGTGCAGGACAGCCTGTTGAATTGTCATCTGTCTATGTGTTCTTAGCGTCAACCGAATCCAGCTACGTAACTGGACAAATTTACAGCATAACTGGCGGAATGCCGACAGCTTAATCATAATTCAACATTCTACAAAAAAAGCTTGCAGCAACCGATTTTCGGTACTGCAAGCTTTTTATGATGTTAAAATCGTACGTATGAATTGGCCACTCTTTATTTCTTCTTCAACAACCGATAAGCAATAAATGCAATGGCCAGCAAGGCAACCACAAGGAAAACCGTAATTAACGAATTCCCCTCATCTTCTGTCGTTTCGGCAACGTTTTCTTCTGCCGCTGGTGTTGCTATTTCAACTATCGGCTCTTCTTCTGTTGCCGATTCTCCTGGTGCTGCTTCGGACTCCGCCTCTTCTGCTGCAGGTTCTTCCGCTGCAGCTTCAACGTTCAATTCAAATGCTACTTCACCTTCGATCGGGTGGCCATCTGCCCCAATGATTTTCCATTGAATGGTGTAAGCTGCATTTGGAAGCTCTTCTGCAAGGGTTCCCGTCATAACCCCATCTGAAATTGCGATGTCGCCAAATTCATAGGCTTCGCCTGCGCTTGTCAACGTCATCGTACTTCCCTGTTCGATGACTGTCCCAAACGTCAGAACCACTTCTTCCAAAGGTTCAACTAGCACTGCTCCTTCCGCAGGTGACGATGAAGACAGTGTAGTGTGTGCCTGACCCATTAACGGCATCGAAAAAATTGCTATTATAAGTAAGCTGATGATTTTTTTCATCTTGTGGTCCTCCATTCTTTTGACTTCATTCGTTTATTATAAGCTATAGCCCGGTGATGAAGTGCTTGAATCGGTCCCTTCTTCAAATACCATGGCCAAAATCCTCGCCTTCATGCCGCTAGAAAATAGTTGTTTATTCGCGAATTCAGAAAGCTCATTCATCAACTCCATAAGCTCCAAACACTCCCAGCAACTTGCTAAGTGCTTGTCAATTTCTTCCTTCCACCGCTTTTCAACTGGCAGAGATCCGTTGATGTAATCTACCACAAGGTCGCATTCCATCTCCACAATTGAATCCCTCCTTTGTATTCCTAACCAATTCGCCGGCTATAAGGCGCTATTTAAGCAAACAAAAAGCTAGCCGATTAAGGCTAGCTTTTCATTAGCGTCCACAAATCTTACTGTTTGCGTGTGCGAACAGCTACTACAGTCGTAAGAGCTGCAAGCATTAAGCCAGCCAGTACCCACATGAATGGGAACGATCCTGTATCTGCTGTGCCGCCCATACCTGTTGCAGGCATTTCAGATGGCATTTCTGTTGCACCGAATTCTTCTGGGAATTGGTCAACGATTGCCGCTGATAATCCAGCTGCAGGCATTGTCATATGTGCATAAGCTTCACGGATCGAGCTGTATGCTGTTTCATAATCACCCGCTACGTACGAATCAAATGCTACTAGCAATTGGTCTACGTGTGCTGTCAATCCTTCTTCTAATGCATCCGCAGGAACGCGTCCTTCTGTTGCTGCGTCAAGCAATGCTGCTTGTTCCACGATGTAGCTATCCAAATCAGCTTTTGCTTGGTCCTGTGCTTCTGTATTTTCTTCACCAGTTGCCACGACATAATCCACAAAGTAGCCGATGTGAGAGTTCCAGATTTCAGAGAATTGTGCCCCAGCTTCTTCGCCGTAGACAGATCCAACTGCTGCAGACAAATCATCCGCATTGGCTAAAAGTGCAGCTGATGCTTGGTCAAAGCTTTCTGCGCCGTCAGCACCGTCTTGCATCGCCATTGCGGCAAGTCCAGCGTGCTCAGTGAAGATTGCATTCAATGACGCGCGCAAATCTACTGCCGGTGTATCCGGGTTCGTGTTTTCGAACTTCTCTGGGAATTGCGTAGTGATCGCAATCGACAAGCTTTCTGCGAACATGCTCATGTGGTGAATCGATTCGCGTTCGTCTGTGTAAGCTTTTTCAAAGTCGCCTGCTACATACGCATCAAAAGCTGAAATCAGCTGATCCACGTGCACATCCAGTCCTTCTTGAACCGCTGCTGCTGGCAGAAGTCCTTCTGTTGCTGTATCGAAGAATGCCGATTGTTCAACTTTGTATTCTTCTAAAGCAGCTAACGCCTGGTCTTTCGCTTCTTGGTTGTCTTCACCAGTTGCCACGACATAATCCACGAAATAGCCGATATGAGAATTCCAAACTTCAAGGAATGCTGCTCCGCCTTCTTCACCGTAGACCGAAGTCACGGCTGCTGCCAAGTCATCGGAGTTCGCTAGAAGAGCTGCAGAAGCTTGATCAAAATCTTCCGCTCCATCTGCGCCTTTGCGCATGGTTTCAACCGCTAAAAATGCGTGTTCCGTTAATACCGTATCAAGGGCAATGCGTAATTCCGCTGCCGGTGTCGCCGTGCTTGACTCCATCGCCGTTTCGCTTGCTGGAGTTGAATGGCCATGGCTGTCTGCCAATGCCGCCGTTGGTACCAATAAGGCTAATGATAGTGGAAGTGCTAAAAGACATTTGTTTAATTTCATAAAAAATCGCTCCCTTTTTCTTTTTTTTTTGGTTATACAGGGATAACGCACAAAGAAATGATTTAGATCACTTTTTTTAAAATTTAATTTTATTAGTTGAACTGACAATCTTTATGTATTGATAATTAGCAGACGCTTTCCTATGAAACAACTGATTCAGCACCAACTAGAACAACTGCAGCTGCATAAAGTACGCAGACATCTTTTTCGTCCCATATTTAATTCTCAACACACTACACTCGTATATAGGTAATAGGCGTGAATGGCTATTCTCTTTGAAAATGAGATTCTTCAATAGAACATAATCAAATTTAACTTTGCTCATGTCTAATAGGTAAGAACAACAAAAAACAGCTCAGGTAGTTTGAAATACATACCTGGGCTGCTTTTCTTTTTGTTGCGTAAATTCAGTCTGCTCCTTCAAAAACTTGGCGCAGTTCAATCTGGCCTTCTCCATTCCCCATAGGGTCCGGCATGCGCATTGCCCAGCTGACAGCTTCTTCCTGTGACTTAACATCAATCAAAATAAATCCAGCGACTAACTCTTTCGATTCTGAAAATGGGCCGTGGGAAACTGAAGGCTCTTTTCCTGGATCCAAAAATGCGAGGCGCATTCCATTTGAACTTGGATAAAGTCCTTTTGCCATAACCCTGACCCCTGCCTCAACCAATTCTTCGTTGTACTTCGACATTGCTTCCATAAGCTCGGAACTCGGAAGTTTTCCAGCTTCTGAACTGGCAGAAGCTTTGACAATCAGCATAAATAGCATAGAAACTCCCCCTTTTAATTGTTTAGCAACTAACGGAAGTATTCGAGAAGAACATAACAATTCCTTTTTATTTTCCAGTCTTATCCGATGTTAACTTTTTTATAAAATTTAATTATTTCAAAGTAAGCAACCGTCGACGCTCTTTCTTCAGCTGCTAGCGTTTTGTGTAATAGTGCTTCATTAGTTATTTTGAACTATTTAAAGTCTGAGGGACGGTGTATATAATTCTCTCTAGCGCGTGTTTAAAATAAGTATATATATCTACTTTCATTTTATAAACAAATTTAAGGGTGGAAGCTTAAGTGAGACCTATTCTGTCTTGGCTGATTTGTTGAGTGCCTGTTATTGCAGAATTTGAATTTTTAAGAATTATGGAGGAAAAACAATGCGCTTTTCACTAAGTCTGCGGACACAATTATCGATCATTTTTGCCAGCACAACTATTTTACTAATTTTTATTTTCGGCCTGGTATATGGAGACCGCTCAATCAAACAAGTAGAAGTTGAGATTGGCAATTCACTTAGTGAATCTGCCTACTTAATGGAGAACAACCTCGATCAATACATGTGGTCCAGATACGGTGAAACCATCTTGCTCAGCGGCTTGCCGGATATTCAGCAACCTGATAATCCGGAAGAAATCGCTTCGCTGCTCAACCAAACACAAGAAGCTTTCCCATCTTTTTCTTGGATTGGCTTGACAGACCCGGATGGCACAGTCATTGCTTCTACCGGCTCAATTTTAGAGGGGGTCGATATTTCTGAACGTCCAGTTTATACAGGAGCTTTGGAAGGAACCTTTATTGGCGATGTTCATGAAGCTGTTCTGCTCGCCGACCTTTTGCCTAACCCGACCGGAGAAGAAATGAAATTTGTGGATATCAGCACACCCATTTACAACGACAATGACGAATTCACCGGCGTTCTAGCTACGCATTTAAGCTGGGAATGGATAAAAGAAGTTGAGGCCTCTATGCTCGATTCCATTAACAATCGGGACAGCATTGAATTTTTAATTGTCAGCGAAATAGATGATGTCGTTATTCTGGGTCCCGATGATCTTATTGGCAAACCATTGGATCTGGAGAGTATCGATTTGGCCCGTACCGGCCAGAATGGATCGATTATTGAAACGTGGCCAAATGAAGAAGAGTACGTGACCGGCTATATGACGGAAAACGGCTATATGGATTATCCAGGTTTAGGATGGACGATTTTAGTCCGGCAACCTGTAGATGTGGCATATGCATCCACTAAAGAACTCATAACATTCTTTCTTGGAGCTGGATTGATCTTTGTTGTATTGTTTGCGGTTCTCGGTTGGTTCCTTGCCGGAAGATTAGCTTCTCCACTAAAAAAAATCGCATCGGCAGCCGACCGGCTCAGATTGGGGGAGCAAGTTCAAATCCCGTATTACAAAGGAACTTCGGAACTGGAAACCTTATCTCTTTCGCTAAGAAAACTCGTTTCAGACCTTACCCATACGGAAACGGCTTTAGTGGAAATGAAGGAAGTTGCCAACCGGGATGAACTCACAGGATTGGCTAACCGCTATGCCCTGGATTATTATTTGCGTGAATTTATTCAAAAACACCAAACAGCGATTGTTTTATACATTGACTTGGACGGCTTTAAACTGATTAACGACACATTGGGCCACAATGCAGGTGACGAACTTCTCGTTCAAGTCGCTCAAAGGCTCAAAACCGTTGTCAGAGAAGAAGAAATGATTTCTAGAGTGGGCGGCGATGAATTTATTGTCATTTTGCCGGCCGGCAAAGAAGACCTCGTCAAAAGGGGAAAAAGTGTGGGAGAAAGAATCATTTCCTCCATTAACAAACCTTACTCACTCGATGGCGAAAAGGCTTCTGTCAGCTGCAGCATTGGAGCCGCCTTCTGGGAAGCTTCCACTCCGATCAATATCGAAGAGACAATCAGAACAGCAGATGAGGCATTATACGCTGCTAAGCGAGAAGGAAAAAACCGAATCCATATTTATAGCAGCTGATTGTGCATCATGTGATACGCACCACCCTGAAAAATTAATTTAGGATCCTAAAATTTTAAATCTTTGATGATTTTTATTATTTTAAAATAATATATATGTTTTCTAATTAGTTTTTCAAAAATAAAAGTCTCTCCTTCAAAAAGGAGAGACTTTTAATTTTTTGCAATCCAAACAAGCATTATATTTCAAAATTTTAATGCCTAGTATTCCAAAAGGTCTACTTTATTTTTTGGCATCAATAAATTCTAAATAAATATATTAGAATACCTTTTAGAAAAGGGAAGCTGACTCGAAAATACTCATCTTTTCTAGGTAAAAACCCAAAATTTTTAACAATGAGTTTAATTATTCGTGATTTGCGCTATATATGTATGGTAAAGACTGCTCACTTTTTCACTTATAAGCTTATACAAATATAACCAGCTAGTATTTTATGTTTGTTTGTCGAATAAAAAAGAAGTATTTCTTCCTACCTCGACCCATTGGTTTCTGTTCACCCATACCTTTCAACGTGCACTATCTGTATTAAATTTCTAACTACCATCAGAGACTGGAGCAAATTTCATGAAACATTTACGCACCGATGTACAAAACGCCATTTTGGAAGCCATGCTAAACGGCAGCCAAGTCGCCACGGTAGTGACAGACCCCCAACAGGCAGACAACCCGATTATCTACACAAATCAAACCTTCGAACAGTTGACCGGCTACGCGTCCGAAGAAATCATCGGGCGGAACTGCCGGTTTTTGCAGGGTCCAGAAACGGATCCGCAAGCCATTGTCCAAATAAAAGAAAGTGTTTCAAGCCGGGTCAAAAACACTGTGACCATCCGAAACTACCGGAAAGACGGCAGCATGTTCTGGAACCGCTTGAGTATTGAACCGGTTGTGGTGGACGATCATTTGTATTACATAGGCACTCAAACCGACGTGACAAACGAAGTACGCCAAAAATTTCTGCTGGATGAAAAGGAAGAAGAAATCAACCAGCTGCTCTTGCCAATCATTCCAATCCACCCAGACTTAGGGGCTGTTGCTCTTGTGGGAAAAATGGACAACCAGCGCTTTGGGGTTTTGATTTTAAAGTTAAGTGAGTTTATTCAACAAACAGGGACGCATCATCTCATCATCGACACAACCGGGACAATCTGGGAGGTCAATTTTTTGTACGATAAACTGTTGGAAGTTCAGGACGTGCTGCGCTTGATGGGAAGCAAACTTTATATCACAGGAATAAATTCCCAGACAGCTATCGACATCGTTAGCCAAAGAACACCCGATCAATCCCTCCTGACCTTCTCAACAATTCAGCAAGTAATTGAACAATTAAATCTTAGTTCTTACCTTGCCGCAAAAGAAAAATAGGGCTTTCAAAGTATAGAGATAAAATTAAAAAATATAAAAGGTTTCAAAAAATATTATTGTGGCAATAACATTAGGCATAAGGAGGACAAAACAAACAGAGCAACAACAAAATAACTTATGAGAACATGGAGATGACAAGATGAACACACGAAGAAATTTTAAATCATACTTTGCCCCTGAAACAGATGACGCTGGACGAAACATTTCATGGAGTTCAATCATTGCAGGTGTCGTTACATTTATCGCATTTTTAATTATGTTTAGTTTGATCGGCACCGCAATCGGGCTGGGGGTAACAGACGCCACTTCAAACGACCCATTCGCTGGCGTAGGAACAGGATTAGCTATCTGGGGAATCCTATCATTGCTTATCTCATTACTGGCAGCTGGAGCTGTTGCCGGTATTACAGCAGCTAGAGCCGGCTTGATTCACGGTTTTCTAACGTGGGCTACAAGCGTTATTGTTCTGTTTGTTTTGTTAACCTTTACAACGATCAACACATTCCAAACTGTCGGATCTATTTTTGGCAGTGTCGGCAGTGCTGTTGGCCAAGGCGCCGGTTCCGTTGCCTCTACAACAGGTGACGCCATCCAAGCAACATTTGATAATGTCACCGAAAACTTTTCTGGAGTCGATACAGGAGAACTAGAAGGCAATGTTGAGGAAATCCTGGTTGATACAGAAATTCCTGAATTGCAGCCAGGCTATTTAGATACACAACTGGAAGAAAGCAGAAACGAAGTATTGGATGCAGGGAAAGAGTTAGCTGTGAACCCTGAAAACTCGGATGCTATTCTTCAAGACTTGTCGGACTCTTTAACAGCCAAGGCAGAAGAAATTCAAGGTTCTGTTGATGAAGAAGCTATTTCTGAGGCAGTTGCCACTAATACGGAGTTGAGCGAAGCTGAAGCTGAAGAAGCGACCGCCAACATCGTTGATGGATTAAACCAAGCAACTACACAGGCAAGCGAACAAGTTGAAAATGCTCAAGCAGCACTGGAAGATGCTTCACAGGAACTGGAACAAACTATCGCCGAACTTCGCCAGTCAACGGAAGAAGTGACGCAAACCGCATCTACCGTTTCAATTTGGGGCTTTGTTGCTCTGCTGTTGACAATGGTTGTAACTTCAATAGCCGGCATTTTCGGATCCAGCTTTGTACGCAAACAACGCGTTGTGAATAAGTAATCCTCAATTTTTCAGTAACCACCCTTTGGAGAACCTACTCTCCGAAGGGTTTTTTCTGGAAAAAATTCGCTTTGCATCAACAACTTTAAAATGATAAAAATTTTGAAGTTCGATGTACTATTTTGCTTTCATTTCTTAAGAAATATGGTATGCTGAAAAATAGGCACAATTACTGGAACGAACGTTCTTTATGACCACTCCAGTGAATCAATCGATCCAATAATTGATCTGTTCAGACTAATTTCTTTGCTGCATTTCTCCAAAAACCATTTCAATTTGCTTTTTTGCAACTGCTTAACCTGGTATAAGAAACCTACACACCCTTTGTTCAAGAAAATAAGTCCGGTAAAGCGCTGTTTATCAATTACATTATTTTCCTTTAATAGATTTATATTTTACTGTACAAACCGCAGTCATAAGTACAAAACCATAAGAAAGTGTCGTGAACGAAATTACAAGTATAGTAGGATCATACAATCTGCCTTTAGTCATTCTTTCAGTCCTGGTAGCCATTTTTTCAGCATCGGTTGCACTGGATATCAGCAGCCGCATTAAATACTCAAAGCGAGTCGCACCCATTCGATGGATTGCAGCAGGCGCACTTGTTCTCGGGTTGGGAATATGGACCATGCATTTTATCGGCATGCTTGCTTTCAACTTGCCGATTGATGTGACCTATCGCTTCAGCCTAGTCACGCTCTCTGTTATTCCTGCAGTCATTTCCTGCGGAATCGCTTTTTATATCATCAGCCGGCCTACTGTTAGCCGCGCTAATTTATTATTCGGCGCTTTTTTTATAAGTGCAGGCATAATTTCAATGCATTTTCTTGGCATGGAAGCAATGCGTATGGAAGCGGCTCTTTCATACGATCCCGTTTTGTGGACAGCATCAGCTGCCATTGCTTTTGCAGCTTCTTATATTGGCTTGTACCTTTTATTTTATTTGCCAAACGTACCGCGCTTTCACTGGAGAAAAGTAGCAAGTGCCATATTGATAGGGCTAGCTGTCTCTGGAATGCACTACACAGGCATGTCTGCAGCCCATTTTTCCCCTTCCCAGCATACGATGGAACATGCCGGCCAATTTTCAATGAATACCACCTTGATGGCTTGGGGAATAGGAGCTGGTATGCTCGTGCTGCTTGTTCTGGCGGTTACCAGCATATGGACTGACAAAAAATTAGAAGACCAATCCGCAGAATCCGAACTGAAGTTTCAGTCTGTCGTGGAATCGGCAAAAGATGCCATTATCGTTGCCGACTTCACAGGTGCCATTATTCATTGGAACGAGGGCGCCGAACTTATTTTTGGCTATACCAAACAAGAAATTCTAGGCTCGAATATTGACACAATTATTCCAAATCGTTTTAAAGATGCTCACCGCAGTGGCATGGAAAAATACCGGGAGACCAAAATTCCACACGTTATCGGCAACACCGTCGAACTCACAGGAACCAGAAAAGATGGCAGCGAATTTCAACTGGAGATGTCTTTGGGAACGTGGGAATCTGAAAAAGGCATATTTTTCAGCAGCATCATAAGAGACATCACAGAGCGCAAAATCTCCGAAGAAAAAATAAATGACTTGGTCTACTTGGATCCATTGACCGGCCTGCCGAACCGCCGGCTGTTTAATGACCGCATCGATTCATTGCTGAAACAAGGCGATCAAAACGGACTTACCTTTTCTCTTTTTTATATGGACTTGGATAATTTTAAGATGATTAACGATCGTTTTGGACATACGATTGGCGATTTGTTTTTGAAAAATGTAACCGAACGCTTGCAGCAGTATACAGCAGACAAGGATACACTTTCCCGACTAGGTGGCGACGAGTTCGTGATGGTATTGCCGGGCACAGAGTACAGCAAGGCCGCAGACCGCGCCCAGGAAATGATTGCGGCATTGAACAAACCATTTCAATTCGAAAGCGAAGAAATATTCACCAGTTTATCTATCGGGATCAGCCTCTTTCCCTCGGATGGAAGCGACTCTGAGACCTTAATTAAAAATGCGGATATTGCGATGTATCGAGCGAAAGAAGAAGGGAAAAACGGCTTTCAATTTTTCACAGACGACATGAACCAGATTACATCGAGAAAGTCTAAATTAGCTACAGGATTGCGCAGAGGAATTGAAAAAGGGGAATTTTTTGTTCACTACCAGCCCCAAATCAGTTTGGAAACGGAAAAAATCATTGGTGTGGAAGCCCTGTTGCGCTGGAATCATCCAGTAATGGGCAATATCTCCCCTGCTGAATTTATCCCTATCGCTGAAGAAACCGGAAGCATCACGAAGATTGGCGAATTTGTTTTAGCCGAAGCTTGCCGCCAAAACAAAGCGTGGCAAGATGCCGGCCTTTCTCCGTTCCGAGTAGCCGTTAACATTTCCGCCCGCCAATTTGCACAACAAGACTTGACTGAAATCGTCAGCAATATCTTAAAAGTCTCTGGCTTGCCTCCGCAATATCTAGAGCTGGAGCTGACGGAAACCATCATTCAAAATGCACAGAGTGCAATTGATACGATGCACGAATTATCTTCACTGGGCGTCCATCTATCAATCGATGACTTTGGAACAGGCTATTCTTCATTGAGTTACTTAAAACTGTTTCCCATTGATACATTAAAGATCGACCAGCATTTTACCCGCAACATCGAAAAGGATTTTAAAGATGCTGCTTTAGTTAAAACCATTATCCGGATGGCGCATGATTTAAACTTGAATGTGATTGCTGAAGGCGTGGAAACAAAAGAACAACTGGACTTTCTTAAAACGCAGCAATGCAATCAAGCACAAGGGTACTATTTTAACCGTCCCCTTCCTCCAGCAGAGATTGAACAAATTTACTACACACTCAAAACCGGGTAATTATTTCTCAGCCGATTAAAAAGTTTTTATTGATGTATTTGCTTGCTCATAAAGGTGAGTAAGTATTTCCATAACAATTCGTTGCAGATGGCGGACACTTCAAACGTGTCCGTTTTTTATATACTAAAAATTAGGGACTGTATACTGACAGCCGAATGCTATAGATTTTCTAAAAAAGGAATCTCAATCAATGAATATTTTTCTACTGCAACAAGAAACACTCGGCGCTCTATACGCCAAAAGCCAGCTTCACGATATACTGCATTTTCAATTAAAATTTAATATAATTTCTAAAAAAGAATGCCTTTGGAAAATCGAACATAAGACGAAAACAGTAATTATGAACTACAAAAGTCAAAAAATAAACCATCTAATGGCTCAGCTATTTAACTGAATATTATTTTTTAAATAATTTTATCGTTTATTCACGAATTAAAAGAATAACTATTGTTAATAAGACATAAAGTTCTTTCCATCTATATACCCAAAAATAATCTAAATTGCTCACTTTAAAATTAGTCTAAAAGTTATAATTTTGGGTAAACATAAGTTTAGTTCGAAATAATTACGAAAATTCATATGCAGTTTTTAAACTAATTGATGCTTCACGTTAATAGTTGAGGGGGAAACCGCAATGCACAACGAACAAATACAAGAGTGGATGAATGCAAATGATGAATTTCTGATAGTAATTGATGAAACAGGCACTATTGTCCATGTAAACCGGGCATGGGTCGACTTTTGTATAGAACATTCGGTAAGGGAATCCCTCCGAACAACAGGTACTGATTATTTTATGCAATTAATCGAGCGAAAAAGACTTAATGAAGTTAGCGCTATTCAAGATGTCATCAAAGGCGGAAAAACTGAGCACAAACAAATATACCCATTCCTATTACAAAACGGAAAAAAACAATGGCTTTCCGTTAAAGTTCGAAAGATCAAGCTCGTTTCCTCCAACTCTTATGGAGCTTTGATCAGCCATAAACCGATTAGCCTCCACGATATTGAACCGATTACTGCAGAACATGTTCTGGAAAGCATGACAGATGGATTTGCATTGATGAATGATAAATTCCAACTCAATTACATCAATGAAATCGCCGAGCAACTATTCAGTGTGAAACGTGAAGACGTCATTGGCCTTGGATTATTCGATTTTTTTCCTGAAGCTGAAGGCTCTTCTTTTCATCAGGCATATGAACGGGCGATGAATGAACAAGTGGTTATCGAATTCGAAGATTATTATCATCCGCTCGGCACCTGGTACCAAATCAAAGTCTGTCCCCTTAAAAAAGGTGGGATTGCATTGTATTTTAAGGATGTCAGCGAGCAAAAGAAAATCGAAAAACAATTATCGGTATCTGTGTATTATGACCATTTGACTGATTTGCCGAACCGCCTATTTTTAATGGAAAAAACACGTTCATTAATGGAGAAAAAAAAGAACTTTACTATTTTTTATCTGAATATCGATAATTTGAAACTGATCAATACGATATACAGTCATGAAACCGGTGACATGGCATTAAAACAGGTTGCCGAAAGACTAAGGAGCATCATCAGTGACCGATGTGAGATTTTCCGACTAAACGGGGATGAATTCACTATCGTTTATGAGGGCGGAAACCCAGAAGTTTTTGCTGAAAAAATTACTGATTTGTTCGAGCAGCCTTTTGCTATTGAACATGGACAACCCCTTTTTATTAGTGCCAGTGTTGGCATTTCTTGTTATCCGGACGATGCGCCTTTGTTTAGTGACCTCGTAGCTCACGCAGAAACAGCAATGTACGAAGCCAAGAAAACCCGTGGGCCTTCGTATAAGTTTTTTCGCCCCGCCATGCATATCCGGCGGAGCAGAAGATCTGCTATTGAAGAGTGCCTATCTGGAGATTTGAATGGCATCGGAATCTATTACGCCCTTCAACCTCAAATAAATGGCAATTCAAGTGAAATGGCCGGAATTGAAATGTTGGCTCGCTGGAATCATTCAGAACTGGGAGCCATTTCGCCACTTGAATTTATTGAAGTTGCGGAAGCAACCGGGGTGATCGCTCCTTTGACTCTTCACCTGATTGAACATGTATTTATTCAAATGAATGATTGGCAGCAGCGGTTTGGCTGGAATCCGCGTACAGCAATCAATATGACACCGTCGCTTCTGGCAAACCCAGCATTTTTTGATGATTTTTTCGGACTCATCGAACAATACGAGATTCGCCCTCAACTGGTCGAAGTTGAAATTACCGAACAAGCAGAACTAACCTATTCCGACCGCACTCTGCAGCATTTGCTGTTATGTAAATCCAAAGGGATCTCCATCGCGATTGATGATTTTGGTACTGGGTTTTCCATGATTTCGTATTTGACCCATTTTCCGATAAATAAAATAAAAATAGATCGGTCGTTCATCCAAAAAATAGGGAATGACCGGAAGTCAGAGGCTGTACTCAAGTCACTCATTCATTTAGCAAAAAGTATTGAGTGCGATCTTGTCGCAGAAGGAGTGGAACGACCGAAAGAAGTTGAATTTCTTCTCGCCAACGGCTGTGCTGTTTTCCAAGGCTATTTGTATGACAAACCAATGAATCCGGCTGATTTTGAAGCCAAGTACCTTCAACTGGCTGCTAATGTTTCAGCAAGTACAAAAACGTTACCCAATCCACCTAATAATTGAACCCTCAAGCAGAGCCGAAGGATTCAATGGAGAAAGGAAAGTACAAGTGGAAAAAACAAAAACACTTCCCTTCGACAAATTTTTTATGACAGCAATAAAAGATATGGTATTTGTTGTTAGCGTTGAAAGTACCTCTACCTTCACCTATGCCTTCTTGAATCAATCCGTTTTTGAGCGAACCACTTTAACCGAAGCTGCAATTGGCAAAACATTTCAAGAAGTACACAATGGCATTTTGGCCGATGTTTTGATCATGAACTACACACAAGTATTGGCTACGAAAAAAAGTGTGGTTTATGCCGATTCTTACGTTTCTCCTGCAGGAGAATCTTATTATTCGGAATCTACGTTAACGCCACTTTTAGACGAAGATGGAAACTGCACGTATATTGTTGGGGTTGTCAAAGACATCACCGCTGAGCGGTTGGCAAAAATAGAAAGCCAACTAGCATGGAAGCGTATGGAAGAAAGCCACTCCCGGTACAGGTCGCTTTATGAAAACAACTCGGATGCTATCCTCGTTCTTGATACATCCGGAAAAATCCAGACCGGCAATTCAGCCTTGGATCAGCTAACCGGGTTCTTCCCAGACCAAGTAGCGGGTATAGAATTCAGTAAATTTATTTATGGGAAAGATATAGTTTCACTGGAAGCGGGCTATAAAAAGGTATTGGATGGAGGAATTGAAGATTTCCGAACAAAGTTTCGTGAGAAATCCGGCCACCTGATTGGTGTATCCATTCAGCTTTCACCGATTGAAGAAGATGGAGAAATCACCGGCATGTATGCCATTCTTCGAGATATGCGGGAGATCGACCATTTAATCAGCCAATATGCCGAAAGCGAAAACCGCTTTCGAATTATTGCCGAAAACGCCCACGATGTCATTGTACTAAGAGACTCCAAAGGACAGATGATTTACGTCTCTCCTGCCATTGAACGAGTCTACGGATTTACTCCAGAAGAATTTATGGAAAAGCCCCCTTTTCACAATATGCATCCAGAGGACATTCCACGCGTACGAAGCAGCTACAGAAGAGCGGCAAAAGAAGCGAAAAACTACGTGATTGAAATGCGGTTGAAACACAAAACCAAAGGCTGGCTCTGGTCCGAGCTCCAAGGAACTCCAATTTTCAATGAACACGGCCAGTTTATTCATATGCTGACCATCACGCGGGACATTTCCCTGCAAAAAGAACACGAAACAAAACTTCATTACTTCGCATACCATGACCCTCTGACCGGATTGCCAAATCGGCGATTCTTTAACCAACGATTGGCTGAAGAAATTGCTTCTCCACAGCATCCGGGTGAAAGTTTGGCGGTCATTTTGCTGGATATTGACCACTTTAAACAAATTAACGATGAATTTGGCCACGAAATTGGCGATGCCGTCATCGAGGAATTCAGCAGAAGGTTGAGCCAGCCACTACAAGAGGGCGATATGGCAGCCCGTCTTGGCGGTGATGAATTTGTCTTATTACTGCCAAGCGTGAAGACACGTGAACAGGCAGAACATCTCGCAAAAATCATTCAATCAGCTATGGATGGCCCATGGTATGTTCGCAATGGCCCTGCTAAAGTTACTGCCAGTATCGGAATCACCTTGACTCCACCAACCGGGGCAACAGTCTCATCTATTCTAAAAAGTGCAGACCTTGCGATGTACGACGCAAAAGAAGCTGGCAGAGGTACATTCCGGGTTACTGGTTTATAAACCACGGTTCCTAATAGTCATTTACAGGAACGGATACGAAAAATTCTTCCTTAACCCAAAACACCACATCTTCGATTAACCTATCGAAGATGTGGTGTTTTTTATTTTTAAACTCATTCATCCTGTCCAGCTTATTCACTGCTTACGAGATCAGCAATCAGAATATAGCGGTCTGGCGCACTGCCGAAAAAGTTGAATGGGTAGCAGGTGGTCACGGTTAGAACAGCAGTAGATGTCGGCGTTATAATCGATTTGTCATCTTTTGGGACAATTTTGATTTCCCTGATTTCGTACGTGAATGTACCTGCTGCTGTATCAACAATGAGTTGATCCGTGATTTCTAGCTGCCCCAGTTCTCTGAATACGGTATCGCGGTGTCCAGATAAAACAGAGTTATCTTTTTCCCCCGGCAACACACTGCCTGCGAAGTGCCCAATTCCTCTGCTTAACTCATCTTCATCTGTTCCATGAACGATCGGCAGCACTTCATTGATTGCTGGGAGTGTTAAGTTTCCTATGTTTTCACCGATAGCCGGTCTTACCGGATAAAGAATTTCATGCGCATTCGTTTCATTTTTTTGCGATGCTTTTGCAGGCTGCGCTGAGGTTTCTACTACAGTTTGCACTGCTGGCTGTGTTTCCATTTTCGGTGCTGTTTCTATTTGTGCTTTTGTTTCTGCTTTTGTCTCTGCTTTAATTTCTGGCTGCGTTTCTGTTTCAAGCTCTTGTTTTATTTCTCTCGGTTGCTCTGCCTCGACATCCTGCTCTTCCTGCACTACCACTGATTCAGGTGCATGGTCTAAAGCTTTAGGCTGTTCTTGGGTCTGCACTACCGAAACAGGGGCAGGTGCCGACTGCATATAAATTTGATAAGATGCCCACCCAATTAAACTTATGCCTATGATTAAAAATCCAGGTGAAAGTTTCTGTGCAATTCTTAAAGCCCGTGCACGGAAAGGACGTTTATTCATACGCTTTTCTTCTTTTGAAGAAAACTAATCCCATCATCGACAATAACGTTCCACCAAGAAGCAGGCTGTACCATGGAGTAGCGGTCTTCGGAAGTTGCCCTCCTGTCACTGTAGGTACGGAAACTGAAAAAGATCCAAGATCAGTTTTTTCACCAGTGGCGTCTGAAATGAATTCTACGTTTACGAGATAAGTTCCTACAGGGACATTTTCTGCGGTGTACGTGATTTTTTCAGTTCCTTTAACTTCGTATTTTTTCCCGCCTATATCGAAAATCCAAGTACCGATGTCCTGAACGCCATCTGGCAACTTTGCATCAATTGTGATGCTGCCATTCGGATTTACTTCTAGCTCCACTGAGGAAGTATCTCCATTTGTAACAGGTGGCGCGGGTTGATCAACTATTGGTGCCTGCTCTGGGTTTGGTGCTGGTTCCGGATTCGGTGTTGGGCTTGGTTCTGGTGTTGGATCTGGATCCGGTGTTGGATCTGGGTCTGGCGTTGGCTCTGGATCCGGTGTTGGCTCTGGGTCCGGTGTTGGCTCTGGATCCGGTGTTGGATCTGGATTCGGTGTTGGATCTGGGTCTGGCGTTGGATCTGGATCCGGTGTTGGATCTGGATCTGGCGTTGGTTCTGGATCCGGTGTTGGATCTGGATCTGGCGTTGGATCCGGGTCTGGTGTTGGATCCGGGTCTGGTGTTGGATCTGGGTCTGGTGTTGGATCTGGGTCCGGTGTTGGATCTGGGTCCGTAACTGGTGGTGCGCACACTGGCGGTACAACAATTTGTGTGTTAGTAGCATCAGCTGTTACAGCTGTCTGTGCCAACATTCTGCCGTAAGTATTTGAGTTTGCGCCTACTGTGATGGCTGATTTGCTCATTAGAGTACCGACAAATGTGCTGCTTGCTCCAATAGTGGCAGCATCGGCCACCCAATAAACATTACAGGCCTGTGCTCCACCCTGTAAAACAATCTGTGTGCTCGCAGCAGTTGAAAGTGCACCGCCAATTTGGAAGATATAAATTCCATCGCCATTCAGGATGATACTGGATCCCATCGTGACGCCTCCGCCAAACTCGTAGACACCTGGAGTTAAGGTATCTCCACCTAAAGTAGCACGTGTGAAATCAGCGCTTTGTGTATCAGCATTTCCCATGGCTCCTTGAAAGTCTGTATAAGCAGCATTGTAGGCCGCATTGGCGATATCTGTTGAGCCCGTGACAGTTGCTGTTCCTGTTGAACCGCCGCTGGCTAAACTGCCAGTGATTGAAGTGCCTTCTGTGACAGTCGTGGTGGCGCCTATAATTCCGTAGGGACTTGCGGATCCAAGTCCCGGAGCCACGCCAACTGCACTTACAGGTATTGTGAAAAGACTTAGTAAAAGAAGTACAGTCATAAAAATTGATTTAGACCTAATATTTTCCATTTAAACCCCACCTCTTCACTAGTAATATATTCCTCTCAATGTACTGTTATTTGTATTTTTAGTCAATTTAATAGTACGCATAATCCAGGTTATCTCAATAAAACAGTACGGAATGTTTATAGGACTGTATATATATTGAATTTACCTACTACCAGAAGAAAAAGCACCTTAAAAATGGCCGATGCATAGATCTATATACCCTCACCCCACTACCTATCAGTAAAAGCTAGCTGTTTAGAATAAGCTGAGTGTTATTTAAACAAATTATTACCAGTTTTCTTGTAATTTTCGATCTGTTTTTGGGTAAATGAATAATTATGATAAATAGCGTTTAACCTCTGTTTTATTTGCGCGGAGTATTCAGCTTCAATAAGATGCTTTCTTATCAGTACCAATCCTCTTTTTCTGGTTATGTTGAGAGAACAGAGAAATGGAATCGCTTAAAATGGTGCTTTCTGTAGATAGGATTTCTGAATCGAATACTTCCACTCTTTCATACCTCAATATTCCGTTTGCTCCTATTATTTTTTTTAAAAAAGTAAATTGAAAATTTACTACGAAGTTCGAACTATGTAAGCGCAAGCAATACTTTTAACCCATATGAAAAAGTACCCATATTATCTTAAGTAGGATTTTTTTAATATTTTTTTGTCCAAATGATAAATTTAGATTTTCACAAATGGATAATTATAGAAAAAATAGAGATGATGGTGTCATGATACTGTATTTATATACCTTTAATTGAGCGTAAAGGCATATTTACGAATCACCAGCATAGATTTAATAATAGGTAACTACAAGTATGGTTCGAAATTTTAATAGAAACCTACTTTGCATCCAATCCTCTTATGGTTATTAGGAACTGTATTTCTTATAGTTCATATTTTTGAGTATTTTACAGCAAATGTCTTACAACTAAATTTTTCACCGAAAATATTAGGAGTCTGCCACAGCAATCGTGCCACTGAGTCATTCAAAATTTTACCTGATAATTGAATACCTAACCTGCGGGAGAAGGATTTAATGGAGAAAGGACAGTACAAATGGAAAAAGTTCATGCGCTCCCCTTTGACAAAGCATTTATGACCGCGATACAAGATATGGTATCCATCGTAAGCATTGAAAACGACTCTGTTTTCACATACGAATTTTTAAATCAGGCGGTATTCGAACGATCTAACTTAACATCCGCTGCTGTCGGGAAAACTTTTCAAGAGGTTCACGACAAGGACATGGCAGACTTGTTGAGCCTGCATTATGCGAACGTGCTGAAAACAAAAAAAGCATTCATTTACAGTGATTCGGAGTATTCCGAGTCTACTTTAACACCATTGCTTGATGAAAATGGCAACTGCACCCACATCATTGGGGTCATCAAAGAAGCTACTGCTGAACGCCTTGCAAAACTGGAATACCAGGCACCTTCGGAACAGATACACGAAACTCGCTCCAGATACCGCTCGTTGTATGACAATAATGCTGATGCGATTCTTTCACTGGACTTAATGGGTAAAATTCAAACCGGCAATTCAACGGTCGAGCAGTTAACTGGCTTCTCGCTCGAAGAAGTAGTGGGCCTGGAGCTCAGTCAATTTATCAACGAGGAAGATCATGACTTGCTGATTGCGCATTTCAAACAAGGACTGACAGGAGTATATCAGGATGTCCGCACGAAGTTTCGCGGAAAATTTGGAGATTTAATTGGAATTTCTATTCAGTTTGCACCTATTGAAGAAGGAGACGATATTGTCGGATCATATGCTGTAATGCGGGATATGAGAGAAATCGACCACCTGATCAACCAGTATGCTGAAAGTGAAAATCGCTTTCGCATTATTGCCGAAAATGCACATGATGTGATTGTCTTGCGGGATGACAAAGGCGAAATTTTGTATGTTTCTCCTTCTATCAAACGAGTTTACGGATTTGATCCAGAAGAATATATGGAAAAACCTTCCTTCCACAGCGTCCATCCCGATGACATTTTGCAAGTAAGAGAAATCTATGCACAAGCTGTCAAAGAAGCCAAAAACTATGTGATTGAGATTCGCATGGAGCATAAAATCGAAGGATGGCGTTGGTCAGAATTACAAGGGACACCAATTTTTAATGAACAAAACCAGTTTATTCATATGCTGACGATTACACGGGACATCACGCTGCAAAAAGAACACGAAGCCAAACTTCATTATTATGCATATCACGATTCATTGACCGGCTTGCCGAATCGACGTTTTTTCAAGCAGCAGCTTCATGAAGAAATTGCTTCTCAACAACATACGGAAGAAACTTTAGCCGTTATTTTGTTGGATATTGATCATTTCAAAAAAATCAACGACCAGTTGGGCCATGAAGTAGGAGATGCGGTCATTGAAGAATTTGGCAAGCGTCTCACTCAATCACTTGAAGAAGGTGATATTGCAGCCCGCCTTGGCGGTGATGAATTTGTCCTGTTGCTTCCAAGTGTGGCCACACGCGAAGAAGCCATAAAAATGGCTGAAAAAATTCAATGGGCGATAGAAGCTCCATGGATCATTGAAAATGGTCCATCATCAGTTTCTTCCAGCATGGGCATTGCATTAGTCCCACTGGCAGGTGCGACAGTCTCATCCATTTTGAAGAACGCAGATCTTGCGATGTACGAAGCGAAAGAATCCGGCAGAGGCACTTACCGTCTTCAAATTCTGTAAAAGTCCTCATACTTAAACTTATGAAGAGGATCCAGTAAGTGAAATAAATTGGTTTTTCAACTCTATCTGAGAAAGGAGTATTGCTTTGAGTTGCTTGAGTACGACAGGCACCTTTTCTATTGCTTTAGCGGATTCAAACCAAATGCTCGGAGAAGGCCTAAAAGCGATTTTAACTGACTTAACTAATGAGTTTTCGTTCATCGATCAACAGCGTGATTTGACAAGTCTGACGAAAACGTTTGAAAATCACGAACCGCAAATCGTTCTAACAGAATTGTTCAACGGCGATACTCATGAAATCAGCGACTTAAAAAAGTTCACTACAGAGTATCCCGATAAAAAAGTGATAGTCTATTCTGTTTCTGCAGAAAAAGATCATGTTCTGGAAGCTTTTAAAAATGGGGCCGCAGGCTATCTATTAAAAAGAGCTGAAATCGATGCGATTATCAATGCCTTGCGCACCGTCTCCCAAGGCCATTATTATGTAGATCCTCAAGTAGCACCTTTTTTGATACACGAAGTTCGGCGGTTAAGCGACGCTTTCAACAGCAACGAACTTTTCTCAATTCAACTTTCAGATCCTTCTCCAAAGCTTTTGACAAAAAAAGAGGTACACATTGTTCGCTTGTTGACCCAAGGCAAAAGTAACAGGGCCATTGGGGAAGCACTTGACATTAAAGAAAAAAACGTCAAAAATTATGTTTCGAGCATTCTGTCGAAACTAGGGGCAACTGATCGAACGCAAATCGTTTTAAAAGCTATTAAAAACGGATGGGTGGAACTATAAAACTCTAACGTCCACTAACGGCAAGTTAACTCTATTTATTAAAACCTGAAGTTAGGTTGTTGAACCAAAAGTAGTCATTTCAGCTGTATTTGGGCAAACACAAGTTTCGTTAGGGGATACTAGAATGGTCAATGTGAAAAAGGCTCCGATTTTCTTAATGTTTGCTTTCATTATTGGGTTTTTAGTATGGAGCGAACTTTTTAAAAATCAGGAATTGATAAAAGTAACCGGAATCAGCATCATGCGGCTGCTTGCCGGCATTATCGCCTTTGTTTGGGTGTTTCAAGTTTATCACAAGCAGTTTGGTCAACAGAAAAACTTTTGGCTCTTATTAAGCTTGGGGTTATTCTGCTCTGCAATTACCAACTTTGTATGGCTGTATGTTTATTTAACAGGCGGAGTATTGGCGAACAATGCCTGGTTCCCTTTGTTTTGGTTTTCGTCCTCTTTCTTTTTTTTAGGAGCGTTAATCTATAAAGCCCTAAAGGAAAACTGGATTTTTGCGAACAGGATATACCTTTTCAATATTTTGGTTTACCTAATTACTGCGGTTGCTATTGGTTATCATTATTTAGTTGAACCGATGCTGCTCAATCCAGATATCCCGTTTTTGGTTATTGTCTTTGTGATGTTCAACCAGGTAGTCACTTTAATCACTTTTTTTATTATTTTGCTGCTTTACTATTTTATTGAGTTTAAAAAAGAAAAAAATGTTTTGTTATTGTTGCTTATCAGTTTTCTTTTACAGCTGCTAGCCAACTTCTCGTTTATTTATTTATCAATCCTGGAAAGTTATCGAGCCGGAGGCAATGTTGACTTATTATGGGTGATCGCCTCTTTGCTCATTGGATTCACGGGATTTTATAACAACGAGCTTATAGCAAGGAAAGATCAGAAACCAATAGGTTCATTCGATCAAAAAGTGCTAGTCTTTCCCTATATCAGTATTCTCATACTTATCGCATTAGTCGGCTATAATAACCGCTGGAATTATAACGCTCTAGGCTTGGGACTGGTTCTCACAATTTTGCTGGTTTTGGGACTTCAAATTTTTGTTATTCACAAAAATAAGAAATTGATGGATCGACTCGGAGACTTGGCTTACCACGATCCATTAACCGGTCTAGCTAATCGATCGAGTTACATAGAAGACTTAACTACATTGATGCGTAAAAGCAAGGATCAGCCTTTTGCTTTGCTGCTAATTGATATTAACCGCTTTAAAGCAGTTAATGATGCTTTTGGACATCATGTTGGAGACAAAATTTTGGCAGAAACTGCGAAAAGACTGAAAGAATTTGAGAATGCCAAAATCCGATTGTATAGATTGGAAGGAGACGAATTTGTCATTACCCTTTCTGGTTCAAACAAAATGGATGCCGTATTTTTTGCTGTGGGAATTTTGGGAAGCTTTCAGAAATCGTTCCAGGACCTGGCTTATGAGATTACCCTGTCTCTAAGCATAGGCATTAGCATGTATCCTGATCACGGAAATTCCGGCGAGGACCTGTTAAAGAATGCCGATGCCGCAATGTACCTTTCTAAAAGAAGAGGCGAAAATGAATACAGCTTTTATAGCACGGAGTTGCAAAGCCAGCTCACACGGAAAACGGCACTTGAAAAACATCTGCAGCACGCAATTGCAGACAATCAATTGAGCCTTGCTTATCAACCAAAAATTGACCTGAAGGATGGGACAATAACCGGTATGGAAGCCTTGCTGCGGTGGAATCACCCCGAACTGGGCTGGATCTCTCCAGCAGAATTTATTCCGCTTGCGGAGGAAACCGGACACATCATCTCTATTGGGGAATGGGTGCTGCGAACTGCATGTTATCAGAATAAACGCTGGCAGGAACAAGGGCTGCCAGCCGTCAGCGTTTCCGTCAACGTGTCCGTATCGCAATTCCAAAATGGCAAGTTTTTAAAAACAGTTGAGAAGGCATTAAAGGAGTCGAAATTGGAAGCTCATTTTCTTGAATTGGAAATTACTGAAAGCATCATGCAGAACATTCAAGAGAGCATCGATTTATTAAATCGATTGAAGAAAATGGGCGTCAAGACCTCTATTGACGATTTTGGAACCGGCTATTCGTCTTTGCATGTTTTGCAAAAGCTGCCTATTGATATTCTGAAAGTCGATAAGTCTTTTATTGATGAAGTCGGAAAACAAGCTCCGTACACGATGGTCAAAGCAATTATTGAACTCGGGCTAAACTTAAACCTTACCATCGTGGCGGAAGGAATCGAAACGCAAGAGCAACTGCAATTCCTGCAAGAAAATGGCTGTACAATCGGCCAGGGTTACCTCTTTTCCAAACCTGTTTCTGCAGTTGATTTTGAGGAATTGCTGAAGACTGGAATTGCATGGAAAAGACCCACTCGAAAGGGTTCTTTGAAACTAAGCTGAGTTCACTAATAGGAGTTGGCGTGTAGCGTACTACTTAAGGCGTGTAAAACTAAATGAAAAAGGCTCTGTCAAAACCAATTGTCAGAGCCTTTGGCGTGTGCTGTGGAATTCTTTCTAATGCAGCTCCTGCTGCTAATTTGAGAAAAAAGACAAATTGAGCGCATAAAAAAAATCAATCACGTAAAACATTCGCTTACAGCGCATGCTTTGTCGATTGACCAGCTAAATACAAACCATATAATCATCACATCTCTTCAAAACGGGAAGGAATCTATTTGTTTAATCACAGCTTTAATTAGCTGAGAAAAGCAGTAGATCTTTCAAATCAATAATTTCTTGAGTCGATAATTTAATATCGTCTTCTAAAAACCAAACGCGTTCATGGTTTTTTACTGTTTCAAGAAACAGTTCACTTTTGGTAAGGGAGGATTTTTTAAAGGAAAGCAATTCGTTGATTTCAAGAACTTCGTAAATATCGAGTACGTGCGTCATAAATATGCCCCCATTCAGTAGTACATTTCGTCTATATCTATTAGTTTACCCTCTTCATCAAAAAACAACCCTTTTATTGTAAAGTAACAATAATTTGATTTCCAGGTGGCTTTCATTGTACATTTGCGTCTTCCGCGGACCACTTTCTTTTTTATTGTATAACCTCTCTCTTCCGGACAGTTGTATAAATCAGCAAAATAACATTTGCCAATACACTAGCAATAAAGATAGTAATAATGTCTCGCGAATTAGCTCCAAACAGTAGAAAAATCGGGACTGCCACCAGCCAAACGCCCATGAACATCAGTATGAATTTGATCATTTAGAATCCCTCCAAGTCTTTTAGCGCGGAACATCTATCCACTTAAAGCGTTACTAAAGTTGCCACGACAAAGTAAACAATAAATCCCAGAAGGAACAACAAAATGTACTTTGCTTTTGATCCCATCACTATGACCCCCGTTTGTTAGTTGCCTCTATTCCTACCTCTTCCCTTGCGACTCTATGCCTAATCCCTGATCCAGTAAGTACAAGAAATCCCTGCACAAAATGCATCTAAAACGAAACTTTACTTGAAAAAAACAGTATATGTACTAGATTCAAATATATTTTTTAGCAGGAGGAACATTGGAATGTTTAGGTCGAACCTTACTAATCAGCTGCTCAGAATCGCAGGGATGTGGACCGTTTACTTTATCGTCCTGTTTACTGGAGATATCTTATCCTATTCCCAAAATCGAAATTTCTTCATTATTATCACTGTGGCCTATATTCTATTAACCCTATTTTCACTTTGGCGAATCAAGAACCCCAGTAAAAAAGCACAAGCTATCGAAAATGAAAGTTGAAAAAAGTCAGCAGAAGAACGTCCAACTCCAAGTCCCCATACAAATAAAGGACAACGAAATGTACATACATTTCGTTGTCCTTTATTTGTTTAGTTTGAACGAAATTCAGCTTTTTTTCTCATCACGACCAATGTGCACATGGCCATCTTGCATAATTTGAATCGGTTGATAACTTTCCAAAAAACTCATTCTCACATGCCCGGTAGAATTCAAATCCGATATTCCTTTTATATAGGCCTCTTCATCTGTAATCAATCGGTAAAAAGAACAAAACCCCTCTTCGGTATCCAAAGACTCTTCAAAGACGAACTTTTCTCCGTAACTTTCTTCAAAATATTGGATTGCCGCCTCATGACTTTGAAACAATGGCAGTCCAGCTTCCTCCTGCATTTTCATTCCCCCTAACATACCATCTGGCAATTCGAATCAACCTATGCCAGCTCCATTTTGTTAGTTAGAGTATACCGTAGTTCGATTTCTTCCTTCAAACTTTGACTCATACAGTGCTTTATCCGCTAACTTGAAAAGTTCATCCGCTGAATCGGTATGCTTAGGGAATTCTGAAACACCGATTGAAACCGTGATTGTTCTCCCAGGAATCATGCTTGTCTTTTCGACTTTTTCGCGAATTTTTTCAGCGAGGTTAAAAGCACCCGGTGTGTCTGTGTCAGCCAGCAGCAAGACAAACTCTTCACCACCGTACCTGAAGCAGAAATCGTTATTCCGGGTAACATTTTGAATGGTCTCAGCCAATTGTTTTAATGTTTCGTCTCCAGCGTGATGCCCAAATGTGTCATTGATCGATTTAAAGTGATCAATGTCCAACACCAGCAAGGAAAACAGGCGATTTTCACGTGACCAGGCATTCAAAACTTCATCCATTTTTCTTCGGTTCTGCAGGCCGGTCAGTGCATCAGTTGATGCAGACTGACTGAGCTGCTGATTGTTGCGTTCCAGTATTTCAAAAGCGATGCCGACACTTCTGGTCAATAAGTCAGCCTCCCGGTTCCAATGAGGCTCCATCAGCGCCTCCTTTAACGGTTCAGCTACCGGTTTCCCTTCCGCTAAGCGATTGACCAGGTTGCCTAAACGAATAAAGGGTGCTGCTAATTTACGGGCAATAAAAATCGATAAAAGCAGCAATAGCAAAAATGGAAGCAGCATATTGATCAACAAATCTTTGAGTTGGTCTGCCAACACCCCTTCAACAAATGAATAAGGCGTTTGCTGCACAATTCCCCAATCGGCCTCGGGCACATAACTATAGGCCGCGAGCATCGGAATTCCGATGTGATTTGTAAAAAGCTCCATGCCGCTCTTTCCCTGTGTTAACTTGCGGACAACAGCATCCTCATTGGCACTTTCCCCAATTAAACGCTTTTCCGGATGGTAGAGCATGGTTCCTTGAGGCCCCACAACAAAATAATGAGAGCCGTTTTTTTCAATCTCATCATTTCCAAGCAAATCATTTAAGACGTTTGGTTCTTGAAGATATATACTCCCGCCAATCATTCCTCTATAGCTTCCATCGCTCGCATAAATAGGCTGAGTCATCAAAATCAGCAGACGGCTTGATGGACCAATATAGGGGGGCGTCAACGTCGGCTCTTTTAAGTCCAACACCTCTTTGGTGATGCCTGATGTTATTCTTTCCCCCTTCAGCCCAATGCTAACGGGGCTAATAACGCGGACAAGACCTGTTTCATCCACCCACGAAAAAGAGTTAAAATAACCGCTGCTTACGCGCAAAAGCTCTAGTTGCTCTTGAATTTCCTGGTCACTCATTTCTTCGTGCGCTTCAAGAAAATCCACAGTAGTCTCCAAATTGGTTCTCATCGAGACAAACAATGACTCAACAGAATGGCTCATTTTTTCAGCCTTGGAAGAGTTCAGAGTTAAGTAAGTCTCTATTAAGGATTCCTTATTCGAGTGATGGGTTGAAATCGTGAGAATCAACAAAGTAAAAATAACAGAAGTAGATACCAGAAGGGATAACAACGTTGCCAAGTTCACTTTTTGTGCGGTAAATAATCGTTTCATACGGGAAACTCCTTTGACAATGAAAAGAAATATTTTTGGATAGAAAATACAAAATTTGTATTATAACTTTTATTTTTTTAATAAATTAACATATCTTATTATATAGGTTTTAGGGCTGTATATATATAGTCCTGGATGAAGAAATAATTTGGGGGGTCTCTTACAGTGCAATCTTCAGAAGAAAAAGGTAGTTTTGCGTAACTTTCTTCTAACATTATTTAAGAAAATAAAAAACTCCGCAAGGAAAATCGCGGAGTATCGGATGTCGGTCCATAAAATCAGCTAAGAGCTCTATTTTAAAAAACCTTACCAACTTAACCAAATTAAAATAAGATTACATTCACCAAAACCCGGGGTCCCTAATAGAAAGGATGAAAAGAATGGCAAGCAAGATTTATTGGTTTTCTTACAAATGCGGCACCAGCAAAGAATGGACCGATCAGTGCATCACTAATCGTATGGACAGCCTTTACGACATTAAGCAACTCCACAACAAATCTATGGACGATGTTCGTTTGCTGGAGAGACCCCTCACCGGTTGCTTTGACCAATTGCTTTCAAGATCCATTTAAAGTTCGAGCATGGCGACATTATGAATCACCTGCATTTAAATTTTAGTAAAAGATGTATGTGAAAATAAGTAGCGCAGAAGCCAGTACTGCCGATTGCATCCAAATTGCGCCATTGCTCATACCGGACTGTTTTTCTAAATAATAGATGTACTGAACCAGGAATATAAAACCAGCAAAAGTAAAAAGAAAGCCCGTGGTGTTCGTGCTGCCGATAAGCGATATGTATTCAAGAAGTCCAATTGCTAAAAGAAGCATGCCCATTGAACCAAGGATCACGTAAATGTAAAAACTACCTGTTTTTTCTTTTCCATATTGCTCTTCTCCTCAACAATCCAAACGTATTTTCTGTTGATGCCCATTTACGGCTCCACAAAAAACAAGCCGAATCTCCAGCTTGTTTTTCCCTCCGGAATTTCAATTGAACGAATCATCATCTTCCTGATTTTCACGGCCGTTTATTTGCAAGTTGGTTGAATCTTGATCGTAAACCATTTTTCCTCCGTAATGCCCTGTTAACGTTATCGTGAATGCACCAGCTATGCAGAGGATGAGTATAACCGACAAGCTAAAAGGAATTTTCTTATAGTGGTTAATGACCTTTAACACGAGAACAACTCCAATAATGATTAATGTTGCTAACGCGTAAGATTCATGCGGCTCCAGGTAAGTTTCTATCCCTTCCCCCCATGCATTTTCAGCAAACTCCTCTGCCGCTTCACCAGTTAAATAAGAAAAAACCCCCATTATAAATCCAGTAGACAATAGCAGCAGTGTAACTTTTTCAAAAAAATCCCGTTTCCACAAAGCAAGAAACTGCGTCACGATCCCCAAACTGATCAAAGCAATCGGAAAATGGACCAGTACGGGGTGCAATGGCAATGAAAACATGACTTTCCATCTCCTTCTCTTAAATTGGACAAAAACTTTTGACCGGCGGGATGTCGCAAATTATTTCAGTTGTCTGTTTATTGACATTTTTATAAAAGTTAATTTATCATAATAATCAAATAATAACTACTTAATCATTTTTTTATCAAGAACATAGTTTAGGTATATATTGAACTTTGTCACACTGATGGATTGTAGACCACCTGAACGCACAATGTTTTCAATGAAAATTACCGATACCGGGAGGGAATTTTCGGTCGTTCGGCACAGATAAAACGCGTACGATCCCCATCATTATTCTATGCCAATCAATTGAGTTGGGTTGTGACATTTCACACAAATCATCACCTTTTTGAAACGTTGACAAACTCTAGATAAGGAGAGCATACTTCAGGTGAAAGTAGGTCTACAAATTTTTTAAATACGACCGTGGGGGTCCTTGAGTTGGCGAAGGAAGCTGGATTGAAGAAAAAATGGAAAGCTTATATTGAACTCATTGCGGCGATTGCTTCTGGAATATTAATTGTTCTTGCTTACATTTTCGAAACCCAATCACTGGAAAGCTTATCGGTCATTACCTACCTGTCTGCTTTCTTAATCGGAGGCTACGCAAAAGCGAAATACGGCATCCAAAAGACCATTGAAACGCGCAAGCCCAATGTGGAATTGCTGATGATTCTCGCGGCGATCGGTGCTTCGATTATTGGCTACTGGACTGAAGGCGCGATTTTGATCTTCATCTTTTCACTGAGCGGGGCATTGGAAACTTATACGATGGATAAAAGCCGAAAAGAAGTATCCGCATTGATGGAAATACAACCCGAAGAAGCGTGGCTTGTTAAAAACGAAGCAACTACCCGTGTGGCCGTTTCTTCATTGCAAGTTGGCAGCGTGCTGCTTGTAAAGCCTGGGGAACGGGTGCCTGTTGACGGCGTCATCGTTGATGGTCATACCGTTGTCGATGAATCAACAATAAGCGGGGAATCAGTTCCGGTTTCCAAAAATGCTGCAGATAATTTGTTTGCTTCTACCGTAAACTTGAGTGGAACCATCACCATGGAAATGACCAAGCCGAACTCTGACACACTGGTCCAAAAAATTATCGACCTTGTCCAAACAGCACAAAGTGAGAAGCCTCCTTCCCAGCAATTTGTGGAGCATTTCGAAGGCCAATACGTAAAAGTGGTCTTGGTTGTCTTTGTTTTCATGCTGTTTCTTCCTCATTACCTGTTCGACTGGGATTGGAACACGACGTTCTACCGGGCCATTCTCCTGCTTGTTGTCGCCTCTCCCTGCGCTCTTGTGGCATCCATTATGCCCGCCACCCTTGCTGCGATTTCGAATGGCGCAAAAAGCGGCATCATTTTCAAAGGCGGCGCCCACTTGGAAAACCTGAGTACCATCCGGGCAATTGCCTTGGATAAAACCGGGACCTTAACACGAGGAAAGCCTCAAGTTACCGATTTTGTGCTGCGGGATGGACTAGATCCGAACGAAATGATGGAAATCATTGCCGGGATAGAGCTGCAGTCCAATCACCCGCTTGCCAAAGCCATCACGGAATTCATCAAAGCAAAAGGCATTGTTCCGCTGCCGAATCTTCAAATTATCGACGTTCCGGGCAATGGCTTAAAATCCACGGTCCAAGGAAAGGAAATCCGCATCGGAAATCCGGCTTTTGTTACCGAGGCTGCTGCAGAAACTTTTCAAAATGGCCTGCTGAGCCGATTGGCAAATGAAGGAAAAACCGTTACTTTCGTTCGGGACAGCAACGGAATCGCCGCGGCCATTGCCCTAAAAGATACCGTCCGGGAAAACACTAAAAACACCATTCAGGAACTGCAGCGCATGGGCATCCATTGCATCATGCTAACGGGCGACAACGCAAAGACCGCAAAAGTCATAGCTGCAGAAAGCGGCGTGGACGCGTTCATCGGAAACTGCATGCCAGAAGACAAAGTGGCAGAACTGAAAATTTTGCTTGATAAATACCAATATGTTGCCATGACTGGCGACGGCATTAACGATGCCCCTGCGCTGGCCATTGCCACGACCGGCATTGCCATGGGCGAAGGAACAGACGTGGCACTGGAGACCGCTGATGTGATTTTGATGAAAAATGATTTATCCCGTATTGCTTATTCCATCAGGCTGGCCCGCAAAATGCAGAAAATCATTAAGCAAAATATGTATTTTTCTGTCGGGGTCATCATCATTCTGCTCGTATTGAATTTTATGCAGTCGATTACGATCCCTGTTGGGGTCATTGGACATGAAGGCAGCACAATTTTGGTTATTTTAAACGGCTTGCGCATGTTGAATCGAAATATTTAATGCTCACTGTTTTAGTTTAAGAACCCTTACGCCAAGTGCTTGATTTCTTTTATTCAGTAAAAATGCTGAAAGCAGAAAGAGGGAAAATACATGCGAATAAAGATTATTTCACTTCTTGCACTGGCAGCAGCGGGTTCTTATTTTTATAAAAATATCACGTATATGAATAAACCCTTAGAAAAGATGTACAGTTCAGGATTTACTGAAAAGCAGTTGATAGTAGAGGATGGTACGTTATTGAACTATGGTGAAGGGCCAAGCAATGGGAAAACACCACTCTTGCTGATTCATGGGCAAGCTGTAACTTGGGAAGATTATTCAAAAGTGTTGCCTGAGCTAGCCAAGCATTATCATGTATACGCCATAGACTGTCACGGGCACGGCGAATCCGACTGGAAACCTGAAAAGTATACAGCGAAAGCGATGGCAAAAGATTTCAGTGAATTTATTGAAGTGGCAATCGGCGAAAAAACCGTATTGTCCGGCCATTCTTCAGGTGGAATGATTGCGGCATGGATCGCGGCACATCGACCGGAGCTGGTTCTCGGTACGGTCATAGAAGATTCTCCATTTTTCTCAACGGAACTACAGAGACGGAAAAACACTTACGTATGGGTCTATGAATTCCAAATGTATGAAAACTTCAAACATCAACAAGAAGAAAAAAACTACTTTGCCTACTCTTTGAAGCACAGTTACTGGAAAAAAATATTTGGAGATTTTCTATGGAACAAACTTTCAACAGACGCCATAGCCTATCACGAAAAATACCCGAATAAGCCTGTCCACTTGGTTTATTTGCCCCCGCAAATCAATCGGCTGTTCGAAGCGGCAACTTATCCATTCGACCGCAGATTTAGCGAAAGCTTTTACGATAACTCATGGTTTGAGAATTATCAGCAGGCAGAGGTGTTGTCCAAGATTGAAAGCCCAACCGTATTCATAAAAGCAAACACCGCTTATGAAGGCAAGATGCTGCTTGCTGCATGTTCCGATGAGGATGCTGATCGAGTGACCGGTTTATTAAAGCATGGAAAAAGGATTAACGTAGATACCCCCAGCCATGGCATCCATTACGATAAGCCGAGAGAGTTCACGGACATATTGGTTGGTTTCCTGGAAGATCTGCAGTAGTTCAATCCATATTCAATCTATGAGTAACAACAAAAGAGTTTGAGCCTGGCAATCCCATTGCGCTGCTCTTCTCCTTTTTGGGAGTTTTTATATCAACTGTTCTGCATTACAAGCCGACCTGTCAAATTCACCTCAAACTCCCCTGTAACAACCGACGCTATTTCAACTTCTTCTAAAAATACCTACATGACCAATTCCATTTCACTAATTCATTCCAAATTATAAATTTTAGTGTCTAAAATTTCATTTTTTATTAATAATGGGTATATAATAGAAAATCGGGTATATAAGTTCTATGCTAATTATTCCTCATTGTAAATTAGCTGAAAACACAGGTTTAAAGACCTAATTTATCCGAGGTACCTATTGCTGATTTTTGATGGATTGCACAACATATGTCGAAATTGACGACAGGCTATTTTTATTAAAAATAATGAGTTGCCTCTTGTACTTAAAAGAAAACCATTGCTTCTGCTGTTTAAGTAAAAAGCACGGTTGAATAGTAAACTTTTTTCTCAAAAATTATGTTATTAGGAAGGAATGCTACTTAATGGAAATGTTATTAGAAAAAAAATATATCCCGCTGGCCGATTATTTTATGAAATCAACAAATACGACGGTTACCTTACACTTTACTGAAATCGAGAAAATTATGGGGCACGACCTTCCTCATAGCGCCTACTTAAATCAAAGTTGGTGGAAAAAGAAAAAAGCACCTGCAAGGCATTTTCAAGCATGGTCAGATGCAGGCTATGCTGTCCAGCACGTTGAACCAAACCGATATGTTACTTTCGAAAGAGTAGAACCGCTTGATGAAGAAGCGAGCGAGAAAAGCAATGAGGATGTTTTACTGATACGCTCTGCCGGCCATGGCGATGCTCGCTTTCTTGCTGATTTGCAGAAAAAAGCTGAGGGCGAGTCGAAATTTTTATTGTACGGAAAAGCCGAACGAGAGCTGTCTACCCAAAAAGTGAGAAAGCAAATTATTGAATGGAACCAAAGTGGTCACTCAATTATCTTCCTGGCTATTTTAAATGGACAGCATGTCGGTTACTTGATGATCAATGGAAATGATGCCAAACGGGCAACGCATCGCGCCGATCTGTTCCTTGCCGTTCAAGCGGATGCACAGGGCAAAGGAATCGCCTCTTCCCTTCTTCAAAAAGCAGAGGACTGGGCAGTCGAAAATGCAATCAGCCGCTTCGAACTTACAGTTTTGGAGACAAACACCGCAGCTCGGCAGTTTTTCAAAAAACACAAATATCAAACTGAAGGCATTCGTACAGAATCCCTGATTATCGATAACAATCTGCACAACGAAATTTACATGGCGAAAAGATTGGCTACGTAAGAGCCATGCATGACTAAACTGACCCTCGGTGGATCACTTTATAAGTGATCCACTGAGGGTTTTTGATTTTTAAGAGCTGATTGAAGATAATTGACAGCTTCTTTTAACCGGGATATTATATACCTTGCAAGTCTTTGAATGGAGGAGAACAATCATGAAATTTTCAAGAGGCACAAATTATGCTCTTCATACAATGCTGCATCTGGCCCGATCATCGTCTACGAACAAACCGGTTGGTGTTCAACAACTTGCGGAACAACAACATGTCTCTCCAACATACCTTTCCAAAATTTTAACGAAACTCGTGAAAGAAGGCATGATTTCTTCAATTTCCGGCGTGAAAGGCGGCTATTCCTTGCCTTATAATTGGGAATCTATTTCTTTCTTAGATATTATACAAGCGATTGAAGGCAAACCCTCTTTATTCGACTGCCATTTTGGACACGGTCCAGGCTGTCCGATTGAGCAAGTTATGGTTTCAGCTGAACAGAAGATGGAAGAAGAGTTACGAAATACGACAATTGCAGATTTGGTTAAGAACAAGACAATGAACTAAGGTTTGTTGCCTTCTTCTTAATCTAAATAAAAGATGCACTATATCTATAATAAAATGAGCGTTCGTAAGGTGGCTAAACACTTTACGAACGCTCATTTTCACTTTTGTATATTTGGTAACATAGATGGGTACTTTAATCTTTCACTCACTATACTAAATGACAGAAAACGCCTTTTTTCGCTTGCCGCACTTTCGCATCGATAGACATAGAGTGCCAGCACCTCGCTGTCTTGCCTAATCCGCTGATACTTATGAAGTCCAATTCTGCAGAAAAAACTCGATTCTGTATTGGTGGAGATCAACGAAAGGACTACCCCAATGGAACCGACAATGATCAGTACATAAGGAACATTGTATAAGTTGAATGTTTGATCGACTTCAGCAAGTAAGAGAACAGCTCCAATCAGAATAAAAAATGGGAAAACAATCTTTAGTTTGGCCATCATATTACTGCCTCCTTTGCGCTGGCTGCACACTGGACAGTTCCATCAAAAAAAGGTCAACCACTATCAACACTACGGCAAACGGCACAGCGAGAGCCATCGCACTCAAAAAGTCCGGCGGCAGTAAAGGACGAATCAACACCATCAGGACTATTACAACTATGCCCGCGATGCCCATTCGGCTTACCGACTTTTTAGATAAGTACTGGGTATTTCCGCACCGTGCGCACGCTCTCCCATTATTCCCTCTAAACTTAAAAGCTATTTTGCCGGTATTTTTCAAACTCCAGCGATGTCCACAACTTTGGCATTTCGGCATTTAGAAACCTCCAGGTAAAAATTCTTTCTTCTATCTTCCAAATACCCTAATTTTTTTAGGATAAAAGAGATTATCCAATAAAATGGTAAACCATTACGAAAGCACGAATAGTGTAGACACCGTTACACCGTTAAAATAGTGGTATATTATTAATACAAAATCCCATTATTTTCTAAGTTTATCCAAGAAGAATTCGCGTCATATTTCCTCTGTGAAAAAGATGAAGCACTGCACAAATACTAAAACCATTGGAGGCATATTTATGGAAAATTTCATGAGCGATTTAGCTGGAGCTTTTTTAGATATTTTGAAGTGGGTCTGTTATTTCGTAGCAGGAGCATTAATTGTCACCGTTTTTATGTATGCCTTAAAATGGGGCATCGAATGGATACTCGTCCCTCTCATGACCTAACCGTTTTGCTTTGACTGACTATGGGAGCTGGTTAAGCAAAAAAAGACATAGTTGGGGGTTGATCAAAATAAACTATTTCTTAAAGTTGAATGGAATCAGCATGCTGTACGCGCTTATTGTATTTGTTCCCTTCGAACTCCTGTTGAATGTTTACCGAATTAGCAGATTGACAAAGTGGAGCCTTGATACGGTAAACATTTGGACCAATGTAGCTTTGCTTGCCACATTTATAGGAGGAACGCTTTTGGTCCACTTCTTAACGAAAAAATGGCTGGGCCAGAGAAAAATGAACTTTATAACCGTAATTTTGTGGCTCCCTTATTTTGTTCTTTTTGTTTTGGCAGTTGCCTTCTTATTCCCCATAACCAATGGTGGAGACGATCCGGGTCCTGCAGTCGGCCTTTTGGCATTGGGCGGAATGTGGATTTATCCGGTTTACATTCTGGTCCTCAATTCTCATGTTATGTGGAAAGATGAAAAAGTTGTAAATCAGAAATTAGATAGAAGATAATACTAATAAAAACGATGAATAGTCGCTTTAGCTCGGTTGATTTCGGCACGTTTTTTTTTTGCGAACAGCAACTTGCCGAATAACACCAGGATAAAAAGTGTGGATAACTCTCTTTAGAAACAGGAAGCAACCATTACGAACAAACCAAATAAAAAAACATGAATTCGGCAGAAAACCAAACTCATGTCTATCGACCACTTAACTTTTGGTGCAACTATCTCAAAACGATTATTCAATTTCCCTCATTATCATGCTTCAATAACTTTAGGATGGTTTTTCATAAAGCCATAGCGGCTTTTTTCATTTGTTTTTTGACGACTTTAGCGGCATGAACTTTAGTGTGAAGCACTGGAGAAACCGTTGATGTATAACGCCTTTCCTGAATATGTTCTTTTAGTTCTTTTACTGTCTCACAAGTTTCGGGAAAGAAGTTTCGGCTAATGCCAATATGAATTGGATGATGTGAATCACTGCCGTAAACAATTGGCTTGTCCAATTTCTGTGCAAACTGTTCCACCGCAGCTTTCATTTCTTCGACACCATGTTCATGCAAATCTTTTCCATTGAGATCAAACGCATCTAATTGCTGCAAAAGCGCGGCGTCATGATGAAAAAGTGGAGTGGAAGGACGCAAAGGATGTGCACCAATCAACAACGCGTCGTATGAATGGCCAAGTGCCAATAACTTTTCCAAAGGGATAAAGTTGGATGGATCCGTATGATTTTCCAGTTGCCGCCGCATCTCAAGCAAGTTTTCTTTACCAGTGATGCAAAGAATATGCCCTGTGTTTGCTACATCGACTTCCATCCCAGGAAAGATGTACAGACCATCCACAGTATAGTGATCGTCCGTATAAGGATAGTGCGCATCCAGCACCTCAAAAATTTCCTCGTATTGATCGGTATTAAAATGCTCGGTCATTGCGATTGCATTTAATCCGGCTTCTTTCGCATTTAATACGATTTCCTGAAAAAAAGCGAGGCTAAATTTGGTTTTTTTCGAGAGTTTTACGTGTGTGTGAAAATCCATTATCATGGTGATCATCCTTTCTTAAATAGAAAATAAGTTGCCGCCAATATAGATGCCCGAAGTAATGGCGAATGTGCAAGTCAAAAATAAATAATCAGAACGCTGATACTTCAAGTAGGCTAATTTCATTTTTTTCGTTTCTTTGTTCTCTGCCGCATAGCTGAAACCCCTGACTTCAAGTGCTTCGATTGTTGTCCGGGTGCGCTTTGCAGTATTGAGCATCATCGGATAAAAGGCAAGTACGCACATTTTTAAGTAATAAAATAACACTCGACTGTAAAGAAATCCTTTTTTCTCTGGACTTCTCCCCCGAAGACGAAAGGAGTGAATAATGTTTTGGTATTCTTCTATTAAGATGGGCAGCATGCGATAACTGTAAGAAACACCAAAACTGAATTTTCCAGGCACACCAAAGCTGTGCAGTGCATCGCTGAATTTTTCTGGGTCCATACTGGTAAAAACAGCGAGACTTGCAAGTGATACTGTGGTGATCTTTAATGTTACAGGAATAATGGCTGCCAATGCACCAAAACTGCTGCTCAGAAATACAGCTGCAAAAATGAGGTACGTGAATTGAGAAATAACCCCAAGAATAAGCAGCACAATGAGCAATGGACTAACCCTTGATATATATGCGAGAACAGCCGTAAAACAGGTGAGCCCAATCAGGATGATCATATTGTGTGTCAGCCAAGGGATGATGGAATATACCAGCACCCAAATGACCAGCATTCGCGGGTCCAATCTGGCCAATAAAGTGTCCTGATTGCCATAAGCTGTACGCATCAATTCAATTTTTATATTCTCTACATTAAGCTTCTGAAAGAACTTTTGAAAGCTGTTCATCTTCATCCTCCTCGCCTATTAAAACCCGTACAAACTCTTCGACCGAAAGAGCTGCCGGACGCAAACCCAATCGATGGCACAGCGAGACAATTTGCGGAGGCACTAAAGAGGCCTGTTCCAATATAGCTTCCGATTTAAAAAGCTCACGTGGAGTTAAATCGGCCAATATATTTCCTTCATGGAGAACAATCACACGCGTTGCCCATTCAGCCACTAACTGCATATCGTGTGTAGCGATGATGCTGGCACGGACAGAACCTTCAATATGCTGCAGCATGCGCACAAGCTCTCTTCGAGTTGCAAGATCAAGACTTGCAGTTGGTTCGTCCAGCAACATAATATCTGGCTTCATGGCAACACCAATTGCCAGCGATGCCCTGCGCTGTTGACCCCCACTCAGCAATCTGCCGTCCCGCTCCTTAATGGGCTGCAGCCGGAACGTCTCTAATGCTTGTCCGGTGATTTTTTTTGCTGAAGGATCTTTTCTCGCCGTTAAGTAATACGCAACATCTCTCTCAATGGAATCTTCAATAAACATTTCCTCTGGATTTTGAAATATATAACTGATGTGTTCTGCCGCCTTTTCCGGTGATGCTTTCATCAGCGACTTGCCATCAAATGAAATTTGGCCTCCAAGTGGCTTAAGCAATCGCGCAATTAACTTAAGAATTGTCGATTTCCCTGCACCATTGCTGCCTACCAATGCGACGCGCTCATTTTCATAAATATTCAAATTTATGTCTTCCAACAAGACTTTAACTTTTCGATTGAGTTGTTTATAGCCATAATTTACATGTTCCAAAGACAGAATCGGCATTTTTTCGACCGCTGGAATTTCTGATTTGACGGGACTAGGTGTTATGGAAGGAGATGACATCTGACCGAACCATTTGACCGCTTGATCTAATGTGATGGGCAATGGTCCGGACCCCCAATTTTTTTGTGCTTGTTTTGCCGCCATTGTTACTTGTGGCGGGAAAATATTCAACCCCGTTAGTTCTTCGATGCAATTCAGCGCCTCTTCAACCGGCTTTCTCCATGCCACACGGCCGTCATCCATTAAGATTACATCTTTGCAGTAATCTGCTATAAATTCGGTATGGTGTTCAATGACAATGATCGTTTTATCCGTTGTCTCGTGTATGTGCTTAAGCTTTTTGTAAAGCTCTTTGGCATGGGCAGGATCCAGTTGGGCGACCGGCTCATCGATAATGAGAATTTGTGGATCCAATGCTAGAGCTCCCGCCAATGCGATCAAGTGCTTTTGGCCTCCACTTAACTGCCAAATATACTTATCTTTCAAATGAGTCAAATCGAGCATCGCCATTGCCCGTTCCGCGCGCGCCTCATAATCCTGAAAGCCATAATTCATCGGTGAAAACAGAATTTCTTCATAGACCGTCGGACGGACGAGCTGATTTTCAAAATCTTGATAAACATAGGCCACATGCTGTGACATATAAGCTACACTAGTGTTTCGTGTGCTTGTGCCGTCAATAATAACGTCGCCTTCAAAATCCCCTACATAGTAATGTGGAATCAAGCCATTTATTGCCTTGCAGAGCGTCGATTTTCCTGCACCATTGCTGCCGATTACAGCAATAAAGTCATGACGCTCAATGTTTAATGAGACTTCCTTTAATACCCAGTTATCCGCCCCTGGATAGCGGAAAGAAACATTTTCCATCTGTACCAATGGACGCTCCATCATAATGCTACCTTGTCTTCTTCATTTGTACGCTTTAAGAAATGCTTCACTAAGCGGTAGATGAAGATAACAATAAGAACTGCAAGAATGGCATATGCACTGTAACCAATCCACCTCTGGCTTTCTTCAAACTGACTAAGAAAAACCGGTGACCAAAAGGACAGGTTTACTTCCATTTCAGCGATAAATTCTGCAATCATTGCTACAAAAGTCAACGTGATGACTGCCAAAAGCAAGCCAGGTGTTATGTATGAAGTTAATCCAGCTTCAACACGGGCATCACGAGGTTTCATGCCAAGAAGCGGTTCGATTTTCCCGTAAAGCTTAGGTGTCAGCAGCAACACCGGTATTACTCCGAATAGAACACCCGTAATGATCATTTCGTTCACAAAACTGACCAGTTCAAGGATGACAATACTCTCAGGAAGCCCAGGTACTGCGTCAAAGCCTTCTACACCAAACCACACTTTTCCGATATCCACGACTGAGCTGAGAAACTGATCAATTCCTACACCCACTAGAGAAGCCAAAACCAATTGGCCTTTGTTTAAAGGGTTGCGGACAAGTAAACCCGCGATATAAATAGCAAGTGTCAGTTCGATAAAGCCTTCTATTTCACCGACTCCGCCAAAATCCCCCATCAAGAGGCCAGCGAAAATGATGCTTCCCACTGAGGCTCCTAAAGCCACGTAAAGCGGATGAAATAGAGCAGCCAAGATAAGTGGAATAAACGCAAAATACGAAATAGAAAATTCAATTGGACCGACTTCGTTTGAGGGCAAAAGCTCTGTAATCATTTTTGACATTCCAAAAAGGGCCATGGACAAGACGAATACCATCATCTTCTGGGACTGGGTCAGTTTCCGTTCTTCATTGATCTTCATTGTTCTCCTCCTCTAATTTCAAACTTGGTTTGAGTATAGGTGGAGAATGTAAAGACAACATGAATTTAGTGTAAATAAATTATTATTTAAATTTATTTGATAATTAATTATCATTTATGTAAAATATAATTTGAGAGGAGAGATGCACCCTGGATTTTTCTAAATGGAAATTATCTAAATCACATCAAAAAATAGCCGATTATATTCAGAAGCAATCTGACGGTATTCCCTATATGACCGAAAAAGAGATTGGCGAGGCTACCGGAGTAAGCATCGCTACCGTTTCTCGCTTTTGGCGGGCAATCGGCTTTAAAAGCTTGCGCGAGTTCAAAGTTCATTTAAAAAAGGAAATCGGCGTTACTCCTGCAAGCAAAGTACAGTCAGCTGTCCGCAAATCACCTGTAAACGCAACCGAGCCTCTGTTTAAAGAAGCTATCACCTTTTTATACGAGACCCATAAACATATAGATGAAGCGCAACTGATTAACGTGGTAGATTTGTTGGCAAGCGCGAGGCATATCCATATTTATGGATCAGGGTCTTCAAAGGGCTTAGTCCAGTTGCTTAGTTTTCGTTTAAAAAGATATGGTTTGTCGGTAACAGAACTTGCGCCGAGCGGCCATGAACTTTATGAAGACATGATTCACATGGATCACCGCGACCTCCTCCTTGTTTTCGGGTTTGTTCGATCTTCCCCAGAACTTGATGTTTTGTTTGATCACAGCCGCGAAATCCAAATGCGGTCTTTACTCATTACGGATATGCTGGTTTCCCCACTGCTGAACTTGGCTGACCACGTTCTTTATACAGCTAGAGGCGAACAAGCAGATTTTCACTCGATGGTCGCTCCCGTCGCTTTATTGGAAACACTCATTATTATGACTGGCCGAAAACTTGAAGAAGGCGGCCTCGAAAAACTGCATCGCCTTCACCACTTGCGCAAAACCTATCAACGCCGGCTGCCTAAGAAATAAACCCCCGATATCTGCAAAACTGGTACTGCTGCTTAATGATTGCTTTAAATTTAGTTTGAATAAAAAAAGTTTGAGTATTTCTAAAAAAAAGCAGCGTAGGAAAATTCCTACGCTGCTTTTCTATTGGCTCTTGTTGACCTCAAAGTTCAAGACGGCTTTTTTTCAAAGCATTCTTTACAAGTAAACTGGGCTTCATTTTTTAAGTAAGCTTTGATTTCAGTAAATCCTTTTCTCTTGGGGTAGCGCATCTTGATATGCACGACTTCGTCCCCTTCAATGTCCCGATTGCACAACAAACATTTCGGCTTTTCATTAAACAATCGATCACCTCTTTTTAGAGTTTAAAGTTCTACCTTTGATCGCAGCATTAATTGGATCGATAGGTTTTACCCTGTTTTCGATGGGAACTTCGCAACTTATCCAGTCCCAATGCTATCGGAATCGGCAGAATAAGCAGGACATAAGAAATTCGCGTTAAAAATTTAGCATTCTCTATTCCGGGATTGTTGAACAAATAAATATTCAGCAAAATACACGAAATGCCTGAAGATAATCCCAGTATTAGCAGCACTGACTGCAAAATTTTTATATGCAAGTTCCATCACCTCAACCAATTCTTTGTCACTATGAAAACGTGTATTCAACTAAAACAAAAACCATCGTTCCAACCAAAATAGGCAGCCATAACCCATCGATTAATTTATTTTTAAATTCTTTCTCCCGATTGGTTTTTTGAAAATAATAGTTTGCCCAAATCAGCAAAACTGAAGAGATGAACAAGGTAATAATAGTAAGTGCACCCGTCCAGTGCAATAGGAAAATAAAAAGAAACCACGAGAAATACCTGATGGTTGAATATGCAAAAACTGTCACGCGCAACACCTCTTTCCCTTTAATACGGCTCGGTTCGCATTAAGTTACATCCAGCGCTTTTATTTTTCTGATTTTCACGTTCGAACAATAGATTTGAATCGTTGTCTGCGAAAACAATAAAATTTCATGTTGGAGTTTCTTCTTGCTCAACGGGAGAAGTTCATCATAGCCCCATTCATCCAATCCTCTTCTTCCGCCAAATGCGATTTTATGTGGTGCGTTCGCATATACATTGCGTTTAATGTCATAGTCCATAAAAAACTTCCTAACATTGATCCACTGAACTTCATACAATTCCTCATTGCGATGCTCGATGATCATTTTGACGGTAGTGGGATCTTTTGTTTCTCCGTTTTCTTGATTCAAAATATTGATTGAAACGACTTTCCCGTCATGAAAAGAGTTGTTTTTTAAAAACCTTGCTGTTTCTTTATTGAACCTGCCCAAAATCTTTTCCTTTTGTTCTGCATAACCTTCTAAATCCCAATGATCTTCATCTATTAAATATTGCATTCATGCTTCCCCTTCGCATTTTGCCCATTATCTACGCCGCTTTTAAAATTCCGTTCTTTTAACTGAGTGATTGCTCTATATACATTATACCAAAAATACCCATTAATATTACCTCTAAAGTTTTGGAGCAGATAGCTTTCTGAGTCTCATAATAAACTTTCTTTTAGTTGTTGTTAAAGTTTTTTATTCCGTTAAAATTAATTTATACGCCCGATAAAGGAGTGAGTGCATGACCAGCAATTTTGATTTGATGAAGTTGATTTCCGACCCTAAAATAGAAGCCATTCTTTATTCTGTTAAGACTCAACAAAAGACGGTGAAGGAGATTGCTACCGAGTTGGATGACAAGCCTTCGCGGCTGTATTACCCGATCCAAAAACTTTTGAGCAGCGAGCTGATTAAAGTGAGTGAAGAAAAACAAATCGGCAACTTGATTGAAAAGTATTATACATCACGCCACCTGTTCAGCAACGAGGAATTTATGGGCTTGGAGGGGGAACTCGCGAGAAAGAATTCGGATTCTCTTCTGGCTCATGTTTTGATGACCTTCAACAAAGGAATGAATGTCCTGAAAGCCGATTTAGAAGGGCCGAGAAATGATGGAGAGCAGGAGTATTCACGAGCGATGTACAGAGAAGCGACTGTTTCGCTTACCAATGACGAATGGGTGCAAGTGAATGAAGAGATTGAGAGACTCATCAGCAGCCGGTCCACAAAAGACCAACAAGATGCTAAGGAGTATACTTTTTCCATCCTGACATACGAAACCGACGCAAAAGCCACTAAGCCTGAAAATGCCTAGTGGTTTTTGTTCGGTTTAAGTTTGTTCCTGCAGCGGATACCATAATGCTGTCAATAATTGAAGAAACCCTGGCCAGCATGTTCTCGTCGATTGATGTTTGCAAAAATGTAATCAATAAGATGCTCATCATGCCAAACGGCAGGAACGCCAACCCCAGAAAAATCGCTGAAATCCAATTGCTGCTCATAAAAATTGAAGACGCCCACAACACAAACGAGAGCAGTGGCAGCACCATCATCAGAACGCCAAGAGGAAACCTCGTCACTTTCACCACCAGTAGAGATCCCGCCAAATTGCCAAGTGTGATGGCCAGTATGATGATGCCGTATTGCTCTGCTCCCCCTCTTTCATTGGCATAGACAGGAAGAATGGCTTCTGCCATACCGAAAGAAAAGTTGGCAATCAAAAACGGCAGGCAAATAAAAACAATGTTCGATTTGAAAAAATAGACGAATCCAGTTTTCAAGCTGTGCTTATACTCCACCCAGTCTCCAGTTTTTCGTTTCAACTCATCCGGTGATGAACTCACTTTCACCATACTGAAAAAGATAGCGGCCGCTAAAAATGTCAGCGCGTTGAACAAGTAAATGTTTTGAACGCCAATTGTTAAAATAAACCCGGCAAAAACGGCTTTCATGGCAATGTCCACGATTTGCTGTGAACTGCTGATCAAGGAATTGAAATTTCCCCGCTGCTCTTTCAATACAATTTTGGGCACAACAGCAATTTCAGCCGTTCCCTGGAAATTCTCGAGAAACGAAATACAAAACATAATTCCGAGAACGAGAAAAACCGACTCGTACCCCAGCCAAATGCCTACTGGAATCGACAGCATCAACAAAAATTGAAAAAACTGCGCATACACCAGTATTTTAGCTTTGTTCATTTCTTCAATCAGCGGACCCAAGAGGAAATTAAAGCATTTGGGAATCATCACAATGGCAGCTGCCACTCCTGTATAAAAAGCATTTTGGCTTAACTCAAACACATACCAAATCACCGCAATTTCATACAAACTATCCCCAGATGTCGAAACCAGCCTTCCGAAAAAAAGATTGCGTATACTTTTATTTTTGAACAAATGGACACCACACAAATATTATTTATCATTAAAATAAATTTTAACGATAAATAATATTTTGTCAATATCTGTTTCTACTTACAACAGTGTGGGCACTCAGGGAAAATTATTGCTCGTGATATGATTACAGTCACATTAAATTCCAAGTGAAGCAGGTGATTTTGTTTTTACATCTCGACATAACGAAAACTCTAGTAAAATTGTATTTTTCTAATTAATTCTTTTGTGTTAATTTTGATCCATTTCCCAATAAAGCTATTGAATTTTTCGAAAAAGTGGTAGCACTCTGGTGAAGGTGGATACGAAGCCTTGTCGTATCTGGTTATTTTCATGTTCCTGGAAGCTTATTCGATTCTAATAGAACAAATAGATGCCGTTTTATTCCAGTTGTTGAACCGGATAGCCTGCAGCAATCCTTTCAACGGTATTTTCTAAAATAAAATATGGCGAAGTTGTGTCTACATGCTCTTTCGTCCGTAAGAATTACATTGAATTTCTAAAAGAATTTTTGATATAGTTGCAAATAGAATCTAGAGAGTGTTGAAAACTCAGCAGTTCAAAACTATAGATAGAAAGAAGTTGCATTATGAATTCACATGTACAAGTAAAAAAACCAAAAACCATGGCCGCTATTTTAATGATCGGATCGTTTATCGGCTTATTTGGTGAAACCGCATTAAACATGGCGTTAACCAACATCATGGAAGACTTCGACATCACTGCAGGAACTGCCCAGTGGCTAACGACCGGCTACTTATTGGTCTTGGCCATCTTGGTGCCGTTGTCCGCTTATCTGGTACGCTGGTTTACAACTCGCCAGTTGATCGTCTCTGCGTTGCTCATTTCTTCACTCGGCGCGCTGCTTGCTGCACTGGCACCCAGTTTTTCCGTGTTGCTCGTTGGCCGCTTGGTCCAAGCAATCGGCACCGGCATTTTCCTGCCGTTAATGTTCAGTGTCATCCTGTTGATCTTCCCGATCCAAAAACGCGGATCGGTCATGGGCATCGTTGGATTGGTCATCACCGCCGGTCCAGCTCTTGGGCCTACCTTAAGCGGATTGATCATCAATGCCAGCAGCTGGCATTACATTTTCTTTATGATGGTCGCGTTAAATGTCCTGTTGCTGATCGGAGCGTTGAATACAGAAAACGTCTCGGATATTACCAAGCCGAAAATTGACGTGATCTCGCTGTTGTTATCGACCTTCGCATTTGGCGGCATTATCTTTTCCTTGGCAACCTTGGCTGAAACCGCCTTTACTGAACCGGCTGTTTGGGCGCCGCTGCTTGTTGGTGTCATCGCCTTGCTGCTGTTCATCAACCGCCAGCTGAAAATGCCGCAGCCAATGGTCAACTTGCGCGTCTTCAAATACCCGATGTTCGCCCTTGGAACCGTGCTGATGTTCTTAACCTTGTTCGTCATTCTTTCGGTGGCGATCCTGATTCCGATTTACTTGAAGAGTGTACTGGCTTACACGTCGATTGCTGCAGGACTCTTGATGCTGCCGGCGAACTTGATCAATATCATCATGGCGCCAATTGTTGGATCCAACTTTGACCGCGTGGGCGCCCGCATCTTTACCCGTGCCGGTTTTGCCCTCGTAACGATTGCCGCCGTCGTGTTCTTGTTGATCTTGTCAGCGACAACTCCGGTATGGCAAATTATTGCCGCTCTGTGCATTTTGTTCCTGGGTATTTCCATGACGATTATGCCGGCACAGACGCACGCCATGAATCAACTGCCGCCAGAATTGTACGCAGATGGCTCAGCTGCCATGAACACCCTCACGCAATTGGCAGGCGCTGCTGGTACGGCAATTGCCATTACTTTGTTCACCGCCGGTCAAGAAAACTTCATCGCTGACTTTGGCGCAGGCAATCCCGCCGAGTTTCTGGCTTTCGGTACCCATTATGCGTTTTACGCGGTATTGATAGCCGCAGCTATTGGCTTGATCGGATCGCTGTTTATTAAAAACAACCGCGTCGCGGTGAAATAACGCAAAAATGGTTATTCGTTCGTCAGATCCACTAGCACTTTGATCGAATCTTTCGCTTCTATCGCTGTATCAAATGCCTGCTGAATATCAGAAAGCTTATACACTTGTGTGATCATGGTTGCAATCGGTGTTTTCTTTTTATTGAGGTGATCAATGACACGCAAGATGTCTGCTGTCGAGTACCCTGAAGCGCCATGAATCTGAATTTCCTTGCTCATGACCTGAACAAGGCTGACCGGAACTTCGTTCTTGTAGACCGCAATAACCGCGTAGCGTGCGTTGGGCTTAGCGATTTCCATCACTTGCTGGAACAGCGGCGCTGCCCCTGCCGCATCCACAAAACCATCTACGTCCGGAACTTCTTCACCATAGGCATCCCTTGTTCCAAAGACGGCAATCAAGCCTTCTGTAAGTGAAATTTTCGACGTATCGATTGCCTTTGCCCCAAGTTCTTCAGCTTTAGCCAAGCGCCAGTCCACCATATCAACAACGGCAACATCGGTAATGCCTTCACCGATTAGCATAGCTGCAGCGGACAGACCGATTGGCCCTGCTCCAAGAATGACGATTTTTTCACCAGGCTTTGGATTGATGGAAAAAGCCCCATGGCAGCCAACGCTCATTGGCTCGACCAGCGCGCCTTCATTGGCGGTTACGCCTTCACCCAACGGAAAAAGGTTATGGTTTACTGCTGCATCTTCAATCAATACATATTCTGAAAAGCCGCCAGCCATTAAGCTATAACGGCGGCCCGCCCGTTTTGCAGTAATTGGATTGACAGCTACGCGCATGCCTGCTGTCAGTCCTTTGACTTCCGCTCCAACCGCCTCGACGATTCCTGCGAATTCGTGTCCAAACTCCTTGTCGAACAGAATTCCCATTTCATTTCCGGCTTTGACGATGTTGATGTCTGTCCCGCAAATTCCACCGCGTTCGTTTCGCAGCAGCACATCTGTCGCACCCACTTCGGGTATTGGCCGCTCTTCAATGACTACCGTATTTCCTGCTTTATAAATTCCTGCTTTGTATGTCTTTTGTCCATTTGCCATAAATAATGCCCCCTCATCTCCTCTTACGTCCATCTTAACTTCCACTCAAAATTAAACAATCAACAGCTTGTTACATCCTGTAGTTTAATTGACAGAAACCGATAGACTGTAAATTATTTTAGGCGCGAAAAGGGTTCAATTTCACAATTTGTTCGGCTAAATAACTCGGTGAATACGGCATATCTTCACCCAGCCACAGGCTGATCGTATCGATCAAAGCAGAAGTTCCATACTAGGAAGCGATATCTGTCTCGATCTCAACGCCCGGAAAATGCGTTCCGTGTTCGTTTCGCGGATGCGTCAGCATAATGTTGCGCAGAAAGCCCATCATTCGTGGTGTGAAGTAAGGGACTCCTTTTGAAACGAACATCATTCGGTAAATGCGTTCATGTTCTGCAATGTATTCCAGCAGACGCGTTAATGCTTCAAGTTCAAAGCCGGGCTCATAAGGCTTGTCACTCAGCGGCTCCATAAACTGAAAAAGCTCCTCGATCAGTGTATCGACCAGCTGCATAATAAAGTCATCGAGGTCTTTGTAATGCAGATAAAAGGTCACTCGGTTGACACGCGCCGCTTTCGTCAGCTCGCTGATCGTGATTTGGTTATAGCGCTTATGCTCCAGCAAATCGATAAACGCATCGCGGATAGTTTGACGCGTCCGGATCGCCCGCATGTCGTGGTAGTTTTTCACTTTGGCAGCCTCCGCTTGATTAGTCTTTTAAAACTGAGAAACCTGGAAAGATTATAAAAGTTTTCGGGGTTTTTTAGTAATAGAACAAACATATTGATTCTTGATAATAAAGGAGAGAAAAGAATGACGACATAAAAAAGGAAACTGCTGGGATTGAACGAAATTGAGTTTTTTCAAATGGAACTAAACGATTCCGAAAGTATAGCTTCCTTCCCCAGTGAGGTCAATGGTCGAGTAAGTTTGTAAAACGAAAATAGAACCATTGCGGCGTTCTGGATCACCCAACGATTCATTCATGTTCTAATATCCTAAATTAAGCAAATCAAACTGAAAGGTCACGGCCAGCACGGCTACAAAAACTACCATTTCTCCAACGGTCAGGATCGCCTGCTTGGGGTTGTCCGAGTATTTCCACTCAAAGAATGCCCTAACGCTAAAGTCCGCTATTACCACCAGAAACATTGGCACGAGAATAAATAGGATGGAATACTCCTCAAAAATAACCCAATATAAGAATGCCAGCTGTGCCACAAGCGCAACAGTTCGGATAAACCAATCAACTTTCTTATGCGTCTTGTTGATATGGTTGTAAGAAAACCACTCCCGTTTCTCTTCCTCAATGTTAAATTGTTTTTTCAAAAAGAATTTAACCAACCTAATCAATACGTATAAAATGATGAGGCCTAATCCAACTTTCAACCAAAACATGCTACATCCTCCTTGGTAGCCTCTTTAATTAAAAAAGAATTGATAAATAGCATAGCCTAAAACCAACACAAGAATTAATAAAACCATGCCTTTCCAACCCATGTCGCCCGCAATGTCTGTGACGTTGCCGTTTCCAGCGCTGTTATCGAACCCATCGCGTGCAGAGCCTCCCGGATTGCGTTTCAGTTCATTTTGTTTGAGGCGTTCTCTGTTTTCTTTTGCATTCTTTCTCGAATCCATGTGCTCCCCCCTTTAATTTACTAATAATTCAATTAATGTATAATGTTATTATGACATAGATTTTTAATTCTGCCCTTTATTTGCCAAATGATTTTTAACAAAAATCAAGAACTGAACGGAGGGAAGCTCCTTGAATGCAAACCTGTTGCTGTCGATCGTGATGGTGGTAGTCGGCGTAGCCTTTTTGATTTTGTCGTTCCTGTTTCCAGGCGACATTACCCTTGGTGCTTTTATCGCCTCTTTAGTTATTGCCGCGTTCTTTTACGGACTGCACAAAAAGCAACAGAACAAGGCACACAGCCATTAAACAGCAAAAGCACCGCAGAAAATTTTCTGCGGTGCTTTTCGTATCAGAATTTATTCAAACAAAGGCGTGACCGGTTTTTCGTTGTGCACGTGCTCAATCGCTTCAGCCAATAATGGAGCGACGGACAGAATCGTGATTTTTGGCGTCTGTTTTTCTTCAGGCACACGGATCGTATTCGTTACGACCAGTTCCGTAAGGGCCGACTCTTCGATGCGCTGAACGGCATTGCCTGATAAGACCGCATGTGTGCAGCAAGCATAAACAGCTTTCGCGCCGTTTTCGACCAAGACGTTGGCAGCCAACGAAATCGTCGTTGCCGTATCAATGATATCCACGATGATGACGACGTTTTTGCCTTTGATGTCTCCAACAATGTTCACCGTCTCGGGCTCACCCGGCTGCATCCGGCGCTTGTCGATAAAGCCAATCGGAACATCCAAATGATTCGCCAGTTTACGGGCTCTTCCCAACCCGCCGTTGTCCGGTGCTACCACAATGGCATCTTCCAATCCTTTATCCAGAAAATGCTTCGACAGGATCTTTTCGCCAAGCAGCTGATCGACCGGCATATTGAAGAATCCCTGAATTTGAGGAGCATGCAAGTCCATGGTGATGATGTGCGTAGCCCCTGCTTTTGCCAGCATGTTGGCCACCAGTTTCGCCGTAATCGGTTCACGCGAACTCGCTTTACGGTCCTGGCGCGCATAGCCATAATAAGGCATAACGACGTTGATGGTTTCCGCAGACGCACGCTTCAATGCATCAATCATGATCAACAGTTCCATCACATGCTCATTTCCCGGTTGGGATGTCGATTGAATCAAGTAAATTTCCTTGCCCCGGACACTTTCCTCGATGTTGATTTGAATTTCGCCATCGCTAAAGTGTTTGATCGAGCTTTTCCCCAGCTGACAGCCGAGCTCGTCCGCAATTTCCTGGGCCAGTTCTGGATTTGAATTTAGTGTAAACAGCTTAAAGTTTTCCCCTAATTGGTATGGCAAATGATAGCCCCCTTCGAAAATTTATTGAATCTATTTGATAGCTGACCGGCTTGCTGCCAAGGTCAACCAACTGCATAATTTCTGCAGCAGTTGCTTTTATGATAACGCGTTGCTAGGGGAATAGCCAATGGTTTAAAGTGTTCTTGCTGTTAGATAGATGAATTGTCATAAGTTTTTCAATCTCGTTTAGTAGCTGGCGTTATAAGAAAAGCGTGCGCCTCATAACTATGCACCAACGTAATAGTTCAACGAGTTGTTAAAAATGCTGCTTTTCTCTCGAAATAAGCATGCAATCGATATTCAGCTATCTCTTGAGTCCATTTATATAAGATCTCATTTTCTTCCCCAGCAGGCTGCAGCTTGAAGCGGAAAATCCCTTCTTCAAAAGAAACAAGTTCTCCTTTTGCACTTCCGCTCCATTTCACCATCGGCATCTTAGCAATCAAGTCTGCCACTTTCTCCTGGTTATACATGCGCATTTTTTTCCCTTGGACATCGCTGAAATCTATATTCATTCGGTAATCTTTTTCTGTTAAATAACGATGAAAGAAAGGTGCAGTTTCAACCGGTGTTATCGAATCAAGCCAGCCTTTTTCCCCTTTGGACAGCATATAACTCAGAACCACCATTTTATAGCTTTTGGTCATGCCGGTTTTTTCAGCTTCCAAAAACCAACCTTTAAACTTCAGCCAGACGTCTTGCTCTTTTTCCGTCAGCTCATCCGCAAAAGCAAGCATTCCAACGTAACTGCCAAACTCCTGCTTTATCGTTTTGGAATCGAGGTTGGCGTGAAGGTGGAACTCTAAATACGTCGGGCGTCTTCCTATTTCCTTTTTCAAATCCTGATAAGCCAGAACCAATGCTTCTTTTCGAGGCGCTCTTTTTCTGCGCATTTCCTCTAACAGGTTGATGACTTGCAGGTCCAGGTTAAATTCACAAAGAGCCGGCACAAGCGGTTCACTGGGTTTACTTGAAGCCCGGCTTTCTTCTTTATTAAAAACAGCCAGTTTCAAGTCAGCATTTCGGTAGTTGCCGATAAAATCGATGATGACGCAATGCGACTTTCCTTCTGCAATTCGCAGGCCGCGGCCGATTTGCTGCGTATAAACGGCCAGCGATTCGGTCGGCCGAATGAAAAGAAGGGTATCCACTTTCGGAATATCCACACCTTCATTGAATAAATCAACTGTGAAAATGAGATCAAGTTCCCCTGAATCCAGCTTGGAACGGGCAGTTTTTCGCTCTTGCGGATGAGAGTCCCCATGCAGCGCAATTGATTGGACTCCTTTGCGCTGAAAGAAGTTGTTCATATACAGAGCTTGCTTGACTGATGAGCAGAAGACGATGGTTCTCGTCTGCTTGTACCGGCTCCACTCTTCAAAGATCTTTTGCGCAAACTCTTCCCGCAGCTGCACTTGCAGCAATTCCCCTTCATCATACCGGGTTCCTCTCCATGGGATTGCGGAGTAATCGGTATCGTCATACACGCCGTAGTAATTGAACGGCGCAAGCCAAGTGCGCTCTATGGCATCTAGGAAATGAATGGAGATCGCTACGTTTCCATCACATAACGCATAAACGTCCCTATTGTCCATACGGTCAGGCGTGGCGGTAATGCCCAGCAAAAACTTCGGTTCAAAATGATGGAGCAATCGCTCATACGTTGGCGCGGCTGCGTGATGAAACTCATCAACCACAATCAAATCAAAAGCATCCTTTTCAAATTGGTCCAAGTGGTACTGGCTTCCCAATGTGTAGATCGAAGCAAATATAAAATCCGCATCCGTCTTTTTCTCCGAAGCGTTATAAAATGCACTCGTCCGATCCGGATGAACGTGTCGGAATGATTGTTCAGCCTGGGTCAGAATTTCTTCCCGGTGTGCGACAAATAGCACCCGTTTAAATTTCTCCGCAAAAAAAGCGGCTAAATAGGTTTTTCCTAGCCCCGTTGCCAGCACCACCATCGCTCGGCTGTAATCTTCGGCCAGTACGTTGTCCAAGGCTTCCAGCGCCTCGCTTTGCGCAGGTCTAGGGGAAATCGCTGAGCCGTAAGCCAATGGAGTTTCCGCTACTTCAGGCGACTGTGGGAGTGTTGGCCCGACCGTCATTTCGACTTCTTCTGCTTCCGACCACACCGGGCTGATGGGCCGTTTAAGATTTGCTGCTTTATGTAATGACCGATATTCTGCCAATGTCTCTGTATTTAAAGATACTGTTTGATCGGCATAAAAGTTTTTTAGAAATTGAACGGTCGCTTCTTCAAAAACCTCCGCGTCCACAGATGTTGGCGCAATTAAGTTCCACTCCACCCCTGTGGTTAATGCGGAGGCTGATAAATTAGATGATCCCACAATTAGCTGCGAAGCTTCTGTTCCCCGAAACAAATAAGATTTCGGATGGAAGGAAGTTCCCCCGCTCTTCCAAATCCGAATTTCCGCAGAAGGCAGCTCTTCCAAAAGCAATTGCAGCGCATCCGGCTGCGTGACAAACAGATAGTCGCCTACCAGCAGTTTAATCGGTACACCTCTTCTAGCCGCCTGCTGCAGGAAAGGAATGATCTTTTTCACGCCAGACTTCATCGCAAATGCTGTGATCCACTGAATTTCAACCGCTTCTTTTGATAATCTTTCCAAATGCAAAACAAGCTGAGAAGTGACCAGTTCCAGCTTAGTCATCTTCAACCTCGATTAGAAATATCCGTTTTTCAAAGCCGCCGCGCTTCTCAGCTTTTGCCTGGCGGACTCCTTCCAACTCTTCAAAAGAAGAACCGTGGATTTTTGTTGCTGCGTGAAGAAGTTCGAGGATGTCAGCCAATTCTTCAATTGCTTCTTCACTAGTTGCTGCATCTTTGTATTCTTCTAATTCTTCGCCTAATTTCTTTTTCACTTCAGCTTCATATTCATCTTCTTCAAGAATACGAGTTGAAAATTCTTTTCCCGTCTTTTCGATTACTTCTGGTATTGCATCGCGGACTAGCTTGTTATAGATGGGCATAGGTAAGCTCCTTTATCGAAATACTTGTTAAGGCTATTTTAACATATCATTTCGGCTCTTATTTCGTGTTGGAAAGAAGGTATGTTACTTTGTGTTCCTATAAATGAACACATATATTTTTAGCCCTTTGCACATTAAAACTCATCTCTATTACTTATAGTAAAAAAAGACCTCGTTTGAATCGAGGTCTTTACTCAAATAGAATTCCACAAGGAAATCGCCACTTGCTTTAAATTGTCCAAAGAGAAAATGGTTCTTTCATTCATCTTGCCTCAAAGCTCGAGCGGTTTACTCCCCGACCATCCCATCATTGTCATTATCCCGCATATGCGGATATAACCAATGATCACTCATGATCGGCATACTAAAACCTGCTGCTTTGGCTTCCTTGATCGTCACCTGTCCATTGCCGTTCGTATCGACACTGGCTACATCACCACCTGTGTTTGCAGCGGGTAACTCGGCAGGCTGACTGTCTGTGTCTGCACTAGAATCAGTAGGCTCACTGCCGGTTAACCCGAGGGATGCGTTTACTTCATCCGGGTTCACGTTGTCAAAGGTATCCACGACTTCGTTCCCCATTACCGTATACGTATATTGATAACTGGAAGGGATCTGCGTTTCCGTATCCGGATAGGTGATGATGGCTTCAAAATTCGTGGCTCCACCTGCGTCGCGGATGACGTCTTCCATATACGCTTGATCGCCATGGCGGTTGAGCGTACTTTCTTGCGGGGTAATATTATAGGCATTCGACACCCCTCCAAGAGAATCCGCAAGGACATGCCCCTCATCTAATACGTCACTTTCGACACCCGGCACCTTGGCTTCATCGGGATAGTACCTGCCAGACGATAAGACAGGTTCGGTGCTGTCATCCTGTACAATGATTTCGTCTGCAACGACACGCGCCAGCTGCCCGTGTTCATTCGTGAAGGCCCAATAGTCACGGTCTCCAAAGCCAATGTTAACAGCAACGTTCGGTTCACGCGTTCCAGACAAATCGCCCCCATCCACTTCGATCAGCTCGTATCCTGCGAGTAGCTCCTCAGTTGGTTCGGCTGCTGGTTCCTCTGCTACTGGTTCCTCTGCTACTGCTTCCTCTACAACCGTAGGGATCGTTTCTTCTTTATCGCTGCTTTCATTTGCTTCAGCTGTGGTTACTTCTTGTGCATCTGTTTCTGTACCTGTAATTGCTGCATCTTCTACTTCCGTACATCCCACCATAAAAATAACCGTTAAAAGGACGATTAGATACTTCATTTTCTTTTTCATTTAAAGACGCTCCTCTACTAGTTCCATGCTGTTTTAAAATGTTAATTTATAAAAATTAACATTTTAAACATAATAATACTAGTATATTCCAATATTAAATTTATGGTAGTAAATTCTTTTGTGATAAATTTTATAAAAAGAATTATAAGGAAAAACAAAAGCTGCCGAGAGTTTCCCGGCAGCTTAGAGTATGTTATACAGGATTTTCTTCTGCATTTTTCACTTTCACTTTTTCTTTTTTGTCCAGTTCCTGCAGGAGTTTTTCTCCTTCGATGTCCAGATCCGGCAGAAGCTTATCGAGCCATTTCGGCAGCCACCAGATTTTGTCGCCAAACATCGACATGACTGCTGGCACAAAGATCATCCGGATCAGGAAGGCATCCACAAGAATCCCGAATGCCAAGGCAAAGCCGATCTGCTTGATCATGATGTCATCCGTGAAGATAAAGCCGGAGAACACCGAGACCATAATCAACGCTGCAGCAACAACCACTTTGCTCGCGGTCTTATACCCATTCACAATGGCACGGTCGCCTTTTTGTCCATGAATATAAGCTTCGCGCATGGAAGAAACAAGAAATACCTGGTAATCCATTGCGAGGCCATATAGGATTCCCGTCACCAGTATCGGAATAAAGCTCAACAAGGGACCGCCTGTATCAATTCCGAACATCGAACCGAACCAGCCCCACTGGAACACGGCTGTAGTTGCACCAAATGTGGCCATGATGCTCAGCAGGAAGCCGACAGTTGCTTTGATCGGGATGATGATTGAGCGGAACACAACAAGCAGGATGAGAAGCGACAGGATGACGATGATTCCGATGTAGATTGGGAATACTTCCGCTAATTTCTCTGAGATGTCGATATTGACTGCAGTTAAGCCGGTCACGCCAACCTCAAGCTGGGTACCTTCGACAGTCGCCGCGTCTGAGCGCAAGCTTTCCACCAATTCTTTTGTCGTGTCATCTGTCGGTCCGCTCGCTGGAATGATGGAAACGATGGCGATGGTTCCGTCTTCGTTAAAACCGCCCGGGGACACTTCAGAAATGCCGTCTAGCTGAGCGATATTCGTCAGCAGCTGGACATATTCTTCAGGAGCAACTGGACCCGCATCCTCGTTTTCTGCAACGAGCAGCAGCGGGCCGTTATAGCCCTCGCCAAAACTATCAGATATAATGTCGTAGCTTTGTCTGACAGCTGTATCTTCGTTGGCGCTGGCACCAGATGGCATGCCAAGATTCATCTGCAATACCGGAACGGAAAGAGTTCCAAGAACTGCAATGACAAGCAGTACTGCGACCCATTTTGCTTTGAGAATGCCGGCGATCCAGCTATGCGCAAAGCTCGGTTTGGCGTCTGTTTTTGCCTGTTCTTTCTGTCTTGTCTTAACGGAAACGATTCGTTCACCGATCAGCCCAAGCAATGCGGGCAGAAGGGTCAATGCGACGAGCAAGTCGATCAGAACAGTCAATGAAGCGACGATCGCCATGCTGCTCAGGAAAGAAATGCCGATGACAAGCAAGCCGCTGAGTGCGATGATGACGGTCAGAGCGGCGAAAAATACCGCACTGCCTGCTGTACCCAGCGCACGGGCTGCCGCTTCTTTTGCGGACAGCTTTTGGTCGATGATCAGCTTGCGCTGTCTGTTGACAATGAACAACGCATAATCAATTCCGACTGCCAGGCCAATCATCAGACCCAGAACCGGCGTCAAACTATTGATCTCAAAAAAGCTGGATACGGCGAACGTGCCGCCGACGCCTACACCGACGCCGATCAATGCCACGACGAGCGGCAAACCAGCGGCAATAAGCGAACCGAGCGTGACAACGAGGATCACAGCGGCGATTGCCAGTCCGATAATTTCATGTGTACCGCCGATCGGGATGTCCACCCCTTGCAGCGTGCCTGTTGGGATGACTTCCATAGATGTATCGTCTTCCACGGTAGACGCAGCCGCTGACAATTCAGCACGCTCATCTTCCGTCAGGTCTTCCGCCTGTTTTGTCATCTGGAATTGGAACAGGGCGACGGTGCCATCTTCAGAAATTTGGACGCCTGGAACCGGCATTTCCTGAACTACGAAAGGCCGGTGGGCAACTGTTGGCGTCTGCAGCTGGCTCAACATGGCCTGCATTTCCTCCATCTGGGCCATTGCTTCCTCGTCCTGCAGCATACCCATCGGATTTACCACATGATCCAGCTCGTAAATTTCGTTCACAGCCAGTGCGAGAGCTCCCGCATTTGCCGCTTCATCAATCGTTTCCCCTTCAGGAACCTCAAAAATATAACTTCCCTGACCACCCGAAGCGACCGGGAAATCTTCCGCCAACTGATCCAGCACGTCTTGCGCTGCGGTTCCGTCAATTCTCGTTTCACTGCTTGTGTTCACACCATTTGTGACGATGGCAGTAATGATGACTCCTAAAATGAGCAGCCAGCTGGCAATGAAAATCCAAGGCTTGCTGTATGCCGTTTTTCCGATGCTGTAAAAAAACTTTGACACGTTTGCAACTCCGTTCTCTATTTTCTTTAATTAAATCCTTTTCGTAAATGAGCAAAGACAATATCAACATATTGATTAAACTCATTGTCTGTTCCCTGTTCTTCTCCATTTTCCGGCAATTTCACGTCGATGCTTTCGTCAAGAACCGGCAAAACCGCTCCGAACACAGCACCGATTAGAATATGGTAATACTCTTCCGGATATTCGCTGCCAAATTCTTCACTGATGCCGCGTCTGGCAAAATCCTGTACTTCCTTTAACGCACCGGTTACGTACAACTTGAGTGTCGGATGATTCCGGGACAGGGAAATGAGCCAATTGAGCCGCTTTAGTTTATTAATCGTAAAGCTGCCCCGAATATACATTTCAATGGTGCTCAGCGGCGTATAATCATTTGCAGAAAACGAAAATTGGTCGTCTTGCTCCAAATAATCATTCATCGTCAAAGAATTGGCAATCGCTTCTTCCTTGCATGAAAAATAATTGGCAAACGTCCGGCGCGAATAGCCGGCCTTGGTGACGATATCTTCTACCACAAAACCATCCACTCCCCGCTCCACTGCCAAATCGAAGGCAGCTTCAGCCAAAGCCTGGCGGGTCGCTATTTTTTTCTTATCCCGTAAACTGCTGTCGGACATTCCGTCACCTCATTTTCGATACTTTCATGTTATAACATAAAAAATGCACAAAGGGCAAACTTTCCCTTTGTGCATTTTTAGAGACAATTGTATATTCTTCGTTCGATTGTGAAATTGTACTGTATTATCAAGCGCAAGGATCTCTATTTATTAGTTGTAGCCAATTGATTTTGGAAGCGGCTATAGGATAAAACGATAGAGGCAGAGAAGTTAGTGCAATTAAGTTCCATTCCTCCCTTTTGCTCAAGCGGATGCCGGTAAATTAGATGATTCTAAAATTAACTGTGAAGCTTCTGTTCTCCGAAACAAATAAAACATATCTACTAAGAATGAACTTTTGCATTTCCAGTTGCGTCATTCATTGTAGCAATTCCATAACTTCCCAAAAACCACTTCTTGTTTGCAAGAAAGGAGAATGTATAGATGTATAAAGCTTTTGTTGTCCTCCTTTTTCTGTCCGTCATTTTAACAGGATGTTCCAGCCTTTCCGAAGAAGAAAAACTCTCGCAGAACAAGGAATTGCAAAGGTTTATTCGAGATTTTGAGGATGGGAAAGAAAGCTCAGTGAAGATTGCTGTAGAAGTGGCGGATACTCCTGAAAATCCAAATGCTTTTGAAAGCGGTCCAAAAAGGAGCGCTAAGGGTGTAGTCATTTATGATTTAGTTGCTTCCTACGATAAAAATACTGATCAAAAATGGATACACGTAACGCCAAACTTAAGTGGATTCAAGCAGTCAGAAGAAAATCCGGTCACAGTCATGGAATCCCCTGAACAATGTGGATCAATAATGTTTGATGATGAAACTGGCTATTACCTTCTAATTGAGTGTTTTCATCGTTGGGAATATCGGCTAATTAGATAAGTTTTACAACGCTAAACGGAGGGATATTATTGAGATTTTTCTTAGCCATTTTTAATTTATTACTGTCTCTAGGTGCATTTTATATGGGGACATCGATGTTCTTAGAACGGGGAGTGTTTACTGCATTTCCACAGGAGTGGATAGGTATAATGCCATTTGGCAGTTGGGCAACTTTAGCTGTTTTCGGAATAATGATTTTTGGAATTGGAAATGCCATTGCTTCAGTCTATGGCTTTCTAAAAAAAGATCGGGTTGTCTTTATATTCACCATTCTACTGGGAGGGTTATTATTAGTTTGCAGTGCGATGCCAGTCTTTTTAATCGGAGAATGGTACTTGCCAACAGTTCAATTATTAATGCTCGGTTTTATTCAAATGCTACTCGGTTTATTTAGCTTGTTTATTAAGAAGAATAAAAAACGTATCAATCCCACAGCAGACTACAGCTAAGGAATAGTAATTCCCAGTGCAGACGGAGGTATAACTATGTGGTTTATATTCGGGCTTGTCGCAATAGCAGCAACTTGCATCAATCTTTTTATGTATGCAATAGGCAAAGATTATAAATTGGCGATGGCGATGGGATTGTCCTTTACAGCATTAACCGTTGTCGCAGATTATAGTATGGTGTCCAGTTGGGTAAAGGCGGAGGACTGGTCAGCCTTATTGGATGTTGTGCCGATCATGGCAGCGGCCTTATGGGTTTTAACAATATTATCAATTTTATTAAATATAACTCCAATACTTTTAGAACTAAAAAGCAAAAACTAATTGCTGATTATCACTTCCTTCATCCCAGGTTACCTAGATGCCCCAGGCTCTGCCGATTCACTATTTTTATCACTAAGTGGTATACGTTAAGGCTGTGAATGGCATGGAGCGCTGAGATGTTGGTTTACTAATTATGCGAGTCAGAACTTCTTCAATAAACAGCTCCAGTTGGGTAAGAACCGATGGGCGAAACTACAAAATCCATAAGGACGTGGAATCTTATGACAAAAGAAAAATGGATGCTCGTCACTTTGGGAATTATGGACTTCATCCTTGTTATCTTGCATTATACAGATTATGTTCTACTCTTCTTGAAACCAACAGGATATGTCATCCCCTTGGTATTAAACATTGTTATGATTAGTGTCCTCGTCTTTAGATCCAAACTTTCTAATGTTTGGATAACAGCCATCCTTTTCATTGGTATACCTATAGTATTGGCCCACGGTTTTATCGTTTTATTAATGGATAATGATTACAGGACAATCGTCAATCCCGATAGCCAGCAATCCTTAGTAATCGAATACCGGCATGCCACGTTGGGAGAAACCACTTATTTCTATAGTTTTTACAAGACAAACTTCGGTTTTGTTGGCAAGCCCCTTGATGACCAATCAATTTCCATTATGATTATGTCCCGGGATCATCCTTCTAGTATCGATCCTGAAGGTGTTTTAGGTTTGGGTAAAGAAGAATGGATGACTGCAACGACCGTTCGTTTTTTTACTTGGGAAGGGATCAAGGATGTGGATTTAAATTCGTCGCCATCAGTTGGTATGGAAGACAAAAGGTAACTATACTGCAATTGAGAACGATTGCTTAAGAAAAAAGGTTGGCGAAAGCTACTCTTTTTTTGTCTGTACTTTCCCTTCTTTTACAAAACGAGTACGCATAAAAGGGCAAAAAATTCTACGTGAAAATCTTATTAGCACGGCATCCCTCTATTTTTAATCAATTGACCTGTCTTTAGAAAACAGGCACAAGTTGTTAATCTTATGTTTTACTGGCAAGCCAATTCCAATAATTTCGTGATGGCATAAGGATTATCTTTCCTATATAAATTTCATATAAAAATAGGTTCATTATTGTAAAAATGATACCAAAAAAAGGAAAAATTCAAAACCATAGAAAATAATAAAAAATAGAACAATCCACGATACTATTTGTTTAAATTTCGATTGATTCTTTAACGCCTTTGGGTTATCGCCAAGTCTTTTTTCGAATTCTTTTTCTTTCTCTTTTGCAATCATTTTTTTCCGTTCTTTTTCTAATTTTTCGTAGTTGCTCATTCGCCTGTCCTCCAAATTAAATTGTGATTGATAAGACTGTAAATCCAATGAATTGTCCTTTTTTTATACCCATTGCCCTATCTCAATTAACCCAATTTACTTTTATAACCGGAGGAAAAGATTTAAATTTCCATTAGTGCAACTTGATCTTTTCAATCGAAAAAAACGCACCAATCCTAGAACTGTTTCCAGCTCAGGATTGGTGCGTTTTCTTCGTCCGTTACTATATTAGTTGAACTTAGAAATTATCATTTTATATACCGCTTCGGTCGCTTTGAGTAGAGCAAAGACGACCGCTCCTTCGCCTACGTGGACGCACCAGCGCTGAGATCTGTTACTTACTAATCGATATGAAGCAAAACAGCTGCGACTCCTGTGGGAAAGCGAGACGGCCGAGACCCCGAAGGGAACAGAGTGACTAAGGAGGCTTGGACGCGAGCCCGCGGAAAGCGCAGCTGTTTTGCGGAATATCGACAATGAAAGATTAGTAGTTCAACTTATATATATTAAATCTTTAATGCCCTACTCTTCTTCCAAAAACCCATTCTCCAAAAGCCACTCATACGCCACAACGGAAACGCTCTGTCCTTCAACATCAACCATGTAATTCAGCTCTCGCATGATTTCACTGTTTAAGCTTTCAGCTAAGCGGGCCGTGATTTCTTCGATTTCCGGGTATTCGTCAAACACTTCCTGGTTGATCGCGACAGCTGCCCGGTATGGCGGGAAAAATTGTTCGTCGTCTTCCAAGACAATCAGGTCGTAGCTTCTGATGGTCGCGTCCGTTTCAAAAGCGACGGACACGTCAACTTGCTCATTGTCCAGCGACCGCTGCGTCAACCCGAGATCCATTTGGCTGACTTGGCCGGAACCAAATTCAAAGCCATAAGTTTCTTCGACACCCGGCAAGCCGTCTGAACGGTTCGCAAACTCGGCATCAGACGCCATCGCCAGCTCGCCCGGATTTTCATTGATGTAAGCTGCGAGGTCGCTGATGGACACGATGCCCAGCTCTTCCGCTTGCTCGCTTCTCATGGCAAGCGCATAGGTGTTGTTGACTTCCGACATGTTCATCCAGTGGATGTCGTTTTCGCCATCAATTTCTTTGACCTTTTGGAAAGCTTCTTCGGGATCCGCGATGGATTCTTCGCCCATATAGGTGATAAGTGCCGTCCCGGTATATTCCCACATCAAGTCTACTTGGCCATTTTCCAATGCGGATCGGACCACACTGCTGCCAAGGTTGTTCATTTGGTTTACTTTGAATCCTTCTTCTACTAACAAGAAAGCGGTCATCTCTGACAATAAATATTGTTCAGTAAAGTTTTTGCCGCCTACCGTCACTTCTTTTCCTGTCACGCCAAAGCCCGAGCAGGCCGACAGGATGACAGCGACCATCAATAGAGGGATAAGTTTGAGTAATTTAATCACAAATTCTGATGCCTCCTATTCTCTTCGCTAAGCTTTTTCAATACGCCTTGATCCTTTTGGCACAACGGCATATTCCACTTTACGCAGGATATAATCAGCCAGAATCGCCAGTAACGTCACAGGGATGGCCCCGGAAATCAGGAAGCCGTTATCAAACAAGTTGATCCCGGTGAATATCCAAACGCCAAGCCCGCCTGCCCCGACTACGTAGGCAAGCGCCGCTGTCCCGATATTCAACACGACAGCCGTCCGGATGCCCGCAAGAATCGAGTACGCGGAATTGGGAAGTTCGATGCGGAATAAAATTTGATGCGGTTTCATGCCCATCCCTTTTGCTGCATCGATCATATTCTTGTCGATGGAATCAATGCCAGCTACAGTGTTTCTGAAAATTGGCAAGATCGAATAAATAAACAGCGCAAAAACAGCCGTTTGAAAGCCAATGCCCAAAATACTGATCATCAGCGCCAGAACTGCCAAGCTCGGAATGGTTTGCCCCAAATTAACAAGGGTCGAAACCAGCCATTCCGCCTTTTTGAATTTCGGCCGGGTGATGAGGATGCCGGCAGGCACTGCGATTAAAATGGCGAGCAGTGAAGAAACCAGCACCAGTACAACGTGCTGCCGCAGCAGCAGCAAAAATGTTTCGGATTGCGTGAACATGTAGTCAAAATAGCTATTGGAAATCGCCCAGATAAAGAAGGCGGCGACCAATGCATAAAGTGTGTATCTGACGATATTGCCTATCAATTTTTTACGATTCACCGGATCACCCTTCCTGGGAGGCGGATATCTTCCCTTTTATTTCAAAATGCAAGTATTTTTGGACAAGATCGATTGTGATCGTCCCGATATTTTCACCAGCATCATCTTTTACAATCACTTGATCCGCTTCTTGGTTTAACAACATCGACAAGGTATTGCGCAAATCCTGATGGACATTAATGGTTTTGGTATCCTGGATGGTTTCATCAACCGGACCCAGCCCGATGACTTCCCGTAAATTTTCAACAGTGTGCAAACTCAAGCTTTTGATTGCTCGGTCTTTGCCGAAAAACTGGGAAACAAACTCATTGTTCGGATGCGCCAGCATTTCTGACGGCGTATCAAACTGCATGATTTTTCCGTCGCGCAGCAAGACGATTTTATCGGCCATTTTGATTGCTTCGTCAATGTCGTGGCTGACGAACAGAATCGTTTTTTTCACTTCGCGCTGGATCTGCAGAAACTCGTCCTGGATCTTTTCCCGGATGATCGGATCAAGCGCACCAAACGGTTCGTCCATCAGCATAACCGGAGGATCGGCCGCAAGTGCCCGCACCACGCCGATGCGCTGCTGCTGACCGCCCGACAATTCATGCGGAAAGCGCTTTCCATAATCTTCTGCATCCAAGCCGCTGAGCTTCATCAAATACTTGAAGCGTTCGCGCTTGTCTTTTTTGCTCCACCCCAACAGGTCCGGCACCAGCATGACATTTTCTTCGATCGTCATGTTCGGGAACAAGCCGTTGCTTTGAATGACATAGCCGATCTTTCTTCTTAACTCAATAGGATCCAACTCTTTGGAGTTTTCCCCATTAATAATGATTTCGCCTTCTGAAATAGACTCAAGCCGGTTGACCATTCGCAGCAGCGTGGTTTTCCCGCAGCCTGAAGGGCCGAGCAATACGACAATCTTGCCTTCTTCTACAGTGAAATCCACATCTTCGATCGCTGTGATGTCTTCTCCGTACTTTTTGGTTACGTGCTTAAATGAAATCATAGACTCACCTCTCTGCAGTTAATCCGCTAACACTTTTTTCGTATAACGTTTTTGTATCAATAAAAGAATAGCATCCGCAATGATCGCCAAAATTGCTACAGCGATGGAACCGCTGATGATCAAGTAATTGTCGTTTCTGCTGATGCCTTGTGTAATAAGGACGCCAAGGCCGCCTGCACCAATATACGCAGCGATGACCGCAATTCCGATATTCATAACAACCGCGGTGCGGACACCCGCCATGATGACTGGCAAGGCATTCGGGATTTCGACACGCAATAAACGCTGATGCGTTTTCATGCCCATGCCGATCGCCGCATCACGCATTTCCGGATTGACGTTCTTGATCCCTGTGTAAGTGTTGCGGATAATTGGCAACTGGGAATACAGGACCAGCGCCGCAAAAGCCGGCACAAATCCAATGCCCTGGTTAATAATCGAAAAGATCGGAATCATCACCCCGAAAAGGGCAATGCTCGGAATCGTTAATGTAATAGAAGCAATTTGAAGAACTGTATCCGCAAGGTATTGGTTCGTGGTTAAGTAGATGCCGAGTGGAATGCCGATTAATAGTGCGACGACAATTGCCAGTGAAACCAAAATGGCGTGGTCGATTGTCAACTCTAGTATGCGAGGCGCGTTGACCTCAAGAAACCGGGCCCAATTTTCCATTGAAACACCTCCCTTCTATAATCGAAAATTATTGGCCGAAATCAATTTTTAAAAAAATTGTAAACTAATACATGCACAAAACAAAGAAGGCAAACTGAGAACGCGGCATCTGTCGCTTTCTTAAGTTGCCTTAGCCTTTTTCTACGAATCCTCAAGAATTTGAGGGGCAGTATGGGAACCGTTCCTCCCGACTGAAAGACCTATTAAGTTTGCAATTTTTCCTTTGTGGATTTCGGAAAAAATCCTCTTCAGTTTTGCCTCGGCCAACCAATTTTCTTTAAGATTCCTTAAGTATAGCACACTCTTTCCTGCCTATTTGGCCGGGCTCAGTTTTAGACGGCGACTTCCATTGTCCTATTGGCAGGATATGATGCATATTTTCAGGTGCATAAAAATCCGATGAAACTAAGATATTTATCAAAGTCGATGTTGAGATATAAAGCTCTGCATCTAATATTCAGAAGACACCCCCATGTTCAAGTGGCGCCGTCCCGGCAGTCTTTTCTTTGTGTGGTTCAAAGAGTGCAAAAGGATTTAAGCGATTATTTTACTGAGTTTGCGTTTATACGAAACTGGCATACAATACATGTATAAACGCAAAAATAGGGGGTACACATGGAAGCTTATGGAATAGTATTGGTCAAGCATGACGAAACTGAAGCAAAAATCGTCACCAAGGAAACCTACGACTGGATCGTCTCCACCGACCGCGGCGATACGGGCGGCAAAAGCGGGTGGAATGACTTGACGTGCCCACTCAACGTAAAAAGACGGATTTGGGACTCCATCAAAGCGGATTACGGCACCTTCGAGAAATTCGAACTGCGGGTCACTACCGGGAGCTTGCACAACGACCGCGCACTTCATGCTGCGAGTATGTTAGTGGAAGACAAAGAACTTACCTATTCAAACATGTTGGAATTCGTGGAAGCCTTGTACCATCACAATATCCACATTGTTGAAACCTTTTATGGCTACATCTACTCCTATCCATCATCTAACCATTTTCCCTATCAGTAAGTGGAATCTAAACAGTTACTGCCACTCAGGACCAAATTAAAAGCTACAGAAAAAACGCACCTATCCTGAAGCCATCTAAAACTCAGGATTGGTGCGTTTTCTTCATTATTTTTTATTCATCTATTCCCATCGACTTTTTATACCCTTCCAAATACGTCTTTTCAGACGGACTGCTCATGTCAAATGAGCTCATGGTGCGGTGCCAGTTTGGATAAATTGGGACTGGACGTGCTTTCGATTCAATCAGGTCATGCTCGTCTTGCGTAAGCTTGATTTCGAACGACGCGATGTTTTCTTTCAGTTGTTCTTCATTGCGCGCAGCGATAACGATCGGTCCAACGTTCGGACGATCACGGACCCAAGAGTAGGCAATTTGCGGCACCGAAGCGTTGTGGTTGGCTGCGACTTCTTCCAAGGCGTCAATCACCTGATACAGCCGCTCCTGGTCCTGCACCCACGGTTCTGCCCAACCGGCGCCTTGGCGTGTGTTGTCAGGCGCTTGTTTGGTGCGGCTGATTTTGCCGTTCAACAGGCCTTCGCCAAGCGGACTCCAGATCATGGAACCGATGCCAAGTTCGCTGCCGGCTGGAAGCAATTCGTATTCTGCTTCCCGCGCTTCTGGTGTGTAATAGATCTGCTGGGTGATCGGCGGAATGTTGCCGGATTGCTCGGCGACCGTAAAAGTTCTGGCCAAAGCCCAACCGCTGTAGTTCGAAACGCCCCAATGGCGGATCTTGCCGGATTTCACGAGGCTGGTCATCGTTTCCACTGTTTCCTCAACCGGTGTCTGCCCGTCCCATAAGTGCACGAAATAAACGTCAAGGTAATCTGTGCCGAGGCGCTCAAGTGACCCTTCAATGGATGTCAAGATGTTGCTCCGCGAAGCTCCTCTAGCGTTAGGGTTGGTTTCGTCGATGTGGAAGCCAGTTTTCGATGTCAGCAACAGGTCGTCGCGCCGCCCTTTAATGGCTGACCCTAACACGCGCTCTGCATCGCCTTCTGAATAAAGGTTTGCGGTATCGAACATGTTGATGCCCGCTTCTAGCGAAATGTCGACCATTCGGCGCGCCAGTTTTTCGTCGATGTTGCCCGCTGCTTCAAAACCGTTTGTTCCACTAAATGGGACCGTTCCGAGTATATACTTTGGAACACGCAATCCTGATTTTCCTAAATTAATATATTCCATAATTGCCTCCTTGTTTAGATGCATTTTTATATTATCTATATTGCGATAAAGAAACTAAATTTCACCAATCACTTCTACCGCTTTGGGCAAACGCTAAGAGATGGAGTAGATTCAAAAAAATTCTAATTTCACTGCTGTATTCCTAAAAGATGTGGAGCAAATCAGCAGCAGAAAATCATTAATTCAACATATATAGACAATACTTGGTTACCCTTTGGCTGCCAGAGCAAAACAGATACTTTCCCATATTTTTGAAAAGCATTCACCGGACTCTCTATGTTTTCTGCTGCAAACTGGGTAAATCCTGTGCTATACTGGCTTTATCAAACGACAGAAAGGCTGATGGGTGGACAATGCGCAACTAATCTTGTTTTAGCGACTGAAATGTAAATTTCAACTCACGCAAAATAGGATTAGTCTGCCCACATCTTGATAACTGTCGAGCCATTGTACTCAAATGGTTTATTTCGATCGGGCACCATACGGCTAATCCTTCCAAATTTATTTGGGAGGATTTTTTAGTTCTCCCTGAACCGAAGGGATTGATTGGATGAAAGAACTACTGAAACTGCAAGATGTCCGTTTTGAATGGATGGACACGGTAATTTTCGAAGAGGTTAACGCGAGCGTTCAGCAAGGCGAGGTCATCGGTGTCATCGGCAAAAACGGCGCCGGCAAATCGACGTTGCTGCGGCTGATTGCTGATGAATTGGCGCCATCAACAGGCGGAATCCATTGGCTTCAGCCGAATATTGAAACCGTCTTTGTGGAACAGGAAACGGAAACGCACTCCTTCACTGACGTTACGGCTTCTGAAAGCGCGCTGCTGAAAAAATGGCACGTGCCGCAACACGATTTCCCACTTCTCAGCGGCGGCGAAAAACTGAAGGCCCGCCTTTCTGCTGGTCTGTCGCGGAATGCTCACTTGCTGCTTTTGGATGAGCCGACCAACCACTTGGACAGCGGCAGCATCGAGCTGTTGCAGGCACAAATCCAGAAGTATCCAGGCACCATCATTCTGGTATCGCACAACCGCCACTTTTTGGATGCGGTGGCGACAAAAATTTGGTCGCTTGAAAATCAGAAACTCATTGAACACAGCGGCAATTACACGAGCTACATGGAAGCGCGGCAACAGAAGCGGCTGACCCAGCAGCGCGAATACGACAAGCAGCAGAAAATGGTCGAGCGCATCGAATCGCAGATGGACGAGCTCACTTCCTGGTCGCACAAAGCACATGCCGAATCGACCAAACAGGAAGGTGCAAAAGAATATTACCGAATGAAAGCAAAACGCATGGACAAGCAAGTTAAATCCAAACAAAAGAGGTTGGAAAAAGAGTTGGACAAGGTTGGTGCAGAAGCGCCAGAACCTGAATACGAAGTCAACTTTTCGATGAACGCAACGCATAAAACCGGCAAGCGTTTTCTCGAAGTAAAGGAACTATCGAAAGCATTTGAGGGCAAGCTGCTGTTTGAAAAAGCCGACTTTACCATATTACACGGCGAGAAAGTCGCCATCGAAGGCGCAAACGGCAGCGGCAAAACAACCTTGCTGAAAATCCTGCTTGGCCAGGAATCAGCGGACGGCAGCGTCTGGATGTCGCCTTCTGCGAGCATCGGCTACTTGACGCAGGAAGTGTTCGACTTGCCGCTTGAGAAAACACCGGGTGAGCTGTTTTACAAAGAGACGTTTGAAGCGCGCGGCAAAGTCCAAAACTTGATGAAGCATCTCGGCTTTACCGCAGCACAGTGGAAAGAACCGATCGGCGCCATGAGCATGGGCGAACGCATCAAATGCAAGCTGATGGTCTATATCCTCGAAGAACGGGACGCGCTGGTTCTCGATGAACCGACCAACCACCTCGATTTGCCGTCGCGCGAGCAGCTCGAAGAAACGCTGGCGCAGTATACCGGCACGATACTGGTTGTTTCCCATGACCAGGCTTTCCGTGAAAAAACGACCACCAGCAAGTTGGTCATTGCGGATCACCGCATTGAAAAACAGCTCGATGCCCCTGCTCCGGAACGTGATGACACAGCGGAGTTGCTCATGCGGCTTGAAACAGAGCGGCAGGAAGTTCTCGGGAAACTGAGCTTTATGACTGCAAAAGACAAAGATTATGCAGCGCTTGACCGGCGGTTTGTTGGGCTGACGCAGGAGATTAACAAACTGAAATTCTAAATAAAACCGAATCCAAGCTAGACGGTTTCTATATATAAAGGGCCGCTCCTAAGATTTACAGGAGCGGCCCTTTTTCAATTGGAGCTATTTATTTTTCTAGGCACGGATCCATTTCCAAATTTCGCCCGGTGTGGCATTTTTGCCGTACATCAAAATACCAATTTTGAATATTTTGCCGGCCAGTTTCATGAAGATCCAGACACTGGCAATGAGGACAGCCAGTGCGATGATGATTTCGATCCACGGCCACTCTTCCAGGAGCGACAAGCGGAGAATCAGAATCGCTGGCGAAGTGAATGGGATATACGAACCGATTTGCGCCCAGATACCGCTTGGGTCATTAAACACCGGCCCGACAAAGATCAGCGCTGCAAACGGCAGCATCATGATCATCCCTTGGAAGTTTCCAGCCGTTGAAATGTCTGCCATCGTCGCCCCAATGCCGACGAAAAGAGCGGCAAACAACAAGTAGCCAAGTACCGCAATCACCAGCATCAATGCCAGTTCCGGTACGAATAAATACTCAAGTATCGGCACATCGATTTTCCAGACCAAAACCGGCAGCACCAGCACAATAAAGACCAGTATCTGAATAATGCCAAGCACAAAATACCCGATAATCTTGCCTTGCATCAGCTCTCCCGGAGTCAGGGACGACAAGATGATTTCTGCGATTTTGTCTTTTTTCTCTTGAGACGCACTTTGAAAAATCGCCATGCCGGTAAAAACGATCGACAGCAAGACCGCTGCCGCAAATATCCCCGGTACGATGCCTTCCAGCAAGGCTTCATCCATTCCTGAACTTGCTTCGTTTTCTGCAGCTGCATTAGCCGAAGCTTCTTCAAACACAATGCCTTGGGTAATGACACTTGCTTCTTCAGGCGTCAATCCGAGTTCTTCAATTTGCATCGCCTGCAAAGGAGCCCCCAGCAATTGCACTTCATTTATAAAAGCGGGGCTGATTTCTTCGCTTTGGTAAACCGGCAAGACGCTGCCTTCAAATGCGCGCTCATCGATAAAGACATACGCGCTGTTTTCTTCAGATTCGAGTGCCCCCGCAGCTTCCTCTTCCGAAATGTCAGTTGGCTGCAGTTCCCATTCGGCTCCCGCTTGTTGGGCAGTCGCTTCCAGATTGTCATAGACGCCCAGCTGATCGTTGACGAATACTGTGGTCGATACCGTGTCCTCATCCGAGTTATTGAACAGGTCGGGAATGAGGTAAAATGCCAGAAACAAAACAGGCGAGATAAACAAACCAATCAGGAATGTTTTGTTTTTCATGTTCCGTTTGATTTCCCATTTGGCGACTTTTTTCGTGTTACGCATCCAAATTCTCCTCTCTCTTCAAGAGATTTTTATCTGTTGCGATGTCGATGAAGATTTCATGCAAGGAAATCCGGTCAATGGATAGTTCCTGAACATCCAGTTCGGCGGGCAAGTTTTTCAGCCACACGGCCGGCTCCACGTCTTTCGACAAGTACAGCACCGCTGTATCTTCATTTTGCTCCAAACGCTCAACTTCAGGCAGGCTCTCCAATACACTTTGTTCATTGACGCCGTGAATGGTGCACTTGAAGTTGGCGTATTGTTTTTTGACGTCATCCAGCGGTCCGTAAATCACTTTTGTGCCGCGGTGGATCAGGAACAGCCGATCGGCCATTTCTTCGACCAGGTTCATTTGGTGAGACGACAGCAAGATCGCTGTGCCGTTTTCCGCTAACCCGCGGATTTCATTTTTGAACAATTCCTGGCTGACGGGATCCAGGCCGGAAAAAGGTTCATCCAGGATTAAGAGTTCCGGTTCATGAAGAATCGCAGCGATAAACTGAACTTTTTGCCCCATGCCTTTTGACAATTCTTCCACCGAGACTTTATCTTTTCCTTCCAAATCGAATTTCTTCAACAGTTCCAGCGCCCGTTCTTTCGCGCGGTCCAGCGGATAGTCTTTCAGTTCCGCCAAATACAGCAGGATGTCCATGACTTTGACGTTTTTGTACAAGCCGCGTTCTTCCGGCAAATAGCCGATTTTATTGCGCGGAATGTCTTTTTTTCCTTTGTCCCGGAAAGTGATGGTCCCTTCATCGGGATACATGATGCCCATGATGTTGCGGATGGTGGTGGATTTCCCGGCTCCGTTTGGTCCGAGCAGCGCCATGATCTCGCCCTTTTTCACTTCAAATGAAATATTCGATACAATTTTTTTATCTTTGAAAGACTTCCCTAAATTTTCTACAGTCAGCATCGTCTCCATTTGCTTTCATCCTTTCTTGTTCAAGATTGGGTTATTTGAGCAATAGATCGATAATTTCTTCCAAATCCAGTGCGGCGTGATCGATTACCGCGATGTTTTGGACCGCAAAATAATGTTCTGCCGCAGCTGGATCTTTAGATACGACTTGGCGGCGGTCTCGCGACACTTCTCCGGGGACGGAGCCTTCCGGCAGCCCATCGAGCCAGTAACGCCGGTAGCTTTCCAGCAGCGCTTCTTTTTCGTAGCAGCCAATCGCTTGGCCGTCTCTTATGACAAAGAGATAATCCGCCAATTTGCGCAAGTCGTCTGTTTGATGGCTGGTGATGATGACGGCTCGCTCTTTAGCGTCCATCCAATCGATCAACAAATCCATGAAATGCCGTTTGGACGGAATGTCGAGAAATGCGGTCGGTTCATCGAGAATCAAGACTTCGGTATTTCGCGGCAATGCAAGTGCCAAGCTCAGCTTCTGCTGCATGCCTTGTGACATTTTGCCGAACCGCTTGTCCAGCGGAATATCGAACAGCCCAACCATCCGCTCGAACAGGGCTTCATCCCATTCGCCATATAGCGAGGAAATCATTTCTTTCAGCGTCGCACCGGTATAGGCATCCCATCCGATGATCTTTTGGGGCTGAAAGGCGAGGTGCTGCTTCCAGCTTTCGTCCTTGCCAGCTACGGGTTTGCCAAAAACTTCAATGTTTCCTACATCGGCGTTCGCCAAATTCATGATCAGTTTCAGTAAGGTGCTTTTTCCTGATCCATTATTGCCGACCAGCGCAGTGATGGTCCCCGGCTCGATGGCCAAACTGATCGGCCCCAGCTGAAAATCATCCATGCTTTTTTGCAGTTCGTTTATTGCTATCCATGAAGGCATCGGTTAGTCTCCTTTCTGCCGTTTTTTCAGAATTGCATGGAAAATCGCTGTCATTTCTTCATCGCTGTAATCGTAGCTGCGGGCAATCTCAATTGCCCGTTCAAAGCTTTCAGAAACCGAAGCCGTTTTGACTTCCTGCTTTAAGGCGTTTTTGATTTCTGCGACATAGGTGCCTTTGCCGTGGGCCGTTTCGATAAAACCTTGTGCCTCGAGGTCCTGATAAGCGCGACGTATCGTGATGACGCTGATTTCAAGGTCTTTTGACAGGGCCCGGATGGAAGGCAGCGGCGTTCCAGCAGTGAGATGGCCGCCTGCAATCAATGCCTTCAATTGCTTTTCAATCTGATGGTAAATGGGTTCACGTGATTCTTTGGATAAGCGTATCGGCAGCAAGACCAGGCCCTCCTTTCATAGATAATCCGCTCGTTCGATATCTTTTCTCATAACCCTTTGCCAGTAATTCCAGCCCGCATAAATGGCGAGCAGGGAAACACCTATGGACAGCAGCGGCCAGTTTTGAGCCAGCCCAATCGTCCAGTAAATCAGTCCTTCGTCTGCCAGCCACTGAAAAGCGGTGTAAAAAACCGCAATGCCGAGCACAAGATAAATCATCGACTTGGCCAGTAGTTTCGTTTCGAATGTTCCGCCTGCTTCACTTGCCGCCATGGCGAAGCCCAGTGCAACCGAGACTGCCAGCCAAATGGTGACAAAGGCCATGAAGCTTAAGGGCGTCATCATATCACGGAAAGTGGGAGACACGGCCGACAGCGTAGCCAATAAAATCAGCTGGTATGGGAAAGAATATGCGCTATGAATGATAAAACGGCTTTTGACGATTACTGTTTTCGGAACCGGCAGCTGCTGGAACATGATCACTGCGGGCACGGTCCATAAATCCCCGTCCATTTTTTGCATCTGGAATATTTTCGGCTTCATCCAGGCCGGAAACATAATAAACAGCAGTAAAAAAATCAAATCGAAGGCATAAAAGTTGTCTGCCATGTAATGATCAAACGAAAATAAGCAAATATAGCCCAAAAATGTGTAGAAAGCCAGTATTAGCAATGAATATTTCCATCGCGCCTTTAGTTCAAAACCCGCCAGCCAATACGCTTGTTTCCATGTATGCATGGATGATCACTCCTCTTCTACTGTTCCACTGTGTATACTCACATACACAGTAACAAGTTTTTTATGAAGTTGTCAATCTTTTTAAGAAAAATGGCAAAAAAGAGCTTTGCCGCAAGTTGGGTTTACTTGGCGCAAAGCTCTTTTGATTGGTGTTGCATCTTATTTTTTGGTTGCAGTTTCTCGGCTTAACAGCCCCGTCTCATTTTCTTTAGACAGTTTCATGAAGAACGGATACACGAGGAGGCTCGTCAAAATTAACGTCGGCGTAAGCAACAGAAGGTCCCATCCATCTAAATCGAAAATCAGCGCTGACATAATAATAATGAAAGCTGGGAGAAAGCTAAAGATGGCTGTTTTCTTTCTCGACTTAGCCACAATGTACTGTGTTTTTCCACAGTGGGGACAGTTTGCTTTATTCGTAAATTTTAAGGCTTTTAACACAATCCTTTTCCATGTCCATTTTCGTCCGCAGTTTTCACAGCTTGGCATCTCTACACTCCCTTTTTCTCATGAATGTCTTGTGGTATCTGCTTGCAGGTAGCGGGCAAAATAAGCACCGGTGATCAACAGTGCCACGGTCAGCGCCATGGAGACTACTCCAAGGAATCCAAGCCAATAGCCTGCTAGGTTGACCACGCCGATCAGCAAGAAGCAGATTGAAGTTATCAGGCTTCTGGGATCTGTGGAAGGATTGTCTTTCATTTTCACGAAGATTTTATGGACTGCAAATCCGATGGCGATGAGAAACAGTATAGTTGCGATAGTTGGCCACACGTTCAGCCACCTCCTTTTATTTCCTTGTTTCTATATTTACGGGTGGGATTGCAGGAAGTTTCGCATTTCGAAGTTTTTTGCTCTGAGGCTTCCTAAATTCTGGACCCCATTGCCAGAAAAGTCGTACAATAAGGAAGGACAACAAGCAAAGGGGAGGAATTTTTTCTATGGCAAACGATAAAGTTTTCACGTTTCACAATGGGGTTACAATTCCCGATATCGGATTCGGCACTTGGCAGATTCCGAACGAAGAAGCTTACGCAGCAGTGACAACTGCTTTAAAAAATGGCTATACACATATCGATACGGCGTTGGCTTATCAGAACGAGGAAAACGTTGGCAAAGCGATTCAGGATTTCAATATTTCCCGGGAAAAGGTCTTTATCACCAGCAAACTCCCGGCTCAAATCAAAGGCTACGACGTGACACTTGAAGCGTTTGAAGAAACGATTTCGAACCTAGGCGTTGATTATTTGGACCTTTATTTGATTCATGCACCGTGGCCATGGGATGAAATCGGCAAAGACTGCACCGAAGGCAATATTGAATCGTGGAAAGCGATGGAGAAGCTTTATAAAGACGGCAAGATCCGAGCAATCGGCGTCTCCAACTTCTCGGAACAGGACATCCAGGCACTTGTGGATGCTTGCGACATCGTGCCGATGGCCAACCAGATTCCGTTCTATATAGGCCGCGACCAAGCGAGCCTGCTCGAGTTCTGTAAGCAGCATAACATTGTAGTTGAAGCTTATTCACCGCTGGCAACTGGACAGATCTTGAACAGCCCTGAAATTAAAGACATGGCTGCTAAATACAGCGTAACGCCTGCTCAACTGTGCATCCGTTATTGCCTGGAGCACGGCACATTGCCGCTTCCAAAATCAACGAATGAAGAACGCATCATCGAAAACAGCCAACTGGAGTTCACAATCTCTCCAGAGGACGTCCAAAAGCTGGATGCTTTTGAAGATGTTCGCGCTAAGTAATTAAAAAAACCGCCAATTGGCGGTTTTTTTAATGAGCTTTTTTCTAGAACGCTGGTGTTCAAGGCGGGTAATTAGCTTGAAATCCGGTTTTATTGACGCGTGATTTTCCAAATAATTGGACATACGTTCTATAGAACCCAAAATACGTTCCGTTTCGCGCGAAATACGTTCCAAAGTAACTCGATTACGTTCCAATACAGCCAAGATACTTTCAGTAATGGAAACAGTTTGCCGAGGCAAACTGCCTGTGTCCGTGAGCAAAACCCGCTCACGGACGACAACCACTCTTGGATTTGCACATCAGACTTTCAGTTATTGATTAGCTGCCTCGTTTTCTTGTACCTGGTACAAAGAAAAGTCATCCAAACTTCCCCAGGCGCCCCCGTCCGCTTTGATGCTGCCACCAATCGTCACTGTTCCATCTTCCACAAGGATTCCGTCTAGTTCCGGCTGGCTCCAGTTGGCCCAGCCGTTTACAGAGGTGTCCATGGTGTAACGCTCGCCTGCCGTTTCAGCGTAAATGTACATTTCCGAGTTCTTGGCATCTCCACCCTGCACAAAGGCAGAAAGTTTATAATAGCCAGGTTCTAAACCGGTAATGGTTTGTTCAGCCTGAAAATCGACTCGATCCGCTGAGTAGAAATGCAGCGAATAGTTACCGGATTTTGCATCCGATGCTTTGTTCTGATAACTCGTGTGAGGAACTGCCCCGTTTCGGTGTGTGATGTTCCACATGCTCTGGTCGCTGCTTTCAAACCCCGGATTTTTCACGAAGTTTTCCGGAGCGATTTCCAGGTTCGCTTTGACCGCACGGCCATCTTCCAGTTCTCCATCAATTACATAACTGCCGGCGCCGCTGTTGATCGCCTGCTGCAATGCTGCTTCATCCCAAGTGACTTGCGCCGCTCCTTCGCTTCTGTCGTTGTAAGTGACAGTCACCGTTCGGGGCAACGCAATTGCATCTCCCGCAACAGCCAAGATGGTGAGATCTTTTACCTCGTCAATTTGCAATGGAGCTGTTGCTCCTGTCTCCAAATATTTGAAAACATTCAAAGATGGCAACGGACGGCCATTAAAATCAAACAGGGCTTGATTGTCGACAGCACTGCCGCCGTACCATTCACCAGCGTCTTCAGGATCATATTCCGCAGCAAAGCTTGTTGCCCAGCCCGAACCGTATTTTTCCCAAAGCATTTTGCTTTTCTTCAACTTTTTGTCAGGCGCTACTGGAATCCAAGCCGGTTCCCAATAAAACACCCCGAGGCCTGCGTCGCCTGTTTCTGCAACAGCCGCCGCTACATCCCTGACTGCATGTGCTTGCCCCTGGACCGTAATTGGATAGTCTAAGGTTTGGCCGGTGCTTCTGGGTGCTGTATTTTCGTGGCCATCGCCGTCTTCTGCCGTATGGGTATATGAAGTTTCCGCGACCATGACTTTTTTGCCGTAGGTATCCGCCACGTTCTTAAGGACCGACGACAAATTCGTTAATGTGCCATGCCAGAATGGATAATACGAGCTGGCGAACACATCATAGTCGACGTTGTTATCTTCAAGGGTTTTCGCAATCGATGCATATCTTCCCGCAGTTTCCGGGTTGGTGAAATGCAGCGCGACCAAAATTTCCGGATCAAGCTCTCTTACAGCCTGGCTTCCCTCGTTAAACAGCTGACTCATGTTGTTCCAGTCTCTTTCACCTGCCATGGCGCCATTGGTTTCGTTTCCGATCTGCACCATGCCGACGTCAATGCCTTCATCGAGCATTGCTTGAAGGCTATCTTCGGTAAAGTCGTGGAGCGCAGTTTTTTTGTCTTCAAAACTCAAGTTTTCCCAAGCTTTTGGCGCCTGCTGCTTGGCAGGATCGGCCCAGAAATCGGAGTAATGGAAATCCACCAGCACCTGCATGCCATTGGCAGTGGCGCGTTTGCCGATTTCAATCGCTTTTTCCACATCGTTGTTGCCTCCGCCATAACCGTTTCCTTCTGCATCATACGGATCGTTCCAGATGCGCACCCGGACATAATTGACGCCGGATTGCTCTAATGTCTTGAAGATGTCCTGCTTTTTGCCGGCTTCGTTATAGAACTTTACGCCGCTGTCTTCCAGTGCAAGTATGCTGGACACATCGACGCCTTTAATAAAATCGTCATCCATTCCAGGCACGCGCTCAACAAAAATATTCGCCTGTACCGGCTCTGGTTCTGCGGCCATTGCTGGTGTATTGCTCAAACCTAGAGAACCAATCACCATGACAGCTGCAGATGCAGCCGCAAGTGATGCTTTCCATTTCTCACTCTTTGTCATCTTCTTTCCACATCCTTTGTTTTATTGTCAAAAAGGATTTTGAGAACCCTTTTATAACCAGAAACAGTTGGAACTTATTACAAAGCACCCGCTCAATAGATTTCCTATGAAGAGCGGGTGCCAGAGACGTTTATATAAGGGATTTTCTAAAACTATATTCTGCATTTCAGTTGTTGTCCCAAGATTATTTTCCAAATAATTGGACATACGTTCTATAAAACCCAAAATACGTTCCGTTTCGCGCGAAATAGGTTCCAAAGTGGCTCGATTACGTTCCAATACAGCTCAAATACGTTCCAAACAGTCTTTTTACTAGCCGTCTTTATTTTTCAGTAATAAAAGCCCTCAGCCTAGCTAGTTGCCACTAACATTCGCACTTCATACTTCGCCAATGTCAGCTCGCCAGACACACTTTCGCCGGTCACTAAGTCTTTAGCGGCCGCGTCGATCGACACAGTTTGCTCCTGCTCCGTGAAATTCATGACGAATACGTAGTCTTGGCCTGCATCCTGGCGCACCTGGACCGAAACGCCGGGACCGTGTGCAACTGGGAATACCGGTTGGAGCGATAAGTCGCGAATCAAGCCTTGATAGAAGTCACGGTGGAACTGCTCTTCCAAACGGCCGCCAATGTAATAGGCCTGCCCTTTTTCATAGCGATTGCTTGTCACCGCCGGCGTTTCCGCATAAAAATCCTGTTCGTACGTTCCGACGACATCCGCTGAACGGTTTTCCAACACCGTCGCGTAGTCCGTCAATTCGTAAGACCGCCCTCCGTAATGGACCGCATTCCGATCATTCGGATACAGTGTATCGGTTTCCACCGGATTGATGCCAAACACATCCTGAAGGTCTTGATGCCAGCCGCCTAAATACGTTAGGTCATACTCGTTGACGATGCCGCTGATGTAAGTCATCACCACGGTGCCGCCTTCTGCTGCAAAACGCTTTAACCGGGCAATCGTTCCTTCGCTTGCCAAGTACAGCATCGGCACGACAAGCAACTTATAGCCCGAAAAATCCTGTTCTTTCGTAATGACATCGACCGGGATGTCCTGTTCCCAGAATGTCCGGTAATGCTCCTGCAAAGTTTGCGGGTAGGACTTTGTCTCACTTCCGTAGCCCTGGGCATGGTCCAGCGCCCAATTATTTTCCCAGTCGTAAAGAATGGCGACGTCTGCCGGGCGATGGGTTCCGACCACTTGGGACAGCTTGCCCAAAGTCTCGCCGACTTTTGCCACTTCTTTAAAGACACGATTTTCCGCGCTGTTGTCATGGTCGACGACCGCGCCGTGGAATTTTTCCGAAGAGCCGCGTGATTTGCGCCATTGGAAATACAGGATGCTGTCTGAGCCGTGTGCCACCATTTGCATGGAAGACAGCAGATGCATGCCTGGCCGCTTGGCTTTGTTGACTTTATGCCAGTTGACGGCGCTTGGTGTGGATTCCATCAGCAAAAATGGCTGCTGCTTCAAACTGCGGTACAGATCGTTGATAAAGCCGACTTTCATTGCCAAGTTGGCGGTCGTTTCCCAATCGTTGTGCCACGCCGGATACGCATCCCAGCTGATGACGTCCAAATGCTTGGCGAACTTGCTGTAATCCAGGCTTTGGAAAGGAATCAAATCGTGCGTGTCTGCCATGAAATTGGTCGTAATCGGAATATCCGGCGTCAATTCTTTAATGGCCGTTACTTCATTTTCAAAAAAAGAAATGGTCTGATCTGTTACAAAACGCTTCCAATCCAAATTCAAGCCGTGCACCATGTTTTCACCGATTGGCGATGGCGATTCGATTTGGGACCAGTCGCTGAACGTATGGCTCCAAAACGGGCCCCACCAGGAATCGTTCAAAGCTTTCAAGTCGTCGGCGTATTTCTCCTTCAACCAGCTTCTGAAGGCATCCTGGCATCGGTCGCAATGGCATTCGCCGCCGTATTCATTGGAAATGTGCCACATGAGCAAGGCCGGGTGCTTGCCGTAGCGTTCCGCGAGCATCCGGTTCATCTTCGCTGTTTTCTCGCGGTAAACCGGCGAACTAAAGCAATGGTTGTGCCGCCCTCCGTGCAATTGCTGAACGCGTGACTCGTTGACCCGCAAAACTTCTGGGTATTTTTGCGACATCCAGGCTGGACGCGCTCCGCTCGGCGTTGCCAAAATGACGCGGCCGCCGATGCTTGCGATATTGTCGATGATGCTATCCAGCCAGTCAAAGTGAAACTGGCCTTCTTCCGGTTCCAGCGTGCTCCAGGCAAAGATGCCCAATGAGAACGTGTTGCTGCCTGAAAGCTTCATCAATTTCAAGTCTTCCGCTAAAATTTCCGGGTGGTCTAACCATTGGTCAGGGTTGTAGTCCCCACCGTGCAGCATGAAACGAGCCGCGGTGGTATAAGTTTTTTCATTTGTAGGCATAATGTTCTCCCTCCAGTTGCTGCAGTTTGTGCTGTCAGCCTTTTGTTCCGCCTGCCGTCAAACCCGACACAAAGTTCTTTTGCAGCAGGAGGAAAATGATGGCGATCGGGATGCTGATCAAAATGGCGCCTGCGGCAAAGGTCGTAAAGCTCGCACCCATGACGTCATTGACCAAATTGTAAAGGCCGATCGGCAATGTGTAGTATTCAGGTGACCGCAGGATCGTTGACGCCAGGATAAAGTCTCCAAGCGGCCCTGTAAATCCGGTCATCGCTACGACTGCGATCATCGGCTTTGATAACGGCATGATGATTTGCAGGAAAATTCTCGTGTTGCTGGCACCGTCGATTTTGGCGCTTTCGTCCAGGTCCATCGGAATGGAATCCATATAGCCTTTCATCAAATACGTATTCAACGGGATCAATCCGCCGATATACAGCAGGATCAAGAGCCAGTGGCTGTTCATCATGCCAAGAATCTGTGCCAAGACGAAAAGGGCGATCAAGGCAGAAAACTGAGGAATCATCTGCAGCAATAAGAACAGCGTCAAGGCATTTTGTCTTCCTTTAAAACGGAAACGTGAAAAAGCATAGGCGGTAAAGGATACACAGATAACCGCGCCAATCATCGTAAACAAACTAATTTTCAAGGAATTCAAATACCATTGGACGTACTGCAAGCTTTCACTTCCCGCAAACAGTTCCCGGTAATGGTCCAATGTCGGATTTTGTGGAATCATCGTCGTGCTGATCAAGCTGTTGCCTGGGTTAAAGCTGGCCCCTACTGTCCACAGCAGCGGATAAATAATGATGATCGCCATAAAAATCAAAATCGCATGAGAAATCAGGAGACGAAAAAATTTTGCTCGGTTCATTTTCAAGCCCCCTCCTTAAATGCGTCGGTACGTCTGAACTGCCACAGCGCAATTGCGATGACGAAGACAGACAACAGGATTGTTAATGCGGCTGCCAGCGAGTACTGGCTTGACTGCAAGGTCAGTTTGTAAATCCAGGAGACGAGGATGTCAGTTCCTCCCGCAGTGGAGCCTGGCACAGATGGCCCGCCGCCATTAAAGAGGTAAATGATGTTGAAATTATTGAAGTTGAATGTATACTGCGTAATGATCACCGGTGCCGTCGCAATTAAAATCATCGGCATGGTGATGTTGCGGAATTGCGCAAAAATCGAAGCACCGTCAATGCGCGCCGCTTCATACAGGTCATCGGGAATAGATTGAAGAACGCCTGTCGTGACCAGGAAGATAAACGGAAAGCCAAGCCATCCCTGCATGAGGATCAATGCCAGCTTGGTCCAGTTTTCGTCTGTCAGCCAAGGAATGGCATCGATCCCAACCATCGCCAAAATGTCATTGTTGATGGCACCAAAGCTGTCATTAAACAATCCGGCAAAAATCAAAATGGTGACAAACCCTGGAACTGCCCACGGCAATACGAGTACCGTGCGGTAAAACTTCTTGAAGCGAAGATCTTTTTGATTGACCAACACGGCCATGAAAATGCCGAGAGCGACTTGCAGTGTCGAAGCGACAAGCGTCCAGATCACGGTCCAGCCGAGTACACTGAAAAAGGTTGAGCGCCAAATATCAACGGTGAATATTTTCGCGAATGTATCAAAGCCAACCCAATCGGCTAAATTGGCCGGCGGGGAATGGTACAAATCGTAGTTGGTAAAAGCCAGCGCAAAACTAAAGAGAATCGGGAAAATAACCGCAAAAATCAAGATAAACAACGACGGTCCGCTGATCAAATACGGGTAGCCCTGTGCGATCAAGTTTTGGTAATCGCGTTTCAGCGAGCTCATCGGCCGGTTTTCGTCACGGCGCTGGCCGTTTTTATAGGCATCCCGCAAATTTACATAGTAGAAAGCAAGTCCAAAAATCGTCACGATGATTGCAATCAACCCTTCTGCTAACAGAAAAATTGAGTTATCGCGCGGGACTTCCGTTCCGAGTGTGGCAAGTCCCCAAAAGCCCATGTTCAGGAGATCTCCGAACACCAGGAAAAAGGATATGCCAAAACCGAGAAACAGCAGCCCTTTAATCCACTGCTTATTATAAAATTGGCCAAATCCGGGCAGAATTGATAACAATAAGGCTATTTTACGAGCTTGCACTTTCCTCACCTCTTTTTATGTATGGCCCGGCAAACAAACAAGTTTACCGGCCTTTACAACAAATGGCGCCAACCGCTTTAACGTTTGACACCATTTCTCGCTATTGCAAATCAGTTACCGCCATGAGTGGCTTCAATTTGTCCTTCAATTGTTTCTACAGCCTGGTTTAACGCATCTTCTGGCTGAGCTTTTCCTGTGGCAATGGTCTGCAAAGCAGAATCGGCCGGTGTCCATACTTCATTCATTGACGGAATGTTCGGCGTCAATTCGGCAAAGATAGATTGTTCCGCTACTGCTTGGGCAACTTCGCTTTCAGCTACGACTGGGTCGTTAGCTAAGGCTTCTACTGCCGGAACTTCTTGTGTTTCTTCAAAACGAGTACGGGAATTTTCTTCATTTGCCAGGAACAACAGCAATTCTTCGGCAAGTTCTGCATTTTCCGAATAAGCGCTGACGTTGTAGCTCTTCACGCCAATAAATGAACTCATGTTTTCGCCATTGTCCAATTCAGGCAATTTTGTCATTCCGAAGTCCACGCCTGCATCCGTAAATGGATCTACGTTCCAAGGTCCGGAAATGATGGCTGCCGCTTTTCCTTCTGTGAACAACGACTCCAATACGTTAATGCCCTGTTCCCCGATGATTCCAGCTGGGAATAGGTCTTCGTCATAGAATTTCTGAATATAGTTTGCGCCTTCAATCGATCCTTCGTTGTTCAATCCAATATCCGTCGGATCGTAGTTGCCATCCACATCCTGACCGAAAATGTAGCCGCCATAGCCACTCATGACGCTTTGTGCGTAATAGATCTGATCAAACAATGCCAGGAATCCAAACTGGTCGCCTGTTGTTGTTTCCTTTGAATACTCGTACCACTCTTCAAGTGTCGCCGGCAATTCTTCTTCCGTGATTAAATCTTTGTTGTAGTAAAGAATGGTCGACTCTACCGCTTTCGGCAATCCGTAGACTTTTCCGTCCACCATTTGTGATTGCATGGCTGCATCCGTATAAATGGATTGAACGTCTTCTTCGACCGCTACTTCTTTCACCAATCCTTCAATAACAGCTGTACCGATCTGGTCGCCCGCCATGGTCAAAACGTCCGGTCCAGTTCCGCCTGGCCCATCAAGGCGCAAGTCTTCAATCTGCTGTGCATATGGTTTTTCCACAATTGTGATCGTTACATCGTTTTCTTCTTCAAACTGTGCAACGGCGTCTCGAATGCCGTCAGCTTTTTCAATATCTTCCCAGACGATCAGTTCACGGTTTTGGCCTTCTGCAGCTTCTCCACCTGTTGAGCTTTCATCGCTCTCTTGCGGTCCACATGCTCCCAAAGCCAAACTTAACGCGACCCCACTCATCAAACCGATATACTTTGTAGATTTTTTCACGAACATACACCCTCTCAAGTCATTTTCGAAACTCTCTCCCAAGTTTCTGATGAAAGCGCTTCCTGAAATTTAATATAGCATTGTTAGAAAAAACTGTAAACAATTAATTTACTAAAAATAGTAAAATTTTTTACGAAAATAAAAAGCAGCCTGTTTTATCAGGCTGCTTTCTAGTTTGTGCTTTTTCTGACAATTAATTGTGCACCCAAGTACAAGGTCTTTGTGCATTTCCGCTTTTCCAGCAATTGCTCAAGCAATAGCGCAATGGCATTTTTGCAAATTTCCGCCATATCGATGTGGAACGTGGTCAGTGGCGGTGAAATGTATTTGGCGATGCTGATGTTGTTAATGCTGATAACACTGACTCTTTTCGGTACTTGGATGCCATGTTCATTTAAGGCTTGCAGACATCCGACCGCAATTGGATCCGCTGCGATGAAAAAAGCGGTAGGCAACTTGTCACCCAATTCTTCTATTGCATTGGTCATCAGCTGGTAGCCGTTGTCTACTGAAAATCCTCGGTGGCAATACACATAGCGATCCTGCAGCAGCCCTTTTTTCTCCATGTAATCACGGAAGGTTTGCTCGCGGATATCCATTTCGTCCCCGTCTGTATTGGGGTTGTGGTAAGTACCACCGATAAAGCCGATATCCTGGTGGTCTTTTTGGATCAGAAAGTCGATTGTTTTTCTCGTAATCTGCGCCAAATCCGGTTTTACCGAATCAAAATGCTCCGGATCAGGTGTAGAATCGATAAATACACCATGGGGCGTCAGTTTTCGGAGGTACGCAATTTCCTTGTCTGAAAAGGTTCCGACTGCGATAAAACCTTCAATATTATCAGGAATTTGACGGATGCCGCCTTCTATTTTGTACGTTGTCAATTCGACGTTGGAAAGCTTGGCCATGTTCTCTATTTCGATTCGCATGGTCTTAAAATAAACGTCTTCCAACTCTTCTCTTTCGGTCAGCCAATACAAAAAGGCGATATTTTTTACCAGTGATTTAACCGTTTTCTTTCGGTAGTTCAGCTGCTCTGCTGCATCAAATATTTTTTCCCTTGTTTCTTCAGGCACCGACAAGCTTTGGTCATTGCTTAACACACGCGAAACCGTCGAAATAGAAAATCCGGATTTTTCCCCGATATCTTTAATTGTAGCCAATCTTGCCACCTCCATTTTTTCTAAGTAAATTATTTTACTTAATTTTTACTTGTTTTTTCCTTGTTGTCAAGCTATATTAAACTCCTATATAAAACTTAACATTTTTAACGGAGCAGGAGGCAAAAGAAATGAACATTGAAAAGAAAGAACTTGGCGGAAACTGGCACGAGTATACATTGCAAAACGACCGGGGTGTTTCCGTTAGCGTACTGAATTACGGCGGCATTATTACAAAGCTTTTCGTTCCTGATCGGGATGGAAATCTTGAAAACATTGTTCTTGGTTTTACAGATTATGAAGATTATCGGTTAAACTCCAATTATTTCGGCGCATTAATCGGCCCAGTTGCCGGCAGAATTCAAGAGGCTCAGTTTGAACTCAACGGCAAGCGCTACCAGCTTGAAGCCAACCAGTCAAAAAGCAACTTGCACGGCGGATCGGAAGGCTTTCATCAAGTAGTGTGGGACGTTTCCCCTTTCCAGACAGATGATGCTGCGGGAATTGCGCTTTCCTATACCAGCCCGGATGGCCAAGGCGGATTTCAAGGAAACGTGGAAATTACGGTCACTTATACACTTACAAGCGATCATCAGCTGCTGATGGATTACGAAGCGATCAGCGATCAGACAACCGCGCTCACCTTGACCAATCATTCTTATTTTAATTTGAGTGGCAATTTAAAAGACACGGTGCACGATCATCAGTTGATTATTGCCAGCAGCACATTTGCAGAGCTCGATCCCGAATTGATTCCTACAGGCAAGCGGCTCCCTGCAGAAGGCACGCCATTTGATTTTCGCAGCGAGCGCCGGCTTGGGGACGGCTTCACGGATGATTATGAACAAAACAAACGAGCCGGAAGCGGATACGATCATTATTTTATTTTCGATGAGCAAGAGTCCGGTACAAGTAAACTACTAGATCCAAAGAGTGGGCGCAGCATGACGATGGAGACTGACCAGCCTGGCATGGTTCTGTACACAGCGAATGGGTTGAGCGAAGGATTAAACCTTTCCGGCAGTCCGTCACGAAAGTATCTTGGCGTCTGCTTTGAAACACAAGGTTCTCCCGCTTCCCTTCATCACTCTGGATTTCCGGATATTAGGCTGCAAGCCGGAGAGCCTTATAGCAAACGGACAGTCTTCACGTTCGGCAACAATTAATAAAGCTATTTTCCCCACTCAATAAAACTGAAAAAACCGGAGCCAGTTTAAAGCGGCTCCGGTTTTAATGCATTGCAAGATCAAACAAATCTCATGTCTCCCCACTCTGAACTGTCGCTCAGCATCGCTTTCAGCAAAGTAAAGCCTGCTTCAAAGTCCTTCAAATCCGCCATTTCAATCGGCGAATGGGAATAGCGGCGCGGGAATGTAATGGCCGCCCCCAAAATACCTTCTTTCACAAGATGGATTGCCGATAAGTCTGTCGTTCCATTGGGCATAACAGACAACTGGATCGGCACATCGTTTCTCTCAGCATATTTAATAATGAGGTCTTTCATCTGCGGAGCCATCAAATTACCCCGTGCACCCCCACCGGAAAGTAAAGGCAGCACCGGCCCTCTGCCAATGGAGATTGGATACGTATTGCCGTCCGGGGTGTCTGTGCATGCTATAGTGTCAAGAATAATGGCATAGTCCGGATTGATCTTGTAACCAGCGATTTGTGCACCGCGAAGGCCCACCTCTTCTTGAACAGTAATTACACCAACCAGCGTTCCGCTAAAATTCTTATCCTGAAAGGCTTTGAATAATTCCACAAGCAGGACACAGCAGCTCCGGTTATCGATCGCCTTGCCGCAAATCAAATCCGTATTGGTAAAGCGGTCCAGATCGCTGATGTAGGTGATGGAGTCGCCAATTTGAATGCCCATTTTCTGAACACGTTCTCTGGAGTGAGCCCCGACATCAACATACATGTCGCCAATCGGCAAAACCGTGGTTTTTTCGCTGGCGGTCTGCAGGTGGCCAGCTTTCACGCCGATAACGCCAAAATGGCCATTGACGTTCACTTTGCGTCCGACCAGCAATGCGTCCATCATGCCGCCAGTTCGTTCCATCCGCAGGAACCCTTTCTTGTCGATGGCGCTGACCATGCAGCCGATTTCATCTGAATGCGCCGATACCAAAACGGTTGGCCCTGGTTTGTTGCCTTCTAAAACCGCATAGAGATTGCCCATGTGGTCAATCTCAACCACCGCCAAAGGTTCCAGCAATTCAACCAGCCGTTTGACCACCTGATGTTCTCTTCCTGAACTGCCTGGCAAAGCTGCCAGTTCTTTTAATTCTTGAAAAAATTGCTCTTTAAACATCGACTCTCCCCTTTCAGAATACTCTACAAAATCTATACTACTTGAAAATTCATGTTCAGTCTTTTGGAAATTTTTATTTATTTTCATCCATATTTTTTAGAGGCTTAGAAACAGGCTACTCCTGCTTTGTGGATCATCTTCCTAAACAACATAACTGTATGCCAAAAAAAATCCTTGATTTCTTGCAGTTTATTTATCGTTAGCAAAGGGAAGCTTATCATCAGTACAGTTTTTAAATTAGAGGAGGAGAAATTTTTGGGACATTATATTGAAGTAGAAGATGGCGTAAAAGTTTATGTAGAAGACGTTGGATCGGGGCAGCCAGTCGTATTTATCCACGGTTGGCCGCTAAACAGCAAATCGTTTGAATCGCAGGTCAGCATCCTGGCGCAGCAAAACTTCCGATTTATCGGCATTGACCTCAGAGGATACGGAAAATCGGACAAGCCGTGGTCTGGCTATGATTACGACACAGCGGCGAGCGACGTAAAAGCAGTTGTTGACCACTTGAAACTTGAGAATTTCGTTCTTGGCGGATTTTCTATGGGCGGACCGATTGCAATCCGCTACTTAACGAAGTTTGGCCAGCAAGGCGTAGATAAATTGCTATTGATGGGAGCAGCTGCTCCAGTATTCACACAACGTGAAGATTTCAAGATCAACTTGAAACCTGAAGAAGTGGATGACATCATCAAACAAATCAAAGAAGATCGTCCGGCTTTCCTGGCTCAATTTGCCGATATGTTCTTTGAGCAGAAAAAATCACCGCAATTCCTGCAATGGTTCCAGCAGCTTGGCCTTGAAGCCGGAGCGCATTCAACCATTAACTCGGCCATTGCATTGAGAGACGAAGACTTACGCGGGGAATTGGCAGGCATTACCGTGCCAACAGCCATTTTCCACGGCAAAAAAGATCAGATTTGTGCGTATGAATTGGGTGAAGAGTTGGAAAAACAAATTCCCAACTCCGTTCTTGTTCCATTTAAAGACAGCGGACACGGCATCAATGCCGATGAACCCGAACGCTTTAACAACGAATTGCTAAGCTTCCTTAGAAGCTCCGGCGTAAAATAACAGGATTTAGATAAGATGGGGAAGAAGATGGTCTTGCAGCCATCTTCTTTTTTTTTTCAAAAAAGTGATCTAGTTTCGAACCCGCTCCGTTATGTATGTAAGAAACTTAAAACAGAGGAGTGGTTTTATTATGAAATGGAACAAAGTATTGGTACCTGTACTCGGAGCTGCATTATTAATCCCAGGAATGGCAACAACGGCATTGGCGAATGAATTACCGCCAACAGAAACAACTGGCGTGGAACTTCGCGCAACATTGGATTCGCTCTTGTCAGAGCATTACGCACTGGCTGTTGATTCCATGATGAAAGTTTATGACGGAGATGAAGCGGCAGACGCAGCCGTAGCAGCACTTGATGCCAACGCAGCGGACATGGAGCCGGTCATTGCTTCCGTTTACGGTGAAGAAGGCGGAGCAGCTTTCGTCGAAATTTTCGATAAGCACAATATGGGCACGGACGATTACGCGGCCGCTGTGAAAGAAGGCGACGAAGCGATGCAAGAAGAAGCATTGGTTGAGATCCAGTCATTCGTTGACGAAATGGGTGCCTTCCTTGGCACAGCAACAGAAGGCAATCTTCCAGAAGATGGTGCAACTGCAGCTCTTCGTGAGCACGAAGACTTCGTTCAAGAAACATTTGACTTGTATGTAGAAGGTAATTACGAAGCAGCTTATACATCTTATCTAGAAGGCTTTACACAAATCTTTGGAGCTGGCAGTGCCATCAGTGGCGCGATTTCTGCTCAATTCCCAGATCAGTTTTCCGATCCGAACACACCAGCTGGTGATTTCCGTTCAACCGTGAACCGCATTGCAGCTGAGCATTTCGCTTTAGCACAATTGAGCATGACAAAAGGGTATAATGGTTCTGAGGACTTTGACTTTGCCGATTGGGCACAAGACCAGAACACAGAAGAATTCCGTGCAGCTCTTGCATCGGTCTACGGTGAAGAAGCAAGCAACCAGTTCGTCGAACTTTGGAACAATCAGCACATCTCTATACAAGGCGACCTGGTTGTCGCAACAGCAGCTGACGATCAAGCTGCTGCAGAAGAAGCAACCAACACATTGACGAGCACATTCGCAACAGAATTGGGTACATTCTTGAACAGCGCAACGGAAGACCGCATGCCTTTGGATGAAACCATTGCAGGCGTACAGGCACATGAAACATCCGTTGTGGATACATTCCAACAATATGTATCCGGCGACTATGAAGCGTCATATGAAACATACCGCGCTGGTTATGCGATCATGTTTGATATCGGCAAAGGATTGAGCGGGGCTATTGTGGATCAATTCCCTGAGAACTTTGAAAACACAGCACCTGAAAAAATGCCGGCAACAGGACTTGGCGGCATGGAGAACCAATCTAATACGATGATCCTTTGGATTACGTTAAGCACATTGATCTTATTGGCAGCTGGTACCATCACGTACCGCCAAACCAAAAACCAGCAATAACTAATATTCAGAGGGGGCCATTGGCTCTCTCTGTTCCTGATTGGAAAGGAGGGAATTTTGATGAAGCAGCTTGTCACGATTGGAACGGCCGTCATGTTATGTCTCGTTTTGTTCATCATTTTAGAGCCTTTGGCTGCCAGTCCAACAGTTGAAGAAAAAGTTAAACCTGTTGAACAAACTGAACAAGCAGAGCAAAAGCCAGATGAAGAAGAGGTATCCGGCAACTATGTCGACAAGATTGCGGAATTTCCGATCCTTCCGGAACAACGGGAAAAGCTGGAAATGCTTCAGCGGGAACGACAGGAAAGCGTAAAAGGCATGGAACCTGCCCAGATTGAAGTTCCATCCATTGGCGTCAAAGCGGCCATCGAGCCAACTGGCATTTTGGATAACGGTGAAATGGGTGTGCCGGAAGATGTGGATCAGGTCGGCTGGTTTGAGCCTGGTTTTAAAGCAGGTGCAAAAGGCAATGCCGTATTGGCAGGACATGTCGACAGCTTGACTGGTCCGGCTGTCTTTTATGAACTGACAGATGTAAAAGTGGGAGAAACTGTTATTTTGACAGATGCCGATGGACGCGAAATGGTGTTCGAAGTCAAAAACCTGACTAGCTATGAAACGGATGAAGCACCAATCGAAGAAATTTTTGGCAACTCAGACAAGCGAATGATCAACTTGATTACTTGTACTGGCGACTTTAACCGCGACATTGGATCTCATGAAGAACGGCTGGTCGTTACAGCTGAATTGGTCTCCGATTCCAGCGTCAGCCAAGCACAGCCGGAGCCGCCTTCAAACGTGGTAGCTACTGCTTTCAATATCTCTTGGCACGCAGTGCGTGATGATGCCATTATCGGTTACCGCATCTACGAAGAAGATCTGGAGACAGGTGAAATTGAGAAAATCGAAACGGTTTCACTGTTCGACAGAAAGAAAGTGGATCTGACAACAGATGATACGAAGCGCTACTTCATTACTTCAGTGGATGTCGATTTAAATGAATCCGAAAAAACAGAAGCGCAAGTAAAATAAGAATGGAAGTTAAAACAACACCCTGATTCTTAAGGTTTTAAGAACCTGATGAATCAAGGTGTTTTTTTGATCTTTTACAAACTATGGGTTCATGAAACAGATTTTTCATGTAAAAAAATGGAACTTACTAGAAGTTCATCCGTATTAAAGTTATGAACACTGCAGCAAACATATTACGTTTAACTTTATAAGGATGAATTGTGATGAAGAATTTCAAACACAATGAACAAGCCTTTTTGCCAAAACTATTAGGTTTTCTGTTTATAATATGTTCTTTTTTACTCATTGCTGGTTGCTCAAATCCCGAAGCAGCTAATGAAGCCGCCTCTGCAGACAAAAATAAACAAGCTATTCAAGCGGTGATTGAGAAAGAGTTTAATGGCCCTGATGAAAAATACAGGGACTTGTGGGAGGGTGCAACGGAAATACAAACTGCCGAGATGGATCAAGAAGAGTATAACGCGTGGCTGGAGACACCTGAATACCAAGAATACATTGAGTACATGGAGGAAACCTACCTCCCATATTTCACAGAGAATGGCTATGAAACATTCATCAATACAAGTGCTTTTTCATACAGTTTTTCTAATGCTGAATACAATCTAAACACTACTGAGATCGAAATCACTCAAAGCGAAAATGAACCCACTCTTTATAACTTCACTTTTGTCGTCAGCTATGAAAATGAAGACGGCGAAACAAGCCAATATAATTTTGATGGCAACACGATTGTTCCGCAAGAAGGAAAGATTGGAAAAATCCAGTTCAACGATCAAGATGGTTTGACTCAACAAATAAGATGATAGGTAAAGGCCCGTGACTGGAACCATCTCAATTTTAAGACCGCTGATTCAGAAGCGAATCAGCGGTCTATTTGTATCCTTATCGTTCTCAGATGAACGCGCTAAGTTTCATCACGCCTTATGGACGGACTGATGATTTTCGGCAACCTCTTTTTCGTGGCGGAGCAGCCATTCTTTCCGCGTCAATGTGCCAGCGTAACCCGTTAGTTTGCCGGTAGCCCCAATGATTCGGTGGCACGGCACGACGATGGTGAGTTTGTTTTTGCTGTTTGCGTTCCCCACTGCTCTTACGGCTTTGTCGCTGCCAACCGCTTTGGCGATGGCCCCGTATGAGACGGTTGTTGCATACGGAACTTCGGTCAATGCCGACCATACTTTTTGTTGAAACGGCGTACCTGTGGAGGTGACCGGAAAATCAAATTCCATACGCTGTCCCTTGAAGTATTCTTCCAGCTGCTGCTGACAATCGACGATCACCTGCGGGCTGTCCGGATTGACTGGAAAATCCACTGTATCTTTTTCACTGAACAAGATGGACGTGATCACATCTTTTGTTCCAACGATTTCTACGATGCCAATGGGCGATTGAAATTCAACCTGATGCAATTCATTCATAATAAAGACCTCCATAGATAGAATGTGGCATATGCTTGCCACCCTTCCCAATTTTTCGCCAGTTTTGTAATTTCTTCGATTGTTGGTTTTCGTTCCATTTCTAACTGAGCCTTTAACGCATTGTGCAGGCCAACGTCTGCTAGAGGAAAGGCCGATTGGCTGTGCAGGCATTTCATCATGGCGTAATTGGCCGACCATGCGCCAATACCCCGAATTTTCAGCAACACCGCTTCCGCATCCTCTTCCTGGAGCAGCCGTTCCTTTTCTAAATCGCCGGTTGCTATTGCAGAAGCAATGCCGAGAATGTATTCTGCTTTTCGGCCAGTGAGCTGCAATGCTTTTAAATCAGCGACGTCCAGCTCGGCGATAGCCTCAGCACTTGGAAACGCCCAATATTGTTCACCTTCGTAAATCAAGGACTCCCCATAATTTTCGACAAATCGTTTCTTTAAAGTATAAGCAAAGGTCAGGTTGATCTGCTGGCCCATCACCGCCCAGACGAGCGCTTCAAACAAATCCGGAACGCCCATGATCCGCAATCCGTAATATTGCTGGACTACTCCTTTCAGCACCGGATCCTTTTCCGACATGGCGTAAAAGCCCCGTAAATCTGTTGCCAGATCAAACCAATCCTCCACGTGGGAAGCAACCATTCGGCTCTCGGCTTCTGGCGGAGCACCAAGCGGAAAAGCGATGCGCAAAGCTCCGGTCCCCAAAATTACGCGAAACAGAACAAGTCTCCCGTTAAGCTTCAATAGTTTGGTCAGAACCCCGTCTTCAAGCCGGTACAAGTTTTCCTGTGACGATCTGCCAAGATGGATGAGGCATTCTGCAAAATTAAAATCATCCGGCGTTTTTATTTCCATATACGGCTCCTCACTCTTTTTCATGAAGATACCAGCTCGTTTAGCTTTCGAAATTCATGTGGGGAATGCGTTTTTAGCTTGCGGAATATTTTATAAAAATTGGATGGGCTTTGAAATCCTGCTTCAAAACATATTTCCAGGTTGGATAATTGGGTTTGCTTGAGCAGCTGTGCTGCCTTGTCGATCCGAATCTTTTCCAGACAGGACCGTGGAGTTTCAGAAGTTTCCTGCTTGAACACGCGCTCCAAGTAAGACGGGCTCATGCCAACATGGCCCGCTATGTCCTGCAAGCTGATGCTTTCGCGGTAATTGGCTGTCAAATAGGCCATCACTTGGCGTGTAAGTTCTTCGTCGGGTGAATACTCCGTTTCCGGCTGGCATCTTTTGCATGCGCGAAATCCGTTTGCCTCAGCTTCTGCCATCGTCAAATAAAAGTCGACATTGGTTTTTTTCGGTTTCCGGGAACGGCAGGATGGACGGCAGTAAATTTTAGTGGTTTTAACAGCTGTGTAAAAAAGACCGTCGTACTTCCGATCGCAGACCAAAACCTTTTCCCACATCTCTTCAAAGGAAAAATTGATCTTCTCCATTATCTGGCCTCCCTCCACTTGAATTGGGTGCAGCATTTCACTGGACTCTTTGCCTCATTATATCCCAAAATCGGACACTCTTCAGCCCAGCGCCTCGCTTGTGTTCTCTATTCTATAACCAAAAAAGAGAAGATGCCTCCTCAATCTTGCTTTTATCGTCTAAAAAACCATAAGCGTAAACATTTTATTTCCGCTCGCCTTCTTTTATAATGGGGAAGATGTCTATGAAAGAAGGAATAAATTCATGATACAAATTTTTTGGTACGTTTACGCGGCTCTTCTTGCTACGTCAACAATTGCATTTTTCATTCATGGCGGCTATAAAAGCCCCATTTTTCTGATTGACTTGGCATTTACGGTCATTGCCTGGGTGGGGCTGTTCGGATTTGTGACCCATTTCCAGATTTTCACGCCACTTGCCTGGCAAGTGATTCTTGGCGCCGTAGTATTATGGGACCTACTGTTTTTCTTTTTTATCAAGGCACATTTCACGGAACAAGAGCCGGAAGCCGGCACCTTATCCATGACTGTCTTTTCAGGGCTGCTCATGCTGTTGATGCTCGCCCCTCTCTATTATGCTTTATTCCAATACGCATTTTAATGGCTCTGCCCTATCAAATGCTAAAACTGCCGTTGTCCATTCTTTATTGGGCAACGGCAGTTTTTTAATGGGCAAGTTTTTCGGCATTCGCATCGTGGAACCTGTAATGCTATAAAATCCATAATAGAACACAACCTGGCGGAAAATTAGATTCAATTTCTCGGCTTAGGAAGATTCCCTGCTATTAATTGATCGAATCAGGCCGTTATCTCCATTGGCAATGGTATACAAAAAAGCAGGAAAACCGTATAATAATGACATGAAAGCGGTTTACAAGTTAGCTTTAAAGCCGCTAATCGGACTCTGACGAGAAGGTGCTAGGATGATGAATTGGGAAGAACGCAGACAGATCGTAAAGGTCGCTAACCTCTACTATTTCGACGGTCAAACCCAGGCGCAAATCGCCAGTAAGATGGGCGTTTCCCGCCCGGTCATTTCAAAACTGCTGAACAAAGCACGGGAAATGGGCATTGTGGAAATTTATATTAAAGATGAAAACGCGCATACTGTAGAATTGGAACAGCAACTGGAAACAACCTATCAACTGAAAGAAGCATTGGTTGTGCCAGCAGCCAATTTGAGTACGGAAATGGTGAAGCATGCGCTCGGTAAAGCAGCATCCTCCTACGTATCCAAAAACATAAAAGGCATCAAATCATTGGGCATTTCTTGGGGCAGCACCTTGTCTAAGTTTGTCCAGGAATACCCGTTTGAGCAGCATCGGGACTTGCAGATTGTTCCACTGGTTGGGGGGATGGGCCGGAAGTTGGTCGACATCCATTCGAATCTGCTTGCTTACCAATTGGCACAAAAAATGAATTCCTATTGCTCGTATTTATATGCACCCGCGATGGTGGAGTCTTTGGAGCTAAAAAAACGCCTTGTTCAATCAGAAGATATTGCGATGGTTTTGAAAGAAGGGCGCAGCGTGGAAATGGCAGTCGTGGGGCTTGGCAATCCGTTTGAAGGTTCAACGATGACGGAAATGCAGTATTTGACTTCAAAAGACCTGGCTTCATTGAAACTGGCCGGTGCTGCAGGTGATATCGGTTCACGTTTCTACGATGCGGATGGCAACCAAATCAAGCATCCATTGAACGATTTGGTCATTGGCTTGGACCTTGAAGAATTTAAAAACATACCGCAGGTTATTGGTATTGTTGAAGGCGCACATAAAGTGGAAAGCATACGGGCTGCCTTAAAAGGCGGCTATTTGGATGTGCTGGTCATCGATGACGTAACGGCAGACTTGCTGCTTCATCCCAAACAATCAACGGATTGAATTTAAGTGGAAACGGCAAAAAGCCGATTGGTTCGATGCTTAATGCATCGGCCAATCGGCTTTTTAGTGATGGACGCCTTTTCCAAGCCAAGAAGCAGCAGCTTCATAAAGACTTTCCGAAACAGTTGGATGTGCGTGGATCATCGATGCGAGTTCGTCCACCGTTCCTTCTAAACGCATATAGGCAGAAGGTTCCGCAATCATTTCGGTAACATGCGGGCCGACCATTGTCACGCCCAAAATTTCACCATAGGTTGTGTCCGCAATCAATTTGGTAAAGCCTTCCTGTTCACCCAAAGTCAGCGCCTTGCCATTGCCAGCATGGTCAACTTTCACTACTTTAAAAGCAATGCCTTTTTGCTCCGCCTCTTGTTCCGTCATTCCGACACTGGCAATTTCAGGACTCGTATACACACATCGCGGCACAACATGATAATCAATTTTCTCTTTTTTTCCTGCTGCATTGGAGGCGGCCACCAGCCCTTCAGCACTTGCAACGTGTGCGAGCAGCCAATTGCCAACCAAATCACCGGCAGCGTAGATAGCAGGCTGGCTGGTCGCCATGTATTCGTCCACTTTTACAAAAGGTCCATTCATCTCCAAATTCAGTGAACTGAACGCTGATGTATTTGGAGATCTTCCAACTGACAAAAGAATCATTTCTGTCTGCAAGGTTTCTGTCTGGCCTTTTTGATTTTCAATAGAGACGCGCTGGCTCTCTTCCCCCGGCTCGACTCCTGTCACTTTAGTTGAGGCCCGAATGGAAATCCCTTTCTTTTTTAGCGACTTTGCCAATACTTTTACAGCCTGGGGATCTTCGCTTGGAACAATCCGGTCACTCATTTCGACGATGGTGACCTTTACACCAAGCGCAGCAAAGATGCAGGCAAATTCCACGCCGATGATGCCTCCACCTACAATTACGAGTGACTCTGGAATTTTCGTGATATCAAAAATGGTGTCACTCGTCTGATATTTGCCTTCTTGCAGACCTGGAATTGGCGGAACAATCGGTTTTGAGCCGGTAGCTAAAATGATGTTATCCGCTTTGATGGCTTCCTGGCGGCCGTTTTGTTCTACGTGGATGATGCCGTCCGGCTGAACTTCCCCGTAGCCATTCAAAACGTCGATTTTTCCTTGCTTCATCAAATAAGCTATGCCCGTCCGCAACTTTTGAATGACTTGGTCTTTTCGCTCCATCATCTTGGACAGAGATACTGTGACAGGCCCTGTTTCAATGCCCCAGCTTTTGGCTTTCTCGATATTTTCGATGACTTCGGCATGCCGCAGCAAAGTTTTGGAAGGAATGCAGCCACGGTTGAGGCATGTCCCGCCCAGTTCCCTCGCTTCCACCACCGCTACTGTTTTTCCGAGGTTTGCGGCTCTGATGGCTGCTACATAGCCTGCCGGTCCACCCCCGATCACCGCCACTTCATATGTCTTCAATAGGATCTACCCCTTACATTAGTAGTTCAAATGGGTTTTCGAGCACTGCTTTCAAATCGGTCAAAAAAGCGGCAGCTGGGGCTCCATCAATGACGCGATGGTCAAATGACAGCCCGACGCCCATCATCGGGCGCAGCACTATCTGACCATTTAAGCCAACTGGTTTTTCATTGATTCGCCCAATGCCAAGAATTGCCGATTCCGGCTGATTGATGACAGGATTGAACGTATCGACCGCGTACATTCCCAGATTGCTGATGGTAAAGGTGCCACCGGACAGTTCAGCCGGTTTCAATTTGCCGTCTTTGGCTGCCTGTCCTGCCGTTTTGCAGGCGACAGTCAGTTCAGCTAACCCTTTTTGGTCGGCTTCCTTGATCACCGGTACCAACAGGCCATCTTCCAGTGCTACCGCTAATCCGATATTGATGGACGCATGATGGACAATTTCATTGCCTTCGAGCGAAATGTTAATATTCGGATGACGCTTTAAGGCATGAGCCGTCGCTTTTAAAATGATTTCTGTATAGCTGAGGCGGTAACCGGTCTGTTTTTCAATAGGTCCTAACAATTGCTTGCGCATCGCTACGGCTTCAGCCATATCAATTTCACAGTTAAGGGTAACGTGCGGTGCAGTTGTTTTGCTGTGGAGCATTCGGTCTGCCACAGCTTTTCGAATCCCGGCCATCTTCACACGTTTAGCCGGTTCCGCTTGAAGAGCAGCAGCTGGTTGGCCCACTCCTTCTACGTCTGCCCTGTAAATTTTCCCTCGTGGTCCGCTGCCGGCCACTTCCTGCAAGTTTACCCCTTCTGCTGCCGCTACTTTTTCAGCAAGCGGCGTAGCACGGCTGGCAACGGCGGCTGCGGCAGCCGGGGCAAAACCTTCAACATCTGCTTGGTGAATCCGCCCGTTCGGACCGGTGCCTTCGACTTCAAAGAGATGGATTTCTCTTTCCCGGGCGACTCTCCGGGCAGCCGGTGTTGCCCGGACCCGTTCCGGCTGTTCAGAGGGTGGTTCGGGTGATTCAGTCTCCTGCTGCTCTGCCGGTATTCCCGCAGCAGCAGGCTTGCTGCTGACGCCTGACTCTCCAGGCGGCGAATCAGGAACTTCCTCTCCTGCTTCTCCGATATAGCCGACGACATGATTGATTGGCACTTCATCGTCTTCTTCAAAATATCGTTTTAGCAAGGTTCCTTCTTCATAAGACTCGACTTCAATGTTGATTTTGTCGGTCATGATTTCAAACAACGGCTCCCCTACTTCGACAGAGTCGCCTTCTTCCTTGAACCATTGGAGCAATGTCCCGACTTCCATCGTACTGCTCAGCTTCGGCATAAAAATTTCTTTTGCCATTTACGTTTCCTCCTTACAAGCGGTTTAGCGTTTCTTTTGCGGCCGCTACGATATCGGCGACTGCTGGAACCGCCGCTTTTTCCAGCTCCGGATTATAAGGAATCGGAACCGCTTTTCCGCCCAGTCGCTTGATGGGTGCATCCAAGTAATCAAAAGCTTCACTTTCTGCAATCTGACTGGCAATTTCCCCACCAAATCCCCCGCGCTTCACCGCTTCATGGACCACTACTAGACGCCCCGTCTTTTTAACAGATTCAACGATGGTTTCGATGTCGAGCGGCACAAGTGTACGGGGATCGATGATTTCTACATGGATTCCTTCTTTTTCGAGCTCTTCAGCTGCCTCTAATGATTTATGGACCATAATTGCGGTAGCAACGATGGTTACATCTGTTCCTTGCCTTTTGATATCCGCTTTGCCCAATGGAATCGAATAGGCTTCTTCCGGAACATCGGATTTTGTCCGGTAACACAGTTTATGTTCGTAAAAAATGACCGGGTTGTCGTCGTCAATCGCCGCTTTCAATAATCCTTTAGCGTCGTAAGCAGTTGACGGCTGGACCACTTTCAGGCCAGGAATATGGGCCATCCATGCTTCTAAACTTTGCGAATGCTGTGCTGCTGCTCCAGTTCCAGAACCGGCTGGCGTCCGAAGTACCATCGGAACCTTTCCTTTGCCGCCATACATATAGCGGATTTTTGCTGCCTGGTTGACCATATTGTCCATCGCAATGGTCATAAAATCGGAAAACTGCAGCTCCAGAATGGGCCGCATTCCCGTCAACGCCGCTCCGACAGCTGTACCTGAAATTGCGGCTTCGGAAATCGGTGTATTGCGAATCCGCTCCGGACCAAATTCTTCAATCATTCCACGTGTGACACCAAATGCACCGCCATAAACGCCTATATCTTCACCCAATACAAAGACATCTTCGTTGTTCCGCATTTCTTGGCTCATGGCTTCTCTTACCGCTTCTAAATAAGTCAGCTCTCTCATGCGTCGATTCTCCTTTGCTCCGCCTTATGCGTAAATGTCTTCCATCAAAGCATCCAATGTCGGTTCTGGACTGTTTTTTGCAAATTCTACGGATTCTTCAACATCCTTTTTGGCTTCTGCTTTGATTTCTTCCGCATCCTGCTGGGTGAAAATTCCTTGCTCAATCATGATTTCAGCCATCAGCTTGATGGGATCCCGCAAGAGCCATTCTTTTTCTTCCTCGCGTGTCCGATACTTTTTGGCATCGCTCTTCGAATGCCCTTTTGAGCGGTAGGTTTTCGCTTCAACAATGGACGGCCCTTCGCCGTTTCGTGCACGTTCCACCGCTTCATTGACGCCGTTCATAACGTCAAATACGTCATTGCCATCAACCACTTTGCCTGGAATGCCGTAACTTGCGGCGCGTGCGGCAATGTCTTCAATGTTGATCATTTCACGTACCGGACCCGACATGCCATACTGGTTGTTTTCACAAATAAAAACAACTGGCAGTTTCCAAATTGACGCCAAATTAATCGCTTCGTGGAAACTTCCTTCATTTGAAGCACCGTCCCCAAAGAAACAAAGGACAACGTATCCTGATCCTTTCATTTGGGAAGTCAATGCAGCTCCAGCCGCAATCGCAAATCCGCCTCCGACAATGCCATTTGCTCCAAGATTTCCTTTATCCACGTCTGCAATGTGCATGGATCCGCCTTTGCCCTTGCAGTAGCCTGTGGTCCGCCCAAAAAGTTCAGCCATCATGCCGTTGACGGTCGCACCTTTAGCAATGCAGTGGCCATGGCCGCGGTGTGTGCTGGTGATTTTGTCCTGATCCTCCAGTACGGCAATCGATCCCACTGCCGAAGCTTCCTGGCCGACACTTAAGTGAGTCGTTCCATGAATCATTCCTTTTGCAAAAAACTCATCCACCTTTTCTTCAAAAAAGCGGATCAACCACATTTGCTTGTATAGCTCACGCAATTCGGTTTCTTTTACTTGCGGCGGCAACTTCAGTTTTTGCGTCATGTTCCTTCCTCCCTTTACATATGTTCTATAGTGTGACATATGTAAAATATAATATTTTTTGATTATTTAGTCAAGTGAATTGAAAAGGCCATCCCTCTCGAATGGTTATGGAGAAGTCTGGCCCTTGGACAGAGAAGCTATTTAACTCGGCTTTTTTTTCTGTTTGTATCGCTTGAGGATTTTTCGTGAAGCATTCACATCTTTCAGCAAACGGTAGGGCTTGCTGACGGTTCGAACCGGCAGGGAAACCAGCAAGTGACTCAAGTCATCCTTGTATTCCTGCGTCATTCGGTTCGGCTTTGAGGAAATCCGATCATACACTTCTTTGTAGAACTTCTTATTTACGTCTACTCTCAGATGCTTGGTTTTGTTGCATTGCTCGCATCGAATGCTTTTTATATCATCGTTGATGTACGTGATTTCATGGTTTACTTCTTCTCTGCAATGGGTGCAGAATAAAGCCGCTTCCATCGTTTTAATTTCCATGTTTGGACACCTTCTCATTTCGTTGATTGGGTTTTTCTTTACATGAAATTGGACAAACTATGCTTTCACCGCTCTCTCTTTTTCGGCTTCCGCTTTAAACGTATCGTCCTGCATGCGGCGCAAGCGCCAAATCGTCGAATCTTTGGTTTGCTCGACATCGCTGTAGCCGATAATTTCACCTTTTTTAATATCTCGTTTTAAACGTACGTTCTTGTCGACCAACCCCAACGGCAATGCTTGTTGAGCATGGGCATCCTTCGCAGTCAGTATGTGGCCGTATACCGTAAACCCGCCAATGCTGTCCAAGAAATCACCAGCGGCTAAGTCGGTCTTTGCGACGGTCACGGTTTCGGCCTGCAGCCCATGCCATGGTGCAATGGTCGCTTCGTTGTAAATGTAGGCACGTGCGATCGATATGGGTGTTTCCAGGCTGGTGAGGTGGTAGGGGCGGTAAAGCACATAATTGGGCCCATCTCCCATGCTCAAATATTTTAATTCATGATTTACTTCTTCTTTTTCGGAAGCGATAATGGCAAACACACCGGGTGCAATCCCGTTGATGTATTCCACGATCCGTTTATTGGTGACTTTTCCGCCAGCTTCTGTTGATTTGAAGATTTCCGGCAAGCCTTTTACGTCGCTAACAAAACCGTGCATTCCAGGCTTATCAGGCAAAAATCCTGTAGCATTGGCAACCGCCGTCATTTCAACCATCGTTTTTGTGCCATCTTGGAAAGAAGCCAGCATTTTTGGGCTGGCTCCTTTACGGGCAGCTTCTTCCGCGGCTGAATCCGGATTGGCATCGATGTTCAATGGGTTGTTTTTGCCTTTGCCAAGAGCCACTACCTCAAATCCGAGCGCATCGGCAAAATCAAACAACTCCATGATCGCGCCTGGTTCATCTCCAGCCGATCCTGTGTAGACCACTCCACTGGCATCGGCCATTTTTTTCAGAATGACCCCTACCGTTACGTCAGCCTCCACGTTCAGCATAACAATATGCTTGCGATTTAAGATGGCATCCCACGCAATCTTCGCTCCAATGTCAGGAACTCCAGTAGCATCAACGACGACATCCACTTCCGGCAATGAAGTCACCAGCTGCGCGTCTGTTGTCGCCACTACTTTTCCTTCTTTAACGGCCGTCACCGCTTGCGCTTCATTGTTTGTTTCTACAACATCATCAGCCACAACTCCCGACTTTACGTAGGCATTGATGACATTGTCAATTTGAATATCTGCAGTGATGACGACGCGCATTCCTGCCATGCTTTCGATTTGGGAAATCATTCCTCTTCCCATTTGGCCAGCTCCAACCAGCCCGACTCTGATGATATCGCCGTTCTGCTCAAGTTCTTCGAGTTTTCTATTGATGCCCAGCATGAGCCAACCTCCTCTTTTAACGCTTAATAATGCGAATTGCAGTTCCGACCTGCAACTCGGGCAACGCTTTCTTTTCCACACACATGGTTCCCGGCAGACTGGCTTCCGTTTCGCCATTAAAGGCGATGGTGCAATGTCCAATTTCTTCCAGCGTGTCATTGACTTTGCTTCCGACAAACAAGATTTCGTACGGCTCTCCGCTGATTTCCAACACATCTCCGGCTTCAACTTTCTCCAGAAGATCTGCCCGTTCATGGATTACGCCAATTGACCGCAGTGATTCGGGAACCGTATCATTGAAAATGACCAGCATGTTTTCTTCTACAAAAATCTCGACTTCTTCACCAATTTCGATTATTTTCGCTTCGTATTTCTTTGTCATCATATCCTCCACCTGACTGCCTCCTTATTTTTCAGCTGTACAGTCCGAAACTGAACAGGTATGCAATAACCACCGCGAGTGGACCCGTAATTACACGTGACAGCAAGACTGCTGGAACGCCCACCTCGATGGTTTCCGGCTCTGCTTCTCCCAATGTCAAACCAACCGGCACAAAATCTGCGCCGACCTGCGGATTGATGGCAAACAGTGCAGGCAACGCCAGTTCCGGCGGGATATTTCCACGGCCAATCTCTACGCCGACCAACACACCAACTACTTGCGCAATAACGGCTCCCGGTCCAAGCAAAGGCGACAAGATCGGCAATGCACAAATAACAGACAAAAGCAGCAAACCGCCAATGTTTCCAGCCAACGGCGAAACAAAGTTAGCAATCAAATCGCCAATTCCGGTAAAAGTAATGATCCCGATCAGCATACTGACAAAAGCCATGAACGGCAAAATATTTTTCAGCACCTGGTCGATTGTTTCCCGCCCGGCCTGGTAGAAAATTCCGACCACTTTACCTGCTCCACGGCCAATTTTCTCAATAATGTTCATTTTTTTCGGCTTCTGGTAGCCAGCTGCTTTCAGTTTTGCTTCTTCTTTTATTTCCTGTGGGGTTTTTTCACGTGCCGCGGGACTTTCAACTTTCTCGACCGCCTCTTCTACAGCGTCTTGATCTTCATATGGTGCTGTTGCTGAGATGTTTTCATGCTTAACGCCCGACACGAAGTTTTCTTCGGTGATGAACTTCATCAATGGCCCTGAAGGGGATGTTGCGTTGATGTTGACTGTCAACACATTCATTTTCGGATAGACGCCACAGCGCGCCGTTCCTCCACAATCAATCACAACACAAGCCATCGTATCTTTATCATAGGAACCTTTAAATCCATCTACTGCTTCGGCGCCGGTCAGCTTTGCAATTTCCTCTGCAATTGGATGAATGCCGCCTCCTGTTACCGAAACAATATAGCGCTTTTCTTCATTTGGCCGAATGGTTAGCGGACCACCCCAACCGCCTCTGCCTTTTGTTATGGTCACCGGCTTATAATTCAATGGCGTATGAATGCTGCTCATTTTCTTTGCCTCCCTTTTTTAAACCACTCGGATTGTTAAACTTCCATGCCTCGCGCTTTCATCATCCGAACCGTAATAATCTCTGTTACAATGCCACGAATCAAAATGACGATGACCCCTACAATAAAGAAGCGAATTGCCAATGGCCCCAGTGAAAAGCCTAATTGCGTAATCCCAGCAGAAATACCCAGGTAGACAAAGAGTTCCGCAGGATTGGCATGAGGGAACAAGCCCGTGATTGGATGAACAAAGGAAACCGCGGAATCATAGAAAGCCGGCTTTTGTTTTTCGGGCAAAAACTTACCGAATGTATAAGCCATCGGGTTGGTCAGGAAGAAAACCGCTAAGACAGGAAACAGCGTGTAACGCAAAATGATATTTTTGGTACTCTTGCGGGCCAGTCGGTTGATGCGCTCTTCCCCTACCAATCGGATAAACGCATTGACCGCGGTGATCAGAACAATAAGCAGTGGAATAATACCAGTCACCAAACCTACAAAGGTATCGCCGCCTGCTTGGAACATTCCGATAAATCCTTCAGCTAATCTAACTAAGAAATCCATTTTTCTTCCTCCTTATACGGCTAAATTTGTCTTCTCATTCATTTGTGACTCTATTTTTTCAATTGCCATTTTAAAAGCCAAATCTGCCGGCTCTTCTCCAAGTTTTGCTTTTAATGCATCCAGTGGCAAACCGATATAGTTCGTAAACGGTTCAAAACGGCTGAACACAGTCACCCCCCGCATCAATTGGCTTTCCACAACGGTTCCTTCTTCATCAATTACCACAATCGCTATCGCGCCTATTCCTAGCTTCTGTTTTTGAATCCCCACCCCCAAGTATCCTGAAGGCCTCCTGCTCAGTTTTTTAATCGTCCCGTGGTAGTTTTTCAGTTGCATTTTGGTCATCCAAAGTTGAAGTAGCCACACAGCGGCAAACAACACGATGAACCATCCCCACATAATCGCACCCCCTTTACATTTGTTCAGTTACGTGACATTTGATATTAACACCATTATAAAAGCGCTTACACAATAAATCAATAGTCATTTAAAAGAAAATTCAAATAATTTAAACAGCTAGGTTTTCAGGATTTAACCAGAAGCAGCTAAACCATCTAAACTTAAGAACCTTCTCGCTTTTATTTATTTCCAGAAGTTCATGTACTTTATGAATTGGATCCCTAAAAAAGAACCAATCCAAAAGTCGGCTTTGCGACAGATGGATTGGTTCTTCTATGGTTTTCTTATTTCTGGAACTGGCCAATAAACTCATCCAAACGGTCCAGTGTTTTAACATTGCTGTTGCACGCTGCAGAATCCTGGCAAATGTAATTGCCGCGCTTGATAAATTGGTCCTGTCCCGAACTTTTCGTTTTGGCAATGAACATGCCAACTTCGCTATGGCGGTTGCAAAAAGTACAAATGCCCTGCTTGCCGCTGCGTGTAAAGCTGCCTTGCACACCAAGCAATCCCCCATTTTCATGGACAACCAAATACATCAAATTGGAACTTTCTGTCCATGCCAAATAGGAAGTTCTGCCAAGATTAATATTTTCAAGCTTTGGACCCTTTAATTTTTTTGCTTTCGGAAATAATTTTTTCAAACCTTGGTCGCTGACTGCTCCAAATGGAATGATATAGGGCTGAAGCTGTCCCAAAAATGCTTCTGCATCGCTGAGTTCCTTTATCTGCACCAACGGATGAAGGATTTTCTTTTGCTGTTCCGTAAGTGACGGAAACAGCTTGTAGACTTTTTCGTGTGCGAGATGCCGCAGAACATTTAATACTTCGGCATCATTTGTGCTGGCTTGTCCGGCCACCAAGATTTTGGTCTGGTCCTTAATAAAATTGTATTGGTCGTTCCGAATAAATGCTTTCGAATTATCTGCCGTACTGTCACTGTTCTGGTTGGTTTCTTTTACATGAATCATGCGGGCCCACTCCTTATGTTTTTTTCGCTGCGTGTATAAGGAAAAAAGCCGGGCAGAAAGAAAGGCTGGGTTTTGCGGGAGCGATTAACAATTGCTTGTGTCCCCATGCAAAGTATCGCCTCTCCAAATACCAGGCTTTGCACGAGTTTTTTCTGACGCTGACAATTCGACTGCGATTGTCATCTGATATCACCTCCTTTAACGGCAAGGGTTTAGCTTGTGAGTTAATCATACTTTATCCCCTACAGGTTTTCCATCCAACCGATTTTCAACTGACCAGAAGTAAAAATTTTCACACAAAAAAGAGCTGCATGCAGCAGCTCTTCTTTCTTTATTGAGCGGTATAGCCTCCGTCAACCATAAGTGTAGTGCCCGTTACAAATTCATTTTCAACAAGAAATACCATGGCATGGGCAATTTCTTCCGGCTGTCCGAGTCTGCCGACAGGATGCTTGCCCACCAACGCGTCGTAAAAGTCACCCAAAGCCTCTTTACTGACCATACCGGACTCCACATAGCCAGGAGCCACTGCATTTACCCGAATTCCATGTTCTGCGTACTGCAAGGCCAAAGATTTGGTCATCAAGTTTACCGCACCTTTAGTGGCATTATAGGCAAAGGCGCCGCCTTCGCCGACAGATCCCAAAATAGAGGACGTGTTGATGATGACGCCGCCATCGCCATTTTCAAGCATATTTTTAATGGCGTGTTTCGCACCGAAAAAGACGCCATCCTGGTTGATCGAAATGACTTTATGATAGTCTTCATAGGCCAATTCGTGGGTGACTCCCAAGACACCAATCCCAGCATTGTTGATCATGATGTCAACTTTTCCGTAATGCTCGACTGTAGCCGCAACCAATTGCTCAACTGATGCTTCACTAGCTACATTGACATAGACAAAAGCCACTTCAGAATCTCCTTGCTTTAATTGCTGTTCGGCCTGTTTGCCGCCTTCTTCGTTGTAGTCAGCAATGACCACTTTTGCGCCTTTTTCAAGAAATGCTTTTGCTGTTGCCAAGCCAATACCGGATGCTCCACCTGTTACAATTGCTACTTTTCCCGCTAAGTCCATCTACTCTTCCTCCTTGTATTGGAAAATTCTCTCACCTTCTATTAAACATCAATAGACTGAAAATTACAATATTTATAAGAAGAGCAGACAAAGCATATGTCTGGAAAGAAGGATTCTTGATTTCGATATACAGATGGTTTATTTGGCAAAAGGAACAGCTTCTTCATTTACTAGTTCCACAGCAAGCCATCCCCTGACCCCATTGATTAGCCAAACAGCATCATAGTCTTGAAGTTCTTCTTTATAGATGACCTTTTCTTCGATGATTTGTTCATCCAGTAAACTCTGTCTAAATGTTCCTGCCAGCAAGCCGCAAGAAATGGGCGGTGTGAAAAACTTCCCGTCTTTTTCAAGCACCAGATTGCCGATAGTGAATTCCGTCAGCTGCTGCTTTTCATTCCACAACAATACTGAAAACAGCTCTGTCGGAAGATCGCTCGCTGCCTTGTCGTATACGGCACGATGAGTTGTTTTGTGAAAGAGAAATGGATCTTTGCTGTTTACGGCTGAACATGCCAACGCACATGTTACCGGAGCTGCGATGGGAGCCGTTTGTTGAGCCTGCACTTCTACTTGGCCCTTTCGATCCAGCAACAAGCGGACTTTGTAGATGCCTTTCGGATGTTCTTGCGCAAGCTCTATTAAAGCTTTTTTTGCTCCTTGAATATTTCCCGGGAAATGAAAATAGTCGGCAGAATCTTGAAGGCGTGCCAGGTGATACGGCAGCAGCGGATAGTTCCCGTTCTCCAGCTTTAAAGACTCCAACAGGCTGAACAGCGGCCTTTTCGCTGTCAATACTTCGGCTTTCGTCTGCAATTCACGGTACTCTCCTTCGGAAGTAGAATCCCAAGTGATGCCGCCGCCTACACCATAGCGCGCTGTACCTTCTTTGTGGTCAATGACAACCGTCCGAATCGGTACATTGAAGACCGCATTTTTTTCAGGCGTGATAAAACCAATGGCCCCACAGTATACTTCCCTGGGTGTTTGTTCCAACGCGGCTATGTATTTCATGGTGCTGATTTTCGGAGCTCCCGTAATCGATCCACATGGAAACAAGGCTTCAAACCAGTTTAGGATCGTCTTTGTTTGGTCCAATTCGGCGCTGACTGTTGATGTCAGTTGGTGAACTGTAGGATAGGTTTCCACGGTAAACAGCGGTTCCGCTCGGACAGTCCCAGGCTTGGCCAATCGGCTCATGTCGTTCCGAAGCAAGTCCACAATCATGAGGTTTTCAGCACGCTCTTTTTCAGAATTCAAAAGTGCGGCGATTTGCCGTTGATCTTCTAAGCTTGTACGTCCTCTCGGCGCTGTTCCTTTCATCGGCTTGGCTGTCAGTTTGCCTTGTTCGACTTTAAAAAACAACTCAGGAGATGCTGATAGCACGCGGAACCTGCCAAGATTCAGGTATGCACCGTAATCGGCTTGTTGGTTTCTCGCCAATTGCCGGTAAAATCCCATGTCACTCCCGGCAAATTCTGAAACAAGGCGTTCTGTGTAATTTACTTGATAAGTATCTCCTTCTTCGATTGCCTGCTTGATTTTCCGCACTCCTTGTTTATAACGTTCGACAGAGCTTGTCATATTCCACCCTGAAACTTGGTAGGCCTGCTCTGTGAAATCGCAAAAACCTTTTTGAGGTTTGTTGAAAATTCCAAACCACACAAGCGGCATTTCACCTGCAGGCTGCACTTGCATTTCCGGATGAAAAGCCGGAGCAGCTTCGTAGGAAACATAGCCCGCTGCGTAAAACCCTTGGTCAGTGGCAGCTTCTACTTTTTTCAAAATTGCAGGTACCTCTTCAAGAATGTGTGTTTCAAAAACTTGTAGCGGTTCGGTGAAAAGCAATGGCTCAATTTCTCCGCTTTCATTCCGAAACTCATACAGTAGGTGAGGGTTCGACACAACTGACACCTCCCTTTCTACTTTCTTGCCACTGCTTGGCCAATTGGTAGCTATTTTTTAACATAGTAAATCCTTGTGCCGTCAAAATCGATTCAGGATGAAACTGAATTCCTTCAACTGGCAGCGTTTGATGACGAACGGCCATGATTGCACCATCTTCTGAGCGGGCCGTCACCATCAGGCACTCAGGCAAGGGTTCTTCTGCCACTAAGGAATGGTAACGGGTTACAGCTGAGGGCGTAGGAATCCCCTTAAATAACCCATTACCATCATGTGTTATCATAGAAACTTTGCCATGCATCGGCTGGCTTCCTTTAACGATTCGTCCTCCAAAATACTCGATGATGGTTTGGTGTCCCAGGCACACGCCGAGTATGGGAACCTGGCCGCTCAACTGTTTTAGCACTTCCTGGCTCACTCCCTCGGCAGCTGGCCGCCCTGGACCCGGAGAAAGCACAATCAGATCAGGGGAGAAGTTTTTTAGTTGTTTGGCGGTAAGCTCGTTGTTCTGAAAAACACGCACTGCATCATCAAGCTGCTCAAAATAATGAACAAGATTGTATGTAAATGAATCCTGGTTATCAATGATTATAATCATGAGGAACACCTCTTCACTTCGCTTTAGTTAAGTCTGATAGATGCCTCTATTATACGCTCTCAAGAGGCCAAGATGGAAATTTCTCCGCAGCAAAAAGCCAGTTGCTGTTTTTCAGGCAACTGGCTTGATTTAACTTTTTAAACTTTGCACTTTAACATGAAAGCCTTTGTTTCTTCAGTCGGCAACGCTCTTCTTCCAGCCATCAGCTTCTCAGCTCGCGCCAACATCATGTGGCCGATTCCCTCTCCCCGAAATGAAGGAATCACCGTAATATGCTGAACTGTAAAACGTTCATCATCTTCTATATGAATGCCGACGGCCCCTACATAACTATCGCCCGATTTCCAGAGGAAAAGCTGCCAATCAGCATGTTCATTATACAATTCCATGGTTTTTTTTAGCTGTTTGACGTTCCGCTCTTTCGGCATGAATGACAGCAGGCCCATAGCGATTTTTTCATTTGGCCGTTTGTATCTGGTTAACATGTAGATCTCCTTTCTTTCAGCAGGTGCTTAAACAAGAGAGCTTTGCTCAATGGCATCGAATGCAGCTGACAGCCTTACGGCAAAATCTTCAGGCGGCTCTTCTGAGGACAAATACACACAAATGATATCCGGATTGATATCCATTCGGTGCTGATAGCTGGTCGGCAAAGGAATGGGATGCTGATGAAGCGCATTAATAAAAGAAGCGAGCTCTCCTGGCAATAAAAAAATCTCTGCCTGATTAAATGCCTGCCCATTGTCCTTAAGGTTTTTGAAGGAAATATCATGATCTAATGTGCAAGAAAAGCTTTTATTATAGGAAGAAATGTTGATGGTCCTTTTTCTTTTAACCATGCATCCTTCACCTTCTACTTCTACTTCCGCATTCATCAACATGCCCACTTGTTCAGCCAATTGTTCTAAATATGCCATCCCGCTCATCCTTTCTGTTTTTTCCAGAAATTGAATATCATTGTTAAAAACAGGGGTTTATTGCATAAAAATGCCGAAAAGAATCGGAAGACTCTTTTCGGCGTTGCCTACAGCGCTAATGTCTGTCACATCCAGCCACATTATTTTGCATCATCTGATTTTTTTGAATTTGTAACCAACAGCAACTTAGACAGCAAGGAAAATACCAGTAGTTTTTGTTCCTTCTAACCTGCTGTTTCTCGAAAGAGGTGCAAAACTTTCGAACTGAACTGTTCACAAACGCCACGGGGTATCTGTCTTCCACACCGACTTTTTATGAACATCCAAAACCATCCCTGAAAAATTCTCGCTGGTTTTCCAGCCGGCAGGAGCGATTCATCTTTTGCTTCTACTCTTTTTCTTTTATATACCCATTTACTCGAATAAAACACTTTTGCGCAGAAATAAAAAAACGCCTAACGGCGATTTTTTTTTTACTTATACTCATTTTTAGAAAGAAAAAACAATCAATCTTCTTCAGACTCGCCTTGTTCTTCATCGTCTTCTGAATCCGAATCATCCATATCCGAATCATCTTCGTTCTGCATTTCCATGTCATTATTATCTTCTTCCGTCGGTTCTTCGTTGCCACATGCTGCCAGCATTCCAATTGATAAAAAACCCGCTGCACCAAGCTTTAGCCATTTTCCCTGTACCATTTGCACCACTCCTCAAAACGTCATTTATATAGTTATCCATACCCGTTGTTTTGAGAGGAAAACCTTTGCCTAGTTGGTGGCTTGATCAGCTTTACCAATTTTTCGCAGCGTATGCTGTCACCGGTCTGCGGCATCAATTCCACTTTTAGGGTCGCTATCAATTGTGTCTTCACATACAACATGTCCCGGAAACGGTCGACTGCACCGCAGAATTCAGCGAAAAAGCTATCGCCCGTACCAAAAACAGCTGTCTGAAGCTGTTTCGGGTCCGCGGCTTCGATAGCTTCGTAGAGGCTTTGCATTTCTTCCGGAATTTCACCGCTTCCCCATGTATAAGTGCCAATCAGCAGCGCATCCCAGCTGGACAACTCGGACAGGGAGAACTCTTCCACCCGGTACAGACTGGTGTAGAATCCCTGGTTCAGCGCAGCCGCTTGGATCATCTCCGCCAATTGCTCTGTATTTCCAGTAACAGAAGTATAGACGATTGCCAACTTTGGATTACAGTTCGTCAAAGCCATTCGACTGGGACACTTTGGTATACGTCCGTGATTTCTGCTCGAAAAAGTCGGATTTCGTCTCGTTCATCATGTCATCGCCAAATACTTGAATCCATGGCATTGGATTGCTGCGTTCTTCGTAAAGATTGTCTAAGCCAAGCTGCCGCAGGCGTTTGTTGGCTAAGTATTCTACGTAGCCTGCAAACTCCTCTAGGTCCAGCCCATCAATATCAGCCAGGATGTAATGCGCCCATTCTTTCTCAAGCGCTACGGCCCGGTCGATCGTTGTGTAAATGTATTGAATGTTTTCTTCTGTGTTCAATTCCGGATTTTCTGTCAGCATGATGCGAATAAATTGGGCAATAAAATAAGCGTGCTGCATTTCATCGCGCTGGATATAGCTGATCATTGTGCTGGTTTTCAGCATTTTCTGCTGGCGCGCCAAATGGTAGAAAAAAGCAAAGCCGGCATAAAAATAAATGCCTTCCAAGTTAATCGAATTGACGCTCAGTTTGAACAAATTCTGCGGCGTCGGATTTTGGCGAAACTCCTCGTAAGCATCCAAAATCAACTCGTTGCGTTTTTGGACAACCGGATCGCTTTTCGCCTGATTGAAGCGCGCGTTCTGCTCGCTCACTGACACCAGCGAACTCAAGATATAGGAATACGACTCCGTGTGGACGGCTTCCTGCTGGGAAATAACCGCGAAAATGGCTTTAAAGCTCGAGTCGGTAACATAGTCCATCGCTTGGCTCATTGTCGGGGTCTGCAGGCTGTCAAGTGATGCCAGCTGCGTGTTGATGCGCAAAAAGATATCCTTCTCCACATCGCTCAAGCTGTCCCATTGCTTGATGTCGTCCTGCATATTGATTTCCTGGGCTTTCCAGAAGTTGGCCAACAGCGCTTGATACAAATCGTACATCTGCGGATACGCAATATCGTTCCAGTTCAGCAATCCTGACGATTGGCCGTTCAAAACGCCGGTCGATTTGTTCGGATGCTCCGGGTTCAATAATTTAATCTTCGTCAACGGTTCATGTATGGTCATAAAGATCCTCCTTTAGCTTTGGCATGCTTCGCATTCTTCAATTTCCGCCTGTGATGTGCTGCGGACATAGTAAGTGGTTTTCAGGTTTTGCTTCCATGCTTCCAAATGAAGCTCCAGCAATTCTTTCGCTTTGATGGTATGCGGCACATAAAAGTTAAAGCTGATCGACTGATCAATATGCCGTTGACGCGCTGCATTTTGGCGGATACTCCATTTCTGGTCCAGTACATGTCTTGCACGACGGTAATAATCGTAGGTGTTGTGGTCCAAATCAGGCGCTGTCACTTTGAACTTAAAGTTCTTTTTCTCTTCTGCGTACTCTACCGCATATAAAGGATCGATGCCGTCCGTCGAGCCGCCGATTTTGGCAGTCGATGAGTTTGGTGCGACCGCCATCATCCAGCCATTGCGGACACCCGTTGATGCCACTTCCTGCTGCAATTGCTCCCAGCGTTCACCGCTGTAGCTGCGGCGTTCAAAGTATTCGCCCGTCTGCCATTCTGAACCCGCAAACTTGCTGAACGCGCCTTTTTCTTCGGCCAGCTGCATCGAAGCCCGGATCGTCTGATAAGCAATTTCCTCATACAGCGTATCTGCAAACTCCACAGCCTTTTCGCTTTCCCAATAGATGCCTTCAAGCGCCAACAGATGGTGCCATCCAAACGTCCCTAACCCAATGGCGCGGTATTTTTTATTCGTTGCTTCGGCCTGTCCGACCGAAATGGTATTCAAATCAATAACGTTATCCAGCATACGCACCTGGATCGGTATGACCCGTTCCAAAACGTCCGCTTTGACTGCTCTCGGCAAATTGATCGAAGACAAGTTGCAGACCACGAAATCGCCTGGCTTGCGAATCATGACAAGGTTGCCATCTTCGTCGGTATATTCTTTCATGATGGTAGTGGCCGACATATTTTGCATAATTTCTGTCCTTCTATTCAATTGAGTTCGCTAAACTCAATTCGCATTCTAGATGCAGCTGCATGTCGCCATGCAGAGTAGACTATATCATCACCCTTTTGATAAGGGTGCCCACCGTTTCGGACCGCTTGGCCCTACTCTACTCACTTCCGCGTAATGCGTGCTTTCGATAGTCGTTCGGCATTTACTCTTTAACAATATAATGGTCAGGGAACTTATCGGAACGAATGCGATGTCGCATTGTGGAAGTTGGAATTCCATCTGCTTTTGCTGCTTTAGGTATACTTTCATAACGCACACCAGCTACGAAGCAAGGATGTCCTGTTGTCTTTCCATGTGTTCGAACCTTCTTTTCAACAAGTCTTTTACAATTGGGATAAAGGTCGGAGTTTAAGCGATTATGAAGAGTGGTCACTTTGATTCCTAAAATACGCGCAGCTTCTGAACAGGATAGATACTGAACACCGTCAATGATTACAGCTTTTGAATTAGCCTTTTTTACTGACTCAAGCATCCTTGCGGTCTTTAGCTTCCCATGTTGATGGTTGCCTTTACCTGACATTTGCCGAACCCTATGAAGCCTTATGGTTTCTTTATTAGGGTAGTTGGTGAAGATGTCTCCGCCAATGGAAGTATGCTTGATATTGTAATAATCAGCTGATTCAACTGCATTTCGTTCTAAGATGTACCGCTCTTCTAGTTCATTCAGTTCTTCCGCCGAATCTGCTTCGTCCAATATAGTTCGGATGAAGTTCTCAGCACCGTATTTCTTTATTGTCCTTTTTAAATAAAGACCTGAGCCTAGATAGGTTTCCCAGTTATTCTTTCGACCATAAATACATTTTCCAATGTATTTCTTATTGTTTAAGCTATTAGTGGTTTCGTATACAAATCCGAATGGTTTTGTCATTGCTATCACCTCATAAGGATAATTCCTCATTCTGCGATAATCCTAACCGCTAACTGTTAAAGAGATTTAGCACGGGATTGACTTCAATTAAAAGTGTTTCCCCGTTTAGATGGGTTTTCGGCAGCCATTACTGACTGAAGGTGCTAAGAATTAACACAAATTACTGCAGTAGATCGACGTCAACCCTCTGCCTCTCGTGTGCTTGTTCGGGTTTTGGCGGTTCACTTCATCTCGGTAGAACATATACGGCGTACCGGTCTCCAGCTGGGAAACCATGATGCGCGCCATGATTTCCATGGCACGGTACGTTTTGCGCGGCAATAATGGATGCTCTACCGCTTCTTGGTATTTATCACGGAAGTACTTTTTATCGGTTTCGTCATAAAAGTCCTCAAGTCCGAGCGCATTGCCCTCTTCGTCTTTCCAACCCATCACTTGCTTGACCTGATGCGGACAGAACGTATGCCATTCGCCAATGCTCCGGCCGTTTTCGTCTTTTTCCTGCAATCGCTCCATAAACAAATCTGGAATCGACACACCGGTGAAAATATCATGCGCTTTGCGGCGTTCGTCGCCGTTGTTGGTTTTCAAATCCAGGAATCCGTTCATGATGTCTTTATGGAAGACATCCAAGTAAATCGCTACGGCACCCTGGCGCTGGCCCAGTTGATCGACGCTGACGGCCGTATCGTTGACCAGGCGGATCCACGGCACGACGCCGGAGGAATTGCCTTTGAATTTTTTAATATCCGAGCCCAGTGCCCGTACTTTGCCGTAATAAATCCCAATGCCGCCGCCGTCTTTGCTGAGGCGTGCAATGTCCCAGTTGTTCAAATAAATCCCGTCCAGTGAATCATCGACGGTGTCGATAAAGCAAGAAGACAATTGTCCAAAGCTTTTGCCTGCGTTCGACAATGTCGGTGTGGCGACCGTCATATACAAATGGCTCATCGCCCAGTATGCTTCTTTCACCAGCTCCAGGCGTTGTTCTTTCCGCTCGTTTTGCATCAAAGTCATCGCAATGACAAGAAAACGCTCTTGCGGAAGTTCAAACAACCGCCCTTCGTAATCTTTCGCCAAATAACGGTCAGCCAATAAAAACAAGCCGATGTAGTTGAACAGCAAATCACGCTCCGGTTCGATTTCCTTGCCAAGTTCGGTGATTTCCTCTTTCGAGTAAACCGACAAGAGTTCTCCTGAATAAATGCCGACGCGTGAAAGCTCATCAACAAGCCCGTAGAAATCGCCGTATTTTCGGGAAGCGGGATAATTCCGGCTGCTTCCGGCTTTTTCATACAAGTCGCTGGCGTATAATTCTGCTGCGGTGTACGTCCAGTCGGGTTCGTCCATCGTAATTCGGTTCAGCGCATAAAGCAGGGATTGCTCGCCTTTTGCCTGTCCAGCCAATTTCGCTGTACGTTCCAGCAGCTCCTTCGTATCCAGTCCGTATACTTCTGTTGCCCGTTGAAGAGCTCGTTCTACTGCATGTATTTCTGCTGTTTCAACTTTTGTGTTCATATCAGCTCAGCTCCTTTGCGTATTCGTTCACTTGCATGCGGCGTTGTTTTCTCTCTTGTGCGCTGTTGAATAGTTGTTCTTCAGCTGCCGTTTCTGGAATCACCCCAGTTACGGGAGTCGGCTTGCCATTGCTGTCCACCGCTACCATTGTCAGAATGGCCGTTGTCGTCAAACTTTTAGTGCCTTTTTCAATTTGCTGGCATTCGGCTTTCACGTATACTTCCATCGATGTTCTTCCGGTAGATATAACAACACCTTCTAAAATAAGGACATCTCCCACTTTCGCCGAAGACAGGAAATTCACGGTGTCGATTGAAGCCGTCACGACAGCTTTGCCGCTGTGCCTCATCGCTGTAATGGCGGCAATTTCATCTATGTATGCCAACACGGTACCGCCGAAAATAGTACCCATATGGTTGGTGTCAGGCGGCAACACCAATCTTGTTTGAATGGTTCTTGCCACGCCTGCAGCTAACGGTTCTGTCATTTGCCTTCAATCCTCCATCTCTATTACAAAAAGAAAAACCCATCCTCTCGGGGAGGATGGGTTTGAAAACGTAGAATATCGAATGAAACCAGCGAAAAACAAGCTGTTCCATGCAAAATACCTTCGTTATCCCTCTCAACTCCCGGAGAAGATCATAAACTATAACGAAGGCAGGTCTCCTGGCTCGTGCGTCTTCCTTGCCATCTCCTTCCCGTCCATTGGACAGTGGATTGTGATGGCTCGTCAGCACTTACAGTTGCGGGAACAGCTCCGGAATTTACCGGATTCCCTATTAAGCCTTTTCAGGCACCTTCGTTATCGGATCTACTATATATAGTTTTTTATTCGATAATGAACACTAAATATTGTATTTCTAAACTATAAATCACTTTCGTCAATTTGACAAGCGGTTTTCAAAACTGAACAGGAATTTATTAATTTGCGGTTAAGTGTTTTTTCAGTGCTTGCTTGACTGTACCCATTGTCGTCAATTTGCTGAAATCTACACGAGCTTCCACAGCTTTCATTGCCAGTTCCGGACGAATTCCGGTAAAAATCAACCCAATGCCCAATAAGCGCATGATCTGGTCTATTTTATAGAGAAACTCTGCTACTACATTGTCGATATTGTAAATGCCCGAAACATCAACAATAAGGTAGTTCAGTTCATGCCCTTGAATTTTCTGCGGAATGAGGTCGAGCAGTCGGGTGCTTCGGTCGCCATCGACTGAACCGACAAGCGGCATAACAGCCAGGCCATCGATAATCGGAACAATCGGCGTCGAAACTTCATTTTTCAATTGCAGCAATTCGCGCTCGGTTTTTTTCTGAACGGTAACGTCCCGTATAATCGATTGGATAGCCGTCGTGTCACCATATTCAACCGGGTAGCAGTACAATTCAACTTCTGCTATTGTCCCGTCAAAGCGTTTAACGGTCGTATCCATCAGTTCTCCGATGGTTCGGTCCTCCATGCCTTTGCGGATTCGCTCAGCAATCATTTCTTTATAATCTTCCGTAAAAACGTCTACTACACTCGCCCCGACAAGTTCAGCTTGGCTGGCTTTTAAAAACTCAGCGCCTGATTGATTTATGTATAAGACCTTTTGCTTAGAATGAATGATGGTTGTTTCATTCGAATATTCAGCGATGCGCTGATACAATTCTTCTTTTTCCGGAATGTTCAATAACGGATCTGATACACTCTTCATTCTCTTTCACTCCTTCCGTCTTCAAAACGGGCTCTTCTTCCATTTTACACTTTTGTGGAAAAACTTTCAGGATCTACCCATCTCTTAAAATCGAATAAAAAAAAGTTGCCCCTTTGGACAACCAAATTCTCTATTTATTCATCGACCCATTCAGATTCAGAAGCTCGCTCTTTTTCTGTTTTAGGTTCGTCGGCTTTTTTATTGTTTTTGCTGGTATAAGGCTTAAAACTTTTGGCTTTGTTGGCGCCTGCTTTCCAGCGAGTCCAGCCTTTTTTGCCGGTTCCCTGACCTGTACCGCTTTTTGCTTTTGCTTTGCTCATTTTAATCACTCCATTACTGCTACGCTGATGTACAGCTTATCACATCAGGGGCTGGAGTGATACAGAAATGTTCTGCCGGCATGCCGGAAATCCCCATTCATATCATTGCCAATCGAGCCTTTCACAGCTCTTTCCGAATAAAATAGGCAGGCAGTTCTTACTCAGCCAAGACTTTTTGAATATCCTTTTCAAACGATTCAGGTTTATCCTTTGGAGAAAATCGCGAAACAATATTGCCATTTTGATCGATCAGAAACTTCGTGAAGTTCCATTTGATGCCGCTTGATAAAAATCCTTTTGTGTTGTCAGTCAAATAGTTGAAAAGCGGGTGTGCGTCTTTGCCATTGACCTTAATCAAGTCATGCATTGGGAACGTCACACCATAAGTGGTCCGGCAAGCTTCCTCCGCTTCTTCCCCGGTGGCTTTTTCCTGGCCAAATTGGTTGGATGGGAAGCCCAAAACAACTAACCCTTGGTCTTTATAGTCTTCGTACATTTTTTCCAGACTGTCAAATTGATCCCGCAAGCCGCATTTAGTTGCCGTGTTGACAATCAGCATCGCTTTTCCCTTATACTCGCTCAACTGATAATCTTCTCCGTTTGGCTTGGTTACAGCAATATCATAAATATTCATCCGGCATCACTCCTTATTTTTGCTCAAAAATCGGCGCTGTTACAGATTCATGGTCTTAAAAGATGCATTCAGTTCTTTCAGGTTTTTCATCAATTCAATCGCATTGACGCCCATAAAATCGCAGCTGATCAATTTTTCTAAAACAGCTTTCTCAACTTCTACTTGTTCGCCATGAGCTTTTTCAGTCAGTGAAATGACAAACGCCCGCTTATCCTTTTCGGATTGCTGCTTGGTCAGCCGGCCTTGTTCGATCATACGGTTGATGATGGGGTTCAAGGTCCCTGTGCCAAGGCCGAGCCGTTCACCGATGTTTTTCATTAGCAGCCTGTCTTCCTCCCATAGAACCAGAAGGACGAGGTACTGCGAAAATGTCAGGTTGAACGGTTCGAGCGCTTTTGCATACATTTTTGAAAAATTGCTGGAAGCTTTGTAGACTTCAAAGCATAATTGCTGTTCAAGTTTTGTCGGTTTTTCCATTTGCATCTCACCTATACTACAGATTATAGAACGCTGATTTCCACATCCACTGACCCTTTGATCGCTTTTGAATACGGGCAATATTGATGTGCTTTTTCTACGTATTCGTGTTTTAGCTCTTCCTCAATGCCAGTAATGTCGACAACAAGTTTCACCGCTAGCTTCACCCCGCCATTATCTTTATCGCCGATCAATGCAACAGTTGCTGTGACTTCACTTTTCTCTATTTCCACTTTACCAGCTTCCAGCACCAATTCCAATGCGCTGTTAAAGCACGCGCTGTAGCCTGCTGCAAAAAGCTGTTCAGGATTCGTAGCTGTTGTGGCCGAACCGCCAAGAGCCGGTGGTTTGGCGACATCCAAATAGAAAATATTGTCCGGTGAATAAACGGCCCCGTCTCTTCCGCCTGTATTAATCATTGTTGTTTCAAATAGTGTTTTCATTTTATATTCCTCCATCCATTTATATCTTACACGATCTATATTAATTTATATCGTGTGCGATGTAAATAATATTGCTCACAAAAAAGCTTTTATTAGCCGCACTGGCAAATAAAAGCTTTTGGTCGCGCCATGCTTATTCTTTTAACTAGTTCCTATTAATAGATGAATGGGATCAACCGGGCCCGTTCTTTCATCCATTGCTGGTAATCCGGTCCAAACTTCTCAATCAGCAGCCGCTCCTCGTAATTGATGCGCTGCAGCAAAGCCCATACCATCGCAAGGCTGCCGAGAACCGCGGCAATGGGACTGGTGAAAAACAACGCCATTCCAAGCGTAATGAACAGCAAACCTGTATAAAGGGGGTGGCGCAGCTTCCGGTAAGGGCCGGTGCTGACAATTTCATCCCCTTCTCGAACTGTGACGTAACGTGTGAATTGGGACTTCAAATGCAAAATTCCCCAGAATCGCAGAAAAACACCTGATGCTAGCAAAGCCACTCCCACTAGCTGACTAATCATTGCAATGCTTCCAAATGGCGCTAGTTCCTGCAGAAATGCTGCGGCAAGGATCGTACCGATCAAAGCAGCTAAAATCGAAAAAAATGTACGCTTTTCTAACGGATCGCCTTGCCCAATGCCGCGATTGCGGAAAATCAGGAATTCGCTGACCCAAAACAAGCTGATCGCTGTAAAAATTATTTCGATTATCGTCATCGCGTAAGCCCCAACTTCCTGTTCTTTTACTTTCAATATTATCGGACATTCTGAAGGAATACAATTTCCATCCCTTGCCATCGTCTTCGAAGGCATGAGTTTTTTGGAGGAATTTTGGCTGGACGACTTTAAATTTCGTTGAACGACCGTAAACTCTACAGTTTGGGGGTCTAAAGACAGTTATGAGCGCATTGCCAAGTCGGCAATGCGCTCTGTCATAAGGTTTTATTTCAATTTCCTCAATCGCTCTGATAAATCAGCGCTTATAGCTCCTGCTCAATCTTCCGCAGAAGATATTTCGACCAGCATCGCTGTAAATGCGATAAAGACAACCGTCAATGAAATGACCATCGTGAACATTATTCCTCAACTCCTACCAAGTTTTAAATCCTTCTGAGCCTGGTGGTGCGTGTTGAATCATATGACTTAAAGGTATTGCATAAGCAATCAGAATAAGCAGAACGGCAAGGCCGATCCAGATCCACCAGTTTTCCAGCCATTTCGGTGTGCGGGACATGTCGCTTTCCGCCATTGGAAAATCTACGAAATCCTTCTCTTCAACTGCTTTAGGCGACAGGAACATTGTCATGACAACGATATAAATGAGAATCATGGCCGAAACGAAGAGGATGCTTCCGCCGACGGCCATCGTTACATGATTGGTCAGGATGCCATCAAACCATTCCATTGCGGAAGGGTGATTGTTGTAGCCGGAATAAGCGGTTCTCCGCGGCGCTCCGAGAAGGCCTAATACATGCTGTGCTGTGGACATTAACAGCATCCCGATCGACCAAGTAATGATTTGGACGAGTCCAAGCACTTTCATGGACTTGGTAAACTTTCTTCCTGTCAAATAAGGAATCAGCCAAAACGTCAGCCCCATAAACGTCATGGCCACTGGCGTTCCCACCGTGATATGAAAATGTCCGACGATCCATAAAGTATTGTGGACGACTTCGTTCAACTGGAAACTGGCATTGATAATACCGCCTGCTCCGCCTGGAATAAAAAACGCCATGGCAATGAAAATGGATGTAAAACGGATGTCTTTCCAAGGCAGCGTTGTAAACCAGCCGAAAAGTCCTTTCCCACCGTTTTTGCGCCCGGCAATTTCAAAGGTCGCGAACATCGAAAACGCCGTCATCAAAGAAGGAACAATGACCATAAACGTCAAGACCACTTGAAGGAACTTCCAGAAGTTTGAAATTCCGGGTTCCGTCAGCTGGTGATGGAAGCCAACTGGAATGGAAAACAGGATAAAAAGAACAAAAGACAAACGTGCCAACGAATCACTGAACACTTTTACGCCAAGGATTTTCGGCACAATCACGTACCACGCCATATACGCTGGCAGCAGCCAAAAATACACTAAAGGATGTCCGAAAAACCAGAACAAGGTACGGCTGAGCTCTACATCAATGGTATCGGTCCAACCGAATGCCCATGGAATGTATTGGAACACGACTGTCGCCACTACGCCCAGGCAGGCAATAATCCACATGATGATGGTCGTGATGGTCATAAACGCGAACAACGGACTTAATTGCCCTTTGTTGTTTTTTCGCCATACGCGGTAATGCCCAACCAATGCAAAACTGCTAATCCATGTTCCAATGATCACCAATGCAAGTCCTACGTAATAAAAGCCACTTGCTTTTAGTGGTGCATAAAAGGTGTACAGGACCGAAGCTTCTCCTGCAATGATCATAACAGTCGCCATCACAGTGCCGAGCAAGGTTACCCAAAAGCCAATCCAGGAAAATAAACGAACTTTCGGCCCAAAGCTTCCTAAGCTTTTGCTCATGCCGGTAATAAAAAAGCCAAAAATGAAAAATGTCGTAAAAATAAGTGCAAGCAGCACGCCATGTGCCGTTAAAATTTGATAGTAATCCAGCCAAGCCGGCAGCTGCAGGGCGTCATTGCGGATAAAAACTTGAAGCAGTCCACATAAGGTACCGATTAAAAAGGCAGCATAAGCGACGCCAATATTCCATAAAGCGATTTTTCGATCTTGCACAGCAATCATTCTTCGTACACCTCGATCTCTGTATACATCATGTGATGTCCCGTTCCGCAGTATTCATTGCAAAGAATTAAATACGTCCCGGGTTTTTCAAATGTATAAGATTTTGTCGTAATACGGCCTGGAACAACCATCATATTGACTTTTGTATTGTCGATCGTGAAACTGTGGACCACATCGGTGCTGGTCACTTTAAAAACAATTTCTTTCCCAACTGGCACTTTTAATTCCGGAGCCGTGTAGCCAAAAGCCATGGCGACAATGGCGACTTGATAGGTGCCGTCGTCCAATTGCGTGACGCCTGGATTGTCGAAGGGGGCAGTTTCGTTCACTTTCTTGGGATCGACGGTATCCATCCCTCCCGCAGGAGTATGGTCTTGAGAAAATGCGCTTACCCCGACCACGCTTAAAAAAACAATCAGTGAAGCAATGCCAAATACCAGCCAGATTTTTTCATATTTATGAAGATGCATTCCAATCCATTCCTTTCTCTCTGTCTTAACGCGCTACATACAGTAAATAAACAGCAACCCACATTACGACAATGACCAGCCCTACTATAAACACACTGACTAACGTACCTTTTAGATTAGGTTCCGGCTCCCGGTTTTCCTGACTCATTCTTTCTCACCTCTTATGCGAATCATTCTTACCTTCAGCCTATGCTATCCAATCATTTTCCACTGTGACATTTCTCACACTCCGGTTGTATTTTTGACAAATTGACAAATTTCAGACAAAAAAAAGAGCCTGCCTCATCGGCAAACTCTTCGCTTAATCGATTTTACATAAATAGATCGGACAGTTTTCACAATTTGTTTCTATCTTTAAATGATCAATATCGTGCAGTAGTATTTTTCCTTCATTCACAGTCAATAAGCCACGCTTTTTCAAATCATTCAGCATCCGATTGACCACTTCTCTCGTCATTCCGCAAAAGTTTGCGAGATCCTGATTTGTCAGCACCATATCAATCAAAATTCCCTTTTCAGTTTGGACCCCGTAGCTGTTGGAAAGCCGGATCAAGGTTGAATACAAGGCCCCTTTTTTCCCATGCAGCAACAAATCCCTGAATTTCGTCTGCGTTTTCTGCTGATCGATGCCCATCCATTTCATAAAAGCCACCGACAAGCGACCGTTTGACACCAGCGACTCTTCTAAATCCTTGATCGAAATATGGACAAAGATCGTATCTTCGATGGCGCGTGCATCCAGCATGTACTTAGGCGCTTCGGAAAAAATGGTTACTTCCCCAACCAACTGGCCGGGACCACAAATCTTTAACGTCAGCTCCCTGCCGTTTGGCGTTACTTTTTCGATCCGAATCTTCCCCGAACGAATGATGAAAACACCGCCAATAGCATCACCTTCGCGGAATAAATAATGATCTTTTTTTAATTCCTTGACTTGATGGCGTATGGTGAGCAATTCTTCCATTACTGTTAATGCTTCTGCACTTCCTATATCAGCCTTCAAATCGGTCCCACCCTTCCCTGTGCTTTCCGAACTATTTCTTTCTTCTATTTTACCACGAAAGCTCTGCAATAATATGTAAATTTCACCATACTGACACCAGTTTCCAAAAGATTGTGTAAATATTAGAAGGAACTCCATAGCTCGGCAGCGAATTTCCTTACTATAACGACTGAGGAGGAATGCTGGATGACTTTAAAATACTCAAATATTTTAGTAGCAGTAGACGGCTCCAAAGAATCTGAATTGGCATTTAAAAAAGCAGCTGCTGCTGCTGCTCGCAACCACGCCACCTTGCACTTGGCACACATAATTGATAATCGGTCCTTTGGTTCCATTGAAGCCTATGATCGTACCATTGCTGACCGCACAAAAAAGACATCCACAGAGCTGTTGACCAAGTATAAAGAAGAAGCCTTGGCAGCCGGCGTAGAAAATGTAAATATCATCATTGAATATGGTGTTCCCAAAATTGCCATTCCAAAAGAATTGGCTCCTAAACTAAATGTTGACGTTATCGTGTGCGGGGCGACTGGATTGAATGCTGCTGAACGATTTATTATGGGCAGTGTTTCCGAGCGAATTGTTCGCACTGCTAAATGCGATGTACTGGTTGTACGAAGAGAACAAGCCGACGTATTAGCAGACGACTAATTGAAAAAGCCCATTCTCATAAATATTGGGAATGGGCTCTTCAAGCTGTCGGGAAACTTCTAACAAGTCCGTGGGTTTCCGAAGCTTACCGTTCGCTTTCCGCGGGCTCGCGTCCAAGCCACTTAGTAAAGACTCACTTTTTGAATGCAGCGGAAGGCAGCGACTCCTACGGGAACAGCGGCGGAGCAGAGCGACACGAGCTGGAGCCACTGGACTGAGCAGAGCGAGGGAAGCGGCAGAAGCCGTGCCCGTGGAACGCGTCCGACTGAAGCGAAATGAATTTGTGATGCCTTTTCAACAAGCTGAAGAGCTCATCCCATAAATATTGGGAATGGGCTTTTTTTTTGATCTTTTTTTGTCAGATACTGGTACAGTTTTCTTCCACGACTTATACAGTTATCTGACTCTTTGTCATGTTCGCAGTCAAATTGATAAGAAACTGTAATAATAAATAGGTTTATACGGTGGTACAATAATTCTGCTGGATTTTTCCTATTGCGATAAAACCACTAGGAAAAATCGTTACTATTGATCTAACTTTTCAAGACAACCTATAGATAGCCACGGAAAATGAAAGGGGCAAAAGAGTTTGAAACCATTATCAAAATTTCTAATGATTGCTTTATCAGCTGTACTGGCTTTAACAATGTTTTTGCCTAGCGCAAACGCTGACAAATTAAGCGATTTAGAGAAACAAAAACAAGAAGTTCAACAAAAGCAAAACGAATTAAACTCCGGGATTCAGCAAAAAACAAGCGAAATCTCTCAAAACCAAACCACACTCGAAAAAATCATCGCAAAAATCCGCGAGTTGGATAACCAAATCATCGAAACCCAAACTAAAATTGACGTTGCTCAAGCCGAAATCGACCAAACAAAAGTTGAAATCGATGAGTTGAAAAAGTCTATTGAAGAATTGGAAAGAAAAATCGCAGAACGCGAAGAACTGTTGAAAGAACGAGCACGTGCGATTCAGTTAAGCGGAGGCTCAGTTGACTACATAGATGTACTTCTTGGAGCAAACAGCTTCGTTGATTTCATTGACCGCTTTTCAGCAGTCAACATCTTAATCGAAGCAGACCGTGAAATTATGCGCGAGCAAGCAGCTGACAAAAAGCTTTTAGCTGAACAAAAAGCTGAAGTTGAAACGAAACTGGCTGAACAAGAAGCCAAAAAAGCAGAATTAGTCGATTTGAAAAATTCACTTGATGCACAAAAAAATGAACAAGCTCAACTCGAAAGTGACTTAAAAGCTGAACAATCGCGTTTAGCGAAAGAAAAATCAACACTTGAATCAGAACATAACAAAACAATGAACATCAGTGCAGACCTTGAGAAAAAAATTGGCGAAGAGCAAGCACGTCTTGCAGAAATCGCACGTAAAGCAGAAGAAGCACGTCTAGCCAGAGAAGCAGCAGCACGTAAGGCAGAAGCTGAGCGTCAAGCGGCAGCCTCTGCAGCAGCAGCGGCCGCTTCAAAAGCTTCACAAGCTTCAGCACCAGCTGCTCCTGTCACACAAGTTACACAAGCTTCAGTAGCTTCCAATGTCGGCAGTTCAACATTCATCTTGCCTTCAACGGGACGGTTCACTTCTGGTTTTGGCGGCCGTGACATTGGTGACGGAGCAGAATCGCATCTTGGAATGGACATTGCAAACTCGCCTGGAACACCAATTGTCGCTGCAGCCAGCGGGATGGTTTCACACGCAGGCAGCATGGGCGGATATGGAAATGTGGTCATCCTTACACATTCTATTAACGGCCAAACACATGCGACTGTTTACGCACATATGAATTCGATCAACGTATCAGTTGGCCAATCTGTATCACAGGGTCAACAAGTCGGCGGAATGGGCAACACAGGCCGTTCAACCGGCACGCATCTTCACTTTGAAATTCACGTAGGGCCTTGGAACGGTGCACGTTCAAACGCCGTTAACCCTTCTCCATACGTACGATAATAGCAAAAACCGGTTTCTCTTAGGAGAAGCCGGTTTTTTTTCGCTTTGGCGAGGTTTGACTGCTATCAGCTAAAAAATGCTGCAAAACAAAAAAAGAAAATGGATAAAGCGATTACATTTTAAAAAGCGGTTTACCAGAACCTGTAAGTGGTAGTTAGAAAAGGACGCACAAATAAAAAGTTCAACCATATTCCAAAGTGGATAATCACTACTATTAGAGGAGGAAAACAAATGGGTAGACTACAAGACAAAATTACTGTTATTACAGGTGGAGCAACTGGAATCGGGAAAGCTACTGCTGAACTATTTGCAGCAGAAGGCGCAATTGTACTGGTTGCGGATATTAAGCAGAAAGAGCTAAACGCAACAATCGACCAAATAAAGAAAAACGGTGGAAATGCAAAAGGCTTTCAAGTAAATGTTGGGAAAGAAGAGGAAGTCCAAGCATTCGCCAACCAAGTAAAAGAAGAATACGGAGCGATCTACGCTTTATTTAACAATGCCGGAATCGATCAAGAAGGCGGAAAAGTACACGAATACCCCGTTGACTTGTTTGACGAAATTATCGAAACCGATTTGCGCGGTACGTTTCTCATGAGCAAGTATTTTGTTCCCCTCATGCTAGAAAGTGGTGGAGCCATTGTCAATAACGCTTCCATGTCTGGAAGTTTTGCTGACTTAAACCGCTCGGGTTACAATGCGGCAAAAGGCGGCATCATCAATTTCACCAAATCTCTTGCAATTGAGTACGGAAGATCTGGAATCCGCGCCAACTCGGTTTCTCCGGGTACTATTGAAACACCGCTGATCGACCATTTAGCCGGATCAAAAGAAGAAGAAAGCGGCAAACAGTTCAGAGAAACAAACAAGTGGCTGGCACCTCTAGGACGCCTTGGAGCTCCTAAAGAAATTGCGACTACTGTCTTGTTTCTGGTTTCTACCGACAGCTCCTACCTGACAGGACAAGATATCGTAGTAGATGGCGGCATTACCGCTTATACATGGCCGGGCAAGATGGTCATGGACGACAGCTGGAAAGAAACAACCGAAGATTAATAGAAGCAGCTGAGTCCGAACAGGACATGCAGAATACAACACAAAAAGGGAAAGAAGATGTGCTAAGATTAGCATCTTCTTTCCCTTTTTAATTTTTGTAATTTCTCTTAAGCATACTGTTCAAATCCAATAGGTCCTGCTTAGATTGTACTGACGTCAATAACAAATCGGTATTTCACATCTGAAGCTAATACGCGATCGTAAGCTTCGTCAATTTGATCCGCTGAAATGACTTCGATGCTCGGAACAATGTTGTGTTCTGAACAGAAGTCCAACATTTCCTGAGTTTCACGAATTCCCCCGATCATTGAACCCGCAAACGAACGGCGGTGGCCAATGAGAGAAAATACATTTACGGATAACGGCTCTGCAGGCGCACCCACATTTACGAGAGATCCATTCAATGACAGCAATGAGAAGTACGAGTCCATGTCGAGCTTGGCGCTGACCGTATTAATGATCAAATCAAAAGTGCCGGCAAGTTTTTCGAATGTTTCAGAATCGCTGGTCGCATAGTGGTCTTTTGCACCGAATTTCAAGCTGTCGTCTTTCTTGTTCAAGGTTTGTGACAAGACGGTAACTTCAGCGCCCATAGCATGTGCAATTTTAACAGCCATGTGCCCAAGACCGCCCATGCCCACAACTGCTACTTTTTTGCCTGGACCCGCATTCCAATGGTTCAGCGGTGAAAATGTCGTAATACCCGCACAAAGCAATGGCGCCGCGGCATCCAGTCCGATATTATCTGGAATTCGAACCACAAAGCCTTCTGTTACGACGATGTGAGTGGAATAACCGCCTTGAGTTGGTTCGCCGTATTTGTCGATGCCGGCATAGGTCGGAACATTCCCTTTCAGGCAATACTGTTCTTCGCCTTTTTCACAATTCTCGCACTCGCCGCAGGAATCAACCATACAGCCTACGCCTACACGATCTCCAACTTTGTATTTAGTAACCTCTGATCCAACTTCTGTAACAATTCCTGCAATTTCATGGCCAGGCACTAGAGGATAATTTACAGGTCCCCATTCACCGTGTGCAGTGTGAATGTCTGAATGGCAGATCCCTGAATATTTGATTTCAATCAGGACGTCTTGCGTATCCAGGTCGCGTCGCTTAATTTCCGTTTTTTCGAAAGGTGTATCCGGACCGTTGACCGCTCGTGATTTAACTGTAATCATTAAAAAACCTCCTGTATATTTTTAGAGAATCTGCACGCATTGACTATTAGCAAAAACATTCCTTACTTCCCTGCTAGTGTCCTATACAATACCTATTCTCCTTCCTATCTAATTTTAAGGGCTATAGTTAACTCTAGGTCAAGTCGGAAGTCCAGATACCTACTTTTTATATAAGCACGCTTTGACATTCAACAAATCAAATGATAAAGTTTTTAAATCCTAGAGTTGACTCGAGGTATAGCTTATAAAAAAGGAGATACATTATGAAGACTTTTTCCATCAGTGAAGTTGCAAAAGAATTGGATTTGACTGTATATACTTTGCGCTATTACGATAAAGAAGGACTTATGCCCTTTGTAGAACGGACACCAAGCGGAACACGCTTGTTTAAAGAAACTGATATCAGCGCATTAAAAATCGTGGAATGCTTGAAAGCAAGCGGCATGCCCATTAAAGAAATTAAAAACTTCATCGATTGGTGTTCTGACGGGGATTCCACTTTGCAGCAACGATATGACATGTTCATGGAACGAAAAGCCACGGTAGAAGCGCAAATGGAAGAACTAAAAAAAACGATGGAAATTATTGAACACAAATGTTCTTATTACAAAGTCGCCTTAGAAGCTGGTACGGAAGATGTTCATAAGACTAACAAAATCGGAAGTTTTGACTGATGCAGAGCTAAATCCCCTCTTTTTCCGCTTATATCTATCTTATTAAGCAACAATGGAAAGTAAAAAAGGAAGGCTTTTTCTTGCAGAATTAAGTCGCCACAACTAATTCGAAGAAATAGGCCTTCCTTTTAAGAATTCGAAATAAAAGAAGAGCTGTTTTTTATGAATCCATCAAACGTTTTTTATACAAGACAAACGAGATAACGGTCAAGACGATTGTCCATATGGAAATAATGACAAGCGGCATAAGAATATCGTTGTTGGTTCCTCCGGTTTCCAATGTGATAAGCAGGTCGCTCAATTGGCTGCTCGGCAAATAGCGCAGCACTTGCAAAAACGGAAAATCGTCTTCGAATGCCAAAGCAAATGGCCCGGCCGTGAAAATGATCAAGACTGGAAATACCGACAGGGATGCTTCAAGCAAGGTTTTCGAATACAACCCGCAAATGGTTCCGATTGCTGTGTAAAGCAAGATGGAAATGCCCAGCGCCGCTGCCAATACGAGCATATTCGTGGACTCAAAACCGAACAGATACGTCGAAAACGCAAGAATCACTGCGGAAATGATAAAGACGAGTGCGCTTTTCCCAATCAGGACATCGAGCATCGATGCTGGAGTCATCATCAGTGAACGCAGCGTATTGCGCTCTTTTTCCTCGGCTATCAAGCAGGCTTGAATATAGCTGGTCAGCATGGCCAGCGAAAAGTTCATAATGAATGCATACATGAAAGCTTGTTCGCCGCTATCTGTCCGGTAAAGCAGAGCAAAGATGATTGGAAACAGCAACATAACCGAAATCGCATAGTTTCTGGAAAACTCTTTATAATCTTTGATGAAAATGGCTTGGATGCGTTTTAATGATACGTTCATACCAATTCACTCCCCGTCAGTTTAATAAAAATGTCGCCCAAACTTAGCTCATTTGTGTACATGCGGTCAATTTGCCCCAAGCTCATCCAACTCGCCACCGCAGCAGCAGAATCTTCGTTCATCTTCAAACGCTCGGTCTTGCCCGACGTCAATTCCACCGTCAACGTGCCATCCCGGTGTGCTTTTTTCAGCTCATCGGGCGAACCAATTGCGCGGATTTCCCCTTTGTGTAAAATGGCTACGCGTTCACACAGTGATTCTGCTTCAGTCATGTCATGTGTGGTCAGAAAAATCGTTGTGCCCCGTTCGTTCAAGTAGCGCAAGCCTTTATGGATGTGCGCTGTATTTACCGGATCGAGCGCGGAAGTTGGCTCATCCAAAAACAGCAATTCCGGCTCATGGATAATCGCACATGCCAATGTGACGCGCTGGCGCATGCCTTTTGACAGCACGCTGACTCTCTTTTTGCGGTCTGCATTCAAATTGACAAAGTCGAGCACTTTATCAATGGCACTTTTTGGCAAATCATACAGGCGGCGGAATACATCGAGATTTTCTTCAATGGTTAAACGCTCGTACAAACCGCTGTTGTCGGTCAAAATTCCGAAGCGTCTTTTCTGCTCCGTTTTCTGCATCGTCTTGGCGGGCATGTCCATCACCGATGCCTGGCCGCTTGTCATTTCCAATTGCGCAGTCAAAATTTTAAGCAAGGTTGTTTTTCCCGAACCACTAGGCCCCAGAAAACCGAAAATTTCACCTTTGGGAACATCAAATGAGACATCTTTTAATGCCGGGTTGCTGGCAAATGACTTTTGGATATTTTGTACGGATATTGCATTCATATGGCGCCACTCCTTTTCTTTGATGGTGTAATCATATAAAGAAAAGGGACTCTGTGCTTTCACATTCCGCTGATCTGTACCATTTTCCAACCGAATTGTACCTATTAAGCATCTATAGACGATTATTTCCCGGGAAATTAAATGTTCAACAGTTCTTTTAATTCGACTAATTTGCTGCGCGACAACGGCACGACCGAATCTTTTCCAGTCGTTAAACGCAGGCTATAGCTATTTTTTGTCCAAGTAATTAATTCCCGGACTTTTTGCAGATTGACGATGTACGAACGGTGACAGCGGAAAAAGCCGTAGTGCTGCAGCCGCTGCTCGAGTTCTGCCAATGTCATCGCACAAGTATAGGTCTCCCCTGCGACATGGACTATAGCCGAGCTGTTGATGCTCTCAATATAATCGATTTCGGGCGGATTGAACAAAATGACTTTGTCGTTCTTCTTGGTCGGGATTTTCTGAACCTTGAAATTCGCTTCCTCTACCTCGCTTTGGATTTGTCCATCTTCTTCCACATCTGCGATATCCAATAATTGCAACCCAGCATCATCCAAACGATACACTTCGTCGCAGCTGATAAGCGCATCTTCCAGATTGGAAGTCAAAACGATAATTTCTTTTTCTGCCGACAGCTCTTCCAGCAAGCGCGCAAACATTAGCTGATCTTGTTCTTCCAGTTGAAAATAAGGCTCTTCGAGGACGATTGTTTTTTGCTGTGCGTAGTAAACCCGCAACAGGGATAAGTAGATTTTTTTTGATGAGGGCAAATGGGCAATCTTTGTTTTTTGCAGCTCTGTCAACTGGAACAAGCTGAGCATTGCCTCAACCGATTTTTCATGGCCGCTGACCGATTTCAAAAAACGCAGCAGTTCTTGTACCGTGAGGCGCGAGTACTCCCCCTGCTCCGCTAGGGACAGGTAAGTATCCTCCCGCTCTACCAATTGGGAGAGAAGGATTTTTTTGCGCCGGACATTTGTTTGAATGCCGATGATCTTATGTTTTTGCAGCTTGAGTTCAACAGAAGGGATTATCTTTTGGCCATTTACCATCACTGCTTGAATATTCATACGTGCCTCCTATACTCAAAAAGATAAGAATCCTGGCATTAATTGTAACCCTTAACAGTCAGAAAGAAACAGCTTGATTTGCTTGAACCAGTAATTTTTGTACCATTTCAGATAAAGTAGGTTTTTTACACCACTCAGCGCAATCCATTACTCTTTTGCTGATGCGCCTTTATAGTGGGCCGCCCACTGTTAGGAGGCTCTGTTTAAATGAGTACAATTAAAGATCAAAGATTGCCAGACATATGCCTGGCAACCTTTAGCCTCTCACGGGTCAGCGATACTTGCACAACAAATGCTGTACCACTTGTGATTAATGTACTTATCAATCAGTTTAAAATCCAAATACTTTTACAAAATAACTTCACGACTGCAACATGCATAAATTCAAGGTTATTCTTCCACAACAACTTGTCCGTTCTTATCCACTAAAGGGGTAATTCCACTGCCTGCACCTACCCATGTTTGAATATAATTCACCCCAGTATGACGGTCGACTAAAATTATTATTCTGCCTAAGCTAGGTACATTCTCTGACGATTTTATATAAAAGCGTTGATTTTCCAATTCTTTATTACCAAACATGCTTCTACCCCCTTAAATTTTTGATTAGTATACATACGAATAAACTATTCTCAAGTTTCATCTTTCTTTAAGCATGCCGGTGCGTCTGCAAGCAGTAAAAAATATGTTGTTAATTGTCCCCTCTATTTCCTTGTCGGATTAAGATTCATCAAAAAAATCGCCGCTTTCCGCCCGATAGCATGAAAAAACACGGCACCTTTTGAGATGCCGTATTTTCCCTTCTCTCTATTCTTTTCCTCCGTAAAGCTGCTGAAGTTCTTCTTCTTTCATCGTAAACCGATGTTCTTCCGCTGGAAAAGCCCCTGTTTTCACTTCATTTACATATTGAATCAAACCATCCTTCATGATATCTCCTGCTTCGGCGTAGGACCGGACAAACTTCGGCAAGTGATGCGATCCGTACTTTAAGGTATCGTGATAGACCAAAACCTGTCCATCTGTTTCACTGCCTGCACCGATGCCAATCACCGGAATGTTTAGAACCGCTGTCACTTTTTGCGCCAACTGATACGGGATGCATTCCAGTACAAGCATGCAGGCCCCTGCTGCTTCACAGGCGCGCGCGTCGTCGATCAGTTTTTGTGCAGCATGCGCTGTTTTGCCTTGGACTTTGTAACCGCCGAGAACACCTGCTGATTGCGGAAGCAGCCCTAAGTGAGCAACAACCGGGATTCCGGTGCGCGTCAGCATTTTTATGACATCTACTACTTCGTCAGCACCTTCGACTTTCACTGCCTCGGCTCCCGTTTCCTGTACAATCCGCACTGCATTGTCGAGTGTCCGTTCTGCGCTTCCATGAAACGAAGCAAATGGCATATCCACTACCAAAAAAGTACCTGGGGCTCCGCGTCGGGCTGCTTTGCCGTGATGGATCATGTCATCGACCGTCACTTTTACGGTAGAATCGTATCCCAAAACGACCATTCCGAGCGAATCGCCTACTAGAATCACATCCACACCGGCCTGCTCCGCAAGCTTCGCTGATGGGTAATCATAAGCAGTCAACATGGCAATTTTTTCGTTTTCTTTTTTCATTTTGATAAGAGATGCTGTATTCTTCATTTTTTTCTCTCCTTTTGGGAGGAAAACCGAAATAAAGCCCATCGGTTCCAAATTTGGACAGACGGGCGGTAAGTTTATTAATGGTTTCTCCGTCCCTGTCGATGTAAGATCAAGGCAGAACTATTTAGTTTTAGAATTTTTTACACAGGTGCAGTTCAATAATGATACCGCCCTTAATGCCACTATAGCAGAAGAAGTGTGCTTTTTCTTTTAAATAGCATGCTGAAAATTTTGCATCCCTACATTTTTGAAAGTTTGCTGGATGCACTAATGGACTCGACCATTCAGAGAACTCTGCCACTCATCTTCAAGAATTCCATAAAGTAATGAGTCGCGCCATCCATTGTTTATGCGCAAATTTTGCCGGAGCTGTCCTTCTTTTTTCATTCCCACTTTTTCAAGAACTTTTTGTGACCCTATATTTTGAGGATCACAACGCGCCTCTATTCGATGAAGCCCCTGCTCTTTAAAGCCGAACTCCATAAGCAATGCAGCTAAATCTGAAGCAATTCCTTGCCCCCAATAATCGGGATGAAGAATATAACCAATCTCACCAGACTGGTTAATGCTGTCTACTGCGGATAACTCCCCCGCTCCAATGACTGTTGCAGTATCTTTCCAGACCACCCCAAAAGTGAAGTGGGTGCGCGGTTGTTGAAGCTGTTCTTGAAGCACATCCGTTATGTATTGCCGGGTTTCTTTTGGTGAGTTCGGTCCCCAAGGCTGATACTGGGAAACAATTTCCTGAGAGGCATAGGCATGGACTGCTTCACAATCCTCCTGAACAAATTCGCGCAAAAAAAACCGAGCTGTTTCAAGCATTTGGTTTCTTCCTTCCTCTTCACTTATTTCATTCCATAGCATTTCTTACCTGATGCTGAATCATAACAACCTTCGCATCCATATCCACTGAATCGTAGCTTGAGTCAATGCATTCATTCCAGTATTCCATATGCCTTTTATCCACTTCATGGCTGGAGCTTTCTAGTTCGGCTCCACCTTCTCCCTGTACCGAATACCAGTACAGATATGTTATGCCGCCGACCTCTTCTTTAAAAATTGTTTCGACAAACATTTTTTCATCGTTGAGCGTCAGTAAAACTTTCTCCATGTGCTCATTTAGAAAATCCATCCATTGTTCTACCGCTTCATTTTTTTCCTCTTTCACTTTGAATCTCGAAAGTTCTGCAGTCAGCTTCATTTACTCTACATCCTTTGCTGTTTTATAAAATACCCCAAAGTGGCTCTGTCATTCAATTGCTTAAGGACGCCTGTTGCCCGGTAGCCTAATTTTTCGTAAAACCGGCAATTCCTTTCTTCCTCCAAAATGGTCGCAAGTTCCCATGTATCAGCTTCTGAATAGAGCTGTTCTGCCTGCATCATTGCTTCCGCAGCTGCACCATGCCCTTGAAAACGCGGATCGACAAATAACGGACTGACCCAAAACCGGTTGCCTTCGTCTTGCTTAATGCGTATCGCACCCACCATTATTTCTTGCGCCATAATTTTGTAATAGAACGAGCCTGGACTTTCTATTCTGCCGCGTACTCGCTCCACTGTTTCATTTGCCGGATTGGTAGTGCTGTCCTGGTATTTCTCCAACAACGGCAAAAAGGCAGATTTTTGCATAGCCAAAATAGCGGCTGCATCAGAAACTGCAGCTTTTTCCAATTTAATTTTCATCCTAGCACCTCATTTTTCCGAAAACATTCTGTCCATCGTGCATATAAACCAAGGCAAATATACTTGAATGCTTCGCTCTTATTGAAAAGCTTTTATCATCATTGAAAAAACAGCCAGCATCGTCATCCTACTCTATCTCTCAAGTTCCCCTAAATACTCCGTTGCCAACTCTTCTTCTCCACCACTAGTCACACAATACGCTTTAGCAGTCGGCCTTGAACTGACGATGCGTTTGATGTCCTCTTCGATATAATGAACAGCCGCGCCGTCGTCTGCTGCAATGCCTGCCTGCAATGTACCCAAGTCCACAAACTGACGATACGTCGGTCTTCTTTCTGCTTCTCCATCGTAATGCGGACAATGGCTGCCCTTTAGGAATCCAAGCGCTTGGAGCGGTTCGAGTTTATCACCATATGAGTCCGTAACGCCTTCCTCGTACCAGCAAATTGAGCCAGCGCTAAGTCCTGCAAGGATAATTCCCTGCTCCCATGCTTTTCTCAGAATGCCATCCAATCCCCATTCTTTCCATAGCACCAACAGGTTTTTAGTATTGCCGCCGCCCACGTAAATAATATCCTGCTCCAGCACGAATCGTTCCAAATCCCGCGTCGGCGGTTTGAATAAGGACAAATGGCTCGGTACACATTCCTGCTGGTTAAAAAAGCTGTAGAACCTTTCAATATAACTATCGGCATCTCCGCTTGCTGTGGGAATAAAGCAGATTTTTGGCAGCGATTTGTTTGCCTGCGCTAGTATGTATTGGTCCAATAACGGATTGTCGGGTTCCATTGAAAATCCGCCACCGCCCATTGCAATGATTTGGCGCATATTTTTCACTCTCCATAATTTCGTATTTCTATTTATTCTTCAAATTGGAAGGTTTATCCTTCTATGCTATAGTAATAAAAACAAATTTAGCCATCGGAGGATTGTTATGCTTGTACAAGAAGTTGCCGTAGAAAAAATTACAGCCAGTTTAATTCAGAGCCCCCATGTCCGTGCTATTTTTTTGAAAGGCTCGATGGGCAGAAATGAACATGACGAACATTCCGATATCGATCTGTATTGCCTGGTTGAAAAAGAACAGGAAGAATTGTTTCTCGCGGAGCGCATCACGCATCTTCAGACTTACCGGCCGGTGCTGTTTCAGGACGATATCTTCATCATTGCCCCGCAGCTTATCGCGGTCTTTGATAACTTGCTCCATATAGACCTGTTTACAGTAACTGTGGAATCCTTCACGCCAAAAGATTTTTTCAAGGTTGTTTACGATCCAGAAAACTTGCTGGCACAATTTGAAGCTTCCCAAAGCCTGATACTCAGCAAAGAAGAATATAAAGACCATGTTATTGATGTGGCTTGGTTTTTATTCCAGTATCGTAAAGCGAGTGCCAGAGGAAACGATGTCTGGGCAGTGAAGATGCTGTCGCATGTTCTGGAGCATTTGGCACGGATCTTGCTGTACCGGTATGCACCGGAACGGGCGCAATTGGGCCTGAAAACCATAAGCCGTTCGCTTCCAGAGCCCGTCTTCTCAGAAATTGAGAGCATCTCTGGCCTTATGACGCCGGCAGCTCATCCACAAGCCGCTTCGCAAATCCGCCAATTGTTAACTAGAGAAGCCCATTGGATAGAGGAACATGTTGCCGATCGCGAGCAAACGATGCCATTGATGCAAAAAATGATGCAAACATAAGAAAGACAAGCAAAAATCGCCTAATTTTGGCGCTTCTTGCTTGTCTTTTACCTTTTGGGTTCGAGTATCAATACCATATACCCGATGTCTTTTTGAAAGTTCCAGTCGGAAAATACCTCAACAATGTTTCTTGTTAAAATCTGTTTCAGCAAAGATTGAGCAATAAACTTTGATTCCAATGGCCGCTTTGCAAGTTTGAGCGCACCTGTAAAATTGCTTGCGATCATCGCCCTCTCAATTTCTACTAAAACTCCCGTTCTCCGTATCAACACAGTCTCTTCAGCCATCCAAAAAACAGCTGTTGTCTCAGGTTCTTTTTTAGCCATCTTGCTGATCTTAGCCACTTCCTGGTAAAAAGCGTTTTTATCTACACCTTCTGGCCATTCACTAATTTGCTCATTGGCTTCTTCAGTTAAGACCAGAATCAGCAAGCCGGTTCTATTTTCTACATTCCAGTCTGCGTAAACTTCTTTGATATCTAAGTCAGTCGTTTTTAACAAATCGAGCTTTATTTCGTCCTTCAGTTCGTGCATCAGCAAGTCTCTTATTTCCTGGATCCGGGACAATTCATTCTGATCCATTAGCACCTTTTCAGTTGAAGCAAGAAATTCATGTAAATGAATGGTGACGAACGGTTTATGAACTTCCGCAATGACAGAAGCTGGCCCTTTTCCAAAATGAGTGCACAAGAGGTTTGAGATATACCCCTCCACTTGCGCTTCTATGGTTTCTTCCTTGTTCATGGCTGCTTCTCCTTTAAGTGATGCAAAGTTTATTGCTGATGCTATTCCCCTAAATAGAAACACGTAATCCTCCAAGAATTTAATCGTGCTAATATTACCAGGAGATAAACAGGTCTGCAGGCAAAACACCCATAAACTTTTGTTTAGCAAAAGAAATTACACCCTTATTGCAACACAAAGAAGCTCAATAGAAGGACTGCAGCAACAGCAGCTTCCGTCAGCTGAGTGATCCAAATATTTTCATTTTTGGCATGTTTCCATTCCATAAAAGCACGGCTGATGGAATTAATAAAGAAATAAAAAAAGAGATAATAGACCCAATTGATCGTTCCCATCAACTGATTTCCAAAAGCCACAGCCCCAACAAGAAAACCAATCATCAAGAATGCTTCCATTAACGCATGGTTCCGGTTTAAAGGCCAGTACAATAGTTCTTTGCGCTTTGAAATTTCCCAGCGCTTTCTGACGTACTGTCCCACAACAAGGTTTGCACCAATGTAAAACAAACAAAGCAAGAGCGCCTTAGCTATCAAGCTTTTCCCGCCTCCTTTTCACTAGTCATTGGAGTCTTTTCCCAGCCATTCTGTTCTCAAGATGGAAAAAACAAAAGCATCGTGGGATTGGTTTTGCTGGTGCAAATAGACGCGCAACCGCCCTTCTTTTGTAAAGCCCAGTTTTTCCAACAGTCGGTTTGACGACGTGTTTTCCAGGAACGTCACAGCACCTATTCTATACAGATCGAGTTCTGTGAAAGCATGCTTTAGCACACCATGGATGGCTTCTTGCATCAATTGGCGGCGCCAATAATCCGGATGCAATTCATAGCCGATTTCTGCTTTTTTCGCTTTCAGATTTAGATTGTTCAAGCCAATGGTTCCGATAAAACAATCGGTTTCTTTAAGCCGAATCGCCCATCGCATCCCCCGATTTGCATGAAAAACCGCATCAAATGAGCGGATGATTTCAACCGCCTCTTCTTGATACACCAAAGCGTCCATTCCATAATAGGCCGTTACTTCGGTTCGCGACATGATATCAAAAAATGCTGCTGCGTCCTTTTCTTCAACATTCTCTAGGCGCAGCCTTGCGGTTTCAAAAACGGGAAATTCCATCTGTATCCTCCTTTTCAATCGCGTACACGTACACCTTTTTTCCAGCCAAGTCAATTTCTTTTTCCATGGCCATCCCGATATACTGCGCTACTTTTTGTGAAGCTCTATTCTCCTGTTGAATCAGCGAAATGAGCCGGCTTCGCCCTAGTTGATGCAAGCCATAGTCGCGCAAAGTCACTGCCGCTTCTTTGGCGTATCCCTGTCCCCAAAATTCTTTGGCAACCCAGTAGCCAACCTCTAATTCCGCAATCCCTTCTATGGTTTGAACCACCAAACCTGCATGGCCAATCCGCCGGCCATCCGATTTTCGGACAAGCAACAAGAGTCCGTGGTGTGGATGCTGCTGATAAGAGCGATAGATCCAGTATAGGAACTCCAAAGCTTCACTTCGATTTCGCGTTTGTCCTTTGCCAATATAGCGAATCATTTCAGGATCAGACAGCAGTGACCATAAAAAATGAAAATCCTCATCCTTATAAGGTCGAAATTCAAGCCTGTCAGATTGAAGGTACATGCTACCGCCCCTTTCAATGTGTTGGAAGATCACGCGGATTGATAATGGCCAGCATTTGATGGTCCTGCCATTGGCCGTTGATCTGGACATTTTGAATGGCGAGTCCTTCTTTGTGGAAACCCGCTTTTTCCAAGACCCGAATAGATGCATCATTTCCTGGCATCACACCGGCTTCAATGCGATGCAAAGCAAGCTTTCGAAAAGCGTAGGAGATAATCAACTGGATAGCTTCTGTTGCATAACCTTTATTGTTATGCTTTTTGTCTAAGGCGTACCCCAGCACAGCGCTTTGCAGAGGGCCTCTCATCACTTGAACCAAGCTAATCGTCCCGACTAATAGACCGGTCTCATTTTCAAAAATCCCAAAGCTGTAGCCCTGATCATTTTCTTTTTGCTCCGCGTAAATTTCAATCAATTCCCGCTGAATCAGCAACGTATAAAAATCCGGATAGCGTGTCGTAGAGTAAGCTTCAAAAAAATCACGATTTTCCACTTCTAACTGTAACTTTTCCACGGCATCTGCCGGACGAAAAAACCTGATATTTATTCGCTCGCCTTTCATTTCAACATCACCCCTTTGCATTAAAACGTTCCACGTGAAACAGCCCCTATTCTCCCAAAGTTTTGCGAAATCCAAAAAAAGGCCGGTAGCCCTGTGCTTCGTAAAAACTTCGGGAGCTGCCGCTTGCCAACAATTCCATTCGGGTTTTCGGATACTGACTATGCACAAATTGCATCAGTTTCTTTCCAATTCCTAATTTCCGGTGAGTTGGACTGACCAGCAGTTCACAAACGTAAAGGGAAACGAATCCGTCGGTCAACCCCCGCAAACAACCAATTACCTTTCTGTCGAGTTCTGCGACCACAGCCACAGAAGAATTGGCCCAAGCTTGTTTTGTATCCTGCTCTTTCTCCACCAAGTTGCTCCACTGTTCCTGTTTATTTAAACGGTGGATAGTTGAAAAATCTGTTTTTTGATATGGGCGTATTATCAACGCTTCTTGTATTTTCATTGATGATTCTCCTTCATGCTTTCTTTTAGCAATCCGATAATTTCTTGATTTTGCTCGATCTGCTTTTTGAATTAAGCCGAATCAGCCTAACCCATCTCAGCAATGAAAATCGGTATTAAAACAGCGAATGCTGCAATGATATTTCCTATCCTTTTCTCCTCCTTTGTGTTAAATACCGAACGCATACGCCAGAAAGTCTGGAAATAAACTCAATCCAAAAGTAATGACAATAATGATCGTCGTTAAGGATTCCATTAACGTATACAAATAATCGTTTTCATTTTCAGCGTATTTTTTTTCAAAACTTGCACGAATGCATAGTTGGACAATTCCAATAGCAGCGGAAATCAGCAGCAAATAAAGAGTCGAATTTCCGTATTCATGAATCAGCAGCGGTACAGAAAATGCAACAAGGGCAGACATCCCGCCTAATATTCTGTCCCATTTTTTCTGGCCTTCGTATTCTTCACTTTTTGCAAAAAACGGCTTTCTTTCCACGCCAAAAATTCTGCGCAATAGCGTGTTCACTAAAAAACTACTGGCTCCGACCCCCAGTATAAAAAGGATGACCCGCCAGCCCACTCCATCAAAAATCATCTGCAGAACCACCTCCGCCCGCTACCGCTCTGCCGGCTACTCTTCCAGAGAACAGGCAACCGCCAAGAAAGGTTCCTTCCAGCGAACGATAGCCGTGGACACCCCCGCCACCAAACCCGGACACTTCTCCAGCCGCGTAAAGGCCTGGAACTGGCTGCCTCTTGTCGTCGAGCACTCTCGCAGATAAATCTGTCTGCAAGCCGCCTAAGGTTTTTCGGCTGACGATGTTCAAGCGAACGGCGATGAGCGGTCCTTTTTTCCGGTCCAGCATTTTATGCGGCTTCGCTACCCGAATCAGCCGGTCGCCCCGGTAATTCCGTGCGCCGCGCATCGCAGTAATCTGCAAATCTTTTGAAAAAGGATTGTTGAGCTGCCGGTCACGCGCTTCTATCTGCTCCTTAATCTTTGAAAAATCCACTAGATTTTCGCCAGTCAGTTTGTTCATTCCAGCTACCAAGCTCTCCAATGTATCGGCGACAACAAAGTCCTCTCCCTTATCCATAAACGCCTGCACGGGTGCCGTTGCCCCAGGACGGATGCGGGACAATACTTGCGGAATGCTTTTACCAGTCAAATCTGGATTTTGCTCGGAACCTGACAACGCGAATTCCTTCTCGATGATATTCTGTGTCAAGATGAACCAGGAATAGCTGTAGCCGGTCTTCTGTATGGTTTCCAATGTTCCGAGTGTATCGAAGCCTGGAAAATTGGGTGCTGGAAAACGTTCACCTGTGGCATCGAACCACATCGAAGAGGGCCCCGGCAAAATCCGGATGCCGTGCTTGCTCCAAACTGGCCTCCAGTTTTTGATGCCTTCGGTGTAATGCCACATCCGGTCGCGGTTGACGATTCGGCCACCTGCTTTTTCCGTAATGGCGAGCATTCTGCCGTCGACATGCGCAGGCACTCCAGATAACATTGTTTCCGGTGCCTTCCCCATGCGGCTCGGCCAATTTTTCCGAATCAGTTCATGATTGCCTCCGATTCCGCCACTCGTCACGACGACCGCCTTTGCTTCACACCGGAAGTTGGCGACTGTTTGCCGCGAACTGGCTTCTCCCCGTTTAGCATCACTCGGTTCCAGCAGTGAACCAGAAACACCTGTCACCACTCCTCCTGCAGTCAGCAACTCATCCACTTGATGCCTTGGCCGATAATCCACGAGCCCATTCTTCATATGGTCACGCACGCGCCGCTCGAAAGGCGCAACGATGCCAGGTCCAGTTCCCCAAACAATGTGGAAGCGCGGCACCGAATTGCCGTGCCCTTCCGCCAAATAACCGCCGCGTTCTGCCCAGCCAACGACCGGAAAAAACTTGACGCCCATTCCTGCGAGCCAGCTCCGCTTTTCATTCGCCGCAAACTCGACATAGGCTTCTGCCCATTTTCGTCCCCAATAATCTTCGTCCTCTTCCCGGTCGAAACCAGCTGCCCCAAGCCAATCCTGCCATGCTAATTCTTTCGAGTCGTTAATGCCCATACGCCGCTGCTCGGGCGAATCGACCAGAAACAAACCGCCGAACGACCACCACGCCTGTCCGCCAAAAGAGGCTTCCGGTTCCTGATCGAGCAGCAACACCTTCTTGCCTGCGTCAGCAATTTCCGCTGCCGCCACCAGCCCCGCAAGACCTGCCCCTACAACAATTGCATCGAATTCCATCCGTACATCCCCCTTGATGTTGAATGATTTAAGTACCGCTTTCCCCCCGCTATAACGTTCAGTAAAACTTTCGCTTCTGCAAGCGTGAGATCCAAATTGAAGTTTCTCTTTATCGTATCATGGAGGATTGGAAAATTATAGATATTTTCATCAATTTTCTGATTGTTTGATTTATTCTTAGAAAAATCCTGTTGAACGTGCATATTTTATTCTAAGCGTTCATATCTTTTACTGAACGTGCATATTTCATGCTGAACGTGCATAAATTTTTTTAAGCGTGCATAAGCTTAGCCAGAAGTATCCTATAGATTTTATGAAAGTTTAGAAAGAAAATATTTCCAAGAAATTCCCGCAAAAAAAACACCCGAAACCAGCGTTCTGGTCCCGGGTGTCGCACATCACTCCAAATGCTTTCGTTGGAAATTTGAAATGCTTTCGTATTCTTCTGTCAGCAAGCGTGATAAGCGGATATAAATCGGCAGCAATTCACGATAGACGCCGGCCGCTGCTTCGTCGGGCTCATGCGTATGCGTCTGCCCAATCATTTCGGAGACGATGCTGAAATCCTCGATTTCCCCTGTGGCGTACATGCCAAGAACGACAGCGCCAAGGCACGAACTTTCAAAACTCTCTGGAACGATCACTGGTTTGCCGAAAACATCAGCCAATAGCTGTCGCCACATTTCCGAACGGGCAAAGCCGCCTGAAGCCTGAATGCGAACAGGTTCGCCGGCCAGTTCTTCGACGGCCAGCAGCACCGTATACAAGTTATAAACGATGCCTTCCAGCACGGAACGGATCATGTGCTGCTTTTTGTGGTGGATGCTGAGTCCAAAAAACGACCCCCGGGCATTGGCATCCCACAATGGTGCGCGTTCTCCTGTCAAATAAGGATGGAACAGCAGCCCGTCTGAACCCGGGTTAACCGTCTCAGCGGTTTTCGTCAGTACGTCATACGAATCAATGCCCAGGCGCTTCGCAGTTTCCACTTCAGATGACGCAAACTCATCCCGCAGCCAGCGCAGGACAATACCGCCATTGTTGACGGGTCCACCGATAACCCAGTGATTTTCAGTCAACGCATAGCAGAATGTCCGGCCTTTTGGATCTGTTTTTGGCTCTGCCGTAACCGTGCGAATGGCCCCACTTGTACCAATTGTCACTGCAAGAACGCCGGGTTCAATCGCGTCAGCTCCCAGATTTGCCAATACGCCGTCGCTTGCGCCGATGATAAATGGAACGTCTTCAGGAATGCCCATAAACAGAGCGTGTTCCGGAAGGATTCCTGTCAGCTTGAATGTAGTTGGAATCGGACGCGATAATTGCTCAGCCGCAACACCTGCTACAGCCAATGCTTCTTTGTCCCAATCCAAATCCTGCAAATTGAAAAGTCCTGTCGCCGAAGCGATAGAATGGTCGACCACATATTCTCCGAATAATTCATGAAAAACATATTCCTTAATGCCAATATACTTCGCTGCTTGCCTGCAGACTTCCGGCTTTTCATCTTTCAGCCAAACCAGTTTTGCCAAAGGTGACATGGCATGGATCGGCGTGCCTGTACGCAAATAAATCTCATGGCCATTCAGCTGTTCTTTTATGTACTTGGCGTGTTTCGAACTTCTGGTATCGGCCCAAGTGATGCTTTGCGTCAGCAGGCTTCCTTCAGCATCCACTGCAATCAGGCTGTGCATGGCTGAACTGAATGATACAAGTTTCAGCTGCTGCGGATCGATCCCGCTTTTACGGATTGTTTTTCGGATAGAAGTTAGCACGGCACGGAAAATCTCTTCAGGATCCTGCTCGGCGATAAGCGGGCTCGGCGTCTCCAATGCGTAAAAAACGGTATCGGCTTCAATTACTTTTCCAAATTTATTGAATAAAACTGCTTTTGTCGAAGTGGTACCAATGTCCACTCCTAAATAATACGACTGCTCAGGCATAGGAGCCCTCCTCTATATACAAGAAAAAGAAAAAGGAAACTGCCCTTTTTCTTTTCAAGTTTGATTTAGATAAAAAAGCTTATGATCAAGACTACCACGAAACCGGTGAGGCCGATAATGGTTTCCATGACCGTCCAGGATTTCAAAGTATCTTTGACATCCATTCCAAAATAACGGTTAACCAGCCAGAAACCTGAGTCGTTGACGTGGGAAAGAACAGTCGCACCTGATGCAATGGAAATAACGATCAAGCCCAAAGCAGGTCCAGTCATGCCAATCATTTCTAGAAGCGGCGTAATGAGTCCTGCTGCTGTAACCATGGCAACGGTTGCAGAACCTTGCGCAACACGTACCGCAGTGGCAATCAAGAACGCCAGAACGATTGGCGGCAAAGCCGAGTCGCCCATCATATCACCAAGTACGTCGCCGACACCAGAGTCGATCAAGACTTGTTTGAAGACACCACCTGCTCCTGTTACCAGAATGATAATCCCGGCAGGTTCAAGCGCTTTGGTCGCAATATCTTGTACTTCCTGGCGCGAATAGCCGCGCTTTGTGCCCAGCAAGTAGAACGTCAGTAATGTTGCAATGGTCAATGCCACAAATGGGTGACCAAGGAATGTTAAAATTTCACGCAGCATATTGCCTTCTTCCAGCAATACGCCTGACAAAGTATTCAATAGAATCAAAACAAGTGGAATCAAGATCAACGATGTGATCATTCCAAAGCTCGGCAGATCCTTGTCGTATTCCTTTTGTTCAAGTTCCATGTAATCCGGGATTTCAATATGAATCCGCTTACCAATAAAACGACCGAACACGGGTCCTGCTAAAATCATGGCTGGAATCCCTGCGATTACCCCGAATAGAATAACCCATCCAAGCTCTGCTCCGACCAATTCAGCAACTGCGATTGGTCCCGGAGTCGGTGGGATAAAACTATGCGTAACGGCAAGCCCAGCTAGTAACGGAATTCCGTAATGCAAGAGCGACTTGCCTGTTTTTCTTGCCAAGCCGTACACAATCGGTACTAAAATAATGAAGCCAACATCAAAAAATACAGGAATGGCAACAATAAATCCGGTAACACCCAAAGCCCATTGTGCTTTGTCTTCTCCAAATTTGCTGATCATCGTAGCGGCTAAACGTTCTGCACCACCCGATACTTCCAGCATTTTACCAAACATGGCGCCAAGGCCAACGACAACAGCGACAAAGCCGAGTGTGCCTCCCATACCGTTTTGAATGGATGTAATAACTTCGTTAAGCGGCATGCCAGCAGCAATACCAACTAATAAACTGACAAGCAATAATGCTACAAATGCATGCAATTTAGTGCGAATAACTAAGAATAATAATAAGAATATGCCTGCAAGCGCGACCATAATTAACGTTGAACCTGACAATTTTTTTCCCCCTCAATGTGCAACTTCAGCTCATTCTACTGAAGTTGAAATTAGCCATTATGCTCTGCTTTGAGCTTAGCTGGCGCCCATCCCTCGGAACGCCAGCGAATTTCTGCACTTTCTATATAGGTGACCCTCTAACAATCTCTCTTATTTCTTCTCTACTGCATGCCCGCCAAATTCATTGCGCTGTGCGGCCACAACTTTTCCTGCGAAAGTATCGTCTTCCAATGAGCGGTAGCGCATCATTAACGATAACGTAATAACCGGAGCCGGTACATTCAAATCAAGCGCCGTTTCCACGGTCCATTTTCCTTCGCCTGAAGAATTCATGACGCCTTTGATGCCGTCGAGTTTAGCATCTTTTGAAAATGCATTTTTCGTCATTTCCATCAAATAAGAACTAATGATCGATCCATTGTTCCAAACGCCAGCCACTTTTTCAAAGTTATAATCAAATGGGCTTTTGTTCAAAATATCAAAGCCTTCTGCGATTGACTGCATCATGCCGTATTCGATTCCGTTATGGATCATTTTTAAGAAATGTCCACTTCCTGCTTCTCCTGTATACAAATAGCCATCTTCTACAGAGATATCTTTTAATAATGGTTCAATGGTTTTGAACTTCTCTGCATCGCCGCCGATCATCGAACAAATTCCGTGGCGTGCCCCTTCTGTTCCGCCGCTTGTTCCGCAATCAAAAAAGTAGATACCCTGTTCTTTTAAGGTTGCTGCACGGCGTACCGTATCCTTGTAGTTCGAGTTTCCGCCATCAATAATGGAATCTCCTTTTTCAAGCAATGGCGCCAATTGAGTGATAACCGATTCTGTAATTTCACCCGCTGGCACCATCAACCAAAATGTACGAGGTGCTTTAAGTTCCTTAACCATTTCTTCGATAGAAGAAACTTGACTGAAACCGCTTTCCTCGATTGTCGCATGGCTATCATATCCAACTACTGTATGATTGTGATCGGCCAAGTTAAGCGCCAAGTTCAATCCCATTTTCCCTAAACCAATGATTCCAATTTCCATTGTAAAATCCTCCTCAAGAATAAAAGAATATTTTTCCTTAATAAACTCATTTTATCAAATATTTTTCCACACGCAACATGTTATTCTATAATAGATGAAAATACTTTTATAGAAACGAGGCGCGGTTCATGAAAGAACAGCAATTTGCGCTGGCTGCCATACGCGGTAGTTACCGCCATTTCAGTGAAAAAGAAAAAAAAATTGCCGATTATGTATTAAACGATCCAAAGAATATTATTCATTTGACCATCAATCAAATCGCCGATGAACTGGGATTGGCCGAGTCGACGGTTTTCCGTTTTTGCCAACGAATCGGGTTTAAAGGATTTCAAGCCTTTAAAATTTCGCTTGCCGCAGAAGTAGTGGCGCCATTAAAAGACATTCACGAAAAAATTGAAGAAGGCGACAGCATCAGCGCAGTCACAGAAAAAGTATTCCGGTCCAATATCAAGACATTGGAAGATACGCTTCAGATTGTGGATGCGGAAGCAATGGCGCAAGCCACAGAAAAACTGATGACGGCCCGAAAAATTGACTTCTATGGCAACGGCGGTTCCGCTATGGTGGCCATGGACGGCTACCACAAATTTGTCCGTCTCGGACTGCAAGTTTCCATGAACCTCGACTCTCATATGCAGTTGATGGCCGCGTCCCAACTTCGATCAGACGATGTGGCGATTGTCATTTCCCATTCTGGTACGACCACTGATGTTCTTGACGTCCTGCGGGTTTTAAAGGAAAAAGGCGTCACCATCATCTCCGTCACCAACTTTGCCAAGTCCCCTTTATCAAAAGACGCGGACATTGCACTGTACACAGTTTCTGAAGAAACCGATTTTCGTTCTGAAGCCTTGTCATCTCGAATCGGCCAATTAAGTTTGATCGATGCGCTTTACACCAATTTGATGATCGCCCGTGGCAATGAAGGCAAAAAAGCCCTTCAGGATATGCGTGAAGCGATGTCGCATAAACGCTTATAGCATAAAAGGCCGTTCCTGTTTTAAAGGACCCGCCTTTTATCATTTTGATAGCTTACTCCGTTCAAGTCCTGCTGGTGAATTAGCTGCGGGATCGAGATATTTACTCCTGTTGTTCAACAATGTAAAAACTACTAGAATGCTCATCAGCAACATCCACACTGATCCGCTAACGATTACTGGCCGTATGGAAAAAAGTTCTGCTGCTGCTCCTACTAACAAGGTTAGCAGGATGACGGCTAAAGCTTCTGCCAAGCCATAAATACTGAGGACTCTGCCCATCACCGCAACCGGAATATGGTCCTGTACATAGGTCTGGAATCCGGCGTTGGCGAAAGCTAAGGAAAACGCCAAAATTAGGAATCCGGCAGCCGCTCCTTCAAAGCCGATAGATACCGAATAGAACAAATACCCGACAGCGGTGAATACCGCACCACTTGCTATCAAAAATGCCACAGAAAGTTGATTGGCCCATATCGAAACGATGATTGAACCGGCAATGATTCCAAGTCCAGCGGTGCTGACCAATAATCCATAGCGTTGGTCGGACAGACCCAAAACGGTTATGGAAAAAGCGGCTTCCAGTGAATCCAAGGCCGCTGCAAGCACAAGGATGCTGCTGAAAACAAAGTACACTCTCATAACGTCAAGGTTTTGAAAACTGAAATCTTTCACAATATGCCAGTCACTCCGCAATAAGCGAAGCGAAAAAGTACCCACACCAGAGGTTTCTTTCCCTAGATTTGGCAGCATCATCGTCAACAAGGCTGAAATGAGCAGTGCACCTGCATTTATATAAAGTGCTAAGCTTGGCGGCCCGAATAACAGCAGCAAACCAGCTGCGGCAGGCCCCACCAAAAATGCGCCTGAATCAACAAGACTTCTAAAAGCATTAAATCTCTTCCGCTGCGTTGAGTCCAGCAGCATCGTAATGTAGACCATAGAAGCGGGTTGAAAAATAGAGCTTCCGATCCCAACCGCAAAAACGATCGCATAAATCACAGGCAGCGAAGTGACAAAAGGCAAGAAACCGATCAACAATGCCCGAAAAATATCCAAAGTAATCAGAATCGACCTTTTGTTCATCCGGTCGATTAAAGTTCCTCCCCATACATTTGTCAGGACAGATGCTGCTGGCTGCATTAAGTAGAGAACCGATACCGCCAACACGGAACCTCCCGTCACTTCCAAAACCAGGACATTCATTGCGATCAGATACACCCACGCTCCGATATTCGCTATTCCAATGGCCATCAACATAATGAATGGCGCTTTCCAATAAGCCATCTTCTATTCCCCCACTCCACCTTTTTTGAAAAACAAAAAATCCCACCTCCAAGACCATTGTCTTGGAGGCGAGATTCGGTTTCGCGGTGCCACTCCAGTTGTTTCGACATGTCGCCACATCGAACTCATCAAGTACGGCAGAATTCCTGCTTATACTTTAGCTCTGTAACAGGAGCTCCTGTCACACCATCCCCTTAAAACGGTTCCGATGTGCTGCTCAGAGTTTTGTTTCAATCATCCACCCTTGTTCCTTTTCAGCTGGCGGAACTCTCTGGAAAGAATGGACTGACCTACTCTTCTCTTCAAGGCATTTTGTTTTGTATATCCTAGCATTTTATCGCATTGCATGTAAATGTATTTCCCATCCTTTTATTCATTTAAAATGCCTTCACGCAATACTTCAGATTTGTCCCCGTATACTTTTGTTAAATGCATATCGCCCCATGAGCAAAGGGAATTCAAAATTCCTTCCAAGCTGATGCCGTATGCGCTCAGCTCGTATTCCACTTTTGGCGGAACTTGGTTGTAGACAATGCGGTTGATGACGCCATCGCTTTCAAGTTCACGCAGTTGCTGCGTCAACATTTTCTGGGTAATCTCCGGCATCAGCCGTTTCAGTTCACTGGTCCGTTTTTTGCCGCGCATCAAATGACAAAGAATGACGGTTTTCCATTTGCCCCCGATCACTTCCAAAGTTGCCTCTACCGATATGTTGTATTTCTTCTCCATTGCACTTCTTCCTTTCTTATAGGCACTAAAAAGTATCTACAGCACTTCAAAGTGCGTACTTCCTTTTAATTACTCCATACCACATACTATCATCTATCGACCCGAATTGATCGACGAAAACCTATTTGGAATTGTTGGCATTGGCACTCAGTGCATTTGCCATCGGCACGACCGAATTCATCAGCGTTGGCTTATTGCCGATGATTGCGGAGGATTTGACCATCAGCGTGACAACCGCTGGCTTGACGGTTTCACTTTACGCGTTAGGCGTCATGTTCGGCGCGCCTGTCCTGACATCACTAACAGCCAATATGTCCCGCAAATCCCTGTTGCTGTGGATCATGGTGGTATTCATACTCGGCAACTTGCTTGCTGCAACCGCCACGACGGTCGGAGTGTTGCTGATGGCGCGAGTGGTTTCAGCTCTTGCCCACGGGGTATTCATGGCTATCGGGGCTACCATTGCCGCTGACTTGGTTCCAGAAAACAAACGGGCCAGCGCCATCGCTATCATGTTTACCGGATTAACAGTTGCTACAGTCACCGGCGTTCCTTTCGGGACATTCCTTGGGCAACAATTTGGCTGGCGTGCGGCATTTATGGCCATTGTCGTCATCGGCATCATCGCCTTTATCGGAAACAGCGTCTGGATTCCGTCTGACTTGAAAAAAGCCGTCCGCACTTCTTTCCGTGACCAAGTCAAACTGGTCACGAACGGCCGGTTGCTGCTGGTTTTTGCCATTACAGCTCTCGGCTACGGCGGCACATTTGTCGTATTCACTTACTTGTCCCCTTTGCTGCAGGAAGTGACCGGATTTGAGGCAGGAACGGTCACACTCATTCTGGTCATTTACGGCATTGCCATCGCGATCGGCAATACAGTTGGCGGCAAGCTGGCCAACCAAAATCCGATCAAAGCCTTGTTCTATATGTTCCTGATCCAGTCCGTCATTTTGCTCGTGCTGGCCTTGACCGCACCGTTCAAAGTCGCAGGTCTTATCACCATCATCATTATGGGACTGTTCGCTTTTATGAATGTTCCGGGACTGCAGGTTTATGCGGTAATGCTTGCGGAACGCTATGTACCGAGTGCGGTAGACGTAGCATCAGCCATCAACATCTCTGCGTTTAATGCCGGCATTGCCATTGGTGCATTTTTAGGAGGCATAGTGGCTGACTCGATTGGCCTTATCCACACATCGTGGATTGGCGCCATCATGGTTTTCGGCGCTGTTTTGCTGAGCGCTTGGAGCCGCCACTTGGAAAACAAAGAAACACATACCCAACCTGTTCCACACCAATTGCACGAAACACCAATCAACTAACTGGAGGATGATGAACATGAAAAACTTGCAGGACACTACTACTTTGCACAACGGCGTTAACATGCCTTGGCTCGGTCTGGGCGTATTTAAAGTCAACGAAGGATCAGAAGTTATCGATTCGGTTCGTGCTGCGATTGCTAACGGCTACCGCAGCATTGATACAGCGGCAGCTTATGGCAATGAAGAAGGCGTTGGCCAAGGAATTCGCGAAGGTTTGGAAAAAGCGGGCATTTCAAGAGAAGAGCTGTTTGTCACTTCGAAAGTATGGAATTCGGATCTAGGCTATGAAGAAACTATCGCTGCCTACGAAACCAGTCTGAAAAAACTGGGATTGGACTACTTGGATTTGTACTTGATCCACTGGCCTGTAGAAGGAAAATTTAAAGACGCGTGGCGCGCATTGGAAACCCTATACAAAGAAGAGCGAGTCAAAGCAATTGGCGTCAGCAACTTCCACATCCATCACCTGGAGGAATTGATGAAAGACGCGGAAATCATGCCCATGGTCAATCAGGTGGAATACCATCCGCGCTTAGCCCAACAAGAGCTTCACGAGTTCTGCAAAGCGCACAACATTCAACTGGAAGCTTGGTCGCCTTTAATGCAGGGCGAACTGCTGGATCATCCTTTGCTTGTGGAAATTGCGGCTAAGACCGAAAAAACAGTGGCACAGGTCATTCTTCGCTGGGATCTGCAAAATGGTGTCGTGACCATCCCGAAATCTACCAAAGAAGTGCGGATTATTCAAAATTCACAGGTTTTCGATTTCCAATTGACCGATGAAGACATGGAACGGATTTCGCAATTGAACGAAAATCGCCGAGTCGGTCCAGATCCGGACAACTTTGATTTTTAATTCTTTAAAGCCTCCTCTTGACTAAAAGAAGGAGGCTTTTTTCTGCAATTAACAGTATCTGGTTGGACAATTCAGTGGCAATATTGAGAAATCATATTTTTTATAATTTTTTCTTAAAATAATAAAAAAAAGCATTATATTTACAGTAGATATAACGTACTATGATAACAAGCACTTTTCAGGAAATGCTCCGTTAACTCTCTGTTCAGGAGCTTAACTAATTTCGATTTTTTGAACAGGGAGGTTTACCCAATGAAATCCAAAAATAAAAAAAGACTGGCTCTGAGTTTCATTATATGTTCCATACTGCTGTATTTCGTCTGGTTGAGTGTCTGGGCAGACAATGAAGCTGTTTTGACATTAGGCGGGAATATCCTGTCCAGCATCGGCTGCCTGGTTGCTTCCGTCTGGCTTTTCCAAACTTCAAGAAAAAGTACAGGCAACGAAAAGATCTTTTGGCTGCTGCTTACAATCGGGACCTCGAGTTACTTCGTGGCCGAGATTTTATGGGTAATTTATGAAAACCTTCTATTGAGTGAAGTACCTTTTCCAGGACCTCCTGACTTTTTTTACTTGCTTCAATTTGGTTTTTACTTGGCAGCTTTTTCATTTAAGTTGGTTAAAGAAACCAAAAAACATCAGTTTATCACTTTCCTTTTTGATGTTCTGATTGTTATGGTCGTTGCCTCTACCTTCAGCTGGCATTTTTTGCTCAGCCCGATTATTGAAGTTGGGGATATTTCTATGTATGCACTGATGATATCCCTGGCATATCCAGTGGGGGACTTAGTCCTTTTGCTAGGAGTGGTCGGCATTTATCTCAGCGCAAAGAAATCCACCCTCACAAGCAGCTTGCTTGTCCTTTCAGCGGGACTTTTTTTTCAAATAATTGCTGATTCTGCTTATTTGCATTTGATTTCTTTAGGCCAATACAAGTCTGGCAGCTTAATTGATCCCCTGTTCATCCTGGCTATTCTGCTCATCGGTTTTTCAGGAGTTTTGCGTACAGAAAATACATTCAATACCCAACCGGCATGGTTGGAAGAACATCCTTTACAGCAATTGAGTTTCCTTCGACTTTCATTGCCTTACATTACCGTCTTAATATTGTTTGTTTTCATGGTTTCTCGATCTTCAAGCATTGATATCGTGACAGTCGGTTCAGGAATTTCTATCCTGTTGGTCATACTTAGACAGATCATGATTATTTTGGAAAATCAGCAATTGCTGCGAAAATACCAAGAGAAAACCGAGCAGCTTGATATCAGTGAGCAACGCTATAAATCCTTGTTTGACTATCATCCAGATGCTGTCTATTCGCTTGACGTGACTGGACGTTTCGAGAGCGCCAATCCTTCCAGCGCCCAACTTTTCGGATACGAAAAAAACGAGTTGATTGGTCTTCAAAGTTCAATATTCGTTGAAAAAAATATGCAGCATCATGCTTCCAAGTACCTGGAAAATGCGCTGAGGGGACAGCCTCAAAGCTATGAAGTGCCCATGCGCAGCCGGTTTGGGGAATTCCATTACTTGAGTGTCACCAACATTCCGATTATGGTGCGAAACGATATTGTCGGTATTTTTGGGATCGGCAAAGACATTACAGAGAATAAGAAAAATGAAGAAAAAATTCAATTTTTAGCTTATCACGACCCATTAACCGGCTTAGCAAACCGCTTGTACTTTGGAGAATCTTTGAAAAAGGCCGTGACAGAAGCAGAATTGCTGACCGAAATGTTTGCGGTTATGTTTATCGACTTGGACCATTTCAAGGAAGTCAATGATACCCTAGGGCATGATATCGGAGATAGGCTGCTGATTTCTGTTGCGAACAGGATTACTGACTGCGTTTATAGTGAAGATCTCGTTTCCCGGCAAGGCGGGGACGAATTTACGTTAATCATGCGCCATATTAGCGGTACAGAAGCTGTTGCACAGACTGCAGAGAAAATTTTAGCTTCTTTAAAACAAGCCCACATCATCAATGGCAATGAAATTTTCAGTCCGCCAAGCATCGGCATTGCCATCTATCCATCAGATGCTAAAACTCCGATGGATTTAATGAAAAAAGCGGACAAAGCCATGTACGAAGTAAAAGCGAATGGCAAAGGCCATTTTCAATTCAGCCAATAAATTATTCTAAATACCCCCAATTAGCTCCTTACAGGACTGGTTGGGGGTATTTGTTTAGATGATCCTAAAGCTTTGCAAGATAAGCAGACATTTTGACAGTCCCGCTCAGTCTGTTATAAGTTAGTAGGGTTAATTCCGATAGAATTTATAAGGATTATCCATTTAAAAAAGGAGTGAGACCATGAAAGCCTTATGGAGAAGCTATTTGAACGCATCATTGATTTTTAAAATTTCCGTTGCACTTATACTCGGCATTGCCGTCGGTTTGATCTTTGGGGAGCAGGCAGCTGTGCTGGCCCCGCTTGGTGATTTACTGCTGAACTTGTTGACTTTCCTGATCATTCCACTGATTCTCTTTACCATGATGGTCGGCATCAACCAATCTTCCACGGGGGATCTTGGACGAATGGGCGGCAAGGTGTTTATCTACTACGCTTTCAGTTCCGCATTTGCCATAATTGTTGGATTAGCTGTAGCTAGTTTTTTCCAGCCTGGAACGGGCATGCAGCTGCAGGGCAATGAAACCTTTGACGTTCCGGAAAATCCTGGAATCGTTAGTGTCCTATTGAACATCGTGCCTTCCAATATTTTCACCGCTTTTACAGAGCTTAACTTGCTTGGCATCATTTTCACGGCCTTTGCTTTCGGCATCGCACTGTCTTATATGCGCCAGTCTAATGAATTGGAAAGCTTAGGCGAACATTTGTATAAAACCATCAATGCGCTGAACGAAATGACCATGCTGGTGTTGAAAGCTGTGCTGCAGTACGTGCCAATTGGAATTTTCGCCATCATAGCCGAAACTGTGGGGAGCCAAGGGTTCAACACACTTTTATCACTGGGTGAAATGGTGCTCGTCTTGTACATTGCTCTAATCGTCCAGCTTATTCTTTACACTTTGCTTTTACTCGTATTCAAAGTAAAACCGGGAGAGTTTTTCAAACAGGCGCGTACACCGATGCTGACTGCATTTGTCACACAAAGCAGTTCAGGAACTTTGCCGTTGACCTTGGACGCTGCTAAAAATCTGGGGCTTTCGAAAAGCCTGTACGGATTCAGCCTGCCGCTTGGCGCGACCATCAATATGGACGGAGCCGCCATCCGGATTGCTGTTTCTGCCGTCTTTGCAGCGAATCTAGTCGGCGATCCGTTAAGTCTTTCCGAAATGCTGCTGGTCGTGCTAATCGGAACTTTGGCGTCCATCGGAACTGCTGGTGTTCCAGGTGCTGGAATTGTTATGATTTCCACGGTGTTTGTCCAACTGGGCTTGCCAATGGAGGCTGTTGCCTTGCTGGTATCCATTGACGCATTGGTCGGCATGGGCTGCACGGCACTGAACGTTACCGGCGACCTGGTCGGGAGCACCGTTATTGATAAAAATGAAAAGAAACGGAAAACTGCATAATCTGGTAAAAGAGGCTGCCTTTTGGTAGCTTCTTTTACTTTCTACCATTAATCAACCGGTTTGAATTCGCTCTTTAGCACCGCATACATTGCGAGGTCCACAAATTCACCTTTAATGATCATATGCTGCCGGGCGATTCCTTCCCGCTTCATGCCCAGTTTTTCAGCCAGACGCTGGGATTGGTTGTTTTCCAGCATAATGGGCGCTTCTACTTTGTTCAGCGCCATACTTTTAAAACCGAAAGAAAGCAAGGATTTTGCGGCCTCAGCCATCAGCCCTTGCCCCCAGTACTCAGGCGATAGCACATAAGCAATTTCCGCTTTGTGGCGTTTCGGACTCCAGCTGATAAAATCAATGGTGCCAATCATCTTGCCGTTTGCTTTCAATTCGATAGCCCACGTTAATTTAGACTGCCGATCATAGCCTTCTAGAATAAAAGATAAGAATGCCTTAGAATCTGTTATCGATTGATGCATTTGCCACGGCAAATATTTGGACACTTCTGGATGTGAAGCATAAGCAAAAAGATCTGCAGCGTCTTCCATTGTTATTTTCCTAAGAAGCAACCGTCCTGTTTCGATTCTCGGCAGTTCTCGGTAGACTGTCTGTAGATTCTTCATGGATTGTCACCCTCTTTTCTTAAAGTTTCATTTCAGTTATTCTATTAAGTAACACCAAAGGAGATGGCTTTATTGACTACAGTTGGTTTCGTACGGCATGGCATTACAGATTGGAACATTCAAGGCATTGCACAAGGATCTTCGGATGTCCCGTTGAACGAAACGGGCCGGCAGCAGGCGGAGTCGCTTGCAAACCGTTTGGCTGCAGAAGAACATTGGGACTTGATCATCTCCAGTGATCTGTCCCGCGCAAAAGAAACGGCTGAAATCATCGGCCGAAAACTCTTTTTGCCAGTCAACCATTTTGATGCGCGGCTGCGTGAAAGAAGCGGCGGCAAAATCGAAGGCACGACCGAAGCCGAGCGCCTTGAAAAATGGGGTGCAAACTGGCGCGAACATGATTTGGCAATGGAGAACTTGGACAAAGCAGCGGAGCGAGGAGTCGCTTGTCTTGAGGACATACTAAAAAACTTCAAGGGCCAACGCGTACTGCTTGTCAGCCACGGGGCTTTGATCGGCCTTACGCTGCAAAAACTTCTGCCTGAAAAGTTCACAGAAACTTCCATGGACAATACATCCATTACAATTTTGAAAAACGCTGAAAGCCGATGGGATTGCACGCTCTATAATTGCACAGTACATCTGAACAAAAGCGAAAGTTATTGATTGCTGGCATAGCTTGCTTGCTCCTGTACATTTACTTTCCATGAAACCACGGTCGTGCTGTCGCGAACGTGGTTTTTTTGTATGGTGTCTAGTAATGCAGCCACTCCCTCAATTGTTGTTCTGTTCTTGCATTGCTGCCAAATGCTATCAGGTTCAGCCAATACTGCACCTGGACACTCCACCAGTCCGTCTGTTGTCAGCAGGAGCTGATTTTCTCCTTGCCGTAATTCTCTCACCCCGCTGCTGAAACATGGAACCTGTTGCTCGAAGGTATTTACTTGCCCAACCCATTCGTAAAACTGGCGCTGATTGATCTGGTACTGGCCAAAAGCAGCCAATTCGGGGTGAAAAACGTACAGCAAGCAATCACCGATGGAAAACCAGTATAGGTAGTTTTCTTTTCTAACTGCTATCAGGCACGCCGTCTCCCCTTGCACATTTCGGCACGCTTCCTTAAACTGCTCTTCCTGGAACAACTGCAGCAGACACGTCTCAATACTGCTGAAAAACCCAACACTCACCTTACTTGACAGTAGAGAAGTGAGCGCTTTTTGATAATTTTCTACTTGTTCAACAACCAGCTCAGCGCTTTGAGCTGTATTGTGCGCATCCAGAAGCATGATGAACTCCCACTCGTCTTTTTCATGCACCCACATCAGGCAGCCATCTTCATTCTTCGTCTGGCCAGCAGCAGAGTTGCCGCCAAATCGCCCAATTACCAATTGATCGATTTGCAGAACCTTTGGTTGATCGACATATGCGTTGTCGCTTCCAATCCAACGAAAATCTTTTAGTTGATGCATCGCTATCTCCTCGTTTCCAATATTCTTACAATTATAATTCACCGTTTACTAATTGAATAGGAAAAGATGACGGGTACGGTAGAATGCACATCAATTTACAGAATGTGATAAAGTGAATACCAGTGAGCAACATAAATTTAAATGAAAAAGGAGAGATTCTTGATGTATATCGTAACCAACCGCATTAAAATGAAACCAGGCTTTGCAGAAAAAATGGCACCTAACTTTGCCCGTCCGGGTGCTTTGCAGGAAATGGAAGGCTTCGTCAAAGTTGAAGTGACAGTCACACAGGACTTGACGGAGTACGATGAATTGAACGTTAATATGTACTGGGAGACGCTTGAAAATTTTGAAGCCTGGAAAACCAGCGATATTTTTAAAGAAGCGCACAAGCGTCCAGAAGCAAAAGAAGACAGCAACGAACCCAAAAAAGAATCACCGATGCTTGGCAGTGAATTGGTTATCACCAAAATCGCTGCTTTGATTGAAGCGAAAACTTCAAACTAATGAAAATAGACAGATAGCCTGGTATGGGCTGTCTGTTTCTTTTGTGCCCATCCATTTCTCTGTCTTTCGAATCACATTACTTGGCAAGGAGCATTTCTATTGAACAACTCAAAACCCGCTTTATGGACAAAAGATTTTATTGTGACCGCTTTAGTGAACTTTTTCTTAGTCCTTATTTTCTATCTCTTGATGGTTACCATCGCTGTATACGCCGTCGAAGAATATAACGCCTCGACAAGTGAAGCTGGACTGGTTACCGGAATTTTCATCCTGGGTGCTTTGGCTGGGAGGCTGGTCATCGGACGTACAATTGATAAAATTGGACGCAAACGAACATTGATCATCGGCCTTGCTTTGTTTACATTGACCACGTTCTTCTATTTCCTGAACCTGGGACTGTCGTTTCTGCTGCTTAACCGCTTTCTGCACGGCATGACTTTAGGTATGGCAAGCACCGCAGCCGGAACCATTGTTGCCCAAATTATTCCGATGAGGCGCAAAGGTGAGGGCATTGGCTACTTCAGTCTCAGTGCGACATTGGCAACTGCTTTTGGTCCGTTTATTGGGTTGATGATGAGCCAGCACAGCAGCTATGAAATGATTTTCGCACTGTGCTTAGCTTTAGGGACGATCAGCTTAATTGTGTCTTTATTTTTATATGTACCGCCTATTGAGGCGCCTCCTTTCTCTACCGAAACAAAAGGATTTAAAATTTCCGATTACATTGAACCAAAAGCTGTTCCAATCGCACTTGTTTGTCTAGCGGTTGCCCTTTGTTATTCCAGCGTGCTTTCCTTTATCAACTTCTATGCAATGGAAGAAAATTTAGTGGAAGCCGCAAGCTATTTCTTCCTGGTTTATGCTTTGGCAATATTGGTTTCCCGGCCTTTCACCGGTCGACTGATGGATTTGAAAGGCGCCAACTTTATTATGTATCCAGCCTTCGCCGTTTTCGCAGCCGGGTTGTTCTTGCTGAACCTGTCGAGCAGCAGCACCGGCTTGCTCGTTGCCGGGGCTTTGATTGGCTTGGGCTTCGGCAATATGCAATCGACTGCACAAGCCGTGGCGGTCAAGCTGACCCCTCCGCACCGGATGGGGCTTGCCACTTCAACATTTTTCATTTCGATGGATGCCGGACTCGGCTTTGGCCCTTATCTTTTGGGCTTCGTGATTCCGCTGATCGGCTATAGTTCGCTGTATGGGATTCTCGGTTTTGCAGTACTGGCAATCGCGTTCCTGTACTATATGCTGCACGGCAAAAAAGAAAGCGCGGATGCTAAGAGTTGGAGTAGATTCCAAGCAAGTCAAAATCATTAGTTCAATCTGTATAGAAATGCCTTCTTACCAAAAACGCCCAACCGTAGAAATTCTGAATTTCTACGGTTGGGCGTTTTTAATTGTTCGATGTCACCAAAGCGGTTTTTGTTCATTTGATAGCTTGATTGTAAAAGGAATAAAGACAAACATACCAAGAATAAATACAGTCGCAAAAGATACGAACAAGAGATTATTTAAATCGAAAAAGGAATTTAAACATACAAGTAAGAACAAGGGAAGAAAGGGAAATAAAGAAATCCTTAATTGCGTTTTTGGCATGACATATTGCCGCTCTCCGCAGTTCGGACAACTTTTATTGTTTTTAAAACCAATTAGGACTGCACTGGACCAATTCCATTTGTGATTGCAGTTTTGACAGGTTGGCATTATCTTCTCTCCTTTCCAATAAAACACCGATCAGTTATCCTAACGGCGCTTCGTTCGTATCACTTAGCTTAATGTAGAAAGGGAAAAAGATGATTAGCAAAAGACCCACAACTCCACTCAAATATCCAAGCCCCATCAAAAGTCCTCCATTTTGAAAGGAAACATATTGTTGAGTTTTACAGGTTGGACATTCTTTCCCGTTCTTAGAAATTCCAAGTTTCCAAATATCTTTCGCTTTCCATTTATGATTACAATTAGTACAACGTGCCATCCAAACACTCCTTATTTAAAAACCGAAATATTACATTAATTAAATTATACATTTTTTCCAAATAAAATCCAAATCCATTGTAAATTAAAAAAACACTTCAACCGCAGAAACTCTGAGTTACCAGAAGTTTTTTACAGTGTGAAGTGTTAGTTGGTATACATTATTAACTCTTGCGATGGGAAGCGGAGTTCCTTTGCTACAATGGCTTTTATTCTTCCTCTTCTTCTGCTTTGTCAGCAATCGCTTTGGTTTTATGGACCGTGCCGTGTGGATGTTCAGGCGGCGCGTAAATTGAATAGATTTTTAATGGCTTATCGCCCGTATTTGTGACGTTATGCCATTTTCCTGCTGGAATCATGATGGCATAGTCGTCTTCGGCGTTTTCTTCAAATGTCAGGTTTTCTTCGCTGTCGCCCATTTGGACAAATCCTTTTCCAGCTTCAACCCGAAGGAATTGATCGCCTTCTTCATGGACTTCCAGGCCGATGTCATCCCCTGCTTCAATGCTCATCACGGTTACCTGAAGGTTTTTCCCTGTCCATAATGCGGTGCGGAATGTATCATTTTGTTTCGTCGCTTCTTCAATATTTACTACGAACGATTCTGCTCCATAATCTTTTAATTCCATTGCCAATTCCTCCTCCGAATTTTCTTAACAGCCTTCTATACCTCTGTTTAGGCTGCTTCAAACAATCCGGCACAGATTTTGCCTACACCAATAATTGTTTAACCAATTCCTTGTTGCGCTTTTTGAATACTTCATTGTGGGAAGACACCATCGCGATTTTGTGGGCGTCCGGCTGTATATAATGCTTGGCTTTGTTAACTGCATTGGCCGCATCTTGGAAAGTTCCGGCAATCAAATTCAATTTTCCTTCATGCTGGAGAATGTCTCCGGCTGCAAAAAGGCCAGCCACTGAAGATTCACTGCTCGGCGTACCGGCAATGTAATAGTCATCCGCAATTTCAATAGCCAATGGGCTGTTTCCAAGCAAACTGATGTCGCGTTCATAGCCGTGATTAATGATCATTTCATCAATCGGCAACACTTGGATTTCTCTTGTTTCCTGATGAGTCAGTTCGACAAACTCAATAGCATCCCGATCGTCTGAAGCAATCAGGCGTGTAATGTTGGTATTCAGGCAGCAAATAGCCGAACCGTTCAACAATTGCGATACTTGTGCTTCGTGACCCGCCAGTTCCGGTTTACGGTACGTCACATAAACTTGCTTGGCAATTGGCTCAAGTTCGTTGGCCCAATCGATCGCTGAATTTCCGCCGCCGGAGATCAGGACCGTCTTGTCTTTAAAACGCCCTAGTGATTTGACTGTGTAATTCAGGTTGGATACTTCGAAACGTTCTGCGCCTTCAATTTTCAGCTTTTGCGGATTCAAGATGCCGCCGCCAACTGCGACGATGACCGTTTTCGATAAATGCACGCGGCCAGACGAACCGATTAATTCAAATAGTCCTTCTTCATTTTTCGCTACCGACTCTACCTTTTCATTCAATACAACTTCCGGGTGAAATGTCAGCCCTTGTGCAACCAATTGATCGATAAGCTTTGCCCCTTGGATTGGCGGCTGTCCTCCTACATCCCAAATCATCTTCTCTGGATAGACGTGAATTTTGCCACCCAATTGCGGTTGGAATTCGATAATCTTCGTTTTCATTTCCCGCAAACCGCTGTAAAAAGCCGAATAAAGCCCCGCAGGACCCCCACCTATAATCGTTACATCAAAAAGCTCGTTTTTCACCATTTATTTTCACTCCTATCCCTCTATATTACGTATTGACAATGCTTGAAATTAGTCTTATAGTATTGATTGTACTGAAATTGAGAATCATTATCAACGAAAAAGATATTTAATTTAGAAAAGGAGGTTTTTGGGATGGTGCGTTTGTTCACCGAGGAGCTAAATATCAGCTATGGAGACCGCTTGATTGTCAAAGATTTGACCGTCCAAATTCCAGACAAAAAAATTACGACAATCATTGGTTCTAACGGCTGCGGCAAATCAACGCTGCTAAAAGCGATAACTCGTGTGATTTCGCATCAATCCGGAACTGTGGTATTGGATGGCAGCAATATTGCCCAGGAAAACACAAAGTCCCTGGCAAAAAAGATGGCCATTCTTCCGCAAACACCTGACAGTGCCGCTGGTTTAACGGTTGGCGAGCTGGTTTCTTACGGCCGCTTTCCTTATCAGAAAGGTTTTGGCCGACTGTCAAAAAGGGATTACGAAATTATCAACTGGGCACTTGACGTCACCGGCACTCAATTCTTCAAATACCATCCGGTTGACGCCTTGTCCGGCGGTCAACGCCAACGCGTTTGGATTGCGATGGCGCTGGCGCAGGAAACCGAAATGATCTTCCTTGATGAGCCGACTACTTACTTGGACATGGCCCATCAACTGGAAATTTTGGAACTGCTGCAGCAACTAAATCGTGAACAGGAGCGGACCATCATTATGGTGCTCCATGACCTGAACCAAGCGGCGCGTTTTGCCGATCACATCATTGCCATGAAAGATGGCCAAATCGTCAAAGCTGGCAACTGCCACGAAGTTATTACGCAACCTGTTTTAAAAGAAGTATTCCGAATCGATGCTGAAATCGGGCTGGATCCGCGAACACAAAAACCGATGTGCACCACATATAACTTAATCAAAGGAGTCTAACCGACATGAAAAAATTATTTTTGCCTCTATTCTTATTTACTTTGCTGCTGATTCTTGGCGCCTGCAATTCCGAGTCAACTACTGAGGAAACAGAAAGTGCAACGGCTGATCAAACTTCTGATACCATTACATATGAATCGGAAAGCGGACCTATCGAAGTTCCTGCAGATCCACAGCGTGTAGTCATGCTCACTTCATACACCGGTGACGCAATGTCTTTAGACGTTCCTATGGTAGGAGTAACTTCTTGGGCAAAAAACAATCCGCGTTTTGAAGAAGAGCTGGCAGACATTGAAGAAGTAGCAGAAACAGATTTAGAGAAAATCATCGAATTGGAACCAGACTTAATCATTGGCGCTTCAACTACACCCAATATCGATAAATTGAGTGAAATCGCACCGACTGTCACATTCACTTACGGCAATGTCGGCTATTTGGAGCAACATTTGGAAATCGGCAAAGTATTAAACAAAGAAGATGAAGCACAAGCTTGGATTACCGACTTCCAGGAACGGGCACAGCAAGCCGGCGAAGAAATTCGCGCTGAAATCGGCGAAGACGCAACTGTTTCCGTTATCGAAAACTTCGATAAGCAAATCTATGTATTCGGAGACAACTGGGGACGCGGAACAGAAATTCTTTACCAGGAAATGAAATTGAAAATGCCTGCAAAAGTGGAAGAAATGGCTTTAGCAGACGGTTACTATATGCTTTCTCAGGAAGTGCTGCCGGAATACATGGGTGATTACGTTATCTTCAGCAAAGACAGCACACAAGACAACTCATTCCAGGAAACGGACCTGTACCAAAACACTCCTGCTGCTCAAAACGGGCAAATCTTTGAAGCTGATGCCAAAGAATTTTACTTTAACGATCCAATTTCCTTGGAATACCAATTGGAATTCTTTATCGAAAACTTTTTAGGCCAGTAAGATTGCTTTAGAATTATCCTTTTATAAACCGCTCGGCCGCTTCGGGCATGGCTCTCGCCTAGCCTATGACGCGCCAGCGCTGAGAAATTGCTTCATTAGCGATGTTTAATGAAGTATCTGCTGCGTACGATTCAGTAGTTCAACTTATATAACGAATAATTCCATTCAACTTGTATACTAAAAAAGAGGAATTCTGATTTTAGAATTCCTCTTTTATTCTCAGGAAAAGATGATGATTAATGAGCCCTAAAGTTTCCTTTCCAATTAAATTTATCTTAAGCCTGCTTCTGCTGGTGCTGACACTCATCGTCTCGCTGATTTTCGGAGCGGCGGATATTAGCTTAAAAGAAGTCGGGCTGGCGTTGTTTTCAACCAGTTCCAGCGATGGTATCGGGGTTATTCGGGAAATCCGGCTGCCGCGTGAAATTGCTGCTATTTTTGTCGGCGCTGCACTTGCAGTGTCCGGAGCAATGATGCAGGGCATGACCCGCAATCCGCTGGCTGATCCGGGTCTTCTTGGTTTGACCGCCGGTGCCAATGCGGCGCTTGCTTTCACGTTAGCTTTTGTTCCTGCTGCCAATTATTTCGGGATTATGATTGCCTGCTTTATCGGAGCAGCAGCTGGTGCTGCATTGGTTTTCGGCATCGGTGCTGCCAAAAAAGGCGGCTTTTCGCCGTTTCGGATCGTCCTTGCCGGAGCCGCCATCTCAGCCTTTCTGACAGCGATTGCTGAAGGGATTGGCCTGTATTTCAATATCTCAAAAAACGTCTCCCAATGGACAGCTGGCGGGTTGATCGGCACTTCCTGGGGACAGCTGCAGGTGGTTGTGCCGTTTATCGCCGTTTCACTGCTGATTGCATTGATGCTGTCACGCCAATTGACCATTCTCAGCTTAAGTGAAGAAGCTGCAATTGGCCTTGGCCAAAAAACGGCACAAATCAAAGCCGTTCTGTTTGTAGTCATTACGCTTCTTGCAGGAGCCGCCGTTGCACTTGCAGGCAATATGGCCTTTATCGGTTTGATGATTCCCCATGTTGTCCGTTCTGTTGTCGGGACCGATTACCGCTTTATCATTCCAATGTCTGCTGTTGCTGGAGCCATTTTCATGCTGCTGGCTGACCTCATCGGCCGTACCATTAATTCACCTTTTGAAACACCCGTAGCAGCAATCATCGCGATCATCGGATTGCCGTTCTTCCTGATTATTGTCCGTAAAGGAGGCAAAGCATTCGCATGATCCATTCAAGTTTACGCAAAAAACAACGAATATCGTATTATTCCTTACTTGCTTTGATCTTGCTGACAGCAATCACCAGCATGGGTTTAGGCTATTCACCTATCTCCTACGACAGACTAATTCCGGCCATTTTTGGCCAAGGAACATTTAAAGAAGAGTTTATCCTGTTTTCCATCCGTTTGCCGCGAATTTTAATTACTGTATTGGCCGGTATGGCTTTGGCTTTGTCCGGCGCTATTTTGCAAAGTGTGACGCGTAATGACTTGGCTGATCCAGGGATTATCGGCATCAACTCAGGTGCTGGTGTTGCGATCTCCGTTTTCTTTTTGTTCATTCCTGTGGAAGCAGGCGCTTTTGTTTATTTATTGCCACTTGTCGCGTTTGGCGGAGCGCTGGCGACTGCAGCACTCATTTACGCATTTTCCTATTCCCGTGTTACCGGTTTGCAGCCTATTCGCCTAGTGCTCGTCGGAATTGGGTTTTCGATGGCATTGTCGGGCGTTATGATTGTTTTAATTTCTTCTGCTGAACCGGAAAAAGTTGATTTTATCGCCAACTGGCTGGCCGGCAATATTTGGGGAGCGGATTGGCCGTTCATTGTGGCCATTCTTCCTTGGCTGTTGGTGCTGATTCCATTTGCTATGTACAAAGCCAATCGCATGAACGTGCTTGGCCTTAGTGACTCTGTCGCTGTAGGCATCGGCGTTTCCATTGAAAAAGAGCGCATCGTGCTGTTGCTGGCCGCTGTTGCGCTTGCTGCTGCCGCTGTCTCGGTTACCGGCGGAATTGCATTTATTGGACTGATGGCTCCGCATATTGCAAAAGCCATCGTCGGTCCGCGCCACCAAATGTTCTTGCCGCTTGCTATCTTGATTGGTGGCTGGCTCTTGCTGCTGGCAGACACCGTCGGCCGGAACTTGCTTGAACCTGCTGGAATTCCCGCAGGCATTATGGCCGCACTGATTGGAGCGCCTTATTTTATTTATTTGTTGTTAAAAAAATGACAGACAAAAACACAGTAAGCTTCCCTTCGGAGCTTACTGTGTTTTTTTGAGGAAGCATGATTTGACGATGTTCCTCTTATATAAAAACGAGAATTCCGATTTACGCTCCTATATGATGATCGTACAAAGGAGAGGATGCTGGTTTCCCGAAATAATAGCCTTGGAATAATTGATACCCGCGCTCTTTCAACCAATTAAAGTCTTCGCGTGTTTCGATGCCCTCCGCTAATGGGATCGAACCGACTTCCAACGCCTTTTCTAAAAATCTATTGGCAATTCTCTGTTTTTCTTCATCATTCACGACATTCTGGACATACTTCATGTCCAGCTTCATGTATTTTGGTTTTAAATCCGCCAAAAGTTCAATTGTGCTGTACCCTTCACCCACATCGTCCAGTGCATAATCAAATCCTCTTTCTCGATAATAAGTCAGAATTTCTCTCAAATGATCCACATCATCTACTTTTTCCGTTTCCACAACTTCAAATACCAATGATTTTGGATTTACCCCTAATTGCTCAGATAAATCGATTGTCGAGCGCAAGCAAAATTCAGGTGAATAAATGGAAGTCGGAATAAAGTTGATGAATGCCTTTTCTCCTTTTAACGCAGCGGAATATTTTACAGCCGTCATTCTGCAGACCCGGTCCAGTGCATACAAGCGTCCTCGGGATTTAGCAGCTGGAAAAATTTCGTTTGGGTAAATCATCGACCCGTCTTCGTTCTGGAAACGCGCCAGCATTTCGTACGCAAAGATGCTTTCGTTTGCATCCACAATTGGCTGATAATGGCACGTAAGCCGTTCATTTTTTATTACGTCGTCTATCCATTCCGTTGCGAACACATTCGCCATCCCTTTTAATGGCTGCCATGCTTCTTGATCAATGCGAAACACAACTCGTTCCACATCCAATAAATCACTGCAAAAGTCCAGGAATTCTCTGGCACCTTTCTCGTTCATCTGCAACTTATTTCCTTTGGTGATGACCTCGATTTCTCTTCTCTCCAAATGATCTATAACTATCTGTAACGCTGAAAGATTCGTTTCACCTTCCAACCGGATTTCAAATTTGATATCTGTAACTGAGCAATTATTACACTGCATATATTTCATCTCCTCCTTTTCTGGTATTTATAGTTTACTTTATAAGTAATAAGAACTGTTAGTCTTTTGACAAAAAATTAATATTTTTTTTCATTCTTTAACTTTGTACCCTTTTCATATACTAATATTCAGTTATCTTTTTTAATTAAAGGATATTTTCTTTCAAGCTAGAATTAATTCTAGAGAGCTACTAAATCGAAGCACGTCTAAAAAAGGACCATTGTACTATTATTTTTTCTAACTTTGAAGCATATGATTCAACAACGCCTCTCTTAAAAGAAAGGGGAATAGTTATGGGAAAAATCATTGTAGCAATGTATTTGACACTTGATGGGGTTATGGAAGAACCATCCTGGACTGCACCCTACTGGGATGATGAAATAGCCAAATTTCAACTCGATTTATTGTTTCGCAGTGACGCGTTGCTGCTTGGAAGGGTGACATACGAAGGATTCGCTGCAGCATGGCCAGCAGCTGAAGATGAAGAGGGTTTTGCCGACCGAATGAACCAACTGCCAAAGTATGTTGTTTCCACCAGCCTGAAGCGTACAGAATGGAACGCACGCTTGATTACTGACAATGCAGCACAGGAAGTGGCAAAGCTGAAAAAAACCGGTCAGCGGCTATTGGTTTACGGCAGTGCAGAGCTTATTGAAACTCTATTAAAGCATGATTTAATCGATGAACTGCATTTGATGACATTTCCGCTCATTTTAGGCGAAGGCAAACGGCTGTTCAAGGAAAATGCCGATCAGAAAATGTTCAATCTAAAAGAAATTCGCTCAACCGACTCAGGGGTCCTCATCGCCAGCTACACTCCAGACAAATAACGGCAAAAACAAAAGGCTCCCATCTGGAAGCCTTTTGTTTTGCCTTTATGCTTTAGAAAATTTCTTTTTGGCGTAAACATACGTAACTGCCAGTGCAGCAACCAAAACACTGCCTTTGATAATATCAAAAGCATAATAAGGAAGATTCAGGATCGTCAATCCGTTCAACAGGATGCCGATAACTGCAGCGCCGAAAAATGTACCTAGTGCATTCGGCTTGCCTGCTCCTAAAACCGAGTAGCCGACAAATACAGCTGCCACTGCTTCCATCATCAATGGAGCTCCTGCATCAATCTGCCCTGAACCAACGCGTGCCGTGAACAAGATGCCGGCCATTGAAGCAAAAACACCGGATATGACATACGCCGTGAATTTCACTTTTTTGACGCTAACACCTGACAAGGTAGCCGCTTCAGCATTTCCGCCTGTCATATACAACACTCTTCCCCAACGCGTGTGGTTAAGCACGACGTAAGAAGCGAGCACCATAACAAGCATGATCCAGACCGGAACCGGAAGACCCAGCATTTGTCCTTGGCCAATCCACAAAAAGGCTTCCGATAATTGCCCGGGTGCAGTTCCACCAGAAGTCAACGGCATGTTGTTGTAGATTGAATAGCCTTCCGTATAGGTCCGGTGCAGTCCGGCCACAATGTACATCATACTCAAGGTCGCCAACAGATCCGGAATGCCGATAACCACAATGAGGAAGCTGTTGACCGCCCCGACCACAACGCCGATCAATAGCGGCAAAACCAGTACCAGCCATAGTGGCATATCGTACCAGACCATCAACGAAGCGGACACAACAGTCGATAACGACATGGTTGAACCAACAGATAAATCAAAGCCATCCACCACCAGCGTGAATGTCACTCCCAGAGCAAGTAAGGTAACAATGGAAATTGAGCGCAGAATGTCTGAGAAGTTGCCGTATGTGAAAAAAGAGTCGCTAATGGTACTAAAATAAAAAATAATGAAAATAAGGAGAGCGATGGCGCCGTATTTAAATAGAAACTGAATCGCGTTTTCCTTCACTGAGTTCTTGTTTTTCCCCAAGCTCTTCTTTTCCGCCACTTGCATACAATAAAATCCTTTCTTGGGTCGCTTCTTGTCGTGATAATTCTTTCACGATTTGACCATTGTACATTACGAGAATGCGATCGGAAATCCCGATGGCTTCATGAATTTCGCTTGAAAAATACAAACACCCTTTGCCGCTTTCGGCTAATTGGCGGATCAACCTAAAAATATCAACTTTTGCTCCAATATCGACACCTTTGGTCGGCTCATCAAACAAATACAGGGAGGAATTGAGTGAGATCCATTTGCCAATAGCCACTTTCTGCTGATTTCCTCCACTTAAATGAACAAGCGGTGTTTCTGTACTGCCGGTTTTGATGCGCAGCCGCTCAATGATTTCATTGGCAAAACGCTTTTCGGCTTTCCGGTCCATCAATAGGCGCTTAGAGAATTTTTTCAAGTTAGGAAATGATGCGTTGGCTTCCAGTGATTCCTGAACAAACAACCCTTCTTTTCGCCGCTCCTCAGGAATCAACGCCATTCCTGCTTTGATGGCGTCTGCTGGATGTTTGATTAGAGCGTTTTTCCCGGCAAGCTTAATTGTTCCGGATGTTAAAGGCGTTCCGCCAAACAGCGCTTTTGCCAGCTCCGTTTTTCCCGCACCTACCAGCCCGACAACGCCCACCACTTCTCCTGCTGCTACTGTCAGCGACAGGTCTTTAAGCTTTTGGCCATCCGATAAATTAGCAACTTCTAGCAAGCCGGTTCCGATGTCATGCGCACGCGGCTCCAATTCATGGCTGAGCGCCGCACCGAGCATCGCTTCGATGACCCCGTCCTGATCGGCCTGAGCCGTATCGTAAGTTTGGACAAGCGTCCCTTCGCGCATGACGGTGATCCGGTCGCTGATTTCAAATACTTCAGGCAGGCGATGCGAAATGAAAACACAGCCGACACCTTGTGCTTTTAGTTTTGCAATCACCGTATACAACTTTTCCGATTCATGAATCGATAGAGGTGCTGTTGGTTCATCGAAAATAATAATTTTTGCCGAATGAACCAATGCTCTGGCAATCAGTATCATCTGCTTTTCTGCCAAGGTTAGGAGTGCCGCTTTCTGTTGAACATTGATGTTTTCTGCCTGCAGCTCATGCAGCACCGAGCGAGCCTGTTCATTGATTTTCTGCTTGGAAACAAACAGCTTTCCTTTTTCTGCAAAGGTATCCAGGAGAATATTTTCCGCCACGGTCAACTCGGACACAATGGCGGTATCCACTTCCTGGTAAACACAATAGATCCCTTGCTGCTTGGCGGCTTTCGGTGATTCCAGCCGAATGGCTGCACCGTCCAGATAAATCGATCCTTCATCCTGTTGATAGACGCCTGACAAAATTTTGATTAAGGTACTTTTTCCTGCACCGTTAACACCGAGAATGGCATGGACTTCGCCTTTTTTCAATTGAAACTCTGCTCCTTGAAGCGCCGTAACTGCACCGAATTTCTTTCCGATAGCATTCATCGAAAGCAACGGTTCTACCATAGAAATGCCCCTTTCTGATAAAAGAGCTGTCCCCATCTTTCAGGACAGCTCGAACTGGTAAAGATTATTGGCCTTCCAATTCGCGCAGGTCATCTGTATAACCTTGGTCGCTTGCTCCCCAGCCTTCTACAAATTCACTCAACTCATCTGTTGTCACCGTTTCTTCAGGCAAGTTCTCCGTCTCAATAAACACCGGCTCCAAGACTACTTTTTCTTCCGGCTCCTCACCATTCAACAACTGATAGAGGTAACGCACTTGAATGCGTCCAATATCTGCTGGATCGACAGCTGCAGAAGCTACCCACGGGCTGCCATCTTTTTGCATCAATTGCAAATCTTCATCGCTCATGTCAATGCCGTAGACCTTGATATCGGTACGCCCTGCCTGTTCAATGGCACGGACAGCACCTTTTGCAAACTCATCCCAAGAAGCCCAGACCGCTGTAATCTCTCCTTCGTTCGGGTATTGCTTCAAAACAGCTTCCATCTGTGATTGTGTATCCAATGCCGTGTTGTCAGTAGCAGCTCCAAATGCTGTAACTTCCTGGATGCCCGGATTGTCCGTCATGAATTTCTCGTAAGCAATCTGGCGTCTTTCCATTGGTGCAAAGCCAGCTGTCCAAATTTTGACAATATTAGCTTCGCCGCCATTATCTTCGGCCAGTTTTTCCAATGTCATTTCCGCCATCTGCTGGTCTCCCTGCTCTAAAGAAACAACGCCTTCCACATCAATGCCCGTATCAAACGCCACTACCGGAATTCCAGCTTCCAGCGCTTTTTCAACTCCTTGGTTCAGCGCTTCTTTTGTTCCATGGTCAATCAAAATGCCGTCGACGCCTTGATTAATCGCTGCATCCAAGTTAGATGCCATTTTCGCCAAATCGCCTTCTGAAGTGAAAACGGTCGCTTTCCCACCGAAACTCTCAACTTGCTCTTCTACTCCCGCAATGTACTGAGCAGAAAATGTACCCAAGTTGATTTGCATGATCAATGCAATTTCCTTGCCGGCAAGCGGATGATCAGAGGCTTCGCCTTCTGTATCCGAAGAAGTTTCTTCTTCACTGACGTCCCCTTGCGGTTGGCATGCGGCCAAAAACATACTGATAAATAATAATGCGGCTAGCAGCCAGATGGATTGTTTTTTCATAATCTTTCTCCTTTTCCTGCAGATGCACCGAGCAAATCAGGGATGTTTTTTTGATAATCGGATTGGATAATGCCTTTTTCAGTAATGATCGCGGTAATCAAGTGTCCCGGTGTTACATCAAAAGCCGGGTTAAATACTTTTGTGCCAAGCGGCGCTACCGGTTGTCCGTTCATATGGGTAATCTCTTCCGGGTTGCGCTCTTCAATGGGAATCGCGCTTCCGTCTTCTATCGACAGATCGAAAGTTGAAGCCGGTGCTGCCACGTAAAACGGAATGCTGAAGGCGGCAGCCAGTAAGGCCAAATTATAAGTTCCAATTTTATTTGCCGTGTCGCCATTGGCTGCAATGCGATCGGCACCGACAATGATGGCTTCAACCCCTTTTGCTTTGATCGTGTGTGCAGCCATGCTGTCAGTGATCAACGTAACGTCCACTCCAGACTGCTGCAGCTCCCATACCGTCAGGCGTGCGCCTTGATAAATCGGCCGGGTTTCACAGGCGAACACTTCAAATTCACGTCCCCGCTCGCTGCCCAGGTGAAACGGCGCTAATGCAGTGCCGTATTTTGCCGTAGCAATCGAACCGGCGTTGCAAATAGTCATTACCCGCGTTTGCTCTTGCAGCAACACCAGTGCATGCTCGCCAATGCTGCGGCACGACTCTTCATCTTCCTTGTGGATCTGGACTGCTTCCGCCTGAAGCAGCAGTTTGGCTTGTGGTACGTTCTCTGCTTCTCGAAGCTTATCTTTCAGTCGGCTAAGCGCCCAGCCAAGATTGACTGCGGTCGGTCTGGAAGAATTCAAGTATGCGGCATCTTTTTCAACGTATTGCTGAAAAGCTTCCAACGAATCCGTATCGTGCCGCTTGGCGCCGTTAGCCAGTCCATAAGCTGCAGTGATGCCGATGGCGGGTGCTCCGCGAACCTTTAATGCAAGAATCGCATCGTAAACGTCTTCGACGGTTTCAAGCGTCACATATTCAATGGCATGCGGCAGTTTTTGCTGATCTAAAATGGTCAGCTGCTGGCCGTCCCATTTGATGGATAAGGGGATGCTCATGTACGGGCCTCCTCAAGAATTTGCAGTACATCGTTGATCGATGTGATTTCCTTGCGCTGTAAAATCAAAACCTGGCCAGTCTGCAATGCTTGCTTCTTGAAGGCGATTCGCTTACCTGCGTCTTCGATGCTGTCCAGATCTTTCACATGTGCCAAGCCGATGGTTCGGCGAATTAATTCGCATCCTGCAAAACCGGCTGCATCTGTCAGCACTTTCTCAAGCACATGCTCCAGGTAGCCCTCTGTCTCCTTGAACGATTCCACACTATATTTTTTCCATAGCTCGGTGAATGAAGAAGCGAAGACATCCCAGGTCTTTCTGATATCTTCTACCATCACTTGGCGATTCTCATCTTCGCGTGTGATCGACTGGAAAACTAAGTTCGCCAGGAACAAACCAACATCAAATCCAATCGGACCGTAAAAACCGAATTCGGGGTCGATCACCTTCGTTTCCGTCTGGCTGGCAAAAATACTGCCGGTGTGTAGGTCGCCATGCAGCAGAGCTTCCGATTCAGTCAAAAAGCTTTTCTTTAATTTTGCTACTTCGAGCTGAAGCTTCCGGTTGCTCCAGATCGCTTCTGCCGCTGATTGAAGCTGCGGTTCGTAATCGTTGGTATCGAGATCAAAAAATGGATCTGTAAAAATGAGATCTTCCGTAATCTTGCATAATTCGGGATTGGAAAACTCCGCAGCCAAACGCTTTTTTTCAAAAGGATGCAAGCCGTAATCCGATGTGTGGAATAAAGTCAGTGCCAAGTATTCACCGATGTCCTGCGACAATCTCGGGAAATTCCGTCCGTGGATCAACCCTTCCCGCGCAATCTCCAGATGAGACAAATCTTCCATCACCGTAATGGCCAACTCTTCATCTGTTGCAAAGACTGTTGGCACGAGTGACGGGACAAATTCTCCGTGCTTTCTGAGGACATTCGCTTCAATCGTCGCGCGCTTTAACGTCAACGGCCAGCTTTCGCCGATAATCTTAGCGTATGGCAATGCCTGTTTGATGATCAGCCGCTTTCCTGTATTTGGATCTTCGATTTGGAAAACATAATTCAAGTTGCCGTCGCCGATTTCCCGGCAAGTCAATTGGGCAGCAGGGTCAAATGTATGAACCGTTTTTGCCAGCGCAATCGCTGTTTCTTCCGTTAAGGCTTTATAAGTAGCGGGAACCGTAAGTGTCATTGTAAATCTTCCTTTCATATGCAATATAAAAAGCCTCTTTCATAAAAGAAAGAGGCCAGAATAAGAGATTCCATGCCTCTTATCTTTCAGAAATAAATTTCTGATGGAATTAGCACCGTGCCTTGCAGGATTTTCATCCTGGCGCATAAAGCGCCCCTTCTCACGAAGGTATTACGGTCGGTTGCTGGGCGTCATCGGGCCAATATCCCTCTGCCAGCTCTTGATAAGAGTACTACGTGTTATTTAATTTAAGTTATGAAAAGAATCCTATCACGATTCAGAATTAACTGTCAATCCATTTTTCCAATAAAAACAATTTTATGATAACGGAGTTGACAGATTTCTGCGCACATGAAATAATCAGAATTACTTTACTAATCTTGTAGTGGAAGAAATCGCTTCAGGCGGACGCTTTCCGCGGACGAAGCGGATTTGTGGAATATCAATTGATAAAAACCGATAGTCTGACTTAATAAATCATATTTACCCAATTTCATATCTTTCTTATTTAGAGCAGGTGGAGGGACAAGCCCTATGATACCCGGCAACCGGTCCATTGATGGACACGGTGCTAATTCTTGCAGCCAGAACCGGTGGCTGAGAAATAAGAAGTTGTTAACGCCCTTAACCTCTTCTTATTTGAAGAGGTTTTTATTTTTTAAAATTTGCATGGGAGTGTGGAATACATGAGCGTTTTGACTGCTACATATCAAGTCTACGGAAAACCGGGTTCGTTCGAAAAAAAAGCGGACGGCATCGCTTTGGGACTGACCATCGGTTCTTGGACTGACTTGCCGCTGCTTGAACAGGAACAACTGAAACACCATAAAGGAAATGTCGTCTCCATCGAAGAATTTGAACAAGAACGCCACCCGCTAAAACCGGATTTAATAAAAGCAGAGCTTGAAATTGCCTACCCAAGCGTGAATTTTTCGGCTGACCTGCCTGCCATTTTGACTACTGTTTTCGGCAAATTGTCGTTGGATGGCGAAGTAAAGCTATTGGATCTGGAGTTTAGCCACGACCTGCTTAGCCACTTTCCTGGACCGCGCTTTGGCATCGAAGAAATTCGCGACACTCTTGGCGTTGGAGGACGGCCGCTTCTCATGAGTATTTTTAAAGGCGTCATCGGCCGTGACCTGGATTTCCTGTCCGCTCAATTGCGTCAGCAGGCATTAGGCCGCGTGGATCTGGTCAAAGATGATGAAATACTATTTGATAACCCACTAACTCCTTTTGAAAGCCGCATTACCACGGGTAAACGAGTGCTTGATGATGTCTATGAAGAAACGGGACACCGAACGCTTTATGCGGTGAACCTGTCAGGGAGAACTTCAGAACTGCGAGGAAAAGCACGGAGAGCACGCGAACTTGGAGCAGATGCCTTGTTGTTCAACGTTCATGCGTATGGGTTGGATGTCTTGCAGGAGCTTGCTGAAGATGATGATATCGCCTTGCCGCTTATGGCGCATCCCGCTTTTAGCGGTGCCTTCACTTCTTCTGCCTTCTATGGCCTTGCGACACCGCTGGCCCTTGGAAAACTGATCCGATATGTCGGCGCTGATTTTTCGCTGTTTCCTTCACCTTACGGCAGTGTTGCACTGGAAAAAACGGCAGCCCTGGCACTCGGCAAAGAACTGACACGGGACAGCCCGCTAAAACGCAGCTTTCCAGTGCCATCCGCCGGAATTCATCCGAGGCTTGTGCCTTTGCTGATGGCGGATTACGGAATCGACAGCGTCATCAATGCCGGAGGCGGCGTTCACGGACATCCCGCTGGAGCAGCTGGCGGCGGACAGGCATTCAGACAAGCCATTGACGCCGTGCTGCAGGGAGAAACCTTGCAGAATGCCGGCAAACAGCATAAAGAATTGCAGACAGCACTTGAACTATGGGGGTGAAAACAGTGAACAAACCGATTATTTTTTGTGATTTTGACGGTACGATTACAGCTAATGACAATATTATTGCCATCATGGAAAAATTTGATCCACCGGGATGGATACCGGTCAAAGACCAAATTCTCGACCAATCCATCTCAATACGTGAGGGTGTCGCAAAAATGTTTTCCTTGCTTCCGGTTTCGGAAAAAGACGAAATTATTTCCTATGTTTTGGAGCAGGCGGAAATACGCGAAGGATTCAGCGACTTTGTCGCCTATTCGAAAAAGCAGAATTTGCCTTTGTATATTGTTAGCGGTGGCATTGATTTCTTTGTCCATCCGCTACTTGAACCTTTCGGACCTTTTGATGACATCTACTGCAACAGCGCTGACTTTTCAGGTGATCTTATCAAACTGGAATTTCCGCATGGCTGCGACGATGCCTGCACAAGCCAGGGCTGCGGATGCTGCAAACCATCTGTCATCCGGGATCTTTTGGACAAAGACACGAAAAGCATCGTCATTGGAGACTCCATCAGTGACTGGGAAGCTGCAAAAGAAGCGGATTTCGTCATTGCTCGGGATTTGCTGGCTGAAAAATGCCAAGAAGCGGGCATCAATTACGAACCGTTCGAAACGTTCCACGAAGTTATTGCGATTGTTGATGAATATATAGGGGTGAAGTCATGACCCTTTTGCATGAAAAGTGGCGGGAATTGGCGGATGTCAAAGACGAACTGGCCGTGCGCGATTGGTTTATGGGGACCAGCGGCAATCTTGCCATCAAAGTGGCGGACGAACCGCTCGAATTTCTGGTAACCGCGAGCGGCAAAGACAAGAAAAAACGTACAGATGAAGATTTTCTGCTTGTCGATGCCAATGGTCAGCCCGCTGTTGAATCAACGTTGAAACCATCTGCTGAAACCTTATTGCATTGTATAATTTATGGAAAGACCAGCGCCGGGTGCAGCCTCCATGTCCATACGGTCGCCAATAATGTCATTTCTGAATTGTACGGCGACGCCGGAAAAATTGATTTTCAGGGCCAGGAATTGATCAAAGCTTTTGGATTGTGGGAAGAGGACGCGGTACTGAGCATTCCCGTCATCCCCAACCATGCAGATATTCCAATGCTCGCCAAAGAATTTGACGCATTCGTTACTGCTGATAAAGGAGCGGTGCTGATTCGCAACCATGGCATTACCGTCTGGGGAAAAGATGGCTTTGAAGCGAAAAAACTGCTTGAAGCCTGTGAGTTTTTATTTCAATATCAATTGGCATTGCAACTACACCTAAAATAAGAGAGGAAGATTAAAATGGCGATTATTAAAATTCAAGGAACAAATGAAACAATCGAAGCACAAACAGAGGTTGCAGCTTTTTTGGAGCAGCAGGAAGTTGTTTATGAACACTGGGACAACACTAAATTACCCGAACACCTTCGCGAAAAATTTGATTTGAGCGATGAAAACAAAGATGAGATTCTTCAAGCATTCAAAACCGAAATCGATGACATTTCAGAACGTCGCGGCTATCAGGCAGCGGACATTATTTCGCTGTCAGACTCCAACCCAAAACTGGACGAGTTATTGAAGAACTTCCAGCGCAAACACATCCATACAGATGATGAGGTGCGCTATATTGTTAGCGGACATGGCGTATTCATCATCCAAGGAAAAGACGAACGCTTTTTTGAAGTCCACCTGACTCCAGGCGACTTGATTTCGGTACCTGAAAATATCACACACTACTTCACACTTGCAGATGACCGGAAAGTTGTAGCGGTTCGCATCTTTGTCACAACCGAAGGCTGGGTACCAGTTTATCAGGAAGAAAACAGCATTCAAAACTAATAAGGTGGTTCAAAGATCCGACATAGTCGGATCTTTTTTTATTTGAAAAAATAGGTAATTTTTTTATATTTTAACCAATTTTAAGCTATAATAATTTCCAAGATATATTTTGCAAATAGAAAAGAGTGATATGAATGAAAAAAGTGTTTCTCTCCCTTTTGGCAGTTGTTATTTTATTTGGACTCCCTATTATGATTTGGTTTTTTCAGGAAGAAAAAATAATGAATGTAGCGATTATTGACAAGACGGTTCCGACAGAAAGCTATCGGGAGCATAAAGGGCTGACATGGCTGCTGAATCACCACCGCTACATATCCGACTCCCAAGGCACGTATAATGCAGATACGGATTATTACGGGTTTGTTCCGGATGAAGAAGCAGAAAGCTACACGATTCGTGAATTGCCTGAAGACTTGTCTGGGACGGACCTCATTTACTTGGCAGATTCTTATGGGGTTTATGAAGAAGATCTTCCGTGGCAATCGGCAGAAAAAGACCCGGGCACTTCGTCTATGATTTCCGGTGGACTTCAAATGGATGAATGGCAGACCATCAAAAAGCAGGTAGAGTCTCAAGGAACGGACTTGGTCGTTGAGTTTAATACTTTTGCTTCCCCCACTCCAAAAGAAGTCGCGCAAGACATGAACGAATTTCTGGGACTCGAGTGGAGCGGCTGGAGCGGACGCCATTTTGTGGACCTTCAGGCACCTGAAGGCGAAGTTCCTCAGTGGATAGTAGACAACTATGAGCAAAATGATGTGAAATGGAATTTTGAAGGTCCAGGATTTGTCTTGGTGAATGATGCCGAAGGCGAGATTGTGGTCCTGTCAGAAGAAGCAGGAGAAATCGGCATTAATGGCATTCACCTTGCTTTTACCGATCAAGGCAATGATCAATTTGAATTAGAAAGCAGTCCCTCTTTTGGTTATTGGTTTGATATTAACCAAGCGGCTGCAGGTACCGAAGTTTTGGCAGACTACCAATGGGATCTTGAAAGCGCGGGCAGCGAGAAGTTGAAAGCAGCCGGCATTCCCGAGAACTTTCCGGCTGTATTCCACCAGTCCAAACACGGCGCAGACCTTTATTATTTTGCTGGCGATTTTGTGGATATTGACGACACTCCGGGATTCTACCGCTACTCAGGATTCTCGAAATTGCGCTCGTTCATTTCCATGGAGTCACTGGATGCTGAAAAAAGTTTTTATTGGCAGACTTACGTACCGATGATGGAGACCATTTTGGCAAATACAGAAGATAAGGAAACAGAGGTTGAGACGGTCAAAACAACTGCAGCAGAGAAGGATGGCATTGCTTACCCTTCCCGTGTAAACGGACAGGCATTTGAGGTTTATCAAGATGGGGAGTGGGAGCCGTTCACCATTAAAGGCGTCAATATGGGAATGGCGAAACCCGGAACATTTCCTGGAGAAGCAGCGATTACGCGGGAAGAATATGACCGTTGGTTCCAGGCAATTGGTGAAATGAATGCCAATGCGGTCCGCGTTTATACGCTCCACCCTCCAGCGTTCTATGAAGCATTTGCCGCTTACAATGCCAGCGCCAAAGAGCCACTCTACTTGTACCACGGCGTTTGGATTGATGAAGAACCTTTAGTGGAAACTTTGGATGCCTTCACTCCTGAGATCACTGAGCGCTTTGAAGCTGAAGTCGAAAAAATTGTAGACGTCATCCATGGGGATGCCGTCGTAGAGCAAGAACCTGGCCACGCCTACGGGACTTATAAGACCGATATCTCTTCCTATGTCATTGGTTGGATGATCGGCATCGAATGGTTCCCCTTGACCGTCCATCAAATGGAACTTGATTATCCTGATTTAGGCGACTACGAGGGCACCCATATCTACACAGAAGATGCCAATCCTATGGAGTATTGGCTTGCAGAGCAATTGGACCGTCTCGCGGAATACGAGATGGACGAATACCAAAGCATGCGGCCACTCAGCTTCACTAACTGGGTCACCACAGACAATATCGATCAGCCCGCAGAACCGAGTGAACAGGAGGACATGGCAACTGTCGACCCGAATCACATCAAAACAAAAGGTGTGACAGAAACGGTCGGTATGTTTGCGTCTTACCATGTCTACCCATACTATCCTGATTTTCTGAATTTGGATGAACGCTATACGGAATTTGTCGACCACCGCGGGGAATTTAATAACTACGCCGGTTACTTGAAAGATTTAAATGACTCTCATGAGATGCCGATCGTCATCGCTGAGTTTGGCGTTCCGGCTTCACGCGGCATGACCCACGAAAATCCGTTTGGCTGGAACCAAGGATTTATTTCCGAACGGCAGCAAGGTGAAATCGTCAGCCATCTCTACGAAGATATTCTCGAAGAAGGCATGCTGGGCGGAATGGTTTTCACCTGGCAGGACGAGTGGTTCAAGCGGACATGGAATACGATGGATTATGACAATCCAAACGAACGGCCTTTCTGGTCAAATGCCCAAACCAACGAGCAGCAATTCGGCCTATTGAGCTTTGACCGCCATAAAGTGAAAGTGGATGGCGAAAGTGATGATTGGACAGATGGCCAAACCCTTTACGAAAAAGATAGCGGAGCACTCAAATCGCTAACAATGGATTCGGATGAGCGCTATGTCTATATTAAAGCTCAGTTTGATTCGTCCAATAAAACCTGGTGGAACGAACAGGATTTCAATTTGTACTTCAGTGTTCGCGAAAACCAGGGCATTGCCGTTGATGCTCTGGACAATAGCGAATTTTTGGCAGACTTCCAGTTGAAAATCGAAGAATTGGAGCAGGCACAATTACTGGTCGCTGGTGATTACGATACTTTCTACTACGATTATCACGAGCGTTTGGAGATGATCCCAGCAGAACAAAACATCGAATCAACCTTCCATCCAATTCGTCTGGCTTTGAACAAAGCATTCGTTCGCCCCGATACTGGCGAATTGTATCCCTTCGATTCATACGAAACCGGAATCTTCCGATTTGGCATCGCTAATCCGGAGCATGAAGACTATGATTCCCTGAATGATTATTATTACGACAAAGAAACTGGGATTATGGAAATCCGGATTCCGTGGATGCTGCTGAATGCCAGAGATCCCGCAAAACGTGAATTTGTCGGCGACCTTCAAGAAGACGGCATCGAAGCTGCCCAAATAATTGACGGCTTGGATGTCACGGCTGCTTTAACCGGCCAGGACGGCCAAGCGGTTGAAACTTTCGGTACTACTCAAGAGGCCCAGTACTCATGGGACACATGGGGCATGCCACAATCAGAAGAACGGCTAAAGCAATCGTACGACATTCTTCAAAAGACCTTTGGCGAGACACAGTAACGGTGATTAAACAATAAAAAGAAGGAAGCCAATAATAACAATGGCTTACGTATCCAACACTAACCTAACAATCCATACGAAATCGCGCCGCATTTTGCGGTGCTTTTTTTGCGAAAAAAGACCCAGTTCTATTAGAACTGAGTCAAAATGAATCGTATTTTTTCTGATGCTCGTTAAACGAATCAGTCTCGTTAACTTGAGACATCGTTCACAACTTTCCCTCTAAATCATTAAATCTTTTTTCAAGTTCTTTTACATTATTATTACTACTCAACGCTGTTGTAAAAGCAATAATACCAAAAGTGAATCCTGACATTCCAAAAATGAATCCCATAATTCCGAAAACCTCCACACAATCCCTCCTTATTTTAATGGTACGACCCTATTTCCTCATTTAATGTCATTCTTCTACTTCGTTAGATACTTACAGGCTTCCTTCTTTTTGTTCGTCATCGGAGAAAACACCTTTTCGTTCCATGTCTCCCCATACTGATTTTTTCTTAAATGCATAGAAAAGTCCCTTAACGCGCCAGAAATTCATCAGGATTCGGTACCAAAATGTTTCGGTCAACGCATAGGCGTAGAGCACAAGGATGCTTCTGACGGTCGGGTATTTGTGGTATGTCCATTCTTCCAGCAATACGGCAAGTGCGGACAACAGCGAGCCGTACAACACCATCACCAGCAGCATAATTATGGCGATATCCGTTTCAATAAAGGAAAAGGCGAAACCGCCAATAATGATGAAATAGCCCGCCACTTCAAAAATGGCGCTCAACAGTTCAATAAAGACGTAATAAGGCATCGAAAACAATCCAATTCCTCTATATTTTGGGTTGAACAGCATTCCTCGGTGCGTCCACAATGTTTCCGCTAATCCTCTTTGCCAGCGTATGCGCTGCGCACGCAAGGAAGCAACCGTGCTCGGAGCTTCGGTCCAGCAAACCGGATCCTGAATGTATTCAATGCGCTGTTTTGATTTTTCGTCTTTGATGGATCGGTGCAAGCGGACAATCAGTTCCATGTCTTCCCCAACGGTATCGGTTTTATAGCCGCCAACTTTGATGACGCGGCTTTTCTCGAACACACCAAACGCCCCGGAAATGATTAGCAAGATATTGACCCGGCTGAAGCCGAGACGGCCGATTAGAAATGCTCGAAAGTATTCAATAATCTGCATAACTTCCAGCGGTTTTTTCGGCAAGGCTACCTGCTCGATAACGCCACGATTGATTTTGCAGCCATTTGCGATTCTTACTGTCCCACCCGTTGCTGTCACCATTCCGCTGGAATCTACAATGGGTTTCATAGTTTTAAGCAAAGCATCCTGTTCGAGAATTGAATCGCCATCAATCGCCGCAAAATATGGATACCGTGAGAAATTGACACCAGCATTCAAGGCATCTGCTTTACCGCCATTTTCTTTTTCAATCAAGAACAGATTAGGGTGGAGACTTGAGCGATAAGCCCGCTTAATTTCTCCGGTTTTGAAATGAGTTCGGATCGCCAAGTCAATTGGTTCCATGTTAAATTGAGCCAATACTTTTTCACTGGTCTTATCCGTAGATCCATCATTGACTACAATGATTTCGTATTGAGGATAATTTAAGTTCAATAAGGAACGCACCGTACTGACCACTCCCGCCTCTTCGTTGTAGGCAGGAACCAGGATAGAAATTGGATACGTGTCTTTATTAATGGACATTTCCTCAATTTGTTCTTGGCGGTTCAACTTTTTCTCTTTGCTTATTTTGGGGCTGGCGACTAGAAACAGGACCAAGTAAATCGCACCGGCTGCTAGCATGTAGCCAATTATTGCCCAGGAAATAATTTCGATGAATAATGTAATTCCAGTTCCGCTCATACGAGGTTCCCGCCTTCCCTTGTCAGCATGTGCTTGGCGATATCCCTGGCATACGCATCTGCATGATCAGTCGTTACCTGCTCGAGGACTGTATTTCCGCCTTTGAAGACCTTAAGATTTTCAGCCCCTGCAAAACGGACCCACCAAATATTGTCTGACAGCAAATAGATTAAATTGGGTTTATACTGCTCAAAATGGCATGCGCCTGTCAGCTTGGCGGCATACATTCGCTCTTGCCAATGTTCTGAATCAAAGAATTCGGAGAGAATAGACGGGTCGGTCATTTTTTTATAATTGCATAAACTGCTCATGGCCCTCAAGCGGACTTCCTTGCGTTCATCCCGTATTTTCTTTTCGACAAAAGGAAAACTCACGTCAAGCCCGTGTTCTCCGCTGAAGCTGATAAAGGCATAAAGCATATTCTCCGAAATGTCCTCTTTTAATTGCATTCGCTCCAGCGTCATTTTCAATAGGTTTTCATCCAAACGGTACAACAGTTCTTTAATCATTCCGAACGACAAATTTCTGCTCTCAATGGCCGCATCCATCAAACGCACTTCCTGCAGTGTCGCGCAGGCACGTAAACATTGGCGAAACTCTTCATCCCGCTTTGTAATTTTTGAGAAATGCTGATAGACATCTTCTTTTAAAGAAAAGAGCTTGAAGTCCTCAATAAAATACAGCGCATTGACACGCTCCGCCCATTGCCCTTTTTTTAATGTACGGCGGTAATGTGCTACCAAGTATTTATCGGCCAGCAGTTGAACTCTTGCTTGTTGCTCTTCTCTTAAATCTTCAGCTAAAAATTCGTCAAGCATGATTTCCATCAACTTAAACTGATTCTTCTTTGTTGCAGGCAAAATGGGCTCGATGAGCTCTGTTCCTTCAATATACTGCTGAAACTGTGGCTTCAAGGTTTCCATCATTCCTCTTATTTCCTTTTCTTCGGCTAGATTGTTCATTTTCCAACCAATTAACAAAGCCAATATCAGCAGTTGAATCGCCAATAAACTAAAGATAATCCAGATAAACATTTCGATCATCAAACAACTCTCCTTTTTCAGAGCTTCCTCATCGTTTTGTACACATACAAATATTTCAAAAAAATTATAAGATCTGATAATTTATGGATATTATAACATATCCACTCTCTGTTTATTGACAGAAAAACAGCAAGGTTTGACCAAGTTGGCCTACCTTGCTGTTTCACATATTTTCTATAGAACTTCCTTAAGGAGCCATCGTCTTCCAACTGTCAACATGATGAATCGCAATGCCGCCAAATCCTTTTGCTCCTGTATAATAATTGGATACAGCAGCTAACTCGCCATTCATGAAGGCCTCTCCTTCTTCATAGAAAGAAATGGCGTCTCCTTCATCAGTCTGGCCGGTTTCAACTCCTACCACCACCGGTTTTCCATGCTTTTCACCGTATGCAATTTCGTTTTTTACCAGCTCTGTAATCATTGTTGCTGAATCCCGGTAAGCCATCAAGGTGACACTGTGCGTATTGGCAATTACCCATTCAGCGAGTACTCCTTTGCCATAGGTATTTTTGTAGGAAATCTCATCAAACCAGAAAGGCAGGTCGGCTTCCAGCGGCAGGTTTAATGCCGCCGTACTGGACTTAGCTTTTGTCAGCAAGGCCTGATAAGATTTAACGGTTGCTGCCCGGTTGGTATTCCAACCACTGTATAGATAAGGTTCAACATCCAAGTGGACTCCGGCAAATCTTTGAGCCGGCGCAGCCTCTTTCTGATATGTTGATAGCCAGGACATCAACCGATCCTGTTTAGTGAATCCTTTTGGCGCTACCCAGTCAGCCGCTCCATCCAGCGCATAAACGCTCATGCCGCCGGCTCTTGCTTTTACGATAAAACTTTCATAAACACCCGATGGAATATCAGCATCAATTTGCACGTAAACCTTGTTGACCCCTTTGCTTTCCAAAAAATCGAGCGTTCCCGCTTCGTCACTATAGATCATCCAAGGGTTCCATAGCCAAGTTGCTTTGGTGTTTACACCAGCAGCCTGGGCATCAAAACCATTTTGTGTCAGCATAAACAACAACCACACACCTGCTATCATTATTTTTCTCATTTTCCTTATCCTCCCGTTCTGTTAGCCGTGGCTCACAGAACGAGACCCAGGCAACCTGACAACCTTGCGCTTTTCAGGCGGTTAGGCTCATGGCTTTGCGTCCTTCCCTTTCGGTGAAGTTTGCCTTTTTCAGATTTTTTATATTATATGTTAAATAATTCAATTTTACCATCTTTTTTTTAATCCTTTTCAAATAGTAGATTTAACGCAATAATCAACAATAGGATTCCTGTATTTCCTGTACAGAAGGAGTGAACCAAATGTCCATAGCATTACGTGAAGACGAAATTACACTGGCGTTGATCAAGTCCTTAAAAGAAGGCAAAGTAAATGAATTTCAGGACATCCTGGATGAACTCCAGCCATATGACATGGCCATACAGTACCGGCACCTGCCGGACAAGCACCGCAATAAATTCCTGCTGTTTCTGACGATCCGCCAATTGACCGACCTGATGCAGGAACTTCCCAAAAATGAGCAGATCGATATTCTTCAAAAATTAGGGCTGGAAAAATCTTCACAGGTCCTTGATCGCATGGACAATGACGACCTGGCTTTGTTGTTGGCAGATTTGGAGCCCGAGCGAATCGAAGAGCTGCTGTCGCAGATCAACCAGGACGATTCCCGTTTTGTCCAGAACACCATGACGTATCCTCCTGAAACAGCCGGCCGCTTGATGAATAACCGGTATGTGTGGATTCCGCGCCATTACACCATCCGGGAAGCCGTCGATAAGATTAAGCATTTTGCCGAATTGGCCGAATACCTCAACTACCTTTACGTGGTGGATGAGGATAAAAAATTGGTGGGCGTTGTTTCCTATAAGGATTTGATTCTTGGAAATCTCGATGACAAAATCGAGGAAGTTATGTACAATCGCGTTGTAAAAGCCGACGTGTTGACCGATCAAGAAGATGCAGCCCAATTGATCAGCCGCTATGACTTTGTTACGCTGCCGATTGTCGAAAAAGACAATACCCTGGTCGGTGTCATAACGGTCGATGACGTAATTGACGTAGTGATGCAGGAAGCAAACGAAGACATTGAAAAACTGTCCGCTTCGGGTAAATCAATCGATTTTAACACGCCTGCTTTAACAGCAGCTTATCGCCGCTTGCCTTGGCTGATTCTTTTGCTGTTCATCGGGCTGTTTTCGGGCGGGATCATCAGCCGTTTTGAAAACACCTTGCAGACAGTGGTCGCTTTGACCTTCTTTATGCCAATGATTGCCGGCATGACCGGAAACACAGGCACCCAATCATTGTCTGTCGTGGTCCGGGGACTGGCTTCACAGAAATTGGACGCCAAACAAACCATCAACCTCATCATTAGGGAGTTATGGGTCGGCATCATTATCGGCGCCATCTGTTCTGTTCTCATCTTACTGATTGCATACATATGGCAAGGAAATTTTGTGCTGGGCATTGTAGTTGGTGGTTCGTTGTTGATGACGTTGATTATCGGAACTTTAGCAGGCACCATTATCCCACTCATTCTTTACCGGTTAAATATTGATCCGGCTGTCGCATCCGGTCCGTTAATTACCACCATCAATGATATTTTATCGCTGTTAATATACTTTGGCATGGCCACTCTGTTTATTTCTCAGTTGATGTAATTCATGTTTTAAGCAATTATCTTTATTCCCAGTAAGTTACTCGGTATAATAGGTGGAAATCCTAGGAGGCGAGTTCATGACAATCCCAAAACCCCTTGTCCAAACCAATCAAGCGTTTATCGTCGTTACCGTATTAGCGGCGCTCTTGCTCCACCCAGCGATCTTGTTATTGCCGTTTGCTGTTGGAGCCTATACATTGATGACAAAGAAAAACCCTGTAATCCTATTCAGCCGCCGCTTTTTGAAAAAACCCATGGCAGAATATCAGCAGGAAGATAGGGAGCAACAATTGTTCAACCAATGGATTGCGACCATTTGTTTAGGCTTGTCACTCGTGTTCTTTGCACTCGGCATGCCGGTTCTTGCTTATGCTTTCAGTATCATGGTCATTATCGCAGCAGGAGTTGCGCTTATGGGTTATTGCATTGGCTGCACCATCCGCTATCGCTACATGATGTGGAAACACAACCGAACAAAAGCACAGGCATGAAAAAAGACCGGAAGCGACTGCTTCCGGTCTTTTTTTATGGAAAAATCGTTATTTTATTTGGCCGTTGCCGCGTACAATATACTTGGTTGACGTCAAGGCAGGCAAGCCCATGGGTCCGCGGGCGTGGAGCTTTTGTGTGCTGATGCCGATTTCGGCGCCAAAGCCGAATTCGAATCCGTCTGTAAACCGAGTAGAGGCGTTATGATAAACTGCTGCTGCATCGATTTCCATAAAGAACTGATCGACGTTTTCAGAAGTGGATGAAATGATGGCTTCCGAATGCTTGGTTCCGTATGTGTTGATATGGTGAATGGCTTCATCCACACCTTCCACGGTTTTCAACGCCACTTCCAACCCCAAATATTCAGTTCCCCAATCTTCTTCCACTGCAGGTATTACATTAGGGGAGAGTTTCTGAACTTCTTTGTCGCCATGAATTTTCACTTGCTGCTCCTGTAAAGCTGCCAGCAACTGGGGTAGATGCTTTTCAGCCCAAGCTTTGTGGACCAAAATACTCTCACAGGAATTACAGACGGAAGGACGCTGCGTTTTGGCATTCAGCGAAATGGCAATTGCCATTTTCATATCTGCTGTTTCGTCGATGTAAATATGGCAGTTTCCTGCTCCCGTTTCCAATACCGGCACGGTAGAGTTTTGGACAACTGTCTGAATAAGTTTCGCTCCGCCGCGAGGAATCAGCACATCCAAGTATTGATTCAGCTTGAACATATGCGAGGCTGCTTCTCTGCTGGTATCTTCCAGTAATTGCACCGATTCAACCGGTAATTCGGTTTTTGCAAGCGCATCGCGAATAACAGCCACAATAGCTTTATTGGAATGGATTGCCGTTGAGCTGCCGCGCAGAACTACGGCATTGCCGGTTTTTAAGCATAGGCTGGATGCATCAACCGTGACATTAGGGCGTGCTTCATAAATCATGCCGACAACTCCTAAAGGAACACGGATTTTGGACATTGTCAGCCCATTTGGACGCTCCCATTTCTCCAACACTTCACCGACCGGATCGGCCAGCTTTGTCAATTGAATCAAGGCGTCCGCCATATCTTTTAAACGGGATTGGTCCAGTTGAAGGCGGTCCACTAAAGATTCACTCATGCCGTTTTGGCGTCCCGCTTCAACATCCTTGCTGTTTTCTTCTAAAATATAAGCTTGTTCTTCCAGTAAATGTGTAGAAATAGCACGCAAAGCATTATTTTTTTGCTTGGTTGTCGACTTAGCCAATACCGCCGAAGCCTGTTTCGCTTGGATCGCCTTTTGAAGAAGTTCACTTTTTTCGGTTTGCTGTTCTTGAAGAAGTTCCGTCATTCCTGATACCCCTTTCGATTTCCATTGTTCAAACACCCATTTTCGCTTTCACGCCGATATAGGTTCCATCGCCTTTGCCTTGAAAAATATCCACCAGTTTTTCGCTGCCTGTACCAGAACCGATAAATACTTGGACTCCCAGGGACAAAGCTGTCCGTGCTGCTTCAACTTTTGACTTCATGCCGCCTGTTCCTACAGTCGAGCCGTCTGAAGATGTAGCATCCACTAGTTCATCGGGGATCTCTTGAAGATGAAGGTATTTCTGCGCCTGTGGATTGGTTCTTGGGTTATCTTGATAGATGCCATTGATGTCTGTGAGGATGATTAGAAAATCGGCGAGGACAAGGCCACTGACCAGTGCCGACAGCATATCATTATCGCCAAACGTCAGCTCTTCTACTGACACCGAATCGTTTTCATTGATAATTGGGAGGACGTTTCGTTCCAATAGCTTGGAGATGGTCGCATTGGCATTTTTGTAAAGATCTTTTGTCAGCAGCAATTGTGCAGCAATGATGCTGTGTTTTTTGCATTCGTCTGCGTATGCTTGCAGCAATAAACTCTGGCCTACGGCGGCGGCTGACTGCTTATCAACCACTGTATCCGGACGCGATAAATAACCCATTCCTGTACACCCTGCCGCAACTGCTCCAGATGAAATCAAGATCACTTCGTGGCCATGTTCTTTTAAGCGAGCCAGTGCATCCACATGCTCACGCAGTTTTTCAATCGACAACTTGCCTTGCTCATCCGTCAACGAGCTGCTGCCTATTTTCACAACAATTCTTTTCTTCTCCACATGCAGTCACCACCCGATTTTGATAAATAAAAAACTTCTTCCATTTTATCCAAAAACGGAAGAACCTTGCCTCCATGAAATTATTTCCCTAGTTTTAACCGAATCCGTTTAATAGAGTTATTATGCACTGTTTTGTATTTTAAGTCAATTTAATAAAGTGTTTTTTCCTCTATAAAAGTATTTTATTCTATTCTATATACGATATAAGTGAATAATTATACGGAGTAGTGAAACTTTTAAATGTCTCTTTCTGTTTACTGAGCGTTTTCGAGGGAAGCCTGGAGAATAACGATTGAAATGATTTGATACTAGAAGAAAGTTTGAGTTTGGCGTTAAGCAACAAGAACTTTAGGTAAAAAATCTCTACAGATTCAGCCCAATAAAAAAGCATGGATTCGAAAATCCATGCTTTCATTCTGTGCTTATTTAGAACCCGCGCTCCAGGTCATTCCCCAGTTAAACGCTTTGTCCATTTCCCGGTGCCCGGAAAAATACTCGACTACTTTTTTAACACTCAAGGTTTGATTTTTTTCATTTTCAATTAAGGCAATGGCACACATCCGCTTGCCTTTGCGGTGATCATCCAGCCGAACCTCAACATCCGGTCCATTTTTTTGCTGCAGCGTCACAACTCCGTCCACTTCTGCCCAATTTGCGGCGCCTTCATAAATAAAGGCGTAAACCAGAATCCGCTTGAACTTCATGAGCTGGTCTCCGTTGATTCGAAGATTTTCCCCGCCTTTAGATGTACCCGTCCGGTCATCGTGGTCCAGCGCTACATACGGTAGTTGCTTTAAACTTCCGAAGGCATTGCCAAGCGCCTGGACAACGCCTTTGGAACCATCCTCCAGCTCAAATAGGCAGCCCAAATCCAAGTCTACCGAATTGCTGGCATTTAAAATGGATGACAAAAAGCCGCCGCCGGTTTTTTGTGTCCAGTTCAAATTGACAACGATCTCCCCTAATGGCGAATCGGTTTTGCTGAGGTTGATTTTATCCCCTGCTTTTTTCAGTTCCACTTTCTTCAAATTGACCGCCGCCGGCTTTGGACTGGCTGCTGCTTTCTTTTCAGGTGGAGGCGTTTTGGTGAAGACATCCGCCGGCAGCTCGAGATTAAATTGTTTGCACAACTCTTTGAGGTCTCCCGAAACACTTTGGCCAATGGCTGAAAACTTCCATTCTCCATTGTGCAGGTAAACTTCTCCTGCCAACAGCGTTAAATCAGCATTAAATTCTTTGCCTAAATCAAATCGGCAAAGTTCTTTTTTGGTTTGGCCGTCTTCAATTCTTACGTAAGCGTTTGAAACTTGTCCGAAGCTCTGCTTTTTAGCAGCGCCATCATATATTGTAATCGCAACGGCAACTTTTTTAATGCCGGTCGGAATTTTCTCCAAATCGATCGTCAGCTGTTCGTCATCTCCTGCACCCGCACCTGTACGATTGTCTTTTGTCAGCCTTACCGCTGTTCCGCCGCCAGTCAAATTGTTGTAAAAGACAAGGTTTTCTTTCCCGGAAACGTTTCCTTCTGCATCTACCAGCAACGCCACTGCATCTAAGTCAATTGATGAATCTGTCTGGCTGGTATCCCACCCTAAGCCAATCTTCAATTGCTGCAATCCTGGATGTGTTTTTGTTAAATCCACTTTTTGTCCTTTAACCAATACAACCATCTGTTTTCCTCCTTAAAAAATTATTTATTTTAACTATACTGTAAAATTATCCTATTTCCACTCATTCTATTGCTTTTTTCAAAAACAATCCCACTTGGTTTGACCAAGCGGGATTGTGAGTTTTATTAAAGTGGGCGATAATCTTCTTCCAGCTGCTTCAAGCTTCTGTATTTCAAAATTTGGGCTATATACCACAGCAATACAACCAAGGTGATGCAAGCTCCGATAATCGCAGAAAGCTGATAATCCATGTTCAAGCCTTCTGGTGCATAGAAGATATACATAGATACGACGGCGGTCATGAAAATGGCAGGAACTCCAGCCACCCAATGGAATCTAAAGTTTTTCAATAGATAAACCGCGGCCGTCCACAGCATAAATGTTGCCACCAGCTGATTGGTCCAGCCAACATATCTCCACAGGAACGTATAGTCGATCGTCGCCATGTAAAATGTTGGAACCGCCAGCGGAATGGTCACCAGCAGGATTTTCACTTTGCCATCCATATTAACAAATTTTGCAAGGATATCCGTCAAGATCATTCGGGAAGAACGAAGTGCCGTGTCGCCGGTTGTAATTGGCAGGATAATGACCCCGAAGATGGCCAGCAATCCGCCCATCGTACCCAGCAAGGAAATTGAGATTTCATTGACAACACCTGATGGGCCTCCAGCAGCAAGTGCCGCTCCCAGTCCGTCCGTGCCATTAAAAAACGTCATACCCGCTGCGGCCCAGATCAACGCTATGATGCCTTCAATGATCATAGCTCCATAAAAAATCTTCCGGCCGTCTGTTTCTTTTTTCATCGTCCGTGCAATGATCGGACTTTGCGTACAGTGAAACCCTGAAATCGCGCCGCACGAAATGGTTACCATCAACAATGGCCAGATCGGCAAGTCACCGGGATGCAGATTCGCAAACGTCAAGTTCGGCATTGGTTTTCCGGAGAACACCAACGCTACAGCCACTGCCACCGCCATAAACAATAAAATCGCGCCCAACAGGGGATAAATGCGGCCAATCACTTTGTTGATCGGCAAAATCGTCGCCAGAATAAAATAGAAGAAAATAATAACTAAAGCTGTCATAAAGTTAAGCGGCGTAATTTGCGCAATCAATTGTGCAGGACCTGCGGTAAAAGCTGCGGTTACAAGCAGCATCAAAACCAGTGATAATCCGTTGATAAATACTTTCGCATTCTTGCCCAGGTATTTTCCGACCAAGGTTGGGAATTGGGCACCACCGTGGCGCATGGACATGACCCCGGAAAAGTAATCGTGCACCCCGCCCGCAAAAATACAGCCTACAACGATCCAGACAAATGCAACCGGACCGTATAAAGCTCCAGCCACCGCACCGTATATCGGGCCAAGGCCGGCGATGTTCAATAATTGGATCAGGTTGCCTTTCCACCAGCTCATTGGCACAAAGTCCAATGTGTCTGTTTTAGAATAAGCCGGGGTCGGGTTGCTGTCATCTACGCCGAATACCCGTTCAATGAATTTCGAATAAAATACATAACCTAAAACTAGCAATGCCAAGGCGGCGAAAAAAGTGATCATATGGCGGTTCCTCCTGATGTCGTGTTGTGAGCATAAATTATGATAACATGTTTTTTCAATATACAAACATAATATTTAGAAAAAACCAAATATACTGTAAAATAACTATATTCATAACTCTCATTTCATTTTTACTGATTTTTTCTACCTATATAGGAATTTTTTCATATGTTTCAATAATATTTTTTAAAAAAATCAAACAAAAACATTATATACATATTAATTTTTAAACCTCAAAACGCGCACAGGCAATATTTCTCCCATGCGCGTTCAGCCTTTTTTAAATTCTCGCTTTCCAAATGCCTTGTATGGTGTCCACTATCGCAGAAATAATGACAATTGCTACGATGCTCCCAATCAGCCAATTAAAAGCAGAGAGACTGCCAAAGAAACCTTCAATGCTTTGGCGAAATGCTTGATTGATTAAATTGGAATTAGTAAAGATGAGCACAAACACCAGCACGGATGTGAGTTGAACAAAGGTGTTGAACAGCGCCAGTTTGTTGGTCCATTGCACAGCCCGCCACTGATAGGCTGCTAACGTGATTTCGAGCACTACGACCAGAATAATCAAGGGCCAATAGGAAACCAGTACCGCCTGATTAAAGACGGGTGTTGTAAATTCCAATCCTCCTCTTTGCCCTTCCTGGTAAATTCCGAGAAGCTTATCCGCATTAAAATAAACGGTTGTCCAAATTGCGGTCCAAATCAGGCTGCCGAATATTTGGCTTTTTGGAATTTTTTTCTCTTTCGAGATATGCGGCCGCTCCGGCAATTCCCTTAAGTCATCTGGTGTCCATTCCTCAAAATTCAGTGCCAGCGGCCGTGTTGATTTTGAATGTTCAGCCCGCTCAACGACCGCCAGTACGAGTGTCAGCCAAAATACCGCTTGAATCACGGTGGTGATGATCCCTGAAATGACTCTTCCAACCAAATTTCCGATGATGGAGAATATCGGCTCTTCTCCAGCTCCAGATGCAATTGTGACCACTAGGACGACAATAGTGGTCACTGTGATAGCAATGGGGAGGACGAGCTTCAGCAGTTCGAGATAAAGATCATAATACCGCGGTCCTATTAAATGCATTGGTCTCTCCGCATACCGACTCGCCGTAACAGCAGGATGGCCCAAGTCTGAAAGAATTTTTTTAGCATCTTGTTCTGAATACCCCTCCGGAAGCATCTCTCCAATCGTTGACCGCAACTCTGCTTCAACTTGGTTACGCTTTTTTTCAGGAAGTCTCCTCATTACTTCCTTGATGTACAGTTCAATCAGCTTCAAGATAAACATCCCCTTCCACTTCTGTATAAAGCTGTTCCGCACCTGAATATGACTATATTTTTTTTCAAACTTCTTCTCTCTTGTTGCGTTTATCATACAACGGAATTTTCATTTTAAGAATAGAATAAGCTAATTTTTTTCTGATTTTTCTGTCTTTTATAGCGACTTTTTACCATGCAAAAACAGGCTCATAAAATGAGCCTGCTGGATTTCAGCTTGTGATTATTCGAAGCTTCTATTGAATTCCAATGCCTCTGTTAATTTTTCGTCCTGGCTGTCATAGACATCGCTGGTGGTGATTGTCATCGAATCGAAGCTGCCGTCTTCAAGAATAAAACCGATATTGCCTCGCTTTGTTTCACCCGCGGCCAGTTCGCCATTCAATTCCTCCAAGTAAATATCATCTTCCCAAATCTTCAGTTCCTCTGCATCTGTCTCCAATAAGGCTACTGGCGCAAAATGCAGCGGTTGATCGGATGTATTGGTGATTTCCACGAACATTTTCACGATTTCAAATTCCTGGTCATGTGTATAGGAGTGGAAAAAATCAATCAAGCTATAGTCTGGCTTGAACTGAAGAACTTTCGATTCTGCTATAGTCAGCTCCACTCCACCTATTTCATAGGTTTCTTTGTCCATGTTCACCGCTTTTGCTGTCGCTTCTCCTTTAGCATCCCGCTTGTGCTGCCCTGTTTCCTGCAGTACGCGATCATCTGTCACTTGCGGACTCGTAACATAGTCTTCGTAATACGCTGGAATCTCATTTTGCATACCAGCAGCTGAAGCTGTCACAGTCGAATTGTCCTGTTCTGAACAACCTCCAAGCAAGAGTGTGGAGAATGCCAATAAACAAAGAGCTTTTTTCATGTCAGTTCCTCATTTCGCTGCTGTTTTACTTGTCGTCTATTTCTACTTTTGCTTTCAGTAAATCAAAGATGATTTTTGCGTGATCTGTATTATCAAGTTGCCCTGCGAACTGATTGCTTGCTGGACCATAAGCATAAACAGGTACATCTTCTCCCGTATGGCCGCCAGTTGTCCAGCCGGTATGCGAACGCTTATCGAAAATCTTTTCGATGGCATTATCGATTTCAATATATTCACCGTCCGCTGCCGCTGTTTTCACAGCATCCACTTCTTCCGTGGTCAGGTCAAGGTCAATATACTCGCTCAAGATTTCTTCCACGCCAGCGCCTTCAACGATTTGTTGAGCCATGAAATCTGGTGTGCGTTTAGCCGCTTTAATCGGCTCGCCGAACCAGTTGTAGATGCCGTCTACTCCAATGGAGAAGCCACCTGTCGAGTGATCAGCCGTTGCCACAACAAGCGTGTTTCCGTCTTCTTCAGCAAACTTAATCGCTGCCTGGAATGCTTTGTCGTAGTCTTCCATTTCGCTCATTGCAGCTACGATGTCGTTGTCATGCCCTGCCCAGTCGACTTGGCTGCCTTCTACCATCAGGAAGAAGCCTTCTTCGTCTTCAGACAACCGATCGATGGCCGATTCTGTCATTTCGGCTAATGACGGTGTGCTGTCATCACGGTCAATCATTTTTGGAAGACCGGCTGGTGCAAACAATCCGAGTACTTGCTCGTCGTTATTGCTTAACAACTCATCCCGGTCTGTAATGTAGCTGTACCCGTCTTCTTGGAACTCCTCCGTAAGGTTACGGTCCTTCCGGTCGAACAAATCGACTCCACCGCCCAAAAGAACATCAACTTTGTGCTCACCATTAACCAATTCGTCGTAATAATCGTCTGCAATGGCATTCATGTTTTTCCGCGCAATGTCATGCGCACCGAATGATGCCGGTGTGGCATGCGTGATTTCAGAAGTTGCGACCAGTCCGGTTGCTTTGCCTTTTTCTTTCGCAGCTTCAAGAACTGTTTTTACTTCACTTTCGTCGTTATCTACAGCAATTGCATTGTTATACGTTTTAATGCCAGCAGACATTGCTGTGGCTGCTGAAGCTGAATCTGTGATGTTTTGTGCTGGATCTTCTGGATACGTCGACTGCTGTCCGACCAAATACGAATCAAAAGACATGTCTTCAACCATTTTCGTGGAAGCATCGTCTTTCAAGTAACGATGTGCGGATGTATAAGACGTCCCCACTCCATCACCAATTAAGAAAATAATGTTTTGCACTTCGTCTTTTTTGCCGCCTTTGTTTTTGCCTTTGCCTTGGCTGTGTTCAGGCGCTTTCCCCTGGTTCTTGCCGGTCGCTTGTGCATCAGCGGAAAGAGCAATAGAAGTGATGCCCGTCAGTGCCAATGCAGAAGCTACAGCAATCGGAAGTACCTTTAATCTCATTTTTTTGCGTATCATTTTTTTCCCTCCAGTCAATTGATGAACAAGCTCAGTATAGAATCTGATTGTTAAGCAATGACACGGGGTTTGTTTAGCTTTTGTAAACTGGTAAAAACAGGTATTTTTACGCAATACAAAAAGCCCAGAATAAATTCTGGACTTTTTGGTTATTCCGCAGTTGATGCAGTTGTATTTTTCACAAGGAATATATACGCCAGCAAAGCAATGGAACACATGATGAAAATGACCAAGCCCATTGGAACTGCCGTATTTTCTCCTGCAATCCCGACTAATGGCGCTGTCGCTGCCCCAAGAACAAACGGCAGCAAGCCAAGCAAGGCAGAGGCGCTTCCGGCTACATGGCCCTGGCTTTCCATTGCAAGAGTAAAGGCAGCTGTTCCAACCACGCCAATTGAAGTGATGAAAAAGAAAATCGGAATGACGACTGCCAATAGGGGCCCATCCAGCAAGACCACCGCCAATAATACGGCTCCGGCTGTTGTGGCAGTATAAAGAGCCGTTTCCAAAAATCGTTTTTCAGACCAGACGTGGGAAAAACGGCCAACAGCGTAACTGCCGATAATCAGTCCAATGCCGTTCATGCCGAACAAAAGGCTGAAAGTCTGCGGCGATACGCCGTATACATTTTGATAAATGAAAGGTGTACCCGATACATAAGCGAATACCCCACCGATCAGAAACCCTTGCGCTAATGCATAACCTGTAAACTGTCGATTTTTTAAGATTCCTGCAAAATTGGTGAATGTTGCTTTCAAATTGCTTGGTACGCGTTTTTCAAGCGGCAACGTTTCTTTTAGACGCAAAGCTGAAACCAGCAGCAGGATAATTCCAAGAACCGTCAGCACAAGGAAAATCCCTCTCCAATCTGCAAACAACAACACCCCGCTGCCAACAGAAGGCGCCAGCAACGGCACGAGGTTATGGACAACCATCAACAAAGCGAACAACCTGGTTAATTCGGCTCCGTTGCTGACATCCCGTACGATTGCCCGGGAAATAACCAGGCCGCCGGATGCCGCAAACCCTTGAACAAAACGCAGAAGAACAAATATGTAAATATTCGGGGCAAAGATACAGGCGACTGATGCCAAGATGTAAGCCACGAGGGAAATTAAGAGCGGCTTTCTTCTTCCTTGCACATCGCTAAGTGCGCCAGTGATCAGCTGGCCAAATGCGAGTCCAAGCAAACAAGCAGTTAAACTCAATTGGACAGATGTTGCATTTGTTTCATAGACATCCACTAGAATTGGAAAAGCAGGCAAATACATATCGATCGTAAATGGGATTAAAGAAGTCAGTGCACCCATAAGCAAAATAAATTGGACGCGTTTTAAACCGGTCGAGCTTTTCAATGCTTTACACCCTCTTTCTTTTATAAAAACTATATAAGTTAAAAAAATCTATGTAGACAGTCAATCTAATTCGGTTAGCGAAATATCCACCGGATAACAATACCCATTAACCATAATTAATGCAACCCATATAGCTCATTCCAGAAGTAATTTTTTCTCTCCGTAAAATTTCTGTTTCCTCCCATAATTTAATAACACCTCTCTTTCTTTCCGTATGTTCTCCCTTACCCTCATTTTTAAACTTCAAATTTAATAGCATAGCTAAAAACCCATGGCTATCAGCTTATCTGGAAAGATAAGCCGATAGCCATGGGCTAAAAAATTAATTGGTCGCTGTGGATTTATTTTACCTCTACGGTCCAGCCGAGTGTATCCTCGAGTTTTCCTGTTTGGATGCCCGTGATTGTATCGTATAGCTTTTGCGACAATTCACCAATTTCGTGGTTGTTGATGATCATTTTTTTGCCTTGCCAGTTGAGCTCTCCGACTGGTGAAATGACAGCGGCTGTACCGGTGCCAAACACTTCCTCTACTTGGCCCGCTTCGTATGCTTCGTACAGTTCATCAATAGAAACACGCTTTTCGGTTACGGTGACTCCCCACGTGCCAAGCAACTCGATAATGGACATACGGGTAATGCCTTTTAAGATGCTGCCGTTTAGCTCAGGCGTTACCACTTCTCCATTGATTTTGAAGAAAATGTTCATGCTGCCGACTTCTTCAATGTATTTCTTCTCAACGCCATCCAGCCACAACACATCCGCATTGCCTTCTTTCTTGGCATTGGCTTGCGCCTGGTAGCCTGATGAGTAGTTGCCTGCGGTTTTTGCCATACCGGTTCCGCCTTTTACAGCACGGGTAAATTTATCTTCTACATGAATGACTACCGGCTGAAGGCCGCCCGGGAAATAAGAGCCTACCGGTGACAAGATGACCATGTATTTATAGGTTTGAGACGGTCCAACTGCAAGGTTGGCATCTGTTGAAATGATATAAGGACGGATATATAGGGAAGTTCCCGGTGTTTTCGGCACCCATTCTTTCTCCAGCTTGATTAGTTGCGTCAAATGCTCTAAAGCCTGCTCTTTATCGATTGGTGGAATGCTAAGGCGCTCGCTTGACAGGTTCAAACGCTCAAAGTTCTTTTCCGGACGGAATAATAAGATGCGTCCATCCTCTGTATGATAGGCTTTCATTCCCTCAAAAACCGTTTGGCCGTAGTGAAAAATCATCGCTGCAGGATCTAAGGTAATGGGGCCGTATGGAACAATTTTCGGATCGTACCAGCCTTTTTCGGTATGGTATTCCAGGATGTACATATGATCTGTAAATGTCGTCCCGAATGGCACTTGGTCTTTCGCCGGCTTTTCTTTTTTGCTGTTGTTTTCAATAACTTCAAGCTGATACGTCGTCATTGTCAGGACTCCTTTTTGTAAAAATAATTTTAATTATCAGTAATATGAATAATTATACACGTTCTTGCAGTCCTTTTAAAGCTTCTCTCGCTCTAATTCCGAAATTGCGATAAAAGACCCGTTCTTTACCAAAACAAAAAGACCATTCAGCGAATGATCTCAATAAAATGTGCGAGGATTTTGGCAGTCAGACCCCAAATAACTTTATCCTCGTATATATAAAAATGTTCATCCACTTGACGCGTTCGCCAATTGTAATTTTCTCCTCCAGCAATCAAATCATAAGGAAAGCTTTCCTCCGGCTGGATATCAAAATTGATGCGGTAGACTTTTGGCTCATTTTCTAAGAAAAAAGATAATGGCACGGTAAAGATGCTGTCGACTTCTGGTGGATTTGGAACAAACTCAGCCTCCCGGTCAATAACGCCCGCAAAGGTATAGACGATCATGCCAAAAGGCGAAACAATATAGTCCAATGGAAAAATATCCGAAATTTCGGCTTTGCTTATCCCCAATTCTTCAATTGTTTCCCGGACTGCGGTGTCTTCTTCTGTCTGGTCCTCGTAGTCAATCCTTCCACCAGGAAAACAGATTTCACCGGGCTGGTTTCTTAAGTCGTAAGAGCGAATTTCAAAAAGGACATGAACTTCTCCGTCTTTTTCAATAAGAGGCAATAGGATTGCATATTTTGAAAAATCTTTGTTTCCCAATACATCAGGAATTCGGTTTTTTACTTTTTCCAGCATGCTTTTCGGATCCATCTCAACACCTCATCTCTTTCACTCATTTTACCAAACCCAGCGCAATAATTCCTTTTCGAAAGAGGCAGCTATCGTCGTGCGGCTGAGCCCACCTGCTACATCGTCAAAATTTCCCGTATATCATCAGCGGTCATTGCTTTCAGCGGCTCTTCACCCGACTGGATCACATCGTCAATCAAATTTTTCTTTTTCATCTGGAGTTCATTGATTTTTTCTTCAATGGTGCCTTTGGCAACGAGACGAATCACTTGGACTTCTTTTTTCTGCCCCATGCGATGGGCACGGTCAGCAGCCTGCTGTTCGACCGCTGGATTCCACCAAAGATCATACAAAATCACAGTATCAGCTCCCGTTAAATTCAGGCCGGTACCGCCAGCTTTCAAGGAAATCAAAAACAAATTTCCTTGCCCTTCATTGAAACGGCGGCACATGTCTACCCGCTCTATCGGCGGTGTTTGGCCATCCAGGTAAAAATAAGGCACACCTTCTCTTGCCAATTGATGGCCAATAATTCCAAGCATTTGTGTAAATTGTGAAAACACCAGCACGCGACGGCCGGACAGACGGCATTCCTCCACAAGCTCCATTAACTGATCAAACTTGGCAGATCCGCCATCGTAGCCTTCGACAAACAATGCGGGATGGCAGCACAATTGGCGCAGCCTGGTCAAACCCGCCAAAATCCGGATACGGTTTTTCTGGAAGCTGTCTTTATTCAAATGCTTCAGCGCATCCTGTTTTAGTTCGGCCAAATACGCCGCATATAATTTTTTTTGCTCTTTCTGCAGCTCTGAAAAATGCATCGTCTCAACTTTATTCGGCAGCTCGGTCAACACGTCTGCCTTGATACGGCGCAGGATAAACGGTCGTACGCGCTTCTTGATGCTGTCGCGTCTCATTTCACTGAACAGCCGGCGATTCGGCAACAGCTCTGGAAACACCACATTGAAAATGGACCATAATTCATCCAGCGAGTTTTCAATTGGCGTGCCAGTTAGTGCGAATCGGTGATCTGCCTGAATATCCCTGACTGCTTTAGCTGTTTGCGTCACCGGGTTTTTAAAAGCCTGCGCCTCGTCCAGAAACAAACTGTGGAAGCTTTGGTTTCGGTACAGTACCTGATCCATGCGAAGCGACGGATAGGAAGTGATAACCACATCCAAACCTTTTGTTTTTTGGATGGATGAGGCTCGCTGCGTTTTACTGCCATCAATAACTCCGGCTTTGATGCTTGGCGCAAATTTCGTCAATTCATTCAGCCAGTTGTAGACGAGCGATGAAGGGGCGACCACCAGCACTGGCTGCTGCTGTTTGCGAATTTCCGGCAGCACTGAAACGATAAAGGCAATGCTTTGCAAGGTTTTGCCGAGCCCCATGTCGTCAGCCAAAATGCCACCGAATTTGTACCGGGCCAGCAGTTTGAGCCATCGGAATCCGGCTTCCTGGTAATCGCGCAATACCCCATTCAAACTTTCCGGTATATCCGCAGCCCGTTCGTTTGGTTGACTCAAGTTTTGCAGCAAGTGAGCAAAACTGGCACCTGGATCGAGCAGCTGCCCGTCATCCAATGAAGCGGCTAAATGCAACCCATGGATCAGCGGTACGCGAATTTCCTCTCGCCCAAAATTAGCTGCGGTGACATCCAATTCACGCAAAAAATCGTTTAGCTCCATGAATTCAGCAGTTTCCAAAGACATTAACGTACCGTTAGGGATTCGATAATAGGGACGCTTTTCTTCCAAGGCTTTCAAAATCTTTTTGATTTCTGCTTCCGGCACGTCTCCAAGATCAAAGCGGAACTCCAGCCAATCGGTGCGCTCGCTAATTTCAACTTTTACTTTAGGACCGCCATAGTTTTTTTGAACACGCAGCTTAACGGCTGTCGTCGCGTAAATCTGCATTAGCTCTTCCAGCACCGGAATCACATGGTACAGAAAATGGTATTCCGCTTCTTCATCTTGCATATAAAATCCACCATCGGTTTGTGTAAACACGCTGTCTTTCATGAGCTGGAGAATTTCCTGTTCCTGCTGGCGCTGGCGGCGAATTCCGGGATAATGGCGGAATTCATCTTCTGGTTCTTCACAAGGGTTGATGACCAAATGCCCATAATGGAACTCCACCCCGGCCAGCAGCCGATGTTTAATACGGTCAAGATACAGCTTAGCGCGAAGAGGCGTCTCCACCAGCCGTTCTGCTACTGCATCGGCAATGTGCACTTTTCCTACCCGTTCCAATCCAGGCACAACCGTGGCCATGAAATGATCCATGTCTTCTGCCGGAATGAGCAGCTGGTCAATCGAACCGGGCAGTAATTCTTTCAGTTCTGCCAAACGCCGGGCATCTTCTTCAGCCAAATAGACCAAGGCGCAACCTGCAATAGCCATGTCATATGCTTTTAAAATTAGAACTTCTTCTAATCCTTCCACATCCAGCCGAAACCCACCGGAACGGCTTTGATCAAAATGAAAAGACAGCGGCAGTTCTTTTTCAATGCGGATACCTTCTGTAATCCGTCCTGCGCCGACAAGTTTGACCATAGGCGCAACCTGCAATAAAGGCAGCAGCCGCTCCCAGTCCGAAGCCGCCAAGACCAACAGGCTGGCTTGTTGCCTCTCACCAGTTCCGGCAGTTCGAGTTTTCGCCAAGTAAGAAAGGACCTGTTCACTTTCTTCTTGCAGGCGATGATCTTGCGGCGAATAGTGGAATCCTGGAGATTCAGTATACGCTTCCTCCGTCTTTACCGCCGCCAGAAAATCCCCAACATTCTCTATGGGTTCAAGTTTCTGTATCCCCGCAGCTAGCCTTAAGCCGAACACATAACCCGCTTCCACCAGCAAGACCGGCAAAAGACTAAATTCCACTTGAAGCACTTGCCGCTTGTCAAAATATTGCCGTCTGCCTTTTGTTCCTGCAGTTTGCCGGGCAAACAAATCCAGCATTTTTGCCGTGGGATTTTCACGCTGCTGCATGTCATCAATCGCCAGCAAAACACCGGCAATATGATGGCAATAAGTTTTCACGAAACCGACCGGCGGACAGCTGCAAGAAGCCAAAGTTTCTCCATCGGATTCCTGCTTGACACTGACATGAAATTCATTGCGGCCTGTGACAATGCCTTTCATAAAGCGATCATCATGGGAATCTGGAATCAGTTGAATTTTGCCTGCCTGAATAAAAGCACGACCTTTTTTATAAGCAGCCTGTCCGCATAGTTTTTTTATTTTTGCTTCATTAAGTGAGAAATTCATAAGGCCAGTTCCCTCCTGAGATGCCTGATTTCTGAAGACAGTCCGACAATTCTTTCCGTTCTTTCATTATCTCTGACTGCGTAGCGCGAATCAACTTTGCTCGAGACAAAAGAAAATCCCTTCAACACGAGGTCGAGGAGATTTTCTTTTGGAGTAAAAGTTGATTGTGCAACAAATTAACTACCTTTATTGCACGCTTGCTGATTCTGACTACAAAATAAGTAAGGAGTATGCTTTGAAAACAAATACTTCGCTTCCTTATCAAGCTGTAATGATACATATAGCAAGAAAAGAGCGAAAAGCGCCTACATACACCTTTTGAAGAGTTGAAAAATAGATACTTCTGGTTCAACCCGTATTGCCCGCAGGAGACTTCTCAATGTCCGGAATATGGCTCTTGATCGCTTCAATGGCTTCTTCCAGGTTTTGGACTCGCAGCACCTTTTTCTGTGTATCCGGGTATTGAAGGTTGGTGTGCTTGTAGCGGGAATCATAATAATACTCCAACAGCAAGCGGACAGCAGAATCGAATTCGCCGGATTCCAGATCCGATTCGATTTGTTTTGAAATATCTTGCGGCATCCGTGTTTTAATTCGTTGAAAAGCAGCGACGCATTCCGCCTGGTATTCCACAGGGCGATAGTCCGCGATGATTTCTTTGATTCGTTCTTCCATCGGCATTTCGATAATGAACTGAACGCTATTGGCTTTCAGTTCGGTCACCCAATTTGGGATTACCACTTTGCCGATTCGCGAACTTTCCGCCTCGAACAGCACGAACGGCGACTTTTCAAGTTCCCGAAATTGCTGGACAAACAGCGAATCGAATTTTTTTTGGTTGTTCGGCTCGACGCCAATGTGACCAAAAATAGAGCCTTTGTGATTGGCCAAACCTTCCAAATCGATAACAGGGTAGCCTTGTTTTTCCAGTGCTTTTAAAATTCTTGTTTTTCCTGTTCCAGTTAAACCGTTCAATACATACGCTTTAAACGGCGCTTCCGGCTGCTCCAGTTGATTAATCACCCATCTTCGGTATTCACGGATCCCGCCTTCCAGCCGGCTGACATGAACATCCATTAAGGACAGCAACGTAGCAGTAGTGCGGCTGCGCATTCCGCCCCGCCAGCAAAACACCGTTTTATTGCCTTCAATTTCTTTAAACTGCTGAACAAATGCCGGCAGTTTGGCGGAAATGATTTCAAGGCCGCGTGCTTTAGCCGCCTCGACACTTACTTGTTTGTAGAGCGTGCCGATCTCTGCACGTTCTGCATCATCGAAAAACGGGATGTTGACGCTATTCGGAATTGAAAAATTTTGAAATTCAGAGGGCGATCTGACATCGATCAGCACCATTTTCTTTTCTTCACTTAAAGGAATCAATTCTTTTACTGTGATATCATTGAACATCCAATTTCCTCCAAACACGCACTTGTTTTAACTATTTTTTAAGTATACACCCATCCCAAGAGCTTTTCGTTTTTAAGTGCTTATCTATAAGAAGAGCTTACTCTCACTTTTCCATTTTATTAGCCAAAGTTACTTTATATATCTTGTACTGCTGATTTGCTCCATCCCTTTTAGGAGCATAGTAAAAAACTAGGCTCGCTTTCAGTCCACTCCTTCTCTTCGCGCAGTTGCGTACAGTGGCTAGACAAAGCTAGAAGCCCTGCACAAAGCGGCCAAAGAAAGGGATAAAAGCTGTTTTCTTTAATCCAACTTAATATAGTATTTAGCTTTCCTCCAAAACACCTGCAAACCAGGATTCCGAAGCAATTTCTTTTGACACCGGGCAGCTCAAGCATTATGATAACGGAGTATTCCCGACTAACTCACTAAGAAAAGGATGATTTCATGACTTCTATTACCAAAGTTCAACCGGTCAACGATGCACAAGAGCCCGTTGCACGAAAAGATACAGCTTTAAACAGTCCGCAAGTTCCATTAATTGTCGGCGGATTGGTCGTTGCAGCCCTATTGATGGTTTATTTGTTGGCTACTCAGCACATTTCCCAGCCAATTCTGCTCATTATCGGGCTATCACTCGGTTACACATTATTTCACGCACGCTTCGGCTTTACTTCAGCATTTCGGCGCTTGGCATCTGTCGGAAATGGTCAGGCAATGCGGTCGCATATGCTGATGCTGGCAGTTGCTGTAACCTTGTTTGCGCCAATTTTGGCATACGGTTACTCGTTCTTCGGAACTGAAGTTGCCGGCTATGTTTCGCCGGTCGGCGTCAGCCTGATTGTCGGTGCCTTTATTTTCGGTATCGGCATGCAGTTAGGCGGCGGCTGTGCTTCCGGTACATTGTACGCAATTGGCGGCGGACGTACCGTAATGTTTGTTACGTTGATATTCTTCATTATCGGAACAACAATCGGCGCTTACCATTTGCCATTTTGGACAGAAGACCTTCCAGCATTCGAACCCATTTCATTGGCAACGTCTACTGGACTTGGCTATGGCGGTGCCTGGCTTGTGTCGATTATCATTTTTGGTTTGATCGCGTTGATCAGCATTGTGATTGAGAAAAAAAGACGCGCACCAAAAATGGCGCCTGTTCCTTCGGCATCTGGATGGAGACGGATTTTCCGCGGTTCGTGGCCGTTGTTCGCAGCTGCAATTGTGTTGGCTGGTTTAAATGCATTAACATTGATGGTCCGCGGAACACCTTGGGGCATCACGTCGGCCTTTGCTCTTTGGGGATCGAAAATCGCTGAATTTTTTGGCGCTGACGTAGCAAGCTGGGGATATTGGCAAGGTGCCAATGCGGCTATGCTTGAGTCTTCAATCTTTGCCGATTCCACCACAATTTTGAACTTTGGGGTTATCATCGGGGCGTTTGTTGCTTCAGCTGCAGGCGGTTTGTTCAAATTCACGAAAGTACGAGTTGGCAATTTCTTCGCTTCGGTTATTGGCGGCCTGTTGATGGGCTATGGTGCCCGCCTGGCGTTTGGCTGCAATATCGGTGCTTACTTTGGCGGCATTGCTTCGTTCAGCTTGCACGGCTATATTTGGGGCATCTTGGCATTGGCCGGTACGTTTGTTGCCTTGTACTTGCGTCCACTGTTCGGATTGTCAGTACCAAAATCCAACGATTCCGTTTGCTGACAATGAAACACCGATCCAAATCAAATCCCCCAGAACGCTCACCTTTAGGGTGGCCGTTTTGGGGGATTTTTTGGAGCTATTCACTTTATGCTTTTGGTGCTTTTGCTTCCAAAGGAGCCAATACCTTGGTTTTCAAGTAATGGTAGACGCCGTTTTCGTCGCAGCTGAACTCCGTTACTTCATCCACTAATTCCTGTATGTGGCCTGCTGCATTTTTCATCGCTACAGCGTGGCTGACGTATTCAAACATCTTCACATCGTTATCGCTGTCTCCGATGGCCAGTGTTTCACAACCCGTTAACCCGAAGCGCTCCAACATTTGGGCAATGCCGGATGCTTTGTTGACGCCTGCGACCATTACTTCCGCGTTATGCGGAGAAGAAGGAGTCATTGTAAATTCCATATGTTCCTGCAGCATTTCCAATTCGATTTTCCAGTCGTTGATGTCATCGCGGGTTCTTGAGAAAAAGTAAAACTTGGAAAAATGAGAGCCTGTAATTTCATCGGTCCACTCAATTTCTTCTTGGATCGCTTTTTGGCGGGAAATCCATTCGTTGGTCTGTACGGAATCGGGTTTTGGGTCCCGAACTGCCGCTTCCACAAACTCTTTGTCTTGGTTCAGCACCAACCGTGCCTCTCTGTGCGGGAAAAGCTCGTAATACATTTCACGTTCACGCGCCTTCTCCAGAACCGTTTCCACCAAATCCATCGGCAGTGCATGTTCGAATACAACTTCTTCGCCAATGTAGCCGGCCATGCCATTTGCTGTTATAAAACCATCTACCGCAAATCCTTCTGGCAACATTTCTACCAATTCATCAGCCGATCTTCCTGTTGCGATAAAAACGAATACGCCAGCACTTCGAAGTTCATCTATGATTTCTTTCGTATCCATGCTCACTTCGTTTGTATGGTTTAAAATTGTTCCGTCCATATCCAAAAAGACGGCTTTAGGGTTAATTGTCACTCCATTACCTCCTGCTAGTAATACAATCGATTTAGCCTCAGTATACGCCTTGCTTTTTTTAAACTCAATGAATGTGCAACAACTGTTATTTAGGAAGCCAGTTCAATGGCTATTGCAAAAAGAAAAGAAATGCTAGAATATGGGATAGAGTAATTTTCAGATTTTTATTTAGCAGGGGCACAATGCCGTCCAGTTGAAGAGTGTTTTCCAGATGTGCCCTCTGACCCCGTTTAAAATGCTGATTGGGATCGGCCTATATAGATTGCAGAAAAATCGTTCGTGATGCCAGTTAGACCGGAAATAAACACCGGAGGCAGGTGGAGGCTAAAATGAAACAAATTTTAATCATACAAAAAGTTTTAAATAATAACGTGGTTATTGCCAGCAATGATACATACAAAGAAGCTGTATTGATCGGCAATGGCCTTGGCTTTAACCGGAAAAAGGGGGATTCTGTTCCTTTTGAGGAAGCAGATAAAACCTTTTTGCTGCAGGACGAAAAAGAAATGGAGCAATACGTCAACTTGCTTCCTTACATTGAAGAAAAACTCATTGCTTTTATTCATGAGCTGCTCTTGTTTATCGAGGAAAAAATGGGCAAAGAACTGAACGAACATATTCACGTCGCACTGACAGACCACATCGCGTTTGCCATCAGTCGGGCAAAAAAAGACATTCAATTCTCCAATCCATTTTTGTTCGAGATCGAATCACTGTATCCGAAAGAATACATGGTGGCCAAAGAAGTAGTGCAAAAAGTGGAAGCGCAGACGGGGGTTTCCTTTCCGGAAGGGGAAATTGGTTTTATCGCGCTTCATGTCCACAGTGCTGTTACCGACAAGTCCTTGCGCGACATCAACCGCTACCATACCTTGATTGCAAAAATGGTCGGCATCATCGAAAACAGCTTGGAAATCCAGTTGAAAAAAGACAATATTGATTACCATCGTCTCATTCAGCACCTTCACCGCGCCATCGACCGCGCAGACAAAGGAGATCCACTGGGTGAAGAAAATAAATTGGCAGCGATGTTGAAAAGTGAATATCCTGTGTGCTATAATCTTGCATGGAAGCTCATTAAAGTTATGCAAAACCAATTGAATAAGCCTGTAGATGAAGCTGAAGTCATGTATTTGACAATTCATCTGCAACGCTTGACACATAAATTCTGACCATACGTGTTACTGATTCGATCAGGCATGAGTATGAAAAGATGCTAAAGTTGACGCTTAGGACGATTCTGCCCTCTTATCAACTTTGCCTTTTCTGCTCATGTCTTTTTTTGTATTCAATTGGCCTGTTTCATGTCTCATATTCGAACCAACGAGGAGGAAATCACATGTCATTCAATTTGTTCGGCACATTGCAAAAAGTAGGTAAAGCCCTCATGCTGCCTGTCGCATTGTTGCCAGCTGCCGGGATCCTATTGGCTTTTGGTACCAGCTTTGCACAAGACTCATTTTTGGAAGCGGTTCCGTTTATGGGAGCCGATTGGATTCAATCGCTCCTATTCATTATGGCAGAAGCCGGCGGGGTCATTTTTGATAACTTGCCCTTGCTGTTTGCTGTCGGAGTTGCGATCGGCCTAGCCGGTGGTGATGGCGTAGCAGGACTTGCTGCGATCATCGGTTACTTGATCATGAACGTTACGATGAAAGCATTTGGCGGAATTACCATGGAAATGACCACTGACCCGGCATACGCCAATGTATTGGGAATTCCTACACTTCAAACCGGTGTTTTCGGCGGGATTATCGTCGGTGTGCTGGCTGCCTTCATGTACAATAAATTCTTTAATATTCAATTGCCACAGTTTTTAGGATTTTTTGCAGGAAAGCGCTTTGTCCCAATCATCACTGCTTTCTCAGCTGTCTTCCTTGGAATCGTGATGTACCTGGTTTGGCCATTTGCCCAAACAGGTTTGAACACACTTTCCCACTTTATGCTGGAAACAAACCGGACGCTTGCGGCATTCGTTTTCGGTACCATTGAACGCTCATTGATTCCATTTGGTTTGCACCATATTTTCTATTCACCGTTTTGGTTTGAATTTGGCCAATACACAAACACTGCCGGAGAAATCATCCGTGGCGACCAGCGCATCTTCTTTGCTCAACTGCAGGATGGCGTTGACTTTACTGCAGGTACATTCATGACTGGTAAATTCCCATTCATGATGTTCGGTCTTCCGGCTGCTGCACTTGCTATCTACCATTGTGCACGCCCTGAGAAAAAGAAACTTGTCGGCGGAATCATGCTTTCAGGTGCTTTGACTTCGTTCCTTACAGGGATTACGGAACCTCTTGAGTTTTCATTCTTGTTCGTAGCACCTGTCCTGTTCGGTATCCATGCCGTTTTTGCAGGACTGTCGTTCATGACCATGCACTTGCTCGACGTTAAGATCGGGATGACATTCTCCGGCGGACTGATTGACTTCCTGCTGTTCGGGGTACTTCCTGGCAGAACAGAATGGTTCTGGGTTATTGTTGTGGGTCTAGTCTTCTCGGTCATCTACTACTTCGGTTTCCGTTTTGCGATCAAAAAGTTCAACTTGATGACGCCTGGACGTGAAGACGATGAAGAAGGCGAAGAAGAAGCAGGAGAAATCGGCGACCTTCCATATGAAATTCTTGCGGCTATGGGCGGACAGGAAAACATTACACACCTTGATGCTTGTATCACACGCTTGCGCGTCAGTGTAGAAGATAAAGGCAATGTAGATAAAAAGAAACTCAAAAAACTTGGCGCTTCAGGCGTTATGGAAGTTGGCAACAACATCCAGGCCATCTTTGGACCGGTTTCAGACAGCCTGCGCGGACAAATGCAAGACATCATCAATGGCAAATCACCTCGACCAGCTGCCAAAGTTGCGGCACCAAATGAAAATGCATCAGCATCAGGAACGCCGTTGGAATTCAACAGCCCGATTACCGGTGAACTTCTACCAATTTCAGAAGTTCCGGATCAAGTATTCTCAGGCAAAATGGTCGGAGACGGATTTGCCATCAAGCCAACTGAAGGAAAAGTTTTTTCTCCGGTAAACGGTAAAGTCGTTACCGTCTTCCCTACCAAGCATGCTATCGGCATCGCGGCAGACAACGGAACGGAAATTCTGATCCACATTGGTATTGATACGGTTCACTTGAAAGGTGAAGGGTTTACTTCACATATTGAACAAGGCGACCTTGTTGAACAAGGACAGCTTCTAATGGAGATGGACTTGGATTACATCGCTAAAAATGCAGCATCAATCATTACACCAGTTGTCTTCACGAATCTTGAAGAAGGCCAATCAATCAAACTTACAAAATCCGGCGCTATCGCAGCAAAGGATCAGGACATCATGGAAATTATTCATGGCGAACCTGTCGTTTGATGTAGAGCACGCCCTAAAACCCAGCAGCATTCGGAATTTCTCCGTCTGCTTGCTGGGTTTTCCTATAAGAACAATAAATCAGGAGGCTGAATACATGAATTTGTTAACCTTGAACTGCCATTCGTGGCATGAAGAAAATCAATACAAAAAAATCCGACATTTGGCAGAAACCATCAAAGAAAAGCATTATGACGTGATCGCCCTTCAGGAAGTCAACCAATCAATTAACGCTGAGCTGTTATATGACGACATCAAAGAAGACAATTTCGGAATTGTCCTGCTCAAGGAACTTGAAAGGATCGGCGTTGCAGACTACTCGCTTGTCTGGAGCTTTTCCCATTTGGTTTACGGAACTTATGAAGAAGGCGTCGCCATTTTAACCAAGCATCCGATTTCAGCTGAGAATTCTTTTTTCGTCAGCCAAAGCACGGATATCACTTACTGGAAAACCCGAAAAATTATTGGTGTGCAAATCGATTACCAAGATACGCCGATCTCTTTTTACTCCTGCCATATGGGCTGGTGGGTGGACGAAGAAGAACCTTTCAAACAGCAGGCAGACCGGCTTTTGGAGCAAATTAAACAGGATGGTCTATCCTTTCTGATGGGAGACTTTAATAATAGTGCTTCCCTGCCTCGCGAAGGCTATGACTACTTAACCAATGAAAAACTTTACGATACGTATGAGTTGGCAGCTCATAAAGACAAGGGAACAACAGTCCAAGGGAAAATCACAGGGTGGAATGACAACAAAGAGGATTTGCGCATCGATCTGATTTTAGCGAACAGCCCCATCGAAGTGCTATCTTCACAAGTCATTTTCAATAACCGCAACAAATCCGTTATTTCGGATCACTTTGGTGTAGAAGCGAAAGTAGTTATGCCCAAATTATCGGGGTCCTGAAACCTGCTGCAAATGGCTCTTCTTCAGCAGGTTTATAAATGGAAAATAAAACTGACCCCTAAGTTTTATTCAGAATTGATACTTTTAACTAGATCACATCTCTGCTAATCTTATCTGAAAAAGAAAAGATAGGAAGGTTACCAACGATGCAAAAAACAACTAGCTACTCACCTGCAAATAATTCCCGCACTCTTGATTTAGTTTTAACTTCCATGGCCATTGCACTTGTCTTTGTTGCTACATTATTATTGAACATCCGCCTGCCGATTGCGGCAAACGGCGGACTTGTGCACCTCGGTACTGCCATGCTTTTCATCATTGCGATCCTCTTCGGTCCTAAAAAAGGACTAATTGCTGGCGCGGTCGGAATGGGTTTGTTTGACCTCGTTTCTGGCTGGACTTTGTGGGCACCGATTACCATAGTGGCACGTGGCCTACAAGGCTATGTGGTCGGAAAAATTGCCTGGTCAGGCGGTAGAAACGGTGGCAGTACACGCTTTAATATTTTAGCTGCCATCGTGTCGATTCCATTAATGGTCGCAATTTACTATGTCGGTGAAGCCATCATTTTCAGCAGCTGGATCATCCCGGCAGCTTCCATTCCCGGCAACCTTGTCCAAAATACAGTTGGCCTGATTATTGCGATTCCAGTGGCCATCGCCTTGAAGAAAACACCTTTCTTTAAATAAGCAACCTTTGAACAAACGATACATTTATAAGGAAAAAAGCGTGCCTAAAACTTAGGTACGCTTTTTTTTACTTTTGAGACAGGCTCTACTTTTTCCATTATCATTTTTCAAGAAAAAATGCCCCATTCATCGATTCGGATGAATGGGGCATGCACCAATTATTTTATATTCCTACTGGGCTTTTTTCGTCCAGCTGAAGTGCTTTCGCTGTTAATGAATGAATTTCCTGAAGAAGCTCAGGGTTTTCAGACAAGGATACGCCATATGATGGAATCATTTCTTTAATTTTCGGTTCCCAGCCGCCTACTTCGTCCGGGAAGCATTTTTTGAAGATTTCAAGCATCGCGTGAACAGCCGTAGAGGCACCTGGAGAAGCTCCAAGCAACGCTGCAACTGAACCATCGGCAGCTGTGACAATTTCTGTACCAAACTGCAAGGTTCCTTTGCCTTTGTCCGTATCCTTGATAACTTGTACACGTTGTCCGGCTACCACAACATCCCAATCTTCAAGTTTGGCAGTCGGAATAAATTCGCGCAATTCTTCTACGCGCTTTTCATTCGACAACAAGACTTGCTGGATCAGATATTTTGTTAAAGACATCTCTTTTGCGCCTGCAGCCAGCATTGTAAAGACGTTGTTCGGTTTAACAGATCCGATCAAGTCCATGTTCGAACCTGTTTTCAGGAATTTCGGTGAAAACCCTGCGAACGGTCCGAACAACAATGATTTCTTGTTGTCGATAAAGCGTGTGTCCAAATGCGGCACGGACATCGGAGGAGCTCCGACTTTCGCTTTTCCGTATACTTTTGCGTGATGCTGTTCGACGATTTCCGGATCGTTGCAGACCAGGAACATCCCGCTTACCGGGAATCCGCCGATATGCTTGGATTCTGGAATGCCTGTTTTTTGGAGCAATGGCAAGCTTCCACCGCCGCCGCCAATAAAGACAAAGTCGGCACTGTGGTATTCGATTTTATCGTTTGCAAGATCTTCCACTTTTACTTCCCACATGCCGTCGCCGCTGCGTTTAATGTCTTTGACTGCGTGGTTGTAATTAATCTCGACCTGCTCTTCTTTCAAGTGATCAAACAGCATTTCTGTTAACGCGCCGAAGTTGACGTCAGTTCCAGAATCGATTTTGGTTGCTGCGATTGCATCATTGGTAGAACGGCCTTCCATAATAAGCGGAATCCATTCTTTCAATTTTGCCGGATCAGCTGTATATTCCATCCCTTTGAATAGGGGGCTCTTAGACAATGCATTAAAACGCGTGTTCAGGAAACGGACGTTGTCTTCTCCCTGCACCATGCTCATGTGCGGAATCGACATGATAAAGTCCTGTGGATTGGCAATGCGTTTGTTGTTTACAAGAAATGACCAAAACTGTCTTGATAACTGGAACTGCTCGTTAATATTGATAGCTTTTTTGATATCGACAGAACCGTCAGCCTGCTCGGGTGTATAGTTAAGTTCGCACAGTGCAGCGTGTCCTGTTCCCGCGTTGTTCCATTCGTTCGAGCTTTCTGATCCTGCTTTTTCTAATTTCTCAAATACTTTAATATTCCAATCCGGTGCAAGTTCTTTAAGCATTGACCCTAAAGTCGCGCTCATGACTCCCGCGCCGATTAATATGATATTTCTTTTTTTCTGTTGGTTGTCCATTATAACCTTCCTTATCCCGTATATTTGCATATAGGTGCTATTGCTCCTGATCAAATAATACAAAAAGCCAGGCTCAATCGAAACGCACCTTTTCTGCTTCAATTGTATAATTATATCACATTTTTTGATTGTACTCTTCTGGTTTTGCCTGTCAAGTATAACCCAATCGGTGCCAGTACAAAAGTAAGATGCACTGCTAAGCTCCAGAGCTTTCTAAAACACAAAATGACAGACATGCGGATGCATGTCTGTCATTTTGATTTCAGTTATTTTAATGCTTTTGGGCTTGCAATAATTCGTACTGGCGAACCACTTCTTTAGTGATCTCGTTGTCTTCCGACAAGCCGCTGAACGTTTTTAGCGCAGCAGCTGGTCCAGACTTCCGGATTTCTTCCTGAATTTGCATCGCTTCTTCGTCTTCCGGGTAATCAAACAATAGTGCTGCTGCAATGGCATTGGCCAAGTAGCTATATGGCAATCCTGCTTTTTGCGCTTGTGTAGCCGGACGAATCAACCGGTCTTCAGGACCCAATTTACGGATGGGCGCACGGCCAACACGTGTCACGCCGTCATTCAAATAGGCGTTTTTAAAACGCTCAATATTCTTGTTGATATAAGCCAAATGCTCTTCTTCATCAATGCCGTATTCCTTCACCAGATAAGCCCCTGTTTCTTTGAGGGTTTCTCTAACTTGGTCCACAATTTTTTCATCAGCTAAAGTTTCATCGATGGTGGATTTTCCAGCAAGGTAACCGAGATACGCGATTACGGCATGGCCTGTGTTTACGGTAAACAATTTGCGCTCGATGAACGGAGCAAGGTCTTCGACCATTTTCATGCCAGCTACATGAGGAATGTCTTCAGTCGTTTCCACAACCCACTCAAAATAAGGTTCCACCAAAACGTCTAGTGAACTTTGGTCCTGAATTGGCACAATGCGGTCAACCGCTGAATTAAAGAAGTACACTTTCCCATCCAGCTGTCTCTTTGCTTCTTCGTCAAGATTGTCCATGATGTGCTGCTTAAGGATGTCCGTTGCGCCGATTTGGTTTTCACAGGCAATGACATAAATTTTTTCATCTGTTGCTGCTACGCGTTTGGCCAGGCCACGGGCAATCAGCGGTGCGATTCTTGGCAAAATGTTGGGCCCGATCGCTGTCGTTAAGTACGTCGCTTGTTGAATCGCGTCAATAACATCATGTTCGTGCGTCATGTTGTTAATGCCCGATACGTTTTCAATGGTGATCGATTCTTCCTGCAACTGAGCCATATTTACCTTGTAGCTTCCTTCTTCATTCAACTTATTGATTACTTGCTCGGCCACATCCACAAATGTCACGTGGTAGCCTGATTCGGAAAATAAAGCGCCGATAAATCCTCTGCCAATGTTTCCTGCTCCAAAATGAATGGCTTGTTTCATTAATCATCATCCCTTTATCAAATTATTTTGTAGATACTCCAAGAAAATATCTTCTAGTTTTTGGCGGATCACTTTCTCGTTGGAAGACGAAAAAATCATCATCGATACATCACTTTCGATCAAGCTGGTACTGATTAAGCTTAAGATCTCCTGCTCTCTGCCCGTCAACATTTCAGGCGCAAGCATCAGCAGCAAGTTTTTCATCTGCATGCTTTCGCCGTCCATTCCTTTGACTATAAGCGAATTGTCCAAATGGACGATTTGAAAAACAGGTTGTTGAATGGAATCATCGCGGCCGTGAAAAAGAGCCATATTGGTATTTGGAATCCCCAATCCGCCTTTTTTTTCACGCTCTTTCAATTCGTTCATCGTAGAGGCGGCATTTGTAACCAATCCATCCGCTTCCGCCAGTTCAACCACTTCTTGCAAGACTTCCCAATAATCCGTTGCAAGATGTTTGTGCATCACTTTAAAACTGGCCAAAATTGCATCTATGCTGCCCTGCACTTCTTTTATCTCCCGCAAGACATTTTGTATATTGGGCCGTCCTTTCGGTATTAAGTGGCCGCTTGGATTTCCTGGATTCAAGTATTGCTTTTTGCGCGTGATTTTTTCCACATTATTTTGCAAATAGCTTTCGATGTAGCCAATATCCCGATCGCTCAGCAGTGGGCTCACCATAATGTAATCCACTTCTGTCACCGGCAGCCGGATGGTCGAAATCACCAAATCGTAGTCCTGAAAATGGGCTGTTTGAAAATCATTGATGGACAGGATTTCCACTGAATTGATTTCCGGCAGTTCTTTTTGGATGCGGCTTGCCAGCATCTTCGACGTCCCAATGCCAGTTGGGCAAATAACCACCGCATCAATTCGAACCTTCTCTTCCTTCATTAGCAAAGCTGATCCAAAATGAAGCACGATAAAGGCCGTCTCATCAGGTGAAAACTCCAGATTCTTAAACTCGTTTTCCAGACCCTGCTTAACGGCCATAAACAGCACCGGGTATTTCCGTTTGATCTCATCCGTCAGTGGATTGTAAGATTCGAGCTTTTGGTTTAAACGGAAAATGGAAGGACCCATATGCGCAAGCAATCCCTGATACAGCGAAAAGTCATCAATCAAGTCAACATGCAGCTGTTCTGAAACATCGCGTATCAGGTTTTTGATCATTCTGCCGAGCACTACACTGTCATAATACGTCAAATCCGCTGCCTGCACTTTCGAGCCTTTTAAAATCATCGTTAAAAAATGCACATCGGCTCCAGTCAAGGCAACTGAAAGCCGCTCTTGCAACTCTTTTCCCATATTCTCCATTAGCCGGTATTCGTTGCCTGAATCACTCGCTGTTTGGTCTGCCGGATCCAGTACAAAGCCGGCTTCTGTCCGTTGAAGAGACAGGCAGCTGTATACGACTAAGCCCATATAATCGCTGTCTGCCAGCCGGGTTTGTTCTTTATTGATTTTTTGATCCACCAATTGATCCACGGCTGCCAAGTATTCCGGAGAAAAATACCCAAGAACTTTCTCTCCCTGGTTTTTCCCTTGCTGCAAAAAATACAAACTCTCAATCATCTCTTCATAGAAATAAGCCAGAACATAGCTGCCAAGTGCATGCCGCTTGTTGGCTTCTTCACCATCCACTTCCACACCAACGCCTCTTGTCCGTGACACCCCTACTGAAAACTTTCGCAGCCAATCCGTTACGTCATCTAAATAAGCCGCTAAGGTAGCGGTGCTGATGCCCAATCGGCCAGCCAGCATCTGCCGTTTAAAAAATGGGCCTTCGTGCAATAAAATCACTAGCAATTTCAACTTTCTTTCTTCAGGAGTTTCGTCTGCAGGACTGGCTGTTGCCAAATTTTGAATCAGACGGTAAACCTGCTCATTTTTCCCTGCCACGAAAAGGCCTTCATCCCCGGTTCGTTCCACTGTTAGTTCAAATTGCTGCAGCATTTTCCCCACCGACTTTAAGTCACGCTGAATGGTCCGGGCACTGACATCCAAATACGAAGACAGCGAATGCACCGTATGTTTTCCAGAGGTTCTGACAATCAGTTCGATAATGGACTTTTCCCTAAACGTGATAAACATGCGGCTCACTCCTCTCGCTTTTGGATGCTTTCTTCAAGACCGGAAAAGGCAGATAGAACAAAAAGGCAGGAATCCCCGCCTTTCTGTTGCTGCTATTTAATTGCTGTTAATGATGGCTACTAATTCTTTTGCCGTTTTTGCATTTACCAGCTGATCTACATTGTCCTGCTCTGCACAAATGACAGCGATTCCTGAAAGGATTTCCAGATGTGTACCGTCCTTGCCAGCGATGCCAAAAATCATTTTTGCACTTTCTCCATTAAAGTCTACTCCATTTGGAACCTGAACGACAGTAAAGCCTGATTTTATGACAGATTTTTTTGCTTCTTCTGTTCCATGGGGAATTGCAACATTGTTGCCCATGTAAGTTGTCGTGATTTCCTCACGCTTCAGCATTTCGTCCACATAAGACGGTTCAACGTATCCAGCATCGACCAAAGCCTGGCCAGCAAATCGGATTGCGTCTTCTTTGGTACGGAATTTTTGTCCAATAAAGACGTTTTCCTCCAATAGGAGCTGATCATCTTCTACATTATGCGGTGCTGCTTGTTCTTCTACCAATCCATGCTGATCACTTGTGCCATCATTTTGCAGACGGTCGATCAGTTTATCGTATTCCGGACTTGATAAGAAGTTATCAACTGAAATATGGTACGCACCCGGCACCTTGTTTTCGGCACGCGGCGTCAGTTTTTCCTGTGTGATCACAATTTGAGAATCGGTTGGAATCGTGCTGATGGCTGTATTCGAAACCGATACGCCCAGCCCTGCTTCTTTTACTTTTTTGCGCAGAAGAGAAGCACCCATTGCACTCGATCCCATTCCCGCATCACAAGCAAACACAATTTTTTGTACATTTGATGGGAATACGCCAGTCCCAGCACCTACAGGTGACGTTATTTCCCGGGAAATAGAACTTTTTTTGCCTTTCATTTGTTCCATTTTCTTTGTTGCTTCGTCCATATCTTCATCTGTTTGCTTGCTAGTTTTTAAAACGACTGCCGAGATAGCAAACGAAACGGCCGTTGCTACAAAGACTGCAGTGAAGTTGGCCAAGTAAGCCATGCCTTCAGGCGGCGTAACTGCCGCAATAGCCAGGATGCTTCCTGGTGATGCAGGAGCAACCAATCCGCCACCCATTAATACAAGTGTAAAGACTCCGCTCATGCCTCCGAAAATAACAGCCAGTAACAACATTGGCTTCATCAATACGTAAGGGAAATAAATTTCGTGAATGCCTCCAAAGAAATGGATAATCGCTGCACCAGGAGCTGATTGCTTCGCGATGCCTTTGCCAAACAGCATAAACCCAAGAAGTACTCCGAGTCCAGGTCCAGGGTTGGCTTCCAGTAGGAACAGGATTGATTTCCCTGTCTGCTGAACTTGCTCCAAGCCGATTGGTGTTAACACACCGTGGTTGATGGCGTTATTCAAGAATAGAATTTTCGCCGGTTCAATCAAAATACTTGTCAGCGGCAATAAGCCTGCAGCAAGTAACCAGTCCACACCTGAAACCAGAACGCTTGTAAACGAACTTACAGCCGGTCCGACGCCAAGGAATGCAAGAATGGCAAGTGCGCCACCCAAAATACCTGCAGAAAAGTTGTTAACCAGCATTTCAAAACCAGTACGAATTTTTCCTTCAATCAATTGGTCAAATTTCATGATGACATAAGCACCAAGCGGTCCCATGATCATGGCACCCAAGAACATTGGTGTATCGGGAGCTCCGACAATAACACCCATGGTCGCAATGGTTCCGACTACTCCACCACGCTGATCATAAATCAAACGCCCTCCTGTATAACCGATCAGAAGCGGCAACATGTAAGTAACCATTGGCCCTACTAGTGAAGCCAAGTTTTCATTAGGAATAAATCCGGTAGGGATAAAAAGTGCTGTAATCAATCCCCATGCAATAAACGCACCAATGTTCGGCAACACCATCGAGCTCAGGAAATTACCGAACTTTTGCACGCGAATCTTCATTTTTGAATCGTTCATGTGTTCTTCTCCTCCAAACTATAGTTGTAATGTTCCTCCATCATAGACCTTATATGGAAGCGTATTCAACTGTAAGGAAAGTCAACTTTGTCGGGCTTGTCGTGACAAAAGTGTATTTTCAGCCACAACGTAAAAAAGCTGTCGATGGCTCGACAGCTTAAAATGAGTTAGAAAATGGCTTAGTTTCCAACTGTTTCTTCCGCCATTACATGCATTTGGACTCGGTTACGCCCTTTTTCTTTAGCTGAATACAGTGCAATGTCTGCGTTGTTCAGAAGAACTTGCAGAGATGCTGTCTCGCCGCTTTCAAGTGACGCGACACCTATACTGATAGTCACAGTAATTCTTAGATCGCCTACGGTCAAAGGCGTTTGCTCTACACTTTGACGGACCCTTTCAACCAACTCGAAGCCTTCTGTTACTGTATGGTTTCCTATTGCCAATACAAATTCTTCTCCACCATATCTGGCAAACAAAACCTCTCCGCCCAATTGCAATTTGCAGACCCCAACAACATGCTGGAGCATTTGATCACCAACATGATGGCCATACGTATCATTTACCAATTTAAAATGATCAATATCAATCAAAGCGACAGCAAATGGCTGTTTATTTGCTTGTGCATCTTCAACTTGCTGAGAACATTGCGTGTAAAAGGCACGACGATTAAAGATACCTGTCAGCTCGTCATAATAAGCCTGCCGCTCTAGCTGTACCTGCAGCTTTTTCAACTCTGTGATGTCGGTGAAAATCAACAAAAAGCCAGTGGTGTTGCCCACATAAGCCATTGAAGAAATTCGGACTTGGTAGGTGTATTTCGATTTTTGCCTCGTTAGCTGAAGTTCTTGCATTGATTCTGTTGTTTCTACTTTAAATGGAGGAACTTCCAGTGTTAACTCCAGCCAGAGTTTTTCAAACTCGGCGCCATGCAATGACCTGTCCAGTTCCGGAAACATTTTTTTCGCAGCCCGATTAAACTCAATCAGCCGATGATCCTCGTCTAATACTAGTACGCCATCATTGATACTGTTGAAAACCGTATCTTTTGCAATCGGCATGACTTTGAACAGCCGCGATGAATTGATGGACCATAAATACAAGAGCGAAGTCATCCACAACACCATGGGTACGGGATCAATGCCAGGAGGCGTCCAGCCAATTAAATAAATAAACGCCGTCGCCATCGGAACAAATTGACCGAAAAACAAAGCGACCAGCTGCGGACGATATGTCGACGTCGTTTCCCGCCATCGGAAGAGGATAAATAAAGTAGGAATTAGCATGCAAGCAAAAGTAAACCCACCGTGAACCAGATACCATACGCCGATTTCCTGATGAATGTAAGGAATCCCCAGAATCGGATCTACTTCAAAGATGCGGTAATGCAAATGATGAAAATCATTGGTCGCCACCATCAAAAAGCTGACAACAGGGATCGTAAGCAAGGCAGCGCATCTTTGCCAACTTAGTTTAATGCCTAAATAATACAGGACAAACAGCAAGCCAAGAGGTGCAGAAATTGGCATGCCCAAGTATTGGATGACTGTCCAGAATTTCATTTCTTCCAAGCTCGTAGCCACTAAGCCGAAGGCTGCCGCAAAACAATAAATAGCGATAGAAGCAGTGTAAAAAACAAAAAAGGAAGCGATTTTTGTGTATTTATGCCTTCCGGCAAATACGGAAGCACATAAATACAAGCTGAGTACACCTGAAGTACAAATCAATGTGATATAAACGGTTAATTGGGATCCCACATTTTTCTCCTCTAGTTTTTTTCTTTAATTTAGCATATTTACTAATAAAAGTGGATATTTTTCCAATAATAAAAGACAGCCATCCCAATGGCTGCCTTAGAGGCTAGATGGAACCCGCCGAAGCTGATGCCGCTTCATCAGCTTTCACGCAGTCAATAGCGACAACTATTGCGATGACAACTTCCTGCATCTGTTCATCCAGAATTTCGACTTTGTAACTATCCCCCCACTTGAACCATTCCTTGTTGACCTGACCAATTACTTCTCCATGCTGCACCACTTGAAAATCCATGTCCCACCAGTTTCCTCGAATCTCAATTCCTGTGCCCTCTATGGTATAGCGAGCTTTGAACACAGAAAACTCTTTCTTAATCGTCAATTGTTCCTTGCCATTCACTTCAACAAAAAACTTTGGCCGAAAACTAAACGTCTTTTTCGTAATGAGCGCCACTTCTTCTCTTGCCGCATTCATAATGGAAAAGGTCTTCGGAATTTGCATAAAGCTGCCTTCCACATAATAAACATCGTTCTCCTGCTGATCTTTCACCGTGAATTTGCCACTTAAGCTGAGTGCTTTTTGTTTGATGTAGAGTTGTTTCATTTTATCGCCTCCTTTTGGTAAGTTGACATTGTGGTATGCAAAATAGATTCTGTTTAGTTTATTCCACACAATATATGAAAATGCCTTCACTGGGACTAAAGATTTGAGAGCGCCTAGAAAATTCACCAATTAAAAAACCACCCAAAACACTCGAACAGCAAGGTTTTAGGTGGTTCTATTCAAATATACTTGTCCTTAAAATAATCCGATCCAATACCGCCAGCCACCATCAAAAATAAGGACAGGAAGTTGGAAAGGAATCTTGGCACTCCTTCCGGTATCACAATGGATGTTCCGAAAAAGTAATTTGACGCGAAAATGATGATTTTTGACACCAACAAAAAGGCACCTAACATAAACACACTATCGCAAAAAACTTTCCACTTTGGGTGAGCCAGCTGCTTGCTGTCTTGAATCACTTTGTCCTTCAACTCTTCATCACTCCTTAGCAGTTCGTCTATCGTAACGCCAAATAAGTCACTCAAATTGATAATCACTTCAATGCTTGGGTAATTTTTTCCGGTTTCCCATTTTGAAACGGACTGTCGGCTTACATGAATTTTGTCTGCAAGCTCCGCCTGCGACCACCCCTTTTTTTCTCTTTCGCTTTTCAAACGTTCACTGAAAATCATCGTACTCATCGCCTTTCCTTCTACTTTCAGTATTAAGAAATAAACTTATAAAGTAAAGATAGTTCTAGGCGCACCCTGCTGCAACCTCTGCTTGCTTATTTAAAAATTCAACAGATGAAAGAAAAAAAGAGATTGGAAATATTCCCAATCTCTTTCTATTTATTAATAGCTGGCACAAACCCTATTTCTTCCAGTACGTTTGGCTTTATATAAGCATTCATCAGCAGTGTCAACTATGCGATTTGTATCCGCTACTGTTTCTGGATAAGTTGCTGCACCGATCGAAACCGTAATGTTGATAGAATGCTGTGAGGAAACTCTAAAATGATAAATTTCTACCGCTTTTCTTATTCGTTCAGCAATTTCTACCGCCAGGTCGTTTTGGCAATCGGGCAAGATTACAGAAAATTCCTCTCCACCGTTTCTCGAAACAATATCAAAAGATCGGCTTGTATTCTTTAAAACTTTTCCAAGCTCTTTTAGGATTTTGTCACCAACTGGGTGGCCATATGTGTCATTGACGTTTTTAAAATGATCAATGTCAATGATTAACAACGAGAGCCTTTCATTCTTTTCTGCTGCACTTCCAACTAATGTATTCCATACCGCATCAAATTGCCGGACGTTATTTAAGCCTGTAAGAAAATCTGTCACGGACTCCTGCTCGTATTTCATCAGAAGATACTGCGTTTTTCGAATGTATTCAACAAAGAAAATCGAAATGAGCCCACCGATGATAGAAATGACCCAATAAACAGGGATCAAACTTTTCAAAACAAGAAAATCACTAATAAGAATACTAATGACTACGCTGAAGACAATGTTTGAAAATAGGATCATCACAAAGCCCTTTTTGTAAGAACTTGCATTAGCACTAAATTTTTTAAATAGCTTATGAATAATGATGAAGCCGATGATTAAAGCGATCATTAAGATGGCGGCTGCAAAAGCTGACATCGTCAGGCCAAAAATGAACCTTCCAAATATAATAACTACTGCACTGATAGTAGCTTGGGGTATCCCTAAAAAAAGGACAAGCAGCATAACCGGTATAAATCGCAAATCGACGATAGTTTCAGTTGTTACTTGTATAGAGAAATACATCAGCAAAAATCCTAATGCTCCCCCTGCTATTCCGTCAGCCAGTACGGCTTTTCTGTAAGATTCATCTAATCCAAGTTTCTTTCTAAGTTGCAAATAAATAAAAATCAAGGCAATGAGAACACATAAATTTATGAACAAGTTATCAATAAGATCAAACAAAAGATTTCCTCCACCTATATTTATTGGAATAATATTACAACAAAACTATTAATTGTACATTTTTATTTACTTTAATAATATATCATATAAATATTGTTCAACTATTCTCTTTTCGAATCTTTTACAATCACTTTTCGGCTTTTGTCACAATATCTCTTTATTTCATTAACAACATTGAAGCCCCTCTCTTCCGCCATATCCATAAACTTTTAAAAAGAAAGAAAGTCACCAGCTGAACTGACCCTTCAAGTGATGTACACTATAAAAAAAGATGACTTCGGTGAACTACCGAAGTCATCTTTTGGATACCTATTCCAGCTGCGGGGTTTGTCTTGATAAACTTTCCATTTCAATGAGGCTCAGTTTCCCCAAAAAATCTCTTTTTGATTTATTAGGGATAGATATTCATCCGATAAATTGATTATTTCCAGGTCTCCTGCAAAGTATCTCTAAACAATTCGTCCAGCATTTCCGTCGGATCCTCTACCTCAACCACAAGGTTTCTTGTATACTCCTCGAGCCGTTCCATTTCGCTTTCCAAAAAATCGTTAATCACCTCAATGCGATCCTCTAAATCCATTTCGTCGCCTGCCAGTTTACGTTTCAACAATTGTTCAATTTGTTTTTTCAATTCACCTGTAGGAACAATATCTTCCATTAATTCATTGAAGCCAATTGGTGGTGTCGTATTGTACTTTTCAATCCAGTTGCATGCCAAAATTGGGCGCAGCACATAAAAATATTTTTTGATTTTGACTTCTGGCCCCTGAAGATATTCCTGGTAATTGTTTTTTGCCATGTTTAAATAATGGTATAGCATAGAATTCGGATAAAATACATCTGACTCCAAAGAGCGCATGTGATCAATAAACGAGTCTTTTTGATAATAGATGATGTCGCTTCGCAGCCATTCCAAAAGCGGTGGATTGCTTTTTCGAAACAGGCGAAGTGCTTTAGTCAACTCCCAGCCACTTATGTCCAATAACTCACTAATCGGTTCTTCAATCACGTCTCTCTTTACAGCACTTCCTTGTGGATCAATCGAGAGGTACCATGCCGGCAAATGAATATAAATAAACCGAACATCGTAATCACTGTCTTTTGAAGGAAATCCCCATGCCCGACTTCCAGATTCAACAGCGTATAACACCTTCACATTAAATTTTTCCTCTATGCCGATTAACTTCTGCTGGATAATTTCATTCATATGTATTCCCCTTTGTGAGCTTGTATCTATTAAGTTTATCGGTTATCAAAAGAAATTGAAATCTTAAGATCAAGCTCGTCTGATCATAATCTTTATTCACGCGCCCAGGCCGCAATGCCTGCAATGTCTCCTGGTGTTGTTCTGCAGCACCCTCCAATCATGTGGGCACCTGCTTCATACCATTGGCGTGTATTCAAGGCAAATTGATTTACTGAAGTTCCTTCACCCCAGGTCTTGCTCGACGGGTCATATTCTTCGCCTGAATTCGGATACACAATGATGGGTTTCGCCGTTTGGCTTTTCACTTCTTTAATCAGCGATTCGATTAGGTGGGGTGCTGAACAATTGATGCCAATTGCGGCTGCTTGCGGTTGTTTGTCCAGCCACTCTGCACACTTTGAGATTTTGTCTCCATCACTTATATGACGTTCATCTTTTGCGCTAAAACTGAACCACGCATAGACCTCTGGAAATTCCTTTAATACTGCCACAATTGCTTTGGCTTCTGCCAAGCAAGGAATGGTTTCACACGCTAAAATATCTGCACCTGCATCGATCAATATACGGATCCGTTCCTTATGGAAATTTATTAGTTCCTGTTCGCTTACCGCATAATCGCCGCGGTATTCAGAGCCATCTGAAAGAAAAGCACCATATGGGCCGACAGAGGCAGCCACAATTGGCTTTGGCCTGTTCGACCGGTTTTCCACCCTGCTCCAAAATTCATCCCGGGCCTCTGCTGCAAGTTTCACCGATTTTCCGATCAGGCTGTTTGCTTCGTCCTCGCTCAATCCTTTTTCTTTGTATCCTTCAGTCGTTGCCTGGTAGCTGGCGGTGATGGCGCAGTCTGCACCGGCGTGGAAATAGTCCAAGTGAACTTTTTTGATTAGCTCGGGATTTTCCATGAGCACTTTTGCCGACCATAGACGATCATGTAAATTGCAGCCATACTCCTCAAGCTCTGTCGCCATTGCACCATCAACAATAACAATAGGGAAGTGATTTAAAATTTGTTCGATCGGGTTCATTCCACAACATCCTTTCCACATTCAAGCTTATTGCAACAACTCTGGATCTAAAGAAGCTGTCGGTCTATCAAATAAGTACACTTTGGAATTGGGCGCAAGTCACGCGGCTGCTGTCCCGAGTAGCGTGTCTACGCAATTTTCTTGTTAAATAAAAAAACCTCTTCCAATAGGAAAGAGGTTTTGGCCGAATTCTTATCTCTCAGAATAAAACACTCTGCAGGAATTAGCACCTCTCATACAAATGATGGTTGCTGGACGTCATAGGGCCTGTCCCTCGGTCTCTCTTGATAAGTTATTTAGTTTTTGCATATTAACGATAGTATGGGACATTGCCTCTCTTGTCAAACACATTTTGCTTCAAATATGGACTTGTCTAAAGGATGGAAGGGGCAAGGCGCACAATGAACGATTGACAATCCATCAAATCTTCCATACGATCTATTAATAATTCACATGCGATTTTTCATAAAGCTGTTATTTTGAAACTGACTTTTTTCCACAAAGAATGGAGCGAGAAAATGACTAAACAAGCTGTTTTTGAAGTGGCGATAATTGGTGCAGGAACGATGGGAATGGCGGCTGGTGCTTTTTTGGCGCAGCAAAAAGTAAAGACTGTCTTGATAGATGCCTTCGATCCGCCGCATAGCCATGGCAGCCATCACGGCGATACCCGCTTGATCCGTCATGCGTATGGGGAAGGCAGGCAGTACGTAACGTTAGTAAAACGGGCCCAGCAATTGTGGCAAGAACTGGAACAGCAAACAGGATATAAAATTTTTGAAAATACCGGCGTAATCGGCCTGGGTCCGGAAGATTCGCCTTTTTTAGTGGAGATGATGGCTTCTGCGGAGAAGCATAACCTTTTGTTAGAGCTGATGACGGGCTTGGAAGTTAATGCGAGATGGCCTGGATTTTCTGTACCGGATCATTTTATTGGCTGCTTTGAAACACAGTCGGGCATTCTGTACAGTGAAAATGCCATTCTGGCCTATAAAGAAACCGCTCTTGCACATGGTGCGAGCTTCGTTCCAAATACAAGGGTTCAGCACATAGACCTGAATGATGAACAAGGTGTCAAGATTTCCACTGAACGTGCGACATTTTATGCCAAGAAAGTCATTGTCACGGCGGGAGCCTGGGCGGCAAAGCTGTTGCCGGATTTAACGCTGCCGCTTCAACCCACTCGCAAAGCTGTTGCTTGGTTTGAAGCACCTTCCGACTTGTACGATGCTGTTAATTTCCCTGCTTTTTTTGTAGAAGATCAGAATAAGAAATTTTATGGTTTTCCTAAGTTGAATGGTGGCGGGGTCAAAATTGGGAGATCCGATGGTGGGCAGCCGATCGATCCAGATCGTCAAACGCAAAACTTTGGATTATACGAAACAGATGAAAACGACTTGCGGGAAGGGCTGGAACGTTACTTGCCTCAGGCAAATGGCAAACTGGAGCAAGGCAAAACGTGTCTATACACACTTTCAAGCGATAATGATTTTATCGTTGATGTTCATCCGGAAGACAGCCGTATTATTTTTGCCTGCGGGTTTTCCGGACACGGTTTCAAATTTGGCAGTGTCATGGGAGAAGTGTTGAGCCAACTGGCTATGACAGGCGAAAGTGAGCTGGATATTTCCATCTTCGCCCTCAACAGATTTGGTTTGCAGCCTGAAGCACAGGAAGGCTCGCGATAACAAGTTTCTGAAAAAGGTGGAAGTGACGAAAATCCACCTCCTTATTCCACACAAAAAAATCCCGGTCAGCGCAATGTGCTGACCGGGATTTTCCTTATTAGTTTTCTAGGTTGAAACGATCAGCGTTCATCACTTTGTTCCAAGCTTTGATGAAATCGCGAACGAATTTTTCTTGGTTGTCGTCTTGTGCGTAAACTTCGGCAACTGCGCGAAGAATCGCATTTGAACCGAATACGAGGTCAAAACGCGTTGCTGTGCGAACAACTTCGCCTGTCGTGCGGTTTTTGCCTTCGTATTTATTGAATTCTACTGGCGTCCACTCGATGTTCATATCCAATAAGTTAACGAAGAAATCATTTGTTAACACGCCGACTTTGTCGGTGAAGATTCCTTCTGTTGCTCCTTGGTAGTTTGCACCGAATGCACGCATACCGCCGACTAAAACAGTCATTTCTGGAGCTGTTAAGCCAAGCAAGTTCGCTTTATCAAGCAGCATTTCTTCTGGGCTTGTAGCGTATTCTTTCTTCTGGTAGTTTCTGAAACCGTCTGAAATTGGCTCCAATGGCTCGAAGCTTTCTGCATCAGTCTGTTCTTCAAGTGCATCTCCACGGCCTTGCGTAAATGGTACCGCAACATCAAATCCAGCTGCTTTTACAGCTTGTTCGATTGCAGCGTTCCCGCCAAGCACAATCAAGTCAGCGATGCTGATTTTGTTGTCAGTGCTTGCTTTTAAGTGCTCATAGAAGTAAAGAACTTTAGCCAATTCTTCTGGCTCGTTTACTTCCCAATCGCGTTGAGGAGCAAAACGGATGCGTGCTCCGTTTGAACCGCCGCGCTTGTCTGAATCACGATATGTGCTGGCAGAAGCCCAAGCGGTTTTAACCAATAGCTGCGGGTTTATTCCGCTTTCAAGAATCTTCACTTTCAGCTCATCCAGTTCTTTGTCTTTCAATGTACCTGGTGCTGCTGGTACTGGATCTTGCCAGATCAAATCTTCTGCTGGAACTTCTGGCCCCAAATAACGCTCTTTTGGTCCCATGTCGCGGTGAAGAAGTTTGAACCATGCGCGGGCGAAAGCATCTTGGAACTCTTCCATATTTTCATAGTAACGACGTGAAATTTTTTCGTATGCTGGATCCATGCGAAGTGCCATATCTGCCGTCGTCATCATTGTTTTCACTTTGATGGACGAGTCTTCTGCATCAGGTGCCATCTGTTCTTCTGACAAATCTTTTGCCGTCCATTGATAAGCGCCTGCAGGAGATTTCGTCAATTCCCACTCATAGCCAAACAACTGCTCATAGTAGCCATTGTCCCATTGTGTCGGGTTGGCAGTCCAAGCGCCTTCGATACCACTTGAAATCGTGTCGCGGCCTTTTCCTGAACCGTGCGTGCTCTTCCAGCCCATTCCCATATTTTCCATTACGGCTGCTTCTGGATCGTCGCCTACTTTGGAAGCATCTCCAGCGCCGTGAGCTTTACCAAATGTATGCCCACCTGCGATCAACGCAACGGTCTCTTCGTCGTTCATTCCCATGCGTGCAAACGTCTCACGGATGTCGAAAGCACTTCCAAGAGGATCCGGCTTGCCATTTGGTCCTTCAGGATTTACATAGATCAAGCCCATCTCAACTGCAGCAAGCGGTTTTTCTAATTCGCGATCTCCTGAATAACGGTTATCTGACAGCCACTCTTTTTCATTGCCCCAATAAACGTCTTCTTCCGGTGACCAAATGTCTTCACGGCCTCCGCCGAATCCGAATGTTTTGAAGCCCATTGATTCAAGTGCCACGTTACCTGTCAAAACAAGCAAATCAGCCCATGAAATTTTGTTTCCGTATTTCTTTTTGATCGGCCACAACAAACGACGGGCCTTGTCCAAGTTTACGTTATCCGGCCAGCTGTTAAGTGGTGCAAAACGCTGGTTTCCGGTAGAACCGCCTCCGCGGCCATCTGTTGCACGATAAGTACCTGCAGCATGCCATGACATACGGATAAACAAACCGCCGTAATGGCCATAGTCAGCCGGCCACCATTCTTGGCTGTTGGTCATCAAATCGTTAAGATCCTGCTTTAATGCATCATAATCCAATTTCTCGAATTCTGCTTTGTAATCAAACTCTTCCCCTAGAGGATTCGATTTTTTGTCATGCTGATGCAGAATGTTAACATTCAGCATGTTCGGCCACCAGTCTTTATTTTGGGTTTTGCCTGGTTTGTTCGAAGTTGTAATGGCACTGTCTTTATGCCCGCCTGTTTGGCTGCTTGGCTGTCCGCCTCCGCCCGTTACCGGACATTGTGCATCGGATGCAGCTGTGTGACGCTTTTGTTCATTGTTATCCATTTTTAAAACCCTCCTAAAAATAATGAAAATAGTGAACATTGTTCTTAACTTATTGATACCGACTAATTGATGACGGCATGTAATCATTCTTACATTAGAATTATACTAAACTAGAGACGAACTGAACAGTGATAAGGACGGAATTGGGGCAACTCTTTTTCGCGGTGTCCAAACGCGGAAAAGCTGCCCCAATTTTTTCTCAATGTCTCTGCAAGATACGCAAAACTTAAGAATCGTCATTTCAAAGATTACTTAGTGCATCACTCCATCCAAAAGGAAGCAGCACCTCCACATCACAACTGGTTAAAGAATGAAGCGAACAGGACAAAAACAATAAGCAGAACAAAGATCGTGATAATGATGCCCGGCAGTACAACGATGAAAAATCCTTTCCAAGACGAGACACGATGCGCTTCGCCTACCGCTTTGCAAACAATGACAAATGTCCACACAGACACCACCGCCATTACGATAGACATGATGACGACAATTGGATCGCCTTCTACATCCGTACGGTCCGCAAAAAAGGTGGTTGGCGACGCAAAGGCCCAGACAATCAGCAATGGCAAGAGCCAAATTTGCGGTATTTGCGCAGTGGCAAGCGCCTTAAACATTTCCTGATAGTCTGCCTTGCCTTTAAATAACCGACCTACCAATGTTAATACAGCGGCACCTAGGAAATAGCCAAATGCACTTCCGATTGGACCGGTAATCAGTGCCTGGAGAACGGCTGCCCAAACTTCCATGTCTGCATTCCGGGTACTCATGAGCCCAATCAGGCCAGAAGCAAATCCCGTCAAAACAATGAGCAAGATGATATATGTGGCGGGCTTGCGATCAATGACAAAGCGGACGGTTGAACGTGTGCGCAGCCAAATGTCCGTTAGTGGATTGACCTCATACTCTCTGGATAATCGATCTTCCCTGACCACGATTTCTCTCTCCTTTCTTTTGTTTTCCATGACGTCCGGCGGCAGCATCTCTTCATTCTTTTATTTCCCCTTTTCATCTTTTATTATCAGAAAAATACTTAAATTCTTTTTAAGATAACAAAAAAGGGATTCTTCCAGGCAGCATCTGCATGGAAAAATCCCTTTGGCAATAAACACAATGGATCTAAACGAAAAATATAAATTCTATTTAATTTTTATAATTCGTCACCTGTTGCAAAGAGAGGGTTTCTTCAACGAATCCAATAGCTTTTTCAATAATAAAACCCAATTCATAATCCATAGAAGCGATGTGATATGAATTGTGCAATTCGTATTTCCACACGTTCTTTGATTGAATCTTGCTGAGAACATAATCGGTATTGCTCGGCGGCACAACGTGATCTTCGAGCGACTGAAAACAAACAACCGGACAACGTACATTTGAGAGATTGGCATCGACAGCAGTCATATATTCCAATAATTGGTGATACGCCCTAACTGGCGATTGCTGATACGTGATTTCCACCACATCTGTTCTTTTGATATCTGGCTGGTCTTCTGAGATGTAGTCAAACCCTGGCTGGTTGCGGTGTGTCTCAAATGCTGGGATGTCGATCGCCGGGTTGATCAAGACTATTCCTTGAATAGCCGGATAGCGGCTGGCTAAATCCAAACTCAAGGTCCCGCCCATCGATTGGCCGATGACGAAAACGGTTGAACATGTTTGCTTCAATTCGGTATATGCATCTTCTATCCGCGCAAACCAATTGTTGTGGGTCACTTGTTCAAGATCTTTAAAATGCGTGCCGTGGCCAGGAAGCCTCGGACAGGAAACCGTGTAGCCGTTCGCAGCAATGGCTTCCCCTAGCTCCCTGACACTTTGCGGTGTGCCTAAAAAGCCATGGCATAACAAAATTCCAATGTGGTTTCCTTTTAGAAAAAATGATTCAGCTTGCGGGATGACGGGATAATGTTCATTAACCATGTGAATCCTCCTTTGCCTGATTTAACGGTAAGAAGGTTTCCCCACCTACAATCGACCTGCTGAAAAAGCTTATTCATATTAGACTATAGTTAAAACTTACTTGTCAACTAGGTTTTAAAACCGTACATACTAAAATAAAACAAGAGTCTCTCCTTATTGATGAAGGAGCGACTCTTGTTCGATGGTGATGACTTGCTTGGTTTCGGCAGCTTCCATGATGCCCAAAATCACTTTCAGCGACTTGAGTGCATCTTCACCCGTAACAATGGGCTCCTGATCCAATCGAATGGAATCAATGAAAGCATCGATGACGCCGCTGGGTGTCTGGTTGTCATTCGTCTGCATGGCTTCCAGCTCATAATTTACTTTTTCACCCGACTGCATAATGATTTCCAGCTGATACCGGTCGTTGTGATAAATTTTCATGATGCCTTTCTCGCAATAAACAATGGTGCTATTGTCTTCTTCTCCGTAATACGTCCAGGAGAACGCCGCGTTTCCGATGCGCCCTTTTCGGGTGGCCAAGCTGCATACCAAATTGTCGCATACTCCGATTGGCTGACCATGTTCATCCACTTTGTGCAAAGCACCTTGAAACGCACTCACTTGAACAATTTCATCGTCGAGCAAATAATGCAGCAAATCGATTTTATGGATGCCAAGATCTCCGCCGACGCCAAATCCTGACCGCTCTTTTTTGAAAAACCACGTGGACTTGGTTTTATTGATGCCCCAGGCTTCAGGACCTGAATGTCCAAATGCTGTTCGGAACGTTAAGACCTTTCCAAGCTCTCCGCTGGCAATGATTTCTTTCGCTTTTTGATGCGCACGCGTAAACCGCTGATTATGATCCACCATCAGCTTTTTACCCGACTTTTTCTGAGCAGCTAAAATGGTGCGTGCGTTTTCTGCCGTCAACGAAATCGGTTTTTCGCACAGCACATGTTTTCCGCTCAACAGCGCCTGAGTCGAAAACAAATGGTGGTGCTCATTCGACGAACAATCGCTGATGGCAACGATGTCGGGATCGTTAAACAGCTCGTCGACGCTCTGGACAAGACTTCCGCCAAACAATTCCACCATCGCTTCGGCACGGTCGAGGTTGCGGTCGTAAAAAACGATTTCATCCACATAAGGATTGGCGGTGTATTCCGGTGCATGGCGCATTTTTGTAATGGACCCGCACCCGATGATGCCTACTTTGATGCCCATTCCATTTCCCCCTATTCTCTTTTCTGGAACACAACAGCGATGATGATGATCAACCCTTTAACAAATCCTTGAAGGTGAGGCGAAACATTCATCAAATTCATCATATTGTTCAAGATGCCCAAAATGAGAATGCCGAAGATTGTTCCGATTATTTTTCCTCGGCCGCCGGTCATGCGTGTCCCTCCAATAATAACAGCCGCAATGGCATCCAGTTCATATTGCGCACCCGAACTGGAAGAAGAAATCGAATTCAGGCGAGAAGTTTCGATGACTGCTGCAACCCCAACCAGCGTCCCAATGAGCGTATAAACACCAATTTTGATGCGGTCTATGCGAATTGCTGACAGCATCGCTGCTTTTTCGTTTGATCCAAGAGCATAGACATACCTGCCAAAGCGGGTTTTGTGCATCAATACATAAATCACGACTGCCATTACGAAGAAAATAATGACCGGCACATCAAAAATCCAAAAATCACTGTTGGCAATGGCGGTAAATCCACTGACTTCACCGGATACACTGCCGCCTTCTGCGATATACAGCGCAATTGAACGCGCCCCTGCCATCATGCCAAGCGTCGCAATAAAGGAGGCAATCCTGCCTTTTGCAACCATTAGGCCATTCAAGAACCCCGCAAACGAGCCAACCAAAAGTGCGGTGAAAACACCCACTAAAATACTGCCAGATGCATTCAATGCCAATACGGATACAACACCAGCAAGGGCCAAAACAGAACCGACCGATAAATCGATGCCACCTGACAACATGACTACCGTCATCCCAAGCGCGATAATCCCGATGATCGACACTTGCATCAATATATTCAATTGGTTATTGATATCCAAAAAACGTGGATTCATCACAGTGGCCGCGATAAAAATAATGACAAATGCGATAATGACACTGTATTCCGACCACAGCCAGGTCATCCGGCTTTTCATATTCGGAGATTCCGGACTGTATTCTTTTGTATTGATATTAGCCAATTTTCTCTCCCTCCCTCTTCGCTCCAGTGGCGTAATGCATGATTTCTTCTTCGCTTGCGTCATCGCCCGTAAAATGCGCCGCGATTTCCCCGTGATACATGACATGGATGTTATGGCAAATCCGCATTACTTCAGGAGCTTCCGAGGACAAAATGATAATGGCTTTGCCGAGCTTCGCCAACGCCAAAATCTGCTGATAAATCTCTTGCTTGGCGCCTACGTCGATGCCTTGTGTCGGGTTATCGAAAATAAGGATATCCGTTTCCGCTTCCAGCCACTTGGCAATGATGACTTTTTGCTGGTTTCCGCCGCTCAATTTATCAATGGTGATCCGCGGATTGTGCACTTTAATATTTAACATCTTTTTGTACGTGTTAAATGTCTCCTGTTCTTTTTTATCTTGGATAAACCCCAGGCGCTCAAAGTTCCCCATCGAGGACAAACTCATATTATGGATAACACTCAAGTCTTTGATAATAGCATTTTCTTTCCGGTCTTTCGGCACATAGCCCAGTCCCGCCTGCAGAGCTTTTCGCGGATGATTAATCTTCACAACTTGGCCCTTCACTTTTATCGTACCCGCGTATTTTTTCCGGTAGCCAAACAAGCTTTCAAAAAGCTCTGTCCGGCCATCTCCCGCCAGGCCCGTAAATCCTACTATTTGTCCTCTTTGCACAGTAAAATTGATGTCTTTGAACAAGCCGGCACTCGTCAAGCCTTGGACTTCTAATGCCATGTCTCCAAAGCTATGTTCATGCACATACCGCTCCTGTGAAATGGATTTCCCTACCATCAGCTTGGTGATCACTTCCAGGTTTTCATGTTCCATGACATCCGTCTTGACCAGTTGGCCATCCCGCAAAACCGTGTACCGGTCGCATACTTCCTGGATTTCCTTTAACTTATGCGAAATATAAATGATGGAAACACCGGATTTTTTCAAGTTGCGCATCAGTTCAAATAGCCGGCTGACTTCATGTTCGGCGAGCGAGGTCGTCGGTTCATCCATGATGATCAATTGAGACTTGTGCAGCAAAGCTTTTGAAATCTCAATCAATTGCTTGTAGGAAGTTGCCAGGTTGCGGACATACTCTTTCGGATTGATGGATACGCCAAGTTCCGCTAAAATTTCCCGGGTTTGGCGGCACATTTCTTCCACGTTCAAAAATCCGATTTTATTGCGAATTTCTGAACCTAGAAACATGTTTTCATACACTTTCAAGTCGCCGACCATATTCAGTTCCTGGTGAATAAAGCTGATGCCCTGCGCCTGTGAAACATGCGGACTGGCCATGCTGATTTCTTTTCCTTTGACAAAAATTTGTCCATTGTCCGGTTGGTGGACACCGCCTAAAATATTCATCAGCGTTGATTTGCCTGCCCCATTTTCTCCAAGCAGCGCATGGATTTCACCTTGTTCCACTTCCAGCGTTACCTTTTTCAACACCGGCACGCTGTTAAACGATTTTTCAATATTGGTCATTGTTACAAAGGGATTGGAAGACATGTCGGTACCTCCTTATAGGAAAAGAGGAAATGCAATGACTCCACTGCATTTCCTGGCAGTCCGTTTAAAATTTCGAATCTGGATCGTAATATTCTTCTACGTTTTCACTTGTTACTTGCGTCGCTTCTTTCACGACCATCGATTCAGCCGGTTCTTCGCCCTGTGCAAGATCGGCTGCGATCGTTACCGCATCTTCTACCATCGTCGGCGAGTAAAGGAAAGTCGCTTTCATGAGCCCGTCGTTTTGGATATCTTCAAAGACGCCTTTCGCTCCACCTGCGCCCGTGACAAATTGGATATCGGTACGGCCGGCCTCTTCAATGGCTTGCAAGACACCTAACGCCATGCCATCATCCTGTGTAAAGACGGCATCAATTTCTGGGTTGGCCTGCAAAATGTTTTGCATGACTTCCAAGGAAGTCTCCGTAGAAAAGTCTCCGCTTTGAGATGCGATGATCTCCATTCCTGGCTCGCCAGCAACAGCTTCTTGGAATCCAGCACCTCGCTGTTCGGTTACCGAACTTGGAGGACCAGTAATCTCCACAATTTTGCCCTCGCCGTTCAATTGTTCCACAAAATATTGTCCGGCATTGACGCCAATTCCTTCATTGTCTCCTTTAACGACTACCGTTGCTGCATCATTTTCAAGTTCCCGGTCAACGATGACCAATGGGATGCCTGCATCTTTAATTTTTTGCCCCACTGGACTCAACGCCGCAGATTCGATCGGCAGCATGACAATCACGTCCACTTCCTGTGCAATCAAATCGTCCACGTCGTTTGCCTGCGTATTCGGGTCGGCGGCATTGGTCATGACGTAGTCAATGCCTTCGCTTTCCTGCAGCTCCATTGCCTGTTGTTCTGCACTTTCAATTAATGCTCCCATCCAGCCATGTGTTGCCGAAGGAAGAGAGATGCCGATTGTCAATTGTTCGTCTCCTCCGTTTTCATCGGTCGAGACGGCATCCTCTGTTGCCTCCTCGCCGCATGCTGCCAATACAAAAATAGTGATGAAAGACAATAAAATGATCCATAACTTCTTCACTTTATCCACCCCTTCAGTTTTTTAAAAGCTATCCTGCAGATGTAAACGGTTACATTAAAGGCTAAAATCAGTGCGCCTATCTCAGCCACCTTATCCGGTAGTCGATTCCCGGACGACCAATTCATAGCCAAGCACGACGCTGTCTACCGGTTTTCCTTGTATTTTCTCGATCAGCATCCGCGCTGCCACGGTTCCCATCTTATACATTGGCTGAGCCACTGTGGTCAGTGCCGGATTGGTCATATTGGAAAAATCAATGTTATCAAAACCGGCTACTGCGATATCATTTGGTACATGGAGGCCCGCAGCATTAATTTCTTTAAGGGCACCGATTGCCAATAAATCTGATACGGCAAACACGGCTGTTGGCCGATCTTCCAGTTTCAGAATTTTCTTCAGCGCCTGCTGGCCTTGTTCAAAACCCAATTCTTGTGTATAGAGAACATAATCCGGATTGAACGGAATCTCGTGTTCTTGGAGCGCCCGCTCATACCCCATTCGCCGCTCACGCGCATAAAGGAACTTTTCATCTGAATTCATCAGCGCAATTTTTTGATGTCCCATTTGGATGAGATGCTTGACTGCACGGTACGATGCTTCTTCGCTGTCGATGGTGACGTACGGAATGCCAATGCCGCCTCCATATTCACTGCATTGGATAATGGCGTAGTTTTCGGCCAGTTCTTTCAAGGTCTCTACGTTCACTGCGGGATCCATTGAAATAATGCCATCCGCCATCTTCTTCCGCAGCAAGTCGAAATAGATTTCCTCTTTTTCGGGCTTCGAATCCGTTTCACATAACAAAATGCTGTAGTTTTGGCTGAGTGCCATGTTCTCGATTCCTTTGATGATTTCAAAATAAAAAGGATTGGAAATGGTCGGAATCAGGATCAGCACAATGCGGCTTTCCGAATTCCGCAAGTTTCGGCCCAGCATGCTTGGCTCATAATTTAAGGATTGGATCGCCTCCTCCACCTTCTGCTTGGTTTTTGCTGTAACAATATTTTTTCCGGTGAGCACCCGAGAGACGGTTGCAACTGAGACCCCTGCACGCTTGGCCACTTGTTGGATGTTTGCCATATTGCTTCCTTCTTTCTGACACGACACGCATGCGTTGAAATGAAATCGATTACATTTTCATCATAAATTATTCTGAATTATCTGTCAACAAAGAATTTTTAATGAAAAAATCATTGATTTAGAGCGAATTTTTCTATATGTTAAAAATGTAATGGTTTACATGACGGTATATTCAGAAAACTAGAATGGAGTGATTTTCGTGAAATTGGGAGTTTTTACTGTATTGTTCTCCGACCGGAGCTTTGAAGACATGCTGGCTTATGTGGTTTCAAAAGGCATTGAAGCCATCGAGCTGGGCACAGGCGGCTACCCGGGAAATGCCCATTGCAAATTGGACGAGCTGCTGAATGATGCCAACAAACAGCAAGGGTTCAATCAGCAAATTAAGGACGCCGGCTTGATCATCAGCGCACTCAGCTGCCACGCCAACCCGCTTCACCCGCAAAAACAGATTGCAGATGAGGCAGATGAGCTGCTCACCAAGACCATGCAACTGGCATCAAAACTCGGAGTTCCTGTTGTTAACACGTTTTCCGGCTGTCCGGGCGACCACGAAAATGCGCTGTACCCCAACTGGCCCATCGCTGCATGGCCAAACGATTTCCAGGAAATTTTAAAATGGCAATGGGAAGAAAAGCTGATTCCATACTGGAAAGAGAAAAACAGCCTGGCTGAATCGCTCAATGTTAAAATTGGCTTGGAGCTGCATGGCGGCTTTTCCGTCCATACTCCTGCCACCATGCTGCGGCTGAGGGAAGCGTGCGGTCCTGCAATCGGCGCCAACCTGGACCCAAGCCATATGTGGTGGCAAGGTATCGATCCCGTGGAAGCCATCAAAATTCTCGGACGTGAAAACGCCATCCATCATTTCCATGCCAAAGATACCGTCATCGACCAAGCCAACACCAACCGAAACGGCCTGACGGATATGACCGACTATTCGCAGATGAAAGACCGTTCCTGGTATTTCCGCACCGTCGGATTTGGCCACGACCAAAAAACTTGGGCCGACATTATCAGCACCTTACGCCTCTACGATTACGATTACGTAGTGAGCATTGAACACGAAGATGGGCTGATGTCGATCAACGAAGGCTTTACGAAAGCGGTAGAGAATTTAAAGCCCGTGATGGTGAAAGAATCAGTTGGGGAGATGTGGTGGACGTGATTGCCAATGAAAAAAGAAACCTCACTGGGCTCCTTTTAACAGGGCTCACTGAGGTTTTTTCAAGTTCAATACATTTTACTTTCCTGCTACTCCAACTCTTCCTCCGCAAGCAGCTTAAACCCTTCGATCATTGTGTCTTCTTCCACTTCGATCAAAATGCAGCGCTTGCCGTTATAGTTCACCTCTTTGACGTAACGTAAGTCTTGGGGGCTGATCGCAATATTGGCGACTTTCGTGCTGATTTTGATGGACTTGGACGAATAGCTTGGAACAATATGGCTGGCTTTCATTTCGTAAGTTTTATCTTCTACGACTTGTTGAAATGCCCTTTCCACTTTTTCCGGACTGACGTCCTTGACGCCGCTTGCCTTTAATACACGTGTAATCTCAGTCGTGTCCAAAATGGGCGCTTCCTCTTCATCATCGTCACTTTCTTCTGCGACAACCAGCATCTGGTTGATTTCATCGTAGACGCCAGCGAGCGTTCTGGAATTCACTTCGTCGCTGCCAATGACGGCTTTAACGATTTCTTCAAATACCGCTTTTTCTTCCTCCGCCGTAATGATCTCGTCGCCGTTTAACACATTCTCGATAAACTGAAAATCCGGCTTGTTCGCTTTGCCCGCCGCATACAGAACGTGGTGGATGTCTGCGGAATTGTCCGTGAAGCTTGGGAATAAAAACCCGCCAATTGGAGAAGCCAGTTTGATAACCGGGTCAACCAGTACATTCGACTTGAATTCTTTCTCGACAAAATCAAATACCAGCGAACTTTTCGGCAGTTCGGTTTGGTTCATGCTGCAAAGAATAAATGAAGTCGTATACACTTCATCGCGCATGTCGATTTCTGTTTCATCGGGCTGGCGTCTTGTCGTTTTCGAGTAGTTTCCGCGAATGAACGTGACGACCATATCCTTTTCATAGGTCCGGTCTTCCACCATTTTCAAAGCAATGCGCTGCATATTCTCTTTCCATTCAGCAACTTCTTTTGCCTCAAGCCCTTCATACAGAAGCCGCTGCGTGTGGTCTGCCTGCCCTTCTTCTTGCGGCTGGAACTTCACTTCAAACATTTTGGCATCGAGCTTTCCGCCCAATACCTTTTTAAAATTGTTAAAGAACAGCTCTTGCTGCTCCCGGTCCAACATCGAAAACGAGCGGCTTTCCTCGTGAAAAATCTCATTGCTTTCCTGCTGGATGTAAATGTTATAAATTTCAGCGATTTTTAATAAATCGGTATCCAGTTTAAATCGTTTGCGAATGTCCGCTATATCTTTTTTATTCATTTTGAATTCCAACTCCCTAACTTGTAAGTCCATGATGTATACAAAAAAAGAGCATCCAAAGCTATTGTAGCTTTTGGTGCTCTTTCATTATAACAATATTTTAGGTCGAGAAAGTAACCTTAAAAGATTGGCCGTTAACGTCTTGCGGCATACAGTCGGCGATGAAGCTGGTGGACCTGTTCTGCAAGTTCCGGAACCGGACCCTCTACTGCCGCATCCTTGAGCACTTCTCCGATAGAGAGATTCCGGACAGGGGATGGCGCAGCGCCCAATTCGCTTAACCACCCGGCTAATTGCTCCGACGAGCTGGCGTAGACGATCCGTCCCAAACCGACCCAGCCGTGTGCCGCGGCACACATCGGGCAATGTTCCCCGGAAGTATAAACCGTCGCCTTGCTTCTTTCCTCTAGAGACATATGATTTGCCGCCCATCTTGCTATCGCAAACTCCGGATGCTGCGTATGGTCCCCGCCTGCCACGTGGTTATGGTCTTCAAACAGCACTTCTCCAGCAGCCGAAACAAGGACGGACCCAAATGGCTCATCGCCTTTTTCCAAGGCTGTTTCTGCCAATTCCACACAACGCCGCAAATGTTTTAAATCTGTGTCGCTAATCATTTTAGCTCCCCCTTTGCTCTATAGTCTTGTTCATGACTTTACGCCATTCAATTAGCGATGCCAATCGATGTGTTTTCATATTGTGGATCCCTTAAAACTTTTACGATAAAATGGGCAACGTCCGCACGTGATATGGACTTCGATTTTTCGGGAACGCCTTTCGCTGCTTCTTTGTATGTCCCTGTAAAAGTCCCGTCGGTTAACCCCATTGGTCTGACAAATGTGTAGATTAGTCCATGTGCTTCAATATGATCGACAGCAGCCCGGTGATCTGTGAGTGCATTTTTAAGCACGCCCATCATTAGTTTCCCGCTTACGCCTGGCAGTTCGTCATAGATTCCCGCAGACGCGGTGTAGACGATGCGTTTTACACCATGCTGCAGCATGCCTGCCACAATATTTTTGATCATGTCTTGAAGATCAGTCGATTTCTTCATCCCTTGATTAGAACCTAAGCAGGAAACGACCGCGTCATGGCCTGCTATTGCCGCTGCGACTCTTTCTGGATGAAAGGCATCTCCCTGAACGACCGTTAAATTTTCGTGTTCAATTTTCAACTTTGCGGGTGTCCGCACAAATGCAGTGACCTCAAATCCGCTTTCGATTGCCTGCTTCACAACCAATTGGCCCACACCGCCTGTGGCCCCGAACACAATGATTTTCATGTCTCTTCACCTTTCCTTCCCAAATAGTTGAATTGAAAACAAAATCTTATATCTGCATTATTTCTCAATACCCGCCATATGCACGTTTCACTCCATTGGAATACTTTTACGAATATCCACTTCATTTATAAATCCATGCTGCATCCAAAAAAAGAGCACCAAAAGCTCGTTGGCTTCTGGTGCTCTTTCACTATAATCTGAGACTACACTCTATCAAACTCATCCGGATCCGCGAACATACGCTGATCCTTATTCAGGGCATTGATTTTGTCCATATTTTCCGGGGAAATTTCAAAATCAAAAACACCTGCATTTTCAGCAATACGGTGAGCTTTTATTGACTTTGGAATCGTCACGACTCCCGTTTGGATGTCCCAGCGGATAATAATTTGAGCTGTTGACTTGTTGTATTCTTCTGCAATTTCCATCAACACCGGATCATTCAGCAATTCCCCCTGCATTAACGGAGACCAGGCTTCGAGTTGGATGCCATGCTCTTTACAAAAACCGTGGAGTTCTCGTTGATTAAATCGCGGATGGTACTCAACTTGATTGACCATCGGCACCACTTCACAGTTGGAGATAATTTCTTCAAGGTGATGAACTTTAAAGTTGCTCACGCCAATGGCACGAACGCGTCCATCTTTATAAAGCTTTTCAAGCGCTTTCCACGTTTCTGCGAATTTCCCTTTTGAAGGAAGGGGCCAATGAATCAAATACAGATCTAAGTAATCCAAGCCCAGTTTCCCCATACTTTCATCAAACGCGGCGAGAGTGGCATCATAGCCGTGATTGGCGTTCCACACTTTTGTCGTAATGAACAATTCTTCTCTCGGAACATGGGTTTCAGCAAGCGCTTTGCCGACACCTTCTTCGTTTCCATAAATAGCGGCCGTATCGATGCTGCGGTAGCCTACTTCAAGAGCCGATTTTATGGACTGTTCGACTTCTGCACCGTCTTCTACTTTAAAGACGCCCAGGCCCAGCCACGGCATTTTTACCCCGTTATGTAAGGTAGTTGTTGGTTGAATCGGATTTGACATGTTTGCACCCCTTATCTGAATTTCTTAATTTATTTATATGTTTACGTAATTTCTCCACTTATGAACAGGCTTCCAATTCAGAAGCTGCTTGGCCTTCTCGTTGTTTAACAGCGGATCGTAGCCTGTCAGTTCTTTTTTAAATTCGCTTACATCCGGATAGCATGTTTCCATCAATTGTTTGCTCTTGATGTCCATACTGGTTTCATCTGCTCCGATATTCAAGGCAACAGAACCAAGTCCATCCGTTTCCACGGCCAGTCGATAAGCACTAGCAGCATCACGGGTATCAATATAGCTCCACAAAATGGTTTTCCGCTGTTCCGGATCGTGGATAAATCCAGGGAAATTCGAATACATTTCAGGTGCAATAACATTTCCCAACCGGAACGATACAACCTGCATGCCTGTTCTGCGTTCGATCATGTCGGCAGTGTTTTCATTGACAATCTTGGACAAGCCGTAGCTTTCTTCCGGCAATTGCGGGTGTGCCTCATCTATCGGTACATACTGTGGAGTTAAATTTTGCGTTGAAAAACAAATGCCGTATGAAGACTCACTGGATGAAATGACCGCTTTTTTAATCCCCAAACTCCCCGCAGCTTCTAAAATGTTATACGTGGACATGACGTTATTCTGAAACGTCACTTCGTTCGGATGCGAGTAAGCAACCGGAATCGCTGCAAGATGAACCACCGCATCGGCACCAGCCAACACACCATAAACCTCACCGAGATTCGTCAAATCCGTGATTACCGTTCTGCAAATCGCTTCTTTTGGATGCTTCATATCTGCATTGACAACTTCATAGCCATGCTCCAAAAATTCCTTTATCACGTCCCGGCCCAGCAGGCCACTTCCACCTGTTACGACTACCTTTTGCATGTTCATCCCTCCATTTTTTGAGCGTTGCTGAATTGTGTAAATAAAACTGGTTTCATTTAATAACTTTGTTTATCAATCAAACTAACTATAGGTGAAAAAGGAATTATCATCAAGTAGATTAGGTTTGGGTTCTTCGCAATGTACCCTAAATACCATTTCTTAATGAACCGAGGACTTGCTGATACTTTCAAAAATGAAAAAGGATCCCACGAAGGATCCTCATACATTTTTAGCAATAGGAAAGTGTTTGATGTTCTTCTTTCCCCATTCGTCCATCAGCAAAACGATTGGAATGAGGCTTTCCCCTAAATCTGTTAGGGAATATTCCACCCTCGATGGAACTTCAGGAAATACTTTCCGATGAACAATCCCGTCTTCTTCCAACTCTCTGATTTGCGTGGTTAATACCTTATGCGTAATTTTTGGAAGCAATCGTTTAATCTCACTAAATCGTAAAGTACCTTCTGTTTCTAAATAGTAAATAATGATGATTTTCCATTTGCCACTAATAATCGATAAGGTCAGTTCTTTTTCGCAATTAAATTCGCCACACTCAATTTCTCTTTTTATTTCTGACCGTAACTCATCCATTGGGCTGCTCCTTCCCTTCTATTCCTGAAAGTATCCTTTTGGTAACCTTCTCACAAAAAAGTGCGTTCTTCCAATAAAAAGAATTGTAATTTAGAATAAACAGAATATATAGATTTCTTTTCTTGGTAAAACGTTTTGATTCTCTCTTTGGTGCTGGCATTTTACGTGTGAAAAAATGGGATAGGAGATGACAAGGATGGCAGGAAACAGAGCGGTGGTATACAGAGGTGCTGGACATGTAACCGTTGAAGACATCAGTTACCCTGAATTAATCATTAGAGACGGCCCGGGGGTAAATCCGTTAAACGTCGGGCGCAAATGCGAGCATGGCGTGATTGTGAAAATCGTTACCACGAATATTTGCGGAAGCGACCAACACATGGTGCGGGGTCGGACGACAGCTCCTGAAGGGCTTGTCCTCGGCCATGAAATTACCGGTGAAGTCATTGAAGTGGGCCGGGATGTTGAATTTATAAAAAAAGGAGACCTCGTGTCTGTACCATTTAATATTGCCTGTGGCCGCTGCCGCAGCTGCAAAGAGCAAGATACGCATATTTGCGAGAACGTAAACCCGGACCGTCCGGGATCTGCTTATGGCTACGTTGATATGGGCGGATGGGTTGGCGGCCAATCGGAATATGTCATGGTCCCTTACGCAGACTTTCAGTTGCTGAAATTTCCGGATAAAGATCAGGCGATGGAAAAAATACTTGATTTAACGATGCTTTCTGATATTTTTCCGACAGGCTATCATGGTGCCGTGAGTGCTGGTGTAAAACCAGGAGCTACTGTCTATGTTGCCGGGGCTGGCCCTGTAGGTTTAGCCGCTGCCCACTCTGCCCAACTATTGGGTGCATCTGTTGTGATTGTAGGGGATTTAAACAAAGAGCGCCTTGCACAAGCCCATAGTTTCGGCTGTGAAACCGTAAACCTTCGGGAACATGCGAATCTCGGAGAACAAATTGCTCAAATTCTGGGTGTCCCGGAGGTTGACTGCGCCATTGATTGCGTCGGCTTTGAAGCCAGCGGACATGGCGAGGGAGCTGGTGAAGCACCCGCTATCGTATTAAATTCCATTATGGAAGTGACTCGTGCAGGTGGACGCCTTGGCATACCCGGACTCTATGTAACTGGTGATCCAGGCGCATCCGATGAAGATGCAAAAAATGGAACCTTGAAGGTGCGTTTAGGACTTGGCTGGGCAAAAGCACATACTTTTGTAACAGGCCAAACGCCAGTTATGAGATACCATCGCGACTTAATGATGACGATTTTAAGTGGGAGAGCGCAAATTGCCAAAGCGGTAAACGCAACGGTAATCTCTTTAGACCAGGCACCAGAGGCCTATGCTGAATTTGACCAAGGCGCTTCCAAAAAATTTGTCATTGATCCCCACGGAAATTTGAATAAGTAACGTGTTTTCCTATAAGCCCACAGAAAAACAAGGAGGTCCATTCCCATGAACAAAATCACGTTGGAATTGGCAAAAAAAATTATTGCTGGTGCTGAAGAAGAAGCAGCTCAACTTGGCATTTCCATGGTTATTTCGGTGGTGGATGATGGCGGAAATCTAGTGGCCATTCATCGGATGGATGATGCGTGGTTGGCGAGTATCGACATTTCCCAAAACAAAGCATGGACATCTGTAGCTCTGAAAATGCCTACAGGTAATCTGGCGGATGCGACCGTACCTGCAGCTGAACTTTTTGGGTTAAATACAACCAACAACGGGCGTCTTGTCGTGTTTGGCGGAGGAATCCCCCTTCTCATTGACGGTAGAGTAGCGGGAGCAATAGGCGTCAGCGGGAGTGCCGTGCCGCATGATGTGCAAGTTGCGGAAGCCGGTGTGAAGGTGTTTAATGAGCAAGCAACATTGTAAAAGATTTCTATGTGAAGAAGCGCCAGGAGTATGATCCTAGCGCTTCTTTTTGGTGGGATGGAAAGTAACCGATGAGCGAACTAAACATGAACGACTCACACATAATGAAGGGAAAAGTGTGCGTCGAATCCTTTATATTTAGATAACGTCCATGTCCCATCGAGTGATGAATACTCAGATTTCCTACGGTGGTGCGAATGCTATATACTGAATAAACAGACTTTATTATGACGTTCGGAGGGGTTTTCATGATGTTCGAAAACAAAGTAGTGATTGTGAATGGTGGAACGGATGGAATTGGCAAGGAAGTGGTTCGTTTCTTTTGTAAAGAAGGGGCTACCGTTCATTTTACTGGAAGAGATGGCACCAAAGGCTCTCAGGTAGAGAGTGAATGCAACGGGAAGGCTCATTTTACCCAAGTCCATAACGAAAACGTGGAAGAAATCGAAAGCTTTTTTAAAGCACTTGAAAATGATGGGCATACTGTTGATATTCTATTCAACAATGCTGGTATTCTGTCTACAGGAATGGGGCCATTGTCTCGTGTAAAGCTAGACGACTGGAATTATTTACTTGCCGTCAATCAAACGGCGATCTTCGCCTACATGAAATATTCTTTAGTCGTGATGAGTAAGCAAAAAAATGGAGTCATCATCAATAATGCAGCGATCCTTGGAAACGACAAGGTCAATCCGATGCTGCCAGCTTACAGCGGGACAAAAGCTGCCGTTGTCGCAATGACCCAAAGCACCGCACTTCGCTTTGCGAATCAAGGAATCCGGGTCAATTGCATATCCCCTGGCCCTACAGAAACCGACCTGGCCATTAAAGCATATGGCGGAAAAGAGAATTATGAAAAACAATCACAGGGACACCCTAGGGGAAGTTACGGGAAACCAAGTGAGATTGCAGAAGTCGTTCTCTTCTTAGCTTCAGACAAAGCATCCTATATAAACGGTGCAGAAATAGTCGTAGATGGCGGCTACTCATTAAAATAAATAGATTAAGGGGACAGGGGCTTTGTCTTATGACAAAGCCCCTGTCCCCTTATTCGTGCTACTGTGATTGGCCTTGACTTGATAGCGCTCGGATAGCAGCTAGCAGCTACATAGTTGGTCAATAAGCTCTATTTCAGCTAATAAATATTAACGGGACCTGCTGGAGTACCTTAATAGTTTGCCTTTATTTATGATACGGTTCTCCCTTCATAATCCTAAAAGCCCGATACACCTGCTCCACCAAAATCAACCTCATCAATTGATGTGGAAACGTCATCTTCGAGAACGACAACTTCTCATCCGCCCTCTTTAACACTTCATCATGTAGCCCCAACGATCCGCCGATTACAAAGACAATTTTGCTGCGGCCGTAGATCATCAGCGATTCGATGTCTTTTGCCAGCTGTTCGGAAGTTTTCATTTTGCCGTCGATTGCCAAGGCAATAACATAGGCATCGGGTGAAATTTTGGCCAAAATCCGCTCTGCTTCCTTCTTTTTGACGATTTCCATGTCCGCCTCGCTCAATTGCTCTGGCGCTTTTTCATCGGCTACTTCAATTTCATTTATTTTTGTATAGCTTCCGAGCCGTTTTGTGTACTCTTCAATGCCGGATTTTAAATATTTCTCTTTTAGCTTCCCGACACTGATAATTGAGATATTCACATGTTATCCCCCTTCACAATAAATTTACAAACAAGTTACCCACAAATGTTATACACATATCCACAGCCATTTCTACATCTTGTGCCCGATCAGGCGTTTGCCACAAGATACGTTGCAGCCTCTTCACAGTAAGCACATCTTGTGGATAACTTTTCTATTTCTGATAATTCTGTAAGTATTGGATAGCTTTTCATCTCAGCCACAAACATGTCTAAGGCATGCTCCACATGGGTTTTACAGCATTTAATCTCCATTTTTTCCACCTCTTTCGATTTCCGAATATTCCACACAGTTATACACATTTCGTTCTCTTTTATCCACAACCCATTTTAACAGAAGAAAAGAGCTACGGATAGCGAAGCTTTTATCCCTCTGTGGATTGTTAATAATAAATTTACATCAAAAAAGTTATCCACACGCTCTTTTCTCCTTTTCCGAACATTGCATTCTGAAAGTGGTTCCTCAGATTTGCATATTTGAATAGTATTACACTAAAGCATAGTAACAAAATAATCTATTAAACTTCTATACACTCTGAAAGAACGTAAGGCGGCCACTCCAGCGGGAGCAGTGACGGAGCACAGCGAGGGAAGCGGCAGAGGCCATGCCCGCGGAAAACGTCCATCTGAAGTGATTTCTTAAAAAACAAAAAAACCCGCATAGAATCGAATTCTACACAGGCTGACTATTTACTCTATAACGCTGAATTATCAACAAGCTCCAGTTCAAACTCCATCAATTCTCCATCGCGATAAGCGCTGACGGTCATCGTGTCGCCAATTGTCTTTTCGTTATACAAATGCTGGCGCAACTCGATGATGTCCGTGATCGCAACACCATCCATCTCCACAATGACGTCAAACTGCTCCAAACCGGCTGCCTCTGCAGCTGATCCTTCTACCACTGAATTAACGACAACGCCTTCTCTGACGTCTTCAGGAAGGTTCAAGGTCTCTTCACGGTCCACACGCGGCACTTGAAGCAAATCAAGCAGCGTAATGCCCATAGAAGGCCGGATCATTTCTCCGTTTGCTTCAAGCGAACTGATAACCGGCATAGCGGAATTGATCGGAATCGAAAACCCGATGCCTTCCACAGATGAGGTGGCAATTTTCATTGAGTTGATGCCAATCAGCTGGCCGGCCAAATTGACCAATGCCCCGCCGCTGTTGCCGGGGTTGATTGCGGCATCGGTCTGCAGCACTTCTGCCTGCCAATCTTCCTGGCCATCCCCGTCCAAATCCACTGGAACGGCACGATCTGTACCGGATACCACGCCGGTTGTCACAGAACCGGAAAAATCAAGGCCGAGGGGATTGCCAATCGCGATGACCGTCTCACCTTGTTTCAAGGCATCCGAGTCACCAAATTGGGCTACAGCTTGTACATCCGCTCCATCCATTTCCAGAACGGCAAGGTCCGTCCAAATATCACTCCCGACCACTGTCGCTTCCACTTTAGTACCATCCGACAAGGTCACTTCGATGCCACTGGCGCCGTCGATCACATGATGATTGGTCACCACATGTGCCGTGCCGTTGTCATTTTTATAAATAACTCCTGATCCTGTGCCGGCCTCTTGCTCCTGTTCAGGCGATTGCTGGGACCAGAAATCGCCGGCTGCCTGTAAATTGGTGACCCCTACAACGGCATCTGCCGCAATCTCGACCGCTTCAGTCACATCTGTTGTAATATCAACGGAAACTGACTCGGAACGTCCCTCAGTATCCTGTTGGACGATTTGCGTCTGATTGCCATTATTCTCCGGTATCAGCCCCGGCATCGAGTAAAACAATAACCATACCAACAAAGCACCAGCCGCTACTCCGGCCACACCTGCAGCAAATGTCCCAAAACGGCTTGGCCTCTGGCGGCCATGTGGGGTTTGATTGTAATAGCCCATTGCGTTCATCCTTCCTCATTCTTCTATTTGTTTAACCTTAGTGTAGAAATTCGAAACAGACAAAGCAAGCTGGAACAGTCGGAGTCGTGTCTAAAAAAGTATAAATATGTCCATTTTTCTTTGCAAAAATCGTATAGTGGATGTTTGATCTGTTTGTTCTTAACTAGGCTTACTGGAATTTTGGAGTTAGCTAGACTGATGGGAATGCAGGGCGAAGGACAAACATATGCTCCTCCATCGCAATGGACATCCGGCTCTACTTTCCACAAAAAAACAGCCGGAAGCGAATCCGCTTCCGGCTGTTGGTTATACTACAATCAATTTAGTCGGCACATTGGCGTCGGTGTCGAGAAGATCGACATATTCTCCGACAATGATGCCTTTTGTCTGCAGGGTCTGCTCGACGCTCATACGCGCGAGGTCCTTCATGTTGTTGTCCTTGCTCAAATGCGACAGGTAAATGCGCGTCGGCTTTTCAGCGAGTACTTCGCTCATTGCTACTGCCGCGTCTTCGTTTGAAACGTGTCCGACATCGCTTAAAATTCGGCGTTTGACAGACCACGGATAGCGGCCCATCTGCAGCATGCCCACATCGTGGTTGCTTTCAAACACATAGGAATCTGAAGCCTGGATAATGCCTTTCATCCGGTCGCTGACATATCCCGTATCCGTGATCAACGACAGCTTCCGTCCTCCTGCATGAAATACATAAAACATCGGGTCAGCGGCATCATGCGAAACTGCGAACGATTCAATATCAAGCGAACCAAAAGTCTTTACCGTGTCCATATCAAAATGGAATCGCTGCTCCAGCGGAATTGCTCCGACCAGCCCGTCCATTGCGGTCCATGTTTTGGCGTTGGCATAGATCGGCACTTTGTGCTTGCGTGCCACGATGCCAAGACCTTTGATGTGGTCGCTATGTTCATGGGTGACCAGAATGCCATCCAAATCGCTCATTTTTTTGCCGATGGCCGCAAACAGCTCTTCCATCTTGCGGCCGCTAAGTCCCGCATCGACCAGGAAAGAATGCTCCCCGTTTTCGATATAAGTGGCGTTGCCGCTCGAGCCGCTGGCTAGTACACTGAATTGCATAGCAAAAATCTCCTTACTCTACTGCTTCTTCTACTTCTACTTCTTCCTCTTCATTCAACTCAATCACGCCATCTTTGACAGCATTAATAAAATAATCTTCACGGCTGCCATCTGCAAGTTCTGCTTGAATATGCCAGGTTGGGACAAACATTTGACGATTTTCCGATACTTGTACATGGACGGAATAGCCCAATTCAGCTTTGTTGATAGCGGAATCGCGTTCCAGTTCATTTTTTTGGTAAAGCGTGTGAATCGCTTTGATGGCTGATACCAATTCCTTTGGCTCCTGATTTTCAATAATGTCCGTGAACATCGTTTGTTCATAGCGGACAATATCTCCATCGTTGTTCCAATACACCGTTACTTTTCCATCTTCGCTGTAGTATAGCATGTCGCTGCCAAAAGTTTGGAAATATACGGCTTTGTTTTGTTCTTCATCAATTTTCCATAGTTTGTAGGCAGTGCCTTCGTGGACCGTTTCTTCAACGAACGCATTTAAAGCATCTGCACTTTCCGCTTCTCCTGTTAGCGAAACAGGTTCTGGATAAGCAATCTGCAACTTTTTGCTATCTTGAACACTGGCCTGAACGTTTCTGGCAGGTGCATCATTCGCGGTGAAAACTTTTGTTTCGCCGCGAATATAAGGCATGCTTTCCACCTCTTCAGGAAGTTTCGAATAGGTGATGTTATCAAGATCCATTTTGTCGTCCACTGAGGATTCCGCGAGTTCTTCTAGATTTTCAGCTTCTGTATAGCGATTCAAATACAAGGAGTACAAAAAGACATTCAAAATAGAAAAGACAATAATAAAGATGGTCTTGGTTTTATTCCAATCCAAGTTCGCGTCCTCCTGTCATTTCACTCGTCATTTCCGTCCATATTCCATCTGCTTCAAAATACCAGGTGGGCTCGAGCGTAATCAAATACCCATCTTCACTGCGCGTCAATTTGTAAGCGGGAGTGATATCCGTGATAGTGGATAAATCCAAACTATTGAGTTGGGTGAGGGTGTTTAACACTTCCTCGCCCGAGGCAAGAACCGTCATGCTTCTCTCCACTTCAGAGTCCAGTTGGTAGGCCGGCCGGTTATAGCTGTAAGCCTGCTCTTCCCCTTCGTCTATTCCCCAGGTAAGGTCCAGAGACGTCGCCGTTGTCGAGCTGAAAACCGGGAAATCGGCTACATACATCTGATACTCGATTTGTTGCCTGACTGAGTTCATGCCGGTGTAAATATAGCGATCTGTCCAGCCGCCATGCCCATTGACGTAGCTAAAAGAATCGAACAATAAATCGGATGGAATTGCTGGATCGGATGTTTCGGCTCTGGGTTGAATATACCTGATGCTTTTCGTGTTGGGATTTTCCCTTATAAACGCACCGGAATTGCCTGTGTATTCTTGAGTCGTTAAATCAGCGGACAATTCCAATGCCGGTCCATCCAATAGAGCTTCCGCAAATTGTGAAGTCAGGGTGTCTTCCGGCAAATAATCAACACTTGCTTTCTCGACTTCGCCTTCTTGCACATAGACGGGCAAAGCACCAATTGACTCATTTGTGATATAAGTTTCGTACTCTGAAGCCTCTGTTAAGATATCCGTCTGGAATTGTCTCAAGCTTTCAGAAGGAATAGCCGCTTTATAGATTCTGCCGGATACCGTATTGATGAAATAGAGGGCCGGTCGATCGTTGGCAGGTGCATCCCATTCGATAACGATCCGGTCAAAAGACGATTCTGGAATTGCTGTATCGTTAATGTTCGTCATTGTGTCAAATACCGGAAATGGGATGAGACCCGGATAGTAGACAACTGCCCGGTTCGAGCTGTGCATATAAGATTCCATCGTATCAGGAGTCGTTTCTTCCTGCACCACTCGGACATCCTCAATTTGCCATTGCTCCAGTGCATCAAGCAGCAGCTGGACATCACCTTGGTCAGTCGTTCCGGTAACGGCTTCCCCATTATGGAACAGCAGCTTTACCGGACGCACAATTTCTTCTGTATTTTTAGTGTCTGCGATTGGCTCATCGACAGTAGTCGGCGGCTCAATGGTTTCGTGGGAAGGAGTGAACGTCCAGATCGTGAACGTCAATGCCAGACTGAGTAAGATCAGTAGAAATAAAGCACCTGATTTAATTTGCTCTACATATTTCAATCCCACTCACCTCCTCCATCATCCATCTCGAAAGGCAGCGTGAAGAAGATGTTTGTGCCTTTTCCGTATTTGCTTTCCGCCCAAATGACGCCACCATGAGCGTTAATCATTTCTTTAGAAATGGCCAGCCCTAAACCGGTACCACCCATTTCACGCGAACGTGCCCGGTCAACACGGTAAAACCGGTCAAAAATGCGATCCACATTTTCTTTCGGGATTCCCATTCCTTCATCACTAATCTGAATCAGAAGGAAACCTTCCTCCACCGTCATGTCAAAGCGGACTTTGCCGCCTTCTGGAGAATATTTCAAGGCATTGGAGATAATGTTGTCAATTACTTGGGTTAGTTTATCAGGATCGATTTCCACAAAATACTGGTCTTTCGGCAAATGCCGATCAAAGTGAACCTTGTGCGATTTCGACATTTCGAACCGGTCAATGATGCGATTGAAAAAGACATTGAACTCGACCATTTCCTTGCTCAATTCCGTCTCACTCGAATCCATTTTCGACAGCTTCAGCAAATCATTAACGAGCCGGATCATCCGCTCAGTTTCTGTTTGCGTCACATTCAGGAAGTTCGGCGCAAGATTCGGATCTTGCCATGCGCCATCAGCTAAAGCTTCCAAATAACTGCGCATCGTCGTGAGCGGCGTTCTTAATTCATGAGATACATTGGCCACAAATTCGCGGCGTTCAATATCAATTTTTTCCTGCTCTGTGTTGTCGTGCAGAACCGCAATCAGTCCGTTAACAAATCCTGTTTCTTTTTGGATGACTGAAAATGTCGTTCGCAATAAGGTGCTTTGTTCATACGAACTAAAATCAAGTGTCACTGCTTCTTTCATATCAATCAAATCTTCAAAGGTGTATTCTTCCTCCAGCCCCAAGACGCTGGTGACTGGCCGGTTGATCACCGTTTCACGTGAAACATTCAACAATTGCAATGCTGGATCATTGATTAAAATAATTCGTCCACGTCGATCGGTCGACAAGACACCATCTGTCATATTGGAAAGAACCGATGCTAATTTGCGGCGTTCACTTTCCGTTGACTGCTGGGATTCTTGCAGCCTGTTTGTCAAATGGTTAAAGGCACGGGCAAGCTGACCGATTTCGTCATCGCTGTAAACCCGTACTTTACGAGAGAAATTCCCTTTGGCCATCGCCTGTGCCTGCCTCCGCATATCCGCAATCGGCCGGGAAATGGTTTGGGCAACCAAAATCCCTAAAATTGCGGTTATGACCAGAGAAATCGCGGTACCCACTGCAAGAATCGAGTTGATATCGTCCATTTGATCATAGACATTTTCAACTTCCGCCACGACATATAAGGTTCCGAGAATCTCTCCGCCTGCAGCGATAATTGGCTGAGTCCGCACCCAAATCCGCTCATCGCTTTCTTCATCAACAAACGTTTGCTCCAGCTCGGTTTCGCCGACAATAGAGCGCCGCACCAAATCAGTGGTCGAACGTTGCCCAACCAATGACTGGCTCTCGATGTCTGATGAGGCCAGAATGCTGTAGCGCGTATCGACGACTCGTATTTCAATGAGATCGTCCGACTGGAAACCGTATAAAACGGTTCGCAGCGTCTGCTCAAGCGTCAAATCTTCATCTGTCCGCTCTTTGATCATTTCTTCACGGACACTGAACTCGATAATTTCCATTCGGTCTCTAATGGAGCTTTCAAAGTTCCCTTTCAGTGTTTCTTCCAGCTGTTGGGCAAAATAAAGCCCAATAATCTGCATGGCCAAAAGAATCAGCAAAATGTAAATTAACACAAATTTTACGTGTATCGATTTTAAAAAATTAACTTTTGACATTCAATTACTCCTGCTCAGGATTTCGCAAATAATACCCGACACCACGGCGCGTCACGATCCACGCAGGATGACTCGGGTTGTCTTCAATTTTCTCACGCAAGCGGCGGATGGTCACATCCACGGTTCGGACGTCGCCAAAATAATCATAGCCCCATACCGTCTGCAGCAAGTGCTCGCGGGTCATGACCTGGCCGATATGCTTGCCGAGGTAGTGAAGCAATTCGAATTCACGGTGCGTCAATTCGATGGTTTCCTCACGCTTTAGCACAAGATACGCATCAGGTTGGATCGTCAAAGAACCCACTTGAATATCGTTTGAATTTTGCCCTTCGTCTTCTGCGGGCGCGATATTTTGGCGGCGCAAATTCGCTTTTACGCGCGCGATTAATTCACGTGTCGAAAAAGGCTTTGTGACGTAATCATCTGCACCCAATTCAAGGCCCAGCACTTTATCGATTTCCGAGTCTTTGGCTGTTAACATGATAATTGGAAAATCAAACTTTTTGCGAATTTCGCGGCACACTTCCATGCCGTCACGGTTTGGCAGCATAATATCCAACAGCATCAAGTCTGGCTGAATTTCTCCCGCAATCTTGATTGCTTCGTCTCCATCATATGCACACACTACATTAAATCCTTCTTTTTTTAAGTTAAACTGCAGAATGTCTGCAATCGGCTTCTCATCGTCTACAACCAATATTGTTTTACTCATCATTTTTCTCCCCTTTTTTTCTTTCCACGTACACCCTATTTTGTCCATTGAACACTCTTTACTACCCTATACTTTATCATTCTTTAGGCCGTTTCGCACCTATTCAGCGGCTGTGCACCTTGGGCACTCCCGGAAACCCAAGCAGGCCATACAAGCGCTGTGTTACACCACAGCCTTTTCTTTGTCATACAGACCTTATCCATCTCTTTCTTCCTCTTTTATTCTCTAAAAAGTGAACGGCAAAAAAACAGCCGCCAAAGGCGACTGCTTAATAAAAATGGTAACGATGAATTGTAGAATTTGCTCTTTAGACCATTAATCACTTAGCTATGGAGCATAACAACGGAGACTCCCGCGGAATAACGCGGGACCGAAATCCACTCGGACGTTTAGGCCGAGTTAGTTCGGCGCAAGTCCGCAGGAAAGCGGAGTTGTTATGCGGAATAGCAACCCCAGCAAATCAATTAACCCGATTCATCTACTGCTATTAAAAATTATCTCCACACACTCGTTACAATATTCGTTTGGTTACGGTCAGGACCGACTGAAAAAATCGAAATCTGAACGCCTGTTAATTGAGAGATGCGCTCCAAGTAATGGCGCGCGTTTGCAGGAAGTTCATCCAATGATTTGCAGCTTGTCACATCTTCCGACCAGCCTGGAAGTTCTTCATAAACCGGTTCGCACTCATCCAGCATACGCAGGTTTGCTGGGTACTCGGTGATCAGTTCTCCCTGGTAGCGGTAAGCTGTACAAATCTTCACCGTTTCAAGGCCTGTCAACACGTCAATCGAGTTAACCGTCAAATCCGTCAAACCGCTGACACGGCGTGCATGGCGCACTACCACGCTGTCAAACCAGCCAATGCGGCGTGGGCGTCCAGTGGTGGTTCCGTATTCTTTGCCGACTTCGCGGATCTGTTGACCCACTTCGTCATGCAATTCTGTCGGGAACGGTCCGTCGCCAACACGCGATGTATAGGCTTTGCAGACACCAATAACATGCTGAATTGTTGTCGGGCCAACACCCGCACCGATTGTCACTCCGCCCGCTACCGGGTTGGAAGATGTAACAAATGGATACGTCCCTTGATCGATATCGAGCATAACGCCTTGTGCGCCTTCAAACAGGACCCGCAGGCCTGAGTCAATGGCATCGTTCAACACTTTTGATGTGTCCGTTACGTATTTGGCGATTTCCTGGCCATATGCGTAATACTCTTCCATGATTTCTTCTACAGTAAATCCTTCTGTTTCGTAAAACTTCTCGAACAGACGGTTTTTCTCTTTTAAGTTCATACGCAGTTTTTCTTCGAACACAACATGATCCAACAAATCCGCCATGCGAATTCCGACACGTGCTGCTTTGTCCATATAAGCAGGGCCGATGCCTTTGCCTGTTGTTCCGATTTTATTTACTCCGCGGCGCTCTTCTTCCACTTCGTCCTGCTTGATGTGATATGGCAACAAGACGTGTGCACGGTTGGAAATGCGCAAATTCTCCGTTGTCACTCCACGGTCATGCAGGCCTTTTAATTCTTTCACAAGCGCTTTCGGATCCACGACCATGCCGTTTCCGATAACCGATGTTTTATCTTTATAAAAAATCCCTGAAGGAATCAAATGCAATTTGTACGTTTCTCCACCAAAAATAATGGTATGTCCAGCGTTGTTCCCGCCTTGGTAACGTGCAATTACTTCTGCATGTTCAGATAGAAAATCAGTGATCTTCCCTTTTCCTTCGTCTCCCCATTGCGTTCCTACTACTACGACTGATGTCATCGTCCGCACCTCCGTTAGGCATATGCCCTGTCTCAAACAGTATTTATTGTACCAATAGAATGACCAATCGTCAATACAAAACAGAAGAAAACACGAACGTATAAATGTGTTACCACATTTAATGTTCGTGTTTAAAAGTCTCCACCGGATTCGTGTTCGCTCCAGTCGATGGTGACGAATTTATTGTATTCTTTCACAAATGCCAATTTTACCGTACCGGTCGGGCCGTTACGCTGTTTGGCAATGATGATTTCAATCATGTTTTGGTCTTCGGTTTCTTTGTCGTAATAATCTTCGCGGTACAGAAAGGATACAATATCGGCATCCTGCTCAATACTTCCGGATTCACGCAAATCCGACATCATCGGCCGCTTGTCCTGCCGCTGCTCCACTCCACGGGACAGCTGAGACAATGCGATGACCGGCACTTCTAACTCACGCGCCAGCCCTTTCAAAGAACGGGAAATATCCGATACTTCCTGCTGGCGGTTTTCGCCGGATTTACCGGGTCCCGCGATCAACTGAAGGTAATCGATCATGATCATGCCGAGGCCGTATTCCTGTTTTAGACGGCGACATTTGGCGCGAATATCATTGACCCGGATCCCCGGTGTATCGTCGATGAAAATTCCGGCATTCGACAAACTGCCCATTGCCATCGTCAGCTTGCGCCAGTCTTCGTTTTGAAGCGCACCTGTACGCAGCACCTGCGCATCGATATTGCCTTCAGCACAAAGCATACGCATGACCAGCTGTTCAGCACCCATCTCCAGACTGAAGATGGCGACGTTCTCGTCGGTTTTCGTCGCAACGTTTTGCGCAACGTTCAAAGCGAAAGCCGTTTTACCAACAGAAGGCCGTGCAGCCACGATGATAAGGTCGTTGCGCTGAAACCCTGCTGTTATCTTATCAAGGTCACGGAAGCCTGTAGGGATGCCCGTAACGTCCCCTTTACGGGTATGCAGCAGTTCAATGTTGTCATAAGTCTTGACTAAGACATCTTTGATGTGGGTAAAGTCACCGGCTTTTTTCCGGCTCGATACTTCCATCATTTTCTTTTCCGCTTCGGAAAGCAAGGCTTCCACTTCGTCTTCACGGGTAAAGCCATCTTCCACAATCGTTGTCGCTACCCGGATAAGCCGGCGCAGCAGCGCTTTTTCTTCCACAATGTGGGCGTAATGCGCGACGTTTGCTGCCGTTGGCACGGCGTTGGCGATTTCTGTTAAGTAGGATAAACCGCCGACGTCTTCCAATTCTTTTTTGACAGAAAGCTCTTCTGTCACGGTTACCACATCTATCGCTTTTCCGTGATCTGACAGATTCAGCATCGTCTGGAAAATCTTTTGGTGGGCAATCCGGTAAAAATCTTCTGCCATCACAATTTCAGCAACTGTGATAAGAGAAGGCGGTTCTAAAAAGATGGCGCCAATGACCGATTGTTCGGCTTCATGGTTGTGTGGGGGGACGCGATCAATTGCTTCGTTCATCAATCTCCCACCTTACGCTTCTTCAGTAACATGAACTCGAAGCGTAGCGGTCACATCTTGATGCAATTTTACAGGAATGTTGGTATAGCCAAGCGCGCGGATTGCATCGTCTAAATCCATTTTGCGCTTGTCCAATTTAATGCCGTGTTTTTTCTCAAGGGCGGTTGCTACTTGTTTTGTTGTAATCGAACCGAAAAGGCGCCCGCCTTCTCCGGATTTAGCCGTCAATTCGATTGTCAGGCTTTCTAGCTTTTCTTTTAGCTGTTCCGCTTCCTCACGCTCGTGATCTGCTTCTTTTTGTTCTTTTTTCTTCTGGCCATCCAATTTGCTGATCGTTGCCTGATTGGCTTCAATTGCCAAGTTGTTTTTTAATAGGAAGTTATGTGCGTAGCCATCCGCTACGTTTTTAATTTCACCTTTTTTGCCTTTGCCTTTTACGTCTTTCAAGAATATTACTTTCATTCGTTTGTTCCTCCTTCATAATCTTCCAAGATGACCGCTTTTAATTGTCTCACGGCTTCGTCTATTGTTGCATTTGGCATCTGGGTGGCTGCATTGGTTAAATGGCCGCCGCCGCCAAGATTCTCCATAATGATTTGGACGTTTACTTCCCCGAGTGAACGCGCACTGATGCCAATGCCGCCTTCTGATCGCTCAGCCACCACAAAAGAGGCATTGACGTCTTTCATGGTCAACAGGATATCGGCGGTTTGTGCAATCAACACCGGGCTGTAAACACGATCAGGTTCTCCTTTGGCAATGGCAATGCCGTTGCTGACAAATTCCACGGTCTGGACAATTTTCGCACGTTCAACGTAAGTTTCCAAATCTTCTTTCAGGATGCGCTGGACGAGCACTGTATCGGCTCCATTCGAACGCAAGTAAGACGCGGCTTCGAATGTCCGTGCACCGGTCCTCAACGTAAAGCTTTTCGTGTCCACAATAATTCCTGCAAGCATTGCGGTAGCTTCCAGCATAGACAGTTTTTCGTGCTTTGGCTGGTACTCAATCAGTTCAGTCACCAATTCAGCAGTTGAAGAAGCGTAAGGCTCCATATAAACCAGCATCGTATTGGTAATAAACTCCTCGCCTCTGCGGTGGTGATCAATCAAGACGACCCGTTCCATCCGCTGCAAGACCCGTTCATCGATAACCATTGATGGCTTATGCGTATCCACGATGACCAGCAATGAATGCTCGGTCATGTCTGCCAAAGCTTCTTCTGGTGTAATAAACTGCTCAAACAGCTCAGGTGCCCCTTCGATTTCTTCCATCAGCCTCATGACACTACGGTCGTATTCATCAAAATCAATGATGATCCGACCTTTGACTTTATTCATAGCCGCCATTTTGGCCACGCCGACTGCGGCGCCGATTGAATCCATATCGGGCATTTTATGGCCCATAACAAATACCTGATCACTTTCCTGAATCAAGTCACGCAATGCATGCGAAATAACGCGCGCCCGAACCCGGGTCCGTTTTTCAACTGGGTTGGTCTTGCCGCCGTAAAATTTCACTTTTCCGCTTGGATGCTTAATGGCAACCTGGTCTCCGCCGCGGCCGAGTACCAAGTCCAAGCCCGATTGAGCCAAACCGCCAAGTTCAACCAGCGATCCGGAACCGGCACCTACCCCGATGCTCAAAGTTAAAGCCAAATTGTCTTTGGCCGTTACTTCACGAATGTCATCCAGAATAGCAAACTTCGACTGTTCCAGCTCTGTCAAAATCGATTCGTTAAAAACCGCCATAAAGCGGTCAGACGAAATGCGCTTGACAAAAATGCCTTGCGTCGCCCCCCACTGATTGACGAGCGATGTCACCAAACTGTTTAAATTGCTGCGCGTTTGGTCATCCATGCCCTGAGCAAGCTCATCGTAATTGTCAATAAACAAGATGCCGATGACAGTGCGGTCTGCGTGATAAAGCGTCTCAATTTCCAGTTGCTCGGTAATATCAAAAAGGTAAAACAACCGATCATCCGCTTTATAGTAAACGCGGTATTTTCGGCCGCCCAAGGTAATGATCGCGTCTTTTTCGTCATCAGATTTCACAAGTGCTTGAAAATCATCCGACAGTGTATAGAGAGACTCGCCAATTAGCGTATCGTACTCGAGTGTCGATGTCATATAAGGATTCGCCCAATCAATGTTGTATTTATCATTGACCAGCAAAATTCCAATCGGCATCTCCAGCAGTGCTTCTTCTCCGACTTTTTTCATCCGGTAGGACAAGGTTTCGATGTGTTTTTCAGTGGCTTCGTACACTCTTTTTTCCGTCACCCACGCCGCCGTAAAGGCGAGCGTAAAGAGCAGCGTAAAAATTCCAGCTGCCCATTCCGACCAAAGCGAAATCAGAATCGCTGCCGCCATACCAAGAGACAGCAATGCGATCAGCGGATATCGAAGTTTTCTTTTTCTAAAAAAAGCCGACATTATTCTTCAGCTCCTTATTTTCCTTTAAACTCGTGTGCCCGCTTGACCCAACCCCGGATATCGAATCCAAGGTCCACGATTCCGACAATACTCGTAAATGATTGCAGCGGCAATGCCAATATCGTTACCAGCACCGTCACCCATTTTGGCCAGCCTTCCTGATGGATATAGAAGTGATAGAAAGAAACACCTTGCAAAAACAGTAAGAATTGAAGCAACACGGTTGCGTTAATAAAAATCATATATGCCATCGTTCCAGGTTCAAGTTCTGATAACAGCGAAACGAGCAATACGATTAAATAATACCATAAAACAGATTTTGGCAATTTCATGTTTCGAAACGGCGGGAACTTAGGAGCTGCGATTCCAAGACGTTTCAAGATTGGCAACAGGATCAGCAAAAGCACCCACACTGACATGAAAACCCCAAGCACCAATAAAACCGGCAACAGCGTTTCAAACGAAAACTGCAGTTGCGCAACAAGTTCATTGTACTCTTCCATGGATGTTTCCGTAGCACCAAAACGTTCCATTAATGAACCTGTTTGTTCATAGGATTGATCGAACATGGCCGAAAACTCTTCCAGGACATTAATGCCAAACAACGCAATCGAAGCCACGTATTGGACCATCAAGGACACCAATAATACAATGCTGGCACCCATGAACATGAATAATTTGCTTTTTTTATAATAAATTGAAATACCAATCGCTAAGCCCAACGGCACATGGATCAGTGCAAGCGGTACTGATAAAAGACCGCCAATGATGAACGACAGTACCAGGCAGACCGATGCGAAGAGCGCAGAAGCTTTCCATGGATACTTGGCGCTATACCAAGCGACCGGCAATGCTAGAATCAAAGTACTTACTAAACTCAAAACAGGCACGTACACCGAGATTGCCAGCAGGACCGTAAACACCGCAGCCATCATTGCCCCGTTTGTAAGTTGTCTCGTTTGTTGATTTTGCATATGACTGTTTTTTCCCCTCTTTCGGGCAGATTTCATCCTTGTAATTGTACCATGATTCAAGAATCTGAACAAAACGAGCGGTTCCGTGGTAAAGCATAATTGCCCGAGGGCAGAAGGTGACACAAAGCGTACAGCACTTTAGTTTGTCGAATTGCTTTATCGCATGCTTGTATTCGAAAATCAATCTTCCTGTGTCTTAACAACCATCATACTCGGGCAACTTCTTCCTTCTGGCGTTGCATTATTGTTTTACCGCATAAAAAAAAGACCGGTTTCCCGGTCTTTTTGAAATCATCGTCCAGACGCCAACACCCAAATTCCGGGTGCTTTCGCTTTTCTTTAATTATCTTTCTTCCGCAACAAACGGTAGAAGTGCCATGATACGAGAGCGTTTGATAGCGATTGTCAACTTACGTTGCCATTTAGCGCTAGTGCCTGTAACACGACGTGGCAAGATTTTTCCTCTTTCAGAAATGAATTTCTTCAAAAGGTCAGTATCTTTATAGTCAATGTGCGTGATGTTGTTGGAAGTGAAGTAACAAACCTTTTTCCGTTTTTTTCCTCCGCGACGTGGTGCCATATCGAATTACCTCCTTTACTTAAAAGTTGATCGTCAGATTCAATTCATCTTAGAACGGCAAATCGTCGTCCGATACTTCGATCGGGCCGCTGCCGCTTGAGAATGGATCTTCATCTACACGAGTATGATTTTGCTGACTTGGACTCGGTGATTGGTTGTTCTGTTGATAGGAAGGCTGCTGTCCTTGTGAACGGTCCGTATTGGCGCTTTTCGGTTCAAGGAATTGAACACTGTCTGCCACTACTTCTGTCGTATAAACGCGTTTCCCGTCTTGTCCCTCGTAGCTACCTGTCTGAATGCGGCCTTCAACGCCAGCCAAGCTTCCTTTTTTCAGGAAATTCGCTGTGTTTTCAGCTTGTTTGCGCCAAACGGTACAATTAATGAAATCAGTTTCGCGTTCACCTTGAGCGTTCGAGAATGTCCGGCTTACAGCTAGTGTAAAACGGGCAACTGCCGCGCCGCTTGGTGTGTAACGAAGATCTGGATCTTTTGTCAGTCTTCCGACTAAAACAACTCGGTTAATCATCAGAATTCAACCTCCTTCAAGTCAAAAAAATTGCAGTGCCAGTATCCTGTTTACGCGTCTTTGCGTACAGCGATATGACGAATAATGTCTTCGTTAATGTTCGCAAGACGTGTGTATTCGTTGATAGCTTCAGAACCAGCGTTTACTTTTACGATTTGGTAGAAACCTTCACGTAAATCGTTGATTTCATAAGCTAAACGACGTTTACCCCACTCTTTCGACTCGATGATCTCAGCACCGTTAGAAGTAAGGATGTCGTTGAAACGCTCAATTAGAGCTTTCTTCGCTTCCTCTTCAATTGCAGGCTGAATGATATACATTAATTCATATTCTCTCATCGTGTTGTCACCTCCTCATGGACTTGGGCCCTGCTGTATCCAGCGGGCAAGGAGCAAGCAATTCATAAATATTACTCACATCACTGTATTGTATCACATCTCATATAGGCTCGCAAGCATGATTTTGCAGGAGAAATCCTCTATACTTTTTGTACAGACACAGAAGGACGTGAAGCTATGACCCCTTCCCACATCATTGAGTTAAAAATGGATGAAATAGCTCCCAAAGCCCTTTGGTTCAACCTGTTTTTGCTGGTCGCATTTGCAACGGCCTACCATTTTTTAAACGAGCCTTTAGCATTCCATTTTTCTTTGAGTGGAATCCTCTTCTTTGCAGTGGGCTACGCAGTGTTGATTGTGGTTCATGAAGTTTTCCATTTGATTGGCTTTGTCCTTTTTGGAAAAGTCCCGGTTTCTTCATTGAATTACGGCTTCAACCTGAAAATGGGCATCGCTTATGCCACCACCACACACCCCGTCCAAAATCGCGCCATGCGCAAAGTGATGCTGCTGCCATTTTGGACCACTGCCTTCATCCCGACAGTTTTGGGATTTTGGTTTGACAGCCAAGTATTGGTGCTGCTGGGTGCCATGCTGACTGCGGGAGCGTTTGGAGATTTTATCATGTACCGAGAATTGCGCAAAGAAAAAAACGCGGCCTGGATCATTGATGACCCTGCACTGCCGCGCCTTCATGTTTACGATCACTATCCTGAATCCGAAAGCGCCGACTAGCAGCGGCGCTTTTTTCTATCGTACAAATTGTTCGACTTCCCACGTTCCTGTTGGAATATGCTGTTTCAGCAGTTTTTTATCTTTTGCAACATACACAACTGTTTCCAGAGATTTGCCGCCTGCTTCTACCTCAATGGTCGTTTTTTCATATAAATCCGTATCAGGGTTACCAGCGTAATCTTCCAAGTAATCCAATGCCGGCCACAACACATCCGGAATTTCATAGACTTCCCCTTCAACCTGCCCGCTGCCCGTTAATGCCATGGCCGGATAGCCCATTCCAGTATCGTATAGGCTTCCTTTTGCCGTCGCTTGTTCTTCCACTAATTCCGCTTCTTCCAAATAACAATGATACTTCCCGCCGCGTTTCAGCGTTCCGTATGCAAATAACAACATTTCCTATTCCTCCATGCAAAAACCGGATGCAGCACTGCACCCGGTTTTTTTTAGTTTTTGGTACTTCGTGTTCCAGCTGTCGTTTCCGCTTTTAGTATATCTAGCTGCGGCGCCTAGTCCCTCGAGTCGCTTCGACCCTGCCTGCAATGGCAAAATACGCCATTACCTGCAAGGTCTCCAGCGCTTGTCGGGACTGGACAGGCGCCTCCGCTTTTAGTTCTATCCAGCTGCGGTGGCCAGATTCTCGGGTCATAAGTCACCCCAGCGACGTGGCAAAGAACGCCACTCTGCTGGTCCGCCTTATACCTGTCGAACCTTGACGGCCATCCTCGCTTTTAGACATTAAATCTAAATAACATAACGTCGCCGTCTTTGACGATGTATTCTTTGCCTTCTTGACGCACTTTTCCGGCTTCTTTCGCTGATGCCATTGATCCGGCTTCAACCAGTTCTTCGTAAGCAACCGTTTCGGCACGGATAAATCCGCGTTCGAAGTCAGAGTGGATAACGCCGGCACATTGTGGTGCTTTCATGCCTTTTTTGAATGTCCATGCACGTACTTCTTGAACGCCGGCCGTAAAGTAAGTGGCTAATCCAAGAAGGCTGTATGAAGCTTTAACCAATTGATCCAACCCAGATTCTTTAATGCCCAGCTCTTCAAGGAACATTTCTTTTTCCTCGTCTTCCAGTTCAGCCATTTCTTCTTCGATTTTCGCGCAAATTACGATAACATCGGCATTGTCTTTGGCTGCGAATTCGCGAACCTTTTGAACGTATTCGTTGTTATCGGCATCTGCGATCTCATCTTCTGAAACGTTTGCTACATAAAGCATTGGTTTGAGTGTCAATAAGTTGAATCCTTTGGCAATCTGCAGCTCATCTTCTGTGAATTCGATCGAACGCGCCAAATCGCCGTTTTCAAAAGCTTCACGTAGTTTCATCAAGACAGGTTCTTCTGCAACTGCATCTTTGTCTCTTTGTTTGATCAATTTTGCAGCACGCACAATACGCTTTTCGATGCTTTCCATATCCGCCAACACCAATTCCAGGTTAATGACTTCAATATCGGAAATCGGGTCTACTTTACCAGTTACATGCGTGATATTGTCGTCTGCAAAGCAGCGAACCACTTGGCAAATTGCATCAACTTCGCGAATGTGAGACAAGAACTTGTTGCCCAGACCTTCGCCTTTGCTGGCGCCCTCAACAATTCCTGCAATATCAGTAAACTCGAAAGCTGTTGGTACAGTTTTTTTCGGATCCACTAATTCTGTCAATTTGTTCAGACGCTCATCTGGAACTTCGACAATCCCGACGTTTGGATCTATTGTACAGAACGGGTAGTTTGCCGCCTCGGCTCCCGCTTTCGTAATTGCATTAAATAATGTGGATTTCCCCACGTTTGGTAATCCTACAATCCCTGCAGTTAATGCCATAGGATTCACAACCTTTCCTCTATATCAAACGAATTATTTTTTACACAACCATTTCATTATAAGAACGAAACTTGAAATTGTCCATTTTTCATTCCGCTTCGGCTTTAACCAAAACTTTTTTCATCTTTTTGTTGAATTCCACACGAGGCAGCATAACGCTGTGCTGGCAGCCCTCACATTTAATGCGGACGTCAGCTCCCATACGGATAATTTTCCAGGCATTGGCTCCACACGGGTGGCCTTTTTTCATTTCAACTACATCGTTCAGTCCAAACTCTTTCATCTCCATGAGTTTGCCTCCCTCTTTTAAACTTTCACATCTTTTGCGGTTGCAGCTTCTTCCGGAGAACGCTGCATCATTACCATACGCGGGTAAGGAATTTCAACACCGCGCTGATCCAGGAAATCCTTCAAATCACGGCGCATCCCTCGGGCCACAGCAAAATGCTGCATTGGCAAAGTTTCTGCGGTGATACGCATGACAATTTCAGTTGTCGTTAAGTTTTGGACACCCAATAGTTCCGCCGGTTTAATGATTTGTTCATAGCGGTCTTGCAAGCTGTCCAAAAACTCCATAATTAAACTCTCAACGCGTGTAATATCCGATTCATACGAAATATTGACGTCGACCACTGCAATGGAATTATGGATGGAAAAGTTTACAACATCCGTAATCGTGCCATTCGGAAAAATAAACAATTCACCGGTCCACGCTTTTACTTTTGTCGTCCGCAATCCAATCTCTTCCACAGTTCCTTCAGCCGCGCCGATGCGAACATAATCCCCTACCGAAAACTGATCTTCAAAAATAATAAAGAAACCGGTGATAACATCCCGCACCAAGTTTTGAGCACCAAAACCGATTGCCAGACCCAACACCCCTGCACCGGCAATCAAACCGGTAATATCAATGGTAAACGTCGACAGAATCGAAACACCTGCTATGAAATAAACTACATAGGCCACGACATTCGATAATAGTTTCGATAAGGTTTGCTGCCGCCGTTCGTTATACAGCATCGGGCCTTTAATTCGGACCGAAAAAGTCTTGCGGATCAATACACGCAGCACTTTCACTAAAATCACCGCTGCTACCGTTATCAAAATCACTTTTAGAAAAATAACGACTAAGCCTATCCACATTGCTTCATCTGAAAGAACACCCATTACTTGCTCTGTTATTTTTTCAACATTCACTCTTTCACCTTCACATCAAATTAAATTTATAAATAACCGTAACCACGATTCCAACTACCAATATTCCCGGCAACAAGTTTGCTACTCTAATTTTTGTGACCCCCATCATATTCAAACCAATGGCTGCGATCATAACTCCACCCGTTGCACTCATTTCCATGATGAACATGTCAAGTGCATCCGCAGGGATGGCCAAACTAATTTGAGTTGCAAACAAAGCAATCAAACCTTGGTACACAAATACCGGAATAGCGGCGAGCAAAACGCCAAAGCCGAGCGTAGAGGCCAGAACGATGGACGTAAAACCATCAATAATCCCTTTCGAAATCAAGACTCCATGTTCATTGCTCAAGCCGCTTTCCATTGCTCCAATGATTCCCATCGCACCTATGACAAAAATCAATGTTGCGGTAACAAAACCTTGGGCGATGCTGCCTTTGCTTTCCTTTGCTCCCAGCATGCGTTCAATCCAATGGCCAAATGCATTTAGTTTACCATCTATGTTTGACCATTCCCCAAGAACGGCCCCCAGCACTAAGCTAATGATGACAATAACGAAATTTTGGCTCTCAAATCCCATTTGCAGTCCAAGGACAACTACGGCCAGCCCAATAACGTACATGACCGTTTCTTTCATTTTTTCAGGAATATTACGTAGAGCCCTTCCTAAAATGGTTCCCACAACAATTAAAAGCGCATTGATCAACGTCCCAAACAGAACCACTGCTTCTCCCCCTTACAAGGTTCTTTTTATCAACTTATTCTCTTCTCCCTCTTTTTAAAAGAATAAGTCCCTGCACTTTAGTTATTGCACATACTCTTTTTCAAAAACAGAACCTATTCCCCTTTTGGGAAATAGGCACTCTTTAGCTTAACAATTCTAAAATACGTTCCAAATCATCTTCCGAGAAAAACTCGATTTCAATTTTGCCTTTGTTCTTGTTTTTCTTAATTTGCACATTTGTACCGAAGCGATCTCTAAGTTCAGATTGTTTTTCTTCTATAAAAATATCTTTCTTTTTTTCAATTGTTTCACGTGGAACATCTTCATTTAAACGTTGAACTAAATTCTCAAGTTGACGAACATTCAAGTTTTCTTTGACTACCTTTTCTGCTGTTTCAGGAATCAGTTTTTTGCTTCTTAACCCCAATAACGTACGTCCATGTCCCATTGACAACTCTTTATCAGAGATAAGTTTGCGGACATTTTGAGGCAAAGCCAAAAGACGGACATGGTTGGCAATATGAGGACGACTCTTGCCTAAGCGGAAAGCAAGCTGTTCTTGGGTTAAGTTTAAAGCTTCCATCAATTTCTGGTAGGCTTCTGCTTCTTCAATCGGCGTTAAATCTTCCCGTTGAAGGTTTTCTAATATAGCAAGTTCCATCATTTGTTGATCGGTCAACTCTTTAATAATGGCTGGAACTTCTTTTAATTTAATCAATTTGGCTGCGCGGAATCGGCGTTCTCCTACAACCAGCTCAAATTTATCACCAGCTTTTCTCACAACAATCGGCTGTAAAATTCCATGTTCTTTAATGGATTCCGCCAATTCTTCTAATGCAGCCTGATCGAAAATTTTTCTTGGTTGGTAAGGATTCGTCCGGATTTCACCGACACTGATTTGGTTCACTTTGTCTGCTTCATTGATTGTCTCACCTGGAAACAATGCATTAATGCCTTTTCCCAATCCTTTAGCCATTATGAATCACTTCCTTCGCCAATTCTAAATACACTTCTGCGCCTCTGGATTTTGGATCATAAATAATAATTGGCTCTCCGTGGCTCGGTGCTTCACTCAATCTTACGTTTCTTGGAATGATTGTTTTGTAGACTTTGTCCTGGAAATATTTTTTTACTTCTTCGATTACTTGAATTCCCAAGTTTGTCCGCGCATCCAGCATTGTTAATAGGACACCATCAATCATTAAATCATGATTTAAATGCTTTTGCACTAAGCGAATAGTACTTAATAATTGGCTTAGTCCTTCTAACGCATAGTACTCGCATTGCACAGGAATAATAATGGCATCAGACGCTGTTAAGGAATTTAATGTCAGCAATCCTAATGAAGGCGGGCAATCAATGATTATGTAATCGTACATATCTTTGACTTCTTCCAAGGCATTTTTCAGGCGTGCTTCTCTTGAAATGGTCGACACCAACTCAATTTCAGCACCCGCAAGAGAAATTGTGGCAGGAACCACATGCAAATTTTCTACTTTTGTTTCCATAATTGTGCTTTTTACATCGACATCGTCAATTAACACTTCGTAAATGCACTGATTGACATCCCCTTTGTTTACCCCTACTCCGCTAGTGGCATTTCCTTGAGGATCTATATCTATTAATAGAACTTTTTTGCCTAAATAAGCAAGGCAGGCACTTAAGTTCACTGAAGACGTTGTTTTTCCTACGCCGCCCTTTTGATTGGCGATCGCAATAGTTCTACCCACACTTGCACCAACTTTCTTTAATCTTCTCTTCATTTTACTGCGGAACCAGTATTTTAGCCATTCTGTTAGGCTCCCATTTCTTTATTGTATCAAAATTTTTCAACAATACGATGACAAAGCCATTAAAAAAGCTCTTTCCATACTGGAAAGAGCACTTTATAATTTCTTTTTTGGAATTTTCACTGTGATTTGATAATATTCTTCATGTTCTTCTTCCTCTGTGGTCAAATCGATGCCACTTTGGGAAACCATATCCAAAGACTGTTTAATGGTGTTCATTGCAATTCGTACGTCTCGACTAACTGCTTTTCTGCGAGACTTTGGCTTTTGGGGATCGTCCGAAAGCAGCTTCGTCACTTTTGCTTCCAGCTGTTTTACATTCAAGCTTTCTTCGATTGTTTCATCGAATAGCTTTTTCTGTGCTTCGGCATCCTTGACTTGCAACAGCGCTCTTGCATGCCGCTCCGTCAATAACCGATTGAGCAAAGCCGTTTGAATTTCTTCAGGCAATTTCAAAAGCCGTAGCTTATTGGCTACCGTTGACTGTCCTTTGCCAAGGCGCTGCGCCAGTGCCTCCTGCGTAATTTCCTGAATCTCCAGCAGATTTTGATAGGCATGAGCTTCTTCAATTGATGTCAACTCTTCCCGTTGCAGGTTTTCTATTAAGGCAATGGAAGCAGTTTCTTTATCACTGAGATTGCGAAGGATTGCCGGGACTTCCTTCCAATCCAAGGACTTCATGGCACGGAAACGCCGTTCTCCAGCAATGATTTCGTATTCCCCTTCAGTATCAGATTTCCGAACGACAATCGGCTGGATGACGCCGTGAACATGAATCGTTCGTGCCAGTTCTTCAATCTTCTCTTGATCAAATACGGTTCTTGGCTGAAACTTATTGGCGTGTATTTTATCGAGTGGCAATTTTAATACTTCTTCTGAAGACTTAGGTTCTGTCGCTTCTTTCTTCGCTGTCTCATTTGCTTTATCGCCGCCTCCGAAGAAACGGGAAAAAGGACTTTTCATCCTCAAGCACCACCTTTTACTTGCTCACTTTACTGCTGAATCTAGATCACCGATATTCCTTAAAGAGTAAATTGTTTCACGTGAAACATTAAGAAATGGGAGATTTATTAGGAATGCCCGCTTTTCGTGGGTATTTTCTTGGCGTTTCTTTGAACTTCTTGAAAACTTGGATATAGCGTTCACTTTCTTCTATCGGCAAAAGGAATGAATGTACAGCTTCCAATTCCACCCCAAGTTTCTGCAATGCTTTTTCCGCGTCGCCCAATTCGTCTGCAGCAGATGCAGCTTTCATGGCCGCAAATACTCCACCCTTTTTAACAAGTGGGACACATAATTCAGCCAAAACTGACAATCGAGCTACAGCACGCGCTGTTACCAAATCATAGCTTTCACGGTGCAGTGACTGTCCAAAATCTTCTGCTCTTGAATGGACGAATTGCATCTTATTAAGTTCAAGCTTACTGCTCAAATGCTCCAGAAACTGAATGCGCTTGTTCAATGAATCGACAATCGTCACTTCAATATGAGGAAAACAAATTTTTAGTGGAATGCTGGGGAATCCGGCTCCCGCTCCGACATCGCAAAGTTTCATCGACTTTGTGAAATCCAAATAGAATGCGGCACTGATCGAATCATAAAAGTGTTTTAAGTAAACGGCTGGTTGCTCTGTTATTGCTGTCAGGTTCATTTTTTCGTTCCATTCAACCAATTCCTTGTAGTAAATTCGAAATTGCTCTAGCTGCTGCTCGGTCAAAAGGATCCCCTTTTCACTGAGGGCCTCTTTAAACTGTTGTTCATTCAAGCTGGCTTCCTCCCTCTTTTTCACGGGCGTTCTATGTAAAAGAAAATGGACTGGTATGCGCCAGCCCATTTTGTTGTCTAGCTTATGCCTTTAAGATCAAACTGAGATTTTCGCAATCTTTCCTTGTTCAATATACACCAATAAGATGGATATGTCAGCCGGATTTACGCCGGAGATGCGGGAAGCCTGTGCAATCGACAGCGGACGAACCTCTGTCAGCTTGCCGCGTGCTTCGGTCGCAATTCCCGAAATTGCATGATAATCAATATTTTCCGGAATTTTCTTGTTTTCCATCTTCTTGAGTTTATCAACTTGCTGCAATGATTTTTCGATATAGCCTTCGTATTTAATATGAATTTCGACTTGTTCTTTGACTTCATCTTCAAGCTCTACGGTTGAGGCAGTCAGCTGTGAAATCATGTCGTATGTCATTTCTGGGCGTTTCAACAAATCCGCTCCGCGAATGCCATCTTTCAATTCACTGCCTCCAGCGTCCCGGATCACTTGCTGGGTGATTTCATTAGGCTTGATTATAATGCCTCTCAAGCGTTTGATTTCTTCTTCAATGCGCTCTTTTTTCGCCAGGAACTTCACGTAGCGTTCTTCTTTGACCATGCCGATTGCATAAGCCAGTTCAGTCAACCGTATGTCTGCGTTATCGTGGCGCAGCAATAACCGGTATTCTGCACGGGAAGTCAGCAAACGATAAGGTTCATTGGTTCCTTTTGTCACTAAATCATCGATCAAAACACCGATATAAGCATCCGAACGGCTCAAAATAACTTCTTCTTTGCCGAGCACTTTAGCTGCTGCATTGATCCCAGCCATCAGTCCTTGGCCAGCTGCTTCTTCGTAGCCGGAAGTTCCGTTGATCTGCCCTGCTGTATAAAGATTTTCAATCCGTTTTGACTCCAATGTCGGCCATAATTGCGTTGGTACGATGGAATCATATTCGATGGCGTAGCCAGCACGCATCATTTCAGCCTTCTCAAGCCCCGGAATCGATTCTAAGAGCTTCCGCTGAACATGTTCAGGCAAACTGGTTGAAAGGCCTTGTACGTAAACCTCACGCGTATTACGGCCTTCAGGCTCCAAGAAAATCTGATGGCGCGGTTTATCGTTGAAACGGACGACTTTATCTTCAATCGAAGGACAATAGCGCGGTCCAGTTCCTTTAATCATTCCCGAATACATTGGCGACAGGTGAAGATTGTCGTCAATGACTTGATGCGTCTGTTCGTTTGTATAAGTCAACCAGCATGGCAGCTGATCGGTGATGTATTCAGTGGTTTCGTAGCTGAAGGCACGCGGCACATCATCGCCAGGCTGAATTTCGGTTTTGCTGTAGTCAATGCTGTTGCTGTTGACACGTGGAGGCGTTCCCGTTTTAAAACGAACCGTTTCAAAGCCGAGCTTCTCCAGATTTTCTGCCAATTTAATGGAAGGCTGCTGATTGTTCGGTCCGCTTGAATAACGCAGATCCCCGATGATGATTTCGCCGCGCAGGAATGTTCCGGTCGTAATAACGACGGAATTAGCACGGTAAATGCCCCCTGCTTGCGTGATCAATCCTTGGATTTTGCCATCTTCGACAACTAATTCTTCAGCGATGCCCTGGTGCAACGTTAAATTTGGTTCTTCTTCCATCAGGCGTTTCATTTCCTGCTGGTAAAGCACTTTGTCGGCTTGTGCACGCAGCGCGCGGACAGCCGGTCCTTTTGCTGTATTCAACATTCTCATTTGAATGTGTGTTTTATCGATAACGCGTCCCATGGCTCCGCCAAGTGCGTCAATTTCACGTACAACAATGCCTTTTGCGGGCCCACCAATGGATGGGTTGCATGGCATAAATGCGATCATATCCAGATTCATCGTCAAAACAAGCGTTTTAGCGCCCATTCGTGCTGAGGCAAGAGCAGCTTCTGCTCCTGCATGTCCAGCTCCTACTACGATGACATCGAACGTGCCTGCTTCGTATTGTGGCATGTTCGTTCATTCCCTTCGAGTTTTATTTCCCTAGACAGAACTGAGAGAATAACTGGTTCAGGAGGCCGTCATCTGCGGTGTCTCCAATAATTTCCCCAAGAATTTCCCATGTTCGAGTGACATCAATTTGAATCATATCTACAGGAACTTCCATTTCAGCCGCATTTATGGCATCTGAGATGGTTTGGTGAGCCTGATGCAGCAATGCAATGTGGCGCACATTGGACACATAGGTCATGTCCCCTGCTTCGATTTCCCCTTGGAAAAACAAGTCAGCGATGGCTTCTTCAAGCTGATCGATGCCTTCTTCTTCGATTAGGGAAGTTGTCACCAGTAATTTATCACCGGCCAGTTTCTGCACCTGTTCCAGATCGATTTTTTGCGGCAAATCGGTTTTATTGATAACGACAATATAGTCCATATCTTTTACCGTTTCAAACAGCAGCTCGTCTTCAGGAGTCAATGATTCTGCATAATTTAATACGTAAAGAATCAAATCGGCTTCTTTCAACACTTTACGTGACCGTTCAACGCCAATCCGTTCGACAATGTCTTCGGTTTCCCGAATTCCTGCCGTATCGACCAAGCGCAGCGGCACACCGCGGACATTTACGTATTCTTCTATTATATCACGGGTTGTTCCCGCTATTTCTGTGACAATGGCTTTATTTTCCTGAACCAAACTGTTTAATAGAGAAGATTTCCCAACATTGGGACGCCCCAAAATGACGGTTGAAAGTCCTTCTCGCAAAATTTTCCCTTGCGAGGATGTCTTCAGCAATTTATCAATTTCCGAACGGACCCATTTTGATTTTTCCAGCATAATTGGACGCGTCATTTCTTCTACATCGTCATATTCCGGGTAATCAATATTCACTTCCATTTGGGCAATCGATTCCAACAGGGCCTGACGCAGCGTCCCAATCAGTTTCGACAGTTTCCCTTCCATCTGGTTGAGTGCAACATCCATGGCACGGTCCGTCTTCGCACGAATCAGGTCCATAACGGCTTCTGCCTGGGACAAATCAATGCGGCCATTCAAAAATGCCCGTTTTGTGAACTCGCCTGGCTCCGCAAGCCTGGCTCCTGCACGCAATGCTAGCTCGAGCACTCGATTGACCGATACAATTCCGCCGTGGCAGTTGATTTCAATAACATCTTCACGTGTGAACGTTTTGGGCGCTTTCATCAGCGACACCATAACTTCTTCCACTACTTCCGCTGTTGCCGGATCTTCAAGATGACCGTAATGGATGGTATGGGTAGGTTGAGCAGCCAATGCTTTCTTACTGGCAGCCCGAAACAGCTTATCTGCAATAGCAACAGCTTCCGGACCGCTCAGACGAACAATCGCGATTGCTCCCTCTCCGCTCGGTGTTGATATGGCAGCAATTGTATCGAATTCCATGATGGTTCCCCCTTTTGAGAAAAGCAGCAGCGCCAGCTGTGGATAAAAAACAAAGCAGCGCAACAACCCGAATGCCAAAATATATGTTCATAACTTTAATTTACACTCTAAAAAAGTTGTCCACATGTGGACAACCAGTAAATGCACATGGCTTTCTAACATACTACAATAGCATAAAGTACTCGAAATCAAAAGACACAGTGCTTTGTTTTGATAAATTTCATTAATTCGGCATAAAAAAAGCCCGCCATGTCGGCGGACTTCATCTTATTTATGTGGTTCAATGACGAGATAACGGTTGGGGTCTTTCCCTTCCGAATGCGTATCAATGTCTAAACGTCTTGATAATGCTTGGTGAATGACTTTTCGCTCGTATGATGGCATCGGTTCAAACTGAACCCGTCCACCGGTCCGAATGGCTTTGTCGGCCATTCGATCCGCCAATTGCTCCAGCGTCTCCTGGCGGCGTTCACGGTAATTCTCAGCGTCCAGTTGAACCATCATGAATTGGTTGGAGTATTTGTTGGCAACAAGCTGTGCCAGCTGCTGAAGAGAGTTCAAAGTTTGTCCTCGTTTGCCGATCAGCATGGCGACTTTGTCACTTTCCAAATAAAAACTAACTTTTTTGCCTCGATGCTCATGAGTAATCGATAAATCATCGATTTTCATCCCTTTAGCAATCGATTGGATGTAGTTTTTTGTTTCTTGAATCGCCTGTTCATTCGAGATTGCAGGAATTTCTTCCGCTTGTTCCTCTTTTGCAGGCGAAACCTCAAGTATTTCGTCGATTTCAACCGCTTTTTCTGCTGCAGCATTCGATTTTTCTTTTTCAGGAAGCGGGTTTTTTTCAATAACAGTAACTTCAACTTCTGCTTTTTTGGCGCCGAAACCGAAGAACCCCTTTTTTTCTTCCTGAATAACTTCTATGCTTACTTCTTCACGTGTAACTTGGAGTTTTTCTAATGCTTCAGATATCGCGTTTTCAACAGTTGGACCCGTTTGCGTAATCTGTTTCACTTTTTAACCCCTCCTGCTTTCGTTTTAACAGGTTGCTGCTGAGGTACTTCTTTTTTCTCCCATGGACGGTAGATGAACAAGTTTTGGATAAGCGAAATGATATTCCCGATAACCCAATAAAGTGTTAGTGCGGATGGCAAGACAATACCAAATCCGATAATCATTACCGGCATGAAATACATCATGATTTTCATTTGCGGATTGTCCATTGTTGGACCCGTGCGCAAAACGATAAACTGCATCAATCCAGCAATAATAGCTAAAATAATGCTTGGTTCTGCCAGTGGGAAAATCAGAAATGAGCCCAAATCGATTTCAGGTGTGCTGTTCATGCGGCTGATTGCATGATAGAAACCGATCAGAACCGGCATTTGAATCAATACAGGCAAACAACCCGCCATTGGATTCACGCCTTTTTCTTGGAACAGCGCCATCATTTCTTTTTGGTACTTCTGCTGCGTAACGGCATCTTTTGACTTGTACTTTTCTTTCAACTTCACAAGCTCAGGCTGTACTTCCTGCATACGTTTTGAACTTTTCGTTTGTTTGATCATCAATGGCAGCATTACCAACCGGATGATGACTGTAACTGCGATAATTCCGAAGCCGTAAGTTCCCAGCAAATCTTTGAAGAATACAATGGCTGATACCAATGGCCAAACGATAAATTCATTCCAAAACCCTTCACTCTGGTCACTGATCGGCTGATCAAACTCGGTACAGCCAGAAAGCAGCAACGTTACTGCAATCAGTGAAATAAGCAAAACTAATTTCTTATTCACCCTTCTTCCCCCAAACTAATTTCAATTACTTCTATAATAACATCTATTCTGTGTTGTCTTCTACTTCCTGGGCAATGCGCGTGCGATCTTCAATACATGTTCAAGACTTTTCTTGCTTTCGTGAAAATCCAATGTGGCCGCCTGTGGTCGGGCGATAATAATGTAGTCTGCATTCGGCAATAAGTCATCTTTCAATTCCAAGAAAGTTTGCCGGATATAGCGTTTAATGCGGTTGCGGGCGACTGCGTTCCCTACTTTTTTGCTGACGGACAATCCTAAGCGAAATTCGGTTTGTTCATCTTTTAATACGTAAACAATGAACTGCCGATTCGCAAAAGATTTTCCTCTTTTAAATATTTGCTGAAATTCTTTGTTCTTCTTGATCCGTTGGTGCTTGTTCATTCTTTCACCTGCTTATTTTAATGCTTTTCCGACAAAAACGTGCAGAAAAGAAAAAAAGACCACTGATGCGGTCAGTGGACTTAAGCTGATAATACTTTTCTTCCTTTACGACGGCGTGCAGCTATTACTCTGCGTCCGTTTTTTGTGCTCATACGTGCTCTGAAGCCGTGTACTTTGCTGTGTTTGCGTGTATTTGGTTGGTATGTGCGCAATGTCATATGTGACACCTCCTATAATAAGAGTTAACTATTTTTACTAAAGACAGTCTCGACTATTATAAAGGCGTACGGGTATAAATGTCAACGTCTTATTGTAAAAGCCTTCTGAATCTCCCTCCTCCTTCCCTTTTAAGTTATACACAGATCATTCCTTTCTCTCTTGATGGCCTGTGCACTATTTTTTTCTCAAAAATATTTATCCACATGCCTTATCTACAGTTTTTTAACATACAAACCCCTTGTGGATAGTTCTGGTGTGAGCAAAAAAAGATGTGTGGATAACTTAAAGAACTTCTTGTATTGTCTCATCTTTTTTGGTAACATTAACTTGTTTTCACTTGTTAATAGTTTTCACCCTAAATAAGTTATCCACAAATTGTGGGTAAGGTGTGGATAGTTATTCACCACCTTGTTTGCAAATGTTATCCACAAGCTGTGATTTTGTGTATGATATACTTTAAAATATAGTTATATATAAAGGAGAAGAGCTATTGGAACACTTAGACGAACTTTGGTCGAGTGTCTTAGCCCAAGTTGAAACTAAAATCTCCAAACCAAGTTTTGAAACGTGGTTAAAATCGACAAAACTTTTATCCTACCAGGATGATACAGTCACTATTTCAGCACCGAATTCGTTTGCACGTGATTGGTTGGAAAACCACTACGTACACTTGATTACTGGAATTTTATCGGATTCCACCGGTGATGATATGATGATCAAATTTGTTGTGCCCAAAGATCAGGATATGGATGATTTTCAACTCCCTGCACCTCGAGTTAAACCGGGACAAGACCAGCAGCAAGAGTTTTTGCCTGGCATGCTGAATCCGAAATATACTTTCGATACGTTTGTAATTGGTTCAGGCAACCGCTTTGCCCATGCCGCATCTTTGGCCGTGGCCGAAGCACCGGCAAAAGCTTATAACCCGCTGTTTATCTATGGGGGAGTTGGACTTGGCAAGACGCATTTAATGCACGCAATTGGACATTATGTCCTGGAACACAATCCGAATGCCAAAGTGGTTTACTTGTCTTCGGAAAAGTTTACAAACGAATTCATCAATTCCATTCGTGACAACAAAACAGGCGAATTCCGCGACAAATACAGGGGTGTCGACATTCTTCTTATTGACGATATTCAGTTTTTAGCGGGCAAAGAGCAGACACAGGAAGAATTTTTCCATACATTCAACACCTTGCACGAAGAATCCAAACAGATCATTATTTCCAGTGATCGGCCTCCAAAAGAGATCCCGACACTGGAAGACCGACTTCGCTCCCGCTTTGAATGGGGCTTGATCACGGACATTACACCGCCTGACTTGGAAACACGAATTGCAATTTTGCGCAAAAAAGCAAAAGCAGATGGATTGGATATTCCAAACGACGTCATGACGTACATCGCCAATTCCATCGACTCGAATATTCGCGAACTTGAAGGGGCCTTAATCCGCGTTGTGGCTTATTCCTCTTTGATCAACCGCGACATGAGTGCTGAACTAGCTGCAGAAGCTTTAAAAGATATTATGCCGAACTCAAAACCGAAAGTTATTACCATTTTGGACATCCAAAACGCAGTCGGTGAGCAGTTTAACGTCAAATTAGAAGATTTTAAAACAAAACGCCGCACAAAAGATATTGCCTACCCACGCCAGGTCGCTATGTACCTGTCCCGTGAAATGACGGATTTCTCTTTGCCTAAAATTGGCGAGGAATTTGGCGGACGCGATCACACAACGGTTATTCACGCACATGACAAAATTTCTAAAATGCTGAAAGACAATCAGCAGCTTCAGCAAGACGTCAAGGACATCAAAAGTGCGCTTGGCAAGTAAAAAGAGTTGTGGATAACCCAATAAATTAGCAAGCAGTTTATGCACAGGCTGTCTACATGTGGATAAGCTGCTTTTATTGGCTCTAAGTGGCTTATCCACATATTCACAGCCCCTACTACTACTATTACTTTAAAAGCCCTTAAATAAAATATATATATAAGCGAGGTTCGAGAATGAAATTCGAGATAAAACGTGAGCGATTAGTTGAAGGATTAAACGATGTAATGAAAGCAGTAAGTTCAAAAACCACAATTCCGATCTTAACGGGAATTAAAATGGATGTTTCTTCAGATGGAATGAGATTGACGGGCAGTGATTCTGATATCACGATCCAAACATTTATCCCAGCAGAAGAAGATGGAGAACAAATCATCCAAGTAACAGATGGAGGAAGCATTGTTCTTCAAGCTAAGGTATTCGGCGAAATCATTCGTAAGCTGCCGACAAATGAAGTAGAAATCGAAATTACAGGGAATTTCCAAACGCATATCCGTTCAGGAAAATCCGAATTCCACCTAATTGGCTTGGATTCAATGGATTATCCACAATTACCGGATATTCAAGATGACCGCCTGTTTACGATTCCGGCAGATCTGCTAAAAACCATTAACCGTGAAACAGTCTTTGCGGTATCAAGTTCTGAAACGCGTCCTGTCTTAACAGGCGTCCATTGGGAAGTAAAAGATGGAGAACTTGTTTGTGTAGCAACTGACAGTCACCGACTGGCTCGCCGTAAAACGAAATTGGAAACTTTGCCAGAAGGGGAATACAGCGTTGTAATTCCTGGGAAAAGTTTGACTGAGTTGAATAAAATTTTGGATGACACTTCTGAAGCTGTTGAAATCGTTATGACCAATCAGCAAGTTTTATTCAAATCTAAGCACATTCTTTTCTTTTCCCGTCTATTAGAAGGGAACTATCCGGATACAACTCGTTTAATCCCGGCAGAATATAAAACTACCGTAACTGTAAACGGCCGTTCGCTCCTGCAGGCAATTGACCGGGCGTCATTGCTCGCAAGGGAAGAACGCAATAACGTTGTTCGTTTTTCAGCAAGCGCTGGAAACGAAGTAGAAGTTTCTTCTAACTCACCTGAAGTAGGGAAAGTAGAAGAGCAGCTGCAGGCTCACAGCATTGAAGGAGAAGAACTGAAAATCTCTTTTAGCGCTAAATTTATGATGGATGCATTAAAAGCAATCGATGGACAAGATGTGGTCATTCAGTTTACTGGAGCGATGCGTCCGTTCATTTTGAAATCAGCGTTGGACGACTCGATTTTGCAGCTGATTCTTCCCGTCCGAACATATTAAATTTAAAACAGACCCCCAGGATAGCCATCTAGGCTATCCTTTTTACTTTTTAGCTAAAATAGGGTAAAATAGAGGGATAGACTATGAATCGAAGGATGAGTGCATTTTGAGAGAAATCGGGATTGAGACTGAATATATAACACTTGGGCAATTGTTAAAAATGACGGATACAATAAGTTCAGGCGGAATGGCCAAATGGTTTTTAGGCGAACACGAAGTTTTTGTAAATGGTGAAGCTGAAAACCGCAGAGGGCGCAAGCTACGTCCAAATGATCTGGTGAATATTCCAGAGTTTGGAGATTTTCGTATTGTGACCGCTGAAGGCATGAGCTTCGATGCGGATTGACCGTCTCGAGCTTGTCAATTATCGAAACTATGAATCGTTAGAGCTGGAATTTTCTCCAGAGATCAACGTCTTTATAGGAGAAAATGCACAAGGTAAAACCAATATCATGGAATCCTTGTATGTTTTATCCATGGCTAAATCCCACCGTACATCCAATGACAAAGAATTGGTCCGTTGGGAGGCCGAATATGGTAAAATTAAAGCTGATGTTTTCCGTAAATACGGCAAACTTCCCCTTGAAATTACCTTGTCAAAAAAAGGGAAAAAAGCAAAAGTCAATCATCTCGAACAGCGCAGGCTGAGCGATTATGTTGGCCAATTAAACGTTGTCATGTTTGCACCTGAAGATTTGCACTTGGTCAAAGGAAGCCCGCAAGTACGGAGACGTTTTATTGATATGGAAATTGGCCAGATTTCTCCGGTGTATTTGCATGATTTGGTTACTTATCAAAAACTGCTTAAACAAAGAAACCATATATTGAAGCAACATTATGGGAAACAAACCATCAATGATGTCATGTTTGATGTCTATACAGAACAATTTATCGAATCGGCTGTCAAAATCATCCGCAAACGGTATCAGTTTATGGAACTTTTGCAGAAATGGGCCGAACCGATCCATCACGGCATTTCCCGAGGGCTGGAACAACTTCAAATCCGCTATCAACCGATCAGTGGTTTAAAGCCCGAATGGACGCCTGCAGAAATGGCGTCTTTTTTAGAGCAAAAACTGGCAGAAGTCCGGAAACGGGAAATCGAACGAGGAGTGACGCTCGTAGGTCCTCACCGGGACGAACTCCAATTTTTTGTTAATGGGTACGATGTCCAGACTTATGGTTCGCAAGGACAGCAGCGGACCACGGCTTTATCCTTAAAATTAGCTGAAATCGAGTTAATCAAGCAGGAAGTCGGAGAAGCGCCAGTACTGTTGCTTGATGATGTGCTTTCTGAATTAGATGATTACAGACAATCTCATTTACTGAATACGATTAAAGGGTCTGTCCAAACCTTTGTCACAACGACAAGTGTCGAAGGCATCCAGCACGAAACAATCCAAAGTGCCCGTCTTTTTGAAGTTACCAACGGCACAGTCAAGGTGTGACTGTGCGTTAATCTGTTGATTAGCGCAGTATGTCTTTCGAATAGTTAGAACGTTTGCCGTCATCCCATACAAAAATAAGATGCCGGCTGCTTTTGTGCGGCCGATTGTAAGTAAAGATTGCACTTATAAAATTTTATCGGACACGAGTGATTAGAAATGCGTAAGAAAGAGCAGGTGAGTGGAATGGCTATGGAAGAAAAAGGTTTACAAGAGTCCTATGAAGCGAGTCAAATACAAGTATTAGAAGGATTGGAAGCTGTTCGAAAAAGACCCGGAATGTATATTGGTTCGACGGGTTCGAGAGGGCTTCACCATTTAGTATGGGAAATTGTCGACAATAGCATAGATGAAGCTTTGGCCGGTCACTGTACCGAAATCAAAGTTGCGATTGAACCTGACAACTGGATCCGCGTGGAAGATAACGGCCGTGGAATTCCCGTGGGCATGCAGGAAAAAATGGGACGCCCGGCAGTTGAAGTTATCATGACTGTACTGCACGCCGGCGGTAAGTTTGGCGGCGGCGGCTATAAAGTATCCGGTGGCCTTCACGGTGTAGGTGCTTCAGTAGTAAATGCCTTGTCTGAGACAACGGAAGTTTACGTTAACCGTGATGAAAAAAGACATTATATTAAATTTGAACGCGGTGCAGTCACCGAAGACTTGCATGTCATCGGAGACTCCGATCATACAGGCACAACGATCCGTTTCAAAGCGGATGCGGAAATTTTCAAAGAAACCACAGTTTATGAATTTGATATTTTAGATCATCGCCTGCGCGAACTTGCTTATTTGAACCGTGGCTTAAAAATCGTCGTAAAAGATGAGCGCGAAGGGGAAGAAAAAGAAAAAGTCTATCATTTTGAAGGCGGCATCAAGTCCTACGTGGAGCATTTAAACAAAACAAAAGATCCGCTGCACGAAGAAGCCATTTTCGTCGAAGCTGAAAGGGAAGGCATTACCGTGGAAGTTGCGATGCAATACAATGCCGGCTATGCAGCCAATATTTTTTCTTTTGCCAATAATATCAATACCCACGAGGGCGGAACGCATGAATCCGGCTTTAAAACCGCTTTGACGCGTGTAGTCAATGACTATGGCCGCAAAAATGGCATGTTGAAAGAGCAGGACCTCAATTTGACGGGCGACGATGTGCGCGAAGGATTAACTGCAATTATTTCGATTAAGCATCCGGATCCACAATTTGAAGGTCAGACAAAAACAAAATTAGGCAATACGGAAGTCAGCACCATCGTCAATAATTTATTCTCTGGCGGATTTGAACGATTCTTATTGGAGAATCCATCCGTTTCGCGAAAAATCATTGAAAAAGGAATTATGGCTTCACACGCACGGATGGCTGCTAAAAAAGCCCGTGAATTTACACGCCGCAAATCGGTACTGGAAGTTTCAAGTCTTCCAGGTAAACTGGCCGACTGTTCATCACGCGATCCTAAAATCAGTGAAATTTACATCGTTGAGGGTGACTCAGCGGGAGGCTCAGCCAAATCTGGCCGTGACCGTCATTTCCAGGCCATTTTGCCGCTTCGAGGAAAAATCCTGAACGTAGAAAAAGCCCGCCTTGACCGTATTCTCACCAATGCTGAAATTCGCAACATCATTACGGCGCTGGGCACAGGAATCGGTGAAGAATTCAATTTGGCAAAAGCACGCTACCATAAAGTCGTTATCATGACTGATGCGGATGTCGATGGAGCTCACATCCGTACCTTGCTGCTGACGTTCTTGTTCCGTTACATGCGCCCGTTGCTTGAAGCTGGCTATATTTATATTGCCCAGCCGCCATTGTTCCAGATCAAACAAGGCAAGCACGTGGATTACGTGTATACAGATCAGCAATTAAAAGATGCACTTGAAAAATTGTCTCCAACACCAAAGCCGAATATTCAGCGGTATAAAGGGTTGGGAGAAATGAACGCAACACAGCTATGGGACACGACAATGGATCCGGATGTCCGGACTTTGCTGCAAGTCACGTTAAACGATGCAATGGTAGCGGACGAAACCTTCCACATCTTAATGGGAGACGACGTTGAACCACGCCGTAACTTTATCGAAGAAAATGCGAAATACGTTAAAAACCTGGACGTTTAAGTGATGTAGAGTTGAGAGGAGGCTGCGGGTATGGCTGAACGGCCTAGCAGTGGTGTTGAAGAAATAAACATAAGTACGGAAATGCGAACTTCTTTTTTGGATTATGCAATGAGCGTAATCGTATCCCGTGCCTTGCCGGATGTGCGTGACGGGTTAAAACCGGTTCACCGCCGCATTCTTTATGCAATGTACGATTTGGGGATTACCTCAGACAAAGCTTATAAAAAATCAGCGCGTATTGTGGGAGACGTTATTGGTAAATACCATCCTCACGGTGACACAGCTGTTTATGAAACCATGGTCCGCATGGCACAAGATTTCAGTTACCGCTATATGCTGGTGGACGGACACGGAAATTTCGGGTCTGTTGATGGAGATTCAGCTGCAGCGATGCGTTACACGGAGTCGAAAATGTCGAAGATTTCCATGGAATTGCTGCGCGACTTAAATAAAAACACAATTGACTATAGAGATAACTATGATGGCCAGGAAAAAGAGCCGATTGTTTTGCCGAGCCGTTTCCCGAACTTGCTAGTAAACGGAACTTCCGGTATAGCAGTTGGGATGGCGACCAATATTCCACCGCATCATTTGGGTGAAACCATTGATGCAGTGTTGGCATTGGCTGATAACCCAGCCATCACGACTGAAGAATTGATGGAATTTATTCCAGGCCCTGATTTCCCGACAGGCGGCATCATTCTTGGCCGCAGCGGCATTCGCCGTGCTTATGAAACGGGTAAAGGTTCCGTCCTCGTGCGGTCAGTTGTCGACATCGAAACAAAAGCCAATGGCAAGGAAGTCATCATCGTCAACGAAATTCCTTACCAGGTAAACAAAGCCCGCTTGATCGAGAAGATTGCTGAATTGGTTCGCGATAAGCGAATTGACGGCATCACCGATCTGCGGGATGAATCTGACCGCAACGGCATGCGCATCGTCATCGAAGTTCGCAGAGATGCCAGCGCAAGTGTCTTATTGAATAATTTATACAAGCAAACCGCGATGCAAACGAGCTTCGGCATCAATATGCTGGCGCTGGTAGACGGCCATCCGAAAGTTCTGGGCTTGAAAGAAATTCTTTTCCATTACCTGGAGCACCAAAAAGTGGTCATTCGCCGCCGTACCCAATTTGAATTGACCAAAGCAGAAGACCGCGCCCACATTCTGGAAGGTCTTCGGATTGCATTGGATCACATCGATGCAATCATTGCCTTGATCCGTGGTTCACAAACGGCCGAGCAGGCACGCAATGGATTGATGACCGATTTCAATTTAACTGAACGCCAATCGCAAGCGATTTTAGACATGCGTTTGCAGCGTTTAACTGGATTGGAACGCGATAAAATCGAGGAAGAGTATTTAGGCCTCGTAAAATTGATTGAAGAACTTCGTGACATTCTAGCGAATGAACACCGCATTCTTGAAATCATCCAGGAAGAGATGCTTGAAATCAAAGAGCGCTTCAGCGATAAACGCAGAACCGAAATTACGACTGGCGGAGCGGAAATGTTCGAAGACGAAGATTTGATTCCAGTGGAAGCTTCAGTATTAACGCTGACGCACAACGGGTATATCAAACGTTTGCCGGCAAACACGTACCGCAGCCAAAAACGCGGCGGGCGCGGAGTGCAGGGAATGGGCACCAACGAAGATGACTTCGTGGAACATTTGCTGTATACGTCGACACACGACACCATTTTGTTCTTTACGAACAAAGGAAAAGTGTACCGCAAAAAAGGCTATCAGATTCCTGAGTACGGCCGTACTGCCAAAGGCTTGCCGCTGGTTAACTTATTGGAAATCAGCAAAGAAGAGAAAGTTACAGCCGTAATACGCGTCAACGAATTTAAAGAAGATGCGTTCTTCTTCTTTACGACACGTGAAGGCATTAGCAAACGGACCCCTGTGACGAATTACGCCAATATTCGCCAAAATGGTTTGATTGCCATCAGCCTTCGCGAAGAAGACGAGCTGATTTCAGTTAAGTTAACAGACGGCAACAAGGAAATGGTTATTGGTACAAAAAATGGCGCCTTGATCCGATTCCCTGAAACCGACATTCGCAGCATGGGCCGAACAGCCAGTGGCGTTCGAGGCATCCGTCTTCGTGAAGGGGATGCAGTAGTCGGCATGGAGATTTTGGATCCGAACGACAACGTACTGGTTATCACCGAAAAAGGATACGGCAAACAGACCAAAGAAGCTGAGTACCGTGTCCAATCCAGAGGCGGCATGGGAATCAAAACGTGTCAGATCACGGATAAAAACGGACCGCTTGTAGCTGTTAGGACTGTTAATGGAACAGAGGACATCATGCTGATCACCGTTAACGGAATATTGATCCGCATGGACGTCAACGATATTTCGACAACAGGCAGAAGCACACAAGGTGTTCGGTTAATTCGTCTCGGTGACGATGAGATTGTCGCGACTGTGGCTAAAGTCAAAAAAGATATTGAGATCCCTGAAGATCTGGAAGAGATTGAAGAGGATGTCGAAAAAACATTGATCGAAGAAAGTGCAGAAGCAGATGTCTATGAAGCAGAAGATGTTGTTGCTGATGAAAAGATTGATGATATAGAAGAAACTCCAGAAGAAGACGAAGAATAAAAATAACTTTGCCGCCCGCTGATGCTATTCAGCGGGTTTTTTATGCTAAAAATTATACAGTGAGTTGTCTGGTTCCTATCAATGAAGCGTCTGATAGACAAGCACCTTTAAAGAGCTGCCTCAATTCTCTCTTTATGCAGCCTCCAGATAAAAATTTCCATAGCAGTTGGATATGGCAATCCTTGGCAGCAAAATTTTTTACTAACGAAAAGTATTATTTTATTCTGGAACGAATAGATCTCTAGGATTGTCTTAGTAAATATAGAAGCGCAGATGGTGTGTGAGAATTAAAAGCTATTTTATAGTGTCTGGAACAATAGCACGTGCCAGAGGGTGTTAGACGGTGCAGAAATTTTACTGTCTTAACTTAAATTAATGGGCTAACTGTTCTGCTGTTAGTGAAACTGATGCTACTAGAACTTTATTAGTATCCTGAATAGAGGTGTGAGTTATTAATTCAGTTTTTGATATCTTTCACTACCGGCTAAAGCCCATCTTGCTTTTTATTTACAATCCATGTTTTTTGAGAAGGTTCTAGATCTTAAATTTCACTGTGATTCTACTCTAATAAAAATAGTGAGATCTTCACTTCAAAAGAAGTTTTCGATAAAACCAAAGTTTTTTGCATAAACTGTTGACTCTCATATGTCAGCATGGTATATTAATCAAGTCGCCAATGAGCGCGGCAAACAAATTGAACCTTGAAAACTGAACAGCAAAACGTCAACAAACAGCAACGGCCGCGCAAAACGGCCCGCGCAAAACTTACTGATCAGCGTATGCAGATCACGAGCGAATCGCGCGTCTTCGGACCGCGAAACGCCAGCAAGTATTTGAGCAATCAATACTACTCTATAATGGAGAGTTTGATCCTGGCTCAGGACGAACGCTGGCGGCGTGCCTAATACATGCAAGTCGAGCGGAACCATTGGAGCTTGCTCCATTGGTTTAGCGGCGGACGGGTGAGTAACACGTGGGCAACCTGCCCTGCAGATCGGGATAACTCCGGGAAACCGGTGCTAATACCGAATAGTTTGCCGCCTCTCCTGAGGCGGCACGGAAAGACGGTTTCGGCTGTCACTGCAGGATGGGCCCGCGGCGCATTAGCTAGTTGGTGGGGTAATGGCCTACCAAGGCGACGATGCGTAGCCGACCTGAGAGGGTGATCGGCCACACTGGGACTGAGACACGGCCCAGACTCCTACGGGAGGCAGCAGTAGGGAATCTTCCGCAATGGACGCAAGTCTGACGGAGCAACGCCGCGTGAGTGACGAAGGTTTTCGGATCGTAAAACTCTGTTGTGAGGGAAGAACACGTACCA
>NZ_JBZDOG010000002.1:0-540414 GCF_058268495.1 Planococcus sp. TJ-201 | reverse complement strand
ACATCGGACCGGGCATGCAGACATACGTGCCGGTTGAAGAAAGATAAACAGCCTTTCTCAACTTACCATTATAAAAAAATATAACTTATAGGGCTTGCACTCTGTGCAGCCCTATGACTTTGACCACAGGAGGAAATTATACATGACTAACGGCGAAAAAATTTCAGTAGAAAACGGTGTCTTAAACGTTCCTAACAATGCAGTAATTCCATACATTATCGGTGACGGAACAGGACCGGATATCTGGTATGCAGCTTCACGCGTATTAGAAGAAGCGGTAACAAAAGCTTACAATGGCGAAAAATCAATTGTTTGGAAAGAAGTTCTTGCAGGCCAAAAAGCGTTCGACGAAACTGGCGAATGGCTTCCTGAGGAAACTCTTGATGTAATCCGTGAATACTTGATCGCAATCAAAGGTCCTTTGACAACGCCAATCGGCGGCGGTATCCGTTCATTGAACGTAGCACTGCGCCAGGAACTTGATTTGTACACTTGCTTGCGTCCAGTTCGTTATTTTGAAGGCGTGCCTTCACCAGTTAAACGCCCAGAAGATACAGATATGGTTATTTTCCGTGAAAATACTGAAGATATCTATGCTGGTATCGAGTACGCTAAAGGGTCTGACGAAGTGAAAAAATTGATTTCATTCCTTCAGGATGAAATGGGCGTTAAAAACATCCGTTTCCCTGAGTCTTCAGGTATTGGCATCAAACCGATCTCAGAAGAAGGAACAAAACGTTTAGTTCGTGCTGCAATCAACTATGCAATCACTGAAGGCCGCGAATCGTTGACACTAGTTCACAAAGGGAACATCATGAAGTTCACTGAAGGAGCTTTCAAAAATTGGGGCTACGAAGTTGCTGAGCAAGAGTTTGGCGATAAAGTGTTCACATGGAACCAGTACGATGCAATTAAAGACGAGCAAGGAACAGATGCTGCAAACAAAGCACAAGAAGAAGCACTTGCTGCTGGCAAAATCCTTGTTAAAGATTCAATCGCTGATATCTTCCTACAGCAAATTCTTACACGTCCAAGCGAGTTCGATGTTGTTGCAACAATGAACTTGAACGGAGATTACATCTCTGATGCTTTAGCTGCTCAAGTTGGCGGAATTGGTATCGCTCCTGGAGCAAACATTAACTACGATACGGGGCATGCTATCTTTGAAGCAACTCACGGTACTGCACCTAAATATGCTGGTCTTGATAAAGTAAACCCATCATCTCTACTTCTTTCAGGTGTGTTAATGCTTGAGCACTTAGGATGGGTAGAAGCTGCTACAATGATCACAAATTCTATGGAGAAAACAATTGCTTCTAAAGTTGTAACTTATGACTTTGCACGTCTAATGGACGGCGCAACTGAAGTGAAATGCTCTGAGTTTGCTGATGAATTGATCAAAAACCTATAAGAGTAAAAAAGAGGGAGGGAATATTTCCCTCCTTTTTTGTACCCATTATTATTCCCTGCCTGTCTTCGAATGGGAGCTATGCCCAAAGCGATTATAAAATACGAATTCTGCGTTTTAACTCAAATACTGTTAAAGGAGAGAGATTTCATGACATTCAAACGTAAAAAAATTTCAGTGATCGGTTCTGGCTTTACAGGTGCGACGACAGCTTTCTTATTGGCGCAAAAAGAATTGGGTGATGTGGTTTTGGTAGACATTCCACCCATGGAAAATCCGGCAAAAGGCAAAGCGTTGGATATGGCAGAAGCTGGACCGGTGCAAGGATTTGATGCCCGGGTTATAGGCACTTCAAATTATGAAGACACGAAAGACTCGGACTTGGTCATTATCACTGCAGGAATTGCACGCAAGCCGGGCATGAGCCGGGATGACTTGGTTCAAACCAATCAAAAAGTAATGAAGGCTGTTACAGCGGATATTGTCAAATACTCTCCTGATACAACCATAATTGTTTTGACAAATCCAGTTGATGCCATGACCTATACAGTGTTTCAGGCATCTGGTTTCCCTAAAGAACGTGTCATTGGACAATCCGGCGTCTTGGACTCTGCCCGTTTCCGTACGTTTGTAGCAGAAGAATTGAATGTATCGGTGAAAGATGTTACTGGATTTGTGTTGGGTGGTCATGGCGATGACATGGTACCACTTGTTCGCTATTCTTATGCAGGTGGCATTCCGTTGGAGACTTTGATTGACAAAGAGCGTTTGGATTCAATTGTGGAACGCACACGCAAAGGTGGAGCTGAGATCGTCAATCTTCTCGGAAATGGTTCTGCTTATTACGCGCCTGCAGCGTCGATTGTGGAAATGGCTGAAGCGATTATTAAAGATCAGCGCCGAATCCTACCATCTATTGCTTATTTAGAAGGCGAGTATGGGTTGGATGGCATTTACCTCGGTGTGCCAACCATTTTGGGAGCAGGCGGTATTGAAAAGATTCTCGAAATTGACTTAAATGAAGAAGAAAAAGCATTATTAAACCAATCAGCAGATTCTGTGAAAGCTGTAATGAAAATATTGGTTTAATCTACACAAAACGGGCAGGGAGAGATCCTTGTCCGTTTTTTAGTGCCAAAAATATGAGCTCTTTTCCTGCTACCTTAGTCGCTTGCACTTTCATGAGCTAAATTGATACTATAGGAGTATCAAGAAAATGGAGGGATGTTATTTGTTGCTTGGGAAAAAGCGAAAATTAGGCCGAAAAGTAGAAGAAATCAAAATCGGCGAAAAACTGAAGCTGACGGAAAAGATTGAAGACAAAGATCTTCTTCTTTATCTGGGGTTGACCAATGATAGCAACCCACTGTATATTCAACACGACTTTGCTGCACAGACTGTATATGAAAGACCTGTCGTGCCAAATATTATGTTGACGGGAATCCTAACCTCGGCTGTATCCAAATATATACCGGGTCCGGGCTCTTATATTAGCGGTCAGCAGTTGAAGTTTTTAAAACCTGTCCATCATTACGCTACGATCGATTTTTTGTTGGAGGTTGTGGAAGTGGATATCAAACGCAACGAAGTAATCGTCCAAGTTGAGGGAATCGATGAACAGGGTGAAATTGCGCTGCAAGGACAAATAACCGCTAACCCACCGCAGATTATAGAATAGCAAGTAGCTCTCGAAATAAATGAGTTTAACATGGTTTGAGATGGGGGTTTCAAACTGAGTGTGGAGGATGTAAAATGCTGAAGAAAATATTGATTATCGAAGATGAACATTCAATTGCAACTTTATTGTCCTACAATCTTGTTCAAGCGGGTTTTGAAACCGTTATCGCCAATGATGGCAAGCAAGGCTACGAACTGGCTTTGAGCGAAAATCCATCACTGATTGTGCTGGATCTTATGCTGCCATCAATGGATGGGGTGGAAGTCTGCAAGTCGTTGCGCCAGCAAAAAGTTAATACACCGATCATTATGCTGACTGCAAAAGGCGACGAATTCGATAAGGTATTGGGGCTGGAACTGGGTGCGGATGATTATATGACCAAACCTTTCAGTCCGCGCGAAGTCGTGGCGCGCATTAAAGCTGTGTTAAGAAGAGCAAATAATGTTCCAACTCCACAACAGGATTCATCAGCACCTATTTCTCTTGGGAAACTGGATGTTTATCCAGATCGATTTGAAGTGTTTCTTAACAAAGAGCAGCTGGAGTTTACACCGAAAGAATTCGAATTATTGGTTTATTTAATGGAAAATAAAAATCGGGTATTGACGAGAGACCAGTTACTAAGTGCTGTATGGAAATATGATTTTGCAGGGGATACCCGGATTGTTGATGTCCATATCAGCCATTTGCGCGATAAAATTGAGGAAAATAGCCGGAAACCAACGTTTATCAAAACCATTCGAGGATTAGGCTATAAATTTGAGGAGCCGAAAAGCTCATGACATCTTTTCGGCATCGTCTGCTGTTCACTTTGTTGGTGTGGATCGGAATGATGCTGACTGGGCTATTCATAATTGTAGTTCAGCTTTTTCCGATTTATGAAAATGCGACAAATAAGGCGGAGGTTTGGCTGGTTTTATTTCTAGCATTTGCTGTTGCTTTAGTTTTTTCAGCCATAGTTGGCAGCCGAATTATCGAAGTGAACATCAAACCGATTGAAAATGCGACGGAGACGGCCATGGAATTGGTTAAAGGAAACTACCGGGCCCGTGCGTCGGAGTCAAATGCCCAGGGCAGCGTCGAATTAAGCCGGACCATTAATGTTTTGGCCAGAAACCTGCAGGAAATCACAGCAGTGCGAATCATGGAACAAGAGCGGCTAAAAACGCTGATTGAAAACATGGGCAGTGCACTGATTATGATTGATAGGCAGGGAGCGGTCTCGCTTGTCAACAAGCCCTTTTTAGATGAATTTGAGTTATCAACTGAAAATACATTGGGCAAATTCTATAAAGAAATCCATGTTCCGTATGAATTGGAGGACTTTATTGAAGATGTGTTTATGACCGAAACCCATTCTCGCGCACAGATAGAATTTATTTCAGGATTGAATTTGAAGAACTTGAATGTTTACGGCGCACCGGTAATCGGGGAACATCAACGCTGGCTGGGAATCGTTATTGTGTTTCACGACATTACAGAATTAAAGAGGCTGGAACAAATTCGAAAAGATTTTGTTGCCAATGTATCTCATGAACTTCGTACACCGGTTACATCGATCAAAGGGTTTTCAGAAACGCTGCTTGATGGTGCATACAAGGATACGGATACATTGTTATCATTTTTAGAAATTGTTCATACAGAGAGCAACCGGCTTGAAATGCTGATAAATGATTTGCTGGATTTGTCAAATGTTGAACAAAGCGGCTTTGAAGTAAAGGCGCAGCCCACCGATATGAAAGCTGTTATTAAGCGGGCGGTAGAAATGATACAACCGAAAATCAACGAAAAATCCATTAGATTAAAGCTTGAAATTAAACCAGTGACGGTTTACGGTGATGCTAATCGCTTAATCCAGGTCATGATGAATCTTTTGATTAATGCAGTTACATATTCAGGGAACAATACGGAAATTAGCATACGGCTCAACGTTAAAAATGATCAAGCCGTTATTCAAGTGGAAGACCAAGGGATTGGAATTGAAAGCTCGGAAATCGGCCGGCTTTTTGAACGCTTTTACCGCGTCGATCGAGCCCGCAGCCGGAATTCTGGCGGAACTGGCCTTGGTCTTTCCATTGTCAAACACTTAATCGAGGCACATCATGGCAAAGTGGAAGTTGCCAGCACAGTTGGCGTCGGTACCACATTTACCATTTACTTGCCTTTGGCTAGTTAATTTAGGAGGAAAGCATGGAAACTAAACACCCATTTTTGCCAATTATAATCGGTACAGATATGAATGCCTACAACATGGCCATTTCTTTTCACGAAGCATATGGCATCAAACCCATTTTAATCGGTAAAGAGCATTTATCATTTACTTCACTCAGCACAATCACTGAAACCATTGAGCTGCGCTCTGGTCTTACTGACGATGCGCAATTTGCAGATATTTTAATCGATATCGCACATAAGTACAGAGCACCTGGCAAAACCCTGCTGCTAATTGGGACCAATGATCTTTATGTTCGCCTGATTATTGAAAATGCTAAAATTCTGCGCGAGCATTATGTCTTTAATTATATTAACGAAGATTTGATGAATCAGCTGCAGGTTAAATCGAATTTTTATGAGCTTTGCAAAGTGCATGGCATCGAAACGCCAACGACGTTTTTTTACAACTGCAATTCATCGGCGCCATTCGAAGAAGAGATGATGTTCCCGGTGATCATTAAGCCGAGCAACGGCATCGAGTACAGCCGAAACAAGTTCGAAGGGCAGCAAAAAGTCTATAAAGTCGAAAGCCCAAAAGAAATGCACAACGTGATTCAGCAAATCAAAGGCGGCGGATACCGCGACGAATTGATCATCCAGGATTATATTCCAGGAGACGATACCTTTATGTGGGATTCCGTCATTTATGCCAATTCAAAAGGCAAAACGCAGCTGGTGACATTTGCACAAGTGGTCCTGCAGGAACATACTGTTACAGCAATCGGCAATTATACTGCATTGATTACCCGTTTTGACAAAGAGATGATGGTCAAACTGCAGAACTTTCTTGAAGCAGTGGGCTATAAAGGATTTGCGAATTTCGATTTAAAATACGATGCGCGCGATAACAAGTTCAAAGTTTTTGAAGTGAATATTCGCCAAGGCCGCTCAAGTTATTACGTTACAGCTCTTGGGCACAACATGGCGGAGTATTTTGTTGACGATCTTATTTATCAAACAGATAAACCGGTAACCTATTTGAATGAAGACTTTTTGTTTACCGTCGTACCAAAGGCAGTATTGCGCAATTTTGTCAGTAACAAAGCAGTGCTGAAAGACATCAAGCGCTTGATCAAAAAAGGCCAATACGGCAATCCGCTGTTCTACAAGCAAGATAAGCACTTAAAACGCAAAGTTTATCTGCTGGCACGCCAAGTAAACTATTATAAAAAATACAAAAATAATCAATGGTAAATTTACAGAACCTTAACACTGTCTTCATACTCGGGTGTTAAAGTTAAATAGAACCCCCTTCAACCGCATGATTTGAAAAGGAGCCCCTTCCCCGGGCTCTTTTTCTTTTTTTATGAAACTATTTCACTATTATTCCGTATTATGGGTAATAGAAAAAAGGGGGACGTACCATGACGACAAAAAAATTATTGATGGTGATTGGTTTGTCTATTGCCGGAATTTTACTGCTCATCGCAGTGTTTACTTCTTGGTATACAGTAGATGAATCCGAACAGGCAGTTATTGTCACCTTTGGTGTAGCCAATGAAACCGTCACAGAAGCCGGCTTGCATTTTAAGATGCCGTGGCCGATACAGCAAGCAGAGGTTCTGTCAAAAGAAACCTATAGCCTGCAATTCGGTTATAACCAGAACGAAGAAGGCGAAATTGTTGCCTTTGATAAGGAAACCAAAATGATTACCGGTGATGAAAATATTGTTCTCACTGACTTGGTGGTCCAATGGAAAATTACCGATCCTAAAAAATACCTCTTCAACGCAGAAGTACCACAAGATATTTTACATGATGCCACATCGGCATCTATCCGCTCAATTATCGGCAGTTCGTTAATTGATGATGCACTGACTTCCGGCAAAGCGGAAATTGAGGCTGAAACGCGTGATTTGCTTGCTTCACTGATCGATAAATACGATATTGGCATTACGGTTCTGGCAGTCAAACTGCAGGATGTCGAACTGCCAAATGAGGAAGTAAGGGCGGCATTCACCAATGTGACCGATGCGCGGGAAACGATGAATACGAAAATTAATGAAGCGAATAAATACGAAAACCAAAAGCGCAATGAAGCATTGGGTGAAAAAGCTGCCATTAATTCGCGTGCTGAAGGAGAGAAAGTATCACGTGTCCAACAGGCGACAGGAGATGTTGCACTTTTTGATAAGCTTTATGTAGAGTATGAAACCAATCCAGAAGTCACCAAACAGCGAATCATCATGGAAACCTTAGAATCGGTCTTGCCGAATGCTAAATTGTACATCATGAATGATGAAGGCGGCACGATGAAATACCTTCCACTTGATGGTTTGCAAACAGCCGTTCCACCAGCGGCAGAAGCTGAAACAGATGAAGGGGGTGGCAACTGATGGAACCGAATAAACCCTTAGAAGAAGTAAAGAAATACAATCCATACGAAAGACCGAAAAAGAAAAAAGAGCCGAAAGATCCCATCAATTATAAAAAATACTGGAAATTGATTGTTGGACTGGTTGTGATTTTTGCAGCGCTGCTGATTGTTTTGACAAGTGTGTATGTAGTAAAGGAAAATGAGTACCGCGTCGTGCGGCAGTTTGGTGAAGTGGTAAAAATCCAGGAAGAGCCAGGCATCAAAATGAAAATTCCATTTATCCAGAGTGTTACAACCTTGCCGAATTACCAAATGACGTATGATGTGTCAGAAGCAGAAATCAACACGAAAGATAAAAAGCGCATCATTATCGACAATTATGCTGTCTGGCATGTTGTGAATCCGCTTGAACTCATTTCCAATGCTGGAACAATCGTTAATGCCGAGTCCCGGATGGAAGAGTTTATTTATTCTGTTGTACGAACAGAGCTTGGACAGCTAAATTATGAAGAAATCATCAACGATGAAAACTCTTCCCGAGGCAGTTTAAACGATAGCGTCACGGCAAAAGTCAATGAGCTGTTGGAAAAAGACCAATATGGCATTCGGGTGCTTGATGTCCGCATCAAGCGAACAGATTTGCCAGAAGAAAACGAGCAATCTGTTTACACCCGAATGATTTCCGAGCGTGATTCCACAGCTCAGGACTATTTGTCTCAAGGAGATGCGAAAAAACGAGAAATTGAAGCGCAGGCTGACCGGGAAGCACAAGAAGTTATTGCGTCTGCCCGTAAAGAAGCGGCGTTGATTCAAGCGGAAGGCGAATCAGAAGCGGCAAAAATCTACAACGATTCATTCTCAAAAGATCCGGAGTTCTACGAGCTTTACCGTTCGTTGGAATCCTACAAAAAAACAATTGGGGATGACACGGTTATTATTTTGCCGTCTGATTCTCCATATGCGGATATCCTATCCGGTAATTTCGAATAAGGCTGTGCCGTCATTTCTCTTCTATTTGCCCGCGTGGTAAAATAAAGGGAATGACGGCTTTTTTATGGAGAGGGGTAATTTTGTGGCAAAGAAAATACTTTTATTAGATGGAAACAGTTTGGCGTACCGGGCGTTTTTTGCCTTGCCGCTGCTGACCAATGAAAACGGCATTCACACGAATGCGGTATACGGATTTACCATGATGCTTCAACGAATATTGGAAGAAGAAAAGCCTACACATATGATCGTGGCTTTCGATGCGGGTAAAACCACGTTCCGCCATAAAACATTCAGCGAATATAAAGGCGGACGACAGAAAACGCCGCCTGAACTGTCGGAGCAATTTCCTTATTTGAAAAAGCTGATTGATGCGTACCGGATCAAACGCTACGAATTGGAAAATTACGAAGCAGATGACATTATCGGTACCTTGAGTTTGGAAGCAGAGCGGGAAGGCGACGAAGTCGTGGTCATTTCAGGAGATAAAGATTTGACGCAATTGGCATCGCCTTCAACGACGGTATACATTACGCGCAAAGGCATTACCGATATTGAAAAATACACAGTCGAGCACATCAAAGAAAAATATGGCCTGACACCTGACCAGATTATTGACATGAAAGGGTTGATGGGAGACGCCTCTGATAATATCCCAGGAGTTCCTGGAGTAGGTGAAAAAACGGCACTGAAGCTATTGACAGCCCATGGTTCTGTTGAAGGAGTCTACGAGGCCATTGATCAGCAAAAAGGCAAGATGAAAGAAAAGCTGGTGGCCAATGAAGACCTTGCTTACATCTCCAAACAGCTGGCGACAATTGAACGCAATGCGCCAATCGAAATCAACATCGAAGAATTGAGCTATGACGGACCGGATCAGGACGAATTGGTCAAAGTTTGGAACGAACTGGCGTTTAAATCGTTATTGGAAAAAATGGAGTACACGGCTGAAGAAACTGTCAAAGAAGAATTGACGTTCGAAGTTGTGACAAACATTGATTCAGCCATATTAAAAGACGAGATGGCTGTCCACTTGGAACTGTACGATGAACATTATCACAGCTGTGATTTGCTTGGGGTGTCATTGGCAACCGAAACGGAAACGTATGTAATACCGATGGACGTTGTTGAGTATTCAGTAGAATTCCGCAATTGGTTCAAGGATCCTTCCAAGAAAAAATTCATGGCAGATTCCAAAGCAGCAACTGCAGCCTTTTTGCGTGTTGGAATTGAATTGAAGGGCGTCGACTTTGACTTGATGCTGGGCGCGTATATCGTTAATCCATCGCTTACATACACAGATATGGCGAGCATTGTGCAGGAGTATGGCTATGCAGATGTGTCCACAAACGAGCAAGTATACGGCAAAGGCGCGAAAAAGAAAGTGCCGGAGGATGCCATTCTCCACGAGCACATTGCCAGAAAAGCACGCACCATTTGGAAAGTGCGCCCACTGGTCATGGAAAAACTCGAAGACAATGAGCAATTCGATTTATACGATAAATTAGAACTTCCTTTAGCGACTGTACTCGGCCAAATGGAATCGCTCGGTGTCATGGTCGACCGCAACCAATTGTCTGAAATGGGCAAAGAGCTGTCCCATAAGCTGGAGAAAATCGAGTCGGATATTCACAGTTTGGCTGGGCAGGAATTCAATATCAATTCACCTAAGCAATTGGGTGTCGTGTTATTTGAAAACTTGGGATTGCCAGCTTTAAAGAAAACCAAAACCGGCTACTCAACAGCAGCCGACGTTTTAGAAAAGTTGGAAGGGCAGCACGAAATCATTTCGCATATCTTGCTGTACCGCCAACTGGGCAAACTATTGTCTACTTATATAGAAGGTTTATTGAAAGAAATCCACAAGGATGGCAAAGTTCATACCCGTTTCCAACAGGCTCTAACAACGACTGGCCGGCTTAGTTCGACGAACCCGAACTTGCAGAACATTCCGGTGCGCCTCGAAGAAGGACGCAAAATCCGTAAAGCTTTTGTTCCCTCAGAACCTGGCTGGGTGATGGTCGCAGCCGATTATTCCCAGATCGAGTTGCGCGTTTTGGCAGATATGTCGGAAGATGAGCGCCTTGTGCAAGCTTTTAAAGACGATCGTGATATCCATACGACAACAGCGAGCGATGTGTTCCACGTGCCTGCAGAACAAGTGACGGGAGATATGCGCAGAGCGGCAAAAGCAGTTAACTTTGGAATTGTCTACGGCATCAGCGATTACGGACTGTCTCAAAATTTGAACATTACGCGAAAAGAAGCCGCGGCATTTATCGACCGTTATTTTGCCAGCTTCCCAGGCGTCAAAACCTATATGACGACCATCGTGGCCGATGCCAAACGCGACGGCTTTGTCACGACCTTAATGAACCGCCGGCGCTATTTGCCGGACATTACCAGCTCCAATTTTAATTTACGCAGCTTTGCTGAACGAACAGCAATGAATACGCCGATTCAGGGCAGCGCCGCAGACATCATCAAAAAAGCGATGATTGACATGGACGCAGCGTTGGAACGCGAAGACATGCAAACGCGCATGCTGCTGCAAGTGCACGATGAATTGATTTTTGAAGCGCCGCCAGAAGAATTGGATAAACTGATGAAATTGGTGCCAGAAGTGATGGAGAACGCAGTGAAATTGAGCGTTCCATTAAAAGTGGACATCGCACATGGTGACACTTGGTACGATACTAAATGACAGGAGGGCTTAGATATGCCTGAACTTCCAGAAGTGGAAGGCGTTGTTCGGCAAATCCGCCCTGTGTCCATTGGGAAAAAAATTGAGGCAGTAGCGGTTTCAGATACGATTCGCCTGTCGAAAACAAATGGCAAGGAAGCGATCATCAAACGGATGGAAGCTGACGGGTTTATCGAAAGCCTGGTCGGTGCACAAATCATCCGTGTCGAGCGGCGCAGCAAATATATTTATTTTACATTGAGAAACGACAATGAGTTTTTATTAGTGAACCATTTAGGAATGTCCGGAGCCTGGTTTTATGTTGACCAGCTCCAGTCGATTCCAGAGGATAAATTCCGGCGCCACGTTCATGTTGTCCTCACCTTAAGTGACGGGAACCTGCTGGCATTTTCTGATATTCGCCGTTTTGGGGAGATGCGGGTATTGCGCGAGGAAGCGGACTTTCCACCTTTACTGCTAATGGCGCCTGAACCTTTTGAAACGGTTGCGCTTGATCATTTTCTGGTGATGGCAGAAAGCTCGAAGTACAAAAACAAAGCGATTAAAGAAGTGATCATGGACGGACAAGTCATTTCTGGCTGCGGCAACATTTACGCAACAGAAGCCCTGTTTAAAATGAAAATTCACCCGAAGCGGTCAGCTGGACGTATCAGCAAAAAACGCAAAGTGGAATTGTTTGATACAGTTGTCGCCATTTTGCTAGAAAGCATCGAAGCAGGAGGCAGCACCATATCGGATTACCGTAACATTAACGGCGAATCGGGCAGCATGCAAAATCGCTTTGGCATGTACGGAAAAAAACAATGTGCGGTTTGCGGCACCGCAACAAAAACAGTGAAAATCGGCGGTCGGGCTTCTGTTTATTGCCCAACCTGCCAGAAATGAGGAAGGCTGATGATCATTGGTTTAACAGGCAGTATTGCCAGCGGGAAAAGTACGGTATCCGAAATGCTGAAAACACTAGGCTACCCAATTGTTGATGCGGATCTAGTAGCGCGTTTAGTTGTAGAACCCGGATCCGAAACCCTGTCGCAAATTGCGCAGGCATTCGGGCCTGAGGTAATCAAAGAAGACGGAACAATGGACCGGGCGAAGGTAGGACAAATTATCTTTAACGATCCGGCGAGCCGGAAAATCCTAAATGATATTATACATCCGGCCATCCGCCAGGAAATGCTGCGGCAGCGGGAAGAGTTTATAATGCAAGGGTTTAAGACCATTATTATGGACATTCCGCTATTATTCGAAAGCCGGCTCCAGCATTTTGTCGATAAAATTCTAGTCGTTAGCGTCACAGAAGAAAATCAGTTTGACCGCTTAGTGAAACGGAATGGCTTTACTGAGCAGGAAGCACGGGCGCGCATCAGTTCACAGTTGCCTATGTCGGTAAAAGAGGACGGCGCAGATGCCGTTATCTACAACAATGGCACGCTTGAAGAAACCAAAGCACAACTGACTCGGATTTTGGAAAATTGGCAGGCAAGTTCTGAAAAAGAATAAAAGATATCCTGGCTTTAAGGTTCTCTAAATAGTTAATTGTGTTATACTATATAAGAAATTAAAAATATGAGTATAACTTAATTATAAACGGAGGACTCCTACATGACAGTTTCGATTGCAATTAACGGATTTGGCCGTATTGGCCGTATGGTTTTCAGACAGGCGATAATGATGGATGACGTTACAATTGCGGCAGTCAATGCCACTTATCCGGCTGAAACCCTTGCGCATTTGATTAAGTATGACACAAATCACGGAACCTTTGCGGGTGACGTATCTTCAGAAGAAGATGCATTAATTGTGAACGGGAAACGAGTTCAGTTAGTAAGCGAACGAGATCCATTAAATTTGCCATGGAGAGAAATGGGCATTGATATTGTCATCGAAGCAACAGGGAAGTTCAATTCCCGCGAGAAAGCGGCTTTGCATTTAGAAGCAGGTGCAAAAAAGGTTATACTGACAGCGCCTGGAAAAAAAGAAGACATCACCATTGTGATGGGCGTAAATGAAGACCAGTTGGATATTGACAAGCATGACATCATTTCCAATGCCAGCTGCACAACAAATTGCTTGGCGCCAGTCGTGAAAGTGCTGCATGACAAATTTGGCATTGAAAACGGATTGATGACGACTATACATTCGTACACAAATGATCAGCAAAATTTGGACAATCCGCACAAAGACCTTCGTCGTGCGCGTTCATGTGCCCAATCCATCATTCCGACATCGACGGGTGCTGCGAAAGCGCTATCATTAGTAATTCCTGAATTGCAGGGCAAACTGCACGGCATGGCTTTGCGTGTGCCAACGCCGAATGTCTCGCTAGTTGACTTGGTTGTTGATTTGGAATCAGATGTAACAATTGCAGAAGTCAATCAGGCATTCGAGGAAGCTTCAAGAGATGGGCTGGAAGGAATCTTAAGTTTGACGATGGAGCCGCTTGTGTCTGTGGATTTTAACAGCAATCCGCAATCTGCTATAGTTGATGGATTATCGACCATGGTAATTGGCAAACGCAAAGTAAAAGTTCTGGCTTGGTACGATAACGAATGGGGATATTCGGCACGCGTAATTGATTTAACCAAAAAGGTTGCAAATGCTTTAATACTGGTGTCCAAATAAGGATATACACCCCGTTTCTCTACTTTTTATTGGAGAAACGGGTTTTTTTATGGAAAATTTATTGAAAAAATTTCAAGATTAATAAGATATTATTATTGCATTTACAATAAATACGTTTTATACTATGAATCGTAGTTGAAAAACAGCTACCACTTCTGAATTTCCATCATGTATTTCGGAATTAGGAGCGTAAGATTTTTTATTCACATGACTGCTTAAAGGGTTAGGACCTCTTTGGACTAACTTTCCCCCGTGGTAGTCAACTTTGAATATTTTGCGCAAAAAACAAAATGATATCAAAGGGGGAAAACGAACCATGGAAACAATGGGACGTCACGTAATTGCAGAACTTTGGCAGTGTGATTTTGACAAATTAAACGATATGGATTTTATCGAACAAACTTTTGTTGATGCAGCACTCAAATCTGGAGCTGAAGTAAGAGAGGTCGCTTTTCATAAATTCGCACCACAAGGTGTGAGCGGAGTTGTGATTATTTCAGAATCTCACTTAACGATTCACAGTTTCCCAGAACACGGCTACGCCAGTGTAGATGTTTACACTTGCGGCGACTTAGATCCAACAGTAGCAGCGAAGTATATCGCAGAAGCGCTCGGGTCAACCTCAAGCGAACTTGTCGAAATTCCGCGCGGTATGGGTCCAGTCAGTGTTGGAAAATCCAAAGTTTCAGTAACAGCATAATCCATTTAACAAAAAACACGAAAGCAGGGGATAAAATCCTCTGCTTTTTCTATTTTCCCAATGAATTTTTGTTATACTAGATACACTAGATAGAGAAGTTAGGGAGATGTCGAAATGAAATGTCCAGCTTGCCAACATAACGGCACACGTGTTGTCGATTCGCGGCCTATAGATGAAATGAAATCAATCAGAAGGCGCAGAGAATGTGAATCGTGCGGATATCGCTTTACCACTTTTGAGAAAGTGGAAGAGATGCCGCTGATTGTCGTCAAAAAAGACGGCTCACGTGAAGAGTTCAGCCGTGAAAAAGTTTTGCGTGGCTTGATTCGTGCATGCGAAAAGCGGCCGGTTTCTCTTGAAGCATTGGAAGAAGTGGTTTTTACCATCGAGAAAGACCTTCGCCGGGCAGGCAATCCGGAAGTGAAATCTGAAGAAGTCGGAGAGCTGGTGATGAACCGGCTAGCAGCAATTGATGAAGTGGCTTATGTCCGTTTTGCTTCTGTTTATCGCCAGTTTAAAGACATCACGGTGTTTATCGACGAGCTGAAGGATTTGCTGAACAAAAGTCCGGAAGACAAGAAAATCGACTAAGGCGGTGACTTATGACTGCATATTACAAAGAATTGCAGCCTGCCGATTCCTATCGAATCCGTCTGCCTTATCCATTTTCGAATTATGACCGTCAGCTGCTGACGCTGCTCTATCAGCCGATGATTGGAGCGGAAGCCACCGCGCTTTATTTAACGCTATGGGCTGAAGGAGAAGCATCTGGTGATGAGTCGACCCATTACACATTAATGAACACGTTGGGAAATCCCATTTCGAAAATTTTTGAAGCGAGAATTCAATTGGAAGCGATTGGGCTGCTAAAGACTTACCGAAAAAACAAGGACAACCGCTGTTTTATCTATGAACTTTGTCCGCCTTTGGATCCGAAAACTTTTTTTATGGATCCATTGCTGTCAATGTTCCTGTTCAGCAAAATTGGAGAACCGTCGTATCGCCGAGTTCGAGATCGCTTTCTGATCCAGTCAGAAATTCCGTCTGATTTTGAAGAAGTATCACGCACGTTCACCGATATTTTTCAGCCGGTTCATGCGAAAGCCGGATATCCATCCGGCAAGCAGGATTTACAGGAACGGAAAAGGGGAGCTTATGAAGCAGATGCGGAATTCGATTTTGCTTTGCTTCGCCAGGGGCTTTCAGAACAGCTGGTGCCGAAGCGCGTACTGACAGCTACCATTAAAGATTTTATTTCCAAACTGGCCTACCTTTACAGTTGGGGACCTTTGGAAATGCAAAAAGTAATCTTGTTGGCCATTGAAGACGATTATAATTTGACAGTAGAAGGCTTGAAAAAATCAGCTTCTGAATACTATAAGCTAACAGTTTCTACTACAGCGCCTCAGCTTGTCCAAGTGCACAAGGAAGCTCCCAAGCTAACCGAAGAAGCACCGAAAACCAAGCAAGATGAACTATTGGTCTATTTGGAGACGGCACCACCGATTCAAGTACTGCGTGACATTGCGGATGGCAATGAACCGCTGCCTGCCGATGTCCAGCTCGCCAACCAATTGGTCGTTACCCATGGCATGAAGCCAGCTGTTGTGAATGTTTTGTTGCAATATGTCCTGTTGCGCACTGACATGAAGCTGACAAAAGCGTATGTCGAAAAAATTGCGTCTCACTGGCTACGTAAAAATGTCACGACTGCCAAAGAAGCGATGGAGCTGGCGCGTGTCGAACATACCCAATACATGAAGTGGAAGTCAGAAGGTTCGCCTACAACTGTGGCCAAACCATTTACCGGCAACGGAAACCGCAAACCGGTGCGTGAAGAAAAACTGCCGGAATGGTTCCATAAAAAAGATGAAGTACCAGCTGCTAAAGCAGAACCGAGAAACGAAAGCCTGGAAGTGGAAAAGCAAAAACTTCTCGCAAAACTTGCGCTGAAGAAAGGAAAAGGTGGTTAAATGGAACCGATTCGCGAAACACTGAAACGTGTGGTCAATGCGCCTGCTTTTTCTGAGCGGTACAGCGAGATGCGCAAAGAAGTGATGGAACACCCTGGGGTTCAAAAATTTCTGGAAAACCATGCCGATGAAATCAATGCGCCGACAATAGATAGAGGACTCCACAAGTTGTATGAGTATATCGATCAATCCCACGACTGCAATAAATGCCCAAACTTGGGCGCTTGCATCAACCACTTGAAAGGCTTTGAACCCAATTTGGTCTTAGAGCGGGGAACTATCGGTATTTCCTATACGAAATGCCGCCTAAAAGAAACAAGTGACAACAAACGCCACGCCTCCTCATTGATCCACAGCATGTACATGCCAAAAGAAGTCATGCAAGCAACACTTGACGGGTTTGATTTGGATGACAGCCGTATGGAAGCATTCCGCGCTGTCGGTAACTTTTTAGATCAGGCAACCGGTCCCGACAACTTGCCTGAAAAAGGCTTATACCTTTACGGGCAATTTGGTATTGGCAAATCATATTTGCTGAGTGCTGTCGCTAATGAGCTTGCTGAGATCAATGTTAAATCGGTGCTGGTGTTCGTTCCGGAATTTATGCGGGAAATGAAGCAGGCAATCGGTGACCAGACACTGCAGGAAAAAGTCGACTATGTCAAGAAGGCTGATGTCCTGATTCTTGATGATATTGGAGCTGAAGCGATGTCGAGTTGGACGCGTGACGAGGTGCTGGGCACGATTCTCCATTACCGGATGTCTGAAAAGTTGCCGACCTTCATGTCGTCGAATTTCAGCTATTCCGAGCTGGAATATCACCTAACCTATTCACAGCGCGGCGAGAAAGAAGATTTGAAAGCTGCACGCATCATGGAACGAATCCGGGCGTTGACCAATCCGGTTAAGCTGGACGGCCGCAACCGACGAAATTAACCGCAAGGCTATTGCATTATCCAGTATTTCGGTTTATAGTAAAAACAATCGAACCAAGATTTTACATGCCTTGACAAGGACATGAGCGGATTTGTACGACTTTTAGAGAGAGAAGCCTTGGCTGCAAGCTTCTTAAGTACCGGCAATCCCGCTTACCCCCTTCGAGCAGCAGCTGTGAACAGTCTCCTCAGTAACAGCTGACGGAACCGGCCCGTTAGCCGATGCAGAGCTTCGTTTAAAACGGAATGTCCGTTTTGAATAGAAGAAGGGTGGAACCGCGAGCTAAAGCTTCGTCCCTTTGGGATGGGGCTTTTTTGTGTGGGAAAAAAGAAAAGCGGAAGCGGCTGTCCAGAACCGACAGGCTTAAGGTGAGCTGCCGAAGCGGCTTTGCCGCACAGGCAGATTAACTTAAGACCCCGAGGTTCTAGCCGCTGGAGCTGGACAAGGAAAAGCGGAAGCGGCCGCAAAAAAAGGAAATGCCAAGCCAGACCCTGTGGCATAAGTATTTTCACCAGATTTAACTAAAAGGAGAGATTGGCATGGCAGACATGATTCAACTAAAATTCCCTGATGGAGCGGTAAAAGAGTTCGAACAGGGTACAACTACTGAAGAGATTGCACAATCCATCAGCCCGGGGCTACGCAAAAAAGCGTTGGCCGGCAAAGTGAGCGGCCAGTTGGTCGATTTGCGCGCACCGTTAAAAGAAGATGGGGAAATTGCCATCATCACGCCAGATTCCGATGAAGCATTGGAAGTATTGCGCCACAGTACTGCGCACTTATTGGCGCAGGCAATCAAACGGATGTATCCGGACGCCAAATTGGGTGTTGGTCCGGTTATCGAAAACGGCTTTTACTACGATATCGACACAGAGTCTTCGATCACTTCAGAAGATTTGCCGCTGATTGAAAAAGAAATGAAGAAAATCATCAATGAAAACGTCGAGATCATTCGCTTAGACGTAACACGTGCAGAAGCACAAGAGCGTTTTGCGGCAATCGAAGATCCGTATAAATTAGAGTTGCTTGAAGCGATTCCGGAAGATGACCAGGTGTCGATTTATGAGCAGGGCGACTTTTTTGACCTATGCCGAGGCATCCATGTCCCATCGACTGGAAAATTAAAAGAATTTAAATTACTAAGTGTGGCCGGTGCCTATTGGAGAGGAAACAGCGACAACAAAATGCTTCAGCGCATTTATGGAACTGCCTTTTTCAATAAAGAAGATTTGAAAGCTCATCTGGCTATGCTGGAAGAAGCGAAAGAACGCGACCACCGCAAAATCGGCAAAGAACTGGATTTATTCATGAATTCCCAGAAAGTTGGACAAGGCTTGCCGATGTGGCTGCCTAAAGGCGCAACAATTCGCCGCATCATTGAACGCTACATCGTCGACAAAGAAGAACGTTTGGGCTATGACCATGTCTACACTCCAGTAATGGGCAGTGTTGAATTGTACAAAACAAGCGGACATTGGGATCATTACCAGGAAGACATGTTCCCAGTTATGAAAATGGACAACGAAGAATTGGTCTTGCGTCCGATGAACTGCCCGCATCATATGATGATTTTCAAACAAGGCATTCATTCGTATCGCCAGCTGCCGATTCGCATTGCGGAGCTTGGATTGATGCACCGCTATGAAATGTCAGGTGCTTTATCCGGACTGCAGCGTGTCCGCGGGATGACGTTGAATGACGCCCACATTTTTGTCCGTCCCGACCAGATCAAAGAAGAGTTCAAACGTGTTGTGAATTTGGTAGTTGAAGTATACAAGGATTTCGACATCAAAGATTATTCATTCCGTTTGTCTTACCGCGACCCAGCGGATAAAGAAAAATACTTTGACGATGACGCCATGTGGAACCGTGCACAGGCGATGTTGAAAGAAGCGATGGATGAATTGGAAATCGATTACGTGGAAGTAGAAGGCGAAGCTGCATTTTACGGACCGAAAGTCGATGTTCAAGTGAAAACAGCTCTAGGCAAAGAAGAAACTTTGTCGACTGTCCAACTTGATTTCCTTTTGCCGGAGCGTTTTGACCTGTCGTATATCGGCGAAGACGGCAAACAGCACCGCCCGGTTGTTATTCACCGCGGAGTGGTTTCGACAATGGAACGTTTTGTGGCCTTCCTGATCGAAGAATACAAAGGAGCGTTCCCGACTTGGCTTGCGCCAGTTCAAGTGGAACTGATTCCGGTCTCGCTTGATGCGCACAGCGATTACACTAAAGAGCTGCAAGAAAAACTGCAATCACATAAGATCCGCGTGGATATTGACGAACGCGATGAAAAGCTCGGTTACAAGATTCGTGAAGCACAGATGCAAAAAGTGCCATACATGCTCGTCATCGGCGATAAGGAATTGGAAGATGGTTCTGTCAACGTCCGGAAGTACGGCGAACAAAAATCGGAAAGCATGCCTTTTGATGACTTCGTGAAACTGGTTCACAGCGAACTTCGCTAGAACGGTTGACAGCCTCTAGGGCACGTGATATTATGAATAAGGTTATAGAATACTTATATGTGCAAGCAGGAGCACCCGCTTCTCACCTGATCGACCGATTGTTGGCAGGTATACACGATTGACTTTTACACGCAGAAAGAAGCGTGTTGTCATATTTGCGGGTGGACCTCTGTGGTCCATCCGCTTTTGTTTTGATCGGAACCCTGTAAACCGGTTCGGCCGGTTCACACATCTAAGCTATTCGCGACACTATCCGGAGGTGGATTACTATTAGCAAAGACATTAATGTAAATGAAGGTATTCGTGCACGTGAGTTGCGAGTTATTGATCAAAACGGTGAACAACTTGGCATCAAAACACGGAACGAAGCACTTGAAATTGCAGCGCGTGTCAACCTGGATCTTGTTCTTGTGGCTCCTCAAGCTAAGCCGCCGGTCGCTCGTATCATGGACCACGGTAAATTCAAGTTTGAGCAACAGAAGAAAGATCGTGAAATCCGTAAAAATCAGAAAGTGATTATCGTCAAAGAAGTACGCTTAAGCCCTTCCATTGACGATCACGATTTCAACACGAAACTTCGCAATGCAATCAAGTTCCTTGAAAAAGGCGACAAAGTGAAAGCTTCTATTCGTTTTAAAGGCCGTGCGATTACGCACAAAGAAATCGGACAACGAGTTCTTGAACGTTTCGCAGAAGCGTGCAAAGAAGTTGCTACGGTTGAACAGCGCCCTAAAATGGATGGTCGCAGCATGTTCTTGATGCTTGCACCAGTCAACGAAAAAGAATAAGAGATCATTGTTTAGGAGGAATTCGAAATGCCGAAAATGAAAAGCCACAGCGGTGCGTCAAAACGTTTCAAAAAAACGGGTACTGGTAAAGTAAGACGCAACAGCTCACACACTAGCCACTTATTTGCAAACAAATCAACTAAGCAAAAGCGTAAACTTCGCAAAGGGAAACTTGTTTCTTCAGGCGACTTGAAGCGCATCAAATCATTAATTTATAACATGAAGTAAGAAAGTTATAAGCGTCCGCAGCGATTCGATCGACATAGCCGTTTTGGCTAGTGTTTCCAAGAATCTGTGCGTTAGCGTTTGAACAAGAACAAAAATCGAATTTTATATATTCAGCAGGAGGTAATGTGATATGCCACGCGTAAAAGGTGGAACAGTGACGCGCCAGCGTCGTAAAAAGGTCATTAAATTAGCAAAAGGTTATTATGGTGCAAAGCACATCCTTTTCAAAGTAGCAAACCAGCAGGTAATGAAGTCAGGTAACTATGCTTACCGTGACCGTCGCAACAAAAAACGTGATTTCCGCAGACTGTGGATCACACGTATCAACGCAGCAGCTCGCATGAACGACATTTCATACAGCCGTCTTATGCACGGATTGAAAGTTGCAGGCATCGACATCAACCGCAAAATGCTAGCTGAAATCGCTGTATCTGATGCAGCAGCATTCACAGCATTGGTTGATCAAGCTAAAAACGCAGCAACTAAGTAATAAAAGCGCAAGCGCCTGTTTAGGCCCGACAGGCTTAAGGCGGACCATCGAAGCGGCGCTTTTGCCGCACAGATGGGCTGACTTAAGACCCGAGGGACTAGGCGCTGAAGCTGGATAGTAATAAAAGCGTAAATGACCGCTTTGCTCCGACAGGCATAAGATGAACTTCCGAAGCGGCGTTTTTTGCCGCACAGGAAGGGCAGCTTATGACCCGAGGAGCAGGTCATTGAAGGCTAGATAATAAAAGCGTAAGCGCCTGTCCAATGCAGTCCATAGACCTCACACAACTAGAAAGCTGCAATGCTCAGGCGTTTAGCGAAAAAATAAAAAGACTGACGAATTTTCGTCAGTCTTTTTTTATGGAGGAAAAACCTATGTTTTTGATTATTTTCGGCTATTTTACAGTGTTGACCGTCATGGCCTTTGTCATGATGAAAGTCGACAAACATCAAGCCCAGCACCGCGGCCAGCGAATTCCGGAAAAAAACTTGTGGACGGTAGCGATAGTTGGCGGCGGCATTGGTGCATATCTCGGCATGATGGCATTCCGCCACAAAACAAAACACACCAATTTTCGCATCGGTTTTCTGGTGTTGGCGATGCTTGATATTGCGATACTCATTTGGAGCTATCAAAAATTCTTTGGTGTTTAAGTTCTAAGTTTTTTCTTCTTGTTTCATTAAGCGTTCTATTGGATTTTTCCAGTTAATGCGGGCGTCCGGATAGTTCATCAAAATTTCTTTTTCGAGAAAGAGAAAATCCTCTTTTGTGAATCCCTGCAACTGGTCGGGGTTTTCCACCCAGACGAAAATGGAAACGACTTCGAACGAATTTTTAGTGGTGCCCAAGTATTTTTCTCCTTCAAACAACACACCGCGGAGCGCAATAAAAAAGTTTTTCTGCACATTTTTTACATCATCAAGAAAATAATAAGTTCCTGATTCAAGAGCGGCATCCAATTTTCGTTTCGGATCTACGATATAGCGGATCAATCGATAAAACAAGTAAATGATCAATGCCAGTACAATGAGGCGTATAAGAAAAGCCATTTGAATTACCTCCTAATTTACATAGTCCTACTGATAACTATACGAGTGAAAAGTAGTTTGGTTTCAAGATTTATTCTAATAAAAGGAGAGATTTTTATGAAGTTGCAGGAACTGTTTGAAATGCAGGCTGAACTGGATCGTTTTATCCAATCAAACCAAGAAATCAAGGAGGATGTTTTTCGCAGGAAAGGCCTGGCTTTATTAGTTGAATTGGCAGAACTTGCGAATGAAACCCGCTGTTTCAAATTTTGGAGCACAAAAGGCCCCTCCGAGCGTTCGGTTATTCTGGAGGAGTATGTCGATTCGATCCATTTCCTGTTGTCGCTTGGGATTGAAAAGAATTTGAATACATTGGAAATATGGCCGGAGCCTGTCGGTGAAAAAGACTTAACAGAGTTGTTCCTGCAGACTCAAAAAGCCATCCAGGAATTTCTGGAGGATTATTCAATGTCGAACTTTATGAATATCTGGAGTTGCTATGGAGGACTGGCAAAAGCATTGGACTTTAGCTACGATGAAGTACTTACAGCCTACATTCAAAAAAACAAAACCAATTATGATCGCCAAAATAACGGTTATTGATAAACGAATGTTTTGATAATTATCCGAGCTTCTATTATACTAAGTGAGCAGTTAAATTATTTAGGAGGTCGAAATAATGACAAACTTGGATGAAACTCAATTAATGTTAAAAGAATTGACAGATGCGAACGGCATTCCAGGAAACGAGCGCCAATCACGCGAAGTCATGAAAAAATACATAGCACCATTTGCCGATTCAGTTGAAACGGATAACTTAGGGAGCTTGATTGCGAAAAAAGAAGGTTTGGCTGATGGACCGAAGATTATGGTAGCCGGTCATTTGGATGAAGTCGGATTTATGATTTCCCAAATCGATGACAAAGGATTTCTGAAGTTCCAAACAGTGGGCGGCTGGTGGTCGCAAGTCATGCTGGCACAGCGAGTAACAATCACCACACGCAGCGGCAAAGAAATTACGGGTGTGATCGGTTCTAAACCACCGCATATTCTGTCACCAGAAGCACGCAAAAAACCCGTTGAAATCAAAGACATGTTTATCGATATCGGTGCCTCATCACGCGATGAAGCAAAAGAATGGGGCGTTACGCCAGGGGATATGGTTACGCCGTATTTTGAATTCACGGTAATGAACAACGAAAAGCTCTTAATGGCAAAAGCCTGGGACAACCGTATTGGCTGTGCGATTGCGATTGATGTCCTAAAAGGATTAAAAGGCGTTGACCATCCGAACGTTGTCTACGGAGTCGGAACCGTACAGGAAGAAGTTGGGCTGCGTGGTGCCAAAACGGCAACTTCTCAAATTCAACCGGACATTGGTTTTGCGGTAGACGTGGGCATTGCCGGCGATACACCAGGAGTTACCAGCAAAGAGTCGAACAGTAAAATGGGCGACGGACCGCAATTGCTGCTGTTTGATGCATCCATGATTTCGCATCGCGGCTTGCGCGAGTTGGTTGTGGATACGGCTGAAGAAGCGGGCATCCCATACCAATTTGAAACAATTGCAGGCGGTGGAACGGACGCGGGGTCTATCCATTTGACGGCAAACGGCGTACCTGCCCTTGCTATTGGTGTGGCGACACGCTATATCCATTCACATGCAGGCATTCTGCATCGCGACGATTACGAGAACGCGGTCAAGCTGATCATTGAAGTGATTAAGAAGCTGGACAGAGATACAGTTACGCGCATTACATTCGAATAAATTTTGGAACCCTTTCGCTTTTTGCGAAAGGGTTTTTTAGTGGTCGCATCCGGTTCTGCAAACAAACCGGTGTATTATGCAAATAAAGTCGGGTATTCTGCAAACAAAATGAGATATCCCGCAAATAAAATAGGATATCACGCAAACAAATTGTCGGATGGCGCAAAAAAGCCTTTGAACTTTCGCTTTTCGCTGGCGAAAAGCATCCGTTCTAGGTTTTTTGGTTCTCAAAGAACTTGAAAAGCGATAAAAATCCAATAAATGTATTACAGAAAAGAGAAGTCTTTATTGCTATACTCTAAGCATTCGATAAGGAGGTGCTTAATGAACAAAAAAGAGATCGTTTTGCTGTCAGAAATAGAATCGTTGGAAAGGTTATTGTACCGGTTGCCCGAAAATCATCCGAAACGACCATTTCTTCAAGTCGAGCTTTACAGAAAGGCTGCTGGGATACGCGGAGAAAATCGTCTTGCCCGGAAGTTGGTCGAATTTCATCCAGAAGAAAACTACCGGTATCTGCGCAATATTTGCTTGTCGTTTGGCGAGTGGAAAGTGCAAATGGATGGACTGTTGCTGACCCAACGCGGTGCCATTATCATTGAATCCAAAAACATCAGCGGCCAGCTCCATTTCGATAATCCAACAGGCGAATTCTGGAGAACCGATTCCGAAGGTGTACGAACGGTGATGGAAGATCCGACGAGCCAATTGAACAAACACATTCGTTTCCTGACAAAATTTTTCAAACAACATAAAATTGAATTGCCTATTGAAGGCATCGTTGTTTTTACGTCCAAGCAATGTGAGTTTATGAGCAAACCCGCAACCCATCATGTATGCAAAACATATCAACTGATTGATCATCTTGTTGCGCTACTCCAGAGCTTTCCTCCAAAAATCGCCAACCACAATTTAACAAAAATTGAGAAACTCCTTCAGAAGTTTCATACTCCGTATAAACGACAACCTTTATGTCAGCTGTACTTAATCAATCCCGATGAATTGCAACCAGGAATTCTTTGTATAAACTGTAAAATGCTTAGTATGATACGCAAACCTAAAATAGGTTGGAAGTGTGAAAAATGTGAAACGGTGGATTCGTTTGCTTTTCAACAAACCGTCCAAGAATACTTTTCGTTGATTCATCCTCAACTCAATAATCGGCAGCTTCGGCAATTGTGCAAGCTGGACTCTCCTTATTCCGCTTCCCGTTTACTAGCGACCCTCGATCTGGAAAGTACGGGTTCATTGCGTAACCGGACGTACCACCTTAAAAAATACTAGCTTTTCGCCTTCGGGTGAAAAGCTTTTTTATGTGTTCTGCAAACAAACTGGCGTATTGCGCAAATAAAGTCGCGGATGCTGCAAACAACTCCTCTAATACTGCAAATAAACACTTATATTCTGCAAACAAAACAAATTCATGTACACTATACTTGACCTAATGTTAAGTATAGTGTACATTATGTTATATAAACCGAACATCACAAAACGAAAGGGTGAAGCGGATGCTCAGGAATCGTGTAAAAGAATTGCGAGCTCGCTATGGCTTGACGCAAAGTGATCTGGGAAAGCAAGTTGACGTCACACGCCAGACAATCGCATTTATCGAAAAAGGGGAATTTTCCCCTTCGATTACCTTGTCGCTGAAGTTGGCAAAGGCGCTGCAGACAAACGTCAATGAACTATTTTGGCTGGAGGAGGATGGCAATGAAAAATGATTTCCGCACACAGTATCCGTTGTGGATGATGGGATTTATAGTCGTTTTGGGGATGTTTGCCTACGGCATTAGTTCACCGGCAACTGAAATAATCAACACAGATACCGAACAAAGCATTATGATTGAACTTGAACCAGTCGCCGGATTTTTTGTGATTGGTTCGGTTATCCTTTATATTGTGATGATGGTAACGTTTGTATCCCAATTGCTGCGCCACAACAAAAAAAATCCATCTCAAAAAGTTTCGCCTTTCTCCATTCGTCCGCTTGAATATTTGGAGCAGGATGAAGGGATGACCTATATCACCCGAAAAGCGTCTCAAAAAGTTTATACGTTTATGTCTTGGAGTTTGCCGCTGCTTGCAGTGCTTGCGATGATAACGCCTTTGCCGCGCTTGTTTATCGTGTGGGGAATATTGCTGGTCGCCTTAATCCAATACGTGATTTATTACTTGGAAATCCGAAAACACCTCAAGGAGGAAATTGAATGATTTATGAATATTTTTTAATCTTTTTAGGAGCTGCCATCCCGTGGTTCGAAATCGCATTGGTAATTCCACTGGGCATCATTTGGGGACTGTCGCCGGTATGGGTCATGGTGGTCGCTTTTGTCGGCAACATGCTCACGGTGCTGGCCTTGATTGTCGGTTTTGACCGCTTCCAACTTTGGTACAACAAACGCCAGGAGGCAAAAGGCAAAACGGTTTCGAAAAAAAGTGAACGTGCCAAACAGATTTGGAACAAATACGGGTTGCCGGGACTGGCGATGCTGGGCCCGATTTTGATCGGAACACATATCGCTGCATTTATTGGCATGACTTTGGGTGCCACAAAAAAGAACACGACCGTTTGGCTGACAATCAGCATTGCGGTTTGGTCTGTGGCATTTGGCGTCTTGACTGCACTTGGTTTTGATTTCTTCACGAAGGAAATCTAAGCTGTGTCCAGACTCCAGCCCCTCGAGTCGCTTCAGCCTTTCCAGCGCTTGTCGGGGCTAGATGGGCGCTTCCGCTTTTCTGTATGCTATACTGAAGCTATTCTGAAATAAAGGCGTGATCCTGCAATGAAAAGAATCGAATCAAACCAAAACTCACTCGTCAAGCATTGGAAAAAGCTTGGAACGACCCGGAAAGAGCGCGACAAATTTGCGGAATTTCTGGTGGAAGGCTTTCATTTGACGGAAGAGGCTTTAAAGAAAAAAGAACTTATTAAATCGTTGATCGTCCGTGAAGGGGTAGAGATTCCAGCAGACTGGGACGTTGACGGCGTTCCTCAATATTCGGTAACAGCTGGAGTTGCCAAGGAGATTTCGGAAACCGAGCACACGCAAGGAATTTTCGCGCATTGTGCACAGCCTGAGTTCACGGAAGACGAACAACAGACGTGGACCAAGCTGCTGATGATCGATGCAGTACAAGATCCGGGCAACATCGGTACGATGATCCGCACAGCATCAGCGAGCGGCATTGATGCCGTAATCCTGGGCAAAGGCTGCGCCGATCCGTTCAACCCGAAAACCGTCCGTTCGGCGCAAGGGTCGCATTTCCAGATTCCGGTTGTCAAAGGGGAACTGATTGATTGGACCGCACAAGCGAAAGCAAGCGGCATCCAAATCTTCGGAACGGCGCTGCAAAATTCGACGCCGGTGCACGAAGCTGAGACACACGAACAGTTTGCGCTGATTGTCGGGAACGAAGGCAGCGGCGTCGATCCGGTATTGCTGCAGCAAACAGACCAGAATTTGATGGTGCCGCTATACGGCAGCGCAGAATCGCTGAATGTGGCAGTGGCTACAGGTATTTTGCTATACAGCCTGGTGCCAAAAAACTAAGTTTGATAAAACCTTTGAACTTTCGTATAATAAGGAAGTAAATAAGTAAAAGCGAAGATCGGGAAAAGTACGTTGCGCCCTTACATCACAGAGATTCCGCACCTTGACTGGAAGTGTGGATATGTAAACGCCTCAGAAGTTCACCCCGCGAGCTGCCTGACGGGACCAGCAGAAATGCTGTAAAGACAGGCCGGTGAAGAGCCGTTATGTAAATGAGTGATTGCTGTAAGGCGATAACTAGGGTGGTACCGCGAATAATGCCTCGTCCCTTTTCTGGGACGGGGCTTTTTACTGTCTAAGGAGGAGAAAAAATGGAAGCACAATTGCAGGAATTGAAAACACAGGCACTGGATAAGATCTCCGCAGCATCAACAGTTAAAGAGTTGAATGACGTGCGAGTGGCTTATTTGGGCAAAAAAGGGCCGATTACGGATTTATTGAAAGGCATGGGCAAACTGCCGGCTGAAGAACGTCCAAAAATGGGTGCTTTGGTCAATGTGGTGCGCGAAGAAGTAACAACTGAGCTCGAAGGCCGCATGGTCATTCTGGAAGAAGAAGCAATCAACCTGAAGCTGCAAAGCGAAACGATTGATATCACCTTGCCAGGGCGTCCTGTCAAGACAGGCAACCCGCATCCGTTAACGCGTGTAGTGGAAGAAATCGAAGACTTGTTTATCTCGATGGGCTACCAAGTTGCGGAAGGTCCGGAAGTGGAAAAAGATTATTATAACTTTGAAGCATTGAACTTGCCGAAAGGCCATCCAGCTCGTGATATGCAGGATTCCTTCTATATAACAGAAGATATTTTGTTGCGTACGCATACATCACCGGTTCAAGCACGGACGATGGAAGCAAAAGGCGGAGAACCAATCAAAATCATCTGCCCGGGCAAAGTGTATCGCCGCGACAGCGATGATGCGACGCATTCGCATCAGTTCACGCAAATTGAAGGATTGGTCATCGGAGAAGATATCCGCATGAGCGACTTGAAAGGGACGCTGTCCGTATTCGCCAAGAAAATGTTCGGCGACGACCGCGAAATTCGTCTTCGCCCAAGCTTTTTCCCATTCACGGAGCCTTCTGTCGAAATGGATATTTCTTGCTTTAAATGTGGCGGCAGCGGCTGCAACGTTTGCAAGAAAACAGGCTGGATTGAAATTTTGGGTGCTGGAATGGTGCATCCGAATGTTCTTGAAATGGCCGGCTACGATTCGAAACGCCTGACTGGATTCGCTTTCGGCATGGGGCCGGAACGAATTGCTATGCTTAAATACGGCGTCGAAGATATCCGTCATTTCTATACGAACGATGTCCGCTTTTTATCCCAATTTCAACGTACAGAACTTTAAGGAGGAACTAACACATGCTCGTATCCATTAATTGGTTAAAAGACTATGTAAATACACAACAATTGCCACCCGCTGAACTGGGTGAAAAAATAACGCGTTCCGGCATCGAAGTGGACGCAGTCATTGACCGCTCACACGGCATGACAAATATCGTCGTCGGTTATGTTGAATCTTGCGTTAAACATCCGGAAGCGGATAAGTTGTCCATCTGCCAAGTCAACGTTGGCGAAGAAACTACGCAAATCATTTGCGGCGCTCCAAACATTGCAGCCGGCCAAAAAGTCATTGTGGCACGTCCCGGAGCAACGCTTCCTGGTGACATCAAAATCAAAAAAGCCAAGCTTCGCGGAGAAGAATCAAACGGCATGATCTGCTCGCTACAGGAATTGGGCATTGAAAGCAAACTTGTGCCAAAAGCTTATGCGGAAGGCATATATGTATTGCCGGAAGATGCGGAAACCGGTTCTGACGTTCTGACAAACTTTGATTTGGACGATACCGTTCTGGAACTGGGCCTAACGCCAAACCGTGCAGATGCGATGAGCATGATCGGAGTCGCTTATGAAGTCGGTGCGATTCTTTCTGAAGACGTCAAATTGCCTGAAATCAGCTACACAGAAGCAACTGATACAGCAGCATCGATGCTGACATTGAATATTGATGCACCTGAAGCCAACCCGTTGTATGTAGCAAAAGTTGTCCGCAACATCAAAGTGCAGGAGTCGCCAATGTGGCTGCAGCAGCGTTTGATGGCAGCAGGCGTCCGTCCACACAATAACGTGGTCGATGTAACCAACTACATTTTGATGGAATACGGCCAGCCGCTTCACGCCTTTGATTACGATTTGCTGGGAACGGGCAATATTACCGTTCGCCACGCCAAGGAAGGCGAAATGATTACGACTTTGGACGATGTTGAACGCAAACTGTCCGGCCGCCAGTTGGTCATTACCAACGGCGATAAACCAGTGGCGATTGCCGGCGTGATGGGCGGTGCCAATTCGGAAGTCAGTGAAGCGACAACGACTGTTGTGATTGAATCTGCTTATTTCGAATCCGGTTCTGTCCGCCAAACTTCGAAAGACCACGGGCTTCGCAGTGATGCAAGTTCACGCTATGAAAAAGGTGTGGATCCAAACCGGGTCATCCCGGCTGCAGAACGTGCAGCGCAATTGCTATCTGAGCTTGCTGGCGGGGAAGTATTGGCTGGATCTGTAATGTTCGATGAATTAAATAAAGAAGAAAAAATCGTCAAAGTTTCTCCAGACTTCATTAACAGCCGCTTAGGGATGAAAATTTCTTTTGAAGACATGTGGGATATTCTGAACCGCTTGAAATTCACTACTGAAGCAGCAAACGGGCAACTGGTCATTTCTGTGCCGACACGCCGACAGGACATTCAAATTCCTGAAGACGTTATCGAAGAAATTGCCCGCTTGTATGGCTATGATGAAATCCCTGCAACTTTGCCGGAAGCAGAAACGACTCCCGGTGGTTTGACGCCTTACCAGGCAAAACGCCGCATTGTCCGCTCGCTTTTGGAAGGTGCTGGATTGCTTCAAGCAACGACGTATTCACTGACTTCCGAGAAATCGGCGAAACAGTTTGCTTTGGAAGAAACAGAAACAACGCGTTTGCTGATGCCAATGAGCGAAGAGCGCAGCATCTTGCGCCAAAGCCTATTGCCCCATCTTTTGGAATCGGTCACCTACAACACAGCGAGAAGAATGGATTCGGTATCTTTGTATGAAACCGGTTCGGTCTTCTTAAAAGGCGATGACGAGCTATTGAACGAGCAGGAACATTTGGCGGTGGCAATGACCGGCTTGTGGCTCGACAACAGCTGGCAAGGCGAGAAAAAGCCCGTCGACTTTTTTGTACTGAAAGGTATTGTGGAAACACTTGGCACGAAACTTGGCGTCCAGTTGACGTTCGAGCGAGGCCAAATGGACGATTTGCATCCAGGCAGAACAGCTTTCATTATGCATGATGGCCAGCGTATCGGCGTCATGGGCCAGTTGCATCCAACGGAACAAAAGGCACGCGACTTGAAAACGACGGTCGTTATGGAATTAAACCTGGCGGCGCTGTTAGATCTGGAGACAGAAGCTCTCGTCTACAAGCCAGTACCGCGCTACCCATCGATGTCACGTGACGTAGCATTAGTGCTTTCCAAAAATGTTGAAGCAGGAACGATTGAAACGGTTATCCGCAATGCTGGCGGCAAACTGTTGAAAGATGTCCGCGTATTCGACTTGTACGAAGGCGATAAAATGGAAGAAGGCAAAAAATCAGTCGCCTTCTCCTTGACTTACTTTGATCCTGAAAAAACATTGACGGATGAAGAAGTCATCAATGTGCATGAAAAAGTATTGGCAGCTTTGACGGAAGTCGGCGCTGAGTTGAGAAGCTAAAACACGATATAGAAAACCCATGAGAATTTTTTCTCATGGGTTTTGTTTTTTATCGACGCCGCTTTTCTGCCAGCGCCTGCGCTTTTTTTGTATTGGCAAAATGGACTTTCGTTAATCCTTTTAAGTACTCTTCCCCATGTTTCAGCAAAATCTTTGCAGCCGCTTCATCGACGATCTTTCCAGCGCCTTTTGGCAAGGCGACGCCAGCTTCCGCACTCATGCGATCCATTTCATCCAGGAAAGCGACGCGAGCTATGATGGAGGCGCAGGCGACAGATACGTGGAGTCCTTCGGCTTTGGTCGAGAACAAGACATTCTCCCGGATGATTTCGGGTTCTTCTTTGATGTGCTTGTAATAGATGGCGCGTTCGGCAAACTGATCGATCAGGATGGCGTCTGGTTTTTCGGGAGCAATATCATTTAGAACATATTTAAGTGCCTGGTTATGCAGCAATGCTTTGATTTTTCCTTGCGACCAGCCTTGTCCTTGCACACGGTTGTATTTATCGTTTTTTAAGGTCAGTACCTTGTGCGCGAAAGCTTCTTTCAGGTCGGGAGCTACTTGGCGCATCCAGGTGTCGGTCAGCTGTTTCGAATCTTTGACGCCAAGTTCACGTGCGAGTTCGACTTTGTCCGCAGGTACGAAGCAGGCAGCCACAGTGATGGGGCCAAAAAAATCTCCTGTACCGGTTTCATCGGACCCCAGAACTGAAAGTTGGGCAAATCCAGGCGGCAATGTGTCGCCTTTTGTGGAGACGATCTTGTCAGCTGCTGAATCTGCAACTCCCCATTTTGCGGCTTCCCGAAGGGCTCCATTTCCTTGGAACATGACTTTTCCGGAAGTGTATACAGTGACCACAGTATCGGTCAATTTAGCAGTAAAGCGGGCATACGGGTTTTTGGACGAGGTCTTATTTTTATCGTAATGGGAAATCAATTGGAGCAAGCTTTCCTCCGGCAGTTTCAGAACAGTATTCGACATATGGGCGAGTCACCTTTCTTGATTCACAATGGGCTTGTGTTCATGGTATGATGGTTTATAGAATTCTAAAGGGGGATATTGCATTGTCAGAGCAACATAAAATTCACACGGTCGTTGACATCTATGGCAACACCTATAAAATGGTCGGTACCGAAACTTCCGGCCACATGAGATTGGTTGCATCGATTGTCGACAGCAAGATGCGCGAGATCAATGCGTTGAATCCGTCATTGGATCAGGCAAAGCTTGCCGTTTTGACTGCATCAAATGCGGTACATGACTATCTTAAACTGAAAGAGCAAGTTGAACAATTAGAAAATGAATTGAAAAAACTGAAGGGTTGACGTGAATGCTTGATATACTTTTAATCATCTTACTGATCGGTGGCATCATTGTGGGCGCCAAAAGAGGCTTTATTGTCCAGTTGATCCATATGGTCGGGTTTGTTATTGCTCTGGTCGTGGCCTATAAATACTATAAACCTTTATCCGAATACTTTGTGCTGTGGATTCCTTACCCAGCTATCAATGAAAATTCCCAATTTACGCTCGTGGTGGACCAACTGGACTTGGATCAGACTTTCTATCAATTGTTGGCATTTGCCCTTATTTTCTTTGTGGTGAAGTTTGCTTTGCAATTGATTGCATCGATGTTCGATTTCTTGAAGTTTTTGCCGGTGCTTGGCTTTTTCAGCAAAATTCTTGGTGCGATTTTAGGATTTGTTGAAGTTTACATACTGCTGTTTATTTTCATCTATGTGTTTGCATTGCTTCCTGTGGACGCTGTGCAGAACCAGTTGGAGAATTCCGGAATTGCTCAGTCTATGCTTGAGCATACGCCTTATTTCTCTGAGAAAGTAAAAGAATGGTGGTATATTTATATGTAGTAGGAACTTCTCTCTTACGAGGGAAGTTTTTTTAGTCGAAACGAGGAGGGCTTTTGGTGAATAAGAAGATTATCATCAGAACACTTGAAAAAATTGCATTGTATATGGAACTCAAAGGGGAAAACCCGTTTAAAGTATCGGCGTTCCGCAAAGCAGCTCAGGCATTGGAATTAGACCAGCGCAGCTTGGATGAAATTGAGGACGTCACCAAACTGAAAGGGATCGGCAAAGGCACAGGGGAAGTCATTCTTGAGCTGATCAATGATGGAAAGTCGACCGTTCTGGAAGAGCTGCAGGAAGAAGTGCCGAAAGGACTTTTTCCGATGATGAAGCTTCAGGGAATGGGCGGCAAAAAAATTGCCAAGCTGTATAAAGAACTGGGCATCGATTCGATGGAAGCGTTAAAAACAGCATGTCTGAATCAGGAGATTCAAAAGCTTCCAGGATTTGGACCGAAATCTGAAGAAAAGATCTTGAAAGAGCTGAATGATTTTGAGAGCAAGCCGGACCGTCAGCCAATCTGGAAAACAGAAGAAACAGTGGCGTTTATTGAAGATGTGTTAATTACGATTGCAGAAGTGACCGAGTTTTCAGTTGCGGGTAGCTTCCGGCGCACCAAAGAAACCAGCAAAGATTTGGACTTTATTATTGCAACTGCCCAGCCGGCACGCGTGAAAGAGCAGCTGCTTGCTGCATTGCCGGTGCAGGAAACCATTGCATCAGGAGACACCAAAGTGTCTGTCACCGTAGATGTGCTGGAGCCGATTGATGTTGATTTCCGTCTGGTGGCACCTGAAGAGTTCGTAACAGCGCTGCACCATTTTACCGGCTCCAAGGATCATAACGTCAAAATGCGCCAGCTCGCCAAATCCCAGAAAAAGAAAATAAGCGAGTATGGCGTTGAGCAAGAAGACGGCACTGTGACGACTTTCAAATCCGAAACCGAGTTTTTTGCGCATTTCGGCTTGCCTTTTATTCCGCCATCGGTGCGTGAAGACGGCCGTGAACTTGACCGGTTGGAAGAATTGCCTGAGCTGGTGACGCTTGAAGACATCAAAGGTGATTTGCATATGCATACGACCTGGTCGGATGGGGCCAATTCATTAAAGGAAATGATCGAAGCGTGCAGAGCGAAATCTTATGAATACATGATCATTACCGACCATTCGCAATATTTGAAGGTGGCAAACGGCTTAACGCCTGAGCGCTTAAGGGAACAGCATGCCTTGATTCGAGAAACGAATGAACAGTATCCGGAAATTAGCGTGCTTTCCGGAACCGAAATGGATATTTTGCCTGACGCATCGCTTGATTTTGATGACGAATTGTTGAAACAGCTGGACTTTGTTATTGCCAGCATCCATTCGAGCTTCCAGCAGCCGCAGGAGCAAATTATGGACCGGATTTTAACAGCAATGAAAAATCCATATGTCCACATGATTGCCCATCCGACTGGACGGATCGTCGGACAGCGCGACGGCTATGATCCGGATGTTGAGCAGATTTTGGACTGGGCAAAAGAATACGGCAAAATTGTCGAATTGAATGCCAGTCCGTACCGTTTGGATCTTGCTGTACCATACTTGGTAATGGCACAAGAAAAAGGAGTACCGGTCGCAATCAATACAGATGCCCACGCCATTGAAGGCCTGGAAGTCATGGAAACCGGCATTAAGCATGCCCAAAAAGCATGGCTGAAAAAAGATACAGTGGTCAACACATGGTCGTTTGAAAAACTGACCGCATATTTGAATAGAACAGAATAAAATATATGAGTTGAACTATTAATTTATAATAGAAACGATTCTATAATATACTCCACAAACTAGTTTCTGCTTTTAGGACCGAAGGATGAGGGTCATTCAGCTGATGCGATAGAATGTCGTGAAGCCAGCTGCTCTGGGCTTACATTGGGCTGCCCACCCGAGTGAATTTCTCAGATGTCGCTGCTCCCTTACTAGTATCCGCTGGTTTGCTCCATACCCTACTAATAAGTTGTTTGATGATGCTCAGAAGAAAGAGTGGAAGGCGGCGACTCCTGCGGAAGAACGGAGTGATGAGACCCCGCAGGAGCTTGCGACGAGGAGGCTCAGCGCTTCGTCCGCGGAAAGCGTCCGCCTGGAGCGCTTTCTTCGTTTCTTCACATTTGTAGAGTTTAAAAGGAAATTCTTTGATTCAACTTATATCGCTTGCATATGGCTTTAGCTCATTGACAATTATTTATTTTTAGAATACTCATGATTAATTTATCTGAAACGTTAGGAGGGTCTTGAATGATCGCAGAACGAGCATTAAGGACACTTGAATTTTATAAAATCCGCGATGAAGTTGCACGGTATTGTACATCGTCACTCGGAAAAGCCCATGTGGATAACTTGTTGCCATCTACGGATATCAATGAAGTCAATCGGCTCCTCGAGCAGATGGACGAAGGGGCGCAAGTTTTGCGTGTCAAAAACAATGTGCCAATGGGCGGCATTTTCGACATTCGCCTGCATGCACGACGCGCGCAAATTGGCGGCAGCTTGAGCCCGATGGAGTTAATGGAAGTGTCTTCCACGATTCGTGCGAGCCGTATCCTGCGCCAGTTTTTTGAAACCATTCAAGAAGAAGCGGTTATTCAAATTCCGCATTTTCTGGAGAAAAAACAATCTATGCCCATCTTGACGGCTCTTGAACACGCCATCAATATTTGCATCGATGACAATGGCGGCGTCTTGGACAGTGCAAGCTCGGAACTTCGTTCAATCCGCCAGCAGTTGCGTACGCAGGAAAGCCGTGTCCGTGAGCGTCTGGAAAGTTTAGTGCGCGGCAAAAATGCTTCGAAAATGCTGTCGGATTCGATTGTGACAATTCGCAATGACCGGTTTGTTATTCCCGTTAAACAAGAATACCGCAACCATTACGGTGGTATTGTCCATGATCAGTCTTCATCGGGGCAAACACTGTTCATCGAACCGGATGCGGTTGTCCAGGCAAACAACGAGGTTCGCCGTTTGAAAATGAAGGAAAAAGAAGAAATCGATCGGATTTTGCTGATGTTATCAGCGCAAGTGCAAGAAGTTGCTCATGAACTGTTTCTATTGGTTGAAGTGCTTGGGGAAATCGACTTGATCTTGGCTAAAGCAAAATACGGCGCTACCCATAGAGGTACAAAGCCTACTATGAATACAGAAGGCTACATCAACTTACGGAAAGCTCGCCATCCGTTGATTCCGAAAGACGAAGTAGTGCCGAACGATATTGAGTTTGGCGGCGATATTACCGCTATTGTCATCACGGGGCCCAATACTGGCGGGAAAACTGTCACGTTAAAAACCGTCGGATTAACGACTTTGATGGCTCAAGCAGGTTTGCCGGTTCCTGCACTCGATGGCTCGGAATTGTCCGTGTTCGATCAAATTTTTGCTGATATCGGCGACGAGCAGTCAATCGAACAAAGCTTGAGTACGTTTTCATCCCATATGGTCAATATTGTCGACATTCTCACCAAATTTGATGAGAACTCCCTTGTGATTTTCGATGAATTGGGCGCAGGGACCGATCCGCAGGAAGGCGCAGCTCTGGCTATTTCGTTATTGGATGAAGTTCATGGCAGAGGAGCGCGTGTCATTGCGACAACGCATTATCCTGAACTAAAAGCATACGGCTATAACCGTCCGGGCGTGGCGAATGCCAGCGTGGAGTTTGATGTAGAAACATTAAGTCCGACTTACCGCTTGCTGATTGGCGTTCCTGGCCGAAGCAACGCATTTGAAATTTCGAAGCGACTTGGCTTGCCGGACCACATCATCAATCATGCCAAGAGCTTTACGGGGACCGACAGCAAAGCCGTGGATTCGATGATTGCATCGCTCGAAAAAAGCCGGCGCGAAGCAGAACAAGATGCGGAACACACCAAAGAGGTTCTTTCCGAGTCAGAACAGTTGAAAAAAGAACTGGCAAAACAGTTGGAAGAATACGAGCAGCAAAAAGAACGCTTGGAAGAAAAAGCAAAAGAAAAAGCTCGGAAAATCGTCGACCAGGCGCGTACAGAAGCAGAGGCCGTCATTTCGGATCTTCGCAAAATGCAATTTAACCAAAGTTCGTCGGTAAAAGAGCATGAATTGATCGATGCGAAAAAGCGGTTGGAAGATGCCATGCCTCAAAATCGCATCCTGAAAAAAGCCGCCAAAGACAACGCCGCCAAACCGTTAAAAGCGAACGACGAAGTGAAAGTGATTTCCTTTGGCCAAAAAGGGACCTTGGTTGAAAAAGTTTCCAAGAACGAATGGATCGTCCAAATCGGTATTTTGAAGATGAAGCTGCCAGAATCCGATTTGTCTTACACAAAGCCCGAAAAGGAAAAACAAACGCGAACCATGGCAACATTGAAAGACCGTGACGGCCATGTGAAGATGGAGCTTGATTTGCGCGGAGAACGTTATGAAGATGCATTGGCACGTGTTGAAAAGTACTTGGACGATGCGTTATTATCAAATTACCACCAAGTATCCATTATTCATGGAAAAGGGACCGGTGCTTTGCGCCAAGGCGTCCAGCAATATTTGAAAAAGCATCCGCGAGTGAAAAACTACCGGTTTGGCGAAGCGGGCGAAGGCGGATCTGGCGTTACCGTCGCCGAACTCAAGTAAGTTTCCGTAAAGGGGTATAAGAAATGACTGAAACAGGATTTTGGACGCACCCGCTGGTCGAGTCAGCTGGCTATTTCAGTGTGGTGGTATTGTGTTTAATCGTCTCGATGGTAATTTTCGAAATGGTGACAAAATATAACAACTGGGAACAAATCAAAAAAGGGAATTTATCAGTAGCCATGGCAACAGGCGGAAAAATTTTCGGTGTCACCAATATTTTCCGCTTTTCCATCGAACAGCATAATACCTTGTTCGAAATGATTGGTTGGGGATTGTTCGGTTTTACTTTGCTGATTTTCGCTTATATTCTGTTTGAGTTCCTGACGCCCAAATTTAAAGTGGATGACGAAATCGAACAAGACAACCGTTCGGTCGGCCTGATTTCGATGGTCATTTCTGTTGGTTTGTCGTTTGTCATTGGAGCCAGTATTCAATAGGAGTTGGATAGAGTGGAAAATCTAATTAAAATTTTGTTTGTCTTTTGTGCGATCTTTTTGATTATAGGAGTTATCTTCTTGTTTATGTTTTAGAAAATCGGCCGGCCATTGTGCTGGCCTTTTTACTTGTTTAAATGCAGCCATTCTAACAATCTTTTAAACTTATACAAATAAAGTTTGAAAGCGGTATCATTATTCTTTATAATTAAAATAGGAATATTCGCACGATTCTAATAAAAAATAGGAGGTCAAAAGAATGACTGAAAAGCCGTGGCTCGCACATTATCCACCGGAGATTCCACATACGCTCACCTACCCGAGTATGCCGGTACAGGAATACTTAACGAAAGCTTATGAAAAGTATCCACAAAAAGTGGCCATTCATTTTATGGGGAAAGAGCTTTCGTACGAGGAACTGTATCAATCTTCTATGAAGTTTGCGAATTATCTTCAAAAATTGGGGATTAAAAAAGGCGACCGAGTGTCCATCATGTTGCCCAATTGTCCGCAGGCAGTTATTAGTTTTTATGGCATCCTTTACGCTGGCGGCGTTGTCGTCATGACCAATCCTCTTTATACAGAACGGGAAATTGCTTACCAAATGAAGGATTCAGGAGCCCGGGCCATTATCAGTTTGGATATTCTGTTCCCGAGAATATCCAAAGTAATGAAGGAAACGGAATTGGAAAATGTCATCATTACCGGCATTAAAGATTACTTGGCTTTCCCGAAAAATCTGGTATATCCATTTATCCAGAAAAAACAGTACGGCATGACCGTCAAAGTGGAGCACAGGGGAGTTAACCATCTATTTACTGAAATCATGAAAACGTCACAGCCGTTTGTCGTGGAAACCCCTTTCGATTTCGAGGAAGATTTAGCGCTGCTGCAATATACAGGAGGCACTACCGGTTCTCCGAAAGGGGTCATGCTAACGCACAAGAACATTATTTCCAATGCGACCATGTGCGACAGCTGGCTATATAAATGCAAAAAAGGCGAAGAGACAATCATGGGCATTATTCCGTTATTCCATGTATACGGCTTAACAACAGTACTTATTCTGTCCGTCATGCTCGGCAATAAAATGGTGCTGCTGCCGAAGTTCGATCCGGAAACGGCATTAAAAACCATCAACAAACAAAAACCAACGCTTTTCCCGGGAGCACCGACTTTGTATATCGGATTGATGAATCATCCGGACATCGCTAAATACGATTTGTCTTCAATTGAAGCATGCCTGAGCGGTTCTGCTCCGTTGCCTGCAGAAGTCCAGGAAAAGTTTGAAAAACTGACGGGCGGCAAGTTAGTTGAAGGCTATGGATTGACGGAAACTTCACCTGTAACTCATTCGAATTTGGTATGGGGCGAACGGACAAAAGGCTCGATCGGTTTTCCGTATCCGGATACCGATTGCAAAATTTTCCAAACAGGCACTACTGATCCGGTTCCAAATGGAGAGATTGGTGAAATCGCCATTCAAGGTCCTCAAGTTATGAAAGGCTATTGGAACAAGCCTGAAGAGACAGCGGCGACAATCGTTGATGGCTGGTTGTTGACCGGAGACCTAGGATATATGGATGAAGAAGGCAACTTCTTTATTGTCGATCGCAAAAAAGACATGATCATTGCTGGCGGTTTTAATATTTATCCACGTGAAATTGAAGAAGTGCTGTATGAACACGAAGCCATTCAGGAATGCGTAGTAGCAGGCATACCGGATCCGTACCGCGGCGAAACGGTAAAAGCATACATTGTGCTGAAAGAAGGCTATACTGTTACAGAAGAGGCACTGAATGCGCATTGCCGAGAACACTTGGCTTCATTCAAAGTTCCGCGCATCTATGAGTTCCGCAAAGAATTGCCGAAAACAGCAGTTGGGAAAATTTTGCGCCGCTCACTCGTGGACGAAGAGGTTTCCAAACAAAGCGAAGCCGTTCCATCTTAAAGCGATAAACACTTGACACCCCATACAATAAACGATAATATGAAAATATGAATGAATCGCCATTCATATTTTCATATTTTTTTGGGTGGTGACAGGATGGTAAAAAAAGATAAACCGAAATACAAGCAAATCATCGACGCGGCAGTAATTGTCATCGCTGAAAATGGCTATCACCAAGCACAAGTTTCAAAAATAGCCAAACAGGCGGGTGTGGCCGATGGAACGATTTACTTGTACTTCAAAAATAAAGAAGACATTTTGATTTCTGTGTTTCAAGAAAAAATGGGTGTGTTTGTCAGCAAACTGGAACAAATCATTTCCCGTGATTTGGATGCTTCAACCAAATTAGGGTTAATGATTGAAAGCCATTTCGAACTGTTGGCTGGAGATATCCATTTGGCGATTGTTACGCAACTGGAATTGCGGCAGTCAAATCACGAAATTCGCTTAAAGATCAACAACGTGCTCCGGGAATATTTAAAACTCATGGACAAAATCTTGGTCAAAGGCATGGAAGATGGAGAGTTTGATGCGGCAATGGATATTCGCTTAGCCCGTCAAATGGTTTTTGGCACAATGGACGAGACCATAACTACATGGGTCATGAATGACCATAAGTATGATTTGGTCGAACTGGCACCAAAAGTTCAGCGTCTGCTGCTGAAAGGCATGCGGGCTTAATGGGAGGAACTGATTGGATGGAATTTATTAGCTGGAAAAAAGAAGACGGGGTAGCGGTCGCGACGATCAATCGTCCACCGGCAAATGCGTTGTCCCGTTCACTTATTTTAGAAGTCGACGAATTGTTGAACCAGGTAGAAAACGATGAAGAGGTTCGCGTCATTGTGTTGCACGGAGAAGGCAGGTTCTTTTCTGCTGGTGCAGACATCAAGGAATTTACGCAAGTTTCTTCTGGTGAAGAATTTTCAAAACTTTCAGCAAGGGGCCAGGAAGTTTTTGAACGTGTCGAAACATTCCATAAGCCTGTCATCGCAGCAATCCACGGGGCGGCTTTAGGGGGCGGATTGGAATTGGCAATGAGTTGCCATATGCGATTTGTCACTGAAAATGCTAAACTGGGATTACCGGAGCTTCAATTGGGGTTGATCCCTGGATTTGCCGGAACGCAACGGCTGCCACGATACGTAGGCACAGCGAAAGCAGCAGAGATGCTGTTGACAAGTGATCCGATCTCCGGGACAGAAGCAGCGCAATACGGCTTGGCGAATCGTGCGTATGCAGAAGAAGACTTACTTTCGGAAACGCTTACAATCGCACGCAAAATAGCGAAGAAAAGTCCCGTTTCTGTTAAGGCGGCCATCGAAATGCTGCAATACACCAAGCCTGCCTCGTATCACGAAGGCGTAAATGCAGAGGCACAATCTTTTGGAACCGTTTTTGTTTCAGAAGATGCAAAAGAAGGAATCCAGGCATTTCTGGAGAAACGTGAAGCACATTTTAAAGGGAAATAATACTTGGGAGGTTTACGTTCATGAACATTTTTGTATTGGTAAAACGTACGTTTGACACAGAAGAGAAAATCGTTGTTTCAGGTGGGCAAATCCAGGAAGACGGTGCGGAATTCATCATCAATCCATACGATGAATACGCAATTGAAGAAGCAATTACAGTCCGCGACGCACATGGCGGCGAAGTGACAGTGGTCACAATTGGCAATGAAGAAGCAGAGAAACAGCTGCGCACAGCACTTGCAATGGGCGCTGACAAAGCTGTTTTGATCAATACAGAAGACGATGTGGAAGAAATGGATCAATTTACATCAGCTTACATATTGGCTGAGTACTTGAAAGACAAAGAAGCTGATTTGATTTTAGCAGGTAACGTTGCAATCGACGGCGGATCTGGACAAGTTGGACCGCGTGTTGCCGATTTGCTTGGCATTAACTATGTCACTACTATCACCAGCTTAAGCATTGAAGGCGAAACAGTGACCATCGTCCGCGATATCGAAGGGGATGCGGAAGAGTTGGAAACGTCGTTGCCGCTTCTTGTTACTGCTCAGCAAGGCTTGAACGAGCCGCGTTACCCATCACTTCCAGGAATCATGAAAGCGAAGAAAAAACCGCTTGAAGAATTGGAATTGGATGATTTGGACATCGAAGAAGACGATGTAGAAGCGAAAACTGAAACCATCGAAATCTACTTGCCACCGAAAAAAGCGGCTGGCCGTATTCTTGAAGGCGACATCTCAAACCAGGTAACAGAATTAGTAGGTTTGCTGCGCAACGAAGCGAAAGTTATATAATTCAGTAATAAGTTATAGTTAACTTAACTTTGAATGTTTTTCTGAATGAATTGGTGGAAGAACTCGCTCCAGGCGGACGCTTTCCGGGGGCGCGGCTTCAGCCGCTTCCCTCGCTGCGCTCAGTCTAGGGTCTTCAGCTCGTGCTGTTCCCCCAGGAGTTGCCGCCTTTCGCTCTTTCTTCTATGATGAATCGAGTGATAGAGAAAAAAGCTTTCGTTTTAAACTATGAGTTGTTATAAACAACAGTTCCTTATAAACTTGCACAAGTTTCTATAATTTTTTTGAAGTTAGACAACCCGTTAAGGCGGGAACATTTTTTCACATCTACTTAGGGGGTAAACAGACCATGGCGAAAAAAGTATTAGTTTTAGGCGAAACGCGTGAAGGCGCTTTGCGCAATGTCTCATTTGAAGCAATTGCGGCTGCCAAGAAAATTTCCGATGGCGGAGAAGTAGTAGGAGTGTTAATCGGTGACTCGGTTGCTGATTTCGGAGCTGAATTGGTAGCATACGGTGCAGACCGTGTGATTACGGTTGAACATCCACATTTGAAGTCCTACACGTCTGACGGATACGGCCAGGCATTTATGGCGGTAGTTGAACAAGAAAACCCTGAAGGCCTGGTCTTTGGCCATACAGCAGTCGGCAAAGACTTAGCACCTAAAATCGCTTCTAAACTGCAGTCCGGATTGATTTCGGATGTAACGGATATTGAAGGCGAAGGCGATGATGCCGTATTCATCCGCCCAATTTTCTCTGGTAAAGCGTTTGAAAAAGTGAAGTTAAAAGAGGGCATTGATTTTATAACGGTGCGTTCAAACAACATTGCGCCGCTTGAAAGACAGGAACGTTCGGGCGAAGTCAGCTCGTTGTCGGTCGATATCACAAACCTTCGGACCATCATTAAAAATGTTGTCCGCAAATCAAGTGAAGGTGTCGATCTTTCGGAAGCGAAAGTGATCGTAGCTGGAGGACGCGGCGTCAAGAGTGCTGAAGGATTTGATTCGCTGCAGGAACTAGCAAGCCTTTTAGGTGGAGCCGTTGGTGCATCGCGCGGAGCTTGCGACGCAGATTATTGCGACTACTCGCTGCAGATTGGCCAGACAGGCAAAGTAGTTACGCCTGACCTGTACATCGCAGCCGGTATTTCTGGAGCAATCCAGCACATGGCTGGCATGTCCAACTCGAAAGTAATTGTTGCGATCAACAAAGATCCAGAAGCCAATATCTTTAAAGTAGCAGATTACGGAATCGTTGGGGACTTGTTCGAAGTGATTCCGATGTTGACAGAAGAATTCAAGAAAGTGATGTAATCTGCTATTTGGCAGATTGCTGAAGTTTACAATTGGAACAGGTGAAGAAAAATGTTGTATTTTTCTTCACCTGTTTTTGATTTGTGGTTTTACGCATGCTTGCCTAATCCTGTATTTGCTTGTATTTTGTCATGGCCTCGTCCTGTATGGGTCCCAAAACGCCGAAATGCAAAGCGGAATAAATCTCGTTTAAACCTGCTAGTTGACGGGTATTGGAAGAGTAGGCAAAAAAATAGCTAGTGTTTTTCACGCGTGCTATACTCTGTATATAGTTTGGTTTAACCACAAGGAGGAATTATTCATGACAATCGTACACGGAACAGATCAGAATTTTTCACAAGAAGTATCAGAAGGACTCGTATTAGTAGATTTTTGGGCAACTTGGTGCGGACCATGTAAAATGATCGCTCCAGTCCTTGAAGAATTGGATGCTGAAATGAGCGACAAAGTTAAAATCGTAAAAGTTGATGTGGACCAAAACCAGGAAACAGCTGGAAATTACGGCATCATGTCCATCCCGACTTTGTTACTATTAAAAGACGGAGAGACTGTCGATAAAGTAGTAGGATTCAGACCAAAAGAAGCATTAGCTGAAATGGTTGAAAAACACGCATAATTAATTCTTAACCGGGTCCAGTGATGGCGCCCGGTTTTTTAATAGGGTGAGATAAAATGGCTAACGAATTGATTCAGCATAAATTGGCAATACTGCCTGATCAACCAGGTTGTTATTTGATGAAAGACCGCCAAAATACCGTCATTTATGTCGGGAAGGCAAAAGTTCTCAAAAACCGTGTACGCTCGTATTTTACCGGCAGCCACGATACCAAAACACAGCGCTTGGTTAATGAAATCGAGGATTTTGAGTACATCGTTACATCTTCTGACAAAGAAGCATTAATTCTTGAATTGAATTTGATCAAAAAATACGATCCCAAATACAATATCATGCTTAAAGATGATAAAAGCTACCCGTACCTTAAAATCACAGGGGAGCGCCATCCCAAGCTGATCACTACCCGTCAGGTTAAAAAGGACAAAGGGAAGTATTTTGGTCCTTATCCAAATGCCTATGCAGCAGCTGAAACAAAAAAACTGCTGGACCGTCTGTATCCCTTGCGGAAATGCCACACCATGCCGGACCGGGTTTGCCTGTATTACCATTTAGGGCAATGTCTGGCACCGTGTGTCAAGCCGATTGAGAAAGAGACTTACCAGGAATTGATCGATGGCATCAGCAAGTTTTTAAATGGCGGATTCCGTGAAGTCAAACACGAATTGGTGACAAAAATGTCGGAAGCTGCAGAAAATCTGGAATTTGAGCGGGCAAAAGAATACCGCGACCAAATCTCCATGATCGAAACCGTTATGGAAAAGCAGAAAATGGCAATGAACGATTTTACCAATCGCGATGTTTTTGGCTACGCTGTCGACAAAGGGTGGATGTGCGTTCAAGTCTTTTTTGTGCGCCAAGGCAAGTTGATTGAGCGCGACGTCTCGCTATTTCCGTTATACCGGGATCCTGAAGAAGAGTTTTTGACGTATCTCGGACAGTTTTATGAAAAGCCCAATCACGTCAAACCCAACGAAATCCTGCTTCCGGAAGCAGACGATCCAGAGATGCTGAAAGAATGGCTCGGAGTTCGGGTTCTCGTGCCTCAGCGTGGGAAGAAAAAAGATTTGGTGGCGCTGGCGAAGAAAAATGCTGAAATTGCCATCAAAGAAAAGTTCCAGCTGCTGGAGCGCCAAGAAGAACGAACAATTGGCGCCTGCCAGGAACTTGGCGATGCGATGAACATCCAGACGCCGCTGCGCATTGAGGCATTTGATAATTCACATATTCAGGGAGCAGATGCCGTGTCTGCGATGATTACGTTTATTGACGGCAAGCCTTCCAAAAAAGATTACCGCAAGTATAAAACGCGTTCTGGGTCAAAACCCGATGATTATGCGGCCATGCGAGAAGTTATTCGCCGCCGCTATTCGCGTGTATTGAAAGATGGATTGCCGCTGCCGGACCTTATCGTTATTGACGGAGGAAAAGGACAGATGTCATCGGCGCGGGAGATTTTAGAAGATGAACTTGGGCTATCCATTCCAATTGCCGGCCTTGCGAAAGATGACAAGCACCAAACTTCGCAATTATTGTATGGCAATCCGGTTGAAGTCGTGCCGCTCAAGCGGACAAGTGAAGCATTTTATCTGATGCAGCGCATTCAGGATGAAGTTCACCGATTTGTCATCACGTTCCACCGTCAATTGCGCGGCAAAAATTCGATTCAGTCGGCACTTGATGGACTTGAAGGGGTCGGGCCGAAGCGCAAACAGCAGCTGCTGAAGCATTTCGGCTCGGTTAAAAAGATCAAAGAAGCTTCTGTAGAAGAAATCAAACAGGCGGGCATGCCGGAAGCATTGGCGTTGTCCATCGAACAGCATTTTGCAGAGGATACGTTGCCAAGTGAGTCATAACGTGCTATCGTAAGAGAATATTTAGATCACTTGGAAAAGTGATGATAGAGGCGCGAACGTCAATAGTAAGCATTCGGAGATTTGCAGAATCTGAGATGGATGCTGAAAGGGGCGGTCGCCGAAGTGTGCGTGTTGCTGCTAAAACGCATGCTGGTTCTGCACTTAAGAGGTGCAGAGCTGTCAGAGTCAATCTCTGGAGGGCTATCTCACATGGACGTTTTTCGTGCATGATAAAAGAGGTAGTTTGCCGCGGTTGCGGTAAGCTGCCTCTTTTTGTGTCTGGTGGTGCTGCTTTAATGGCCTTACTGCCAGCCATTTTGAGGGCCACATATTAAATGTGGGAGTGAATAGAATGGAAACGATCGTTATGAAATTTGGAGGGACGTCCGTTGCGACTCCAGAAAAAATCATTGGAGTGGCTGAACGGGTCATCCGCGAAAAAGAAAAAGGCAAGCGTGTCGTGATTGTCGTTTCAGCAATGGGCAAAACAACTGATACTTTGCTTGGTCTGGCCGGAGAAATTTCTTCTGAGCCGCCTAAACGTGAAATGGATATGCTGCTCGCTACCGGTGAGCAAGTAACCATTTCCTTGTTGGCAATGGCTTTTAAAAAGTTAGGCCATGAAGCGCTGTCCTTTACCGGCTGGCAGGCAGGGATCGAAACCGAATCTGTGCCGCGCAATGCCCGAATTGAACATATTCATACAGAACGGCTTGAGCGCGTGTTGGAGAGCGGCTATTTTTGTGTGGTCGCCGGTTTTCAAGGAGTCGATAAAATTGGCAACATCACGACACTTGGTCGCGGAGGATCGGACACAACGGCAGTAGCACTGGCAGCAGCATTAAAGGCAGAGAAATGCGAAATTTATACCGACGTCGATGGAGTCTATACATCGGATCCGCGTTTTGTAACAGGCGCGCGCAAATTGGAACAAATTTCGTATGATGAAATGCTGGAGCTTGCCAATCTTGGAGCGGGTGTCCTGCACCCAAGGGCAGTTGAGTTTGCAAAAAACAATCACGTACCATTATCCGTCAGAGCAAGTTATTCCGATGAGCCTGGCACAATTATACAAGAGGTGATTACAGTGGAGAAAAACTTAATCGTCAGAGGCGTTGCATTTGAACCAGGTATTGCGCGTGTAACTGTGACTTATAAAAAACCGTTTAACGGATCGCTGGCTAATATTTTCACGAAACTGGCAGAAAATCAAATTGATGTGGATATCATCGTTCAAAGCATCAGCGATGAATTTCCACCATCTGTTTCTTTCTCCATTAGCCAGGAAAGCTTGGATGAAACACAGCGCGTCCTGACTGAAGCCCAAGAAGAAATTGGCTTTTTATCCGTAACCATTGAAGTGGGCTTGTCGAAAGTATCGATTGTCGGCTCTGGAATGGTTTCAAATCCAGGGGTTGCTGCACGGATGTTTGATATCTTGAGAAGAAAAGAAATCCCTGTAAAAATGGTCAGTACGTCCGAAATCAAAATTTCAGTGGTTGTGCCGGAAGTGGATATGAAAAAATCTGCGAATGCGTTGCACGAGGCATATGAATTGTCTGAGGTAGAAGTGAAATAAGTCAGAGGCGATTGCTCTTGAAATAACTGTTCGTGAAAATATTCACAAAACGTTCAAATTCTCAATGGCAATATTGCAATAATACCGACAGCAGTAGAATTGGCCAGAATAGAGTGAAAAAGCGATTCTCAATTAGAGAATCGCTTTTTTGTGCAATTCGATTAAAACGGTTACATTTCTCCGTGTTTTGTTGCGAAGAGACCATCTAATAGGCTTAAAATGCTTGGTAACTATCTGTTTGAATGAGTTTCGTTGCCTTGACGCTCCCAAAGGGGGGGAGTACAATAAATATGTCATATTATTGTATCATGATGGTGTGCGGCTTCAGGTGCTTTCGTAATATACTGTCTGCTCTGGACGCTGCCAATCAATGTTTTGAGGGGGGTAAAATTTTGAATAACAATCGTGAATTTTTAATGCGCAGGCTGCACTCATTGTTGGGGATCATTCCTATCGGTTTATTCTTAACGCAGCACTTAATCATCAACCATTTTGCTACGCAAGGGGTAGAGTCATTCAATACAGCCTCTCACTTTATGGCTAATCTTCCATTCGTTATTTTCTTGGAGATCTTTGTCATCTACTTGCCGCTTATGTATCACGCGTTTTACGGGCTATACATAGCGTTTACTTCGAAGAACAATCCTGGACACTACAGCTATTTGCGCAACATGCTATTTGTTGCACAGCGCTATACAGGGGTCTTCCTGGTAGTCTTCATCGCTTGGCACGTATTTGAAACAAGATTCCAGGTTGCAATCGGTGCAGATGAAGCCGATTTCAACATGATGGCAAACATTTTAGACAATCCATTTATGCTGGCATTCTACATCGTGGGTGTATTGGCCGCAGTTTTCCACTTTGCGAACGGAATTTGGTCATTCCTTGTAACATGGGGAATCACACAATCCCAAGCAGCACAGCGTAATGCAACTTATTTCACGCTTCTAGTATTTGTTGTACTATCGATTATTGGTATGAGAGCATTGTTTGCATTCGTTTAAGAATGATTCAATCATTGGTGAACTAAAAGAGGAGTGAATACTAACATGGCGAAGGGCAAAATTTCTATCGTCGGTGGTGGCCTTGCTGGCTTGATGGCCGCAATTAAAGTTGCAGAGGCAGGTTCTCCCGTCGATTTATTTTCAATCGTGCCCGTTAAACGATCCCACTCAGTTTGTGCACAAGGCGGGATTAACGGAGCAGTAAATACAAAAGGTGAAGGGGATTCCCCGGATATTCACTTTGACGATACTGTCTACGGAGGCGATTTCCTGGCAAACCAGCGTCCCGTAAAAGCAATGGCGGATGCAGCACCGGGAATTATCCGCATGTTCGATCGCATGGGTGTTATGTTTAACCGTACGCCGGAAGGCCTATTGGATTTCCGTCGCTTTGGCGGAACCATGTACCACAGAACAGCGTTTGCGGGTGCCACAACTGGCCAGCAATTGCTTTACGCTTTGGATGAGCAGGTTCGCCGCTATGAAGTAAGCGGACTGGTCACGAAATATGAAGGTTGGGAATTCCTTGGTCTTGTTCTTGATGAACAAGGTGTCGGTAAAGGAATCACAGCACAAAACATGACGACAATGGAAATCAAATCGTTCCGCGCTGATGCTGTTATCATGGCAACTGGCGGACCGGGGATTATTTTCGGGAAATCAACAAACTCTGTGATCAACACAGGTTCAGCGGCTTCTATCGTTTATCAGCAAGGGGCATACTACGCGAACGGCGAATTCATTCAAATTCACCCGACAGCAATTCCAGGAGACGACAAACTGCGCTTAATGTCAGAATCGGCTCGTGGAGAAGGCGGACGTATTTGGACTTACAAAGACGGCAAGCCTTGGTATTTCCTTGAAGAAAAATATCCGGCATACGGAAACTTGGTTCCTCGTGATATCGCAACACGCGAAATCTTTGATGTCTGCGTTAACCAGAAGCTCGGCATTAACGGCGAAAACATGGTTTACTTGGATCTTTCTCACAAAGATCCAAAAGAGCTGGACATTAAACTTGGCGGGATTATTGAGATTTACGAGAAATTCACAGGGGACGATCCTCGTAAAGTTCCGATGAAAATCTTCCCGGCTGTCCATTATTCAATGGGTGGATTGTGGGTCGATGACAACCAAATGACAAGCATCCCTGGTGTCTTGGCAGCAGGCGAATGTGATTATTCTCAGCATGGTGGTAACCGCCTCGGCGCGAACTCATTGCTGTCAGCAATTTACGGCGGGATGGTTGCAGGACCAAACGCACTTGACTACGTAAACGGCTTGGATGTATTGGCAGAAGATCTTCCTTCAGCAATTTACGAAGCGCATGAAGCGAAAGAACAACGCATCTGGGAAGAAATTTTGGCATTGGACGGAACAGAAAACGCTTATGTTCTTCACAAAGAATTGGGCGAATGGATGACGGACAATGTAACAGTTGTACGCTATAACGATCGTTTGCAGAAGACGGATGAAAAAATCCAAGAATTGCTCGAGCGTTTCAACCATATCAGCATCACGGATACACAGCTTTGGAGCAATCAAGGCGCAATGTTCACACGTCAATTGCGAAATATGCTACATTTAGCACGAGTGATCACAATCGGGGCACTCAACCGAAACGAAAGCCGCGGCGCTCATTACAAACCGGATTTCCCGGAACGTAACGATGAGGAGTACCTAAAAACAACGATGGCGAAATTCAATGGCTTTGATGCACCAATCTTCCATTACGAAGAAGTCGATACCTCGTTGATTCCGCCGCGTAAACGTGATTATTCTGCAAAAGCATGATATAGAAGGGAGCTAATTTACCATGGGTGAAGCAGCAAAAACGGTTATATTTGAAATCGAACGCAGAAACTCTACGGATGAAGATTCGTATTGGGAAAAGTTCGAATTGCCATATGTGATGAACATGAATGTCATTTCGGCATTGATGGAAATTCGTCGTAACCCTGTCAATATTGAAGGGAAAAAAACCACTCCTGTAACGTGGGACATGAACTGTCTGGAAGAGGTTTGTGGAGCATGTTCGATGATCATCAACGGCAAAGCGCGTCAATCGTGTACTGCTTTGGTGGATCAATTGGAACAGCCGATCCGTCTTCAGCCGATGAAGACATTCCCTGTTGTCCGTGACCTTGTCATTGACCGCAGCCGGATGTTCGATTCGTTGAAGAAAGTTAAAGCTTGGGTGCCAATCGATGGCACGCATGACCTTGGGGATGGACCGCGTATGCCTGAGCGCAAGCGCCAGTGGGCTTACGAGCTATCTAAATGTATGACGTGCGGCGTATGCCTTGAAGCATGCCCGAATGTTAACGATAAATCCGATTTCATCGGAGCTGCCCCACTTTCACAAGTTCGTTTGATGAACGCTCATCCAACGGGTGCCATGAACCGCGATGCTCGTTTGAACGCGATCATGGGTGAAGGCGGACTAGCAAGCTGCGGGAACTCACAAAACTGTGTTGAAGCTTGTCCAAAAGGAATTCCTTTGACAACGTCGATCGCAGCGTTGAACCGCGACACGACTGTTCAAATGTTCCGCAACTTCTTCGGAAGCGACAGAATGGTTGACTAGTATCTACACAAAACCCCGCTGCGGCGGGGTTTTTTATTTTGGCCAAGTATAAAAATGCCTGCTTATAGACAAAAATTTTGATATACTAAGAAAATGAAATAGATAACTTGAGTTTTCCATACCCAGTCAATAACTTAGGAGGCTACCTATGAAAGCAAATTACATTGAGGATTTTGAAGAGTGGAAACAGGATTTTTTCTTTTCGGCTCCGGTTCAAGTTCGTTTTTCCGAAACGGATATGTTTGGCCATGTGAACAATACTGTGCCGATAACTTACTTTGAATTTGCCCGGATCGAATTTTTAAAAGAGCTGGGATTAATGCAGCGCTGGTTGGAAGCTGGCAACGAGCTGTTTCCGGTCGTAGCCGATATGCAAGTGGATTTTGTCCAACAAGTTTTTTTCGATGAAAAACTAGCTGTTCAAGTCAAAATTGCGCGCATCGGCACATCCTCTGTTGATATTCATTACTGGACGGTCAATGAAAAAGGGGAAACCTGCTTTACCGGCAGAGGGGCGATGGTCCAAATTTCAAAGAAGACTGGAAAAGGGCATCCTTGGACAGAGCGGGACATTGAGCTGCTCGGATCAAACCAATTGGCAACTGCAAAAAATTAAGGGTTTTCTTGCTATATCAATAAAAAACCTTCACTATAGGAATAAGATAGGCTTTCAAGGAGTGATATCCAGTAATGAATGATGACAAACAAGGCATCAGCCATGATTTAGAACGAATCGCCTTTATGGAAAAGGAATTGCGCTATATTTCCGGGATCATTAAGCAAAAAGGCCGGGAAATTTTAAATTCCTATACGATTACGCCGCCTCAATTCATTGCGCTGCAATGGCTGTTTGAGCACGGAGACATGACCATCGGCGATTTGTCGAACAAAATGTTTTTGGCGTTCAGCACCACAACCGATTTGGTTGATCGCATGGAGAAAAATGAGCTGGTCGTACGCATCCGTGAAGAACAGGATCGGCGAGTTGTGCGAATTAAATTATTAAAAGAAGGCGAACGTGTTATTGAAGAAGTGATCCAAAAGCGCCAGGAATACTTAGAAACGGTATTAGCAGATTTTACCTTAGACGAGGCAGAACAATTTGCTGCTTTGCTTGAGAAATTGCACAAAAACATGAAATAGGATAGAGGCGATGACGTTGAATGCGCCAATCGGAGTAATTGATTCAGGAGTCGGTGGACTTACCGTCGCAAAAGAAATAATGAAACTATTGCCGAACGAGCAAATTTACTATATCGGTGATAATGCCAGATGCCCTTATGGCCCGCGCCCGCTTTCAGAAGTTCGGACCTACACATGGCAAATGGCCAATGCATTGATGAAAAAAAATATTAAAATGCTGGTCATCGCCTGCAATACCGCAACCGCCGCCGCACTGTACTCGCTGCAAAAAAACCTGCCAATCCCTGTGATTGGCGTTATTTTCCCAGGAGCGCGTGCTGCAATTAAATCTTCAACAACGAAAAAGATCGCTGTTTTAGGTACGTTAGGAACGGTAGAAAGCGGAGCATACGAAAAAGCAATCCTGTCACTGGTGTCATCGGCCAATGTGGTGCAGCTGGCATGCCCTCGATTTGTCCCTTTAGTAGAAAGTGATGAGTACGAAGGAGAGTTTGCCCATCGCATTGTTCAGGATACCTTGGCATCAATTGCTTACGAAGAGTTCGATACCGCAATTTTAGGCTGCACACATTATCCTCTGCTCCAAGACTTTATTGAAGAAGTGCTTGGGGATACGGTACATGTGCTGTCATCGGCAGAAGAAACGGCAAAAGATGTCGAGCGTTACTTAAGCTATAAAAAACAGTTTGCTAACTGGAAACAGCCACCGGTGCATCACTTCTATACAACGGGGTCTACGCAAATATTCGGCTCAATTATCCACAAGTGGCTCGGAATCAATGAGCCCATTATCCACTCGATACGTTTCCATAAAACCTGACGGCTGCCAGCCATCAGGTTTTTGTCGTTATCTGCGAAATATGGTAAGCTATTTGAGCATATACGAGGAGGATTTTTATGACACGCATAGATAATAGACAAACGAATGAACTGCGTCCGGTAACAGTGGACGTTGATTACTTGATTCATCCAGAAGGCTCGGTATTGATTACTGTGGGACAAACCAAAGTCATCTGCACCGCGACCATTGAAGACAAAGTTCCGGGATTCTTGCGCGGCCAGGGCAAAGGCTGGATTACGGCAGAATATTCCATGCTTCCGCGTGCTACCAACAGCCGAAACCGCCGCGAAGCGTCAGCCGGCAAAATCGGCGGGCGCACAATGGAAATCCAACGTCTGATTGGCCGTGCTTTGCGTGCTGTGGTGGACCTTGAGAAGCTTGGAGAACGTACGCTTTGGATCGATTGCGACGTTATTCAGGCAGATGGCGGCACTCGTACGGCATCGATCACAGGTGCCTTTATCGCCATGACAATGGCAATCGGCAAATTGGATCTTCCGGCATTTCCAGTAACAGATTTCCTGGCAGCAACAAGTGTTGGGGTTACCGCAGAAAACGGTTCGATTCTTGACTTGAACTACGTGGAAGATTCAAGTGCGGAAGTGGACATGAATCTCGTTATGACAGGCGCTGGCCATTTTGTCGAGCTGCAGGGAACGGGAGAAGAATCAACGTTCACTCGAGTTCAGCTTAACGAATTACTGGACCTTGGAGAAGCAGGCATCAGCCAATTAATCTCCATGCAGCGCGACGCACTGGGCGAACTGGCGGAACGCATTGGCGAAAAGGCGCCCGCAGAATTATGAGAAAGATTGTAATCGCGACTCAAAACAAAGGCAAAGCCAAAGATTTCGAAACCATGCTGTCTCCGCTTGGCTACCAAGTGTTGACTCTGCGTGATGTGGCACAGGACATGGACGTGGAAGAAACAGGTGTGACGTTTGAAGAGAACGCCATCCTGAAAGCCGAAGCAGTTTCACAAGCACTCGGCATCCCAGTTATCTCAGATGATAGCGGATTGGAAATTGATGCTTTGAACGGCGAACCCGGCGTCTACTCAGCACGCTATGCGGGGGGCGCTAAGAGCGATCAGGCGAATATCGACAAAGTGCTTGAGAAATTAGCCGGTGTACCGGAAAACGAACGCACAGCCCGTTTTAGATGCGTCTTGGCTGTCGCTGCTCCAGGGCAGCAGACCGAAACCTTCTCAGGCTCATGTGAAGGCATCATTTTGTCAGAACAGCGGGGCGATAATGGTTTCGGCTACGATCCAGTGTTCTTTGTGCCTGGTTTGGACAAAGCAATGGCTGAATTGCAGCCGCATGAAAAAGCCGAAATCTCTCACCGGGGCAACGCCTTGCGCAAGCTCAATGAGAATATGCCAACGTGGCTGAACGAAGAAAAATAAACGCCATTAATTAATTCTAATGTTTTTTTAAAATAGCATTGACTTTTCTTCAAATCATTTCTATAATTAAAATTGTCTTTCGTAAGAAAAGCGAAGTTGCCCGCAACAGCAGGTGCCACCGTCTGGACTCTAAGAAAGCTTTGGTCTCAGTAGCTCAGCTGGATAGAGCAACGCCCTTCTAAGGCGTCGGTCGGGGGTTCGAATCCCTCCTGGGACATTATAGGAATGTACATAATTTGCAAAGAAACCTCCTCTTCGTTCCTTGAACGGCAGGGAGGTTTCTTTGTGTTAATCACTAAACCCTGAAACCATTCCTCCCGCAGCACGTACTATATAACTAAGGAGGCGTTTTTTTTGCCGACATGCAAAACGTGTGGAGCCGAATGGACCTGGAAAGAATCAATCAAGGCATCTTGGAAGTTCAGTGGAGCGATGAACTGCCCGCATTGCCATAGTCATCAGTACGCAACCCCCAGATCACGGAAGCGTATGACGCTCATCAACTGGCTGGTATTATTGCCGTTGCCGTTTGCCGCAATCTTTGATTTATCTTTGGTTTATTCGATTAGCATGATACTAATGCTCTTTGCTGTAGCCTTGTCCCTAATACCTAAGATGATGGAGCTGAGCAACGACCAGAAACCTTTGTGGTAAATGCCGGTCATGCACTTCGCGATAAGGTTTTTATTTTTTGGCAAAAGGGAATATACTATGATTACGAGACACAAAATGAGGTGGTAGGATGCGGAAGAAATACCGGGAGTTAAAGCGTATGGGGAATGTGATCGTCTTTCCGACGACCGTGAACCGTCTGCTCTCCGAAGGCATGACTTTTTTAAAAGAAGAAAAGTACGAAGATGCCCGGGACAACCTGTACCAAGTACTGACATATGAACCTGAACATGCAGCCGCTTTAGGAGGCTATACCTATTGCCTTTACGAGCTCGGTGAATTTGAAGAGGCTCTGGAAGTGTGCAGAGAGTTGTTGAAGATTGGCCCGATTCATTACTTGGAGACGATGGAGTTATACATAAGCATTTTAATGCAAGTTCGTGAATTTGAAGAAGCGGAAAAAATGATTGAACTGTTGATAGAAGAAAAAGTTTTGCCGGAAGAGCGGCTTGAGCAGTTTCAACAATTGCGTGACCTCAACGAACGAATTGCCGCCAACGCTTCGGAGAAAGTAGATGCCTCGCTTTATGCCATCGATGTGTTTTTGGCGTTACATCCTTCAGAGCAAGAGCAGCTGATTTTGGATTTGCCGACAACTTCGTATCAAGCGCTCAAAAAAAAGTTGCTGGCGATTATCGAACATCCAGAAGCTGATCTACTAACAAAAACATACATACTGTTTATGCTCTATCAAGAAAAAATTGAAGCAGAAGTGTCTCTGCAAAAGTTTCACTACAAGGGTACATTCACCATCAATAACCTCCCAGATCCTATAAACAACAGCCGGATACGGAAGGTTACAGCCATAATGGAAGAAGAACTGGCAAAAGACCCAACCCGCCTGGAGCTGGTGAAAGAACTGTTTGAACGCCATATCTATCTATTGTATCCGTTCGCATGGGACGAGTACGAAGAAGTGGAAGTCGCGCAGGCCTACATGGATTACACAGAAGGCTTGTTCAGCGGAATGACGTCATTTGATGAAGATGAAAAGCTGCTGGAGCTGATTCAGCAGGCAGAACTGTGGTTTGAAATGCGGAATGGGTAGAAATAGTTGAACCTGACACTATCTGTGCTATAATATTGAAGTTGTCAAAATTCGTATAAAACGTAAAATGACTTTTTAGAAAATGTTTGGAGGGCTTATATAATGTCAGCAAAATGGGAAAAACAAGAAGGTAACACAGGAATTCTTACAATTGAAGTTCCTGCAGAAGAAGTAAACGCCGGTCTTGATAAAGCGTTTAAGAAAGTTGTTAAAGAAATCAACGTACCAGGATTCCGTAAAGGGAAAATGCCGCGTCAAATGTTCGAAAAACGTTTTGGTGTAGAATCACTTTACCAGGATGCTTTGGACTTTATCTTGCCAGACGCTTACGCGAATGCAGTTGAAGAAGCAGGAATCAACCCGGTTGACCGTCCTGAAATCGACATCGAAACAATCGAAAAAAACCAGCCGCTTGTGTTTACAGCGAAAGTGATTGTAAAGCCTGAAGTTGAGCTTGGCGAATACAAAGGCCTTGAAGCTGCAAAACCAGATACAGAAGTATCTGATGAAGACATCGAAAACCAGTTGAAAGAAAACCAAGAGCGTTTGGCTGAGTTGACTGTTAAAGAAGACGAAGCAATCGTTGAAGGCGATACAGCTGTTATCGATTTCGAAGGATTTGTAGATGGAGAAGCATTTGAAGGCGGACAAGGAAATGATTATTCCCTTGAAATCGGTTCAAACTCGTTCATTCCAGGATTCGAAGAGCAATTGGTAGGCGTAAAATCTGGAGAAGAAAAAGACGTTGAAGTCACTTTCCCAGAAGAATACCACGCTGCTGAACTTGCAGGTAAAGCTGCAACATTCAAAGTGAAAGTAAGCGAAGTGAAAGGCAAAGAACTTCCAGAACTAAATGACGAGTTGGCGAAAGAAATCGACCCTGAAGTTGAAAGCTTGGATGCTCTTCGCACAAAAATGAAAGACAGCCTGATTGCTGAAAAGAAATCTGCTGCTGATGCAACACTGCGTGACGAGTTAGTTCAAAAAGCTGCTGAAAACGCAACAATCGACATTCCTCATGCCATGATCCATACAGAAATGGACCGTATGATGAGCGATTTCGAGCAACGTTTGACTCAGCAAGGCATGAACCTTGAATTGTACTTCCAATTCTCTGGCCAGGACGAAGCTGCACTTCGCGAGCAAATGCACGGCGATGCTGAAACACGTGTACGCGTTTCATTGACGCTTGAAGCAATTGCTGAAGCTGAAAACATGCAAGTGACTTCAGAAGACATCGACAAAGAGCTTGAAAAAATGGCTGGTCAATTCAACATGGACATTGAACAGATCAAAACAGCTCTAGGTGGAACTGAAATGCTTGAAAACGATATTCGTATGCAGAACACAGTTGAGTTCCTAGTGGACAACGCTAAAATTTCTGAATAACACACATAAGCAATATATAAGTATTAGGCGAAACAAGGTGCGGAGACGCACCTTGTTTTCCACTACATAGAACACTGCAGGTACATGTCCACTGCTGAACAATTAGCAGTGAATCTAATTAGTTGCTAGAATTACGATAATCTTGTAAGATAATGGCTTGAATAGGGGTGAATACATTGTTCAAATTCAATGACGAAAAAGAGCATTTAAAATGCTCATTCTGTGGCAAACCACAAGAGCAGGTTCGTAAACTGGTCGCAGGGCCAGGTGTTTATATTTGTGACGAATGTATTGAGCTTTGTACAGAAATCGTAGAAGAAGAGCTTGGTACGGACGAAGAAGTAGAATTTAAAGAAGTGCCTAAGCCAAAAGAAATTCTGGACATCCTGAACGGCTACGTTATCGGTCAGGAAAAAGCGAAGAAATCTCTGGCTGTCGCGGTATACAATCACTATAAACGCGTCAACTCCAACAGCAAAATTGACGATGTGGAGTTGTCGAAATCAAATATTGTTTTGATCGGACCAACAGGAAGCGGGAAAACATTGCTCGCACAAACTTTGGCTCGCATTCTGAATGTGCCGTTTGCGATTGCAGATGCTACATCTTTAACAGAAGCCGGTTATGTCGGTGAAGACGTTGAAAACATCTTGTTGAAGCTGATCCAAGCTGCTGATTACGATGTAGAGCGCGCTGAAAAAGGCATTATCTATATTGATGAGATTGATAAAGTGGCCCGCAAATCCGAAAATCCATCAATTACACGTGATGTTTCCGGTGAAGGCGTACAGCAGGCCCTTCTGAAAATTTTAGAAGGCACAACTGCCAGCGTACCACCTCAGGGCGGACGCAAGCATCCTCATCAGGAATTTATCCAAATCGATACGACGAACGTATTGTTTATCGTAGGTGGTGCTTTTGACGGCGTCGACCAAATCATCAAACGCCGTCTCGGCAATAAAATCATCGGTTTTGGTGCAGATCCAAACAAAGAAGAGTTGGATGAGAAATCATTGCTTAGCCAATTGATTCCTGAAGATCTTTTGAAGTTTGGCTTGATTCCTGAGTTCATCGGCCGTTTGCCTGTATTGGCAAGCCTTGAGCAATTGGATGAAAAAGCCTTGGTTGAAATTTTAACCGAGCCGAAAAATGCTTTGATCAAGCAATACCAGAAAATGATGGAGCTTGATGGCGTTAAGTTAACATTCGAGCCTGGTGCCCTTGTTGAAATTGCGAAATTGGCAATTGAACGCAAAACCGGTGCCCGTGGACTTCGTTCAATTATCGAGAACATTATGCTCGAAGTTATGTTCGACTTGCCTTCACGTGAAGACATTGTCGAATGTGTGATCACAAAAGAAACCGTTGCCGATAGCGTACAGCCTAAACTAATGTTAGAAGACGGCTCAGTTTACGTTAAAGACAATAACGAAAAAACATCCGCATAATGAGTGGAACTTCACCTTGCGGAAACATCTCGCAGAGTGATGGATGAACCAATCAAAAAGGATGATACGGGCTGACTCTGATCGTGCGCATCCGCACGGTCTGAGTCAGTCCGTTTTTGTTGAAAATATTCCCGGAGGTGACTTTTCAAATGGCTAAGAAAAAAGTAACGAAAAGCGTACCATTATTGCCGTTGCGCGGATTGCTGGTATTCCCGACGATGGTGCTTCATATAGATGTCGGCCGTGAACGATCTGTGGCTGCGCTGGAACAAGCATTGCTGGAAGACAATATCGTCTTTTTGGCGACCCAAAAAGATATGAGCACCGAGCAGCCTGAGAAAGATGATCTTCACAAAATCGGTACCTTAGCATACGTCAAACAAATGCTGAAATTGCCAAATGGCACAATTCGTGTACTTGTTGAAGGTTTGGAACGCGGGCAAATGAAAAACTACGAAGAAGCGGACAACTACACGGTTGTGGAAGTGACATCTTTCCCGGATGAAACGGAAAGAGATGCCGAACAGGATGCATTGATGCGCTTGTTGCTGGAGCATTTTGAGAACTATGCCAAGAGCTCGAAAAAAGTCACAACTGAAACGTACAATACGGTAGCGGATATAGAAGAACCGGGCCGATTGGCGGATATGGTGGCTTCCCATCTGTCGATGAAAGTCGCTGCTAAGCAGGAAGTGCTGGAAACCTTTGATATCAGCAAGCGTTTAGAGTTGCTCATAACGCGTCTGCACAGCGAACAAGAAGTGGTGGATTTAGAAAAACGCATCAACCTTCGCGTCAAAAAAGCGATGGAGCAAACGCAAAAAGAGTTTTATTTGCGCGAGCAGATGAAAGCGATCCAAACCGAACTTGGCGACAAAGACGGCAAATCGGCTGAAGTAGTCGACTTGAAAAAACGGATTGAAGAAGCGAAAATGCCTGAATCCACTGAGAAAGTGGCGCTAAAAGAACTTGACCGCTATGAAAAACTGCCTTCTGCAGCTGCAGAAAGCGGCATCATCCGCAACTACATCGAGTGGCTCGTGACGATACCTTGGTCAGAAGCGACAGAAGACCGTCTGGACATCAAGTACGCTGAAGAAGTATTGGACCGCGACCACGATGGATTGGAAAGCGTCAAAGAACGCGTATTGGAATATTTGGCTGTGCAACAAATGACCAATTCTTTGCGTGGACCTATTTTATGCCTGGTTGGGCCTCCAGGTGTCGGTAAAACGTCTTTGGCAAAATCGATTGCAGAATCACTGGACCGTAATTTTGTCCGCGTCTCACTTGGCGGCGTTCGTGATGAATCGGAAATTCGCGGCCATCGCCGGACCTATGTCGGCGCAATGCCTGGCCGGATCATTCAAGGAATGAAAAAAGCGGCTACGGTGAACCCGGTGTTCCTATTGGATGAAATCGATAAGATGTCGAATGATTTCCGCGGCGATCCGTCTTCTGCCATGCTGGAAGTGTTGGACCCGGAACAGAACAATTCATTCAGTGACCATTACATTGAAGAAACTTACGACTTGTCAAACGTCCTTTTCATTGCCACAGCGAACGATTTGGGATCGATTCCTGGACCGCTTCGCGACCGTATGGAAGTGATTTCGATTGCTGGGTATACGGAAGTGGAAAAACAAATGATTGCCAAAAATCACTTGGCACCTAAGCAGTTAAAAGAGCACGGATTAACGGATGAGCAGCTGAAGTTTGAAGACGAAGCCTTGCTGAACATCGTCCGCTACTACACACGTGAAGCCGGAGTCCGTGGCTTGGAGCGTCAAATTGCTTCCATTTGCCGCAAAGTGACCAAGCAGATCATTTCAAAAGAAAAAGAACAAGTAACGGTTAACCCTGCAGAAGTTGAAGAGTACCTCGGCAAACGCAAATTCCGTTACGGTATGGCCGAAACCGAAAACCAAATTGGTGTTGCGACTGGTCTTGCTTACACAACCGTTGGGGGAGATACACTTCAAATCGAAGTGTCCTTGTCTGCTGGCAAAGGCAAATTGCAGTTAACGGGGAAACTTGGAGACGTCATGAAAGAATCCGCACAAACGGCGTTGTCGTTTGTCCGTGCGCGTGCCGAATCTCTTGGAATCGATCCAAATTTCCACGAGTCACACGATATCCACATTCACGTTCCAGAAGGCGCCGTTCCAAAAGACGGCCCTTCAGCGGGGATTACCATTGCTACGGCATTGGTATCCGCTTTGACCAAACGTCCGATTCGGCGTGAAGTGGGCATGACAGGTGAGATTACGCTTCGCGGACGCGTCTTGCCAATCGGCGGAATTAAAGAGAAAACCTTGAGTGCACACCGCGCAGGACTGAAGACCATCATCCTGCCGCTGGATAACGAACGTGACTTGGAAGATATTCCGGAAACAATTCGTGAAGAAATGACCTTTAAACTGGTCTCTCAAGCAGACGAGGCGTTGGAAATTGCCTTGGAAGGAGAAAATGAATGAAAGTAAATAACGTAGAGCTTGTAATTAGTGCCGTTCGTCCGGATCAATATCCGGAAGACGGCCTGCCGGAATTCGCTTTAGCTGGACGGTCAAACGTCGGCAAATCGTCTTTTATCAACAAAATGATCGGCCGCAAAAGCATGGCCCGCATTTCATCCAAACCCGGCAAAACACAGACCTTGAACTTCTATAAAATCGAGGAAAAGCTGTTTTATGTCGATGTTCCTGGATACGGCTATGCCAAAGTATCAAAAAGTGAACGAGAAGCATGGGGCAAGATGATTGAACGCTACATCACGGACCGTGAACCGTTGCGCGCAGTTATTCAAATTGTTGATTTGCGCCACCCGCCAAGCAAAGACGATGTCGCGATGTATGATTTCATGAAGCATTTTGAAATTCCATGCATCATCATTGCCACTAAGGCGGATAAGATTCCAAAAGGCAAATGGGACAAGCACAAGAAAATTGTCCGCACCACGTTGGATATGGACAAATCCGATCCATTGATCGTCTTCTCATCTGAAACTGGATTGGGCAAAGACGAAGCATGGCAAGAAATCGAAAGCAGAATGGAATAAACTAAAGCGCAGCCTTCGGGTTGCGCTTTTTTGTATCCAAAAGAAATGTCTGTTGTCTATTCCGAAGGATTTGCCAAGAGAGGCAAAAGGCAAGGAGTTCGAAACGGTTGGTGGGCGCTCAGGCTCTTTTGGGAAGACAACGAAAAAACTAGGCTTGCTTTGATTCCACCCCCTTGTTTAGCGCTGGCGCGTCCAGGGACAAGGCGAAGCGATGGATAAAAATTAGCTTCTTTGGTTCAACCTATAATGCTCCATTAACTCGATATCACAAAAGCATCCATCTAGAGCAACTTCACAATCTATTTAACCGTTGAGTTAACAGGCAATTCCGACTAAGAGCGTTATACTTGTAGACACGAAACTCCTTTGCTAGTATTAGTTTATAATAATTATAATTAAGCGCTATATTCATGTCTTGTTCACAATTTCAAAGGCATATGAAAGCTGATAAGTGGTATACTAATATTATATGAAATATTGAACGTGAAAGGTGTTTTGTACCCATGCATACCTTAGTAGTTGGGGTGAATTATCGCTCTGCACCCGTGGAGATCCGTGAAAAGCTGTCATTTATTGAAAATGAGCTGCCACAGGCGATGCAGGCGTTAAAAGAACAAAAAAGCATATTGGAAAACGTAATCGTGTCTACTTGCAACCGGACAGAAATTTATGCAGTCGTAGATCAGCTTCACACAGGAAAGTATTATGTGAAGCAGTTCTTGGCTGATTATTTTGGCCTGCCGCAAGAAGCGATTTCGCAGTACTTATTTGTCTATGAGCAAGATCAGGCAATCGAGCATTTATTCCGTGTAACGGCTGGCATCGATTCGATGGTTTTGGGCGAGACGCAAATTTTGGGACAAGTAAAAAGCAGCTTTCTTGCAGGCCAGGAACATGGGACAACAGGAACCGTGTTTAATCAACTGTTCAAGCAAGCTGTTACCTTGGCAAAAAGAGCGCATTCTGAAACAGCGATAGGCGAAAATGCGGTATCGGTATCGTATGCAGCTGTTGAACTCGGCAAAAAGATCTTTGGCACGCTAAAAAACAAAAGCGTGGTCATTTTAGGTGCCGGAAAAATGGGCGAATTGGCCATTAAAAACCTTCAAGGCAGCGGGGCGGACCGTATCACGGTCATCAACCGGACATTCGAAAAAGCTGAATTGCTGGCAGATAAATTCGGCGGCAAAGCCAAACCTTTAAACCAGTTGCAATGCGCATTACTGGAAGCGGATATTCTGATTTCATCTACAGGTTCAGCTGACTTTGTCATTGACCTTGAACTGATGCAGTATGTGGAGAAACTTCGCAAAGGCAAGCCGTTGTTCATGGTGGATATTGCGGTACCGCGTGATATGGATCCACGAATTGGCGACTTGCAAAACGTGTTCTTATATGACATTGACGATATGCAAGGAATTGTGGAAGCGAACTTGGCAGAGCGTGAACGTGCAGCTGGCCAAATCATGAACATGATTGACCAGGAAGCGATCCAGTTTAACGATTGGCTAACGACTCTGGGTGTAGTTCCTGTCATATCGGCGCTTCGCCAAAAAGCACTTGGCATACAGGCTGAGACGATGGCGAGCATTGAAAACAAAATGCCGGATTTAACTGACCGTGAGAAGAAAATCTTGAACAAACACACAAAATCAATCATCAATCAATTGTTGAAAGATCCAATTTTGCAGGCGAAAGAAATGGGCGGTGCGCCTAAATCCCGCGAGCAGTTGGAGTTGTTCATGCAAATCTTCGGAATCGAAGATGAAGTGGAACAGGAAATTGAGAAGCAATCAACAGCATTACAGCAGAAAACGGATAAAGCCGTTCTTCCAACCCAGCAAGCAACAACTAAAGCTCCCGGATATTCATTTTAAGCTTTCTTAAAGAGGCGTTTTCGAATCTATATGTTAAAATGTAGAGACGGAACGCCTTTAACTATGGAAACGAAGGGGAATGGGATGGCTGATATAACAATGGCAAGGCTGCACGAAGCTATGGTTATTCTATATGCTGTCAGCCTTGTTTTTTATTTTATAGATTACTTATATAAAGAGAAAAAAGCCAGTCGAATTGCCATGTCGCTGCTTGGCATTGTGTGGGTATTGCAAACAATATTTCTAGGTTTGTACATTTTTGAAACACAGCGGTTCCCGATATTGACCTTGTTTGAAGGCATTTATTTTTATGCCTGGCTGCTGGTGACCTTATCGCTGGTCCTGCGTATTTTTTACAGTTTTGATTTTGCCGTATTTTTTATTAACATCATCGGATTTATCTTTATGACGATCCATACATTTGCGCCAGTCCAAATCGAACGGTCTCCTGTTGGGGAAGCATTGGTGTCGGAACTCTTGTTTATCCACATCAGCTTTGCAATCCTGTCTTATGTGGCATTCTCCTTGTCATTCGTTTTTTCGGTGCTTCACATGATTCTTTACAGAATGCTGAAGCAGAAAAAGTGGACCAAGCAATGGAGCAGTTTGCCATCGCTTGGCCAAACCCAGCAATTTATGACGATTTCAATTCTGGTCGGCATTTCGCTGCTGTTTGTGTCGCTTGTACTCGGTTTGCAATGGGCGTATATCTCGCTCGCTGAATTTTCATTGCTCGACATGAAGATTATTGGGTCGTTTATCCTGCTGGTCGTTTACAGCTTTATCCTATGGTGGCATCGCAAAGGCTCATTAAACGGCATGAATTATGCACTGGCCCATGCGTATGCGTTTTTATTGCTGCTGATTAATTTCTTTTTGGGCAGCCGGTTATCTGAATTTCATTTTTGGTATTAAAGAAAGGTAGGATTTATTTTGAGAAAAATTATTGTAGGTTCAAGAAGAAGCAAGCTGGCGTTGACACAAACCAACCAGTTTATCGATAAATTAAAAGCAGCTGGAGCTCCATTTGAGTTTGAAATCAAGGAAATCGTTACAAAAGGCGACCGCATCGTAGACGTCACGCTGTCAAAAGTCGGAGGCAAAGGTTTATTTGTCAAAGAAATTGAACAAGCACTTTTTGACCGGGAAATCGATTTTGCAGTTCACAGCATGAAAGACATGCCTTCTGTATTGCCTGAAGGCCTTGCGATCGGCTGTATTCCAGACCGTGAAGATCCGCGTGACGCTTATATTGCGAACGACCATGTGAAATTGATGGAACTTCCAGTTGGAGCAGTTGTTGGAACGAGCAGCCTTCGCCGCAGTTCTCAGCTCTTGTTGCTGCGTCCGGATCTTGACATTCAATGGATTCGCGGAAACATCGATACGCGTCTTGCAAAACTAAGAGCGGGCGATTTTGATGCTATTATTCTAGCGGCAGCCGGTTTGAAACGGATGGGTTGGAAAGACGATTTGGTTACAGAATTCATGGAAGTTAATGAATGCCTGCCCGCTATTGGACAAGGTGCATTAGCCATTGAATGCCGCGAAGAAGACGCTGAATTGATGGCGGAACTTGCTAAAATCAATGATGAAAATACAGCATTGGCCGTTAACGCTGAACGTAAATTCCTTCGGGATATGGACGGCAGCTGCCAAGTGCCGATTGCTGGATATGCCACGGTCAATGATGGTGAAATTACTTTTACTGGACTTATTTCTTCACCAGAAGCTGATCAAGTGTTCAAGGAAGTGTCCGTCAGCCGCGACCCGATCGAAGCTGGCCGGATTGTTGCAGAGAAAATCAGCGCACAGGGCGGTTATGATTTGATTCAACGCGTTAAAGCTGAGAGCAATGTCTAAGGAAAGACCTCTGCTCGAAGGCGAAACCATTGTTTTTACCGGTTCCAGAGAACCTGAGGAAGCGGTTCGCCATGCACGGTCACTTGGGGCAAAGACGCTTTATTTGCCGCTTGTCACCACTTCCATCCGTGAGTCGGAAAAGCCTGATTTTAACAGCTACGACTGGCTTATTTTTACGAGCCGCACCAGTGCACAGGCATTTTGCCAGCTTCATGAAACGGTTAGAGCCAAAATCGCAGCGGTTGGGGATCAGACAGCGGCGATTCTGCGAAAGCACGGCTACGCACCAGATTTTATTCCGCAGATTTTTAGCGCCGATCATTTTGTCCAGGAGTTTCCGGCTATTGCGGGTCATGCCAAATGCTTGTTTATCAAAGGGTCTTTGGCGAAAAACACCATTGCCTCGATGCCAATGCAAGTGGACGAGTGGACAGTCTATGACACCGTGTTGAACATGGAAAACGCTGAAATGCTGGTGTTGTTGGAAGACATCATAATTCTTTTTGCCAGTCCTTCTGCAGTGTCGGCTTACCGACAGGCAGGGGGAGACTGGTCGAATATCCGTACCGCTGCTATTGGCCACGTAACGCAAGAGGCTATCCAAGCAAACGGCGGAACAGTTGATTTTACTCCAAAGAAATACACGTATATAGAAGTCATCAACGAAATAGCGAAGGGAAGTTTGTCGAAATGAAAGAATTGAATTTTAACCGTCACCGCCGTTTACGCGGTTCAGCCAATATCCGGTCAATGGTCCGTGAAACGAGCTTACATAAAGAGGATTTCATTTATCCGATTTTTGTTGTCGAGGGTGAAAACATTAAACACGAGATTTCATCTATGCCAGGTGTTTTCCATTATTCATTGGATAAATTGGGGGAAGAACTGGATGAAGTTGTTGATCTTGGAATTCCTTCTGTCATTCTTTTCGGCGTACCCAATGAAAAAGACGCAGTTGGTTCACAAGCTTACCACGACCATGGCATTACGCAGGAAGCAATCCGCTTTGCAAAAGAGCGCCATCCTGAGCTAGTGGTTATTGCAGACACGTGCCTGTGCCAGTATACCGATCATGGCCATTGCGGCGTGATCGAAAATGGCGTCATCTTAAACGATAAATCACTTGATTTGTTGGCGCGCACGGCTGTTTCACAGGCAAAAGCAGGAGCTGACATCATTGCACCATCGAACATGATGGACGGTTTTGTGGCAGCGATCCGTTACGGCTTGGACCAGGCAGGATTTGAAAATACGCCAATTATGTCGTATGGCGTCAAGTATTCATCTGCTTATTACGGACCGTTCCGTGAAGCGGCTCACTCAACGCCTCAATTTGGTGACCGCAAAACCTATCAGATGGATCCGGCTAACCGTATGGAAGCATTGCGGGAAGCGACTTCTGATATTCAAGAGGGCGCGGATTTCATGATTGTAAAACCGGCCTTGTCTTATTTGGACATTATCCGCGAAGTTCGTGATAACTTTGATATTCCAATCGTTGCTTACAACGTTTCAGGTGAGTACGCGATGGTCAAAGCGGCGGCGGCAAATGGCTGGATCGATGAAGAGAAAATTGTTCTTGAAACATTACTTAGCATGAAGCGCGCAGGAGCAGATATCGTCATGACGTATCACGCGAAAGATGCCGCTCGCTGGTTGGAGGGAAATAAATGACCTACGAAAAATCACAAGCAGCATTCACAGAAGCAAAAAAATTAATGCCGGGCGGGGTTAACAGCCCAGTCCGTGCCTTTAAATCGGTCAACATGGATCCGATTTTCATGCAATCGGGAAGTGGCGCAACCATTACGGATATCGACGGCAATACGTACATCGATTACGTCTTGTCTTGGGGCCCGCTGATTTTGGGCCACGCTCATCCAGAAGTGGTAGCAGCGATTCAGGAAACTGCTGCGCTTGGCACGTCATTCGGTGCACCAACCGAACTTGAAAACACGATGGCGAAACTGGTTATGGAACGTGTTCCATCGATCGAAATGGTCCGCATGGTGTCATCTGGTACGGAAGCAACGATGAGTGCATTGCGCGTAGCACGCGGTTATACCGGACGTGATAAGATCCTTAAATTCGAGGGCTGCTACCACGGCCATGGAGACAGCCTCTTGATCAAAGCGGGTTCAGGCGTTGCAACCTTAGGTTTGCCGGATTCACCAGGCGTTCCTGCATCGATTGCGAAAAACACCATTACGGTCCCTTACAATGACTTGGAAAGCCTAAGATTGGCGTTCCAGGAATTCGGCGACGATTTGGCTGCCGTTATTGTAGAACCGGTTGCCGGCAATATGGGTGTCGTGCCGCCAAATGAAGGCTTCTTGCAGGAATTGCGCAATTTGACCACAGAAAACGGCACAGTACTTATTTTTGACGAAGTCATGACTGGTTTCCGTGTTGGCTTTAATTGTGCACAAGGTTACTTTGGTGTTACTCCAGACATGACGTGCCTTGGCAAAGTGATCGGCGGCGGATTGCCGGTTGGCGCATTCGGCGGCAAGCGTGAAATCATGCAGCAAGTAGCTCCAAGTGGTTCGATTTACCAGGCAGGCACTTTGTCCGGCAATCCGCTTGCGATGCGCGCAGGTTTCGAAACCTTGTCCCGTTTGACAGAGGAAAGCTACGATGTGTTTGTTGAACGCGGCGACCAGCTTGAAAAAGGATTCCGGGAAGCAGCAACGAAATACAACATCCCGCATACCGTTAACCGTGCCGGTTCGATGATCGGTTTCTTCTTCACCAACGAAGACGTGGTTGATTTTGAAACAGCGAAAACATCTGACACCGATTTGTTTGCGGATTACTACCGTTTGATGGCAGAAGAAGGCATCTTCTTGCCGCCGTCCCAGTTTGAAGGCATGTTCTTATCGACTGCCCACACGGAAGAGCATATTGCAAAAACCGTGGAAGCATTCCATACCGTATTTGCTAAACTGGCACGCTAATATAAAATGGAGACATCTGGACTTTTTCAGGTGTCTCTTTTTTGTTGGCTTCATTTAACGGAGCAGAAATCATGGAATTCTGTTCATCGCCCACACACGTTGAAATTTCGTGTAACATAGATAACAGCAACAACACGCGGAAAAGAGGAGAGACAATGAGGCCATTTATACTTACTGCCATCATTGCAGTAGCAGCAGGAGCGGTTTTTGAAGCGGTCGGGATGTTTTTGCCCTGGCTATTAGGACCGATGTTTGCCTTGTTGTTGGTCAATCAGTTCACGAAACTGCCCCTTTACTGGCCAAAGTTTTTGCGGACAGCGGGACTGGTGATGCTGGGCATTCAAATCGGTTCATCCTTTACACGGGATGCAGTGCTGTTGATGGCCGTGGATTTGCCATATATGGCATTTATGACGGTATCGGTCGTCGCGCTGTCGATTGGACTGGGCCTCTTGTTTAAGAGAATGGTCGATGAAAGCTTGGCGACCAGTCTGCTTGGGTCGATTCCAGGAGGCTTGGCACAGATGGTCGTTCTTGCTGAGGAGATTCCGTCCGCAAATATCACCGTCGTGACAATGATGCAGACCATTCGGATTTTCATGGTGGTAACGATTGTGCCATTCCTGACCGTTTTTTTGAATGGCAGAGGCGCGGGAGAAACGCAACAGCAGCTATTTACATTTTCGCCGATGCTATTTCTAATGGCTTTCGTAGTTGGGATTTTGCTTTTCACCGGAATGAAACGGATCGGTTTTCCAGCTGCTGAATTGCTGGCGCCCATTTTGGCGATGGCTGTTGTTCAGTCCTTTTCGGGTGATGTCCTAATTGACATGCCTTACTGGCTCATTGCCATCGCGCAGGTGTTTATTGGGGCAAACCTCGGTTTGCAGATGGAAGGCATTGGTGAAAAGCTAACATTCCGGCTGGGTGCCGCGATTGTGTTGAACAACGTCTTGCTGATCGGGTTTACGGTGTTAATTGCGATGATTCTTGCCCACTGGCTGCCCGAATACATATTTCTCGACTTTTTCTTGAGTGCGGCACCTGGCGGCATTGCTGAGATGGCCATCACGGCGCTTGCAGCTGGAGGCGATGTAGCACTGATCACGGGCTTCCAATTGTTCCGTCTGTTCTTTATTTTGCTAATTGCGGCTCCGATTGTGGCATTCATTGTAAAAAAACTTGACGCTAAAACCGGATATTGAGTACAATGGGAGTAATCAGATAATCATGCGTTGAAGAGGATAGTAGGATGTGGGTGCATTTCAGAGAGAAGACCGAGTGGTGAGAGGTTTTCATGAGCACACATTTGAATGTCACCTCGGAGCAGTTGCCGTGAAACACAGTAGCGGGAACCGGACTGAACATCCGTTATGAAACTTGAGAGCCAGGTGTGCAAGTGGACCTGTGTATAAAGGTGGTACCGCGAAAAACTCCTTCGTCCTTTACAGACGATAGGAGTTTTTTGCGTTCTGCCAGAAATTTAGAGGAGGAATTCCAATGACTGAACAAATGTCGACCAAGTACGATCCGCAATCGATTGAAAAAGGGCGTTACGATTGGTGGGTCAACAACAAATTCTTCGAAGCCAAACCAGAAAGCGGCAAAACGCCGTATACCATTGTGATTCCCCCGCCAAACGTGACCGGCAAGCTGCATTTAGGGCATGCCTGGGACACAACGCTGCAGGACATCATGACGCGCATGAAGCGCATGCAAGGCTTTGATGCGCTGTGGCTTCCAGGAATGGATCACGCCGGCATCGCAACGCAGGCAAAGGTAGAAGGCAAGCTGAAAGAAGAAGGGCGTTCACGTTACGATTTGGGCCGTGAAGCGTTTCTTGAAGAATCATGGAAATGGAAAGACCAATACGCGGGCCATATCCGTGAGCAATGGTCGAAACTGGGCCTTGGCCTTGATTATTCCCGTGAGCGTTTCACATTGGATGATGGCTTATCAAAAGCGGTACGCGAAGTTTTCGTAAAATTGTACGAGAAAAAATTAATCTACCGCGGCAAATATATCATCAACTGGGACCCAGCAACACAAACCGCCATTTCCGATATTGAAGTGATCTACAAAGATGTACAAGGTGCGTTTTACCATATGCGTTACCCGCTTGCAGATGGCAGCGGCCACATCGAAATCGCGACAACGCGCCCGGAAACAATGCTTGGCGATACAGCCGTTGCGGTTCACCCGAAAGACGAGCGCTACCAGCATTTGATCGGCAAAAAAGTTATCTTGCCAATCATCGGCCGCGAAATGGAAATTGTGGCGGACGATTACGTGGACATGGAATTCGGAAGCGGCGCTGTGAAAATTACGCCTGCACACGACCCGAATGACTTTGAAATCGGCAATCGCCACAACCTGGAACGCGTGCTGATTATGCACGAAGACGGTTCAATGAACGAGAATGCCGGCAAATACGAAGGGCTTGACCGTTTCGAGTGCCGCAAACAGATCGTTAAAGATCTACAAGACATGGATGTGTTGTTCAAAATCGAAGAACACTTGCATTCGGTTGGCCATTCAGAGCGCAGTGGGGCAGTGGTAGAACCTTACCTGTCCACACAGTGGTTCGTAGACATGAAGCCTTTGGCTGCTGCTTCTGTGAAAGCACAGAAAACAGATGCGGGCGTTAACTTCGTACCGGACCGTTTCGAGAAAACCTACCTGCACTGGATGGAAAACATCCGCGACTGGTGCATCTCGCGCCAGCTTTGGTGGGGGCATCAAATTCCGGCCTGGTACCATAACGAAACAGGTGAAATTTACGTAGGCCACGAAGCACCGGCTGACCCGGAAAACTGGACACAGGACGAAGACGTACTGGATACATGGTTCTCTTCTGCCCTATGGCCGTTCTCAACGCTTGGCTGGCCGGAAGAAAACGATGATTTGAGCCGCTACTACCCGACCGATGCATTGGTTACAGGCTATGACATCATCAATTTCTGGGTATCGCGCATGATTTTCCAGGCACTTGAATTTACCGGCGAAAAACCGTTCAAGGATGTCTTGATCCATGGACTTGTGCGCGATGCGGAAGGACGCAAAATGTCCAAATCGCTAGGCAACGGCGTTGATCCAATGGATGTGATTTCTGAATACGGAGCGGATTCTTTGCGCTACTTCTTGGCAACGGCTTCGTCACCTGGACAAGATCTGCGCTACTCGAACGACAAAGTGGAGTCTGTTTGGAACTTTGCCAATAAAATCTGGAATGCTTCCCGTTTCGCATTGATGAACATGGAAGGCATGACGTATGACCAAATCGACCTTTCCGGCAAGAAATCCGTAGCGGATTCATGGATCTTGACCCGGTTGAATGAAACCATCGAACAAGTAACAGAACTTGCAGAACGCTATGAGTTTGGTGAAGTGGGACGTTCGCTGTATAACTTTATTTGGGACGATTTCTGTGATTGGTACATCGAAATGTCGAAGTTGCCATTATACGGGGAAGACGAGGAAGCGAAGAAAATGACGCGTTCGGTTCTTGCCTATGTACTGGATAACACGATGCGTTTGCTGCATCCGTTCATGCCATTCATCACGGAAGAAATCTGGCAGAACTTGCCGCACCAAGGCGAATCGATTACGATTGCGGCTTGGCCGACGGTGGATGATTCGTTGACCGACCAAAGCCAGTCTTCCAGCATGAAGCTATTGATGGACGTCATCCGTTCAGTGCGGACCATTCGTTCAGAAGTGCAGTCGCCGATGAGCAAAAAAGTGCCATTGACGATTTCCGCAAAAGACGCCAATACGCATGCCGTGCTTGAAGCGAATGCAGCGTACATCGAACGTTTCTGTAACCCGGAAACTTTGACGATTGGCCAAAACATCGAAGCGCCAGAAAAATCGATGTCAGCTGTTGTATCGGGTGCCGAGTTGTTCATGCCGCTTGAAGGCTTGATCGACATTGATGCAGAACTTGCACGCCTGAATAAGGAACTGGAGAAATGGGCCAAAGAAGTGAAGCTCGTCAGCGGCAAGTTGTCGAACGAACGCTTTGTTTCCAAAGCACCTGAAGCCGTAGTTGCAGAAGAACGTGCGAAACAAGCCGATTACGTGGAAAAACACGCTACGGTTGAAAAACGCATCGTAGAATTGCAGAACCTGTAAGATATAAAAACCGCTTTCCCTAATGGGAGAGCGGTTTTTCGTTTTAAAAAGGTAGATCAAGCTAGTAATCTGAGATTAAGGGTTTCGATATGTTGCACATCGCTTCGGCCGCTTTGGGCATAGCTCCCGCAAGAAGCCAGGCAAAGAACGCCAGTCTTCTTGCTTCGCTTAGCCCTTGGACGCGCCTGCGCTAAAAAAATGTAATGTGACATGTGAACTTTTTTTATGTGTATCTTCAAAAGATACAGGTCTATACAGTAGAAACTCCCATAGGAATACGGGGCTATGTTGCATACTATTTACAGTTGAAAAATCAAGGAATTATTTATGTGTTACTGAGACCGATCTTCCCGTCGAAATGGTGCGTGCTTTTCCAATTGGTGTATATGCTCCACCAATAATTCGGCAATGTTTTCATCATGTGTTTCGTAAAACGAGCGGGCGCCGACAGGGTCTTCGATTTCATTGAATAAATGGCTTCCGTCCTCCAGCAATAAAAAGTCGATGCCGACATAGTCGCTCTTTAAAGCACGCGCAATCCGCAGCACATCTTTTTCCTGAACCATAGTAAGCGTGTATTTTTCGATAGTTCCACCTAGTGAATAATTGGCTTTAAATGAGTTGCCGGAGCTGCGCTTTACGGCCCCAACAACTTTTGTGCCAATAACATAAGCACGGACGTCTGCTTGATGCTGAATCACGGGCTGAAAAATTAGCGGGGAAGAGACGGCTGGTATTTCCTCTGCAGCATTCAGCAGCCAAACTTCCGAGCCGCCGTGGCCGTCTAGAGTTTTGGCAATGCACGGGAATGTTGCAGCGTCTCGAAAGCTGGGAATCGACGGAACCCCCAGCAGCAAGAACAATTGATGGCTTTGCCATTTGTCGTTGGCAATGCGGTTGACTTCGGCCCGGTTCACTATGCGAATGCCTCGGTCTTCTAAAAAACGTGCTGCTTCCGGCCGACGTGCACGGAACACGACCGTATCGCCATGCAGCTCATTCGCCAGCAACTGCAGACCATCTTCACTCCAGTTATCCCAGGTAAGCAATGAAGTGTCACCTAAGCGCACCAGCTCATCAATAAAGCCGTGATTGCGGTTGGCATCCTTTGTTTCATAGAGAAGTTTCATTCCAAGTCCTCCAATATATAAGCAATCATGGCGTCTGCAACATTGATGCCTGTAACATTCAGGATATTTCGGATGTGGGCGGCTGCATTGACTTCACACACCAAAGGCTGTTCATTTTCCCCAAACAACAAATCCACTCCAGCAAATGTCGCATTGACTGCATGCGCTGCGGCCAATGCCAGTTCTTTTTGAGCAGCGGTCAGCTCAATGGGAGAAGCCACACCGCCATTGGTAATGTTGGCGCGAAAATCAGTTTCCGAGTGGCGGTACATGGCCGCCACAATCCGTTCGCCCACAATATTCACGCGGATATCGCGTCCGTGGCTTGATGCAACAAATTCCTGAAAGACAAAATCGATGCCTCTCAAGCTGTCGACTTTTTCATAAAACTGTTCTTCGGTTTCGATCAAATACACTTTCATGCCAAAAGAACCGTGTCCTTCTTTAATCACCATGGGAAGCCCTATACGGTCGATCACTTTTTCAAAATATCCGGAATCCGCGATTGAAAAATTTGGATAGACTTTTGGTGCAACGATGGTCCGTGGCAGCGGCAAGCCTGTGGCCGCGAGCTGGACATATTGTGTGGCTTTGTTGTCGCATAAATCAATGACGGCAGGATCGTTGTAAACCGGTACACCGCGGCTTTTCAAAAAATATCCAAGCAATATATCTTTATCCAATAAAACTGCAAAATCAGGTATACTTAAGTTGACTGATAAATCCATGATCGTTTCATAGTTTTTCATAATCTTTGCAGCGATGCCGGCTCTCTCAGCTGCTTCGGCCACAAGCCTGGCTTGGTCTTCAAACTTATCGGAAACTAGGCTTCCGTTGTAAATCACCCAACAACTCGTCATATCCATTCCACCTTCGTGCTATAATCATACACAAAAAGTGTATCATGTTTACCGCAGAAAAGAGGCTTCTTATGATCATCGGACTCGATCAATACAAAAACAAATGGAATATACATACAGACTCAACCATCCAGCCAGGACTGGAAGCCATTACTGCTGCTTTAGATGAGCTTGGAAACCCGCATCAACAAGGACGATTCATCCATTTGGCCGGAACCAACGGCAAGGGATCCACTGCTGCTTTTCTGTCGGCCATTCTTCGGGTGCACGGATACAGTGTCGGCAATTTTTATTCGCCGTGCATTGAGGATCTTCATGACCAAATCCAACTCAACGGCAAGCCGGTTGATCCAGAAGAGCTGGGATGGGCGATGGAAAAACTGAGTCATGTAACAACACCATTAACTGATTTCGAACTGTTGACTGCAGCAGCGTTTATCATTTTCAACAAACAGGCTCCCGATTTTATTATTATTGAGGCCGGCATGGGAGGGGCTTTTGACAGCACGAATGTCATCAATCCGGATATTTCCATCATTCCATCCATCTCAATCGATCATACTAATTTTCTGGGGGATACAATAGAAAAAATTGCATGGCATAAAGCCGGAATCATAAAAAAATGGAAACCGGTTGCCGTCGGAAAACTTCCGCAAGAAGCATTGGAGATTGTCCAGGAAACAGCAGACCGGCTTCATGCTGAAGTGATCCAGCCTAAGGATCTGACAGATGCACCGTTAAAATTAAAAGGACAGCATCAGCAGCGAAATGCCAGCTTGGCACTGGAAGCTGCAAAAGAACTGCTGGATTTTAGTTTTAATGAAGAAAAAGCTCGAAAAGGGCTTTCTTCCGCAACTCTCGCATACCGTTTCGAAAGCGTATTGCCAGGAGTCATTTTTGATGGGGCTCATAACAAAGCGAGCATCGATGCACTGGTTGCAACGATCAAGGAGACAATGCCAGATCGCTCCATCCACATTGTTATGGGAATATTTAAAGACAAAGACTATGTTTATGCTTTGCGCCAGCTTGAGAAGGTCAGCGACCATTTCACCTTTGTTGATTTTGACAATGAACGTGCGTTGCCTGCGAAAACTTTATTTGATGAAAGTTTAAGTAAAAGAAAGACAATTGCAAATTTATGTGATATATTACCTGTAAATAGGATGGAAAAAGAGACTATAGTCACAGGATCGCTTTTTCTTCTCACAATTCTTCGAAATTACGAAAAAACATTTTTTCAACATTACCAAACCTAAACTCCGTTGTTCACTACGGGGTTAGTTGTACAGAAGGGGAAGATGTTATGGGAAAGAAATTAACACGCAAAATGATTCTTTGGAGCTTGTGGGCATTTATTGTGCCTGCAGGCTTGGTAGTTGTTTATAATTTTTTCCCGCCATCAGTAAGTGATCCCTGGAATTTAGCCGCCTATGTGTTGTTTTTTGTGTTAATGAGTTTCATGCCGATGAATATTAATGGAGCTTCAACGTTCCTGGTCCAGTGGATGATGGTTGCTCTATTTTTAAAATACGGAATTTTTATTGAAATACTGGTTTCGCAATTAGCGATGTTGATTGTGTTGTATCGAAGCCGCACCAGCGAAGCACAGTCGAAAAGAATTCCGTTTAATTCACTCATGTTTTTTTTGATGTCCTTATTTGCCGGCCTGGCATTTGTAGTTGCAGGTGGTCAATTCGGTTCTTTGGACCTGACGGATGTGATTATGTATGGATTGATTTTTCAAGTAGTATCGGTCTTGAGCAATCAAATCATTTTTCAGGTTTATGATCGACTGATCGGCAGTCCCACTAACTTTTTCTCAATCGATGCTTTATGGGATTTCGGTTTAATGTTGCTAATTTTCCCATATGCCATTGCACTTTACATTTTTGAGTCCTATATCGGGATTGCCGCACTTGTTCTGCTGGGCGTTCCATTTTTCACCATGACTGCTGTACTGAAAATGTACAACAACTCCGCTCAGGTGAATACCGACTTGAAAAAAGCAGGAGCTATTGGGCATCAGCTTTCCGTTCACTTAGAAGTGGGGGAAGTACTGGATCAGTTTGTTGTGGAAGTCGCCAAAATGTTTGATGTGGAATATGCCTATGTGATCGATTACCGGGATGGCCAGCAACAAATGCTGCGAATTTACGAAAACGGCAAGTTGCAGCCTCGCCAAATTGCCCCCATCCCTTACAAGTACGGAATTGCTGGAAACGTTATCATCACCAATGATTCCTATATTTACGATGAAAGAAGCCAGTGGCAAAATCTGGTGACCGGCAACCTTCCAAAAGATACGGAGAGTTTGATGGCTACACCCATTAACCGCAACAACAAAACCGAAGGGGTATTGGTGTTGGCATCGAAAAAAAGATATGCATTTACCAAACACCAGCTGCAAATTTTGGAAATCCTCAGCACTTATTTTGCGGTCTCGTTGGAAAAAGCCGGCTATATGCAAAAGCTCATTGCCAAAAGCGAACGCTGCGGTTTAACCAAGTTGTACAATTATCGCTATTTGGACGAAACCCTGGAGAACTCCATTAAAGAAATGAAAGAGGGCCATTTGGCACAACTGTCACTGATCATGATGGACATTGACCATTTCAAGAGCATCAATGACCGTTACGGCCACCAAAGCGGCAACGACATCCTCATTCAGCTGGCGGATATCCTAAGAGAAGAGATAGGGAATGAAGGGACAATAGCCCGCTATGGCGGTGAAGAATTTGTTGTGCTGTTGACCGATTACAGCAAAGAACTGGCCATGCTGCTCGCTGAAAACTTGCGCAAGCGCATCGAAAAGCATGAATTTCTAATCGAAAGCGACCTCGCTGCCGAACGCCAGCAGCAAATTGTCCACATCACCTTAAGCATTGGCGTCTCCACTGCACCGGATGACAGCGACGAAGGCATGTCGCTAATCCGCAATGCCGATCGTGCTTTGTACATTGGAGCGAAGCAAGCTGGGCGGAATAAGGTTGCGGCTTATATGAAATAGAAAAAGCTAGCAGAAGAGTCAATACCTCTTCTGCTAGCTTTTTTAATAATCCCGCTCTATTTCAGTAGGTGGATCTACACTGTAAATTACTGGCTCTTGCTGTTTTAAATCGGAATAGGTGGAGATGATTTCTAAGTCGTAAACGACTTGAAGCCGGGAATTGCGTTTATTCTGTTCTTCTACACCTTCAAAGTAATCATTTCTACCATAAATTTTATGAGCTCCAGTAAATGGATCATTTCTAGCACGTCCACGTATAGCATTCAACACAATTTTTCTTGCTGAAATTCCACCGTCAATTTTCATATTTGAACCAACTCCATACATTTCAAAATCTCTTTCTGAATAGAAAAAGCCTTTAATATAACTCGGATCGTCATAGTTGACGGAGTTGTTGGAAATCTTAATATTTCCTCTTGAAAGAACAATTAGTGATCCTTGTTTTTTGTTGGCTAACGTTTTACCGTTAACTCGTGAATGAGATATATTTACTTCGCCATTTACATAAATTAAAGCATTACTTCGAAGGTCTGCTCCTTGAATGTTGAGATCTCCATTCACATAGATTGGGCCATCAAGAGTTACTGAAGAGTATTGGTCGACATTATAAGACGTGCTACTATTTCCTATAGAAAGGTCTCCATTAACATAAAGACCATTTGTGAACTTTATATCTGTATTAGTCATATTAATATTGCCTTTTGTAGAAAATTGCTTGAATGTGTTTGTACCCGTAAATATATAGGTTCCGTTTTCAATATAATAGTATCGTTCTTCTTGCTCTCTACATCTATTACCAGTATATCTTACACATACATACTCGCTATATACTTGAACTGGAAAAACCTTTTCATTCAGATATGACTGACTATTTATTACTCTACTTGAATTTGTAACTAGAGTAGTTACACCACTACTAGATCTTTCATATTCAAAATTTGGTCTTTGCTCATTAATAGCTATCGGACTTTGAACTGGTTCTCTCGATACTAAAGTAGGAGCATAACCAGATCTAAATAGATCTGAAATATTTGATCTCAAGCTGTAAGGTGAGGTAGCGAAATTCGATCTTTCGATATGGCTTGCATAACTGGAAGCTGTATTAAAAGTATAAGAACTTTTGCCCAAAAATAATCTCGCTGTCTTTGCTCCCTCGAGTGGAAGGGCAGAAGGAGCCAAACTTGGAATCCAACGGTCACCGCCTAAAAGCGCATATCCATTCGTGCTGGTTACAATATTGCCGTCAACTTTTAAATCTCCTTTAATTTCAACACCGCCGTGCATTAAAAGGTTGCCTTCTCCGTTCTGAAGTCCGTCTGTAGTGTCTATATTTGTTCCAATAGCGTAGCGCAAAGCTTCTGGAGCCGTGGCAGCACCGATTTCAATTTTACTGAACATCTCTCTGTTGGCATCTCCAGCGGTCCCTATGCTTTTAAAGGTTACCAGTTTTTTTAATGGGTTCGATTGATTTTCATCGTCTACAGTATCAACATAGGATTCGATGCAAGCTTGGTAAGTTCCTGTTTCTCCTTGAATTGCAATGCTGGTACTCTCTGTACACAAATATTTATTTAAAATACGTTCCAATTGAAAAATAAATTCAGTTCTGGGTCGTCCATTGTCACCTAAAAACGTAACAAGTTCAGCATTTACTTGAGTGGTAACGAGGTCGATCCCTTTTTGGGATAAATCGGAAGAACGTGTAATATCTTGGCGCACTTCATTTTTAGCTGCTCCATTGCTTGTCAGCATAAGGAGACTTGCACCAAGAATAGCAAAAATAACGATTAGCCCAAGGGTTAATAGAAGTGCATAACCATGTTGGTTTTTTAACGGTTTCAAATGGATTCCCTCCAATTCCCCAAAATAAAACTAATGAAATAAGACAAAAAAACGAGTCAACTATCGATGACTACGATCGTATTGATAAATTCTTTTTGGAATTTGGTCTGCCGTTTCGTGGTTTCCAAAGTGAAAGAGACCGTGTATGCAACCCCATCTGTTGAAGTGATGTTCGACTTTAATACTTCAGAAGCACTTCCTGTGCATGTTGGACCAATTAACTTAACACTTTCATTGTAAAATTGAACAGGCTGATTTTTAACGATGGTTTGTCTGTTTTTGAAACCAGTTTCGTATGCTGGTTCATTTTCTTTTGTAACTCTCACATAAGATTCAACAAAGCCATTTTTACATGCTTCAACTAGTTGAAGTTCAGATCGTTTAGCAACAAACAAATCAGAAATTAAGCTGGCCATGATTAAATCGGCTTCGTCCCTCAGTTCAGTTTCTACTTTAATGCGTTGGTAGTTGGAATAGCCTTGGAAAAGCACGGTGTAAGAAAGCGCAGCAACAATGCTGACTAATACGATAGTTGCCAACAGTTCTACCAACGTAACCCCTTTTTCAGTAAAAAGCTTACTTTTCATAAGAAACATATCCTTCCACAGAGCTTGAAACTTTTGTATCGGGTGATCTTACCGTCACAACCGTATTTAATAATAAAAGACTTTTTTCATTTGTATCTTGTTTTAACTGGATAGTAACGGAGTAAGACTTTCCATTAATCGGAGGAGGTGCTGGATTTACTGTAATAGTTGTGCATTTTTTTGTCGTTTCGGGTGAAGGGCAATTTACCATCACAGGAGGGGTATTTCCTAAGAATTCTGTAGGATTAATCTTTATGCGCTCTAAGTAAGCATCGGCCAAGTTTATAACAACTAGTTTCTCACTATTATTAATAGCTATCTTATTCGTATTCGCAAAAACTGCTGTAAAACTCATCAATACAATGGAGAGAATTACTAATGCAGCAAGCACCTCTACGAGTGTAAAACCTCTCTCGTTTTTCATAAAACACCTCTTCATTTATCCTGTCTTCGTGTGTAAAAAGTAACAAGAAAGCTTATTCGAAGTTAAACATACTGTTATATATACCATTTTCTTTTTATCTTGACTAGCTGATTTTATCAGATATTCTCATTTAAATAGGGAATAAGTAATAATAATTATTTTCAGTATACGCTATTATTTATACCACTTATCTTGTATTATAGCTATATCAGATGGGTTACTTTGACCGATTCTATTACTTTAATTTCCATATTAGAGGGAATAGCAAATTGAAAAGTTTATTAGTGAGTATTGCATCACACAGGAGGAGTTTAGATGGTCCGCGTTTTTATATTCATTATTGCCGCAACGGCAGTATTATCTATTGCCTATCTTTTAGGAAAAGGTGAAGACAAGAAGAAACGAATGATTTTACTTGGAGTAGGTGTATTTGCTGCGGCAGTCGCTCTTTTCATGCAGGGAAGCTTTTCTTTATACCTTTCGCTGGCAGCAATAGTAGCGATTTCACTTATTGGAGCATTGGGCTATGCGAAATATCTTGAAAAAGAACAAGAAAAGGATCAACAGCTTGTCCAAGAGCGCAAGAGCAGAACCAGCAGAATTCAACCCCAACCGGAAGAATCACCTAAAAAACCAGTTCATGAGCCAATAGCCGACAAACCGTTCGGCATGCAGACCATTGCGGTAATCAGGGAGGAAAAGAAAGTTGAATAATCAAGTATTTGGAACGACATTTGTGACGATACTTGCATCTAGCCTGCTCCTTTTTGGAGTAGCCAATGCAGGTTCGGCAGCTGTTGATAAATGGCTTTTCCCGTCAGAAGAATTTGGAAATAATACGTATATCGGAACAACAAATGTTTCCAATATGGAAGTGGCGAGTGCCATGGCACAGTTTTCTGGTGCTACCGAAACGTGGAAACAGTCTTCCGAACTATTGGTGACCTATCAAGATGCAATGGCCAATTATCCGCTTGATGATGCCGAGATTTTATTAGAAGAAACAGCTCAGCAGGCACAGTCGGGTGTGCAAAATAGTTTCATCTATGATCTTCAAAGCAGAACTACTGAACAATTTTTAGCGGAAAACTTCCCTCAAGCAGAATTTTCTGCCTCGGAAGCCGAAATGCTTACCGCAAAGCTGGAACAGGCACTTCAATCAGGGCTTGAGCAAACGCATGTGACCATCAGCGATGATTCACTTACCATCGATCGTGAAACGGTAGCTGAAGTGGTTTTCCCAAGAAGCCCCTCTAGTGAAGCAGCTATAGCTGTTGTAGCTGCAATCAATGAAATCCAGATTGCCCCAGGTGCAAGTTTTTCATTTTTGGACTTTGTTAATGAAGGCAATTTTATTGGTATGACAAACAGTGAACTAACTGAAATCGCTTCAGCAATTTACTCAGCAGTACTTCAAACAAACTTTAAAATAGAAGAACGCAGTATTGGAACTGAAATTCCGGACGAAATTCCAGTCGGCCAAGAAGCGGCGATTAACCTTGAACTGGGCATTGACTTGGTGTTTTCCAATCCCAATGCCAGCTCGTTTACTTTAAATACAGCATTTGAAGGTGATTCTTTAACGGCTTCATTGACCGGCTTTCCATTTGTTTATGACTATGTGGTATTGACAGGCGCGACAGAAACTGTTCAACCACGCCTAGTTAAGCAGTACAGCGCATTTGTTACAAGTGGTATTGCGGTAGACGAAGCGGGAAGCGAAGGGGTCCGGCTCGAAATGATTCGTTCGGTACTATCAGAAGGAGAAGAACTGGAGTCTGAAACGATATCAACCGATTTTTACCCACCTGTTAACCGAGTTGAAATTTATCCATTAATCGCACCACCTGTAGAAACGGTTCCAACTGAAAACGCTGATGGAGTGACGGAAGATCCAACAGATGGTTCGACAGATGGTTCAATAGAAGGTCAGAATTCAAATGGCGGCCAAGCATCAACGGATTCTCCAAATGGAAATACGGATACGGGTTCTGGAACGACAGGCGGACAAAATTCTTCTGGAGGCACTCCGTCCACCGGATCAGGAAATGGGAACACCAATAATGCTGGTTCTGGAACTGGAAACACGGGATCAGGGGCAGGGAATAATTCACCAGATCAAGAAACTGGCAGTTCAACTCCGGATTCAAACAACAATTCAGGGTCAGACCAACCGGTTTACGATAAAGGCGGAAATTTAGTCCATCCGTAATCGATTTTAAGGAGGAGAAAGGATTGGCGAAAATACGCAAGCGGCTAGGCGACATTCTGGTTGATCATGGACTGTTGACACAGTCAGACCTGGACGAGGCGCTCAATACGAAAAAAGCAGAGCAAAAAATAGGGGATGCTCTTCTCCAACGGGGACTGATCACCGAACAACAGCTGATTGAAACACTTGAAGTACAGCTGGGCATTCCGCACGTTTCGCTTTTCCGTTATCCTTTTGACAAAAACCTGTTTAATATGGTGCCAAAGGAAATGGCGAAGCGCAATCAGCTGGTGCCATTAAAAATAGAAGGCGACAAATTATTTGTGGCCATGACCAACCCGATGGACTATATCACAATTGATGACTTGCGTTTGACGACAGGCTTTCAAATTCAGCCGGCTATCGCATCTAAAGAAGATGTCACGAAAACCATCTCCAAATACTATGATGAAGAATCCTTTGACGAATTTATCGTCGATTTGCCTGAGAGAACCCAAGAACAACAAGAAGATATGGGCGACTTGGATGCCCCGATTGTCCGCTTGGTCAGCCAAATTCTTTCCACCGCCGTATCGCTGAAAGCCAGTGATGTGCACATGGATCCACAGGAAAACCGCGTATTGATTCGTTACCGGATTGATGGGTCGCTTCGCACAGAGCGAGTCTTACCAAAAGCGATGCAAGGAATGATCACAGCGCGGATTAAAATATTGGCCAATCTAGACATTACAGAAAGCCGCATTCCACAAGATGGCCGCATCAAGACGAATGTAGACACGCGACCGATCGATTTGCGTGTCTCTTCATTGCCGACCGTATACGGTGAAAAAATTGTTATGCGGATCCTCGATTTGAGTGCCAACTTGACCGATATTTCCAAGCTTGGCTTCAGCAAGTTAAACATGGAGCGGTTTATGCATGAAATCGATAAACCAAACGGCATCATCCTAATTTCGGGTCCGACGGGCTCTGGTAAGTCGTCTACACTTTATGCTGCGTTAAACAAACTAAATAGTGAAGAAGTCAACATCATCACTGTCGAAGACCCGGTTGAATATCAGCTGGAGGGCATTAACCAAATTCAAGTGAATACAAATGTCGGATTGACCTTTGCGGCAGGGCTTCGTTCGATTCTCCGTCAAGACCCGGACATTGTCATGGTCGGGGAAATTCGGGATAAAGAAACAGCGGACATCTCTATACGCGCCTCGCTTACCGGCCATTTAGTATTGAGTACCATTCACACCAATGATTCCATCGCGTCGATTACGCGTTTAATGGATATGGGCATCGAGCCGTTTTTGGTAACAGCTTCGCTTAATGCCGTTGTGGCACAGCGCCTGATTCGCAGAGTGTGCCGAGATTGCCGGGAAATTCACCAGGCGACTGACCGAGAAAAACACATTTTTGAAAAACGAGGCTTGACGATTGATACCATTGCACGTGGAAGCGGTTGTTCCCAGTGCAACATGACCGGCTACCGTGGACGTATGGCCATTCATGAAGTGCTGGTTGTGGATGAAGAAATAAAAGACATCATCAACCGCAACGGTACGGCTGGGGAAATACGCGAAGTAGCCATGAAAAACAAGACAATTTTCCTGATTGATGACGGCCTATCAAAAGTGAAGGAGGGCATGACGACAACAGAAGAAGTTCTGCGCGTTGCCATGATGGACTAAACCTATGCCTACTACCTATATCGATGAAATATTAACCGCAGCCAGTAAACTGGACGTATCAGATATTCACTTAACCGCAGGAATTCCACCAGTTTTTCGAATGAATGGAGAACTTCAACGATACGGAGACACAATCGTTACCCCAGATCAAACAAAAGAAATCAGTGAAGCATTGGTTCCCGAGAAAGCATGGGAAGCATTTCAGTTAAAAGGCGAAATGGATTATTCGTATTCTTTGCCGGGGGTTGCCAGATACCGGGTGAACTCGTTTCAACAGCGCGGATCCGTATCGCATGCGTTCCGTGCCATTTCTGCAGGAGTTCCAACGATCGACCAATTGAAAATGCCTGGCATACTAAAGACACTAGCGGAAACCCATCAAGGTTTGATTTTGGTAACTGGACCAACGGGGTCTGGTAAATCAACCACTTTGGCCGCGATGATTCGCCACATAAACGAAACGATGACCAAACACATCATTACGCTTGAAGACCCGATCGAATATTTGCACCGGCATGGCAGTTCGATCATCAACCAGCGGGAAATTGGCTTTGACACCAATTCGTTTTCCAATGGCTTGCGGGCAGCTTTGCGCCAAGACCCGGATGTGATTTTGGTCGGGGAAATGCGTGACTTGGAAACGATCACCACCGCCATTACCGCAGCTGAAACCGGGCATTTGGTTATGGCGACGCTCCACACATCCAGTGCTGCTTCGACCATTGAGCGGATCATTGATGTATTTCCAGCTGGCCAGCAAGCTCAAATTCGGACGCAGCTCGGCGGTGTTTTAAAAGCGGTAGTCTCACAGCGACTGCTGCCAAAAGCAGACGGCAAAGGACGTATCGCTGCAACAGAAATAATGATCAATAACACTGCCGTTTCGAACTTGATCCGTACCGAAAAAGTACATCAAATTCCAAACGTTATTTTGACCAATCGAGCAGCAGGCATGCATATGATGTCAACATCCATTCAGGAATTGTTGACGAGCGGAAAAATTACTCGCCAAATCGCTCACCCTTACCTGAAAGGGGAAGAGTAGCATGGCGCGATTTAAATACGAAGGCCGCGATACGAAGAAAGTAAGAAGCGGAGTTGTTACTGCCGCCAATCGTAGGGAAGCGATCATTAAGTTGCGTGATGATGGCGTTAAAGTAATCGACATAAAAGAAATTGAAACGACAGCGCTTCAAAAGGATATTACACTTGGCAATCCGGTCAAACGTGATCAGTTCATCATGTTCCTGCGCCAGTTTTCTACGTTGATGCGTGCCGGTGTAACGATCGTCGATACGATTCGGATTTTGTCACAGCAAGTCGAATCTAAAGCATTGGGCAAAACACTTGCCATTGTAGAAGACGAACTGCGAAAAGGCAATACGTTATCGGATAGCTTGGCAAAACATCCGAAAATTTTTGAACCTTTGACAATCAACTTGATTAAGGCTGGAGAAATGTCAGGGAACATCGACGAATCTTTGGATCGCTTGGCAACCCATTACGACAAAGCGTACCAAACGAGGCAAAAAGTTATTTCCGCGATGTCTTATCCGGCAATTGTAGGCTTTTTGGCAATTGGTGTAGTAATCTTCCTTTTGGCAACGATCGTCCCCATGTTCGTAGACATGTTCGAAGGATTTGGTGGAGAACTTCCGTTATTAACGCAGGTGGTTATGCAAGCGAGTGACTTTACTATCAGTTACTGGTACTTGCTTGTCGCCGCATTTCTCGTAATGGCAGTGTTGTTTTGGTTGATGAAGCGCAATAAAAGAGGACGAATGGCGTTGGATACCATTTTACTGAAACTTCCGGTGTTCGGGAAAATTTTCAAAAAATCGGCTTTGGCCCGATTGACGCGTACCTTGAGTTCGCTGTTTTCCAGTTCAGTCCCGATTTTACAGGCAATGACCATGGTTGAAAAAGTGGTCGACAATGCCGTGATGTCGAAAGTGCTGCTGGAGTCACGCGACTCACTGGAAAGAGGGGGATCGCTAACAGAACCGATGCGCAACCATTGGGCATTTCCTCCGTTGATTCCCCATATGATTTCAATTGGTGAACAGACAGGATCACTCGATCACATGTTGCTGAAAGTTGCGGAGTTTTATGAAAAAGAAGTGGATGCAGAAACGGATCGCTTAAAAGCACTTATTGAGCCATTAATGATCGTATTGCTTGCTGCATTGGTCGGGACTATAGTCCTTTCTATCATGCTTCCGATGTTTGAAATGTTTAATAATGTGGATAATTTGTAGTCTTTTTAGAGTGGTCTATTAAAAATATTTTACAATAAAACAAGAAACTGCTCTTGCTATAACTATGACTTTTGTTATAATTAAGCTGTACTCATAGTAGTGCTAAATAGTAAAAAAATGGAGGAAAGAAAAATGAAAAAGTTTTTAAAGAGCAAGTTGAACAATGAAAAAGGTATGACATTGATCGAGCTTTTAGCCGTTATCGTAATCATCGCGATTATTGCTGCAATTGCTATTCCAGCGATTGGGAATATTATTGAGAATAGCCGTTATAGTGCTACTAAGTCGGATGCTTTAAATGTGATTTCAGCAGCTCAAATTTATTACGCTGATAATGCAGGAGATACAGATGTTACAGTAACTGAGTTGGATACAGCAGGGTATTTAGAATCCGCAGGAAATATCCCTGATGCAGCCATAATAGCTAAACCAACTACAGGAGAATTGGAATTAACAGCAGATGCTATTGCATTTTCAGGTTCAAAGACTGTGAAATTCACAAGTGCAACAGTTACTAGTATTAATGCTGATAACCAAAGAGGTAGTAGTGATACAATTGCTACAATAACTGCAACTCCTGTTACAGAAGACTAAAATTTCAAACCATTTCTAGGAGCTGAAAAAATGGCCTTACCGTTTTTATCGAAAAAAGCACGCGTCGTGACAATTACTATAGAAGAAGATGCCGTTCGGTATGTAGAGCTGAAATCTGCAGAACCGCTCTCGATCAGCCAGGCGGAAGAGACGGCTCTTCCGGCCGGGATTATCAGAGATGGCGAAATTGTCGACGTGGATGCGCTTGGATCGATACTCGGTGAGGCTGTCAATCAGTGGGGTCTCTCTAAGAAGTCAGTCCGATTCCTCGCCCCTGACGAATTCGTTATCATCCGCAAAGTCACATTTCCCCAAGGTGTTAAAGTTGATGAGCTGAAGGGCCATTTCTTTATTGAAATCGGTTCGACACTTTATCTGCCCTTCGAAGATCCGGTGTTTGACGTTGTGCCATACAACGACAATGCTGAAGTGTTGATCATCGCTTCAAAAGAATCAGTTGTTAACTCGTATGAACAATTATTTGACCAAGCCAAAATGAAAGCCGCAGTGGCGGATATCACGCCGCTCGCTTTATACCGTCTGGCTTATCTGCAGCACGATTTCGATGAAGAAGAGCATGTCATGATGATCGATCTTCAATCAAAAAAAATGACCGTTTCAATTTTCCATGCGCACTATCCGTTGTTTATGCGTCCGGTTGAATTGAACTTGGCCGAAGAAGAGTTTACGGATCCAGATATGTTTATTGAAGAAATTGAAACGGAAGCTGAAAAGTTGGGCAATTTTTATCGCTACAGCATGAATGCCGGAGAAGCGGGCATTACGAAAGTAGTCTGCAATGGCCTGAGAGATTGGCCGGAACTGCAGTCAAGGCTTGAAAAGCGTTTGAATGTACCGGTTTATCCGATCGTTATGAAACCCATCCCTTCCGAATTAAGCGACAGCATTCCTGAACGTTTTAACCGTGCCATCGGTTTAGCCCTGAAAGAGGTGTAAGCATGTTAGTAGATATTAATTTATTGCCGCAAAAAGAGCGGGAACGTCCCGTTATCCTTTTTGCGGCAATTGGGATTTTATTAGTGGCTGTTATAATATGGGCGATCTTTTTCTTTATGGCACAGTCACAAACCGATCAGCAAGCAGCTGCCAATGCAGAATATACACAAGTGGCTGCCCAAAGTGCTGCTATCCGCACCCAATTGGAAGCTTCTATCGGCCTAAACGATGAGCAACAGTTGCAGGCCACTGTTGATTGGGCAGAAGGCTATCAATTTGATACCGTACCGTTATTAGATGACCTTGTGTCAAGGCTCCCGGAACGCGGATTTTTTGATTCGTTTTCATTCGTTCAACCGAACCTTGCAACATTAACGATTCAATTTGATACATCTCGCGAAGCGGCATATTACTTGGCCCAGTTAAAAGCTTCAGCGTTTTTGGAGTCGGCCCAGTTGGATTCTGTCACCAATGAAGAACTGGATGCGGAGACAGAAACGGATCCAAATACAGGGACTGCAGAAGAAATCATTGAAAATCCACGCTATTTGGCTACGTACAGCCTGGTTTATGTTGATGAGCGTTTGCCGGAAGAAGCAACGGTCAATGCAGATGGCACGGTAACAGAAGTTCCTGCGACTGAAGATGAGGTTCCGGTAACTGAAGAAGTACCAGTTGAAGAAGAGGTGCCTGCAGCAGAAACCCCGGTTGAAGAAACGGAAACGGTTCCTGCAGAAACTGAGGTGGATGTGCAATGAGCAGTTTAACAAAACGCCAAAAAGAAATGGCATTGATCATATTAGCGGTTCTTTTGTTGGCCGGTAGCGCAGCGTTTTCTTATTTTTCGTTGTATGTGCCGGCAAGAGATGCACGCGTCCAGTCTGAGCAATTGCTTACTTCGGAAAAAGAAGTGCTGATGGCTTTAGAGGCACAGCAGGAAGCAGCACCGCCAACCGAAAAAATCAGCACCCGGGACTTGCAGCGTCAAGTTTCGGTAGAACCGTTGACAGATTTGATTTTGTTGCAAGTCGAACAAGCTGAGCTGATTTCAGAGACTTTGGTGACATCGGTCAATTTTACAGAGGCGCCAGTCACATTGCTTCAGCCGGTTGAAGGGTTGGAAAGTATCCAAGAAGTTGTGGCGGCCATTGAGTTTAATGCAGTGGACTACAACAGCATTATTACCTTTATTGAAGAAATTGAGAAAATGGAACGGATTATGGTAGTCGGTGCGATTGATTTTGCTGCCAACCCGGAGCTTACTCGGGCAGATCAGCTTGGAGAACCGTTGACAGTGTCTGTATCGTTTTCAGCCTATTACCGGCCAGATTTAGTCGCATTAGCAGATACTCAGCTGAAAGTCGATTCTCCAGCGCCGGCGAATAAGATAAATCCTTTGCCGCAAAATGACGGAACCAGCTTAGTTGCACCCGAAATAGTGCCTGAAGAAACGACAGAAGTCGAAACGCAGATTACGACTGACGATCCTGATACGGAAGTAAACGTGGAAGTTGATGTCGAAGAAAGTGAAGAAACGTCCGCTCAATAATAAATGAAAGAGAGAAATCATTGTGATTTCTCTCTTTTTGGTAGAGTGGGGTTGGGTGGTTCTTTCTGCAAACAAAGGGATGTATCGCGCAAACAAACTAAGATTTCCCGCAAATAAAATCCAGTATCCCGCAAACAACAGCTCGGATGATCGCTTTTCGTCTGCGAAAAGGGTCGCTAAAAACTATAGCAAAGAGGGTTCTTATGGTTCTGACGTATTCAATATTTATCTCCTTGTTTGGGCTCGTGTTCGGCTCGTTTTTCAATGTGGTCGGCTTGCGTGTGCCGAAAAAAGAATCGATTGCTTATCCGCCATCCCATTGCACCAATTGCCAGCGGCGTTTAACGGCAATTGATTTGGTGCCGGTCTTTTCATATTTATTCCTAAAGGGCCAATGCCGAACGTGCGGCTCGAAGATTCATTGGATTTATCCCTTAATGGAAGCAATCACCGCGATTTTATTCGTGGCGTCGTATTTGGTGTTTGGGTTTACGCCAGAATTGATCGTGGCCATCCTGTTTGTTTCGATGCTGGTGATTATCACCGTGTCGGACATCGCTTATATGCTGATTCCCGACAAAGTGCTCTTGCCGTTTGCAGTCGTGCTGCTCGGACTGCGCTTTGTCATTCCGCTTGATCCGTGGTGGGACAGCCTGCTCGGTGCTGCAGTTGGATTTTTGCTGCTGTTCTTAATTGCAGTGGTGTCAAAAGGCGGGATGGGTGGTGGCGATATTAAGCTCTTTTTTGTGATCGGTCTTGTGCTTGGAATAGCCGGTACGCTGATGACCTTGTTCTTTGCTTCATTTATCGGAGCAATTGTCGGCATTATCCAGCTTCGCGTGACGAAACAAGGGCGCAAAACACCCATTCCGTTTGGCCCATCCATTGCAGCTGCAGCGATCATCGTCTATTTCTGGGGCGACGGCATGCTCGCGTGGTATTGGAATATGTTGATGTAAAAAAGCTCAAGGAGATGTCCCTTGAGCTTTTTTCTTGCTTTAATTTGAATAAAAAATAGGTGAAGCCGGACCGAGGTCGAGACCGAACAGCATCCAAACGATCAACATCAATGACCAGATGATCATGAAGAAAATGGAGTATGGGAACATAACCGAAATCAACGTGCCGATGCCCATTTTCTTATCGTATTTCTGGGCAAAGGCGATGACGATTGCAAAATAGGTCATCAGCGGCGTGATGATGTTTGTCGACGAGTCAGCGATGCGGTAAGCCATCTGCGTCAGTTCAGGCGAATAGCCAAGCTGCATCATGATCGGCACGAACACGGGCGCCATCATGGCCCATTTCGCAGAAGCTGAACCGATAAACAGATTGATGATTCCAGTGACAAGGACAAAGCCAAGAATCAGCGGAATGCCTGTCAAGTTGGCGGCTTCCAGTACTTCGGCGCCATATACACCGAGTACCATGCCGATGTTGGATTCCGTGAAATAAGCGACAAATTGGCCAGCGGTAAATGCCAAGACGATGAACATCCCCATGGTGGCCATTGTGTCCGTCAAATGTGCGGCGACGTCTTTGTCGCTGCGGATGTCTTTAGTAGCGATGCCGTAGAACAGTCCTGGGATAAAGAACAGGAGTGTGATGATCGGCACCAATGAACTCATAAATGGCGACTGGACAATGCCGCCGTCTTCGGCACGCAAAATGCCGTTTTCAGGAACAATTAACAGTGCAGTAAGAATGATTCCGAACAGTGCTGAAATTCCAGCCCATAGGAGGCCTTTTTTTTCTTCGGCAGTCAATCCTTTCAATTCTTCACGGTATTGGCCGTGGTATTCACCAAGGCGCGGTTCAACCACTTTTTCCGTAACGACTGCGCCAACAATGGTCAACAGAAAGACGGAAGCAATGATGAAGTAATAATTCATCGCAATGTTCATGCCTTCCGCATAAGTAGGGTCGATGATGGCAGCTGCAGCAATGGTCATTTCACCAAGCATGGCGTCTGTTGCCGACAGCAGCAGGTTCGCTGAGAATCCAGCAGAAACTCCGGCAAATGCGGCAGCGAGGCCAGCCAGTGGATGGCGCCCGAGCGCTGCGAAAATAACGGCGCCAAGTGGAGGAAGGACAACATAGCCGGCGTCAGAAGCAACGCTCGACATAATTCCGGCAAAGACAAGACCTCCCGTGATCAAGAATTTCGGAACGGATAGGACGAATGCTCGCAAGACAGCACTGATGAGTCCTGTGCGTTCCGCAATTCCGATACCGAGCATCGTAACCAAGACTACGCCCAATGGTGCAAATCCAATAAAGTTGTCGACCATGCTGGCAAATATGTACTGGATCCCTTCGGCGTTCAGCAAGTTGTTCACCTCGATGATTTCGCCTTCTTGCCCAGGGTGTTCGACCGTGATGCCAATCGCCGATATGATGGCTGAAACCACGAGGACGGCAAATGCCAGCAAGGCAAACAAAGTTACCGGATGCGGCAGCTTATTGCCGATAAATTCGATGCGGTCCAATGATTTTTGAAATAATCCTTTGCGCTTTGTCTTCAAAAAGACAGCTCCTTTACTTAAGAATTGGGTGAAAATCATTAATACTTTATTTCATAATAATAATTTTCAAAAATTAATAGACAGTTTTCATTATAAAGGCTCGTTTATTCAAAATAAATCATTCTCGAAAAGTGCTAATAATGCTAATTTTGAATAATGTTTATATTTATTTGTAAATGATCTCGAAACCTTGTCTGGTCAGTCACGGCAAGATAATCGGCAGCAAAGTAAATATGAACTTTAGATGGCGGAAACTAATGAATCACAGAAAAATGACAGGGCAAAAATGAGATTTAGAAGTGCAATACGTCGCAAAAATGATTTTTCACAGTTTGTTGAGTACTTAGTGGAATGATATGATGCTAGAAAAAAGGAGAGAATCCATCTATGAAATTCCAATCTGATTTCCCCATTATTTTAGCTTCCCAATCTCCGCGCCGCCAGGAACTGCTCGGACTGCTCGGCGTGGACTTTGCTGTCGTGCCGAGCACGAAGGATGAACCCGATCCGGTCCAATTCCAAACAGCTCTCGACTATGTTTGTGCATGTGCTGAACAAAAAGCGCAGGAAGTGGCACAAGGTAACAGGGAGGCTGTGGTTATTGGCTCGGATACAATTGTTGTATGCGACAGCGAAATTTTACTGAAGCCCAAAAGCACCGCGCAGGCAAAACGCTATTTGCAAAAACTGTCTAATCGCACCCACCAAGTCATAACGGCCGTGACGGTGATGCAGGGAGACAACAAGCTGTCGTTTCATGAAACGGTTGACGTAACGTTTTATAACTTGCCGGAAGCTTGGATTGATTTATACATAAGTACGGAAGATCCATACGACAAAGCAGGCGCATACGGCATCCAAACGGTATCGGGTCTGTTTGTCCAAAAAATTCAAGGCGATTACAATGCGGTAGTCGGTTTGCCGATTGCAGGGCTGACGCAAAAGCTGGCAGCTGCTGGATTTATTTTCTTGGAGGGGAGCAGTGTCGAATGCTAAACGAAGCCCCATTGATGATCCGCGATGTGCATATTGCCGACCGTCCCCGCGAGCGTTTGGTCAACCAAGGCGCTGCTTCCTTGTCTAATCAAGAGCTGATCGCCATTCTTTTGCGTACGGGGAGTAGACAAGAATCGGTCTTGCATTTGGCGAACCGGGTGATGACTCATTTCGAGCAAATTCAGGAATTGAAAAGCGCCACCATTGAAGAAATGGTGGCAATCAATGGCATCGGGCAGGCGAAAGCAGTACAGTTGCTTGCGGCAGTTGAGCTTGGCAGACGCTTGTCCTCGAAACAAACCGATACAAAATTCACGATCCGTTCTCCAAAAGATGCGGCTTCTTATTTAATGTCCGACATGACCTCACTCAAACAAGAGCATTTCGTCGTGTTGTTCCTCAATATCAAAAACCAGGTGATGCACCGGCAGACGATTTTTGTCGGAAGCTTGAATGCCTCCATTGTCCATCCACGCGAAATTTTCCGTGAAGCCGTACGCCGTTCTTCGGCTTCCATTGTCTGTGCCCATAATCACCCTTCCGGCAATCCGGCGCCTTCACCGGAAGACATTGACGTCACAAAACGGCTTGTCGAAGCTGGCAGCATTATTGGCATAGAACTGCTTGACCACGTTATTATCGGCGACCACCAATTCGTTTCCTTGAAAGAAAAGGGGTTCATGTAGCACTGTTTATTTTTTTTCTTTTCGTCTATAATGAGTGATATTGTGTCAACGCAATTGCCGAAATATCGGCTTGTTACAGAAAGGAAGAAACTCCGTGTTTGGATTTGGTTCAAAAAATATTGGAATTGATTTAGGTACTGCAAATACATTGGTGTATGTTAAAGGCAAAGGAATCGTTCTTCGCGAACCTTCCGTTGTCGTTAAAAATAAAAAAACTGGCGAAATTGTGGCAGTCGGCAGCCAGGCGAAAAATATGATGGGGCGCACCGCAAGTACAATTACGGCCATTCGTCCGATGCGCGATGGTGTCATTGCCGATTACGACACAACCTTGGCGATGATTAAACATTACTTGGTCGAAGCTTCCAAAGCAGCCGGCAGCAAATGGAAAAGTGGAACGGTAATGATTTGTGTTCCTTACGGCATTACTTCTGTTGAACGGCGTGCAGTTTTGAACGCCGCCAGAGGTGCTGGAGCGAGTGAGGCATATACAATTGAAGAGCCCTTCGCAGCGGCAATTGGAGCAGATTTGCCAGTATGGGAACCTATGGGCAGTATGGTCGTCGATATTGGAGGCGGAACTACGGAAGTAGCGGTTATTTCACTGGGCGGCATCGTTTCGAGTGAATCGATTCGCGTTGCGGGTGATGCACTGGATATGGAAATTACTCAGTATGTCCGTAAAACATACAACGTGTTGATCGGCGAACGAACAGCCGAAGCACTGAAACTTGGCATTGGCTCTGCGCGTATCATGGAACCGTCTGAACAGGGCGTGACGATGGAAATTCGCGGACGCGACTTGTTGACCGGTTTCCCGAAAACACTGAATGTCACGTCCGAAGAAATTGCGGGTGCTTTAAGTGAATCGGTTGCGGCCATTGTGGCTGGTGTCAAAGCGACGCTGGAACAGACACCGCCTGAGTTGAGTGCAGACGTTATGGAAAACGGCATCGTTTTGACAGGTGGAGGCGCATTGTTGAAAAACCTCGATCGCGTCATCTCAGCTGAAACGTCCATGCCGGTGTTCATCGCCGAAAATCCTTTGGACTGTGTCGCACTTGGCACGGGCAAGGCTTTAGAAAACATGGACCAATTCCGCCGCCAGATATCAATCAAATAAGGAGGATGGCGACATGCCAAAGCTTTTAACGAACAAGCGGCTTATTTTGCTGCTGTTGGGTGTCATCCTGCTCGTAGCCCTCATTTCTTTTTCGCTCCGTGACCGCAGCAATGTATCGCTCCCGGAACAAATCATAAAAGATGCTGTTGGAGCCGGGCAGTCGGTGTTTTCGCGCCCTGCTCATTTTGTAACTGGAATTTTTGATAATGTCGATTCCTTGCTGAATACATTTGAAGAAAACCAGCATTTGAAAACGCGCTTAGAGGAGTTTGCAAGCGTGCAGGCTGAAGTAAAAGACTTGCGCTCTGAAAATGAAGAACTCAATCAACTTGTTGGAAAAGAAGAAGATTTGCGAGACTACAACCCAATCCAGGCCACCGTCATTGCACGAAATCCGGATCAATGGGAAGAAAAAATCATTTTAAACCGCGGTTCCAACCAAGGCGTGGCGGAAAACATGGCTGTCATGACTGCCAGCGGCCTCATTGGCAAAGTGACGTTGACAACGCCGACGACTTCCACTGTCGAATTGATTTCCACGCTTAATCCGAACTACCGGGTATCGGCAATGGTCGTGGGTGGAGACAACGACGTTTTTGGTTTGATCGAAGGCTATGATGCCGAACGCCGCGAACTTTTATTGAAGCGGATTGATGCCGATATCGAATTGAATGAAGGCGACCAAGTCATCTCCAGCGGGCTGGGCGGCATTTTTCCAAAAGGCATTTTGGTCGGCACCATTACTGAAATCACTATCGATGAATTTGGCTTGACGCAGCTTGCTTACGTTAAACCTGCTGCAGATTTTTCTTTATTGAACCATGTGATCATCGCGGACCGGGTAATGCCGGAAGTGGACGGTGAAGACAATGGCGTGACAGGAGACGATGAATCATGATCCGTTTCCTTATCCCGTTGATCTGCCTCGTCCTGTTTTTCATGGAACCGGTTTTCGGCCTTTTTTCACCTTTGAACATTGATGGAGAGTTGAATTACATTGTGCCGCGCTTTCTTATTATGTTCCTCATTTTCCTGACGCTTTACTATGACTTGAAGCATGCGATGTTTTATGGATTATTTTTCGGGCTCTTGTATGATGTCTTTTACATTGATATTATTGGATTATATTCTTTCTTGTATCCAGCCATTTGCCTCGTGGCGTCGTTTGTCTTCAAGCGGATTCCGCAGAATTTGCTGACAGCGACACTGCTGACGCTTGCTTTATTGGCTATATTTGAATTTGTGCTTTACCAGTTTTTCCTGCTGATTTCATTAACAGGAATGCCGCTTGGCACATTTTTGTCCACACGGCTTTGGCCGACAATGGTCGCCAATTCGATTTTCCTGGTGATGCTCGGCTGGGTGTTCAAGTCAATAATTGTTACGCAGCTGTCAGAGCGTGACAATAAGATAGGGTTATATTAATGAAAGCGCAGGTGACACATTTTTGAAGAATCTCGTTACGATTAAAGGGAAAAATAAAGGGCTTGTGCTGTATTTAGATGATCAGTGTGCGTATACGGATCTATTGGCCGAGCTAAAGGCAAAGGTGTCGGATCCTGCGCTTGACAGTGATACCGAAGTCACGATCCACCTGAATAAGCGCTATTGCACAGACAGCCAAATTCAGGAATTGAGCGAGTCGGTCCAAACCAATCCACATTTAAAAGTCGTTTCGACGACCAGCGACATCCTGACTGTTGAACAAAGCGATCAAATGATCCTTGAACGCCAATCGGAAACTTACGTTGGCATCGTGCGCTCCGGGCAAGTCATCAAAGCCGAAGGCGATTTGGTCGTCATTGGAGATGTGAATCCGAACGGCCGGGTTGAAGCAGGCGGCAGCGTATACGTTCTCGGCCGGTTAAAAGGCGCTGCGCATGCGGGGACAAAAGGCAATCGCGACGCAGTTATTGCAGCGTCTTGGCTCGAAGCAACGCAATTGAAAATCGATGACGAATTGGAAACCATGACGGACGAGTTGTCCAGTTTATCAGAGCAGCCGGAAATGGAATGCGCTTATTTACATACAAACGGCACTATTATTATTGACCGTTTGCAGGAATTGCGGTTTATCCGTCCGCAAATTTCAACGTTTAAAGGAGGAAGCTAGTGTGGGAGAAGCTATCGTAATTACATCAGGCAAGGGAGGCGTCGGTAAAACGACGACAACCGCCAACCTCGGCACTGCATTGGCTCTTCAAGGGAAAAAAGTATGCTTGATCGATACTGATATTGGATTGCGTAACCTCGACGTCATCTTAGGTCTTGAAAATCGCATCATCTATGATTTGATTGACGTACTCGAAGGCCGCTGCAAAGTACACCAGGCGCTCGTTAAAGACAAGCGTTTTGAAGATATGCTGTACCTGTTGCCAGCCGCACAAACGGCTGACAAAAACGACGTCAACCCGGAACAGATGAAAGAATTGGTGACGGAACTGAAAAAAGACTATGATTTTGTCATTATCGATTGCCCAGCCGGCATCGAGCAAGGCTATAAAAATGCGGTTGTTGGAGCAGACCATGCTATCGTCGTTACGACACCGGAAATTTCGGCAGTCCGCGACGCTGACCGCATCATCGGCTTGCTTGAGCTGGAAGAAAACATCGACGCACCGCGTTTGATCATCAACCGCATTCGTCCGCATTTGATGAAAGCGGGAGAAGCGCTGGACGTCAATGAAATTACCACTCACTTATCCATTGATTTGTTGGGCATCATCGCAGACGACGAACGCGTCATCTCGAGCTCCAACAAAGGCGAACCGATTGTTATGGATCCATCAAACACGGCGGCACTTGGCTACCGCAACATTGCGCGCCGCTTGCTCGGTGAATCAGTGCCACTCATGAGCATGGAAAAAGCACCGCCAAGCTTGTTTACCAAAATCAAAGCTGTTTTCACAAAATAAGATCATTTGAGCCTCCGCTGTGAAAGCGGGGGCTTTTTTAAAACCTTGAGGAGGTGTCGAATGAACGATTTTTTATTGGCAGGAATGATTGCGGCAGAACGTCTGCCGACCGTGCACAAATCAAAGACTGCAGTATTGTCAGAACTGAAAAATTCGTTGGCGGGTGCCAGCGGTGAGCAACGCACGGCTTCTTTATTAAAGAGAGAACTGGATTTGCCGGGTGAAGCGATTTTTTTGAGCGATGTGCATATCCCATACAAAGACGGCGCGGCGCAAATTGATTTGCTGCTGGTTCATGCGGAATTTGTTTGCGTACTTGAAGTGAAAAACATGGTTGGGGAATTTTACTTTGACACGGTGAACTTTCAGTTTCACCGTGTAGTCGACGGCCGCAGGGAAGGAATGCGCAATCCGGAAGCGCAGCTGCACCGGGCAGTACGAGCGGCTAGCGGGTTTCTCGGCGTTCCGGTGCATGGTGTCATCGTTCTGGCAAGCCGGTCAGGAAAAGTGGTGGAAGCACCCAAACATTATCCAATTGTATCGCTCGATTATTTGCCGTTCTATTTGGAGCAGTTCGCGAACGGTCTAAAACTTTTCGATACAGCAGCGCTGGTCTCCAAACTGGAAAACTTGCCGACGCGAAATTCCAGTCACCACTGGCTCAAACGTCACAATCTCACTTTCGATTCCTTGCGCCTCGGCGTCACCTGTCCAACGTGCCGCACTTGTTCACTGGAATGGAAAGAGCGCAAATGGCTTTGCAAGCTTTGTGGCTTTTATTCGCGGGATGCACATGAAGTGACGCTGCAGGAATATGCGCTGTTGTTTGGCGACGAGCTCGATACAAGGCTTGCTTACCGTTTGCTTGGTGTGGAAGACAAGTATGTTCTTTACCGGCTGCTGGAAAAGACGGCGCTTCAAGGCAATGTGCGTGGAAAGCGGCATATTGTAGAGAACCGTGAGTTGTTGCAGGAATATTTTTCGCGTGTTTATCGATGACCGCACCCCAAATGGATTTAACCGCACCTCAACCGGCAAAGACCGCACCTCGCAAGCCGATAACCGCACCTCAAACCGCCTAAACCGCACCTCACGACCCAAAAACCGCACCTCAATCCAATCAATCCACAAGCTGCAGATCATCAATTCCTCAAAACCTCATATTCTCTATTGACGCAACCTGTTCTGGCGTGGTATTATTTTAATGTTATGTTTGTAGCGTACCGTGCTACAACCGCTCGAATCAGGTTGCTTTAAGAATTCGCTCCGGCGAGTCACCTGAATAGGCGAGTCTTATTCTAAGAGGAGGTGCAAGGATATGTACGCGATTATTGAAACTGGTGGAAAACAAATCAAAGTTGAAGCAGGCCAAGAGATCTATGTTGAGAAATTGACTGGAGAAGCTGGAGATGTTATCACATTTGATAAAGTTCTATTTGTAGGTGGAGACAATACTAAAGTTGGTGTTCCTTTTGTTGAAGGAGCTACTGTTTCAGCTAAGATTGTAAAAAGCGGTAAACAGAAAAAAATTACTGTCTTCAAATACAAAGCTAAAAAGAACTACCATAAAAAACAAGGTCACCGTCAGCCATACACGAAATTGACTGTCGATGCCATCAACCTGTAAGAATGATACTTGTAACTGTAAAAGAAACGTCAAAACGCATTTCGTCATTTGAAATGTCAGGCCACGCGGATTACGCTGAACACGGGCAAGACCTCGTATGTGCTGGAGCGTCTGCTGTCTCATTTGGAGCGGTGAACGCCATCATGGAGCTGACGGGAATCGAACCTGACATTCAGCAAGCGAACAGCGGCTTTTTAAAAGTCAGTTTTCCGATAAACCTGAATGAAAAGACGGACGAGCAGGTTCAACTGTTGGTACGCGCAATGATTGTTTCATTAAAAACGATTGAACAAGACTATGAAGAATATATTAAAATAACCTTCACAGCTTAGGAGGTGGGACAGAATGTTAAGATTAGATCTTCAGTTTTTCGCATCCAAAAAAGGTGTAGGTTCAACGAGAAACGGACGTGACTCAGAATCTAAACGCCTTGGCGCTAAACGTGCAGACGGCCAAGAAGTTACTGGTGGTTCAATTTTATACCGTCAACGCGGTACTAAAATTTATCCAGGAGAAAACGTTGGACGTGGCGGAGACGATACACTTTTCGCTAAAATCGACGGTGTTGTGCGCTTTGAGCGTTACGGCCGCGACAAGAAAAAAGTGAGCGTATACCCTGTAATTGCACAAGAAGCTTAATAAAAACGAAAAGGGCTGCTTTCGCAGTCCTTTTTCTTTTGAACACAATAAGCGCGGTTCCCGTTGTACGCATTATTTTAGGAGATTATTGCAATCTCTTGGTATACTGGAATAAGAAGCTGAATCGGGACGTGACTTATGGAAAAAACAATGACAGTGGCACAATCGCTTCGGCATGCGCGCCATGATTTCTTGAATGAACTGCAATTGATCAAAATGAATTTGGACCTTGGCCGTCATCAGGAGGCGCAGGCCATAATTCGTTCGCATGCCGAAGCGGCTATGCATGCCAGCCGGCTGTCCGACCTTGGGCTGCCGCTGACAGAGGAATGGCTGTTGACTGCCAATTGGCGGTTTTCTGGATTCTATTTTCAAGTAGAGTGTCCTGCAGTCGAGGCACCTGCGCATTTGGATGAAGAGTTTCGCCGTTTTCTGGAAGACTTTGTGGAAACCGCCAAAGGCCATCTGGATCCTTGCCAGGCATTCAACAGCAAAATTCTATTGGTTTCCAATGCCTTATCTTTTGAACTACACATCACTTGTCCGGGAAATTGGCTGGATTTGAAACTCGCAGAAGCACCAGGATTTACAGTACGAAAAGAGTGCAGCGGAAACAGCACATTGTTTGCTGTCCGTGCACAGATGGAGGGATAATATGTTTGTCGATCACGTAAAAGTTTATGTTAGAGGTGGCGACGGCGGAGATGGCATGGTTGCATTCCGTCGCGAAAAATATGTACCGAACGGCGGACCTGCCGGCGGAGATGGCGGGAAGGGCGGAAATATCGTCTTTATCGTTGAAGAAGGATTGCGCACGCTAATGGATTTCCGCTACAAGCGGATCTTTAAAGCAGACCGCGGAACACACGGCATGAGCTCCAATAAACACGGTGCCAAAGCACAAGATACCTTGATCAAAGTTCCGCCGGGCACAGTGGTAAAAGATGTGGAGACGGGCGAAACCATTGCCGATTTGGTGGAACATGGCCAAACAGCCGTGATCGCAAAAGGCGGACGCGGAGGCCGAGGAAACTCACGTTTCGCAACGCCTGCCAACCCTGCACCGGAACTGTCTGAAAAAGGCGAACCGGGCTTTGAACGCAATGTCATTTTGGAACTGAAAGTGTTGGCAGATGCCGGACTTGTTGGATTCCCGAGTGTCGGAAAATCAACCTTGTTGTCAGTTGTTTCAGCTGCCAAGCCGAAAATTGCTGAATATCATTTCACGACGATCGTTCCGAATCTCGGCATGGTGGAAACGGAAGATCAGCGCAGCTTCGTTATGGCCGATCTTCCTGGATTGATCGAAGGTGCTCACGAAGGAATCGGCCTTGGCCATCAATTCCTGCGCCATATCGAACGGACACGTGTTATCATCCACGTTATTGACATGTCCGGACTAGAAGGACGCGATCCTTACGACGATTATGTCACCATCAATGAAGAATTAAAGCAATACAATATGCGTTTGACAGAACGTCCGCAATTGATTGTCGCAAACAAAATGGATATGCCGGATTCAGAAGAAAACCTGGCGAAATTCCGTGAGAAGTTGCCGGAAGATGCCCGCATTTTCCCAATTTCGGCGTTGTCGCGCAAAGGCTTAAACAACTTGTTGTTTGCAATTGCCGATGTGATTGAAGTAACGCCAGAATTCCCATTGATCGACGATACGGAAGAAGATTCAGAAAGCACGGTTCTTTACAAACACGAATCCGATGCAGATGGCTTCAACATTACGCGTGATTCGGATGGATCATTTGTCTTGGCCGGTTATGCGATTGAGCGGATGTTCAAAATGACCGACTTCTCGCGTGAAGATTCAATTCGCCGATTTGCCCGCCAAATGCGCGGCATGGGAATTGATGATGCGCTTCGCGAACGCGGTGCGGAAAATGGCGACACAGTTCGCCTGCTTGAATTCGAATTCGAATTTATGGATTGATGCGGAGGTAACTTGAATGAAGGATATTTCGGAACAACGGTATTATTTGGTGCGTGAAGACGTTTTGACAGAAGCGATGCAAAAAACGCTTGAAGTGAAAAAAATGCTGCAAAACGACCGCATTTCCATTATGGATGCGGTCAACAAAACAGGTCTTTCGCGCTCTGCGTTTTATAAATATCGGGACGCTGTATTTCCGTTCCATTCGATTGTCAAAGAGCGGATCTTGACGGTTTTCCTGCAGTTGGAAGACCGTTCAGGGACGCTCGCGACGCTTTTGCAGGCAGTCGCCGACAACGGCTGCAATATTTTAACCATCCACCAGACCATTCCAATCCAAGGGCGTGCGAATGTTACCTTGTCCTTGGATGTAACGGCGATGGACGGGGATTTGGACGTCTTTTTGCATCAGCTGAAAAAACTCGATTTTGTCGAGTCGGCAGATGTGGTATCAAGCGGATCATCTTAATGGAGGAATGTTTAAATGACTGGACAAGCTGTTAAAAAAAGAATTTCATATTTAGGGCCGGAAGCGTCATTTACTCATCTTGCGGCAACCAAAGTTTTTCCTGAAGAGACCCTGGTGCCATTTACAACCATCCCCGAATGCATAGAAGCAGTGGCAGAAGGCAGCGTAGACTACGCTGTCGTGCCACTGGAAAATGCGTTGGAAGGATCTGTTCCATTAACAGTGGACTATTTGTTTCATGAAGCGCAATTGTATGTGACGGCTGAAGTCTTGTCACCGATTGAGCAGCATTTACTGGTACATCCGGAAAACCGCAACGCGGAATCGTTTGAAGCGATTTACTCGCATCCGCATGCATTGGCGCAATGCCACAAATACCTTTTTTATACATACAAACATACGCCTCTGGAGCAATACAGCTCGACGGCTGCTGCTGCGAAAATGGTTTCCGAGTTGCCGGAACGCAACATCGCGGCGATCGGCAATGAATTTTCCGCCCATAAATACGGGCTGGATATTTTGCAGCGCGATATCCACGATTTCCATTTTAACCATACGCGCTTTTTCGTCTTGTCGAAATCTGACCACAAGTTGACCGATCCGGCACACGACAATCAAGTCAAAACGACCTTAATGATCACGCCGCCCGACGATGACCGTTCCGGTGTCTTGCACCAGATCTTGTCGGTCTTTGCGTGGAGACGGTTGAACTTGAGCAAAATCGAGTCGCGTCCACTCAAAACTGGCCTTGGCGATTACTTTTTTATCGCCGATGTGCTGGCAGACGAAAGCGACACGATGATGCGTGGGGCGTTCGAAGAGTTGTCGGCAATTGGCTGTACAGTGAAAACTTTAGGTTCGTATTATACGTATAAATAAAACATGAAAGTCCCGTAGCCTAATCGCTGCGGGACTTTCATGTTTGTAGAAGGGATAGGGAATTTTTGAGCTTTATAGCAAATCCTGCTCTTCGGGCTGAAGCTATGCCCTAAGCGACCGAAGCGATGTGAAAAAGCGAACTCAATAAGCCGAACTGTCTAAGTTTGCACAAATAAAAAAACCCACAATCCCGCACAATGCGGGTTCATAGGTTCACAAATACTTATTCACTTTCTTCCAGCAAAAAGCCATTTTCCCGCATTCCGTTGACGGCTTTTTCAAGCGTGGCGTTGTCAGGAGCTGTGATTGTGTGAAGATGCGTGCCGTCAGTCAGTTCGAGCAGGTAGCTGGCACCGGTGTCGCGCACGCGCTTCATAAACGCATCAACGTCTTGAGCGCTCGAGACATGGATGCCTGCTGTTAGTTCGCCGTACACCGGATGCTCAATTGACACGTCTTTGACCGTAACGCCTGACTCTACAAGCAGCTTTAATTCGCGTTCGGTGTCCTCAGGCTGATGCCGGCAAGCGATGCGCCGGCTTGCTTCTTCGTTTACTTGGCGGGCCAGAAATAAATAGCCTTGGCTCGTGGCAATAATGGGCTCGCCTTTTGCTTTTAACAGCGTCATGTCACCGACAATAACTTGGCGCGACACATTTGCCAGCGCTGCTAATTCGCTGCCGGTCATCGGCAGCGCAGACGTTTTAATTTTTTCCAGCAGAAATTGGCGCCGCTGTTCGCCGAGTAATTTTTTCATGTGGATCCCTCGCTTATCGACTCGTTCCCTTTATCTTATCATGTGCCGAACAGCAACGGGTTTATTTCGTCTAAAGCGGCTGAATATGGTATAATCATGGAGTTGAATTAAAGGAGAGACTGTCCATGTACGATTACATAAAAGGCAAGGTTACACGCGTAACGCCGGAATATTTAGTGATAGAACAGCAAGGAATCGGCTGGCAGATTTTTGCGCCAAATCCGTATTCATTCGGTTCAGATGAGCTGCAAGTTTTCCTGCACCACCACATTCGGGAAGATGCACAGCTGTTGTTCGGATTTCCAACACTGGAGCAGCGCGAGTTGTTTCGCAAGCTGATTTCGGTTTCCGGCATCGGCCCCAAAGGTGCGCTGGCGATTCTTGCAAGCGGCCAACCGCAGCACGTCATCGAAGCGATCGAACGGGAAGATGAAACCTATTTGGTAAAATTCCCGGGAGTCGGCAAAAAGACGGCACGCCAAATGATTCTGGACTTGAAAGGCAAGCTGACCGAGTTTTTCGGCGATCCTTTCGATCCGGAAGAGTCCCATACTTTGTTGTCGAACGACCAAGCAGAACTGGAAGAAGCAATGCTGGCACTTGGTGCACTCGGCTACTCAGAACGCGAAATTACGAAAGTTAAACCGCAGCTGCGGGATCTCGATCTTGATACAGAAGGCTTTATGAAAAAAGCTTTGCAGCTATTGCTTAAACAAACTTGATGAAAGGAGGCGAACGGCATGGAAGAACGCATCATAGACAGTGAAATTTCGGAGTTTGATGAGCGCTTTGAACAATCGCTTCGCCCGCAATTGCTGGGTCAGTACATTGGCCAGCATACCGTAAAACACAATTTGCAAATTTTCATCGAAGCTGCAAAAATGCGCCAGGAAAGTCTGGACCATGTCCTGTTGTATGGGCCTCCTGGACTCGGAAAAACGACACTTGCAGCGGTTATTGCTAATGAAATGGAAGTCAACATCAAAATGACCAGTGGCCCTGCCATTGAACGGCCTGGCGACTTGGCGGCCATCGTGTCATCATTGGAACCTGGAGACGTTTTGTTCATTGATGAAATTCATCGCTTGAACCGGTCAATCGAAGAAGTGCTGTATCCCGCAATGGAAGACTTTTGTTTGGACATTGTGGTCGGCAAAGGGCCAACCGCGCGCTCTGTCCGGTTGGATCTGCCGCCATTTACGTTAATCGGTGCGACAACACGTGCAGGCGCCTTGTCGGCACCGTTGCGTGACCGTTTTGGCGTTTTATCCCGGCTTGATTATTACGACACGGAAGCGTTAACGGAAATCGTTGTCCGCAGTTCGAAACTATTCGAAGCAGACATCGATCCGAACGCCGCTGTCGAAATTGCCCGCCGTTCCCGTGGGACCCCGCGTATCGCCAACCGTTTGCTGAAGCGCGTCCGCGATTATGCGCAAGTGCGCGGAACCGGTTCGATTACGATGGACATGGCTGAGCAGGCACTGGAAATGCTGCAAGTCGATCCGCTTGGATTGGATCATATTGACCATAAATTATTGACGGGCATGATTGAGCGCTTCCGCGGTGGTCCGGTTGGATTGGATACGATCGCTGCCAGCATCGGCGAAGAGTCGACGACGATTGAAGACGTCTACGAGCCGTACTTGCTGCAAATTGGGTTTATCCAGCGAACACCTAGAGGCCGCACCGTAACGCCATTAGCCTATGAACACTTTAAAATGGAGATGCCTGAATGACTAAACTAAACACACCACCCACAACGTTAAATGTACAAGACTTTGATTTTGAACTGCCAGAAGAATTGATTGCCCAAACGCCGCTGCTTGATCGTACGTCGAGCCGGTTATTGGTCATGAACAAAACCACTGGAGACACGGAGCACCGCCATTTTCGCGATATTATCGAATACTTGCATAAAGGTGACACGCTCGTTTTAAATGACACACGGGTGCTTCCAGCGCGCCTCATGGGCGTTAAAGAAGACACGGGCGCCAATATTGAATTGCTGCTGCTCAAGCAAATTGAAGATGACGTTTGGGAAACCTTGGTCAAACCGGCGAAAAAAGTCAAAGTCGGAACCGTCGTTTCTTTTGGCGAGGGCTTGCTGCGTGCAGAATGCACCGGCATCCTTGACCATGGCGGACGTCATTTCAAAATGATCTACGACGGCATTTTCTACGAAATTCTGGACCAATTGGGTGAAATGCCCTTGCCGCCTTATATCCGTGAAAAGCTGGAAGATCAGGATCGCTACCAAACTGTTTTTGCCAAAGAGCGGGGAAGTGCGGCAGCACCAACAGCCGGACTTCATTTTACCGACGAGCTTTTGGAAGAAATTCGTGCAAAAGGTGTCCACATTGCGTTTATTACGCTGCATGTCGGGCTCGGCACGTTTCGTCCGGTGTCGGTCGATTCGATCGAAGACCACGAAATGCATTCGGAATTTTACCGCATCAGCAAGGAAACAGCTGATTTGATCAATCAAACCAGACAACAGGGGGGCCGCATTGTTTCAGTTGGCACGACGTCGACACGCACCCTGGAATCAGTTGCGCAGAAATTTGGCGGCGAATTGCAGGAAGACAGCGGCTGGACCGATATTTTCATTTTCCCGGGCTATGAATTCAAAGCCATCGATGGCCTAATCACCAATTTCCATTTGCCGAAATCCACTTTGGTTATGCTGGTCAGTGCTTTATCCAACCGCGACCATATTTTAAACGCCTATCAACAAGCCGTTGATGAACGCTACCGTTTCTTCAGTTTTGGAGATGCGATGTTCATTGAACCACAGAAAAAGGAGACTCACCCATGACAGCAGCAGTCACATACGAACACATCAAAACCTGCAAACAAACCGGTGCGCGCCTAGGCATTGTCCACACGCCGCACGGTTCGTTTGAAACACCGGCATTTATGCCCGTTGGCACACAGGCGACAGTCAAAACCATGTCACCTGAAGAACTGAAAGCCATGAACGCCGGCATCATCTTGAGCAACACCTACCATTTATGGCTGCGCCCCGGCAATGACATCATCAAAGAAGCAGGCGGCTTACATAAGTTCATGAACTGGGATCGTCCGATCTTAACGGATTCGGGCGGCTTCCAAGTGTTTTCGTTGAGCGAATTCCGCAACATTAAAGAAGAAGGCGTCCATTTCCGCAACCATATGAACGGCGACAAACTGTTCTTAAGCCCGGAAAAGGCGATGCAGATCCAAAACGACCTTGGTTCTGATATCATGATGGCTTTTGACGAATGTCCGCCGTTCCCGGCAACGCATGACTACATGAAGTCCAGTGTTGAACGGACTTCCCGCTGGGCAGAACGCTGCTTGGAAGCACACGAACGCAAAGCGGACCAAGGATTGTTCGGCATTATCCAAGGCGGCGAGTTTGAAGACTTGCGCAAACAAAGTGCACGCGATCTTGTGTCGCTTGATTTCCCTGGTTACGCAATCGGCGGATTATCGGTCGGCGAACCGAAAGACGTCATGAACCGTGCGCTGGAATTTACGACGCCGTTAATGCCTGCCGACAAACCGCGTTACTTGATGGGCGTCGGTTCACCCGATTCCTTGATCGACGGCGCGATTCGAGGCATTGACATGTTTGATTGCGTCTTGCCGACTCGCATTGCCCGCAATGGTACCTTGATGACAAGCACCGGCCGATTGAACATTAAAAATGCCGCGTTCAAACGTGATTTTGGACCGATTGACGACAAATGCGATTGCTATACATGCACAAATTATTCGCGTGCATACGTCCATCACTTGATTCGTGCAGATGAAACGTTTGGAATTAGGCTTACTAGTTATCATAACCTGCAATTTCTGTTAAACTTAATGGGACAGGTGCGTCAAGCAATTCGCGAAGACCGCCTGGGAGATTTCCGCGAAGAATTTTTTGAAGCTTACGGTTTCAATAAACCTAATGCAAAAAATTTCTGAGTTTGCACGAGAATAGAGAAAGTGAAAGGGGGAAAATGAATAATGGAAACTTTAATTGCGTTATCACCTTTACTATTAATGTTCTTGCTAATGTGGTTTTTCATCATCCGTCCTGCCCAAAAACGCCAAAAAGCAACTAAGAACATGCAGACAGAGTTAAGACGTGGCGACCGCATTGTAACGATTGGCGGATTGCACGGCCTTGTAGATGCAGTGGACGATGCAACCATCTACATTACTGTAGCTGACGGCACGCGCATGCAGTTCGAGCGTCAAGCAATCGCACGTGTTGTAGAATCAGCAAAATCAACAATCTAAAAACAAGTAAAAGCTCGCCTTCGATTTTGAAGGCGTTTTTTTAATGAAGATAATGTCCTTATTCTAAATTTTCCAGTTACGAGGTACAATAGGTGTAGTAAGGTGGAAAGGAGTCCATGCATGGCGAGTTATCCGGAACAATTTGAGTTTGTTCTGCCGGCGCTTCAAAGCAAAAGCAGCGAATTTCACCATTTTCAATACGATACGTTTACAGAAGAAGACCTATGGGAATTTTGTGTCAAAAAAAAATGGCGAAAAAAAGACATAGATACAATGCATCTCTACGAAATGATTAATGATATTATGGACATGACCGCTTCGGACTTTCTGGCTTACCACCAAGTGGAAGAGCTGAAAAAAGCCCGTTGGAACGATGACAGCACATTAGAAAATATCGGACATCTCTTGCGTCCGTCCCCGAAAAAAACAACATAGCTGGTATGGATTGTCTATAAAATTTGGTTTTGAAAGAGATTGCTTTGAACAATGAAAACTGATTTTTCATTCAATCCATCCAGTTCGATTTGACAGCAATCAGCGGCTGTTTCATAATGATAGTGCTGTGTTTTACACACCCGAGGAGGAAGTTTACATATGAAAGCAAGAGGTCGCATTATTGCCTTTTTCTTACTGGTTATTGTACTGATAGGAATCATTGGCACCACGAGTTTACCCATCGCAAAAGACATTCGATTAGGCTTGGATCTTCAGGGCGGCTTTGAAGTGCTCTATGAAGTAGAAACTTTGGATGGCTCAGAAATTACGGAAAGCGTACTGACGGATACAACAGACGCATTGATGAACCGAATCAACGTGCTCGGCGTCAGCGAACCGGTGATCCAAATTGAAGGCGAAAACCGCATCCGTGTCCAATTGGCGGGAGTCGAGGATCAAGCTTCGGCGCGTGAATTGCTGTCGACTGAAGCCAATCTGACGTTCCGCGATGCAGAAGACAACTTGCTGCTTGCCGGAAATGACTTGAGCCAAGGCGGCGCAACTGGAACGTTTGACCAAAACGGCAATCCGATTGTTACTTTGGAATTGAACGATCCAGGCAAATTTGCAGAAGTAACCGAAACCGTTTCTCAAATGCCGGCACCGGATAATGTATTGGTCATCTGGCTGGATTTTGAAGAAGGCGTGGATTCTTTCGCAGAAGAACGTTTGAAGGCAGATCCTAAATTTGTTTCAGCACCAAGTGTGCAGCAGCGAATTTCATCGCCAACTGTTGAAATTTCTGGATCGTTCACTGTGGAAGAAACGCAGAACTTATCAGGAATCCTGAATGCCGGTGCTTTGCCGGTAAGTTTGGAAGAAATCTATTCAACTTCGGTAGGAGCGCAGTTTGGTGAAGAGGCGCTTGACCAAACCATGGTCGCAGCGGCTGTCGGGATTGCCTTGGTTCTGTTGTTCATGCTGGTTTATTACCGCTTGCCAGGCGCCATTGCTGTCGTTACCTTATCGGCTTATGTTTACTTGATCTTGTTGGTGTTTGAATGGATCGGCGGCGTGTTGACGCTCCCTGGAATCGCGGCAATTATGCTCGGTGTCGGGATGGCAGTAGATGCCAACATCATCACGTACGAGCGGATCCGTGAAGAAATGCGCGTCGGCAAGACGGTTAAAGAGGCCTTTAAGGTAGGTGCGCGTTCATCGTTCTCGGCAATTATTGATGCGAACGTGACAACCTTGCTGGCAGCTGCCGTCCTGTTTTATTACGGAACAAGCTCAGTTAAAGGTTTTGCGACACTATTAATCATTTCAATTTTAGCCAGTTTCTTAACAGCTGTCTGGGGATCGCGTTTGCTTTTGGGCTTATGGGTCAACAGCGGTGCACTCGACAACAAATTTGGCTTGTTTGGATTAAAGAAATCACTCATTCACACCAAAGAAGAAGAGCTGGAAATTACCGATCTTACGACACGTTTTGATCGTTTTGATTTTGCGGGCAACCGCAATAAGTTCTTCTTGGCTTCGATCGTGCTGATTGTGGCAGGAATGGCCGTTCTTGGTGTATTCCGCCTGAATCTGGGTATCGACTTTTCAAGTGGTACCCGTGTTGAGATCGCTTCAGAATCAGCATTGACGAAAGAGGAAGTGCAAAGCTTCCTAGACGGTGCAGGCTATGAAACGGAAGATATTGTTATCTCGGGTGATGAAGCCAATCTCGGTGTAGCCCGGTTTAATGAAGAATTCAGCCAGGAAGAAATCAATGGCCTGAAAGCAGTCGCTGTGGAAGAATTTGGTTCTGAACCAAACATTTCAACGGTATCTCCGACAGTTGGTGAGGAACTTGCAAAAAATGCCATGTATGCATTGGCGATTGCAGCTCTAGGGATCATCATTTATGTTGCTTTCCGGTTTGAATGGCGTATGGGTGTGGCGTCTGTCGTCGCATTGGTGCATGATGCATTCTTTATTGTTGCTGTGTTCAGCCTGCTTCGCCTTGAGGTGGACATCACCTTTATTGCAGCTGTGCTGACCATCGTGGGTTATTCGATCAACGACACCATCGTGACATTTGACCGAATCCGCGAAAACATGAAGCGCATGAAGAAAATCGATACAGTCGAGCAGTTGGAGAATGTGGTCAATGTATCGTTGCGCCAAACACTGGGTCGTTCCGTCAATACTGTAATGACAGTTGTATTGGTTGTAATTGCCCTGTTGATCTTCGGTGCACCGTCGATTACTAACTTCTCCATCGCTTTATTGATCGGCTTGATTGCCGGTACGTATTCTTCAATCTTTATCGCAGCCCAGCTTTGGTTAGTCTTGAAAAAAGGCGAGCTGAAGAAAAAAGGACCAATCGATATTGAGAAAAAAGACCAGGAAAGCAAATGGGGTTCTGATGAGCCTGTAGTATAAGTTTCAATTTGAAATGGAACAGGGTATAGATAAAATGACCTTGTTCCATTTTTTTATTTTGAAAGGAGAATTGACAATGAAATTACAATGGCTTATTTTACTTGGACTTGTTTTTGCAGTAATCATCGCCGTATTTGCTGTTGTGAATGTTGACGAAGTACCGGTCAACTACGTATTTGGTGAAGCACAATGGCCGTTGATTTTGGTTATTCTGGCATCCGCTTTGCTTGGATTTTTGCTGAGCGGCGTGCTGGCAATCATGCGCCAATACCAAATGCAGCGCAAAATCAAAGCTTTGCAAAAAGAGATGGCGGTTAAAGAAACCTTGATCGCAACGCAGCAAAACGAAATTGGCGAGTACCAAAAAGCCGGTGTCGTGCCGGATGCACAGATCGTTACGAGTGAAGAACTGAAAAAAGAAGAAATTTAAAAGATGAACCTTTCGGTGCAGTTGCCGAAAGGTTTTTGTCTGTGTTTTTTTGCTGTATAATGAACCGGTGAGGAAGTGAAAGCAATGATTGAATCCAAAAAGAGGTGGCGTTTGACGACGCCCGATGAAAAAGCAGTAGAAGAAATCCAAAAAGAATTGAAGATATCATCAGTGCTGGCCAAGATTTTGGTGACGCGCGGTTTAAATACGGCAGCATCAGCGCGTTCCTTTATGCAGATGGACGCCAGCGCCATACACGATCCCTATTTAATGAAGGATATGGATGTGGCAGTTGAACGCATTCGTGAAGCGATCGAAAATCAGGAAAAAATTGTAGTCTATGGTGATTACGACGCAGATGGCGTGACCAGCACAACCGTAATGATGACCGTATTGCAGGATTTGGGAGCAGATGTGTCCTTTATGATCCCGAACCGCTTTAAACACGGCTACGGACCGAATAGCGAATTGTTCCAGCAGGCATTTGACAACGGCACCAAGCTGATTGTCACTGTCGATAATGGCATTTCCGGCATCGAGCAAGTTGATTTTGCGAATGGTCTGGGGATGGATGTTATCATCAGCGACCACCATGACATCGGAGACCAAATGCCGAATGCCTTGGCCGTCGTTCACCCGCGCCACCCTGAGGGCAACTATCCTTTTGGTGAACTGGCAGGAGTTGGAGTCGCATTTAAAATAGCGCATGCTTTGTATGAAGAAATCCCAGATCACTTGATTGAATTGACGGCGATTGGCACGGTTGCGGACTTGGTTCCGCTGCATGGCGAAAACCGGTTGTTTGTCAAAGAAGGGCTTGCCGCTTTGATTGATTCGCCAAGCCCGGCCATTGCTGCATTGTGCGAAGTGTCGGGTGTCAAACAGCAGGACATTACTGAAGAAACGCTCGGCTTTATGTTTGGCCCGCGCATCAACGCCATTGGCCGACTGCAGGATGCCGATCCTGCTGTCCAAATGTTTCTGACAGAAGATCCGGCTGAAGCACGTTCGCTCGCATCCGGGCTGGACGTACTCAACAAAGAACGCCAGGCTATTGTTAAACAAATTTCGGAAGAAGCGATACAGCAAGTAGAGCAGCGTTATCCGGATGGATCGCCTCACGTCATTGTCGTAGCACAAGAAGGCTGGAATCCTGGCGTCGTCGGCATTGTGGCATCCAAACTGACCGAGAAATACTATCGCCCGTCCATTGTGTTGTCGCTGATTCCAGAAACGGGCAAAGCGAAAGGTTCTGCCCGCAGCATTGAAGGATTTCATTTGTACAACGAATTGGCAAAAAACCGCGATATCCTGCCTCATTTCGGGGGCCACCCGATGGCAGCCGGCATGACGCTGGAAGCGAGTGATGTGGACGATCTGCGCGAGCGGCTAAACGAACAAGCTAAAGCAAGCTTGACTGAAGAAGATTTGCTGCCGGTAGTGGAAATTGATATTCCATTGCGCTTGGATGAAATCGATATTACGGCGATTGAATCCATGCGGCTCTTGGCACCATTCGGCATGGGATTTGCGAAACCGAAGTTTTACCTGGAAGGCGTCAAAGTGGCTTCTATCCGCAAAATTGGAGCGGCGCAAAATCATTTGAAAATGGAACTGACGCAGCATGCCGCTACGTTGGACGCTGTGGGATTCGGCATTGGACCAATCGGTGACGAATTGACGCCGGACGTAAAAATTGATGTTATTGGCGATTTGCAGATCAATGAATGGAACGGCCGAAAAAAGCCGCAGTTGATGGTGGAAGATGTCCGGACCGATCAATGGCAGCTCTTCGACATTCGTGGCATCCGCCAAGTGTCGCGCTGGTCCAAGTTGATTCCGCAGGAAAACCAAGTTTTTCTGGCATTTAACGAGGATACGCCTGCTTTGTTCCAATCCTTTCTGTCGGAGCCAATTGTGACGGTGGCTCAATTAAATAATTTGCCCGGCACTAAAGACCATTTGGTGCTGTTGGATTTGCCGGAATCGGAAGAGCAATTGGCGTCTGTATTGGCCGCATTAAAGCCGAAACGCATTTACGCCCATTTCCATGCCAAAGATTCGCAGTATTTCGAGCAGATTCCGACGCGGGAACAATTCAAATGGCTGTTTGCCTTTATCAAAAAACGAGGAACCTTCGATTTTAATAAACACAGCGAAGAGTTGGCTAAACACAAAGGTTGGACGCGTGAATCATTATTTTTCATGCTGCAGGTGTTTTTTGAACTCGGTTTTGTTACACTTAACAATGGTATTACCGAGATTGCCCAATCGCCAAGCAAACAGGATTTGTCGGAAGCGCCGATCTACAAAAAGCGCGAGCAGCAAATTGCTCTGGAGCAGAAGCTTTTGTACGCATCTTATAAAGATTTAAAAGAGTGGTTCGATGCGAAAGTGTCTGCCAAGGAGGAAGAAATATGGATTTGAAGAAGTATATTACGATTGTAGAAGATTGGCCAAAACCAGGAATCCGTTTTAAGGACATCACATCGCTGATGGATGACGGAACTGCTTATAAGTATGCAACGGACCAAATCGTTGAATACGCAAAAACAGTAAACGCTGAGATTATTGTAGGGCCGGAAGCACGCGGATTTATCATCGGATGTCCCGTGGCTTATGCGCTTGAACTTGGCTTTGCTCCAGTCCGCAAAGAAGGCAAATTGCCCCGCGAAGTGATTCGTGCGCAATATGGCCTTGAATACGGAACAGATGTATTAACGATGCACAAAGACGCCATCAAACCGGGACAGCGTGTGTTAATTACTGATGACCTGCTGGCTACTGGCGGCACAATTGGCGCGACCATCAACTTAGTTGAACAGCTTGGCGGAATCGTTGTTGGCTGTGCATTTTTGATCGAGTTGACTTATCTGGATGGCCGCAAAAATTTGGATGGCTACGACGTAACAACTTTAATGCAATATTAATACGGAATCTCTCTGCCTTTACAGGTGGAGGGATTTTTTTCTATCATGAAGGGTATGGAAATAAGAGCAAGTATGGGACTGGAGGTGACTGGATGATGGAACTGATAAAAGAGCATGATCCTCGTTTGAACGCTGCATGGATTGACCAATTGCTGGACGACCGTACACCTCTGGAAAGGATCACCCGTGAGACAGAACAATTCTTTAAGGCCATCAAAAAAGATTTCGCTGTCAGCAAACACGCCAAGCAAAAAATGAATTTTAAAGAACGGCTATGGTCTTTGTTTGCAGAAGAGTTTTCACTTGAAGATGAACATGGTTTTAAAACCAATGTTTCTGGCCAACAGCTTTACCCTGAGTGGAAAGAACGGTTGGACAGTGAATACCGGAAACTGGAATCGACAATTCAGCGGCGTGTGGATGTCAGGGAATTTGGTGCTGTAGGGGACGGAGAAACCGACTGTACTGATGCTTTTAAAAAAGCCTTTGGCAAAGGAGCAGTGGAAGTGAAGGTGCCGGCGGGCATCTTTATGGTGGACGGCTTGCAGCTGCCGTCTTGGACTCGGCTGATTGGTGCCGGCAAAGGACAGACTGTTATCAAGCTGCAAGCAAAGGCACCACGAAAGGCGCGTCTTTTAACCAACAGCAATTATGTGTCCGGCAACCGCAACATTTCTGTGGAAGAGCTGACCTTGGATTGGCATATTGAACGCCTTGGCGATATTAAAAACACCAGTGCAGGAGGCAATCATTCCAGCTGCCTGACCTTTGCGCATGTCACATACGGATGGGTGAAAGACGTGGAAGCACTCAATCCGGGTCTGCATTGTTTTGACATTACAGCCCCTCTTTATAACTATTCCGGAGACGGCATGCGGGGCAAGGGGGGCAGCCGGTTTGTCTGGCTCGACGGCGTCAGCGGCTCCGGTTTTGGAGATGATGGCTTAACAACGCATCACAGCGATTATATATTTGTTTCCAATTCGCATTTCAGCGATCCGAGTGGACGGGCGCATGCACTGGGATTCTCCAATTCAAACGGTTTTGAAATAGATGACGGGTCCCGGCACGTCTGGCTGGCCAACAATTCGAGCAGCCGTTGTTTTGGAGGCATTGAAGTCAAGGCACATGCCAATTCTTCAGCTGCAACAGGCGTCCACATTTCAGGTCATTTATCAATCCACGACAACCGGTCCTTTAATTTCCGCCATATAGGCCATCACAAAAAAGACGATCCGGAATCGCGGTCGGCGTTTAATATACTGGCTCAACGGCTGGTAGCGATTGAACCGATTGAAACGCCGTTGTACGAAGGTTCCTCTCCGCGCTGTTTGGTGGTGTCGGGCTACCGAAACGTCGCCATCAACCGATTTTTATTCATCGGAAATCCGAATCACGACTACAAGCGGCAACCGGCCGCTGCCATTCAATATCGTGCAGGCTATGTATCGTTAACAAATGGTGTTATTCGTGATTTTAAGACGGCTGCAGCAGACGTTTCGATTGCCGGTGGTGAACAAAGCGCCCGCAATGTTCGGGTGCAAAATCTGGTCAGCATCGGTTCAGCTGAACAGGCGGTTGCGGTTGGAAAAGGCAGCGAGCTTGTCCATTTGGAAGAAATCAGAAAGCGCAGTTCACATCTGCTTTAACAAAAAAAGGAGGCAATATTATGAGATTGACGGGTAAAAAAGTATTGAGTTTTGTACATCATGAATTCGAGGATTTGGAACTGTGGTACCCAATTTTAAGATTGCGTGAAGAAGGGGCGGAAGTAGAACTTGCCGGAGAAGAAACCGGTGTGGATTATATTGGCAAATACGGTGTTCCGGCGACTTCTGATTTGTCCTACGGAGAAGCACTCGCGAAAGAATACGATGCCATTCTTGTTCCAGGTGGTTGGGCGCCGGACAAAATCCGCCGTTTTCCGGAAGTTTTGGACCTGGTACGCCGAATGGATCAACAGAAAAAGCCGATTGGGCAAATTTGCCACGCAGGCTGGGTGCTTGTGTCCGCCAATATTTTAAACGGACGAAAAGTCACCAGCACGCCGGGTATAAAAGACGATATGACCAATGCCGGCGCGGAATGGCTGGATGAGCCGGTAGTGGTTGATGGCCATCTTGTGTCGAGCCGCCGTCCGCCCGATCTGCCGGATTACTTGCGTGAATTTATTAAAGTGATGGAGCAGAGCTAACAAAGCTTTACATTTAACCACTTTGTTTTTTATAATAGAAAGATATACTTTTGGAAAAATTTAAAGCAAGGTGGGCAATTATGGCTAAAGATCAAGTAAGAACAGCTGAAGATGTATTTGAAATGGTTGCGTCTTATATGAATGCCGATCATGTAAAAACGATTAAGAAGGCTTACCAGGTAGCTTACGATGCTCACATGGGACAATTTCGAAAATCTGGTGAGCCGTATATCGTACATCCGGTGCAGGTGGCTGGGATTCTTGCAGAATTGCAAATGGATCCAGCTACCGTAGCAGCGGGCTTTTTGCATGACGTCGTGGAAGATACAGAAGTCAGCCGTGAAGACATTGTCCGTGATTTCGATGAAGAAGTGGCAATGCTCGTCGACGGTGTGACCAAACTAAGCAAGATCAAGTACTTGTCCAAAGAAGAGCAGCAGGCGGAAAACCACCGCAAAATGTTTGTGGCGATGGCACAGGACATCCGTGTCATTTTGATCAAATTGGCGGACCGTCTGCACAATCTGCGGACCTTAAAATACCAGACCGTTGAAAAACAGCGCATCAAAGCCAATGAAACGCTGGAAATCTTTGCCCCGATTGCGCACCGGCTTGGCATCAATACCATCAAATGGGAACTGGAAGATACGGCGTTGCGCTACTTGAACCCGCAGCAGTATTACCGAATCGTCAATTTGATGAAAAAGAAACGGACCGAACGGGAAGACTATTTAAATAATGTGATAAGTGAGATCCGCACACAGCTCGACGAAGTCGACATTCAGGCGGATCTTTTCGGCCGCCCAAAACATATTTACAGCATATACCGGAAAATGGCGATTCAAAACAAGCAATTTAACGAAATCTATGACCTATTGGCAGTCCGGATCACAGTCGACAGCATAAAGGATTGCTATGCTGTGCTTGGCATTATTCATTCCACATGGAAGCCGATGCCTGGCCGCTTTAAAGACTATATCGCCATGCCGAAACAAAATCTGTACCAGTCGCTCCATACAACCGTGATTGGTCCGCAAGGCGATCCGCTTGAAGTGCAGATCCGAACCGAAGAAATGCACCGCATCGCCGAATACGGGGTGGCGGCGCATTGGGCATACAAAGAAGGCAAAACCATCGACAAGCCGAAAAGCTCGGTTGATTCACGTTTGTCCTGGTTCCGTGAAATTTTGGATTTCCAAAACGAATCGGACAATGCAGAAGAATTCATGGAATCCTTAAAATACGATTTGTTTTCCGATATGGTTTACGTCTTTTCACCAAAAGGCGACGTGATTGAAATGCCGGCTGGCTCTTGCCCAATCGATTTTGCGTACCGTGTCCACTCGGAAATCGGCAATAAAACCATCGGAGCCAAAATCAACGGCAAAATGGCCCCGCTCGATACCGAACTGCATACCGGAGATATTGTGGAAATCTTGACCTCCAAGCAGTCATTTGGTCCAAGCCGCGACTGGCTGAAGATTGCCAAGTCAACGCAGACCAAAAACAAAATCAAGCAATTCTTTAAAAAGCAATTGCGTGAAGACAATGTGCAAAAAGGCCGGGACATGATCGAAAAAGAAATCAAGGCACAAGAATTCCCGATCAAAGAAGTGCTGACAAATGAAAACATCAAGCGCGTCTGCGAAAAATTCAATTTTGCAGGGGAAGACGACATGTATGCAGCAGTCGGATTTACCGGCATTACCGCACAGCAAGTCGTCAACCGCCTGGCTGAAAAAATGCGCAAAAAGCGTGAGCAGGAAGAAGCGCTTGAAAAAATTACCGTTGAAATGAAATCCAATACACCGAAAAAGCAAACCGACTCAGGCGTCATTGTCCGGGGCATCGACAACATGATGATCCGCTTGTCAAAATGCTGCAACCCGGTTCCGGGCGACGACATTATTGGGTTTATTACCAAAGGGCGCGGCGTTTCAGTTCACCGGACAGATTGCCCGAACATCCACTCTGAGGCAAATGATCGGCTGATCTCGGTGGAATGGGAAAATGCAGGATCGCCGGACAACAAAGCATATCAAATTGACATCGAAGTGCAGGCGTATGACCGAACAGGGTTGATCAACGAAGTCATGCACATGGTCAGTGAAACGAAAACAACCATTACTGCCGTGAGCGGCCGTGCAGATAAAGACAAGATTGCGACGATCAACCTGTCCATCATGATTCCGCATATCTCACATCTGAACCGTGTGGTCGAACGAATCAAATCGATTCCGGACGTCTATTCGGTCTTGCGTGTGACGAATTAAGGAGGCAGCATGAGAGTAGTTTTGCAACGATCTAAAAAGGCTTCTGTGACAGTCGACGGCGACATTACCGGCGCAATCAGCTCCGGCTATGTCTTGCTTGTTGGCATCACTCATGAAGATACAGAAAGGGATGCTGATTACTTGGCTGGCAAAATTGCGCAGCTTCGCCTGTTTGAAGACGAAGAAGGCAAGATGAACCGATCCATTCTCGATAACGGCGGCGAGATCTTATCGATTTCTCAGTTCACACTTTATGGCGATGTTAAAAAAGGGCGCCGGCCAAGTTTTATTTCAGCGGCCCGTCCGGAAACGGCTGAACCGCTTTGGTTGGCCTTTAACGATGCGCTGCGCAGTCAAGGGCTGGTTGTTGAAACTGGCATCTTTGGCGCAATGATGGACGTGCAGCTGGTCAACGATGGCCCAGTGACGATCCTGGTGGAGTCAAAATAGGAACTTGTTGAGAAGTACAGGGAATTTCTTGTACTTCTTTTTCTGTCCGATTTTTTTGGCTATGCTCGTTCGCACCCGGATATGCACGCTTAGTTGAAAATATGCTCGCTCACAGGAAAATATGCACGAAAAGCAAAAAAAGATGCAAAAAAGCACGGAGAAAAAAATTCTCCGTGCTTTTTATTCGCCTAGTTGTGCATCAAAATATTCGATAATGCCGCTGTAAAGGCCAAGTGCAGCTTGTTCGCGGAATTGATTGCTGGTCAAGACGCGTTCTTCGTTGAAGTTGCTCAGGAAGCCGAGTTCAACGAGAACTGCCGGCTGGCGGTTTTCACGCAGCACCAAATAATTGCCGTGCTGGACGCCGCGGTCATGCAAGGTCAGTTTGTCACCGAGTCCTGTATTAAGGTATTCAGCCAGTTCTTTTTGGTAGTCGTGCTGGTAATAGGATGTGAATCCAGAAACGCTGCTGTCTTCAGTGGCGTCGTAATGGATGCTGATAAAAGCATCCGCTCCAGCTTGATGGCTTTCTGCAACGCGCTTGCGAAGATCAACGTACGTGTCGGATTGTCTAGTCATGACTACTTCTGCTCCTGCCGCACTCAAATGCTGTGACAAGATTTCAGATGTTTTGAGCGTCAGTTCTTTTTCTTCAGTTTTGCGCACGCCGACTGTTCCGCCGTCATTGCCGCCGTGACCCGGATCAAGGACAATGGTCAGGCCGTTTAAAGTGCCTTTTCTGCGGTCAGTTACTGCGGTTTCTTCTCCTTCAGTAGAAGATTCATCTGAAGAAATGACCCATTCTGCCACAAAAGCGGATTGGCCATCCGGCAATTGAACCTGATACCACTCACCTTGCTTGCCTGTTACAGTCAATTTATCACCGGCATTTGCACGGCTGGCTACTTCAGAGCCGGTCGATGCAGCCGTTCGAAGATTGGTGCCATCGGTCAAGATGGTTACCGATTCAGTAGAGTCATTTTCAACGGTCGCTGCAGTTTGGTCGGATAACTGGCCGTGAAATGCATATGCCCATCCATTTTTGCCTTCTGCCAGTTCAATTTCTACCCAATTTCCCTGCATTGAAACGACAGGGAAGACTTGGCCTTTATTTACCGTTTGCTGGATATCAGAACTGAGGTCGGGTTGTGAGCGCACATTCAATGCACTGACAGCAATTTCAAAAGAAGAGACTTTGGAAATAGCGTCTTTTTGTTGTACAGGTTCGGTGTCATTGTCAGACTGTTCGGTTTCAGCTGTTGATTCAGATTCGGCGGCCGCTTCTGATTCAGCTAAGCTTATGTATTGTTTGGAAACAAACCCACGCGTGTTGCGGAAGCTGATTTCAATCCAATCACCGGTCGTGCTGAGGACTTCCGCTTCTTCACCAGCATTCATTTTCGTCAACACAGCGGCTGATAAATCAGCTTGTGCACGAACATTCAAGCCATTCACTGAAGACACGGCTGTTTGTCCAGCAGCAGTTTGTTCCTCACCAGCCGCTGTTGTTAGCCAAGAAGCGATCCAGCCTTCTTCGTCATCTGTGCGAACTTCCAACCAATCGCCCTCTTTGGAAATAACAGAAGCAGTTTCTCCTTGTTCCAAGTCCCCAATGAGGCTATACGACAACCCTGGGCCGGACCGGACATTCACGGTCGTCCCGGAAATTTCGATGGTGCCGGTATCAGCGAGTGCGTGATCTTTATCAAGCAGCGGCAAAGTGCCCGCTATAAGTAAAAAAAATAAAATAATTGCGATGGATCCTTTGTGTTTCATGCCATTCCCCCTCATACATGTTCTCTTCCATAGTATCAAAAAAAAGACAGCTTGTGTCAAAAAGGTTGACAAGCTATGTGGGAGTTATTAAGATTGGTTTATTATCTTTATATATTTGCTGACGACGAAGAAAGTAATTGCATGATTTGGCTGAAAAGAGAGGGGAAGTCTCAGGCTGTAAACTTTCCTGCAGACACCTGCGATGAATAACACTTTTGAGGCTTTTTTCTGAAAAGCGCTTGCCGCTTATTAGGAAAAGACGGAACCGGCCGTTACCCGGAATGAGAGGGTGCATTTTCTGCATCAACTAGGGTGGAACCGCGGAAGCTTATACAAGCTCTCGTCCCTTGCGTAAAGCAAGGGGCGGGAGCTTTTTTGTATGGAAAAATAGAGGAGTGAAGAGATGATGAACATTCAAGCACCACGCGGTACGTACGATGTGCTGCCCGAGCAATCTGCCAAATGGCAGGAGATTGAACAAAAAATTAATGAGTTGTGCAGGCTCTACCAATACAAGGAAATCCGCACGCCCATTTTCGAACACACGGAATTATTCCAACGCGGCGTCGGCGATACAACCGATATCGTTCAAAAGGAAATGTATACATTTCAAGACCGCGGTGACCGTTCGCTGACATTGCGGCCGGAAGGCACAGCTTCTGTTGTCCGTTCATACGTCGAAAACAAATTGTTCGGCATGCCGGACCAGCCTGTAAAATTATTTTACACTGGCCCAATGTTCCGCTATGAACGTCCGCAGGCTGGCCGAATGCGCCAATTTGTGCAATTCGGAGTTGAAGCAATTGGTTCCAAAGATCCGGCCATCGACGCAGAAGTGATTTCGTTGGCGATGGACTTGTACCGCTCAGTTGGCCTTAAGCAGTTGCGCTTGGTCATTAACTCACTTGGTGACACGGAAAGCCGCATTGCGCACAAAGAAGCATTGATCAAGCACTTTGAGCCAAGCATCAATGAGTTCTGTGCAGACTGCCAGACGCGTCTGGAGAAAAATCCGTTGCGCATCCTGGATTGCAAAGTGGACCGAAACCACCCCTTGATGGCGACTGCGCCCTCACTTGCCGATTACTTGAACGAGGAATCACAAGCTTATTTTGATGAAGTGCAATCTTATCTTGCAAGCATGGACATCGATTTTGTCGTCGATCCGAATTTGGTGCGCGGCCTGGATTATTACAACCACACCGCATTTGAAATCATGAGCGACGCAGAAGGCTTTGGCGCCATCACAACCTTAGCTGGTGGTGGACGTTACAATGGCCTGGTTGAAGATCTTGGCGGTCCAGAATCTCCAGGAATTGGCTTTGCAATGAGCATCGAGCGGCTACTTTTGGCATTAGAGATGGAAAAAGTGGAAATAGGCCAGTCGCAAAACTTGGAAGTGTATGTAGTAGCAATGGATGAAACGACGAAGAAAAAAGCATTTTCAGTCGTGCGCGACTTGCGCATGAATGGCATTTCGGCAGATATGGATTTTGCCGGCCGTAAAGTAAAAGCACAGATGAAATCTGCAGACCGCAAAGGTGCCGCATTCGTCATCGTGATCGGCGAAACGGAACTGGAAAGCGGAAAAGTAGCATTAAAAGAAATGGCGACGGGTGAACAACAGGAAATGGCATTCGAAGAAATCGCTGGAACAATACTGAAAAAGAAATCACTGGAGGAATAATTATGTCAAGAACGCATTATTGTGGAGAAGTCAACGAAACAGCTACTGGACAGCGTGTTACATTAAAAGGCTGGGTACAAAAGCGCCGGGATTTGGGCGGTTTGATTTTTGTTGATGTCCGTGACCGTTCGGGAATCGTCCAAGTGGTTTTCAACCCGGAAATTTCAAAAGAAGCAGCAGCAATCGGCGAATCGCTGCGCAACGAATTCGTGGTCCATATTGACGGACTGGTTGTAGAACGGGCAGAAGGCCAAATCAATACGTCAATGAAAACCGGTAAAATTGAAGTGCAAGTGGATCATGCGGCCATCATCAACGCGGCTAAAAATCCGCCGTTCGCCATCGAAGACAATACCGATGTCAACGAAGACTTGCGCTTGAAATACCGTTACTTGGATCTGCGCCGTCCTGCGATGTATGAAACATTCAAAATGCGTTCAGACGTCACCAAATCAATCCGCCGCTTTTTGGATGAAGAGGGTTTTATCGAAGTGGAAACACCGATTTTAACCAAATCAACTCCAGAAGGCGCACGCGACTATTTGGTGCCAAGCCGTGTCCACGATGGTGAATTTTATGCCTTGCCGCAATCGCCGCAGTTGTTTAAGCAAATGCTGATGGTTTCCGGCTTTGATAAGTATTACCAAATTGCCCGTTGCTTCCGTGACGAAGATTTGCGCGCAGACCGCCAGCCGGAATTCACGCAAATCGACATGGAAATGAGTTTCCAGACAATGGAAGACATTATTGGGATGAACGAGCGCTTGATGGTGCAAATGATGAAAGATGTTAAAAACATCGACATCGAACCTACATTCCAGCGCATGAGCTACACAGAAGCAATGGACCGCTTTGGTTCAGATAAACCGGATGTCCGCTTTGGTTTGGAACTTGTGGATGTATCGGAGCTTGTTAAAGATTCTTCTTTTAAAGTATTTACGGGTGCTATTGAAAACGGCGGCCAAGTCAAACTCATCAACCTTAAAGGGCAAGCCGCCAACTATTCACGGAAAGACATTGATGCATTGGGCGCGTTTGCGGCCGTTTACGGAGCAAAAGGCCTGGCTTGGCTGAAAGTTGAAGAAGAAGGCGTCAAAGGACCAATCGCTAAATTCTTTGAAGGTGAAGCAGCAACTGCTTTGACGGAACGTGCACAAGCGGAAGCAGGAGATTTGCTGCTGTTTGTGGCAGATAAGAAGACGGTTGTGGCTGATGCACTTGGGGCACTTCGTTTGAAGTTCGGCAAAGAACTCGACTTGATCGACAACTCGGTTTATAAATTCCTATGGATTACAGACTGGCCGCTGCTTGAATACGATGACAAGGAAGGCCGCTACTATGCAGCCCATCATCCGTTTACGATGCCGTTTGAAGAAGACTTGGATAAATTGGCAACAGAACCGCAAAACGTCCGAGCGCAGGCCTATGATCTTGTGTTGAATGGCTATGAGCTGGGTGGGGGGTCTTCCCGTATTTATCGCCGTGATATTCAGGAGCAAATGTTCGAAGTACTGGGCTTCAGCAAAGAAGAAGCTAACGAGCAGTTTGGTTTCTTGATGGAAGCTTTTGAATACGGCACGCCTCCACACGGCGGCATTGCATTTGGTCTTGACCGCTTAGTAATGCTGCTCGCAGGCCGCACCAACTTGCGCGACACCATCGCATTTCCGAAAACAGCCAGCGCCAGCGACTTGTTGACAGATGCACCAAGCCCAGTTTCTGAAACACAACTTGAAGAATTAAGCCTATCCCTGAACATTCAGAATAATAAAAAAGTATCAGAGTAAAAAGCTTGTTTAAATAAAATAGGTATGCTAACATACTGGTATAGAGAATCCTGATGTGTACGTTTTAAGCAATTCGATTTTGACCCAACATTATGTCGTCGGGAGATCACATTTTACCATGGCTAACATGCCTTAACGGGAAGTTATAAGTGGTAAAGAGATCACCCACCTGCTTTCAGCGGGTTCAAACGATGCGCACCAACAAAGACGGCACGATTGGGATTCCTAATAAAAAATCATTTTTATCCCTTCGACAATTTATTGTCGAAGGGATTTTTAATGTGTATACTTTCTATTATGCGTACTAACTTTGAAAGGCAGTGGCTTAATGTTACATCAATTTTCTAGAAATGAACTGGCAGTAGGAAAAGAAGGAATCGATTTATTGAAGAACGCAACGGTCGCGATTTTAGGTATTGGCGGCGTAGGTTCATTCGCAGCAGAGGCTTGTGCGCGAAGTGGCGTTGGAACGATCATCCTTGTGGATAAGGACAATGTGGACATCACCAATATCAATCGGCAGCTGGTGGCCAATTTGTCGACCGTAGGAAAATCCAAAGCGGGCGTCATGAAAGACCGTATTGCCGATATTAATACAGAGTGCAAAGTGATTTCTTTGCATATGTTTTATACAGAAGAAACGTATGAAGAATTTTTCAGCTACAATCCGGACTATGTGATTGATGCATCGGATACAATGATTTATAAAGTCCATTTGATGGAAGAATGCTACAAACGCGGCATTAAAATTATTGCTAGCATGGGTGCGGCCAATAAAACCGATCCAACTCGCTTTAAAATTGCGGATATCTCCAAGACTCATACTGATCCACTTGCAAAAATTATCCGAAAAAAATTGCGCCAGGCTGGAATCTATAAAGGCATTCCTGTTGTCTTTTCAGACGAAAGCCCAATTATTGTCCGCGAAGATGTAGTGGAAAACGTCGGCAAGCCTGATGCACCGATCCGAAAAGCACAGATGCCGCCGTCGTCGAATGCATTTGCACCTTCGACTGTAGGATTGATTGCTGCCAGCTGGGTCGTCAACGACATCACCAAATCCATTCCAATCACACGTGTTCGTATGAATTAAACAAAAGAGCCGGTTCAGCGATGAGCCGGTTTTTTCTATATTGGAGTTTAAAGACATACAAAAAGCCATTTCCGGAAGGGGAAATGGCTGACTCAATTATATTTTTTTGTTTTTTCGGAAACTCTTCAGCTTTTCGTATATTCCTGCGAACTTTTTTTCTTCACCAGCAACAATGGGTTTGTAAAACTCGGCCGATTTTACTTCTTTCGGCAAATAATCCTGGTCGGCCCAACCGCCGAACGATCCAACCGGCGTGTCGTGCGGGTATTTGTAGCCACCGTGGCCAAGCTCTGCGCTGCCGGCGTAATGAGTGTCCCGCAAATGCATGGGGATGTCGCCAACATTGCCCTTGTTGATGGCGGCAGTCGCAGCATCAATAGCTTTGTAAGCTGAATTGGATTTTTCGGACAGACACATTTCTGCAACAGCCTGTGCAAGCGGAATGCGTGCTTCCGGCAGTCCGAGCCGGTCAGCTGCTTGGCAAGCTGCCAGAACGTGTCCGCCAACTGCCGGGTTTGCAAGGCCAATGTCTTCATAAGCCATCACCAGTAGGCGGCGTGTGACTGCCGTCAGGTCACCGTTTTCTAGTAAATGTGCCAAGTAATACATGGCGGCGTTAACATCGCTGCCACGCACTGATTTTTGCAGCGCAGACAGCAAGTTGAAGAAATGAGATCCTTTTTTGTCGCCAAAAACACCGACACGCTTAATCATCTGCTCGATCATTTGGTCCTCAACGATGTATGTGCCGTCGCGTTCGTCCGAAGCGATGACAATCGATTCCAGCATTGTCAACGCCTTGCGCGCATCTCCGTTAGTGCCTTCTGCAATGCGCTCAACCTGCTTCTCGGAAATGTCAATTTCTTCGTTTCCAAGACCGCGCTTCGGATCCGTTAACGCTGCATTTAAAAGTTGGACGATGTCTTCGTGCGCCAACCGTTTGAGCTGTTTGATTTCGCCGCAGCGTGAGCGGATGGCTGGATTAACGTCATGGAATGGATTTTCCGTTGTCGCACCAATGAGGACGATTGAGCCGCTTTCAACATGCGGCAACAAAGCATCCTGCTGCAGTTTATTGAAACGGTGGATTTCGTCCAGAAACAATAGGACTTTTCCAGTCATTCGGGATTCCGTTACAACTTCTTCGACATCTTTTTTGCCGGAAGTCGTCGCGTTCAATGCGATAAACGGCAAATTGGACGTGCCGGCAATGGCATGTGCGATGGACGTTTTGCCGATTCCAGGTTCCCCGTACAGCAGCATGGATGGCACATGGCCGTTAGTGATCATTTTATATAAAGCCGTGTGCGGCCCAATGACATCTTTTTGACCGACCACTTCGTCGATAGTTCGGGGGCGCATACGAAAAGCTAAAGGTTCGTTGTGCATAAAAAAAACTCCTTCCGTACATTCGTTCTATCAGTATAGCGTTTAGAGTTTCAAAAGTCATTGCAAGTCCATTTGCCCCAAATTATGCTATACTGTTTTGAAGAATATTGGAATATAGTTAGAGTGAATCAAGGTATTTTTTTTTTTTGCAAATCACGCCGGTCGCTTTGGGCATAGCTTCCGCATGAAGCGTCAACTGGAGTGATTTTTTCGTTTAGTATCTTAATCAATTTAAACAGAAAAATTTTTAGTTCAATTTATTAAACTTAGAGGTGTAATGATGAAAATATCAACTAAAGGCCGTTACGGGCTGACCATTATGATTGAATTAGGCAAGCAATACGGAGAAGGCCCGGTGCCGCTTCGCAAAATCGCTGCAGAAAATGAATTGTCAGAAGCCTATTTGGAGCAGCTGGTGGGGCCACTCCGCAATTCAGGGCTTGTTAAAAGTGTCCGCGGGGCATATGGCGGCTATATGTTGACGCGTCATCCAAGAGAAATTTCTGCAGGAGACGTGATTCGTGTCCTGGAAGGTCCGATTCAGCCTGTGGAAGGCATCGAAGACGAAAAGCAGCCCCAGCGTGAGCTATGGGTGCGCATTCGTGACGCGGTAAAAAATGTTCTTGACACAACCACCATTGAAGATTTAGCGAAAGCCAACAACGGCGAAACCGAAAGTTATATGTATTATATATAAGGGAGTTAACTGATCATGAAACAAATATATTTAGACCATGCAGCAACCTCACCGATGCATCCGGAAGTCGTATCGACATTTTCTGAAGCTCTTGGCACAGTCTATGGCAACCCGTCGAGCATTCACGGAACGGGCAGAGCAGCACGCAAAGCGTTGGACGATGCACGCAAATTATTGGCAGCGAGCATCCGCGCTGATGACAATGAACTCATTTTTACAAGCGGCGGGACAGAAGCAGATAATTTAGCGATCTTTGGTACAGCTACGAAAAAAACAGGCAAGCATATCATTACAACAGTGATTGAACACCATGCAGTTTTGCATGCTTGCGCGAAACTGGAACGTGAAGGATATGATGTCACTTACTTGCCAGTCGGCGAAAATGGCCGAGTGCAAGCAGAAGACGTGAAAAATGCGCTGCGGGACGATACAATTCTAGTGTCCGTCATGTTGGGCAATAATGAGGTTGGCACTTTACAACCCATCGCTGAAATTGGCGAGTTGCTAAAAGGGACAGATGTAACCTTCCACACCGATGCGGTTCAAGCGTACGGTGTTTTGCCGATTGATGTGGACCATTTGAATGTCGACTTGTTGTCGGTTTCTGCCCATAAACTGAATGGCCCGAAAGGTGTCGGGTTTTTGTATCAGCGCAAAGGAACGGCTTTGACGCCCCTTTTGTATGGAGGGGAACAGGAACGCAAGCGCCGTGCCGGAACAGAAAATGTGCCCGCTATAACTGCATTTGCCAAAGCTGTGGAAATTTCACTTTCGACAATGGAAGACAAAGCATCGGCTTTTGAGCAATACAAAACAATTTTTAAATCTGCCTTGGATCAACAAGGTGTTGTCTATAAGGAAAACGGCAGTGACCAAATGCCGCATATTTTAAACCTCAGCATCCCAGGCATTGAAATTGAGTCGTTTCTGGTCAATTTGGATTTGTCAGGAATTTCAGCTTCCAGCGGATCAGCCTGCACAGCGGGGTCCATTGATCCTTCGCATGTGCTCGTTGCGATGTACGGGGAACAGGCTGCTGAAATCCGCAACTCCATTCGATTTAGCTTCGGCATTGGATTGACTTCTGAGGATATTGAACAAGCTGCCGCAAAGACAGCTCAAATCAGCCAGCGTTTGGCGTTAAAATGAAAAGGTGAGAGATAATGACTGCAAAAGCACCACAAGATATTCGCGTTGTCGTCGGCATGTCCGGAGGGGTCGACTCTTCGGTTGCCGCTTATTTATTGAAAGAACAAGGCTATGATGTCATTGGCATCTTTATGAAGAACTGGGATGACACCGATGAAAACGGCGTCTGCACGGCGACGGAAGATTACGAAGATGTTATCCGCGTCTGCAACCAAATTGGCATTCCGTATTACGCCGTAAACTTCGAAAAGCAATACTGGGACAAGGTTTTTACGTATTTCCTGGAAGAATACAAAGCGGGACGCACGCCAAACCCGGATGTCATGTGCAACAAAGAAATCAAGTTCAAGGCGTTTCTTGAGCATGCGTTGAGCCTTGGCGCGGATTATTTAGCGACTGGCCACTATGCACAAGTGGAGCACGCGGAAAACGGCGAAACCAAAATGCTGCGCGGCAAAGACAACAACAAAGATCAAACCTATTTCTTAAACCAATTGGATCAGAACCAATTGTCTAAAGTGATGTTCCCAATCGGCCATATGGAAAAGAAAAAAGTTCGTGAAATCGCGTTGGAAGCTGGACTTGCGACTGCGACGAAAAAAGATTCAACAGGCATTTGTTTTATTGGCGAACGTAATTTCAAAGAATTTTTGGGACAATACTTGCCGGCACAGCCTGGCGGAATGGAAACTTTGGAAGGCGTCAAAATGGGTACGCACGACGGCCTTATGTATTACACCATTGGGCAGCGCCAAGGTCTTGGCATTGGCGGCGCCGGCGATCCGTGGTTTGTCATCGGCAAAGATTTGAAAAAAAATGTCTTGTACGTTGGGCAAAATATCCATCACGATGCTCTTTTCTCAGATAGTCTGACTGCGGTAAACTTAAGCTTCACGTCAAATACAGCACCAACCGGCATTTTGGAATGCACTGCGAAATTCCGCTACCGCCAACAGGATGTCGGCGTGAGCGTGGAATTTAAAGGTGAAGAAGCCATTGTGACATTTGCAGAATCGGTTCGTGCCATCACACCTGGCCAGGCAGTCGTTTTTTATGACGGTGAAGAATGCTTGGGCGGCGGAACCATCGACCGCGTCTTTAAAAATGGCGCGCGTTTGGAATATGTAGGTTAATGGGAGAGACAGCGATGAATTACAATGAAATTGGCATACAGGCCTTACAAGAAGGCAATACGGAAGAAGCGATCAAAGCTTTCTCACAAGCAATCGAGGAACAGCCGGATGATGCGCTTGGCTACATCAATTTTGGGCATGTATTGACTTCAATCGATGAAATTGAGCGCGCCGAGCGCTTTTTCCAAAAAGCGATTGTGCTGGACGAAACATCAGCGACGGCGTATTACGGCTTAGCGAATCTATATTTCAACGCCGAGCGCTACGCAGAAGCATTGAAACTGTATGAAAAAGCATTGCAGTATGAATTGGAAGGCGCCGATGCACATTTCATGATCGGCAAATGCTTTGAAAAGCTGGAACAGCCGAAATTGGCGCTGCCTTATTTGCAGCGGGCAGTGGAACTCGATGAAACCGATGTACAGTCTCGCTTGAGCTATGGCATTACCTTGGCATCAATGGAATTGTTTGAGCTGGCAGAACCACAATTTCTGCAAGTGCTGGAGCAGGATCCGAACCATTCGGACGCCCATTATAATTTGGGTGTTCTTTATGCCGTGTCTACAAATCGCACAGAAGATGCGATGCATCACTTGAAACAAGCGTATACGCTTGATGAACGAAACGAAATGGCACGCTACGCTTATGATATGATTGCAACAACACTGGAATAGCCACGTGAAAGGGAGACGACAGACATGACCGGACAAATCGATTTATTTCAAGAAGAAAAACAATTTGTATTAGGGCGTCCTGTCGTCTCAATTTTTCACAATCCCCAAAATTTATTCTCCATTGCGAAAGTGAAAATCCAGGAAACCAACACCCCTTATACCGAAAAAGAAATCATTGTGTCAGGCTATTTTCCAATGCTGACCATGGAAGAGCAATACCGGTTTACTGGAGTGGTAAAAAACCACCCGCGTTACGGCGTCCAGTTTCAAGTCGAGACCTTCAGCAAAGAAGTGCCTGAAACCGAGCAAGGAATCATCCATTATTTATCAAGTGACATGTTTGACGGAATCGGCCGAAAAACGGCGGAGACGATCGTAAAAAAATTGGGCAAAGACGCCATCAAAAAAATTCTGGAAGATCCCGATGCGCTGGACAAAATTCCCCGCTTGTCAGATGAAAAAAAAGACACCATTCGCGCAACGCTTCAAATGAACTTGGGCCTCGAGCGGGTTATGATTCAGCTGAACGACTGGGGGTTTGGCCCGCAAGTTGGCATGCGCATTTATCAGGCTTACCGCGAGGAAACGATTGATATTTTGACGAAAAACCCGTTTCAGCTGATTGAAGAAATCGAAGGAATCGGCTTTCAGCGCGCGGACGAACTGGGGTTGAAGCTCGGCATTACCGGCAGCCATCCCGACCGTATTAAAGCATCGATTTTGCATATTCTCAATCAAGCCTCGCTGTCAGAAGGACATGTGTATGTTGATGCAAAAACCCTTATTCCGATGGTTAAAGAGATGCTTGAAGCGCGGCAGCAGGGAGAAATTCCAATTGATGCGATTTCCAAAGCTGCCATCGAATTAAATGAAGAAGGCAAAGTCGCAGGCGAAGAAACACGGCTTTATTTGCCATCGCTGTATTATTCGGAAGTGGGCATTGCCACGAAACTGGAAACATTGCTGGCTGAACAGGAAACCCGCACGAAATTCCCAAGTTCAGAAGTCCGCAAAGCGTTGGGTGAAGCGGAAGAGCGGCTGGGCGTTAATTACGCAGAAACGCAAATTGACGCCATCGAAAACAGCATCAATTCGTCCGTCATGATCTTGACCGGGGGACCAGGAACAGGGAAAACCACCGTAGTCCGTGGCCTCGTAGAAATATACGCGGAACTGCATGGCTTGTCGCTGGACCCTAAAGAATATGCCAAGAAAAAAGAACCGTTCCCTATTATTTTGGCTGCCCCGACAGGACGTGCTGCCAAGCGCTTGAGTGAATCCACGGATTTGCCGGCGATGACCATACACCGTTTGCTGGGCTTTAACGGACAGGAAAAAGATGAAGAAACCGAGAAAGAAATTGAAGGCAAATTGATCATCATTGATGAGATGTCGATGGTCGACACGTGGCTTGCGCATCAGCTATTAAAAGCAGTGCCAGAGGACGCGCAGCTGATTTTCGTTGGGGACCAGGACCAATTGCCGCCGGTCGGACCGGGACAAGTGCTGCGGGATCTGCTTGAGTCGAAGCGGATTCCGACAGTAGAGTTGACGGATATTTACCGGCAGTCGTCGGGTTCGTCAATAATTGAGCTGGCCCATCAAATGAAAAACGGCCAATTGCCGGAAGACATCACCGCTAAAACAGCCGATCGTTCGTTTATCAAAGCAGGAATCGAGCAGATTCCGTCGGTTGTCGAAAAAGTGGTCAAAAGCGCTTTGTCAAAAGGCCATACCATTAAAGACATTCAAGTGTTGGCGCCTATGTACAAAGGGCCGGCAGGAATTGATGCCCTAAATCGCATGATTCAGGAAATGGTCAATCCAAACCCGGATGGCAAACGCAAAGAGCTGGTGTTTGGTGACATCACATACCGCATCGGCGACAAAATCCTCCAACTCGTCAACCAGCCGGAAAGCAATGTCTTTAACGGTGATATGGGCGAAGTTGTCGCGATCCTGAAAGCAAAAGAAACGGTTGAAAAGCAGGATATGCTGGTGGCGTCTTTTGACGGCATCGAAGTGACCTATGAACGCAGCGACCTAAATCAGCTGACGCTTGCCTATTGCTGTTCGATCCATAAATCGCAGGGTTCTGAATTTTCGACGGTTATTATGCCGGTTGTCCGGGGCTACATGAAAATGCTGCGGCGCAACTTGCTTTACACCGGGATCACCCGAAGCAAAGATTTCCTCATCTTGTGCGGCGACCCAAGCGTTTTCCGCTACGGCGTCGAACGCACAGACGACGCGCAGCGGATGACTACTTTGAAAAACCGCCTGGCTGTCGCAGCAGAACAACCGAAAACCGAGCAGGAAACCAAAGAACAAGCAGAAGCCGTTCAAAGCGGACCCGTTAGCCTGACCAACGAAAACGTCCACGCCATCCACCCAATGATCGGCATGGAAGGCATTACGCCACAGAAGTTTATGGAAGCTTAATCGATTTGTTTTTGGTTTTAATATCCTGTAAAACAACTCCGCTCTCATTGCCATTCTTAGCGATGGCGCGTCCAAGGGCGAGGCAAGAAGAAGGGTGTACTTTGCCAGGCTTTTTGCGGGAGCCCTGACCAAATCGGCCGAAGCGATGAGCAAAAGTTGTTTTCTTTCGTACAGCATGTATTACAGTCCACTCGTATGTGTTTAGAAATTCATAGGAAAAGAATAGAAGCCTCTGCCTGGAGCGATTTCTTTTCCCCACTATTGACATCACACTAAGCTTTTTCTATAATTCAAATTAGATTGATAGACAAACACATTGATGGAGACAGTATAAAATCGCATCCGGACAGAAACGGGACCCATGGCTGAAAGGCCCCGACGAGATTTGATTTTAGAAAGCTACTCTGGAGTGCAGCTAATCCCTGCCGTTGAACCGCGTTAAGGTGTTCGAGAGACACGGAGCTTTTCATGGTCCGTGTAACTAGGGTGGTACCGCGAAATAAAGCCTTCGTCCCTTTTTTGGGATAAAGGCTTTTTTATTATGCTGAGGAGGAAAAACAGATGAAGAATTTGAAAGCTGAAGACATTAGACAATTGTATCTCGACTTCTTTAAAGAAAAAGGACATGACCAGGAGCCCAGTGCACCGCTTGTGCCTTTTGAAGATCCATCGTTATTGTGGATCAACAGCGGCGTGGCAACGTTGAAAAAGTATTTTGACGGCCGTGTCATTCCTGAAAATCCACGGATCGTCAATGCACAAAAGTCAATCCGTACAAACGATATTGAAAATGTCGGAAAAACAGCGCGCCATCATACATTCTTTGAAATGCTTGGGAATTTTTCCATTGGTGAATACTTTAAAACTGAAGCAATTCATTGGGCTTGGGAGTTTCTGACGGATGACAAATGGATCGGCTTTGATGCTGAGAAATTATCAGTAACGATTCATCCGGAAGATGAAGAAGCTTACGGCATTTGGTTAAATGAAGTTGGGGTGCCGGCTGAACGCATTATCCGCCTTGAAGGAAACTTCTGGGACATCGGCGAAGGCCCAAGCGGACCAAACTCTGAAATCTTCTATGACCGCGGCGAAAGCTACGGCAATGATTTAAGCGACCCAGAACTATACCCGGGTGGAGAAAATGACCGTTACCTGGAAATTTGGAACTTGGTCTTCTCGCAGTTCAACCATAACCCGGACCATACGTACACACCGCTTCCAAAACAGAACATCGATACCGGAATGGGCTTGGAGCGCATGGCTTCTGTTGTTCAGGACGTACCAACCAATTACGATACCGATCTTTTTGTTCCAATCATTCGCAAAACGGAAGAAATTTCCGGCAAAAAATACGGCGAAGATGCCGATATGGACATGGCTTTTAAAGTCATCGCTGACCATATCCGCACCGTAGCATTTGCGATTGGAGACGGTGCGCTTCCTTCAAATGAAGGCCGCGGCTATGTTTTGCGTCGTTTGTTGCGCCGGGCTGTGCGTTATGCGAAAAAGCTGGGGGTTGAGAAACCGTTCCTATTCGAGTTGGTGCCGGTTGTAGGAGACATCATGAAAAACTTCTATCCGGAAGTGAAGGACAAGCAGGACTTTATTATCCGTGTCATGAAACTCGAGGAAGAACGGTTCCACGAAACACTTCATGATGGCTTAGCGATTTTGTCATCGGTTGTGGAAAAACAAAAAGCGGCAGGACATTCGGAAATTCCGGGCGAAGATGCATTTCGTTTGTATGATACGTATGGCTTCCCGGTAGAGCTTACGGAAGAATACGCGGAAGAAGAAGGCATGGGGATTGATCACCAAGGATTTGAAGCAGCGATGCAAGCACAGCGTGACCGTGCAAGAAAAGCGCGTCAAAATGTCAATTCCATGCAGACTCAATCTGAAGTGCTGGGGAATATAAAAGAAGCCAGTGAATTTATCGGTTATAGCCAAACAGTATCAGATGCTAAGGTCCTCTTCATCATTAAAGATGGTGAACTGGCAGACAACGCACACGAAGGCGAAGAAGTTCAAGTCATTTTGGATCAAACGCCATTTTATGCAGAAAGCGGCGGCCAGATTGCCGACCGTGGAACATTAAGCAATGATTTGGTGCAAGCAGCTGTATTGGATGTTAAAAAAGCGCCAAACGGCCAGAACTTGCATTCCGTTCGCGTAGAAACCGGCGAATTGACGAAATCTACTGTCCACGCTCAAGTGGATGCATCAGAACGCCGCCATACGGTGAAAAACCATACAGCGACACATTTGCTTCACCAAGCGCTTAAAGATGTACTAGGTACGCATGTTAACCAGGCTGGATCATATGTAGGGCCAGACCGCCTGCGTTTCGACTTTTCGCATTTTGGGCAAGTGACAAAAGAAGAACTCGAAACGATCGAAGAAATTGTCAATGAAAAAGTGTGGGACGGCATCGCAGTCGAAACGGGCTACCATAATTTGCAGGAAGCAAAAGAAATGGGCGCAATGGCTTTGTTCGGCGAGAAGTATGGCGATGTAGTCCGCGTGGTTGAAATTGGCGGCTATTCTCTGGAGCTTTGCGGTGGAGTCCATGTGGCAAATACCTCTGAAATCGGCTTGTTCAAAATTGTATCTGAAGGCGGCATCGGAGCCGGTATCCGCAGAATTGAAGCGGTAACAGGCAAAGGTGCCTACAGCAGCTTAAAAGACAGCGAACAGACTTTGGAACAGGCTTCAAGCTTGTTGAAATCTACACCAAAAGATATGGTCCAAAAAGTACAGTCTGTACAGGCAGAAATAAAATCGCTGCAGCGTGAAAATGAATCCCTGCTTGCGAAAATCTCCAATGCACAGTCTGCGGGCATTCTCGATAGCGCACAAAAAATTGGCGATATTACGGTCCTGTCGGTAAAAGTGGAAGCAAAAGACAATAACCAGCTGCGCCAAATGATGGATGATTTGAAAACCAAAATCGACAAAGCAGTGATTGTTCTCGGTGCGACTGATGGGGACAAAGTCATGTTGGCTGCAGGGGTTACAAAAGATTTGGCTGGCGGTGATTACCATGCGGGACAAATCGTCAAACACGTGGCAGAACTTTGCGGCGGAAAAGGCGGAGGCCGTCCGGACATGGCGATGGCAGGTGCGAAAGACGCTGACAAATTGGAATCAGCACTCGAATCCGTTTACAGCTTAGTGAAATAGGTTTAATAAATCTGAGCTATCGGTTATAATGAAAAATAGACAGCGGAAACGATTAATGCTATTTAAAATCCGAAAGCGAGGTGCTTGTCGTGAGTTCATTTGATCATACTATGAAGTTCGATTCCTCTGATGAGTCGATGGAGCAGGAAGTTAAGCAAGTCATGCTTCAAGTTCATGCTGCACTTGAAGAAAAAGGCTATAACCCGATCAATCAGATTGTCGGATATTTATTATCAGGTGATCCGGCCTATATTCCTCGCCACCAGGATGCGCGCAACATGATTCGCAAGCTTGAACGCGATGAAATTCTGGAAGAGCTTGTTAACTTCTACATCAAGAAGAATAACGAGGAATAATGATGCGTATAATGGGACTTGATGTCGGTTCGAAAACAATTGGAGTCGCAATCAGCGACCCAATGGGCTGGACTGCCCAAGGAATCGAAACCGTCAAAATAAATGAAGCGATCGAAGAATTTGGAATGGTTCGCCTTGGCGAGCTGATTAAGCAGTACGAAGTGACAGAAGCGGTAGTCGGTTACCCGAAAAACATGAACAATTCAATCGGGCCGCGTGCTGAGGCATCTGAAAGATTTGCAGCTTTGTTGAAAGAAGCGTATAGTATACCGGTGGTCCTATGGGATGAACGGCTTACAACGTCGGCAGCAGAGAAGATGTTGATTTCCGCAGATGTCAGCCGCAAAAATCGCAAAAAAGTGATCGACAAGATGGCAGCAGTTATGATCTTGCAAGGCTATCTTGATTTTAAAAAATAATGAGGTGACGCAAATGGAACACGGACAAGAGCACATTACAGTCGTTGATGAAAACGGCAACGAACAATTATTTGAAGTATTGTTTACATTTGAATCAGCTGACTTCGGAAAATCATACGTCTTGTATTTCCCGGTAGGCGCTGAAGAAGATGAAGAAGGCGAAATTGAAATTCATGCATCTTCCTTTACTGAAAATGCTGATTCAGACGAAACGGCAGGCGGCGGAGAGTTGCGCCCGGTAGAAACTGAAGCAGAATGGGACATGATCGAAGAAATGCTGAATACGTTCCTTGACGAAGAAGAAGAAAACGAAGAACTTTAAAAAGCAGGAGGGACGGAATTGATTGCTGATTCCGTCTTTTTCTTTTGTATGATTTTCTTGTATACTGATAGGAGTTGAACATTTTCAGTCCAACTTCTGCAGAACAGAAAAGCTAGGGGGAACACCCGTGGAAAAACCGTCCAAAAAAGACATTATGTTTGAACGAATGACAGAAAAGAAGAAGGAAGTGAGAGTCGTCCGACGCATTGTATTAATAGTCGCACTGATCCTGTTGGTCATCATCGGAATTGCAGGCTTCCAAACTTATAATTACATCTCAAATGCTTTAGAGCCGGTTGATTCAGAATCGGAAGAAGTCATTACCGTCGAAGTGCCAATTGGTTCGAATTTGGACAGCATCGCGGCATTGTTGGAAGAAAACGGCGTCATTGAAGACGCTCGAATTTACAAATACTACGTGAAGTTTAATAATGAATCGGAGTTTCAAGCCGGAACCTATGGATTGCTTCCATCTATGACGCTGGCTGAAATTACGGAAAGCTTGAAAACAGGCACTGTTTACCGAGAGCCGCTCTACACCATTAATGTTCCGGAAGGACTGACGGTAGAAGAAATTGCCGAAAATGTTATTGCCGAAAAAACATCGTTTACGGCTGAAGAATTCCTGGAAAAAATTGAGGATCCTGTCTATCTGGAGGACCTCATGATAAAATACCCTGAGTTGCTAACAGACGATATTTTAGCTGAAGATGTCCGTTATTCCCTTGAAGGGTATTTGTTCCCGGCGACTTATCCTATTTACGAAGAAGACCCATCGCTGGAATTGTTGATCGAGCAAATGCTTGATACGACACAAGCCAATGTGATGCAGTATCAAACCGTTTTAGAGGAACTTGGCCAAACGCCTCATTGGCTGCTGACTTTCGCTTCTCTATTAGAAGAGGAAGCCACTGCACAAGCAGATCGGCAGACTATTGCCAGCGTCTTTTATAACCGCATAGAAGACGATATGCCTTTGCAAACAGATCCAACAGTCATTTATGCAATGGGCGAACACAAAGACCGCTTGTTCAATACCGATTATGAGTTCGAACATCCTTACAGCACCTATCAAAACAATGGGCTTCCGCCTGGACCCATTGCGAACTCCGGAGGGTCTTCAATTGAAGCTGTACTGGACCCTGCCGAAACCGAGTACTTCTACTTTTTGGCTGATTCAACAGGTGTAAATCACTTTGCTAAGACCTACGAAGAGCATTTGGCAAATCGTGATGAATATATTGGAAACTAAAACGATCGAGAAGGAAGCACCTCGCTTTCCTTCTCTTTTTATGGTAAAATTTGAAGTAATTTTTGCTGAGCCGAAAAGGAGCACTGCAGTATGGTGAACGAACAATTATTAGCGACGCTCGAAGCGATTCGAGCATATGCTGTTGAACAACACGTACCGATTATGGAAGAACAGGGGATTCATGAACTGATTGAGCTGCTTAAAGTACAACAGCCAGAAAAAATTCTGGAAATCGGATCGGCTATTGGCTTTTCAGCAATTAAGATGGCTGAAGCACTGCCAGCAAGCGCAATAGACACGATTGAACGTGATGACTCCCGGTACCAAAAGGGAGTGGAGTTTATCGGACAATCAGGACTTGGCCATCGAATCCGCATATTTCATGCAGACGCCCTAGAGCTTTCGCTGGCTGATTTGAAGAAACAGTATGATGCTATCTTTATCGACGCAGCAAAAGGACAATACGAACGCTTTTTTGACAAATACGAAGAACTTTTGCCGGTAGGTGGAATCATCTATTGCGATAATATGGCCATGCATGGGCTTTCAGATTTGCCGTTATCGGAAGTGCCGAGAAGAAAGCGGACCATGATCCGCAACTTGGCGGCCTTTAAAGAGCATATGCTCAACCATCCTCGTTATGATACGGAATTATTGTCATCGGGAGACGGCATTATGATCTGCAAAAAGAAATGAAACACCAAAAAGAGGTTGCAAGGAGCTAAACAACATGTCTAAAAAACGGCCGGTCGTTATTGGGATCGCAGGGGGTTCGGGCTCGGGGAAAACGAGTGTTACGAATTCCATTTATGAAGTATTTAAAGAAAACTCGGTGGTAGTGATTGAGCAGGACTATTATTACAAAGACCAAAGTCATTTGGCTTTTGATGAGCGTCTGGAAACGAACTACGACCACCCATTGGCATTTGATACGGATTTGCTGATTGACCATATCAACAAACTGATTGATCGTCAGCCGATTGAAAAACCGGTCTATAATTACGCTGTACATACGCGTGCAGAAGAAACTGTATTGATTGAGCCCAAAGACGTTATTATCCTGGAAGGGATTTTGGTGCTTGAAGATGTTCGTTTGCGCGAATTGATGGACATCAAACTATTTGTCGATACAGATGGTGATTTGCGCATAATTCGCCGACTGCTGCGCGATATTAACGAACGGGGACGGACCATCGATTCAGTTATTGAACAATATTTGACTGTCGTCCGTCCCATGCACAACCAATTTATTGAGCCGACTAAACGCTATGCGGATGTTATCATCCCTGAAGGCGGCCAAAACGAAGTAGCAATTGATTTGATGGTTACAAAAATCAAAACAATTCTTGAATAGATTGCCAGATTATAATATGATGATACGAGACTGACGGATGCAGGCATCCAGGTCAGCAGTTGAAGGAGTGGGAACAATGGCTAACGAAAAACAATTTCCAATGACAGCTGCAGGAAAGCAGAAGTTAGAGGATGAACTAGACTTTCTGAAAACGATTAAACGAAAAGAAGTGGTTGAACGAATTAAAATCGCACGTGATTTCGGCGATTTGTCTGAGAACGCTGAGTACGACTCTGCAAAAGAAGATCAGGCTTTCGTAGAAGGCCGCATTTCAACACTTGAATCGATGATCCGTAACGCGGTAATCATAAATGAAAATGAATCCAATAAAGACATCGTTCGCTTAGGAACGACGGTTACATTTATAGAAGTTCCAGATGGCGATAAAGAATCATATACAATCGTTGGGTCTGCGGAAGCCGATCCATTAGAAGGCCGCATTTCAAATGATTCTCCAATTGCGAAAAGCATGATCGGCCGTACGATTGGCGAAAACGTCAAGGTTCTGACACCAGGCGGAGAAATGGAAATTAAGATTCTTTCAATCACGTGATCAAGCGGCCATTCTATTAAAAGGATGGCCGTTTCTCTTTAATCCGACTTTTAATGAAACGAAAATATCGCTGAAACGTCAAATTTGTCATACTGGATTTATGGTAAACTATTGAGAAAGGGGGACATTACATGTCTAACGAAGAAAAACCGTATCCCTCTCGTTTGAAAAAAAAGAAAAACCGGTCTAATTCCATTTTGAATATTATGATCGGCTTGGTATTTGCATTGATTCTCATCATAGGGGTATCGATGTTGTTTAGTGGAGGGGACGATCAGGCTCAAGATCCTGAGGCAGTCACAATTTCACCTGAAACCGAAGACCAAACGAGCGGTTCGGAAGACAGTGAAGGCGAAAGTGCCAACACTGAAGAACAACCAGAAGAAGATGCTGAATTTTCTGATGAAGAACTAGCGGCAGCAGAAAAAGCTGAAAAAGAAGCTGAAGAAGCAAAAAAAGCTGAAGAAGAAAAAGCTAAAGCAGAAAAAGCTAAAGAAGAAAAGGCTAAAGAAGAAAAAGAAGGATCTGTCACAAAAGGCGGAACCATTACACGTGAAGACTCGAATGATCCAATCGTGGAAGAAACAGTCATCAACACGAGCTGGGAACCGGTCGGCACGAAACAAAAAGGCGATCACGTCTCTGTCTACCAGAAAGATTCGGTAGATTGGAACGAAAAGGTCAATGCTGTTTCCTATGCGACTGGCCTGGATGCCAATAATATGTATGTCATGATGATTAAAAATGGCGGGGGTCCGCAAAAATCAATTGCGACTGTCCAGTCTAAAGATGAATCCGAAAAATACCGTGTCCACATGGAATGGGTAGATGGCGAAGGCTGGAAGCCAGTGAAGATGGACGTGCTAAACACGCTGCAAGGCGCCTATTGATAGAGGCGTCTTTTTCTTTGATATAAACTGAAACAGTGAAGCTAACTGACTATGGAAAGAGGAATGACAAAATGAAAATCGGTGTAATTGGTGCGATGGAAGAAGAAGTTCAATTGTTGAGAGGCAGACTGGAAAATCCTCAGACAGAAGAAATAGCAAAATGTGAATTCACAATGGGTACATACGAAGGGCAGGAAATCGTTCTGCTGAAAAGTGGCATTGGCAAAGTGAATGCAGCTATGTCAACGACGATCCTTCTTCAGCATTATAAACCGGATATTGTCATTAACATTGGTTCTGCAGGTGGTTTTGATGAAGAGCTTGAAGTGGGAGCAGTGGTTATATCAGACGAAGTTCGCCACCATGACGTGGATGTCACCGCCTTTGGTTATGAAATGGGTCAAGTTCCTCAGTTGCCAGCAGCGTTCACTTCTAACGAAGAATTGATTGAACTGGCAGTCAAAGCTGTCAAAGAAATGGGTCAGCATGAATACGCAGTCGGCTTAATTGCTACTGGAGATTCTTTTATGAACGACCCGGTGCGCGTAGCTCGTGTACGTGAACATTTCCCAACGATGAAAGCAGCTGAAATGGAAGCAGCGGCGGTTGCGCAAGTTTGCTATCAATTTGACGTTGCATTCGTTGTGATCCGTGCGTTATCGGATATTGCCGGGAAAGAGTCTTCTGTATCGTTTGACGAATTCTTGCCAATCGCTGCACAGCATTCAACTGAGATTGTCTTTAACGTAATCAGCCAGTTGGCAGCACGTATTTAACCGGCAGCAAACAAAAAAGCTGAGTGACGTTTTTCAACGTTCCTCAGCTTTTTATACTTTTTTTAAGGTGAAGGTACTGACCATTAGCAGCGAACAAATCACGAATAGGAACATATAAACGACCGGTGAAAGAATCGGCAGTCCGAAGTATGAAAGCGTAATGATTGTTCCTGCTGCAGTGATGGGCAAACCGGTAAAATACCCGGTGGCATCTGAGATATTGAAGCGAGCCAGCCGAAATCCTCCACATGAAATATAAAGGACAGTAAAAACCATGCCGATAAATCCGAAGTCTGTCAGAACAAGCTGGTATATTAAAATTGCGGGTGCGACACCGAATGACAATATGTCACTCATCGAATCGAGCTGTTTTCCTAAAGCGGATTCCTGATTGAACTTTCTTGCCACCATACCGTCAAAGCGGTCCAGAAAAGCCGCGATAAATATAAATAGCACGCTATAGCTATAAGATTCATTTAAAGTGGCCATAAGAGAAGCACCGCCAAACAGCATATTGCCGATTGTGAGGGTATTAGCGGTCTGTGACCTCAGCTTTTTGATGGTGTGATCCATTCTTTCTGTAATTAACAATGGAAAACACTCCTTCTTTTTTGTAAACTTGTTCACTCTAGTATACTGTGAAAGGTAAAAAAATGGTAGACTATTTTAGCGACGGAGGCTGTACTATGAAAAAATACCTGTACCAACGTTCAATCGAATTGACGAACGGAGCTTTCACTTCGAATTTGATCCGACAATTTGCTCAATCCAAAAGCAGCCGCAGGTTCATACCCGGCTATATTAAAGCCTATCAGATTTCAGTAGATGAAGTCGAAGAACCAGTAGCATCTTTTCCAACTCTTCATGAATTTTTTGTCCGAAAATTGTCGGAGTCCAGTCGGCCTGTTTCTCATGCACCAATAGTTTCTCCCGTGGATGGAAAAATTGAGATCATCGGCGACCTGAAAGAAGGCACGCAATTTCTAGTGAAAAACCAATATTATTCGTTGGAAGATTTGTTGGGCAATAGAGATTTGGCTAAGCGGTTCGAGGCTGGCACATATGCAGTGCTCTATTTATCACCTGCTGATTACCACCGAATCCACAGTCCGGCTGACGGCAAAGTGAAAAACCAATATGTCCTTGGAAAAAAATCCTATCCGGTTAACGCGGCTGGTCTGCAGTATGGCAAAGCGCCCATCAGCGGAAATTACCGCATGATTACAGAGTTGGAAACACCATCTGGCAGAATGCTGGTCGTCAAAGTCGGCGCGATGTTCGTGAATTCCATCCAACTGACTGAAACTGGAGATAACTGGAAAAAGGGAGCTGAAGTAGGCTATTTCAGTTTTGGCTCCACCGTTGTTTTGTTTTTTGAGAAGAATTCCATCAAGTTTGTCGAAGATATGTCTGCAGGACAGCGGATCAAGGTGGGAGAAGCATTAGGAAATATGATATAATCAATAGCATTAAGTTCGGGAAACAGGAGTGAGTTGTATTGTATCAAAATTTTGTACCAAGCCAATATGTAAAAGAAGTTTTTGACATTAAGCCGGAGATGCTGATCGAAAAAAATATTAAAGGCATTATCACGGATTTGGATAATACCCTCGTGGAATGGGATCGCCCAGACGCGACGCCAAAATTGATTGAGTGGCTGAAATCAATGAAGGATGCGGGCATCCAAGTCGTGATCGTTTCCAACAACAAGGAACTGCGGGTCAAGTCATTCGCAGATCCTTTAGGAATTCCGTTTATCCACCAGGCACGCAAACCGATGGGACGGGCTTTCCGCAAAGCGCTTCGGATCATGGAAGCAAAGCGCGAACAAGTGGTAGTAATTGGTGATCAGATGCTGACGGATATTTTCGGCGGCAACTTGAACAAGATGCACACAATCCTCGTGTTGCCGGTAGCTCAGTCAGATGGTTTTTTCACGCGATTTAACCGGAGAGTGGAACGCAGAATCATGAAGAGATTGAAAGATAAAGGACAATTGATGTGGGAGGAAGAAAAGTGAGTGAAATGCCAACTTGCATCGGATGCGGTGTACAGATTCAAACTGAAAACAAAGAAGAGGTAGGGTATGCTCCACCATCTTCATTGGAAAAAGAAGAAATTATTTGCCAGCGCTGTTTCCGCCTAAAAAACTACAATGAACTTCAGCCCGTATCTTTAACGGATGACGATTTTCTTCGTATTTTAAATGGTCTTGGGGAACGCGATGGCCTGATTGTGAAAATTGTCGATATTTTTGATTTTAACGGCAGCTGGCTTCCGGGCCTTCACCGTTTTGTCGGAAACAACGACATCTTGTTGATTGCCAATAAAGCCGATTTGCTGCCAAAATCGGTCAAACAGCATAAATTGATTCATTGGATGAAGCAAGAAGCCCGCAAACTGGGGTTGCAGCCGATTGATATCTTGACAGTCAGTGCGCACAAAGGAACGGGAATTGCAGAAGCCATGGAAGCAATTGAAAAATACCGCAAAGGCAAAGATGTCTACGTGGTCGGCTGTACAAATGTCGGCAAATCGACGTTCATCAACCGCGTGATTAAACAGGCCACTGGACAAGCAGATGTTATCACAACATCGCATTTTCCAGGAACAACATTGGACATGATTGAAATTCCGTTGGATGACAAACGTTCATTGTTCGATACACCGGGCATCATTAATCACCATCAATTAGCACACCATCTTCAAACGGCAGATTTAAAACAGATCATGCCTAAAAAAGAAATCAAGCCGCGGGTATTCCAATTGAATGCAGAACAAACGCTGTTCGTTGGCGGCTTAGCTCGTTTTGACTTTATCCAAGGAGAGCGCTCATCATTTACTGTCCACATCGCGAATGATCTGCCGATTCACCGAACTAAGCTGGATAACGCAGATGCCTTGTATGAACAGCATTTGGGTGATATGCTGGCACCGCCTTCAGCTGAGTACAAAGATGATTTCCCTGAGTTGGTGCGCCATGAGTTCAGCATCAAAGACGCAAAGACCGATATCGTTTTTTCTGGACTTGGCTGGATTACCATTCAACACGGCAATGCTGTCATAGCTGCCCATGCACCTAAAGGTGTAGAAGTCATAGTTCGCCCATCTTTGATCTAGGAGGTTTTTGGATGAAGAAATGGTACGCGGTGATCGGTGATCCGATTGCCCATTCCTTATCCCCATTTATGCATGAATCATGGTTTGACGAGCACGGTATCGATGCTGCTTATATTCCGATTCATGTGGAACCGTCTCAGTTGAAAAAATCATTTGATGCGATGAAGACTTTAGGTATCAGCGGCTTTAATATTACGCTTCCGCACAAGCAGTCCATTGTGCCGATTCTTGGCAAATTGGAAGAAAGCGCGATGCAGATGAATGCTGTCAATACGGTGAATTTTGATGGTACGCACTACAGCGGTTCGAATACGGATGGTGATGGTTTTGTACGTTCTATGCTCGTGTATAACGTGGAAAAAACATCAAAAGTATTGCTTATCGGAGCTGGTGGTGCAGCGAGAGGCATCGCTTTTGCTTTAAAACGGGCAGGATTCACGGATGTGACCATCACCAACCGGACTTTCCGCCGGGCAGAAGAACTGGCTGCTGAAACCGGCAGCTCGGCCATAACGCTCGCGTCTTCAGAAGAGAGCCTGTCCGAATTTGCGGTTGTTATTCAAACGACATCTGTTGGTTTGGCTAAGGATGAAGCATTGCCAATTTCTCTGGAGCTAGTAAAGCCCGGAACTTTAGTGGCGGATATTATTTACAATCCGCTCGAGACACCCTTTTTGAAAAAGGCCAAAGAGAAAAAATGCGTGACATTAAACGGTGTTGGCATGTTTGTTTATCAAGGTGCAATTGCCTTTGAAAAATGGACAGGCGTACAGCCGGATACTGAAAAAATGATCCGATTGATCACAGAAAAACTAGGAGGCACTTATGTTAACAACTAAACAAAAAAGCTTTTTGAGAAGCGAAGCGCATCATCTTGATCCAATTTTTCAGGTAGGCAAAGGCGGCGTCAATGAAGCCATGCTCGTGCAGATCAAAGAAGCATTGGAAAAACGTGAGTTGGTCAAAATCAGCATTCTTCAAAACAACGAAGACGGCAAAGATGAAGTAGCAAAAGCTTTGGCCAAAGGCACAAAATCACAATTGGTTCAATTGATTGGCCACACTGTGATTCTGTACAAGCAGTCAGTCAACAACAAAAAAATCGAGTTGCCGGTCAAAAGATGAAAAAAGTAGGGATATTGGGCGGAACTTTTAATCCGCCTCATCTCGGCCATTTGATTATGGCTAATGAAGCGTACTATTCAGCTGAATTGGACGAAGTGCGCTTCATGCCTAACTTTATTGCACCTCACAAAGAAGTAGAAGGAGCCAGTGCCCAACAGCGATTGATGATGACCCAACTGGCGATTTCAGGACATCCGCATTTTAAGGTGGAAGAATTTGAAATTAACAGTGGCGGGGTATCCTATTCTTTCGATACGCTGACAAAGCTGATTGAACAGGAACCTGACACAGAGTTCTTTTTCATTATTGGTGGAGATATGGTGGAGGGGTTGCCTACATGGCATCGGATTGACGATTTAGTGAAGTGCATTCGCTTTATCGGAGTTAAACGGCCGGGGCATAATACAGAAACACCTTACCCGGTCATGATGATCGACTCGCCTGAATTGCTGCTGTCATCGACCATGTTGAGACAACGCGCTGCCACTGACCGTCCACTCACTTTTTTGGTGCCGGAACAAGTGGAAAGGTTTATTCGAAAGGAGCGTTTGTATGGATCACAGCCAAATGCTTGAAATGGTTAAAGAACGGCTTCCTGAAAAACGCTTTACGCATGTGCTTGGCGTCGTGGACACGGCAATTGAGCTGGCAAGGGAATTTCATGTTTCCGAAGACCATGCAGAAGTTGCGGCAATTCTACACGATGTCGCCAAGTTTTCAGATCGGGACTGGATGAAGTCCGTTATTGTTGCTGAAAAGATGGATCCGCTATTGCTTGCGTATCATTCAGAACTTTGGCATGCCCCGGTTGGCGCGTATTTAGCGAAAACTGAGTTTGGCGTAGCAGATGAAGATGTTCTGAATGCCATTCGTTACCATACGACTGGACGTGAGGGCATGTCCGATTTGGAAAAAGTGGTGTATATTGCCGATTTGATCGAACCCAACCGCAAGTTTTCAGGTGTTGAAGAATTGCGACAATTAAAAGAACGGGGATTGGATGTTATGATGGAAGCCTCGGTCAAACATTCCATCGAATTTTTAGTATCGAAAAATCAACCGGTATTTCCGGATTCACTGAAGTGCTACAACGACTTCGTGCAACAGAAAGGGAAAGTGAAAGAATGACTAAAGAAACTTTACTACAAGTGGCGTATAACGCTGCAGAAGATAAAAAAGCAGAAGACATTGTTGTCTTGAATATGGAGGGAATTTCGCTGTTGGCTGACTTTTTCGTTATCTGCACAGGAAACTCCGATCGCCAGGTTCAATCAATTGCCAAAGAAATTATGGACAAAGCCCATGAAGAAGGCCATGAAGTGAAAAGTGTTGAAGGATTTGATTCGGCACGCTGGATCCTTGTCGATCTTGGCGATGTAGTGGCACACGTTTTCCATAAAGACGAACGCTCATACTACAACCTTGAACGCCTGTGGAGAGAAGCTCCGCAAATGGAAATATGAAATACGGAAAATTTGCCGCGGTCTATGATGGACTGATGGAAGATATTCCTTATGAAAAGTATGTGGAGTGGGTCGCTTCCCATGTCACATCCGGCAAATTGCTGGATGTGGCGTGCGGAACCGGCACATTGTCACAGCTTTTTGCTGAAATGGGCTATGACGTGACCGCCAGTGATTTATCAGAAGACATGCTGACGGTTGCCAATCAACGTTTCCAGGAAGCGAATCAATCGATTCCGGTGCTTCAATTGTCTATGGACAACTTGGAGGGGCTGGAAGGATTTGATATTGTCACCATTGCGATCGATTCGTTGAATTATTTGCAGAGCGGCCAGCAGGTCCAGCAGACATTCAAAGAAGTTTGCGGTGCATTAAACTCAGGCGGCCATTTTTTCTTTGATGTGCATTCTGTTTTTAAAGTGGATGTGCTTTACATGGATAGCCCGTTTGTCTATGATGCCGAAGAAATCGCGTATATTTGGCATACTGAGCCAGGGGAAGCGGAACACAGCGTAATTCATGACATGACGTTTTTCGTTCGCCATAATGAGTTGTTCGAACGCTTTGAAGAAACGCATGAGCAGCAGACCTTCCCGGTCGAAGTTTATGTGAAATGGCTTGAAGCTGTCGGATTTTCTGTGGAGTCGATTACCGCAGATTTTTCAGATGACGTTCCGGATGAAGAAAGTGAACGTATCTTCTTTCATGCCAGAAAAAAATAAAATTAGCCTAAACCATCTGCATATTGCAGGTGGTTTTTATGTATTTAAAAATGATGGACAAGCATCTTCTAATTATTATATAATTCAAACAGCTTCTATTTAATTGCCTTCTGAAGAAATGAGGAATGCCAGCTGAAACTTTCCGATCTTCAGAACAAACCCGCGTGGCTGCTGATCCCCGCTGCTGCCATTGCGCTGCTGTTGATTTACTTCTTCTTTCCACAAGAGAAGCCGGAGACAACTCCTGCTGCTTCGCTCGAATTGATCAACGCTGAATCCCCTCAGCAGACAGAAACCCCTGAACCCGAAAATCCCGAAATAGCTGCAACATTGATGATCGATATAAAAGGCCAAGTGGCAAATCCGGGTGTTTATGAACTCCCGGCAGGATCCCGCATGCAAAATGCCATTGATGCCGCAGGTGGATTTACATCTGAAGCAGACAGCCGTGCCATCAATTTGGCATTGATTGTCATGGATGAAACGAGTCTATATGTGCCTGCAGTTGGAGAAGAAGCCGTTGCGCCCGCTGCTGCAGCTCAAACGGCCTCAGCAGGCGGCAGCGCCCTGATCAACATCAATGTGGCAACAGAAACTGAGCTAATGGAACTGCCAGGCATTGGCCCGTCGAAAGCCGCAGCCATTCTTGCGTACAGAGAAGAAGCCGGAAAATTTAAAACACCCGAAGAACTGATGGAAGTGTCCGGAATTGGCGATAAAACGTTTGAACAATTAAAAGATTTGATCACAGCCAAATAAAAAGAGTAGAACAAAAGACGGTTGACGAAAACCTTGCCTCTGCTACACTTATTTTAACTACACAAGCAGGAGGCAATTAAATGAAGCGAATAACTTGGGACCAATTCTTCATGGCGCAAAGCCATTTACTGGCACTTAGAAGCACTTGCACACGCTTGGCTGTCGGAGCGACCATTGTGCGTGACCGGAGAATTATGGCGGGCGGCTACAATGGATCCATCTCCGGAGGCGACCACTGCATCGACAAAGGCTGCTACGTAGTCGATGGGCATTGTGTCCGAACAATTCATGCAGAAATGAATGCATTGCTGCAATGTGCAAAATATGGCGTCAGCGTCAGCGGGGCCGATATGTATGTCAGCCATTTTCCATGCCTCCAGTGCACAAAATCAATCATTCAGGCAGGCATTTCCCGGTTGTACTATGCCACCGACTACAAAAATCATGAGTACGCCATTGAGCTCTTGGAACAGGCAGGGGTAGAAGTGGTGCAAGTGGTATTCGATGAGCGGAAAATCGACTTTTTAAGTGTTGAAAAGTCGGCTCTTTACATCGAACTGTTAGAAAAATTGCGAGAAAAAGGCGGCAGCGAAGAAGAATTGGCCTATTACAATGAACGGGTGAGCCAATTATTCGGAGAAATCGAAGTGTAACAGCCACACATTTTTTATATGTGGCAACGGCAACAGCTCTTGCCACATATGCAGCGCATGAAACAGCGGTTCAACTCGTGTTCATGTTGCTGCTTTTTTGTTGGATGGGCTGGAAAAAAGAACGTATTCCGGTGATAATGGGCATTTTTATAATTGCTTGTGCAGTTTATTTGGTGCAGGATTTCCGAAGCCAAGACCATTTTGATTATTCACAGCCCTATTCCGGTCAACTGATATTTCGAGCAGGCGCAGTTATTGACGGTGACAGCTTAAGAGGGTTTGCAGCGTTGGCAGATGGAACGATTGTTTATGCCCGCTACCGTGTAAGCTCAAAGGAAGAAAAGGTAGTAATGGAAAAATTAGTAGATCAATCAATATTTCAAGTGTCAGGCATTTTCGAAGAGCCGTCTCCACCCTCACACCGCTACGCATTTCATATGGCCGACTACTTGAAACACAATGGTGCTGCCTCGTTATTGGCGATTCAGTCGATTGATGGTGCAAAGGCGAATAATACGTGGACCAATCAATTGTTGAGCAGACGGGATGCTTTAAAGCATCATATTCGAGCGCATTTTCCTGAAAGCCTTGCCGCAGAAGCGGAAGCTTTGCTGATTGGGGAGCGGGAAGATATGGATCCAGAAGATCAGCGGGTGCATCAAACACTTGGCATCTCTCATTTATTCGCGATATCCGGTTTGCATGTAGGAATAGCGTCAGGCTTGCTGTATGTAATTCTTATCCGTTTCCATGTCCGAAAAGAGACAGCGATTGTCGTTTTGCTTATAGTTCTGCCGCTTTATGCGGTAATAGCGGGAGGTGCGCCTTCTGTTTGGCGAGCGGTCAGCATGGTTTCTGTAGTATTGGCAGGCAAGCTATTCGGTTTTAAGTTGCCTATTGCTCCTATTATGTTAACTAGTATGATCGTTTTTATGCTATGGAATCCGTACGCCATGTACAAAATTGGTTTTCAGCTGTCTTACGGCGCGACATTTGGCATTATATACTCGTTAAAGTTTCTGGCAGGCATTCAGTCTTCTGTGAAAACAGGATTTATCATTACCTTCATTTCGCAAATGACTTTGTATCCTTTGCTGCTGTTTCACTTTTATGAGTTGTCGTTGTCGGCATTTGTGGTCAACAGCATATTTGTTCCTTTATTCACATTGCTGATCTTGCCAGCCAATTTTTTGCTGCTTTTTCTGACGGTATTATTTCAGCCGGCTGCAGACTTTGTGTTTTATTTTTATGAACCATTGCGGGGAGAAATCGATCGTTTTATGAGTTGGCTGGCTGAATTGCCCTATCAATTATGGAATCCTGGCAAACCTGATTTCTTTATGGCAGCGTTGCTGACAGCAAGCGTCTATTTGTTTTATTGTGCTGCTGAACGGCAATTCCGTCTGCGGCAGCTGCTGATTCTTTTGGTGCCGGCTATCGTGTTTTCGGCATTGCCTTATCTGGATCCACGCTTGAAGGTAACTTTTATAGACGTTGGCCAGGGGGACAGTGCGCTGATCGAAATGCCATACCGAGAGGCGGTTTACTTGATTGATAGCGGAGGGGTGCTAAGATTTGATACGGAAGCTTTCAAAGAGAGGAAGCAACCTTATGAAATCGGGCGTCAGGTTGTGGCACCCTATTTGAAAGGCAGTGGCATTTCGTCGATCGATACGTTTATTATTTCCCACCCGGATGCGGATCATGCCGAAGGGGCGGAGGAGATTTTCCGGTTATTTTCGGTAAATGAACTCCATTTGACACCGGGGTCTGCATCAAATGCATTAATGGTGGAGCTCACCCCTGATGCTGTTGAAGCCGAAGTGGCTTTTCCAGGTGCGGGATCAAATTGGACGATTGGAGACACACAGTTTACTTATTTGTCTCCTCTGGATGCGGAATATGAAGGAAATAATGATTCGCTTGTTCTGTTGATGAAAACCAGGGATTATCGTGTTTTATTCACGGGAGATTTGGAAGCGGATGGCGAGAAAGAGCTGCTTTCGCCTTATGGCAATGAACTTGCCGGACTGACGGTATTGAAAGTGGGACATCATGGCAGCAAGACTTCCAGCAGCGAAGAGTTTTTAAGGCTTCTGGAACCCAAACTTTCAATTTTTTCCACAGGTGCAGACAATCGTTATGGCCATCCGAGTGCAGAAGTCGTGGAACGGTTTGGTAAGCTTCAGCTGAATACGCTAAACACGGCAGAAAATGGGACCATCCAGCTGCTTTACGAAAAAGGAAAAATTGAACTTGAGACCATGAGATGATAGAAGAGAAGTTTGTCTTGATATAAGCAACAAAAAAAGGTTCCACGTCGTTAGACATGGAACCTTTTTTGATTTAATTACCGTGCTGCGAATTGTACAACTCCAGCAATGATAAAGATAAGGGCGAAAAATCCAAAGGATACGACAAAGCCCATACCTGCGTCAATTGCATCGTTACGCTTGGACTGTACATTCTGTTCAAATTCATTCATTGAAATCCCTCCTAATTCCTTCTAATTATAAGCGAAGCCAACGCAAAAATCTAGATTGAAGTAAACATAAAGAGGGGAATTTACGTGCCGACACATAACTGTCAAATACCCAAAGCGGTAAAAATCCGATATAGTAGAGAGAAGGGAGGCTGATACGATGATTACTTCCGTGTGGAAATCTATACGCAGCGGACAAATAGACCCTGTTTATCTCATTGTAGGAACAGAAAGCTATTTTATTGAAAAAACCTTGGACTTATTAAAAGATAAATTAACAGATGGCGGCGAACTGGAACTGACTTTTTTTGATTTGGATGAAGTCCCTGTTGAACATGTCATCGACGAAGCGGATACCATCCCTTTTTTCAGCGACCGCAAGCTGATCATTGCGCGGAATGCGTCGTTTCTGAAAGCGGCAGAACGCGGCAAAGAAAAAATTAACCATGATTTGAAAGCGCTGGAAGCTTGGCTGGAACATCCGCCGGGAAGTTCGGTGACGATTTTCGTGGCGCCTTATGAGAAGCTGGACGAACGAAAAAAAGTAACCAAACTGATCAAGCAACATACTGTATTGGTGGAAGCTAAACCGCTGCAGACAAATGACTTGGAAAGTTGGCTGATGCACGAAGCAAAAAGTTTTGGCAAAGGCATTGACCTGAAGGCGGCTCAGAAGCTCATGGAGATGGCTGGCACCAACTTGACGCTGTTGTCGTCGGAAATTGAGAAGATGTCTCTATACCTGGGATCTGCAGAGGAAGACATTACGGTTGAGCTTGTGGAAAACATGACGGCTCGGACACTCGAACAGGATGCTTTTAAAATGCTGCAATCATATCTCGACGGCAATATTAGCGGAGCGCTCAGCGTGTATTATGGCCTGCTGCGGCAAAAAGAAGAGCCGGTTGCATTGACAGCCTTATTGGCATCGCAGATTCGGTTTATGATCCAAGTGTATTATTTGCAGAAAAAAGGCTATCACGCACAGCAAATCTCCAAACAATTAAAAGCCCATCCATACCGTGTCAAGTTGTTGGTGGAAAAACGCCAGCAGATTTCTGAGAAACGATTGTTGCAAGTGCTCGGTGATTTGGCTGAAATTGATTTGCAGCTGAAAACACTCAGCGGCAATCGCGACCGCATTCTGGAATTTTTTCTGATGAAGCGCGGCGGGCAAGCGCAGCGTTAAAAAAGTATAGAAAAAAGCCGGTTCCCTTTAGAGGAACCGGCTTTTTACATGTTTTACGCTTGTTTCATCAAGCGAGCTTTTTTACGAGCTGCAGTGTTTTTATGGATCAAGCCTTTAGAAGCCGCTTTTTCCACCTGTTTAATCGCCGCTTTTACAGTATCGCTAGCGTTATCGTCTTTGTTAGTCAAAGCTGTTTCAGCTTTCTTAATAGAAGAACGCATTGCTGATTTTACATGTGAGTTTTGAGCGTTTTTAGTGTCGTTCGTGCGCACACGTTTGATTGCAGATTTAATGTTTGGCATATCTTTCACCTCCTAGACAAGTAAGAAAGAGAAGAAATCATTTCAACTCTTTAATGTCTCTATACAACAACAGTTATTTTATCAAATCGGGGGAAGGAATGCAATAGATACATGCAAAGAAGTTTTCCTTGACAGTTAAATGATTTCAGGAGCTTTCATTGCTCAATGTCTGCTGTACTGCTATAATTCATAGTAGTTTATATAGGAGTGAAGAGAATGAATAATGAGGAAAGATTATCCCGGCAAAGCAAAATCCGCAACTTCTCGATTATTGCGCACATTGACCATGGTAAGTCTACGCTTGCAGACCGAATTTTAGAAATGACGGAAGCACTAACTTCCCGAGAAATGAAAGCACAGTCACTGGATTCCATGGATCTTGAACGGGAACGTGGCATTACCATTAAATTAAATGCCGTTCAGCTTAATTACAAAGCGAAAGACGGAGAAATCTATATTATGCATTTGATCGACACACCGGGACATGTCGACTTCACTTACGAGGTATCACGAAGCCTTGCTGCTTGTGAAGGCGCTGTACTCGTTGTCGATGCAGCCCAAGGAATTGAAGCGCAGACACTGGCAAACGTTTACTTGGCTTTGGATAACGATTTGGAAATTCTGCCGGTTATCAACAAAATTGATTTGCCTGCAGCCGATCCGGAACGTGTCCGCCACGAGATTGAAGAAGTTATCGGGCTGGATGCTTCTGAAGCCGTATTGGCATCTGCAAAAGCGGGAATCGGCATTGAAGATATTCTGGAACAGATTGTTGAAAAAGTTCCAGCGCCAACGGGTGATCCGAACGCACCGCTAAAAGCGTTGATCTTTGATTCTCTTTACGATCCGTACCGTGGCATTGTCGCATATATCCGCATTGTTGAAGGAACTGTGAAACCTGGAGACCGCATCAAAATGATGGCTTCCGGAAAAGAATTTGAAGTCATTGAAGCAGGAGTTTTCACCCCGCATGCCATTTTGCGTGACGAATTGACGGTTGGCGACGTTGGTTTCCTGACAGCGGCCATTAAAAATGTTGGCGATTCAACAGTTGGTGATACGATTACACTGGCTAACAACCCTGCAACAGAAGCATTGCCGGGCTACCGCCGTTTGAATCCGATGGTTTATTGCGGTCTGTACCCAATTGACACCTCAAAATACAACGATTTGCGTGATGCACTGGAAAAACTGGAATTGAACGATGCCGCACTTCAGTTTGAACCGGAATCTTCCCAGGCACTTGGTTTTGGCTACCGTTGCGGTTTCCTTGGCCTGTTGCATATGGAGATTATCCAGGAGCGCATTGAGCGTGAATTCAATATTGATTTGATTACAACTGCACCAAGTGTAATTTATGATGTCCACATGACAGACGGGGAAGTTTTGAAAATCGATAACCCTGCCATGATGCCGGATGCACAAAAAATCCAGATGGTTGAAGAACCTTATGTTAAGGCCACTGTTATGGTGCCGAATGATTATGTCGGTGCAGTTATGGAAATCTGCCAGAAAAAACGCGGCAATTTCATGACCATGGATTATGTTGATGACAGCCGTGTCAGCATCATTTATGAGCTGCCGCTTGCTGAAATCGTTTATGATTTCTTTGACCAGTTGAAATCAGGCACAAAAGGCTACGCTTCATTTGACTACGAACTGATCGGCTACAAAGAATCCAAGCTCGTGAAGATGGATATTTTGTTGAACACCGAGCAAGTGGATGCGCTGAGCTTTATTGTTCACCGTGACTTTGCCTATGAACGAGGAAAAGTAATTGTTGATAAATTAAAAAACTTGATTCCGCGCCAGCAGTTTGAAGTGCCAATCCAAGCCGCTATCGGACAGAAGATTGTGGCTCGACAAACCATCAGTGCCATGCGCAAAAACGTTCTTGCCAAATGCTACGGTGGAGATATTTCCCGTAAACGGAAACTTCTCGACAAGCAAAAAGAAGGCAAGAAACGGATGAAGCAAGTTGGATCTGTTGAAGTACCTCAAGAAGCATTTATGGCGATCCTGAAAATGGACGACCAATCAAAATAAACGAAAAAAAGGAGGCGGGAATTTCAGCCTCCTTTTCTTATTAGAAAAGAGGAAATAAAATGGTTAAAGGATTGTATATCCATATTCCATTCTGCCACCAAATTTGTTTTTACTGCGATTTCAATAAAGTGTATTTCAAAGATCAGCCGGTAGATGCTTATATTGATTCCGTAGGCAAAGAGCTGGCGCTATGGAAACAGCAAGGGGCGCTCGATCATCCGCTGGAAACCATCTTTTTGGGAGGCGGAACCCCGACTTCTCTAACTCCTGCACAATTGGAGAAGTTGCTGGGCTATATTCATCGCTACGTACCGATGGCGGCAAACCTCGAGTGGACGTCGGAAGCAAATCCGGACGAATTGACGAAAGACAAAATGCAAGTGTTGTTTGACGGTGGCGTCAACCGCCTGAGTATGGGTGTCCAGTCGTTCGATGAGGATCTGCTGAAACGATTGGGGCGTACCCACAGCAATTCAGACGTGAAACGCGCCGTCGATTCAGCCCGTCTGGTCGGTTTCGAAAATTTGAGCTTTGACTTAATGTACGGATTGCCTGGGCAAACGATGCAGCAATGGGACGATACGCTTGAGCGAGCCTTTGCATTTGACCTGCCGCATTTTTCTGCCTATTCGCTGATCATCGAACCAAAAACCGTGTTTTATAATTTGATGACAAAAGGCAAGTTGAATACGGTGACAGAAGATCTGGAAGCCGATATGTACGACAAGCTGATGAATGAAATGGACATCCGCGGGTTGAAACAATATGAAATTTCCAACTTTGCGCGTCCTGGACTCGAATCGCACCACAACCTTTTGTATTGGGACAATGTCGAATACATCGGTGTTGGAGCCGGAGCACACGGCTATGTGGATGGCGTCCGCTATTCAAATGCCGGGCCATTGAAAAAATATATGGCACCGTTAGACGCAGGTGAGCGGCCAATTTTGAATACGCATGAAGTGCCGGTTCATGAAAAAATGGAAGAAGAAATGTTTCTGGGTCTGCGAAAAACTTCGGGTGTGTCGCTCATTCATTTTCAGGAAAAATTCCAAAAGCCGATACAGGATGTTTATGGCAACATACTCGATAAAGAAATATCCAAGGAAAACTTGGAGATCTCGGAAGGCTTTGTTCGTTTGACCAAGAAAGGCCGATTTGTCGGCAATGAAGTGTTTGAACAATTTTTATTGGCTTAAAGCACTTCCGTTGACAAGGGTCATTATATTTGTTAATTTTAATGTAGTATTAGCACTCGGGTACGTAGAGTGCTAACAGAGGTGATGATCATGTTAACAGAACGGCAACTGCTCATCTTAAAGGTGACGGTAGATGATTACATTCAATCAGCGCAGCCGGTAGGATCGAACCAACTCTCCAAAAAAGCCGGAATTTCGTTTAGTCCGGCGACCATCCGCAACGAAATGGCGGATTTGGAAAGCATGGGCTTTCTGGAAAAAACCCATACGTCTTCCGGACGCATTCCTTCAGAGAAGGGATACCGTTATTACGTCGACCACCTGCTGACACCAAGGCCTTTGCCACAGCAGGACATTGTGCAATTGCGCTCGGTTTTTGAGGAGAAATTGACAGAGACGGAGCAAGTCATCAAACGCTCTGCAATGATTCTTTCGGAACTGACCAATTACACGTCCATTTTATTGGGTCCTGATGTGCGCCGGCACATTGTCAAAAAGCTGTCGATTGTTCCTTTGGCGCAAGACACGGCGGTTGCAATCATCGTAACCGATTCAGGGCATGTGGAAAATCGTGTGTTTTCCATTCCGCCGGGCCTCAATCCGTCGGATATTGAGAAAATGGCCAATATCCTCAACGAAAGGCTTGTCGGCGTGTCGCTGAACAACTTGCACTTGCGGCTAGAACAAGAGACGCTGACCATTTTAAAACAGCACGTTGAGCGTTACGGTGAATTGTTCCATACTTTCAGGAATGCGGTATTGCTGCCGCATGACGACGAAAACATTTATTACGGCGGCAAGCTGAACATCCTGAAGCAGCCGGACTTCCATGATCTTCAAAAAATCAGGGATTTGATGGATGTCATGGAAGAAGCCAAGCACATTCCGCTGATCTTGCCAGTAGGAAGCCAAGGCCTCCATATTCGCATCGGCTCGGAAAACGCGCTGTCGGCAATGGAAGATTGCAGTGTCATTACGGTATCGTATAATATCGGTGAAGAACAGACAGGGTCAATCGCCATCATCGGTCCGAAACGAATGGATTACAAACGCATCGTTTCGATATTGGATTTATTGAGCGGCGATTTGTCGAAAGAACTGACCCGTATGTTTAAAGGAACGTGAACAAAGGAGGAATAGATTTGCCTAAAAAAAATAAATCCCTAAAAACTGAAGAACAAACAGCGGCTGATCAAGTTGAAGCAACAGAGCCTGTCTTGGAAACAGAAGAGCAGGCAGAATTTGCGGATACAGAGACACCAGAAGTTGGCGTTACAGCCGAAGAGGAAGCTGTTGATGAAACTGAAGAGCTTCGCAAGCAGCTTGAAGCTGAACAAAACAAATATTTGCGCCTTTTGGCTGACTATGATAATTTCAAACGGCGTACTCAAAAAGACAGAGAAATCGCCAATAAATTCCGTTCTCAATCCTTATTGGCGGATCTTCTTCCAGTGCTGGACAACTTTGAGCGGGCATTATCGCTTCAAACAACCAGCGAAGAGTCGGCTTCCTTGCTAAAAGGTGTCGAAATGGTACAAAAATCCTTGACTGAAGCTGTAAGCCGTGAAGGACTTGAAGAAATTAAAGCGGTTGGCGAACCCTTCGACCCGAATTTCCACCAAGCCGTCATGCAGGAAAAAGATGATTCTGCTGAAGCGGGAACAGTCCTGCAAGAATTGCAAAAAGGCTACATCCTAAAAGGCCGCGTTCTTCGTCCGGCTATGGTAAAAGTAAACGAATAAAAATATTGGAGGAATTTAATCATGAGCAAAATTATCGGTATTGACTTAGGTACAACTAACTCAGCAGTCGCAGTATTAGAAGGCGGCGAACCAAAAATTATTCCAAATCCAGAAGGCAACCGTACAACTCCTTCTGTAGTAGCTTTTAAAAATGGGGAGCGCCAAGTCGGCGAAGTGGCAAAACGTCAGTCGATCACAAACCCGAACACGATTCAATCTGTAAAACGTTTAATGGGTACACAGGAAAAAGTAACAGCTGAAGGCAAAGACTATACGCCTCAAGAAGTTTCTGCAATGATTCTTCAATACATCAAAGGTTATGCCGAAGACTACCTTGGCGAAAAAGTAACAAGAGCGGTTATCACTGTACCAGCTTATTTCAATGATGCACAGCGCCAAGCAACTAAAGATGCTGGCCGCATTGCGGGTCTTGAAGTGGAACGCATCATCAACGAGCCGACTGCAGCTGCGCTTGCATATGGTTTAGACAAAACGGATACAGACGAAACGATTCTTGTTTACGACCTTGGCGGCGGTACATTCGACGTTTCAATCCTTGAACTGGGCGATGGCGTTTTTGAAGTAAAATCTACTGCCGGCGACAACCGACTGGGCGGAGATGATTTCGATAAATTGATCATCGATTATTTAGTACAAGAATTTAAAAAAGAAAACGGCGTCGATTTGTCTAAAGACAAAATGGCGACACAACGCCTGAAAGACGCTGCTGAAAAAGCGAAAAAAGATCTATCCGGTGTTTCTTCTACTCAAATCTCATTGCCGTTTATCACTGCAGGAGAAGCGGGACCGCTTCACTTGGAAGTTACAATGAGCCGTGCAAAATTTGATGAATTGACTTCTTCATTAGTTGAACGTACGATGGGGCCAACTCGTCAGGCATTGAAAGATGCTGGCATCTCAGCTTCTGAACTTGACCGCGTTATCCTTGTTGGTGGATCTACACGTATCCCAGCTGTACAAGAAGCTGTTAAGAAAGAAACTGGAAAAGACCCACATAAAGGCGTTAACCCGGATGAAGTTGTCGCAATGGGTGCGGCAGTACAAGGCGGCGTATTAACTGGCGACGTGAAAGACGTTGTATTATTGGACGTAACGCCATTATCACTTGGTATCGAAACAATGGGCGGTGTATTCACAAAATTGATCGAGCGCAACACAACGATCCCAACTTCAAAATCCCAAACTTTCTCAACTGCTGCTGACAACCAGCCAGCTGTAGATATTCATGTATTGCAAGGTGAGCGTCCGATGGCAGCAGCCAACAAAACGCTTGGCCGTTTCCAGTTGGCAGATATTCCACCAGCACAGCGTGGCGTGCCTCAAATCGAAGTAACATTCGATATCGATAAAAACGGTATTGTTAGCGTTAAGGCGAAAGATCTTGGAACTCAGAAAGAACAGACAATCACTATTCAGTCCAACACATCGTTGACTGATGAAGAGATTGATCGCATGATTAAAGAAGCGGAAGAAAATGCAGATGCGGATGCGAAAGTAAAAGAAGAAGTTGAACTTCGCAACGAAGCCGATCAAGCTGTCTTCACAACTGATAAAACAATCGCTGATCTTGGTGAAGTGGTATCAGAAGAAGAGAAAAAACAAGCGGAAGATGCACGCGATGAACTTAAAGCGGCATTGGAGTCAGACAACATTGACGACATTCGCGAGAAAAAAGACAAGCTTCAGGAAATCCTGCAAGGTCTGTCAATGAAAGCTTATGAGCAGGCAGCAGCAGCTCAGCAAGCATCCCAAGAAGAAGGCGCGGCGCCAGGCAACGACGATGTAGTGGACGCTGAGTTTGAAGAAGTAAACGACGACAAAAAATAAACGGGTCATTGAAAAGTCAAAGCAAAGCAACATGCTTTGGCTTTTTCAATGTCTTTGCAACAGCGATTTAAACCGTGTACAATTACAGTTGATTGCTAGAGGGAGAGTGACTTATGAATAAACGAGATTACTATGAAGTATTAGGCGTATCCAAGTCTGCTTCTAAAGAAGAAATTAAAAAAGCATACCGGACCTTATCAAAAAAATTCCATCCGGATATCAATAAAGAAGCCGATGCTCCTGCGAAGTTTCAGGAAGTTAAAGACGCTTACGAAGTATTGAGTGACGAGCAGAAACGTGCACAATACGATCAGTTTGGCCATCAAGATCCAAATCAAGGCTTTGGGGGCGGCGGAGACGGATTCGGATTCGACGACATCTTCAGCACCTTCTTTGGCGGCGGTACGAGACGCCGTGATCCAAATGCTCCGCGCAAAGGCGATGACCTTCAATATTCCATGACCATCGATTTCATGGATGCCGTGTTTGGAAAAGAAACAGAAGTAGAACTTCCAAAAGACGAAACATGTGAAACATGTGACGGTTCGGGCGCAAAGCCGGGAACCAAGAAAAAAACATGTCCGTACTGTGAAGGTTCTGGCCAGATGAATGTGACACAGGACACGCCTTTTGGTCGCATGGTCAATCGCCGTGCCTGCCAGCATTGCGAAGGAACTGGACAGATTATCGAAGAAAAATGTACAACTTGCCGCGGTGAAGGGAAAGTCCGCAAAGTGAAGAAAATCAAAGTTACCATCCCAGCCGGTGTTGATGATGGCCAGCAATTGCGTGTCACAGGCCAAGGTGCACCAGGTGTCAATGGGGGACCAAGCGGCGATTTATATGTCGTGTTCCGCGTAAGACCGCATAAGCAGTTCCAGCGTGAAGGCGATGATATTTACTTGGATATTTCCATTACCTATCCACAAGCAGCATTGGGTGATGAAATTGAAGTGCCAACCATCTCCGGAAAAGTGAAGTTGAAAATCCCTGCCGGCACGCAAAGCGGCGCACGTTTCCGTCTAAAAGGCAAAGGCGTGAAAAATGTTCACGGATACGGAACTGGCGACCAGCATGTGATTGTCCGCATCAAAACTCAGACAAAACTCAGCGAGAAACAAAAACAACTTTTGCGTGAATTCGCTGAAATCAGCGGAGATATTCCGGAAGAGCACAGCAGCTCACTTTTTGACAAAATCAAACGCACCATCAAAGGTGAGTAAAAGAGCAGAAGCAGTGGACGTACTTGATTTGTTGTTTATCAATGCAATTCAATTTTTACAAACGGCAGACTCTTGCAGGAAGCAGGAGTCTTGCTGCCTGTAAAAATGAAAAAGGAGCTGGGCACAATTGAAATGGTCAGAACTGGCGATCCATACGACAAATGAGGCAATTGAAGCGGTTTCCAACATCATGCACGAAGCAGGAGCCAGTGGAGTTGTCATCGAGGACTCAGAAGATTTGACAAAAGAAAGGGAATATCGTTTTGGCGAAATTTATTCGCTGGATCCGGACGATTTTCCAGTAGATGGGGTTATTCTAAAGGCCTATCTGCCGGTCAACAGTTTTCTCGGAGAGACCGTCGAGGCCATTAAACTGGCCATCAATAACCTGGTCTCATTCGACATTAACATTGGCAAAAACGAAATAACCATCAGTGAAGTCAATGAAGAAGAATGGGCAACTTCCTGGAAAAAATATTACCACCCTGTCAAGATTTCCGAGCGTTTCACCATTGTTCCGACGTGGGAAACTTACAATCCAGTTTCGAGTGATGAACTGATCATTGAATTGGATCCGGGAATGGCTTTTGGGACAGGAACCCATCCAACAACGGTGATGAGTCTCCAAGCTCTGGAGAAAACCGTTCGTGCAGGCGACCGGGTCATTGATATCGGAACAGGATCTGGTGTACTGGCGATTGGAGCAGCATTGCTGTCCGCTAAAGAAGTCTATGCACTTGATTTGGATGACATCGCTGTAAAAGCAGCAACCATCAATGTTAAGTTGAACAAAGTGCAAGATACAGTGACAGTGGAAGAAGGCAATCTGGTTGACAAAATTGACCAGCCAGGTGATGTAGTAGTCGCCAATATTTTGGCTGAAGTCATTATGTCGTTCACAGATGATGCCTTCAATATTGTTAGGCCGGGTGGTCGCTACATTACTTCAGGCATTATCGCAGCGAAAAAAAATAACGTCAAAGCGGCACTGGAAACTTCCGGTTTTGTGATTGAAGACATTATGATGATGGAAGACTGGGTTACCATCATTTCAAAAAAACCTGAATAACGGGGTGCCACGATGCAACGATACTTTATAGAAGGACAGCTTCCTGAAAATCAAATAGTGGCGATAACTGGCGATGATGCAAAGCACATCGCCAAAGTTATGCGTCAAACCGTTGGAGAAAAGCTGATTGCGGTTATGGAAGGCAAGGCTCACTTGGCAACGATCCGTTCAACTGAATTTGAGGTGGAAGTAGAGCTTGGAGAAGTTTTGGAAACGCAAGTAGAGCTGCCAAAAAAAGTGACCATTGCTTGCGGGCTTCCAAAAGGCGACAAGCTGGATTTGATTGTTCAAAAAGCGACCGAGCTTGGGATGTTCGCGCTGCAGCCATTTGCTGCAGAACGGTCCATCGTAAAATGGGACAGTTCCAAGAGTGAGAAGAAAATTGGGCGTTTGCAAAAAATTGCCAAGGAAGCTGCTGAACAGTCTCACAGGACACATGTTCCTGAAATTCACAGCATCTATAGTTTTAAGCAGCTGCTAAACCAGGCTGAATCGTATGATATGGTGATTGTTGCGTACGAAGAAGAGGCGCGGCAAGGCAGCAGAAAGCGGTTTGCTGAAACTTTGAAATCGTTGTATGATAAAGATTCAGTCCTGATTGTGTTTGGTCCTGAAGGCGGCATTTCTGATGCCGAAGTGGAAGCACTGAAAAATATTGATGCCACCTTTACTTCTCTCGGACCACGAATTTTGCGGACAGAAACGGCGCCTTTGTATGCACTGGCTGCTATTTCCTGCGAATTCGAATAAAGCTGAGAGTGTACTCTAAAGACTATCAACATACAGGGCACTGAGCTGCAGCGACATTTCCCGGTTGGGGGAAATTACCTGGTAAACAAAATGACTTTTTAATAGAATGGAGATTTTATTCATGACAAACATTGCATCTTATATTGACCACACCTTATTAAAGCCCGAGTCGACAGAAAGCCAAGTTGTTCAATTGTGTAAAGAAGCGGCCGAGTTTAAATTCGCATCTGTTTGTGTCAATCCGACTTGGGTTGAAACAGCAGCAACAGCATTAACGGGCAGTGGTGTGAAAGTATGCACGGTTATCGGATTCCCGCTGGGGGCATCTACACCTGAAACAAAAGCATTCGAAACGACAGATGCCATTTCAAAAGGCGCTGGCGAAATTGATATGGTCTTAAATATTGGCGCCTTAAAAAGCGGCAATAATGATCACGTCAAAAAAGACATTGAAGCAGTCGTCAATGCAGCAAAAGGCAAAGCGATCGTAAAAGTGATCCTTGAAACTTGCTTGCTTACAGACGAAGAGAAAGTAACTGCTTCACAACTGTCTAAAGAAGCAGGAGCAGACTTTGTCAAAACGTCTACCGGTTTTTCTACGGGCGGAGCAACAATTGAAGATGTAAAATTGATGCGCCAAACAGTCGGTGCCGATTTGGGCGTCAAAGCATCTGGGGGCGTTCGCAGCCTGGAAGACGTAGAAGCGATGATTAAAGCAGGAGCTACACGTATTGGTGCCAGCTCTGGCGTGAAAATCATGCAAGGGTTAACTTCAGATTCTGATTATTAACTATTGACCTTTCTTTGAGAATACGATATAATTTTTGAGTATATAACACTTGTTGTTCTTCGCTTCAACGTGTGTTCGGAGGGAGGGAAAAAGAGATGACAAAAACTACCGTTCGTAAAAACGAATCGATTGAAGATGCTCTTCGCCGCTTCAAACGTACTGTTTCTAAATCCGGAACAATGCAAGAGGTAAGAAAGCGCGAGTACTATGATAAGCCGAGCGTGAAACGTAAACTAAAATCAGAAGCTGCGCGTAAACGTAAATTTTAATTGACTTTAACGAGTATAATGACTTTTAAAAAATATGAACGACCAGCCTAAACCGCCAACACGGATCTTCGTGTTGGCGGTTTTTCTAATTGTCACATTTGTAAGCGCATTACTTCGTTATTGAAGAAACTTTCCTTTATAATAAAAATAGATATACTTTAGGCAATATTTAAAAAATTTCTGTTTATAGGCTTTAATTAGTAAGCAGTGGAACAGGACAGGAAGAAAAGTGTTCATTCATCAAGTATATCCTAGAAAAATGAAACCTAATTCCTGTTCATCCGTATATATACAAACAGTAAATCTGTAACGTGAAAGGAGAGGTCCCATTGAGCAGAGTCAAAGTCTATTTAGGTTTTGGACTTTTACTGTTATCGTTTCTGCTCATGCTCCCGGCTATCCAGGCTGACACTTCGACAGTTTATGTCATACCAATCGAAGATGAAGTTGAAAGAGGACTGCAGGCTTTTATCGAACGGGGCATTGAAGAAGCGGAAGAAGCTGGAGCTGAAGCCATTATTTTTGAAATTGATACACCGGGTGGATTTGTCGATGCAGCAGATGGGATAGCGCGTTCGCTGAATAAAACTTCGCTCGAAAAACTGGCTTTTATCAATCAGGATGCACTTTCTGCAGGGGCTTTCCTGGCTTTGCATAATGATGAGATATACATGCATCCCAATGGCCGCATGGGCGCGGCACAAGTGATTGATCAAAGCGGAAATGCAGCTGCAGACAAAGCCAATAGTGCTTGGCTCGCATCCATGCGAAATGCGGCTGAGACAGCCAAACGTAATCCTATCTATGCTCTGGCAATGGCAGATACTTCGGCTACTATCCCTGAGTTGGGAGTGGATGAAGGGGAATTATTGACTCTCGGTGCATCAGAAGCTTTAGAGGTAGGCTATTCGGAAGGAAGCGTTTCTTCTCTTGATGAGCTGCTTGCATTAAAAGGCTTAGAAGATGCCACTGTTGTGATGGTTGACGAAACTTTTTCGGAAAGTCTCGCTCGTTTTCTGACCAATCCGTTAGTTGTGCCAATTCTTTTGTCATTTGCAGGGCTTGGGTTGCTGCTTGAATTGTTTACGCCAGGTGTCGGAATTCCTGGAATTATCGGCCTGACATTCCTGATGCTGTTTTTTTACGGGCATTTGGTTGCCGGGTTGGCAGGGTACGAGTCCATCATTTTGTTGGTGATTGGATTTGGCCTGTTGGTCGCAGAATTTATCATTCCAGGTGGTGTTGCCGGGTTCCTGGGAATAGCGGCCATTATCGGCAGCGTTTTGTTAGCGGGTGGAGACCTTAAGTCCACTGCCATAGCAGTACTTATTGCAATGATAGTAGCAACAGTAGGGATGGTGATTGTAGTGAAATTCTTTGGTAAACGGCTGGATTTGTTCAAACGGATTATCTTGACTGATGCCACCGATACGGAACATGGCTATGTATCGACTACAAATCGCCCGGAGCTTGTTGGCAAAATTGCGCTAACGGTGACGGCGCTTCGTCCGTCCGGTACCATCAAGCTGGACGACGAACGTATAGATGCTGTATCTGAAGGCAGGTTCATTGATGGTGGAAAAGATGTTAAGATTATCAAGGTAGAAGGTTCGCGTATCGTTGTTCGGGAACTTGAAAAATTAGAGGAGGAATAAAACAATGGGACTTGAAACAATTGGTTTAGGTGCAGCAATAATAGGTATCATCATCGTTTTGGCAATTTTCTTCACATTCGTGCCAATTACATTATGGATTTCAGCATTGGCCGCTGGAGTGAAAATCAGCATCTTTACACTGATCGGTATGAGATTACGCCGAGTTATTCCATCACGGATCGTAAATCCATTGATTAAAGCATCAAAAGCAGGGTTGACAGTAACCATCAATCAACTGGAAAGCCATTACTTAGCTGGTGGTAATGTTGACCGCGTAGTGAATGCATTGATCGCAGCTCACCGTGCCAATATCGAATTGCCGTTTGAACGCGCAGCAGCGATTGATCTTGCAGGTCGTGACGTGCTGGAAGCGGTTCAAATGTCAGTAAACCCGAAAGTTATTGAAACACCATTTATCGCAGGTGTTGCGATGGACGGAATCGAAGTAAAAGCAAAAGCTAGAATTACCGTTCGTGCTAACATCGACCGTTTAGTCGGTGGTGCAGGTGAGGAAACAATCGTTGCCCGTGTTGGTGAAGGGATTGTCTCAACACTTGGTTCGAGCACAAGCCACAAAAAAGTTCTTGAAAATCCTGACTTAATCTCTCAAACAGTTCTCTCTAAAGGATTGGATTCAGGTACAGCTTTTGAAATCTTATCGATCGATATTGCCGACGTTGATATCGGCAAAAACATCGGTGCAGAATTGCAGACAGAACAAGCAGAGGCAGATAAGAAAATTGCACAGGCAAAAGCTGAAGAGCGCCGTGCAATGGCTGTAGCTAGCGAACAGGAAATGAAAGCGAAAGTTGTCGAAATGAGAGCGAAAGTTGTCGAGGCCGAAGCAGCAGTGCCATTGGCGATGTCCGAAGCTCTCCGTTCTGGCAACATTGGTGTCATGGATTACGTCAATTACAAAAATGTTCAAGCAGATACAGGTATGCGGGAGTCCATCTCGAAAACAGGCATGGACAAATCCGACGATAAATAATCGGCGGTAGCCATAAGGGAGGTTTGTCGTATGGAGGCTCTCATATTTGGACTGGTGATCATGGCGGTAAGTGCTTTTTTCAATAAAGGCAAAAAAGATTCAGCCGATGATGCTCCGGCTAAACCTGTCTCGACAAGATCAACAACTGGTACAGACAGGCGGTCCGGACAAAAAACGTTCAAACGAGTGGAAGATTATGCGAAAGAAATTTATGGGGAACTGCAGAATCAAAAAGCTCAACGACCAGAACTTGCAGAAAAAGCCGAAAGAAAAATCGAAGAAGCAGTCAATCGCACCCCTTTACGGGAAGTGCGCCAAGAAGTGCAACGCCGAGTTCCGCCGAGAGAAACACGGAACGAGATACACGACCGCATAAAGGAAACTGAAGCTCGTGTACTGCGAAGCGGTGGTTCTGCTCCTGTAGTTGAGAAAGATATGGATGAATTACTGCCACTGAGCAGTGATGACATTCGAAGAGGCATCATCATGGCGGAGATCTTATTGCCGCCAAAGTCCAAAAGATAGCAGCAGCCGGCCAGTGAAAACACTGGGCGGCTTTTTTATTTGAATAATATTATTATGTCAACTTCTTTGGGTAAAACAGTCCATTTAGATTTTTCTGCTTTTTTAAAAATACCAAATCCTGAAAGGGGAATTGCCGTGGTTAAGCAATACAAGGTAAATATTTTACAAGTGATTATCTTTAATGATAGAGTGAAATTAGCAGTAAATACTCGATTCCAAGGAGCGTCCACATGACAGAAAACAACTTACTAGAATTACATGTGAAAGACCCAAATGAAGCGGTTCAGCTGCTCGGGATATCAGACAATCACTTAACATTAATTGAAGAAGCTTTTGATATTCAAGTTATCACCCGTGGGGAAGTCATTAAGCTGTCGGGTTCTGAAGAAGGCAAGCATATAGGGAAATTATTAATTGAACAATTGCTGCGGGTCATCCGTAAAAATATTAATATCGACCAGCGGGATATTGTCTCAGCTATTGAAATGGCGAAAAATGGAACAATTGAATATTTTGCAGAACTTTATGACGAGGAAGTCGCGCGCAATGCGAATGGAAGATCGATTCGCGCGAAAACCATTGGCCAGCGCCATTACATCCAAGCTGTGCGCAGCAAGGATCTCGTGTTCGGCATTGGGCCCGCTGGTACAGGCAAGACCTATTTGGCAGTCGTTATGGCCGTGCAGGCTCTTAAAAACGGCCAAGTAAAGAGAATTATTTTGACGCGTCCGGCTGTGGAGGCGGGAGAAAGCCTAGGGTTTTTGCCAGGTGATTTAAAGGAAAAAGTAGACCCGTATCTTCGCCCGTTATACGACTCCCTGCATGACGTGCTGGGATTGGAACAGACCAATCGCTTTATCGAACGCGGCACCATTGAAATCGCTCCGCTGGCTTATATGAGAGGGCGCACGTTGGATGAAGCATTTGTTATTTTAGATGAAGCACAGAACACCACAAAAGCTCAGATGAAAATGTTTCTGACACGCCTTGGTTTTGGTTCGAAAATGATTATTACCGGTGATAAGACGCAGATTGATTTGCCGAGAGGCGCCGAATCTGGATTGATCGCAGCCGAAACCATTTTAAAAAGTGTCCGCAATATCCATTTTCAGTATCTCGAAAGTGGGGACGTCGTCCGCCATCCACTCGTGGCAAAAATTATTGAAGCTTATGAAGGGCAGCCAACATAATAATGAAATTCACAAAAGGTGCGGAAGTTTATATTTCCGCACCTTTTGTATTGGAGAAACTCATATTAAAATTCTGACTCATTTAATTGGAGATAATTTCAAATTTTTAGAAATTCACGGTGAAATCCATTTCTGTAATTGTTATGATGGATGTATGGAATGCGGGGTGTAGAGACGTGCGTCAAAAAGCACTAGCGATTTTTAGAAAATTGGGCTATCGAAAATTAATGATGATGGGAATTTTATTAGCTGGCTTGATCTTATATGCTTTTTTATTGGACTCAGTTCGGGGAAATACATACGATATAAACTTGTTTCAGCTGTCCCCAGAAACGATACGCTCTGAAAAAACAGTAGAAGATCCGATTAAAACAGAGCTTGAAAGGCAGCGGGTGTCCGAAGAAGTAGAACCAAGCTATCAGTTTGTTGAGGAAATTGCCGACAATCAATCTGCGGTGGTTGAATCTCTTTTTGGCTATTTGCTGGATGCCAAAAAAGTACCGGAAGAGGACGAAAGTGGGCCATCTTCTGAAGCACTGCTGGCGCAGCTGCGCGAAGATCTTCGGCTCATGGAAACCAGTGAAAATGGTTTGCGTTTAACAGATGAAATGCTGAATGCTTTATTGTCGCTTTCTACAAATAGTCTGCTGAGTGTTCAAGAAGAATTAGACCGTTTTCTCCAGAATTATTTGGAAGAACCGCTGCGGGTAGAAGGAGTGGCGCGAATTCGGACTGAAATCGAACAAGATATTCGCAGAAGCGAACAAATTCCCGATAATGTGGTACTGGCGGCCGTAACCATTGGTAGATTTGGAATTATTCCAAACGAGCTGATCAATGAAGAATTAACCGCAGAGCAAGTGGAACAGGTTCGCAACAGCGTGGAGCCTACTCGCATTCTTCAAGGTCAAGTACTAGTCCAAGAAGGTCAGGTGGTTGACCGAGAAGTTTATCGCCAACTCGAACTTGCTGGAATGACGGAAGAACAGCGAAACTACAGGCCGCTTCTTGGGTTGTTGATTTTTGTGGTCATCGCAATGGGCCTTTTGGCGGCAGTGATGTCACGATCAACCAAAGATGAAAGAGGAAAAGCAACTGAATTTCTAGTCATGCTTGTGGTCATTACCATTTCATTGGCGCTTATGAAATTAATATACGCTGTCAGTGAAAACTTTGAATTGGTGATTGCTTTTCTTTTTCCAACAGCGTTAGCTGGTATGCTTGTCAGGTTGCTGGTCAATGAACGGGCAGCTGTCTATGTGACGATTCTGATTAGTGCGGCCGCGGGCATCATGCTGCAAAGCGTTCATACCTCTTCATTGCAAGTAGATGTAGCGCTGTACATTCTTTTAGGAGGGCTCGCGGCCGTTTACTTGATTGACCGGGATGGGGGCCATGGGCGCATCATGCAGATCAGTTTGGCAGTTGCTGGCGTGAATGTATTGTTTGTTGCTTTTTACCTGCTAATTGGCCAAACACAATACAGCTGGTCAGAGATTGGCTTTTATTTCGCAGCTGCAGTTGTTTCAGGTTTAATGTCGGGTGCATTAGCAATCGGTATGCTGCCGTTTTTCGAATCGGCATTTGGGATGTTGTCGACGATGCGGTTGATCGAATTATCCAATCCCAACCATCCCCTGTTGAAAAAAATTCTGATGGAAACACCTGGCACCTATCATCATAGTTTAATGGTCGCCAATTTGGCCGATGCTTCGTGTGAGGCAATTGGAGCTAACGGATTACTGGCAAGAGTGGGCTGCTATTACCACGATATCGGCAAAACCAAACAGCCGCAGTTTTTCATAGAGAACCAAGTAAATATCGAAAACCCGCACGATCGCCTGCCGCCGGAAAAAAGCCGGGATATCATTTTGGCGCATGGGGTTCAGGGAGCTGAAGTTCTCCGCAAGTACAAAATGCCGAAAGAGATCGTGGATGTAGCCGCGCAACACCACGGCACCAGCCTATTGAAATTCTTTTATTACAAAGCAAAAGAAACCGATCCAGAGATCATAGAAGAATCTTTTCGCTACGCAGGACCAAAACCGCAAACCAAAGAAATCGCCATTATTTGCATTGCAGATAGCTTAGAAGCGGCCGTCCGTTCGATGAAAGAACCAACTTCAGAAAAAATAAAAAAATTGGTGGATGCCATTGTAGAAGATAAACTGAAAGATGGGCAATTCGAGGAATGTGATATATCCTTAAAAGAGCTGAAGAAAGTAAAGGCGGTAATGTGCGAAACCTTAAATGGCATTTTCCATTCCCGCATTGAATATCCGAAAGAAACCAATTGATAGGAGGAACTGCTATGATCGCCATCGATTTTATGGACGAAACAGAAAGCCTGAACGAGCAGGAACTTGCGTTTGTGCAAAAAATATTGGAGCACGCTGCAAAAGAAGAAGGCTTAGGAGCCTCTGAAGTGTCAGTGACCTTTGTCACCAATGAAATGATTCGCGACATCAACCGTGAATACCGCGGCAAAGACCAGCCGACTGACGTTATTTCGTTTGCTATGGAAGAGCTGGGTGAAGGCGAAACGGCCATCATTGGTTCCACAGAACCGCGCATGCTTGGTGACATTATCATATCGCTCGACCGGACAAAAGAGCAGGCTGCGGATTATGGCCATTCATTCGAACGGGAATTGGGTTTTCTGGCCATTCATGGCTTTTTGCATTTGCTGGGCTACGACCATATGACAGATGAAGATGAAAAGAAAATGTTTTCCCGTCAAGAAGAAATTTTGGTTTCACTCGGCATAACGCGTGATCAACATGGCGGCGCGTAGGTTTTTTCGTTCATTCCAGTTTGCAGCACAAGGAATTGCTACGGCGTTAAAGCGAGAACAAAATATCCGCTTCCATGCAGCTGCAGCCGTGGTGGTAGTGCTTGCAGGATTTTTGACGGGTTTGTCCGACGTAGAATGGCTGGTGGTTATTCTGCTGATTGGCGGTATGATCGCCTTGGAAATGGTGAATTCCGCTATTGAGCGCGTCGTAGACCTGGCGACTTCTGAGCTGCATCCATTAGCCAAACAGGCAAAAGACATGGCGGCAGGTGCTGTTTTGGTATTTGCCGTGGCAAGTGCTATAATTGGGTTACTGATATTTCTACCAAAATGGTTATAAATTCGCAGAGGTGATAAACATGGAAAAAGAACAATTGATGGAGCAAGCGATCGCGGCACGCAGCAATGCATATGTGCCTTATTCAAAATTCCCTGTCGGCGCAGCGTTGCTGACAGCTGATGGAAAAGTGTATTTGGGCTGCAATATCGAAAACGCAGGCTATTCTATGACAAATTGTGCAGAACGCACAGCCGTCTTTAAAGCGGTGTCTGAAGGCGATAAGACCTTTACGGCACTTGCGGTATCTGCAGATACACCAGGCCCTGTATCGCCTTGTGGTGCATGCAGACAAGTGTTGGCAGAGTTCTGCTCACCGGATATGCCGGTTTATTTAACAAACTTAAAAGGTGACGTCCAGGAAACGACTATCAGTGAATTGCTCCCTGGCGCATTTTCAACGGAGGATTTAAAGTATGCAGCAAGAGAATAACGGCTTCAAATCAGGGTTTATTTCCATCATTGGCCGTCCAAATGTCGGCAAATCAACGTTTCTCAATCGAGTAGTGGGGCAAAAAATAGCCATTATGAGCGACAAGCCCCAAACTACACGCAATAAAGTACAGGGCGTTGTGACGACCAACGAAAGCCAAATGATTTTCATCGATACACCAGGGATCAACGAACCGCGCCATAAATTAGGCGATTTTATGCTGAAAGTGGCAAAAAATACGTTCCGTGAAGTGGATGTACTGCTGTTTGTTGCAAGCGGTATTGAACGTGTCGGCAAGGAAGACCGCTATGTACTGGAAATGCTGAAAGGCATTGATGTGCCAGTATTTTTGGTCATTAACAAAATCGATCAAGTGCACCCGGATAATTTGCCAAAAATTATTGAATCCTACCGCAAAGAATTTGATTTTGCAGAAGCGATTCCCATTTCAGCATTGGAAGGCAATAACGTCGAGACTTTGTTGGCGAAAATTAACGAGCGACTGCCAGAAGGGCCGCAGTACTACCCGGCTGACCAAATTACAGATCACCCAGAGCGTTTTATTATTTCTGAGTTGATCCGTGAAAAAGCTTTGCATTTGACGCGCGAGGAAATTCCGCATTCAATTGCCGTGGTCATTGAAAAAATTGCACCGGATTCTGAAAACAAAGACATGATTCGTGTTCAGGCCATCATTATGGTTGAGCGAGATTCCCAAAAAGGCATTGTCATTGGGAAAAAAGGGGTATTGCTCAAACAAATTGGTACACGCGCACGCCAGGATATCGAGAATCTCCTCGGTTCGAAAGTGTATTTAGAGCTTTGGGTCAAAGTGCAAAAAGATTGGCGCAACAAAGCGATGCATTTACGTGATTTCGGCTTCAGAGAAGACGAATACTAAGGAGTCCTTCCCATGCAAAATCAAGTAGAGGGAATTGTCATCCGTACGATGCCGTATGGCGAAACGAATAAAATTGTTACCTTGTTTACGAGAGAAGCGGGGAAAATCACCTGTATGGCCAGAGGGGCAAAAAAGCCAGCCAGTCGGCTAGCCGCGATTACCCAAGTGTTTACCCATGGCAGTTTTTCCATCTACAAAGGACGAGGCATGGGCACATTGCAGGCAGGTGATCCGCTGGAATCGCTGCGGCATATTCGGGAAGACATCATGTCGACCGCTTATGCCAGTTACGTGACTGAATTGGTTGACCGGTTAACGGAGCAGGATGAGCCGCAGCCGGTCATCTACGATATGCTGTATCAGGCACTTCATGCTATCGATGATGGCCATGATCCAGAAGCGATCACCTTATTTGTCGAGTGGAAGATGCTTCAGGTGGCGGGCCTTGCGCCAACGCTGCACGAATGTGCCAACTGCGGCGCGACTGAAGGAGAGTTTGCTTTTTCGTTTCAGGAACTCGGCTTTCTCTGCCATCGCTGCTTCCATATTGATCGCTATATTATTCGTTTGAGTCCGGCTTTAGTGAAACTGATCCGCACCTTCTACTTTGTGCCGATTGAACGAGTAGGCTCCTTGACCTTGAAAAAAGAATCCAAGACCTTGCTCAAACAAATCGTCCGCACGATTTACGAAGAAAAAGCAGGCATTCGCTTAAAGTCACGAAAATTCCTTGAACAATTGGAACGGACACCTGAATTTTTGCCGAAAAAAGAAGAGTTGCCGAAAGACGAATAGTCTTTTGGCAACTCTTTTTGTTTTGCTTTATTTAAAAAAAGTGTAGAAATAGCTTTGTACCTGTCAGAGCTGACCAGGCACTTCCGCTTTTCGGTGTCCAGACTCCAGCAGCCAGATTCTCGGGTCATAAGCCACTCTGGCTGTGCGGCAAAGAACGCCGCTTCGCCAGCGCGTCTTATGCCCGTCGACTCTACCCGGCTGCTTCCGCTTTTCAGTGTCCAGACTCCAGTGCCTAGCTCTTCGGGTCATAAGTCAACCCGGACTGTGTGGCAAAGAACGCCACACTGCCGGTCTGCCTTATGCCTGTCAGAGCTGATCAGGCACTTCCGCTTTTCGTATTAAAACTGGATATGCTTTTCGATGTAAGCTTGCACTTCAGCGATCGGCATGCGTGTTTGCTCCATGGAATCGCGGTGGCGTACGGTTACTTGGCCGTCTTCAACCGAATCAAAGTCGTAAGTGATGCAGAACGGAGTACCGATTTCATCCTGGCGGCGGTAGCGTTTGCCGATGGATTGAGATTCATCGTAATCCACCATGAAGTGTTTCGCTAAGTCAGCAAATACGCCAGTTGCGCCTTCTGCCAATTTCTTGGACAATGGCAATACAGCTGCTTTATAAGGAGCCAATGCCGGGTGGAATCTTAACACTGTACGTTTGTCGTCGTTTTCCAGCTCTTCTTCGCTGTAGGCATCTACAAGGAAAGCCAGTGTGACACGGTCAGCTCCAAGAGAAGGTTCGATGCAATAAGGTACAAAGCGTTCGTTGGTTGCCGGATCGATGTAATTGAAATCTTCTCCAGAATGCTCCATATGACGTTTCAGGTCAAAGTCGGTGCGATCTGCAATGCCCCAAAGCTCGCCCCAACCGAATGGGAATTTGTATTCGATGTCAACCGTCGCATTTGAATAGTGGGAAAGTTCGTCCTGGTCATGCTCGCGCAGGCGCATATTGTCTTCCGCCATATTCAAATCCAATAGCCATTTTTTGCAGAAGTCGCGCCAGTAAGCGTACCATTCCAAATCTTCACCAGGCTTGCAGAAAAACTCCAGCTCCATTTGTTCAAATTCACGCGTCCGGAACGTAAAGTTGCCGGGTGTGATCTCGTTGCGGAAGCTTTTTCCGATCTGGGCAATCCCGAAAGGCATTTTTTTGCGCATAGAACGCTGGACGTTTTTATAGTTGACGAAAATTCCTTGAGCCGTTTCTGGACGCAGGAAGATTTCGTTTGTTGAAGCTTCTGTGACGCCTTGGAACGTTTTGAACATCAAGTTGAACTGGCGAATATCCGTGAAGTCCTGTTTGCCGCATGTCGGGCATTTTACTTCGTGTTCTTGAATCAGTTCCGCCATGCGTTCGAACGACAAGCCGTCGACGATCAATTCAATGCCTTTTGCATCCAATGCATCTTCGATCAATTTGTCTGCGCGGTGGCGTGTTTTACAGCTTTTGCAGTCGATCATTGGGTCATTGAAGTTGCCGACATGTCCTGAAGCGACCCATGTTTTAGGGTTCATCAAGATGGCAGCGTCCAATCCCACGTTATAAGGGGATTCTTGAACGAATTTTTTCCACCATGCTTTTTTAATATTGTTTTTGAGTTCGACGCCGAGCGGGCCGTAATCCCATGTGTTGGCCAACCCTCCGTAAATTTCAGAGCCAGGGAATACAAATCCTCTGTGTTTTGCTAATGCTACTACATCTTCCATTGACATAAAATTACCTCCATAAAATAAAAAATCGCACCCATCCCCGGACATGTTAACATGTCCGAGGACGAGTACGTTAAGACCCGCGGTTCCACCTCGATTGACTGCAAAATGCAGTCCGCTTAAAATAGTAAATGGCTCTGGATCACCTTTTCCTGTAGTTGCAGGCTTACACCATCCCTGCTCGCTTTTGTTTACAGTACTTATCTATCCGTCGTTGCCTGTGTTAAGTTCCTACATATTGTATCACGGCAATGTTTTCTTCGCAATATCACGTTGATTAGTATATAATAATTGGTATTGAGTATCACATATTTATATTTTGAGGCGGTGAGTCCAATCGAACTCAATAAACGGCAAGAAGAAATTCTTCAAATTGTGAAAGGCAATGGTCCGATTACTGGCGAACAGATAGCGGATCGTTTGAGCCTAACTAGATCTACATTACGACCTGATTTAGCCATCCTGACAATGGCAGGCTTTCTAGATGCCCGTCCGCGTGTTGGCTATTTTTATTCGGGGAAAAAACCGGGACAGGATGTCACCGATACGATGAATAATATGAAGGTCAAGGATTTCCAATCGATTCCGGTTGTGGTCAGGGACGATGTCAGCGTTTATGACGCCATCAGCCAAATGTTCCTGGATGATGTCGGTACGCTTTTTGTTGTGGACAAAAAATCATATCTCACTGGCGTACTGTCAAGAAAAGATTTGCTGCGCGCAAGTTTGGGCAGCCAGAATCTATCTGCAATTCCTGTACATATCATTATGACGCGCATGCCAAACATTACGTATTGCGCAAAAAACGAATCACTCATCCAGGCAGCGCATCGCCTCATCAATCAGCAAATCGATGCCTTGCCAGTAGTGGAAGAACAGCCGGATGGCTTCAAGGTCGTCGGCAGACTAACAAAAACGAATATTACTCGTGCGTTTTTATCGTTATCGGAAAACCACGATTTGTGAGGTGCCAACTATGAATTCACTCCGCTTATTCATTGTCTCCGATTCGGTCGGAGAAACAGGGGAACTGGTCGCAAAAGCAGCGATCAGCCAATACTTGAACGCAGACCAAAATGCAATCCTCAAACGTTTTCCGTATATTGATTCGATCGATCATCTGCAAGAAATTGTGAAGTTGGCTGTCGCTCAAAAAGCATTTATCGTCTATACTTTGGTGTCTCAAGAACTGCGGGACTATATGCAGTCTGAAACAAAAAAGTTTTACGTTACAGCTGTAGATTTAATGGGGCCACTCTTAGATGCGTTAGAGAAAGAGCTAGATGCGCCGCCGCTCCAAGAAGCCGGTTTGGTCCGAAAACTGGATGATGATTATTTTAAAAAAGTAGAAGCAATTGAATTTGCGGTCAAGTACGACGATGGACGCGATCCACGCGGCATTTTGATGGCTGATATCGTTTTGGTCGGCATTTCGAGAACATCCAAAACACCGCTTTCTCAATATTTAGCACACAAGCGGCTAAAAGTTGCCAACGTTCCATTGGTTCCTGAAGTAGACCCGCCGGATGAGCTGTATCATGTGGATCCGGAGAAATGCTTTGGCCTAGTGATCTCGCCAGATAAATTGAATAACATCCGTAAAGAACGGCTGATTGCTCTTGGGTTAAACGATGATGCAAACTACGCTAAAATCGACCGCATTCACGAAGAAATTAGCCACTTTCACAAAGTAGTGGACCGCATCGGCTGCGAAATTGTAGATGTGACGAATCGTGCAGTAGAAGAAACGGCGAACTTAATCCTAAGCAAACTTCAAAAGTAACTTCGGGAAAACCACCTGCACAGGCGGTTTTTCTTTCTTTTTGCTAGATTTTTTGATATAAACGTTTTATAATGAAGAATTGTGGCTAAAGCTTACTATTGGATAAAATAGTTTGCTTTATCTTTTTGTCGAAAAATGAAGGATTTTGTCTTTCAATCACGAATAAAGTAAGATAAGCAAACAAAGATGGTGAGAAAAATGTCCAATCGAGTTCCTGAAGAAGTGATTGAAAAGATTCGGTCCAGCACAGATATTGTGGATGTCGTCGGTGAGTATGTTCAGTTAACCAAGAGAGGCCGCAACTGGTTCGGTCTTTGCCCTTTCCACGGAGAAAGCACACCATCTTTTTCTGTCACTGCCGACAAGCAGATCTTTCATTGCTTTGGCTGTGGAGCTGGTGGCAATGTCATCACATTTTTGATGGATATTGAAAATTTATCATTTCAGGAAGCCTTATCGAGACTCGGAAGCCGTTCAGGCATTGAGGTTGATATACAGAGTTCTGCTGAATCCGGTCCTGTGCAATCTAAAAGCGATCATCAATTGATCCTGATGCACGAGTTTGCTGCGGATATGTACCACCATATTCTGTTGAATACGGAAGAAGGCCAAGTGGCATTGGACTATTTGGAAAATAGGGGCTTTACACGGGAAATGATCGAAAAAAATAAAATTGGCTGGTCGCTCCCGGAATGGAATTACATGGCGTCTGCGCTCAAGCGAAAAGGCTTTAGCGAAGAAGAGTTGGAATCGAGCGGATTGGCAATCCCTCGTGAGCAGTCAAGCGGTTATTTTGATCGATTCCGCGGTAGAATCATGTTTCCGATCATGAACGAAACGGGCAAAGTCATTGCCTTTTCGGGTAGGGTCCTTGAACATACCAAACAAGAAGCGAAATATATGAACAGCCCGGAATCTCCGATTTTCCAAAAAAGCCAAGTGCTTTATAATGTGCATCATGCCAGAAGCGCCATACGCAAAAATCGGAAAATCATTTTGTTTGAAGGGTTTATGGATGTCATTGCAGCGGGTAAAGCAGGAGTTGACAATGCTTTAGCAACAATGGGCACGTCACTCACTGCACAGCACATTCGGCAAATGAAACGATTTGCACAGGAAGTTGTAATATGTTTTGACGGCGATGATGCAGGTTGGGAAGCTGCTAAAAGAGCAGCGATTTCCTTAAACGAAGATAATTTTAAAGTAGAAGTAGCCGTTTTGCCAGGCAAGATGGATCCGGATGATTTTGTCCGCGAAAACGGAGCCGAAGCTTTTAAAGAGCAGATTATCGGAAAGCCCCATGCTTTTATTGCATTCGCAATGATGCACGCCCGCAGGCACAAGAATTTTCAATACGAGAATGATTTGCTTCAGTATATTCAGGAAGTGCTGCAATTACTAGCCGGTAGGTCCTCGCCTTTAGAGCGGGATTTATATATAAAGCAATTATCAGAGGAAACCGGATTATCTCAAGAAGCGATTTTACAGCATTATCGAAAGCTTGAAAACAAAACGATTGAGCGAAACCGCCCTGAACCACCTGCAATCAAGGCGGTCAAAAAAGAGCAAAAGCGAGTCACTTCGTTGCACCGGGCGGAGCGGATGCTGCTGTCACATGCGTTGGCAGATCCAAGTGTTATGGATAAGTTAGCAGCCGAAGCCAGCGGCATCCCGTTTGTCAGTGAAGAATTCCAAGCGCTGTATGTTCAATTGCTCGGTTTTTATGAGGAATGGGACAAAGCTGATTTCCACAAATTCCTGGAGACCTTACAGGATGCAGAACTTCGCAAACTTGTTATGGAAACTGCATTGTCTGAACGTGATCCGGAACATGCAGATGAAGAAATTTCCGATTGTTTAAAGCACTTAAAAAAACATCGGGTCGAACAGCAAATCAATCTAAAAATCCAGCAATCAAAAGAAGCGGAAAAACAGCATGACTTAAAGCGCGCTTTGCTTCTTGCACAAGAAGTGATTGCTTTACGAAAATCATTGTAAGTTAATTCCGGTTTTTTTTAAAGGAGGAAGTCACATGGCAGAGAAGTCTGAACGCCAAACTGAAGTTGAAGCAAGCAATGTACCATTGACTACTGAAGGTCCGGAAGCAACTGTTGAGGAAGCCAAAAAACAGCTGATCGAAACAGGTAAAAAAACCGGAGAGCTAAATTACGAACAAATTGCTGACAAATTAGCGGTTTTCGAAATGGAATCCGATGCAGTAGAAGAGTTTATCGACCAATTAGAAGGACATGGCATCGAGTTGGAACGAAAATCCGATGACGAGGAACACTTAGACCGTTTGATGAAGCCAACTGAAGACAAGTTTGATTTGAACGATTTAAGCGTACCACCCGGCATTAAAATTAATGACCCTGTCCGCATGTACCTGAAAGAAATTGGGCGTGTTGACTTGCTGAAAGCGGAAGAAGAAGTCCGTTTAGCAAAATTGATTGAACAAGGTGATGAAGAAGCGAAAAAGCGTTTGGCTGAAGCTAACTTGCGTTTGGTCGTCAGTATTGCGAAGCGCTATGTCGGACGCGGCATGCTGTTCCTGGATTTGATTCAGGAAGGAAATATGGGCTTGATCAAAGCCGTTGAAAAGTTTGACTACTCAAAAGGCTTTAAATTTAGCACTTACGCCACTTGGTGGATTCGCCAAGCCATCACACGCGCCATTGCTGACCAAGCACGGACAATTCGTATTCCGGTTCATATGGTGGAAACCATCAATAAATTGATCCGAGTACAGCGCCAACTGCTTCAGGATCTGGGCCGTGAGCCTTCTCCAGAAGAAATCGGAGAAGAAATGGATTTGCTGCCTGAAAAAGTACGTGAAATCCTAAAAATCGCTCAAGAACCGGTTTCATTGGAAACACCGATTGGGGAAGAAGATGATTCGCATTTAGGTGACTTTATCGAAGATTCAGATGCGCAATCGCCTTCTGACCACGCGGCATATGAACTGTTGAAAGAACAATTGGAAGATGTCTTGGACACCTTGACGGACCGTGAAGAAAACGTTCTTCGTCTGCGCTTTGGCTTAGACGATGGCCGTACACGGACATTAGAAGAGGTAGGCAAAGTGTTTGGCGTTACACGTGAACGGATTCGCCAAATTGAAGCGAAAGCGTTGCGTAAACTCCGCCATCCTTCACGCAGCAAGCGTTTGAAAGATTTTCTCGAATAGAACTATTCGCTAAGCCACTTCCAGAAAATCTGGAAGTGGTTTTTTGTGGTGAAGAAAAAAAGGAAATCAGGTTAAAGCTTGAGTTTGACTTAATTTTCCCTATATAATGAAAAGTGTAAGCGTATTCATAACAAAGGGGATGTACACAAATGGATTTCGATTTGACACAAGAACAGCAGATGATCAAAAAGACCATGAAAGAATTTGCGGATAAAGTAGTGGCACCCGGTGCCATTGACCGTGACCGTTCCAAAGCATTTCCGACTGAAATTTTCAAACAGTTGTCCAACATGGGGATGATGGGCTTGCCATTTGATGAAAAGTACGGTGGTGCCGGAGCAGATACGACCAGTTTTGCGATTGTGACAGAAGAATTGAGCCGTGCCTGTGCGTCCACAGGAATCACGTATTCTGCACATATTTCTCTTGGCGGAGCGCCGCTGAATTTATTTGGAACTGAAGAGCAGAAAGAAAAATACTTGACGCCGATTTGTACCGGTGAATCGTTCGGTGCTTTCGGGTTAACAGAACCCAATGCCGGATCTGATGCTGGAGGTACGGAAACCCGTGCGGTCGAAGATGGCGACGACTGGGTCATCAACGGTTCGAAAGTCTACATCACCAATGCCAGCCATGCCAAGCACTTGGCGATCACAGCGATTACCGGAATGAACAACGGCAAAAAGGAGATCAGTGCCATTATTGTACCAACGGATGCCGAAGGGTTTACCATTATTGACAACTACGAGAAAATGGGGCTGCATTCCTCCAATACGACAGAATTGGTTCTGGAAAATGTCCGGGTGCCAAAAGAAAACTTGTTGGGCGTCCGTGGAGAGGGCTTTAAGCAGTTCTTAGTGACATTAGACGGCGGCCGCATTGGCATTGCAGCAATGGCCGTAGGGATCGCCCAGGCGGCATTTAATAAAGCCTTGGCTTATTCGAAAGAACGGAAGCAATTTGGCAAACCTTTGTCTGAATTCCAAATCACTCAGTTTAAGCTGGCGGATATGGCGATGAAAATTGAACTGGCCCGCAACATGGTTTACAAAGCTTCTTGGTTGAAAGACCAAGGCAGACCGTTCACAAAAGAAGCTTCCATGGCGAAATTGTACGCTTCGGAAATTTCTATGGAAGTAGCAGATGAAGCAATTCAGATTCACGGCGGTTATGGCTACATGAAAGAATACGAAGTGGAGCGTTATATGCGTGATGCCAAATTACTGGAAATTGGTGAAGGCACTTCTGAAATTCAGCGCATGGTCATTGCGCGCCAAATTGGCTGCTAAATAAAGGAGAGCGGGCCTTGCGAACTGCAAGGCCTTTCTGATGCAAAAGATTTTTTAAAATAAGTTTTATTGGAAATCCAGCGAGGAAACTTGTCTGTAGATGCACCTCAAGTCAATTTAATTACCGTTTTTGTCACAAACAAGGAAAAGTTATCTGATAAGACTTTTCGTTTCACGGATAATACAGTACAATAATGAATGATACGAATAATATCATCTAGCAGAACATAGTAGAGGGAGGGTTAACAGATGCAAAAAAATGCAATTGTACCTTATATCTTAATCATGGCGTTCGGTATTGGTCTCATTTTCTTCTTATCAGTACAAGGAGTTAGCGACGAAGCTGAAATCGCAGAAGAACAAGCGGCAGAAGAAGAAGGCGGCGGAGAAGCAGCCGAAGGTGAAGAAGGCGGAGAAGCAGCCGCTGGCGATTTCGATCCTGAAGCACACGCACAGGCAAACTGTATTTCTTGTCACGGTTCAAGCTATGAAGGCGGAGTAGGTCCATCATTAGTGGCTACTGAGCTTCCACAAGCAGACATCGAAGACATTTTGATCAATGGTAAAGGCACGATGCCAGGCGGACTTGTAGAAGAAGAGAACGCAGCAGCGATGGCTGAGTGGGTTCTATCACTCGAATAGCATCTAAAAACCCTTAGTTCTTCTGGAGCTAAGGGTTTTTCTGTCAAGTTAGGAGGATCTGAATGAATGCTCAACAATTATCACAACGGCTGACAAGAGTCGCCCATTACGTACCCAGAGGTGCAGCAGTTGCTGACATTGGCAGCGACCATGCTTACTTGCCTTGTCATCTCGTATTAAATGGCGTGGTGGATAAAGCCGTCGCAGGAGAAGTCGTTAAAGGTCCTTATGAATCCGCTCAAAAACAAGTTCAGCAGGAGGGGCTTGCTGAAAAAATTCAAGTCAGACTGGCAAGTGGACTTGATGCCATCTACCCGGCAGACAACATAACCGCTGTGACGATTGCGGGCATGGGGGGCCCGTTGATTTGTTCCATCTTGGAACAGGGGAAAGAGCGCCTTGCCGGCGTAGAACGCTTGATTTTGCAGCCGAACGTCCATGCGAAATCTATCCGTGAATGGGCAACTGCAAACAACTGGACCATTGTTGAAGAAGAAATTTTAAAAGAAAATGAAAAAATCTACGAAATTTTGGTGCTTGAAAAAGCCTCATCAACTGTCATATGGACACCGCAGCAATTATTGATGGGTCCAGAACTGCTGAAAGAACAAACAAAAATTTTCCATGAAAAGTGGGAACGCGAGAGCGGCCAATGGAAAAAAATTGTTGCTTCTATGGAATCCACTGCTCAAACAGAAGAGATCATGGTGAAAAAACAGGAATTGATTGAGAAAATCCAGTTAGTAGAAGAGGTGTTGCAGCGTGAAAATTCCTAACGGTCAAGAAATTATCGCAGAATTCGAGAAATGGTCGCCCAAATACTTAGCCATGGAAGGCGATCCGATTGGTTTGCATGTGGGAACCTTAAACAAAAAAATTGAACGGGTTCTGATCACCTTGGATGTCAACGAAGAAGTGGTCGATGAAGCGATAACCAAAGGGGCTGGACTGATCATTGCTCACCATCCGCCCATTTTTCGCCCATTAAAGAACTTGCAAACTGATTTCCCGCAAGGACGATTGATGGAGAAGCTGATTAAGGCTGATATTGCGGTTTACGCTGCCCACACCAATTTGGATGTGGCCACAGGCGGGGTCAATGATTTATTGGCAGGCGCTCTTGGGTTGATGAATACCAGTGTGCTAGTGCCAACATTTGAAGCGGAGCTGGTCAAGATTGCTGTATTTGTTCCAGAAAGCCACGAGGATGCAATTAGGGAAGCATTAGGCAAAGCAGGAGCAGGTGCCATCGGTAATTACGAATATTGCAGTTATACGCTGTCCGGAACTGGCCGTTTCCAAGCAACAAGTGAGGCCAATCCTTACATTGGGGAAGCTGGAAAAATGGAAGTAACGGCTGAATCGAAAGTGGAAGTCGTGGTCCGCAAAAACGAAAAAGACCGGATCATCAAAGCAATGCTCGCGGCACATCCTTATGAGGAAGTCGCATACGATGTCTTTACATTGGAAAACAAAGAAGTCGCGATGGGGTTGGGCCGTGTGGGAACACTTGAGGCCCCTATGACATTAAAGGAGTTTGCAGAATGGGCCAAGCAGCAGCTTGACGTGCCGGCTCTTCGTATGGTCGGAGATCCGAATGCCACCGTCAAAAAAGTGGCAGTATTGGGCGGGGATGGCAATAAATACATTCAACAAGCCAAACGTGCTGGTGCGGATGCCTATGTAACGGGTGATATGTACTTCCACGTTGCACAGGACGCACAGGCGATTGGCCTCAATATTATTGATCCCGGCCATCATGTGGAAAAAGTGATGATCCAAGGGGTAGTGGATCATATGGCGAAGCAACAGCCGAACTGGCAATGTGAATATTTGCCATCAAAAATCCATACAGAACCTTTCCGGTTCATTTAAAAAGAAGAGGCAGCGGCCTCTTCTTTTTGTTTTGGTCATTCAGAAATCAATTCGTTAAAGTATTTGGAGATTAGCGAACGGCCGTGAAGTGTTTAGAATGCTTTGGAAAGATTTTAAAAATGAATGCAGAAAGATGCCTTTGTTTACCAGAATTGATTGCCAACACATTTTAACAGCGCATTTATTAAATTGGGTTAATATACGAGTTTAGCTTTTGTTGTATCGACAGATAGTTGGTTGTAAATAAGATATACGTGCTTTTCTTTGTGACGATCACGACTCTATCTGTTGTGGCATACGGCGTTCCGATTCTGATTGCCTGTTTTTCTTTTCCGCCATACGTATCATCTGTGGTCACTGCTAAAATATCAGCTACTGGAATGGTGATCTTTGTTAATAGCCATCTAATCACGATATCAGAATTAACTTTTTTTACAAATACCTCAAACACAGTATCCCTCCATTCTATGAATTAACTTATTTTAACATATTAAGACAACTTTAACACTCGATTCCTTAACTCAACTGCCGTGCATGTTACATATTTAACCGGTTTACACATAAAGAAAAAGCTGCAGCCAAAAGTCAGGAAACTAACTTTTGGGGCAGCCTTCTTTTTATTCGCCTACAGGATACGGCTCGATGCGTTCTGAAGGTTTCGGGTGCTTGATTTTTGGAAGAATTTTGTTAAGCGGCACAGAGCGTGTCAATGCATGTGTCTCTGGGTCTGCCGGATCGAAAAGATCCAAAAATTTCATTACTTCTTTGACGATTGGTGTCGGTGTCGAAGCACCAGCTGTAATGCCGACTGTTTCAACGCCTTCCAGCCAGTCCAAGTTCAATTCCGACAAATCGGAAATGCGGTAAGCGGGTGTACCTGCGATGTCCTGCGACACTTGTGCCAGGCGGTTGGAGTTATTGCTCATTGGATCGCCAATGACGATCAATAAATCCGCTTCGCCAGCTTGTTGTGCTACAGCTTCCTGACGCACTTGAGTAGCCAGGCAAATTTCTTTGTGGACTTCAGAATGCGGGAATTTTTCTTTCAAGCGTTTCATCATGTCTACAACGTCCCATTGGCTCATTGTGGTTTGGTTGGTGACAATGATTTTTTCAGAATCCAATTCCAAACGGTTAACGTCTTCAACTGTTTCCACGAGGTGGACCATATCCGGAGCAACGCCAATTGCGCCTTCCGGTTCCGGATGTCCGCCTTTTCCGATATAGACGATTTGATAGCCGTCTGCTGTCTTCTCGCGGATCAAGTCATGCGTCACGGTGACGTCCGGGCAAGTTGCATCAATTGAGACAAGACCTTTTCGTTTTGCCAGTTCGCGTACTTGCGGAGAAACGCCGTGTGCCGTGAAAATCACAGTGCCGGTTTCCACTTTCTCCAAAATTTCAAGGCGGTTGGTGCCGTCCAACGTGATAATGCCGTCCTGTTCAAATGCATCTGTCACGTGTTTATTATGGACAATCATTCCTAGTATATAAATGGGGCGTGGCAACGTTTCATCCATTGCAGCGTTTTTCGCGATGACCATGGCATCGACCACTCCGTAACAATATCCTCTTGGCGATATTTTCATAACCTTCATCAAGTACCGCGCTCCTTTCAAAATCATACATTCATTATAACGGAGACGGCGCATGTTTACAAAAGTTGCATCGCGTAAAGGCATTATTTTATGCTATAATGTCTAGAGCGTAAGGAGGGAATTCTATCCCATGACAAAATTCAACGAATATCCATTCAAACCCTTCCTATTGGAAGCGGTAGAAAAACTCGGGTTTACAGAACCGACACCGATCCAAAAGGAAATGATGCCCCATATATTGAAAGGCTCAAGTGCGATTGGCCAATCCCATACAGGGACTGGAAAAACGCATAGTTTCATTATCCCGATCGTAGAACGCATCGACGTCAGTAAACAGGAAGTGCAGGCGGTAATTGCAGCACCAACACGTGAACTAGGAACGCAGATCTTCAATGAGCTGCAGAAACTGGTTGTCGGATCCGGCATTGAAGTGAAATCGTTTATTGGTGGAACAGACAAGCAACGTTCCATCAACAAATTGAAAACACAGCCGCATATTGTAATTGGGACACCTGGTCGCCTGAAAGATTTAGTCAAAGAAAATGCCCTTCTTGTCCACACGGGAAAAATCCTGGTAGTAGACGAGGCAGATCTGGCATTTGACCTTGGCTTTATTGAAGAAATCGATCAGGTAGCCGGCAAAATGCAGGATGACCTGGAGATGTATGTATTTTCAGCAACCATCCCGGAAAAATTAAAACCGTTCTTGAAGAAATACATGGAATCACCGGTCCATGTGAAAATTGGCGATAAACGCCCAACAGCAGACGGCCTCGATTTCTATTTAGTGCCTGTTCGCAGCAAAAAGAAAATGGAACGTCTACAAGACGTTATGAAAGTCATCAATCCGTATTTGGCGATCATTTTCGTCAATACACGCACCAATGCAGATTATGTGGCTGACCAATTGGCAAGAGAAGGCATTCGTGTCGGCCGTGTCCATGGCGATTTAGCACCACGCGAGCGCGTCAAAATGATGCGCCAGATCCGCGACTTGGAATACCAATACATCGTAGCGACAGACCTTGCAGCGCGCGGAATTGATATTCAAGGCGTCAGCCACGTTATTAACTACGAATTGCCGGAAGACCTGGAATTCTTTATTCACCGTGTTGGCCGTACAGCTCGCGCAGGGATGAAAGGCGTCGCCATCACATTGTTCAAACCGGAAGACGATGATGCCATTGTACGGATTGAAAAAATGGGCATTCCTTTCCAGCAAAAAGACGTTGTCAAAGGGGAATTTGTGGATTTGAAAGAACGCCACAGCCGGACAACACGTACAAGAAAAACGAACGAAGCAGATGCGAAAGCAAAAACAATGGTTCACAAGCCAAAAGCTGTAAAACCAATGTACAAGAAGAAGATGAAGTGGAAAATGGATGAAATTAAAAAAATGGAACGACGCAAAAATCGCAAAAAGTAAGGAGATAGTTTCATGCTATTAGGATCTCACGTATCAATGAGCGGCAAAGGAATGCTGCTAGCAGCAAGTGAAGAAGCCGCTTCTTACGGAGCATCGACATTCATGATCTATACCGGTGCCCCTCAAAATACGCGCCGCAAGCCACTTGAAGAGTTGAACATTGACGCAGGGCTTGCCCATATGGCTGCCAATAACTTAACAAATATCGTGGTTCATGCACCCTACATCATCAATTTGGGCAATACTCAAAAACCTGAGACCTTCGCGCATGGCGTTGAATTTCTTCAAAAAGAAATTGAGCGGACAGCAGCGCTTGGAGCAAAACAAATCGTTTTGCACCCGGGTGCTCATGTTGGAGCTGGGGCAGAAGCCGGCATAGCTAAAATCATTGAAGGCTTAAATGAAGTATTGACACAGGATTATCCCGTTAATATTGCACTTGAGACGATGGCTGGCAAAGGGACAGAATGTGGCCGCAGTTTTGAAGAAATCGCTGCGATCATCAATGGCGTTACCCATAACGAGCGCATGTCTGTGTGTTTTGATACATGTCATACACATGACGCAGGCTACAACATCAAAGAAGATTTTAATGGAGTGCTCGAAGAGTTCGATCGCATTGTCGGCATCGATCGCCTTCAAGTGCTGCACATCAATGACAGCAAAAATATTCGCGGAGCGGGCAAAGACCGTCACGAAAACATCGGCTTTGGTGAAATTGGCTTTGAAGCCTTAAACGGCATTGTTCATCACCCTGATTTGCTGCATGTACCGAAAATTCTTGAGACGCCTTATGTCGGTCTGGATGCCAAAAACAAAAAGCCGCCTTACGCATTCGAAATTGAAATGTTCAAAGCGGGCATCTTTTCCCCAGGCGCCATCGAAGAACTAAAATCGCCACTACAGGATTGAGAAGTTAAAGCTGGAGACGCACCCCATTTACGGGACTGTCTTCAGCTTTTTAGTTTTCATTTACGGCAAACTGAAAAAGATTAGTGGAAACGGAAAGGTATTTAAGCCCAATCTATTTACATTACTGGCGAAGTCTACTATACTTCCTTAAGGTAAATCGTAATCATTATTATTAGAAAAGAGGCGGCACAATGGTCGCGCCATTAATTGACATTAAAGACATTAGCTTTGAATATGAACAAACAAAAGCACTCGAGAACATTTCCATGAAAGTGGAAGAAGGGGACTTTTTGGCAGTGCTTGGCCCGAACGGTTCGGGAAAATCCACTTTGCTGAAAATCATGCTGGGACTCATCAAGCCGAGCAAAGGGAAAATCGAACTTTTTGGTGTGGATGCGAAAAATTTCAAAAACCGCGAATGGATCGGCTATGTATCCCAAAAATCCAATTCTTTCAATTCAGGATTTCCTGCAACGGTAGAAGAAGTGGTAGCAGGAGGATTGGCAAAGAAAACAGGTTTGTTCCACCGGTTGCCAAAATCCACTCATCAAGAAGTGGCAGAAGCGCTGAAGGCAGTTGGCATGCAGGACTTTATGGGCCGCAGTGTCAGTGAACTGTCGGGAGGTCAACAGCAGCGGATTTTCATCGCTCGTGCGCTGGTGGCAAAACCGAAAATATTAATACTGGATGAGCCGACTGTAGGAGTCGATCATCAAAATGTCCAAGCATTTTATGACATGCTGGCATCGCTGAATCGCGACAAAAATATCACGCTGGTGCTGGTGACGCATGATGTCGATACCGTGACTGACCGGATTACACACGTTGCCTGTTTGAACCAGACCATTCATTTCCATGGATTTAAAGAGCAGCTTCACACGATGAGCGACGAACAGCGCGAAGCGTGGTACGGCCATTCGGTCCGGAAAATTCACCATATCGGAGGAAGCCATGCATGATTGAAGCTATTTTATCTTATGAATTTCTACAAAACGCCTTTGCGGCTGGATTGATCATTGGGGTCATCGCTCCGCTTCTCGGTGTGTTTATCGTTGTCCGCAGGCTGTCACTGATTGCGGATGCTTTAAGCCATGTGACGCTTGCCGGCATCGCTGGAAGCTTGTATTTGAGCCAAAGCGTTGCATCGTTGGCTTTATTAAATCCATTGTTTCTTGGCATTGCAGCTTCGGTTGCCGGTTCGGTGCTGATTGAACGATTGAGAAGCCTGTACAAACATTACGAAGAATTGGCGATTCCGATTATTTTGTCAGCTGGAATTGGTTTTGGGGCCATTTTTATTTCCTTGGCACAAGGCTTTTCCAATGACTTGTTTGGCTATTTATTCGGCTCGGTGTCAGCAGTCAGCAGGCAAGATTTACTGATTGTGGCAGGAATTGCAGTTGTAGTATTGGCATTTATCTATTTTTTCTTCAAAGAATTATTTGTGTTATCGTTTGATGATGAGTATGCACGGGCTTCTGGCTTGCCTGCAAAGTGGATTCATTTTATGTTTATGATTGTTACGGCATTAGTCATTGCGGGTTCAATGCGCATTGTTGGTATTCTGTTAGTATCCTCGCTGATGACCATTCCAGTTGCAACGGCTATGCGAGTAACGAAAAGCTTTAAGCAAACGATTATTTTATCGATTATTTTCGGTGAAGTTTCTGTCATAACGGGCCTTGTTACCGCATTTTACTTTGATTTAGCACCGGGCGGAACCATTGTGGTTACATCCATTTTGTTATTACTCATAGTCCTGGCCTATAAAAAGATCATGGTTTCACTTAAAAAAGGAGCGATCGCATGAATTTAACCAATGCATGGAACATCCTGAAAGACAATGGTTATAAAGAAACGTCAAAACGCAATCAGATTTTAGAGTTGTTTTCCAACGATGAGCGCTATTTGACTGCAAGAGACTTATTGGATGTGATGCAGAAAGACTATCCAAGCATGAGCTACGACACGGTCTACCGAAACTTGGCAACATTTGTCTCACTGGGCATACTGGAGGAAACTGAACTATCAGGAGAGCGCCATTTCCGGATGCAATGCGAAAGTGATCATCATCACCATCATTTTATTTGTATGGACTGCGGCAAAATAAAAGAAATTCCGGTTTGTCCGATGGATATGTTGGGAGCGGCATTGCCGGCTTATGAAATTGCCAACCACAAGTTTGAAATATACGGGAAATGCCCCGCATGCAAATAAAAGCGAGAGTGGAAAATCCCACTCTCGCTTTTATTATTTGCTGCTCAATGTTTCTTGTGTACGAAACTCTTTTTTGACCCATTCATTTGCTTCCAACCAGTCGTAAACGCGAATAACTTTCGTAGGAATTGGCTGCCGGTTGTAAGGCGTATCGAACAGAATGACGGGTATGTCCAGTTCTTCAGCGATCTCCACAGCGTTGTCATGTTTGTCCTCAAAAAATAAATGGACATTGTGGCGCTTGGCTGTTTCGATTTTTTTGTGTGAACCGATCAATTCAATATGGTCGTAAGCGATGGCATGTTCCGCAAACCAGTCGACGGTGATGTCACGAACATTATCGCCTCTGGCAGAAATATAGTACAACTCGTACTCGTCTTTCCAGTCATTCAAAATCGTCTTGGCATTTTCGGAAACCGGGGAAGAAGCATAAATATGGTGCTCAGCATCCCGGAACCAAGAATAAAATTCGCCTTGTGCCAAATGGGGAAGGGCGGCGGTCAAATCGTATTCTTTAATATCGTCCAATGTCAGTTCACTTTTGAACTTTTCATTTATGTGAGGAATCAGCGATGTTGGAGATGTCACTGTTCCATCAATGTCTATTCCAAAACGGTATCTCACTCAGCTCACAACCTTATGCTTGTTGTTGTTCCAGTTCTTTCTTTTCTGCAGCTTGTTTAGCAAAGTATTCTTCTGCTAATTTATCGATTTCGACTTTTAACTCGTCAACCATTGTCGCTTCAGGAACTTTGCGGACGGTTTTGCCTTTCATAAACAGCAATCCTTCTCCACGGGCACCCGCGATGCCGATATCTGCTTCACGTGCTTCACCAGGTCCGTTTACTGCGCAGCCCAATACGGCCACTTTTAACGGTGCTTTGATGTGGGAAATGTATTCTTCCACTTCGTTGGCGATGGTGATCAAGTCAATTTCGATGCGTCCGCATGTCGGGCATGAAATCAAAGTTGCAGCATTGGAAGAAAGGCCGAAGATTTTCAGCATTTCACGAGCTACTTTCACTTCTTCAACTGGATCAGCACTCAGCGATACACGAAGCGTGTTGCCAATGCCTTTTGCGAATAATGCGCCAAGGCCAGCTGCACTTTTAACGGTACCCGAGAAGAGGGTGCCGGATTCCGTGATGCCGAGGTGCAATGGGTAGTCAAACGCTTTAGAAGCCAGTTCATATGCTTCGACAGCCAGGCTGACGTCTGATGCTTTCAGCGATACAATAATATCGTGGAAATCCAGGTCTTCTAAAATTTTAATGTGATGAAGGGCACTTTCAACCATGCCTTCAGCTGTTGGGTAGCCATATTTCTCGAGGATTTTGCGTTCCAGTGAACCCGCGTTTACACCAATACGGATCGGAATGCCTTTTGCTTTAGCAGCATTTACGACAGCTTCGACTTTTTCACGGCGTCCAATGTTGCCGGGATTGATGCGGATTTTGTCTGCACCTTGTTCAATGGCAATCAACGCCAATTTATAATCAAAGTGAATGTCGACTACCAACGGAATGTTGATGCGCTCTTTGATGGCTCCAATGGCATAAGCAGCGCGTTCGTCAGGGCACGCTACACGAACAATTTGGCAGCCTGCTTCTTCCAGGCGCAAGATTTCTGCAACCGTTGCTTCCACATCGTGGGTTTTGGTTGTTGCCATACTTTGTATAAACAATTCATTACTGCCGCCGATCGTCAAATCTCCGACTTTTACGGGGCGTGTGTTTGAACGGTGTGTCATTTCGCTCATGAAAAATCTCTCCTTTTTAATGATGGCCAATTTTTGCGGCTCATCTGTGTGCAGCTAACAATCGCCGGAAATTCCGAAAATTATTGCCTCTATTCTATTACCTATAGCCATTTTAGCAGTCCAGCGCTCCAAAAGACAAGAAAGACGGCTGATTCCTCGCGTTCTTTACATTAAATTAACTTTACAATTGTTTCTTTTGCATCGGCGGCTTTTTAGGGTAATAGCCGATAGCCAAGTACAAATAAACAATTGTTAACATACTGGTAGCCAATGAAACCCATAAGCCCAAATTAGAAAAGCTCAAAGCAAATGCCAGTAATGTCGGAACGGTTACACTGAGTGCAGTCGTTCTCCATAAATGGCGATATTCCCCCCGACGCTTTCTTGCATTCAAAAGGAGGAGGGCAATCAATGCAAACAAACTGATCTTAATGAAATGATAAAGCGTAGTGGAAACAAAAAGGAATACCAGCGCGAAAGGATACAGCAGCCATTCAATTTCATCCACAAATTCAATAAGACCTTCGATGCTTCCAGTGGCAGTGTCAAAACCAAAAATCCATTCGATAAAAGAAACAAGGGTCAAGAGTGCGATAAAGAGGAAGATATACTGCATGATTTTGCCGATCTGCATAATACGGACGGCAGCTTGTTTTTTAGGTTCCATTAAACTCGCTTTGAATAATTGAAAAATATTCACGATTCTCTTCCTTTCTTCTATACAATAATCGTACCACGCGAAGAGGCAAAAAAAATGGCGCTTTGTTACGGGAATGTAAATTTTAAATAAAGGTGTTTACAAATTCTTAGTAAACTCTTCATAATAGGTTAGGTGTGAATAAGAAAATTTAGGAGTTGAATATGTATCGTGGAAATGAACTGGCAAGAAATCCTCTTTTCCTTTTTCGGTGGATTAGGGATTTTCCTATTCTCTATTAAGTTTATGGGTGACGCTTTGCAGAAGGCTGCGGGCGATAAACTTCGCGACATCTTGGATCGTTTTACAACCAATCCGTTTATGGGTGTATTGGTCGGGATTATTGTAACCATCTTGATTCAATCAAGTTCAGGAACTACCGTAATCGTCGTTGGGTTGGTAAGTGCTGGATTTATGACATTGAGACAGGCGATTGGTGTCATTATGGGTGCTAACATCGGTACTACAGTAACTGCCTTTATCATCGGGCTAGATGTAGGAGCTTACGCTTTGCCGATCATGGCTGTCGGTGCCGGAATGATTTTCTTCATTAAGAAAAATCAAATCCAAAACATCGGCCAAGTCATTTTTGGTTTTGGCGGACTTTTCTACGGAATGGAATTAATGAGCGGAGGCATGAAGCCGCTGCGTGAATTGCCGGCGTTTATCGATTTGACAATCAGCTTGAGTGAATTTCCGATTCTCGGAGTTGTTGTCGGTACAGTCTTTACATTAATAGTTCAAAGTTCCAGTGGGACGATAGCGATCTTGCAGGGGCTATACGACGAAGAAATCTTGACGCTCGCAGCGTCACTTCCGATACTGTTTGGTGATAATATCGGAACGACCATCACTGCAGTGCTTGCAGCATTGGGAACTTCCATTGCGGCTCGCCGGGCTGCGGCAGTGCACGTGCTATTCAATATTGTAGGGTCAGTCATTTTCTTGATTTTACTGGTTCCGTTTACTGCTTATGTAGAATGGATCGCAAGGGTGTTATCGTTAGAACCGATGATGCAGATTGCCTTTGCACACGGATCCTTTAATGTAGCGAATACACTTATTCAATTCCCATTGATTGGTGCTTGGGCTTACTTGGTTACGAAAGCCATTCCTGGTGAGGAAGTACTGGTTGAATTTAAACCGAAGCATTTGGATATCCACTTTATTGAACAATCTCCTTCAATTGCGCTTGGCCAGGCTAAAGAAGAAATTTTGCGCATGGGTGCTTATTCTGTCCAAGGTTTGCAAGAAACGTATTCGTATTTAATGACGAAGAGCAAAAAACATGCGGAAATGGGTTACCAGTTGGAAGACGCCATCAATAATCTGGACAGCAAGATCACAGATTATCTGGTGTTGATTTCAGCTGAATCCATTTCAGCAGCAGATTCTACGCGCCACACAATGTTGATGGAAACCGTTCGTGATATTGAACGGATCGGCGACCATTTTGAAAATATCATTGAATTGGTTGATTACCAAGAAAACAACAAAGTGAAAATCACAGCAGAAGCAATGGAAGACTTAACCGAAATGTTTACATTGACAATTGCTACGGTTGAAAAAGCACTAAGTGCATTGAATACGACCAGCCACGAGCTAGCTCGTGAAGTAGCTGAACAGGAAGACCTGATCGACAAAATGGAACGCAAATTCCGCAAAAAGCATATTTTGCGCCTAAATGAAGGGGCATGTACAGCACAAGCAGGAATTGTGTTCGTTGATATCGTCAGCAACTTAGAACGAGTTGGAGATCACTCAGTAAATATTGCTGAAGCCATCTTAGGTAACCGTGCATAACTGCACCGTTTAACTAAAGGGATCGAAAGGCTGAACGAAACCCAAAAGACTCTCGTCTATCTAGCTTTACATTTTAAAAAATGTAAGGCACGATAGAAGAGAGCTTTTTTTTATTAGGGGGGATACAAATGGAAGTGATCGGTTGGATTGTTATCCTGCTTTTTTTCGTAATCGGTTTTGTCGGCTTGGTTTACCCCATTATTCCTGCGGTTTTATTTGTCTTTGGCGGTTTTATCATGTACGGCTTGTTTTTTAGCTTTAGTGATTTGCCTTGGTGGTTCTGGGCTATTCAAAGCCTATTCGTCATTTTGCTGTTTGGCGCGGATGCCGTTGCCAATGCATTCGGTGTGAAAAAATTTGGTGGTTCGAGAGCGGGTTTGTGGGGCAGTACAATTGGGTTGATCATTGGCCCCTTTGTAATTCCGATTATCGGTATTTTAATTGGGCCTTTTCTTGGCGCGATCATTGCAGAGATTTTAGTGAATAAATCGTCTTTGAAAAAGTCGTTTATGTCCGGGATCGGTTCGGTGGTCGGGTTTATCACTTCTGTCTTCACGAAAGGCATTATTCAAACAGTCATGGTTGCCATATTCTTCTTCACGATTTAGACCTCCTCAATTGCAGAGTTCCACGTGCTGTTAAATCAGGATAAATCAGTCAAAGGTCTGAATAACTGGAATTACCGTGCATTATGTTTGTGTAGGTCTGAAAATTTTGATAGGCTATGAAGGTAGACCAATAGACTCAAGGAGGAATTTAATCATGGCATATGAATTACCAGAATTACCTTACGCGTATGACGCACTTGAACCACACATCGACAAAGAAACGATGAACATTCACCACACTAAACACCACAATACGTATATCACAAACGTAAACGCGGCATTAGAAGGCCACGATGATTTGTCTTCAAAATCAATCGAAGAATTGATTTCTAATTTGGACGCAGTTCCTGAAGCTGCCCGCACTGCAGTACGCAACAACGGCGGCGGACATGCTAACCACTCATTATTCTGGAAGCTTTTATCTCCAAGCGGCGGCGGAAACCCGACAGGCGCTTTAGGTGAAGCAATCAACAGCAAGTTTGGAAGCTATGACGAATTTAAAGAAAAATTCGCGGCTGCCGGCAAAACTCGTTTTGGTTCAGGCTGGGCTTGGCTAGTTCTTTCAAACGGAGAACTGGAAATCACATCAACTCCTAACCAAGACTCTCCATTAATGGAAGGCAAAACACCATTACTTGGACTTGATGTATGGGAGCATGCATACTACTTGAAATACCAAAACAAACGTCCAGATTACATCAATGCTTTCTGGAACGTTGTAAACTGGGAAGAAGTTTCAAGCCGCTACGAAAACGCAAAATAATTGTCAATAATTGAAACTTTACACACACTTTTTCGTCTGAAAAAGTGTGTGTTTTTTATATGTGATGATATACTGATAAGTGGATATTTTTTTGCGAAAGGAGCAAATCCCCCATGAAACCACCTCAAAAAAGACGTGTTTCGCTTGCGCGAGTGAAACTGCAGTCTAACACTGTCTTTCGGATGAATATCCTCTTTTTCACGATTTTCCTCTTATTCTCTGTTCTGATTTTGCGTTTAGGTTTTCTCCAAATTGTTAAAGGTGAAGACTATGCGCGTGCGATAGCGAGAACAGAAGAAGTTCCTGTCAACACTAGCGTGCCCAGAGGGCGCATTTTTGACAGTGAAGGACGGATTCAGGTCGACAACACGCCGGTAAATGCCATTACGTATACCGCAATGCAAACGACCAAAAGAGAAGAAATGTTGAAAGTGGCTACAGAATTGGCCAGTTTGATCGAAAAAGACACTGACAAAGTGACGCTTAGGGACAAACAGGATTTTTATATACAATTAAATGGTGAAAGTGCCAGCGAAAAAGTGACAGATGAAGAAAAAGCTGCAATCGCTGCAGAAGATACAACTGAGACGGAAAAGCAGCGAAAGCTGGATGCATTGGTTCGAGACAAGATTACCGATGAAGAATTGGCCAGTTTAAGTGCGGAAGATCTGGAAATTTTAGCGATCTACCGTGAAATGACATCCGGTTATGCCTTAGCCCCTCAGATGATTAAGAATGATGGCGTGACAGATGAAGAGTTTGCACGTGTTTCAGAGCGGTTAACGGATCCCAATCTGAAAGGCGTTAATACGGTAACCGATTGGAAACGGGTCAAATCGAGCGATTTGACGATACTGGGAAGCACCACAACCCCGGAAACGGGAATCCCGGCGAACAGGCTTGATTACTATTTAGCACGGGATTATTCACGCAATGATCGTGTTGGCACGAGTTTCTTGGAACAGCAATATGAAGAAGTGCTGCAAGGCCAAAAATCAGTCGTCAAAAATATTACAGACGGCAGAGGAAGTGTTATTGAAACGCTTCCTGTAGACGAAGGAGAAGCTGGAAAAGATCTGGTTCTTTCTATTGACAGCGAATTGCAGAGCGAGCTGGAAAAAATTGTTGAAAATAAGTTGCTGGAGTTAAAAGCTGGCCCAAGTTCGAGATTAGTAAAAGATGCTTACCTAGTCATGATGGATCCGCAAACTGGAGAAGTTCTTTCTATGGTAGGAAAACGGCTTGGTGAAGATGAAGACGGCAAGAGAGTGATCAACGATTATGCATTCGGCACATTTACAGCGTCTCACGAAATGGGCTCTACTGTTAAAGGTGCAACCTTGTTGACTGGCTACGCTGAGGATGCCGTCGAGTTGAATGAAGTTCAAATAGACGAGCCCTTAAAATTTGCCGGTACTGCGCAAAAAAATTCAATTTTCAATACGCAATTATTCAACCGAATTCCAATGTCCGATACGATGGCAATTGAGCGATCTTCCAACGTTTATATGTTTAAAATTGCGATGAAAATTGCAGGTGCAGAATATCAGTACAATCGGGGCTTGTATGTAGCGCCAGAAAGCTTTGATGTGATGCGGAATTCATTTGCGCAATTTGGCCTTGGCGTTCAAACGGGCATCGATTTGCCCAATGAGGCGACAGGCTATCTGGGCGGCACCGTTCCGGGTTCCATGCTGCTCGATTTGGCTATCGGCCAGTTTGACACGTATACACCGCTTCAACTAGCGCAGTATATTTCTACGATTGCCAACGATGGATACCGCATGGAGCCGCATGTAGTCAAGGAAATTCGTGCTGCTTCCAGAGACGGAGAATCGCTTGGACCGATTGAAACGATTGTAGAGCCGAAGATTCTGAATCGCATTAACAATACACAAGAAGAAATTGATCAAGTTCAGACTGGGATGCGCAATGTGTATATCGGAAGTTCTGGATCCGCACGTGCGCAATTCAGCGATGCCCCATACACAGCTGCCGGGAAGACCGGTACTGCCGAAGTGTATTTCTTTGAAAAAGACCATGAAATGAATGGCCAATACGCCATTAACATCGCACATGTTGGCTACGCCCCTTATGACAATCCGGAAATCGCATATGCTGTGGTGATTCCGTATGTCACAACGGATCCAGAGAATGTTCCACGAGCCAATAACGAGATTGCCCGTGCAGCAGCTGATAAATACTTTGAATTGAAAAATAAAGAAGCAGACTCAGCTTCCAACTTAATAAAAGAGCCATATAGCGACTCTGTTGTAGTCGAAGGCGAGTAAACCCTGGCCCCAAAACAAAGTTCTCAGCATGAGAACCTTGTTCTGGGGCTTTTTGTATGCAAGAAAAATCCGTTTACAATTTCTTAACATTGCCTTTATATGTCCTCAACAAATACCGTTTATAGTAGGGAATGTAAACAAAACAAACATAAATTCTAGGGGGAAATAACGTAATGAGAAATTGGAAATTTGCAATGGCGTCTACAATTCTTGGTTCGGCTTTAATTCTTGGTGCATGTGGCGGCACAGATGACACCGGTACTGAATCAGAAGAAACAGGTTCAGGCACTGCTGGAGATGAAGCAGCAGCAGTTGAAGGTTCTGTAATTGGTGATGGATCTTCTACCGTAGCACCAATTCTTGAAGGAATCGTTGAAGAATATGCTGGAGCTCAGCCAGATGTTCAAGTTACAGTAGGTGTTTCCGGTACAGGCGGAGGCTTCGAAAAATTTGTAGCTGGTGAAACTGATTTCTCAAATGCTTCTCGTCCTATAGAGGAAGAAGAAATTGCAGCACTTGAAGAAGCAGGAATCGAATATACAGAATTCCTTTTGGCTTATGACGGTTTGTCAGTTGTCGTCAATCAGGAAAATGACTTTGTTGACAACCTGACAGTTGATCAATTGAAGCAGCTTTGGGTAGAAGATGGCACGACGAAAATGTGGTCTGACATCGATCCAGAATGGCCGGAAGAAGAAATTGTCTTCTACGCACCAGGAACAGCTTCAGGTACTTATGATTACTTTAACGAAGTCATTCTAGAAGATGAAGACATTGTCAGCTCAGCTACACTTTCAGAAGATGACAACACGTTAGTTCAAGGACTTCAGGGAGATGCTAACGCAATCGGATTCTTCGGTTATGCTTACTATATTGCTAACCAGGATACGTTGAAATTGGTATCAATCGATGGAATTGAGCCAAATGATGAAACAATCGAGTCTGGCGAGTATGCACCATTATCACGTCCACTGTTCGTTTATGGCAAAAACTCATCAATTGCTGAAAATGAAGCAGTATATGATTTCATGCAATACACAATTGAAAATTCAGGTGAAATGGCAGAAGCAGTGGGCTATGTAGCTTTGAATGAAGAAGATTATGATGCTGGTTTAGCAGATCTTGAAGCGTTAAAAGAATAAAAATAACGAACAGTTTAGTCCAGTCTAAGGGTGAGCAGCCACTGCTCACCTTTTGCGGTTGAAAGGGGATTCTATATGCGGCAATCTGTGCAGGAAATGATCGCGCAGTCGAAGGGCAGGAAGAACAAAAAAATAATCGAAAAAATTATTCCAATTATTTTATTTTTGATTGCTTCTGTTTCGGTTTTGACATCTATCGGGATTGTTTTAACATTAATATTTGAAACTATCACATTCTTTACACGTGTACCGTTCTTTGACTTTATTACAGGAACCACTTGGTTGCCATTCTCTACTAATGAAGCTCAGTTTGGTATTTGGCCATTAATCATTGGTACGCTGAAAATAACGGCAATTGCAGTCGTCGTAGCTGTTCCAATCGGTATTTCAGCTGCAATTTACTTGAGTGAATATGCAAGCGAGAATGTTCGGCGTGTTATAAAGCCAATTCTTGAAATATTGGCAGGTGTACCAACAATTGTTTATGGGTTCTTTGCTTTAACGTTTGTTACGCCGGTTCTTCAAGCAATTTATCCGGATATTAAAATTTTCAATGCAATTTCTCCTGGTATTGTTGTTGGTATCATGATCATTCCGATGATTGCTTCGTTATCTGAAGACGCCATGTCTTCTGTGCCAAAAAGCATTCGTGAAGGTGCTTTGGCAATGGGGTCGACTAAGTTTGAAGTGGCTTGGAAAATTACGATACCTGCTGCACTTTCAGGAATTGTAGCATCAGTCGTTTTGGCGGTATCAAGAGCAATTGGTGAAACTATGATCGTATCACTTGCTGCAGGATCAACGCCAAGGTTCGACGGAGATTTTACCGGTTCAATTCAGACAATGACAGCTTATATTGTTCAGGTATCAAAAGGGGATGCTGGATATGGCACAACAATTTACTACTCCATATACGCGGTAGGATTTACGCTTTTCCTCTTTACCATGGCTATGAACATCCTTGCCGGCTACGTATCCAAACGTTTCAGGGAGGAATACTAATATGAGATATATTGAACAACAAACAGTGGTTAAACGGATGAATGGCAGGTTGATTGCCAACGCCATTTTCAAATACATCTTTCTTGCTGCTACTTTACTGGCTCTATTGGCATTGGTCGTTTTACTTTTCCGGATTGTATCGCAAGGAGCAGGAAATTTATCTTTTGAATTCCTAAATAGCTTTGCTTCACGTTTCCCGGACCAGGCAGGCATTAAAGCGGCCCTAGTTGGTTCGCTTTGGCTGATGATGGTCGTCGCGCCAACATCGATCATCCTGGGTGTCGGATCAGCAATTTATTTGGAAGAATACGCAAAACAAAATCGCATCACTAACTTTATTCGCATGAACATCTCGAACTTAGCGGGCGTTCCATCTGTTGTATTCGGATTGCTTGGATTAACCATTTTCGTTCGTGCGATGGCATTAGGCAACAGTATTTTAGCAGCAGGATTTACAATGAGCTTGTTGATCTTGCCAGTTATTATCGTTGCCGCACAGGAAGCGATTCGTGCAGTTCCAGGTGAACTTCGCGATGCTTCTTACGGGATGGGTGCCACTAAATGGCAAACCATTGTCAACATCATATTGCCGGCAGCGATTCCAGGAATCTTGACGGGAAGCATTTTGGCTCTGTCACGTGCTATCGGGGAAACAGCACCATTGATCGTTATTGGTGTACCCGTCATCATTCAGTTTTTGCCAGCAGGCGTTATGGATACATTCACTGCTTTGCCAATGCAAATCTACGATTGGTCAAGCCGTCCACAGCAAGAGTTCCAAGCTGTGGCCGCAGCCGGAATTATCGTTTTGATGGCAGTTTTGCTGTTCATGAATTCGATTGCCGTTATCATCCGCAACAAGTTCGATAAACGCTACTAAACGCAAATTATGTGGAAGGGGTTCTACAAATGACAACTATTATTACAAATAAATCCGAGTCTGGCACAACGCCAGACCAAACAGCAAAAAAGGCAGTTTATGAGACCAAGCAGCTTAACCTCTGGTATGGCAGCAACCATGCCTTGAAAAATATTGATCTGGAAATTATGGAAAACGAAGTTACGGCAATTATCGGACCTTCAGGATGTGGTAAATCAACGTACATCAAAACATTGAACCGTATGGTTGAGTTGGTAACTTCCGTTAAGACGTCCGGAGAAATCCTTTATCGTGGACGCAATATCTTCGATCAGGATTACGGAGTAGAAGAACTTCGTACGCGTGTCGGCATGGTTTTTCAAAAGCCAAATCCGTTCCCGAAATCCATTTATGACAACGTAGCATATGGCCCGCGTATTCACGGCATCAAAAACAAGAAAATTCTTGATGAAATTGTAGAGAAAAGTTTGCGTGGAGCAGCTATTTGGGATGAAGTAAAAGATCGACTTAACGAAAATGCCTACAGCATTTCCGGCGGACAGCAGCAGCGTATTTGTATCGCGCGCGCACTGGCGATTGAGCCGGACGTCATCTTAATGGATGAACCGACATCGGCATTGGATCCTATTTCAACATTAAAAGTGGAAGAATTGGTCCAGGAACTGAAAAAAGATTACAGCATTATCATCGTTACGCACAACATGCAACAAGCAGCACGGATTTCAGATAAAACCGCGTTCTTCTTGAATGGAGAAGTGGTGGAGTTTGACCATACCGATACCATTTTTTCAAACCCTTCCGACAAACGGACGGAAGATTACATTTCTGGCCGATTCGGTTAAGGGAAAAGGAGGCGGAATTTTTGTCTGTACGCGAGAAATTTGAAATCGAACTAAATTCTGTGCAAGAACAATTAATTGAATTAAGCACAATGGCAGTCACTGCCTTGAATAAATCAATGGAAGCTCTAGTGAATCAGGATGTGGATGAAGCGCTTGAAGTCATTGAAGACGATAAAGACATCAATCAGCTGGAAGAATTCCTTAACGACCGAGTGATTTTATTGATCGCTAAGCAGTCTCCGGTTGCCACGGATTTACGGCGCCTGATTGTCACCATTAAAGTGGCATCGGATATGGAACGTGTAGGCGACTATGCGGTTAATATCGCTAAGGAAACTATCCGCATCGGCAACCAGGAGTTGTTGCCGCAGATCATGCAAATTCAACAGATGCAAAAGCTGGCGGTTGCCATGCTTAGTCAAGTTATTGATGCATTTGTTGAAGAAGATGTAGTTAAAGCCAAAGAAATTGCCGAGCTGGATGACCAAGTGGACGAATTGTATGGCGATGTAATCCGCAAGCTGATGTTTGCAGGCGGAGAAAATCCAGACCGTCTCAGCCAGATTACGCAATTGGCGTTTATTAGCCGCTATATGGAGCGTTCTGCAGATCATGCGACCAATATCGCGGAACAATTGTTTTACTTGGTGCGCGGCCAGCATTACGACTTAAATAAGTAAGCAAGAATCTCTATTTGCAGGATTTGCATTTCTCCCGCTTTTAGAGTGAATGAGAAATGCCGGGAGTGAAAACTCTTGGCATTTTTTTAAATTAAGAAAGGTTCAATTAATTGGATTTTTACAGTAGACTTTATGACAGAATATGCTATAATAATTAAGTCGTATAGATCACGCTTATTTACAAACGATCTTTGAAAGAATTAGGAGGGATACCGATGCGTGTTAACATCACTTTAGCTTGTACAGAATGTAGCGAACGTAACTACAGCACTGTTAAAAATAAGCGCAACAACCCTGAGCGTCTTGAAATGAAAAAATATTGCTCACGTGAAAAGAAAATGACAGTACACCGTGAAACGAAGTAATTCCTTGATTGCCAAAACCTCCTGAGGTTTTGGCTTTTTTCTTTGCAAAGGAGCAGGTGCTAATATGGATAAAATAATGCAGCGTAAGCGAATACTCAGTTTGCTCAACAAGATGACTTTAGAAGAATACAGAACCAAGTCCGACAGAATCGTTGAGTTGCTAATGGAAGATCCAGTTTTTTTGAAAGCGGATACTATTGGGATCACCCTGTCTGCGTTCCCGGAAGTAGATACGTTTGGATTGCTTGAGGCGTGTTGGGCAGCAGGAAAGAAAGTCGCTGTTCCAAAATGTGATCCTTCAACTCGGGGCATGGATTTTCGGTTGATCGACAGCGTGGACCAGTTGGAAGTCGTATATATGAAACTGCAAGAACCGATTGTTTCCGAAACGCTATACATACAACCAAGCGCCATCGATTTATTGATTGTGCCGGGTGTGGTATTTTCTAAGCAAGGCTATCGAATTGGCTTTGGTGGAGGCTATTACGATCGCTTTTTGGCGAACTACAAAGGCATTACAAGATCCTTGGCTTTTGAATGCCAAATTGTAAAAGAAGTTCCAGTAGAAGCACATGACTTGCCTGTCCAAGGCATTTATACAGAATCCGGTTTTATCAAAACAGGGGTGGTGGGCAAATGAAAACATTATACGATGTCATGCAATTGCTGAAGCGCTATGGCACAATTATTTACACGGCAGACTTTAATGCAGACTTGGATTTGATGGAAGACGAAGTAAAAGAACTGTATCGGCTGCAATTTATTTCTCCCAAAGAATACGCAACAGCACTGCTTATTCTCCGCCAAAAAAAATCAGAATATCATAAAAAATAAATTAGGTTAGCGAAACTTATTTTGTTTTTGTTCGTCAAAAATGAGGGTAAACACTTTGTATACGAATAAAATACTTTTATACTAGGTTGTTCTGGCGTGCCTCGGTACAAAAGAATAATAGCACAGGCTTTTTCTTTTAAAACAGGGAAGTAGTGCTTGTAACGAACTTGCTGTTAACATAAAATATTATAGAATAAATTAGATTAGTGAATAAGGAGGGGGCCGGATATGCTGAAAAAAGAATGGCCAACATACACAATCTTAGCAATTGCTATCATCGCCACATGGCTGAAAACATACATTGTTTACAAAACCAGTTTTTCAATCACAATCGACAACTTACTGCAGGAATTTATTTTGTTCATCAACCCGCTGAGCATGTTGTTATTTATCTATGGGATTTCGCTGTTTCTTAAGAGCGAGAAAGCAAAGAATCGCTATTTAATTGGAGTAGCAGTTGTCACATCAATTGTGCTATATGGAAATGTAGCATTTTATCGCTTTTTCAGTGATTTTATTACATTGCCGGTCCTTTTCCAAACCGAAAATTTCGGTGATTTGGGTTCAAGTGCAGCAGCCAGTATTTTCTGGACAGATTTGCTGTATTTTTCAGACGTAGTGATTATTTTAGTGGCGATCAAATTTATCAAGGTAAAATCGGTCGCCGCTGTTTCTTCCTCGGTACAACGCAAGGCTTACTATATTCTGGCACTCGCCGTCTTGTTCTTTAACTTGGGGCTGGCAGAAGCAGAACGGCCGCAGCTTTTGACGCGAAGCTTTGACCGTGAAATGCTGGTGAAAAACTTGGGGATGTACAATTATCATCTTTACGATGTTTATATTCAATCTAAATCACAAGCACAGCGTGCATTGGCTGATGGTTCGGAATTGGTTGAAGCCAATAACTACGTTCGTGCCAATCAGATTGAACCTTCAGAAGATATGAAGGGAATCGCAGAAGGCCGCAACTTGATTGTCGTCACGTTGGAATCGCTGCAAAGTTTTACAATCAATGGCGAAATGAATGGGCAAACGATTACGCCATTCCTGAACTCCTTGACTGAAGACGAAGACACCATCTATTTTGAAAATTTCTATCACCAAACCGGATTAGGCAAAACATCGGATTCAGAGTTCCTCCTTGAAAATTCTCTTTATCCTTTGAGCGGTGGAGCGGTATTCTTTACGCATAGCGGGAATACTTATAATTCGATGGCAGAAAGCCTTGGCAACAGTGGCTACACGACAAACGTTCAGCATGCCAATACAAAGAGCTTCTGGAATCGTGACATCATGTACGAGTCAATGAATATTGACGAATTTTATGATATCGAAAGTTTTGAAATCGGTGAAGGCGAAACAGTCAACTGGGGGATGAAGGATATTCCGTTTCTGGAGCAATCTGTGGACCATATGACGGAAATGGAGCAGCCTTTTTACAGCCGTTTGCTGACGCTGACCAATCATCATCCATTCACACTGGATGAAGAAGACAAATCGATTCCTGAATTCGATTCAACTTCAGGAACCTTGAACCGGTATTTCCAAACATCGCGCTATTTGGATGAATCACTTGAAGTCTTTTTTGACGAGTTAAAAGCAAAAGGACTGTATGAAAATTCAATTATCGTCATGTACGGTGACCATTACGGAATTTCAGAAAACCATAACGAAGCCATGTCACAGTATTTGGGTGAAGAAGTAACTGACTTTACCTCTGCTGAACTGCAGAAAGTTCCGTTCTTTGTCCACATTCCTGGCTATGGCGAAGGGCACGTCAACGATGAAGTCGGTGGACAAATTGATATGCGTCCGACCATTATGAACTTGATGGGCATCGATACGTCAAAAGACATTGGCTTTGGCGGCGATTTATTCTCAGAGGAACATGAGGAATTTGTGGCTTTTCGCGATGGGCGTTTTGTAACTGATGAAGTGGTTTACGCAGGAAATGTTTGCTATGATAAGGAAACCGGCGAACCGACTGAGGAAGAGTTGTGTGTGCCTTATATCGAACAGGCATTTACCGAACTAGAATACTCCGAGTCGATCATCAACGGCGACTTGCTGCGCTTTTACAATGAAGAAGATGGCCAATTGACGACGATTCCTGAAGCCGAATTAGAACAATGAGGAGAGCGCGCACAGAGCGCCCTCTCTTTTTTTATGGCATAAAAAAAGCTGATGCAATTAACTGCATCAGCTTTTTCCGAATTAATGTAAGCCCGGTGGATAACCGTGTGTAATAATAGTTGCAACAGTGAAGGCGCCGAAAATTACAAACGTTCCAAAGTTAAAAAGAAAGCCGAGGACTTCTTTATTCTTTAGCGTTTGAACAGTGCCGATTGCCGCAAGAACTGCAGTAAGTCCAAAAATAACCATTAACATCCAACTCATCGAATGACACTCCCTTCAACTTAAACAGCCAGTGCCGCTTTGTTCTCTTTATATTGTAAAGAAATTCCTCACTTTTGTCGAGGACAAAAAGTGTCAGTCTGTTGACAGTCCTGAAAAGCGCGGCATGATATAATCGTATGGAGGTGAATAGGATGCTGAAAATCGATCAACTGGAGCTGGGACCTGTCCAGACCAACTGTTACATTATTTCGGACGATCAAAAAGAGTGCTTAATTTTCGATCCGGGGGAAGAAAGCAGCAAAATCCATGCGCTGCTGAAAAAGAAAAACTTAAAGCCAATCGCGATTCTTTTAACACATGCTCATTTTGACCACATTGGCGCAGTAGACGATGTCCGGGAACGCTATTCGATTCCCGTTTATCTGCACCACTTGGAGAAAGATTGGCTAAGCAAGCCGAATTTGAACGGCTCAGGAAAGTATGCAGATTTGCCGGATTACCGGGTTAGAGATGCGGACGTGTTGTTAACGGATGAAAAGAGTTTGAAGATCGGCTCTTTCCAGATGGACATTTTGCACACGCCAGGACATTCTCCGGGGAGTATCAGTTTTTCATTTGGCAACGAAGGCTTCGCGATTGTTGGGGATACACTGTTCCGCGGCAGCATTGGCCGTACAGACCTGATTGACGGTTCTGAGAAGAAGCTGTTGCAGTCCATCCACGACTCGCTGCTGACGCTTCCTGAACATATGATTCTTTACCCGGGACATGGTCCAGAAACGACCCCTGAGCAAGAGAAAAACAGCAATCCGTTCCTTAACGGATTTTAAAAATGGGTAGAACCGAAAACAAAAGGCGCACGGGAAAAATCCCATGCACCTTTTGTTTTTTATTTGTATTGATTAGTGTCCCGCACCAGGAACGTGGATAAATGTAGTGTAATAAGTGAAGCCTACGAAGAACACTGTCAGATAGGCGCCAAAAATATACATATACATGCGTTCAGAAACATTTAAGAATCCAAGAAGAACAAAAAATCCGGTGTTAGCGACCATTAATAATGATACTTCAACCATATCGCCTACATAAAAGAGAACTGCAAATATACCAGTCCACCATCCCATTAACTTGAACATATTATTCATGGGTAATCCCTCCTTTGCCACAACACAATAATCTCTTATTTATTATATAGGAAATAGAGTGAATGTGTAAACAGCGAGTTCATCTTTCTTTGTGACAAACAGGTGTACGGTTATTTGTTGATGCAAAAATCCCGAGTCACGGATAAAGTAAAAGCTTATCAAAAATAGAATTTGGCAGCTATAGGCGTTTCAAAATTTTATTTTGGCAAAAAATATTCCTTTCTGAAAAAGAGCCGGTTATACTATGTGTGAACAGAGTTGCAGCCTCTGTTTACAGCAAAACAGGAGGTGGATATGCAATCGATTATTGAGCGCCGCTGTGTTGACCTTCTGCACGACGCGGCAAAAAATGGCACGACAGACATCCACATCAAACCCGAACCATCCTGCTACACCGTTTCGTACCGCTCGTTTCAAAACTTGCGGCAAGTAACCCAACTCCCCTTGGATCTGGGTGATCGCATGATCGCCTACTTCAAATACCTATCCCTTTTAGACATGAGTGAAAAGAGAAAACCCCAAACCGGTTCATTTCAGCTTCCCATTAACGAACGATCCCATTACTTTCGAATTTCGACTCTGCCATCTGTCTTAACAAAGGAAAGCATTGTTATTCGAATTATGCCGGACAATACCGCAGAGTCCTTGCACCAGCTGGCTGCTTTTCGTGACTCAGCCCGGCTGTTAGAGAAACTATCCGAAGCCTCTCAGGGCCTTATTCTTTTAACAGGACCGACAGGCTGCGGCAAATCGACGACACTTTATTCGCTGCTGAAACATTGTGCGGAAAAACTGAACCGCAATATTATCACCCTCGAAGATCCTGTCGAACGGAAAAACCAGTCGATTCTGCAAATCCAGGTTAATGAAAAGGCAGGACTCAGTTACGCCAGTGGTTTAAAAGCGATTCTCCGGCACGATCCGGATATTATTATGATCGGAGAAATCCGAGATTCGGAAACCGCCCAAATTGCTGTGCGGGCAGCCTTGACCGGGCATCTGGTTTTTTCAACGATCCATGCCAGGCATTCTGTCGGCTGCCTGCACCGGCTGCATGATTTAGGCGTTTCCTTTGAAGATATGTCGCAAACACTTATTGCGGTTTCAGCCCAGCGGATCATTCCGATGTTTTCTGATATCAGCCAGTCTGAATCCTGTTATCGTGCGCTCTTTGAAATTCTGGACGGCGAACGACTGGAAAATGCTCTTCAGTCGGCAAGTTTGAAAAAACCTTATACGCTGCCAGAAGAGCTGTCATTTTCCGGACAGGTCCGGGAAGGAGTGAAGATTGGTGCGATTCAAGCTTCCTATGCGCTCAGCCAACATCCATCTTCGTGACCGTGAACAATTTCTGACGCGTCTGGCCGTTTTGATGAAAGAAGGGTATCTGCTGCCGGTTGCCTTAAATTTATTGCTGCCTATGCATACTTCCAGGTTGAAAGAAGCAACGAACGGCATCACGGTCATTTTAAAGAGCGGCGGAAATGCTGCTGAAATTCTGAAGTATTTAGGATTTAAAGACCATGTGCTGTTTCCAGTGGAAATTGCGGAATATCATGGGCGGCTGCCGGAATCGATTGACAGCATTGCTAAAAGTTTTGCACGGACCGAACAAGTTCAGAAAAAGCTGAAAAATATTTTGATCTATCCTGTATCCTTGTTGATTTTCACTTCTATTCTTTTTTTGTTTTTCCGCACCAGCTATGTGCCGAGCTTAACAGAAATGATGGAGACGCTTCAGCCTGGCGAAGAAGGCAGTGGGATTCCGGCTTATTTACTCAGTCTGCCAGACTTCTTTATCGCATTTTTTATCCTTTTTGCGGTATCGGCATATGTTTTCAGGATTTTGCTGAAAAAACAGGCGATTCAGCAGCAAATCAATTGGCTGCTGGCCGTTCCGGTTCTGCGCGGCTTTATGAAGCTGTACTGGTCGCATTTGTTGGCACGTGAACTCGGCACCTTGCTGCATAGTGGAATATCCATGCAGGAGTCGCTCGATCTGTTGCAGCGCCAAAATTATCACAAAGTGATTCAGTTCATGACTCGTCAGTCTCATGAAGAATTGATGCTGGGCCAATCATTTTCTGCATCTCTCGAACGTTTTTCATTTGTTTCGAGGGACATGCCGGCTTTTGTCCATCACGGAGAAGTGACCGGATATCTCGGGAAAGAATTGATTCTTTACAGCGAAGTGCTGATGGAGCGAATTGAACAGCAGACTCAGCAATTGCTGAGGATCATTCAACCTAGTTTTTTTATTATGATCGCCGTTTGCATCGTCGGTGCATATCTCGCCATTTTGCTGCCGATGTATAACTTAGTCCATACCATTTGAGGAGGAAAACGATGCGCTTTTTAAAAAGTCAAAAAGGATTTACATTGATTGAAATGTTGATTGTTATGCTTATCATCACCGTACTGATTGCCATTGCCATTCCGAATGTCACGAAACAGTCATCAGCTGTTGATGAAAAAGGCTGTAAAGCATTTGTGCACATGGTACAAGGCCAAGTTGAATCTTATCGGATGGATTTGAAAGCTGTGCCAACCTTGGCTGATTTAGTGACCGAAGGGTATCTGAAAACTGGAGAAACAGAATGTCCAAATGGCGATGTGGTGAATATTTCGGTTGATGGAGTAGTAACATCCACAAAATCGTCGTAAAAGAGTGGGGGTTTACGCTGCTAGAAATGCTGTTGGTACTCGTTGTGCTGATGACCATCATCGCTATAGCAATCCCGAGTTACCAGACCTTTGCCAGCGCAAAAGAAGAACAGCGTTTTTTCGAACTTCTCAAGCAAGATATCTATTTTGCACAAAGCCAAAGCTATTCTTTACAGAAAACCGCAAAAGTTGTTTTTCGGGAAACCAAAGGTACTTATGAAGTTTTTACTGATTTGCAATCTGTGGTATTGTCACGTGAACTTCCGAAAACGGTGTCACTGAAAAAAACCAGCAACTTAAACGAGGTGTATTTCAATTCAAACGGCTCGGTCGTTGAGTCTGGTACGTTCCGTTTTGCGACCAGCAGTGGAGAAAAAACATTGGTCGTCCATTTAGGGGGAGGGAGGGTGGTGTTTTCTGAATGAGAGAGGAGTGTCTTGGGCGGAAACAATGGTAAGCCTGTTCATGGTCTTCGTCATTTTCGGCAGTCTGCTGCCGGTCATGCTCAGTGTGCAGCAAAGCCTTCATGCAAAGAAAGAGCGCGTCAGTGCTTATGAAACCTTGCACGAAGCCGCACGTCAAATCAGTTCAACAGAAACTGCCAGTGGGCATCGCACAGTTAATGGCACTGTCTACAATTGGCAATTGGCCGATCAATTATGTGTTGAATATGCAGACTACCAAGGAGACCGTGTGCGGGTATGCGCCAATTAGTCCGCGATGAAAAAGGTTTTTCGTTTTTGACAGCCATCTTCGATTTGCTGGTGTTGATGACGCTGTTGCCGCTGATTATATTGTTTTTCGGTTTTGCTGCAAGCTTTACAGAAGACTTGGATCCACAAAAAGCGGAATGGCAACTGTTTACTGTGGACTTGCAAAGCTATTTGACCAATAGCGACTCGCTTGAAATCATAAATGGAGGCACTGGAATCCGCGTTGTTCAGATGGGAGTGGAATACGATATTGAACTGTATACGGATATGATTCGCAAACAAAAAGGCAGTAGAGGCCATGAGGTGATGTTGACTCGGGTAAAGTTATGTAGCTTTTCACTCGTTGGCAATACGCTGAGGGTCCGTACTGAATTCACTACCGGCAGTTTGGAAGAGGCAGAATATGCTTTTACGCAGCCTTAAGAATGAAAAAGGTGCAATTTATCCTGTTGCGATCGTCTTTTTCTTGTCCGCTTTAATGCTGTTCTCTCACATGCTGGCGCATTATGCAATCCAATATAAAACATATGATGGTTTGGAAAATATGCACAGACATGCTACGATACAACTACTGAAGGATATTGAGCAAAAAAAAAATACCTGAGTAGGGGTAAGTATCGGGTGGGTAGGATGAACAGAATATATTTGATTGGATTCATGGGCTGCGGCAAAAGCGCAGTCGGCAGAAGGTTGAGCTTTCTGCTAAAACTACCCTTCTATGACATGGACAAAGAGATTGTCCGGCAGACAGGGAAAACGATTCCTGAAATTTTCGAGCAGCATGGCGAAGCATATTTTCGGGACTTGGAAACACAGTTTTTGCAAAATTTTAAAAACGATCACTGCATTATTTCAACTGGTGGCGGTGTTACCATGCGAAAAGCAAACCAGCGGATTATGAGGAACACGGGACTGGTACTGTTTTTGGATGCACCTTTCCGTGAAATCTGGCGACGGATTCACCGTGATCCGAATCGGCCAATCGTCCGCAAATCCAGTCGTGAGGAAATTGAAGCGCTGCACAAATCCCGCTACCGGGACTATAAACAAACTGCACATATTACCATCCGTACGGAATTTCGGACATTGCGGCAAATTACCCAATATGCAGCTTTTCAAGTGAATCGACTAAAAGGCGAATGAAATGATTTTAATTAATCATTTTGTTCGTCTTTTGTCCTTTTAAAGAAAAAAGATTGCGCTTCCTCTTGAACAATGTTAGGATATATTCAAAGTTATACTATTCTGTATAACGGTTTGGACCAATCATTTTTGATTTGGGCGGATGATTGTACGGGGAGAGAACGCAAATGCGTCGCCGAAGGAGCAAATGACAAAAGTCATGAATCTCTCAGGCAAAAAGACTCGTATAGGACGCATCTCTGGAGAATGCTGCATGGCAGCTACCAAAGAGGAAAGCCATTATGGTAAACTTTCAGGTTCCAGGACAGAGATTTCCCTTTTAAGGGAAGTCTCTGTCCTTTTTTCGTGTCTCAGTACATTGTGCTGGCCGGAAGGAGTTTGATGAATGAGGAGGAAAATCATTGGCACAGTTAAAGCGTACACCTCTTTTTGAAACGTATTCACAGTATGGCGGCAAAACCATCGATTTTGGTGGATGGGAACTGCCGGTTCAATTTTCAAGTATTAAAGAAGAGCATGAAGCAGTCAGAACAAAAGCGGGGCTTTTTGATGTTTCTCATATGGGTGAAATTTTTGTCACAGGAGCGGGCAGTTTAGACTACCTTCAGCATCTCCTAACAAATGATGTGTCCAAAATTCAAGATGGCCAAGCGCAGTATACAGCCATGTGCTACGAAGACGGCGGCACAGTGGATGACCTATTGGTCTATAAACTAGCAGACGAGCATTATTTACTGGTCGTCAACGCTTCCAATATTGAAAAAGACTTTAAATGGATGGAACGCGCCAAAAAAGACGATGTGACATTGGACAACGCTTCTGACCGCTATGGTTTATTGGCATTGCAAGGTCCTTTGTCTGAAACGGTGCTTCAGCGACTGACAGCTGAAGATCTTTCAAGCATCAAGCCTTTCCGTTTTAAGCACGATGTTCAAGTGGCTGGCCAAACCGTTATCCTGTCCCGGACGGGCTATACAGGAGAGAACGGGTTCGAACTATATGCAGCGCCTGAAGCACTAACAATACTTTGGGACAAAATTTTAGCCGAAGGCAAACCGGAAGGTGTCGTGCCTGTAGGTCTCGGCGCGCGTGATACCTTGCGTTTTGAAGCTTGCCTTGCTTTGTACGGCCAGGAGCTGTCAAAAGACATTACACCTTTGGAAGCCGGCATCAATTTTGTCGTTAAACTGAAAAAAGAACAGAGTTTCTTTGGCAAACAAGCCTTAATTGACCAAAAAGAAGCAGGAGTTCCACGGAAACTGGTGGGCATTGAAATGATCGATAAAGGCATTCCGCGCCATGGCTATCCGGTATACGTCGGAGATCAAAAAGTTGGAGAAGTGACAACAGGCACACAATCGCCAACCTTGAAGAAAAATATTGGGCTGGCTTTGGTTTCAAGTGAATTTGCAGAAATGGGTATTGAATTGGAAGTTGAAATTCGCAGCAAACGATTAAAAGCGAAAACAGTAGAAACGCCATTTTACAAGCGATCCAACTAAATTTAACTTGAAAAGGGGACAGCACTCCATGAAGCATCGCTATTTACCAATGACGTCACAAGACGAAAAAGAAATGCTGGAAACGATCGGCATCAACTCAATCGATGAGTTGTTTTCGGATATTCCGGAAAAAGTCCGTTTTAAAGGCGAATACAACATCAAACCTGCCAAATCCGAGTCTTCATTGACAAAAGAATTGGCGCAGCTTGCAGCCCTAAATGCCGACACCAACCGTTATGCATCATTCCTTGGAGCGGGTGTCTACGACCATTACAAGCCAATTATCGTGGATCACGTGATTTCGCGTTCTGAGTTTTATACGGCTTATACCCCATATCAACCGGAAATCTCTCAAGGTGAATTGCAGGCTATTTTTGAATTCCAAACGATGATCAGTGAATTGACGGGCATGGATATTGCCAACTCTTCTATGTATGACGGCGGCACGGCGCTTGCCGAAGCCGGAATGCTTGCAGCTGGCCACACAAAACGCAAAAAAATTCTAGTATCGCGTGCCGTTCACCCGGAATCCCGTGATGTCGTCCGCACGTATGCCCTTGGACAATCTATTGAAGTCATTGAAATCCCATTGAAAGACGGCCATACAGATTTGGACGCTCTAAAAGGCATGATGGATGAAAACGTCGCGACTGTTATGATCCAGTATCCGAACTTCTTTGGACAGGTGGAAAACTTGAAAGAAATCGAGCCGATCGTCCACGAAGCCGGTGCGTTATTGTCTGTTTCTTCCAACCCGTTGGCACTTGGTGCATTGACGTCTCCAGGCCAGCTTGGAGCCGATATCACAGTAGGCGATGCCCAGCCATTCGGTATTCCGGAAGCATACGGCGGACCTCATTGCGGATATTTTGCCGTAACGAAAAAACTGATGCGCAAAGTACCAGGCCGCTTAGTCGGCGAAACGACGGATGAAGAAGGCCGCCGCGGATTTGTATTGACGTTGCAGGCGCGCGAACAGCACATTCGCCGCGACAAAGCGACTTCCAATATTTGCTCGAACCAAGCCTTAAATGCGCTGGCGGCATCAGTTGCCATGACGGCACTCGGCAAAGTCGGCACGCAGGAAATTGCCAAACAAAATATCGTCAAAACACATTATATGAAACAGCAGCTAAAAGGTGCTGGCCTTGAAATTGCATTCGAAGGCGCCCATTTCAATGAAATCGTTGTGAAAACAGAAGAACCGGTCAAGCAATTAAATGATCGTTTGTTTGAACATAACATCATTGGCGGCTATGACCTGGGGTTGAGCTATGACGAGTTCGCTGGCCATATGCTGATCGCGGTCACAGAACAGCGGACCAAAGAAGAAATCGATGCATTTGTGCAGGAAATGGCTGCAACAGTAAAGGAAGCGGGTGCTACTCATGCATAAAGACAACCAAGCGCTAATTTTTGAATTGACGAAAGAAGGCCGCGTTGGCTACAGCCTGCCGACTCTTGACGTGCCGAAAGTTGATTTGAGCGAGCTATTGCCGAATGATTTAATCCGTACAGAAGCAGCTGAACTGCCTGAAGTATCGGAACTTGATATTATGCGCCATTACACGGCCTTATCCAACCGCAACCATGGTGTGGATTCCGGATTCTATCCGCTCGGTTCATGTACGATGAAATACAATCCGAAAATCAATGAAACCGTTGCGCGGTACCCGGGATTTGCAAATATTCATCCGCTGCAGGATGAAAAAACCGTTCAGGGAGCTCTTGCGCTGTTATTTGACCTGCAGGAACACCTGAAAGAAATTACCGGCATGGATGAAGTCACATTGCAGCCTGCTGCAGGTGCACATGGGGAATGGACGGGATTGATGATGATCCGCGCCTACCACGAAGCACGTGGCGATATGAAGCGTACGAAAGTCATTGTTCCAGATTCGGCGCACGGCACCAACCCGGCGTCAGCAACAGTTGCCGGCTTTGAAACCGTAACGGTAAAATCAAGCGATCAGGGACTTGTCGATTTGGAAGACTTGAAGCGAGTTGTGGGAGACGATACTGCAGCGTTGATGCTGACAAATCCAAATACGTTGGGCTTGTTTGAAGAACAGATTCTGGAAATGGCAGCCATCATTCATGAAGTTGGCGGCAAGTTGTATTATGACGGCGCGAACTTGAACGCAGTGATGTCTAAAGCGCGTCCAGGAGACATGGGCTTTGACGTGGTTCACTTGAACTTGCACAAAACTTTCACGGGACCTCACGGCGGCGGCGGACCTGGATCTGGTCCAGTCGGCGTGAAAAATGATCTTCTGCCTTATTTGCCGAAACCGGTATTGGTAAAAAATGAAGACGTTTATACGTTTGACTATGATCGTCCAGAATCAATCGGCCGTGTGAAGCCTTTCTACGGCAACTTTGGCATTAACGTTCGCGCCTATACGTATATCCGTTCCATGGGGCCGGATGGTCTAAAAGCGGTAACCGAATATGCAGTACTAAACGCCAATTACATGATGCGCAGACTGCAGCCGCATTTTGATTTGCCGTATGACCGCCATTGCAAGCATGAGTTTGTTTTGAGCGGCCGCCGTCAGAAAAAATTGGGTGTCCGTACATTGGATATGGCGAAACGCCTGCTCGACTTTGGCTATCACCCGCCAACGATTTACTTCCCGTTGAATGTGGAAGAAGGCATGATGATCGAGCCGACCGAAACAGAATCCAAAGAAACCTTGGATGCGTTCATTGATGCAATGATTCAGATTGCCAAAGAAGTGGAAGAAAATCCAGAAATCGTTCAAAATGCACCACATACCACAGTGATCAGCCGTTTAGATGAAACAAAAGCGGCACGTAAACCGGTACTTCGCTATTACAAAGGCGAATAACCTAAAAGGGCGCGGAAGCCATTCGGCTTCCCCGCCCTCAGAGTGTAGACAAGGCTTACCAAAATGAATAGCCGTGCATAACCCCAACCGGTCCGGCCACTTCGCTTTCCGTGGGCTCAGCTTCAGCCTCATCGTCACTTTCGTTCCTGCGGGGTCTTCAGCTTTCGCTGTCCCACAGGAGTCTGCGTGGCCAGCCCGTTTGGGAGCGTGTGGTTCCAATCAAAGAGAGAAGCCTGTTCCTCACTTCATGCAAGAATTCAGAGCGCAAGGCGGCGACTCCTGCTGGAGCAGTGAAGCGACATGAAGGAGACCCCGCAGGAGCTTGCGACGAGGAGGCTCAGCGCTTCGTCCACGGCAGCCGGCACCGCGACGTCCTGTCGCGCCTGCTGCATGACCCACATCCTGTGGGCCCGAAAGCGTCCGCCTGAAGCGCAGGATTCCGTATAAAACCCGACCAAACGAGATTTTATTCATTTGGTCGGGTAACTATTCTTTTGTCTACAAGCTCAGGGCGCGGAAGCTATTTGGCTTCCACGCCCTTTTTGTCGTTCAGTAAAACCCGATCGACAGTTCTGGATCTTCCCAATCGTTTTTCTCTGCCCGTTTGTTTTGCTTCTGCAATTCCGTGATGCGTTTGGCATAGCCGGAATCTCCTTCATAATGCCAATTCAAGGCCGAAGACATGTACAGTTCGTTCAGCTGTGAAATCGACAGCCCTTTTGTCAGCTTGGCCATGTTGGCAAGTTCTGCATCTGAAAAAATGTGTTTGATATCAAGTTTCCGCAAATACTTCTCGCGCAGCGATTTGGACGGCGCCGGAATTTCATAAGCGCGGTCAAAGCGGCCGGCGCGGTTGATCAAGGCCGGATCGATTTTCTCAGGGTAATTGGTGGTGCCGATGACAAACAGCCCTTCACGTGATTGTGTGCCGTCCAGCGTGTTCAAGAAAACGGAGCGGGTAAAGTCCGGCATCGAGTCAATGTCCTCGATTACCAGAATGGCTGGAGCGAGCCTCGAGACAATGCCGAAGACCTCCTGAATGGTGTAGCTGTTAGTGAACTCAGTGATCTGCCAATAGACGACAGGGGCTTCTGTAGAACCGGTGATGGACTTCACCAATGTGGTCTTGCCATTGCCTGGCGAACCATACAGTAGGATGCCGCGTTTGTAAGGAACGCCGTAATCTCGAAAAAACTGGCCATCCGCTTTGAAAAATTCATCAATCGAGCGGAAGATGTCTTGTTTGACGGAATCTGAGAGCATGACATCCTTCCGGTCGACGATGGCGTGTTCCCCGAAGTTGCGACGATGCACACCGTCTTCTGTGTCGACAAGATACGTAATATTGTTCATCAGCACCTGGCGCAATAATGCATTCATGGCTGTCAGGAAGGCAAAAGCCGAATCGACTGTTTTGGCAAAACAATGAAACTCCGGCCAGCTGTTGTCGGAAGCTGTGTAGAAAGGCACTTGGGCAATAGCAACATCGTGCTCTGGGAAATAAATCAGTTTGTTCTCAAAGCTTTCCTGGATTTTCAAATTGCCGCTGTACAAGTCGTCGGGTGCGTTGGCGATTTTTCCGAACGGACGGGCTTCATAAATAAAAGACAGCACTTCGTAAGAGAGCAATCGCTTTTCCATCATGTCGATCAGATGGCTGTTTAATTGCTCAATGGGTTCTGTTATATCAATGTGCATCCAGGAGCCAGCAGAACGGCCATCAAGCATGTTCAGGATGCTTTGGGAGACAATGGCAAGATCCGAATAATGCGGGAGCGTTTCCCGGATGTTCGCTTGATGTGGAAAAAGTAGGTCAGGTTTCATTGAGCTTCCTCTTTTCAAATGGAATAGGATGAAAAACGCCCTTCCAAAATGTGGAAGGGCGTTTAGTGTTCAGGCTTTCGATTTTATTTTTCCGGTCCATTGCTTGAACCCGCCTTGCAGCTGGAACAATTGATCGTAGCCTTTTTTCTGTAGGAAAATGGCGACGCGTCCACTGCGTGCACCGTTCTGGTCATACAAGTAAACGGGTTTGTCCGAACGAATTTCCTTATAGCGTTGGCGCAATTGTGATTGTGGAATATTGCGTGCTCCTAAAATATGGCCGGCCGCAAAATCTTTTGGCTCGCGTACATCAATCAATTGAGCTCTGCGGTAACCTTCGATAAATTGTTCCTGCGTCAAGTTAGTGACCGCTTTCTTCATGCGGAAATACATAATCACCGCGTAAATGATGATTGCCACAACAATGGCAATCGTGATGTATAAAAATTCCAATGTTCTTGCCCCTTTCTAATCTTCTTTTATTATAAGAGAAGAGATGACGGATATTCAATGCCAATGTTACACTAATTAGCGGAAATAGGAGGCGATCTTGTGAAATATCCAAAATGGAATTTTGTAAATTCAGGTGCGAACAGCCCTTCTTTCAATATGGCCCTCGATGAAGCCTTGCTGACATGGCATAGCGAGGGGCTTATTCCGCCGGTTATCCGTTTTTATAGCTGGCAGCCGGCTGCGCTGTCGATCGGTTATTTTCAAAAAGTGGAAAAAGAAATTGATATGGAAGCCGTCAACCGGCTTGGCCTGGGATTTGTCCGAAGGCCAACAGGAGGCAGAGGCGTTCTCCATGAACATGAACTTACATACAGCATTATTGTTAGTGAAGACCATCCGGATATGCCAGAAAAGGTCACGGCAGCGTACCGGGTATTAAGCGAGGGCTTATTGGAAGGCTTTAAAAACCTCGGACTGGATGCTTATTTTTCTGTTCCAGATACAGATGCCAAGCGTGCTGATTTGAAAAATCCCAAATCAGCCGTTTGTTTTGATGCACCGAGCTGGTATGAAATGGTTGTTGAAGGAAAAAAAGTAGCGGGCAGTGCACAAACGCGCCAAAAAGGCGTGATTTTGCAGCATGGTGCAATTCTACTTGATTTGGATGTTGAGAAGCTGTTGTCTGTTTTCAAATTTTCGAGCGAAGAGGCGAAAGAGCGGATGCGCAGCAAAATTCCCGAAAAAGCGGTCTCGATCAATTCAATTCGCAAGGAGCCGGCCACTATAGAAGAATGCATTCGTGCATTTAAAGAAGGATTTGAACAGGCATTGTCCATCGAGTTGGAACCGTATACGCTGTCAGAACAACAGTTCGCAGATGTCAAGGCTTTAGAAGAAAAAAAATACGCCAATGCCGAATGGAATTTCCGTGTTTGAGTGTCTTTTGGCTCATTTTATTGATTTCCAAAGCCGGAAACCTTGCCATATATAGCTTTTAAAAGTGGCGAAGTTTTGAAGCAGAAAATTGTTATTGAAAAGGCGTTTCAACATATAGTATGATGGGAATTAAATTAGTACTACATATAGTATTTATGTACGTATATAACACAAAGGAGGAATTGTCAATGGTTTCCGCCACACAATCCCAGTACTCATTAAATTCAAAAGCATTAAACGAAGATATTAAAACGTTTCCGCAAGTGCACGCCGTTACTCCGGATATGAACTTGACGCATAAAGGGGTATCTCGCCTTGTTATGATTGACCGGTATTCATTCAAGGATACAGAGAAAAAAACCTTGAAAGCTGGCGATTTTGTTGTATTGACTGTCAAAGAAGATCCGAAATTCCCAGCCCGCGGTCTTGGCTACATTGTTTCCATCGATCAGCAAACCAATAAAGCACAAGTTTGGATCGAGGAAGATTACAGAAGTGCAATCGACAACCCGAAGGAACAGGAAGCAGGCATTGTCAATCGCCCGATCGACGTGATTGAAAAGCCGCTTGAAGTGTTCTACGAGCAGATTGCCAAACGCAATGCAACAGGCCTTGCTTCTGTAGAAAAAACTTCTGAAAAACGCCAGGAATGGTTTGAAAAATTTTATCAGCAATTGGTCGGATTAAAATTCATTCCGGCCGGCCGTGTGCTTTACGGAGCGGGCGCTGACACGGATGTCACGTATTTCAATTGCTACGTAATGCCGTTTGTTGCAGACTCACGCGAAGGCATTTCCGATCACCGCAAGCAGGTCATGGAAATCATGAGCCGCGGAGGCGGAGTTGGCACCAACGGTTCAACTCTTCGTCCGCGCAACACATTGGCTCGTGGAGTCAACGGCAAATCGTCAGGATCGGTATCTTGGCTGGATGACATTGCCAAGTTGACTCATCTTGTCGAACAAGGCGGTTCACGCCGCGGTGCGCAAATGATCATGCTGGCAGACTGGCATCCGGATATTGCCGAATTTATCATCTCCAAAATGCAGAATCCACGCATCCTGCGCTATTTGATTGAAAACACACAAGACGAAACGATCAAGAAATTAGCTCATGACAAATTAAAATTCAAACCGTTAACAGAACAGGAAGATGCCATGTATCAAGGCATCCTAAACTACCGTGCAATTCCTGGAATGGGCGGATTCAACGAAAAAATTATGCGTGACGCTGAAGCAAAACTTCGAGATGGCGGAACTTATTCGGTTCATAACGAAGAATTTTTGACAGGTGCCAACATTTCAGTCACGTTGACGAGCGATTTCATGACGGCGGTTGAAAACGACGAAGATTTCGATTTGCGCTTCCCAGCAGTGGAATCTTATTCGAAAGAAGAAATGGCCATCTACAATGAACAATGGCAGGAAGTCGGCGATGTTCGTGAGTGGGAACGCATGGGTCATGGTGTGCGCGTCTACCGGACAATGAAAGCCCGCGAATTATGGAACTTGGTCAATATTTGTGCGACTTATTCAGCTGAACCCGGCATCTTCTTTATCGATAATGCCAATGAAAAAACAAATGCGGCTGCATATGGCCAAAAAGTTGTTGCGACGAACCCTTGCGGCGAACAGCCATTGGCACCTTACTCCGTCTGCAACTTGGCTGCGGTCAACTTGGCACAGTTCGCAGATCCGAAAACAAAGGCAGTGGACTTTGAAGCATTGAAAGAAACGGTTCGCGTCGGTGTCCGCATGCAGGACAATGTGATTGATGCAACTCCATACTTCCTGGAAGATAACAAAGTGCAAGCACTTGGCGAGCGCCGCGTCGGTCTTGGCGTCATGGGACTTGCTGATTTGTTGATTTACTGCGATAAAGAATACGGTTCACCGGAAGGCAATGAGTTAGTTGATGAGATCTTCAAGACAATCGCTACTGCGGCCTATGAAGTTTCAACTGAGTTGGCTGCAGAGCGCGGCAGCTTCCCGTTCCTAGTTGGCAAAACCGACGATGAAACGGCAGCACTGCGCAAAGCCTTTACGGAAACTGGGTTTATGCAGGACATGCCAGCACATGTCCGCGAAGCGGTCCTTGAAAAAGGCATCCGGAATTCGCACCTGTTGACGGTAGCACCAACAGGATCCACAGGTACAATGGTCGGCGTTTCAACGGGTCTTGAACCTTATTATTCATTCACATACTACCGCAGCGGCCGCCTCGGCAAATTTATCGAGGTTAAAGCGGACATCGTCAGCGAATACTTGAAGAACAATCCGGAAGCGGATGAAGAAAACTTGCCGAAAGCATTTGTGACATCGATGGACTTGGCGCCGGAAGCACACGCGGATGTTCAATGCATCATCCAGCGCTGGATCGATTCATCGATCTCGAAAACAGTCAATGCGCCACGCGGCTATACGGTTGAACAAGTAGAAGGCGTATATGAGCGACTCTACAAAGGCGGGGCAAAAGGCGGTACGGTTTACGTCGATGGCAGCCGCGACTCACAAGTTCTAACTCTGAAAGCTGAAGACAATACGTTTGAAGAAGAGCACCAGCCGGAAGAAACGGGCAAGCGCCCGATCGTTCTAGTTGATACCATACAGGATATCCGTTCTACCAATGTCAGCATCGGTTCAGAAGTGGGCGACACATGCCCAGTCTGCCGCCAAGGGACAGTAGAAGAAATGGGCGGCTGCAACACTTGCACCAACTGCAACGCTCAGCTGAAATGCGGATTATAAAATAACCAGCGCGATGGCCAACCAGCCATCGCGTTTTTCTTTTGGCTGCTTCCGCATTTCTATTTGATCCAGCTTCAGCGCCTAGAATCTCGGGGTCTTAAGTCCGCTTGCCTGTGCGGCAAAGAACGACACTTCGCCGATCTGTCTTATGCCCGTCGAATCTGAACGGCTGCTTCCGCATTTCTAAAAAGTTGCTGGATTGTTCCGATATGTTAAAATAATGAAGAATGTGTTGAGGGAGGGAGAAGGTCGAATGCGCGTGCTGGTTCTGAACGGCCCGAACTTAAATCGCTTGGGCAAGCGGGAGAAAGAAGCATACGGGACGTTTACGCTGGAAGAGTTGGAGAAAGAGCTCGTTGAGTTTTCTTATCATCATGGCATTGAGTTGATTTGCCGACAGTCAAACCATGAAGGGGAATTGATTGACTGGATTCACGGAGCTGGCGATGAAGCGCTTTCTGGCATTGTCTTAAATGCAGGAGCCTATACGCATACGAGCATCGCGATACGTGATGCCATCGCTGCAATCCAAGTTCCCGTAATTGAAGTACATATATCGAATGTTCACAAGCGTGAGGAATTCCGCCACCATTCCTATATTTCCCCAGTTACGATTGGGCAGATTGTCGGATTTGGGCAGGACGTCTATAAATTGGCGCTGCAAGCGCTGATTTTAAAACAGGAGAGAGGATGAACACAGTGAAACTACAAAAACTGCGCACAGAAATGAAGCATCGAAATATCGAGGCCGTACTTGTCACCAGTTCATACAATCTGCGTTATATTACCGAATTTACCGGAACTGCCGGTCTGGCAATCGTGACACAAGACAAAGCGGTATTTATCACAGATTTTCGTTATACGGAACAAGCCAATGAGCAAATAAAAGAATTTGAAGTGGTGCAGGCAGAAAAAAACCTGATGGATCAAGCCGTTCAAACTGTTTCCTCGATGGGCATACAGAAACTGGCTTTTGAGCAGGATTACATGACTTATTCAACAGCTGTGCAATACAAGGAAAAGATGGATGTGGAGCTAGAGCCAATCAGCAACTTGATCGAAAAAATCCGGATGGTCAAGACGCCAGAGGAAGTCTCTGTCTTGAAAGCTGCAGCCAAGATTGCAGACGATGCATTTGAGCACATTTGCGGATTTATTCGCCCGGGGCTGAAAGAAGTGGAAGTTTCCAATGAACTGGAATTTTTCATGAGAAAACAAGGTGCGACTTCATCTAGCTTTGACATCATTGTGGCTTCAGGGCTTCGCTCAGCATTGCCACATGGCGTGGCAACAGACAAAGTCATTGAAAAAGGCGACATGATTACCTTGGATTTCGGAGCTCTCTACAACGGATACATATCCGACATCACCCGTACGGTAGCTGTTGGTGAACCTTCAGCCCAGATGAAAGAAATATATGATATTGTATTGAAGGCGCAGGAATTAGGCGTGGAGAAAATCGGACCGGGCATGAGCGGCATCGAGGCAGATGCACTGGCGCGAGATTTTATTAAGTCTAAAGGGTACGGAGAAGCGTTTGGCCATTCGACTGGCCATGGCATTGGCTTGGAAGTGCATGAGAGCCCAGGTTTGTCATTCAGATCGGAAACGGTTTTGGAGCCAGGCATGGCTGTAACCGTGGAACCGGGAATTTATCTGCCAGGAGTTGGCGGAGTCCGCATTGAAGATGATATACTGATAACCGAGTCAGGAAATGAACGGTTGACTAACTCCACAAAAGAGCTTCGCATTTTATAACAAACGGAGGAACTATAATGATTTCAGTAAACGATTTTAAAACAGGTGTGACAATTGAAGTGGACGGCGGAATTTGGCGCGTCATGGAATTTCAGCACGTAAAACCAGGTAAGGGTGCTGCATTTGTACGGACAAAGCTCCGCAATCTGCGTTCAGGAAGCGTTACAGAAAAAACATTCCGTGCGGGCGAAAAAGTAGCCAAAGCACAAATCGACAACAGCAAAATGCAGTATTTGTATGCTAATGGCGACATGCACGCATTCATGGATACTGAGACGTACGACCAAATCGAATTGCCTGAAAAAAACATTGAGTATGAATTGAAGTTTCTTCAGGAAAACATGGAAGTCCAGGTTATCCAGTTCCAAGGGGAAGTGCTTGGCGTTGAATTGCCGAACACAGTAGTCTTAGAAGTGGTTCAAACAGATCCAGGCATCAAAGGCGACACAGCAAGCGGCGGATCAAAGCCTGCGGTCCTGTCAACGGGCTTGTCAGTTCAAGTGCCGTTCTTCATCAACGAAGGCGATCACCTAATCATCAACACAACGGACTCTTCATACGTGTCACGAGCTCAATAGCAACCAAAAGGCCTCTATATTTAGGGGCCTTTTTTTAAAAAGTCGGCTCAGCTATTTCAAAACATGATGAAAAAGTCTAAAATGAAATAGAAATCAGTTTAATACATATTAGGGGAGTAGGATGAATATGAAAATTCAAGAAATCCGTGAAATTATCAAATTGGTAGATGGATCGTCTATTGAGGAATTCTCTTACGAATTTGAAGGCGTCAAAGTTAAAATGAAGAAAAGCGGATCTGGCAACGTCCAGCAAGCTGCAAACACTGTTCAAACACCACAAGCGCCTAGTGTTGCAGAAACTCCAGCCGCCGCAGCACCAGCAAAAGAACCGAAAGCTGAAGAACTGGTATCGCAGGAAGCACCGGAGATTCCGGTTAACGATGATTCTGAGTACCATAAAATTCTTTCGCCAATGGTTGGCACATTTTACGAGTCTCCATCTCCAGACGAGGCACCTTACGTACAAACGGGAACAAAAGTAACTGCCGATCAGGTGGTCTGCATCGTAGAAGCCATGAAACTATTCAATGAAATCGAAGCAGAAGTAGATGGGGAAATTGCTGAAATTCTTGTAAAAGATGGTCAGCTTGTTGAATATGGCCAGCCTTTGTTCCTCGTGAAAGCAAACTGAGGAAAGGGGAGATGGCGATGAAGAAGGTATTGATTGCAAACCGTGGAGAAATTGCGGTCCGGATTATCCGGGCTTGTAAAGAGATGGGGATCGAAACGGTCGCTGTATATTCAGAAGCCGATAAAGAAGCACTTCATGTCGAGCTCGCAGATGAAGCATACTGCATCGGTCCAAAACTATCAAAAGACAGTTACTTGAACTTTTCCAATATCATGTCGGTAGCCAAGTTGACCAATTGTGATGGCATCCACCCAGGATACGGTTTCCTGGCTGAAAATGCGAGTTTTGCGGAACTTTGCGAAGCATGCGACATCATGTTTATTGGTCCGACAGCAGACGCAATTTCGCGCATGGGCACGAAAGATGTGGCGCGTGAAACTATGCGAAAAGCAGGGGTGCCTGTCGTGCCGGGTTCAACCGGCATCGTAGCTAATGAAGAAGAAGGGCTGCGCATTGCCGATGAACTCGGATTTCCGGTTATCATCAAAGCAACTGCAGGCGGCGGCGGAAAAGGGATCCGGGTGGCACATACGCGCGAAGATTTCATCAAAGGCTTAAACATGACGCAAAAAGAAGCGGCCGCGGCTTTTGGCAACCCAGGAGTTTATATTGAGAAATTCATTGAGGATTTCCGCCATATTGAAATTCAAGTACTGGCGGATTCGCATGGCAACGCCATTCATTTGGGCGAACGAGACTGTTCGATCCAGCGCCGGATGCAAAAGCTGGTTGAAGAAGCGCCATCACCGGCCCTGTCGCCGGAGCTGCGCGCCGAAATGGGAGATGCTGCAGTAAAAGCGGCTTTGGCCGTCAATTACCGCGGGGCTGGAACGGTGGAATTTATCTTTGATGCCGTCAACCAAAAATTCTACTTTATGGAAATGAACACACGCATTCAAGTAGAGCATCCGGTTACGGAAATGATTACGGGAATTGACTTGATCCAACAGCAGTTAAAAGTTGCTTCGGGTCAGACACTTGCATACAAACAGGAAGACGTGACGTTCAAGGGCTGGTCGATTGAATGCCGCATCAATGCAGAAAATCCGGCGAAAAACTTTATGCCTTCAGCTGGCAAAGTTGATATGTACCTGCCACCGGGCGGCATGGGCGTCAGAATTGATTCCGCGATGTATTCAGGGTATACGATCCCGCCTTATTACGATTCCATGGTGGCCAAACTGATTACGTTCGCAGACACACGTGAAGAAGCAGTTGCGAAAATGAAGCGCGCGTTGGATGAATTTGTCATCGAAGGCGTATTTACGACGATTCCGTTCCATTTGAAATTAATGGATCACGACGTATTCAAATCAGGCAATTTCAATACGAAATTCCTTGAAAAATACGATGTACTGGGATCATAAGGAGGAGCTTGGCAAATGGCAGAAAAAACAGCACCTTACGTACGCATGAAATCGCATGGAGCTCAAGATTTAGGCAATATCGAGGTGGCTCCGGAAGTATTGGAGATCATCGCCAGCATTGCAGCAACAGATATTGAAGGCGTCGCCAGCATGCGCGGCAATTTTGCCTCTGGTGTGGTTGAACGGTTGGGGAAAAAAGTTCATGGCAAAGGCATCAAAACCGATCTTTCGGAAGAAGGACTGGCAATTGATGTTTATTGTGTCATCAATTACGGCGTCTCCATTCCAAAGACCGCTTTAAAAATACAAGAACAAGTTCGGCAAACGCTTGAGAATATGACATCGCTTCAAACGCAGGAAGTGAATGTCCATATCACCGGCGTCAATTTCGAGCCCCAAGCAACAGAATAAGCAGCGAGGCTGTCCTGAAAACCAGAAGTGGTTTTGGGGCAGCCTTCTCTTTGTTTTGTTCGGATAATCCCAATATATTCCTGAAAGAAAACAAGTTTCACAGAGGCAACGTCCTATTGACCGAACATTTCAAACATGGAAGTTCAGCCGGAATACCTGTATAATGGGGAAATAATTAGCTGTGAAAAGGAGATCGGATATATTATGAAACGACACGAAGCACGCGAAAAAGCGCTTCAGACCTTATTTCAATTAGAGGGAACTGAATTGACCATCGACGAAGCCATGGACCATGTAATGGCTGGCGAAAATGATAATTTTTATAGTTTATTGGTGCAAGGCACTCATGCTAATATGGCGGAGATCGATGAAAAACTGGTTGGCCACTTGGAAAATTGGTCATTGGAACGTCTTCCCAAAATCGAACGGACAATTCTTCGCATGGCCATCTTTGAACTGGGCTATATGGAAGATGCACCGGCGCGCGTCGTCATGAACGAAGCGATTGAACTGAGCAAAACTTTCGGAGATGATAAATCCAGCCGCTTTGTTAATGGAGTCCTTTCGAAGTTCACAGACGAATCAGCAAGTTAAATTGGAGGAGTTTACATGACTGCAAAATTGATTGATGGAAAAGCGGTAAGCCAGAAAATTAAAGTTCAGGTAAAAGAGCGAGTAGAGAACCTTGTGCAGCAGGGAATTACCCCGGGACTGGCTGTTGTGCTGGTTGGGGAAAATTCCGCCTCCCTTACATATGTAAAAAACAAGAAGAAGACATGCGAAGCACTTGGCATGCGCTCAGACCTGCATCAGTTTCCAGATACGTTGACTGAACAGGAACTGTTGGCGAAAATAGACCAATTAAACCAGGATCCGGAAATTCACGGCATCCTTGTGCAATTGCCGTTGCCAGCTCAAATCGATGAATTCAAAGTCATCTCAGCTATCAGTCCAGAAAAAGATGTGGATGGATTCCATCCGATTTCTGTCGGCAATATGATGATCGGCAAAGAGGCCTTCCTGCCTTGCACGCCGCACGGCATTATGGAGCTCCTGTCCCATTACGGCATTGATCCCGCGGGCAAACATGCCGTCGTCATCGGCCGTAGCAATATAGTCGGCAAGCCAATTGGCCAGCTGCTGCTTCAAAAGGATGCAACGGTGACGTATTGCCATTCCAAAACGAAAGATTTGGCAAGCATCACAGCGCAAGCCGATATTTTGATTGCTGCGATTGGCAGAGCCAAGTTTATTGACCATACGTTTATTAAACCGGGTGCTGTGATCATTGATGTCGGCATGAACCGGGACGAAAATGGCAAACTGTGCGGAGATGTCGATTTTGAGGATGTTCAAGAAACAGCTAGTTTTGTGACTCCAGTTCCAGGCGGTGTTGGGCCCATGACCATTGCAATGCTGATGGGAAATACACTGGAATCGGCAGAAAAAGGATTATCAAAGACAAAATAGGCAGAAGCATGTAAAATAAAGAGCAATAGGGCTGTTTTTCGAAAGAAAGACAGCTTTTTAAATTCACAGACAGGGGTTGAACGTGTGTCAAACGACCCGTATTTAAGTGTCAAAGCCTTAACCAAATACATAAAAAAGAAATTTGATGCCGATCCTCACCTTCGCGACGTTTACGTCAAAGGAGAACTGTCGAATGTCAAAATCCATACGAGCGGACATATTTACTTTACCTTAAAAGACAATGCCGCACGATTGCCGGGCGTCATGTTTTCAGCAAGCGCGAAATCCGTCAAATTCAAGCCGGAAAGCGGGATGACGGTGTTGATCCGCGGAGATGTTTCAGTCTATGAAGCTTCCGGACAATACCAATTATATGCGCAATCTATGCAAGCTGACGGCATTGGCGACTATTACTTGGCATTTGAACAATTAAAAGAAAAATTAGCCAAAGAAGGATTATTCGATGCAAGCCACAAAAAGCCTTTGCCGCGTTTTCCAAAAAGAATTGCCGTAGTCACTGCGCAGACAGGTGCTGCCGTACGCGACATCATCATCACTTTGCACCGGCGCTATCCGTTGGCAAACGTTGTGCTGTATCCGACGCTTGTGCAAGGGGCCGGAGCGACGCAATCGATCGTCCAATCCATCCAAGCAGCAAATAAAGGTGATTTTGATGTGCTGATTGTCGGGCGGGGCGGTGGATCCATTGAAGATTTATGGGCCTTTAATGAAGAAGCAGTGGCACGGGTTATCTTTGATTCGCACATACCGGTCATTTCCGCGATCGGCCATGAAACGGATACCACCATTGCTGACTTTGTTTCGGACCTGCGGGCACCCACGCCGACAGCAGCTGCAGAATTGGCTGTACCAAGCCAGGCCGAACTGCTCGAGCGCGTATCCAGCTCCCGCAGCCGCATGTACCGGACCGTTTCCGGTACTGTCAATCAGCACAGGCAATCGCTGAACCGGTTGACTTCGTCCTTTCCGCTCGCTTATCCAGAGCGTCTGTACCGGCCCTTTATCGAGCGTGTCGAACGCGCGACAGATTCGCTTCAACGCGAGTCTGTCCAGCACTTAAAACGCTCACAGGAACGCTACCGCACACTGGATCAGCAGCTGAAATCCCGCGTGCCGCTGCAGCGGATTCGCCAATCCGAAACGGAAGTAGCAGAACTGGCAAGAAGACTTGATTATCAAGTAAACCAGCTGTTGAAAAATCGCACGCAGCAGCTGTCGTCAGCAATTCGAACGCTTGATGCCCTGAGCCCATTGAAAATTATGGACCGGGGTTATTCGATTCCTTATATAGAAGGAGCTGTCGTTAAAAGTACAGCGCAAGTAAAAGCAGGCGACCGCTTGACCATCGCAATGCAGGATGGCACCGTCCGGTCAACTGTCAATGAAGTAAATCCAGCAAAAAAAGGAGACCAAAACGATGGCTGAAAAGAAAATCATGTTCAATGATGCAATGGAACAACTTGAAGAAATCGTTCGTCAGCTCGAGCAGGGAGATGTGCCGCTCGAACAAGCCTTAACGCTATACCAAAAAGGCATGGAGCTTTCGAAAGTCTGCCACGATAAACTGCAGAATGCGGAAAGCCAACTGGTAACGATGATGAAAGACGGCAAAGAAGTGCCAGCTGACATAGAAATGGACGGGAATGCTAAATGAATTTAACCGAATTCCGCACAAATTACGAACCACTCATCCAACAGCAAATGGCTGAGCAAATTTTGTCCCTGTCGATTCCTAATTCCTTGAAGGAATCCATGCATTACTCGCTGCAGGCTGGAGGAAAACGGATTCGGCCGATCTTGCTGCTTGCTGTCCTTCACGAATTAAGCGGACAAGACCATCCGGATGCACTCAAAGTGGCCGCAGCAATTGAAATGATTCATACTTACTCACTGATTCACGATGACTTGCCAAGCATGGACAACGACGATTTGCGTCGCGGCATGCCCACCAACCACAAAGTGTTTGGGGAAGCTGTTGCCATTTTGGCAGGCGACGCGCTGTTGACTTACAGCTTTGGCATCGTGGCCCGCCTGCAGCATGTATCAAGCGATGATAAAGTGCGCTTGATTGACTTAATGAGCGTTTCTTCAGGCGCTGAAGGCATGGTCGGAGGACAGGTGCTCGATATTGAAGGGGAAGAAAAGAAACTGACGCTGCAGGAATTAGAGCAAGTGCACCGGTTGAAAACAGGCGCATTGTTGACGTACAGCATTTTGGCTGGCGGCATCCTTGCAAAGGCTTCCAATGAGGAAATGATGGCGCTTAGCCGATTCGGGGAGCATTTGGGTCTTGCTTTTCAAATTCAGGATGACATTTTGGATGTTACAGGAACTTCCGAAGAACTTGGAAAAACGGCTGGTAAAGATGAAACCAGTGAAAAAAGTACCTATCCAAGCCTTTTGACCTTGCCAAAAGCTAAAGAAAAGCTGGAATTCCATGCATTAGAAGCCATCAATGCGCTGCACTCGCTGAACGGAGAAAAAGCATTGCTCTTGCAGTTGACAGAGTTGATTGTCCAAAGAAAAAGCTAATTTTTAAGGCTCTGATTTGTACATTCGCTGTAGACTGATATAATATGAACAGAAAGTCCGAAGGAAAATTATATAAAAAGGTGTGTGATGGCAATGGATCTTCATTCGATTACTAGTCCATCTTTCTTAAAAGAGCTGAACACAAAGCAGCTTGAAGTATTAAGTGAAGATATAAGACGGTTTCTAATAGAAAATTTATCAGTAACAGGTGGGCATATCGGCCCCAATCTCGGAGTTGTGGAACTGACAGTTGCACTGCATAAAGTATTCGACAGCCCGGCAGACAAATTTCTTTGGGACGTGGGGCATCAGTCTTACGTACATAAAATTCTGACAGGAAGAGCCAGCCAATTTGACACTTTGCGTCAATTTAAAGGCCTCTGCGGATTTCCGAAACGCAACGAAAGTGATCACGATGTCTGGGAAACCGGCCACAGCTCGACTTCTTTGTCAGCTGCAATGGGAATGGCTGCTGCCCGTGATATTAAAAAAGACAGCAACCACGTTATCCCAATTATTGGTGATGGGGCGCTGACAGGCGGAATGGCTTTTGAGGCGCTGAATCATATCGGCCATGCGCAAACGGACATGGTGGTCATTCTAAACGACAACGAAATGTCGATCGCTCCAAATGTCGGTGCCATGCATAGCATGCTCGGCCGGATGCGGACAGCTGGAAAGTACAACAAAGTAAAAGATGATTTGGAATATTTATTGAAAAAAGTCCCAGCGGTTGGCGGGAAACTCGCGTCAACAGCTGAACGGGTAAAAGATTCCTTAAAATACCTTGTGGTTTCAGGCATGTTCTTTGAAGAAATGGGCTTTACGTATTTAGGACCGATTGACGGTCATGACTTGGATGAGCTGGAAGAAAATCTTCGTTATGCCAAGAAAACTAAAGGTCCCGTTTTGCTGCATGTCGTTACGAAAAAAGGCAAAGGATTTTTGCCGGCAGAACAAGATTTGATTGGAACATGGCACGGCACTGGTCCTTATAAGATGGAAACAGGCGATTTGGTCAAGTCTTCTTCTAAAGCACCTTCTTGGAGCGGTTTGGTAGCGGAAACTGTTCGGAAACTGGCCCGTACGGACGAGCGCATTGTCGCAATTACGCCGGCAATGCCGGTTGGTTCAAAACTGGAAGGCTTTGCTTCGGAATTCCCTGAACGCATGTTTGATGTTGGAATTGCGGAACAGCATGCGACAACAATGGCTGCTGGACTGGCAACGCAAGACATGAAGCCATTTCTTGCGATTTATTCCACATTCCTTCAGCGTGCGTACGATCAGGTCGTTCACGATATTTGCCGCCAAAATTTAAATGTCTTTATTGGGATCGACCGTTCAGGTTTGGTCGGAGCAGACGGTGAAACGCATCAAGGCGTTTTCGATATCGCGTTCCTGCGCCACTTGCCTAATATGGTCATTATGATGCCAAAAGACGAAAACGAAGGACAACATATGGTCAAAACGGCCATTGATTACAACGGCGGCCCAATCGCCTTGCGCTACCCAAGAGGCAACGGCCTTGGCGTCGCAATGGACGAAGAGCTTAAAGCATTGCCAATCGGTTCATGGGAAGTTCTTCAAAAAGGAACCGACGCTGTGATTCTGACTTTTGGTACAACGATTCCGATGGCGATGCATGCAGCGGAGCAATTGCTTGAGCAAGGCATTTCAGCTGAAGTCGTGAATGCCCGTTTCATTAAGCCAATGGATCAAGCCATGCTGCACAGTATTTTTGAACGCAAAATTCCAGTCATAACGATTGAGGAAGCTGTACTTCAAGGCGGATTTGGCAGCGCTGTTCTGGAATTTGCACAGGAAAATGATTACCGCGAAACTGCTATTGACCGTTTGGGGATTCCAGATCAATTTATCGAACACGGCGATGTTTCTGAGCTGATGGATGAAATTCATTTGAACAGCGATGAAGTTGTCCGTGTCGTTAAAAAATGGACACAAGTCCAAAAACAGGCAGGTTCGACCATTCTATGAACAAACCTAAAAAAGAACGTGTAGATGTCCTGTTGGTAGAACGGGGCATCTGTGAAACACGGGAAAAAGCAAAACGGGCGATTATGGCCGGAATTATTTATTCGGGTTCTGAGCGCATGAACAAGCCTGGCGAGAAAATCATGGAAGACGCTCCGCTTCAAATGAAAGGCAATGATTTGAAATACGTCAGCCGCGGTGGCCTGAAACTTGAAAAAGCACTTCAGGAGTTCGATCTTTCGGTCGATGGCAAACTGATGCTGGATATTGGCTCATCGACTGGCGGCTTTACGGATTGTGCACTTCAAAACGGTGCCAAACATTGCTACGCGTTGGATGTTGGGTATAACCAATTGGCTTGGAAAATCCGGCAAGACGAACGTGTGACAGTGATGGAACGGGTAAATTTCCGCCATTCCAAACCTGAAGATTTTATACAGGGCCTGCCGGAATTTGCCACAATCGATGTATCGTTTATATCGTTGCGCATTATTTTTCCAGTCTTGAAACAGGTTCTGGTTCCAGGCGGAGATGTCATTGCGCTGGTGAAGCCGCAATTTGAGGCAGGCAGGGAAAACGTTGGGAAAAAGGGCATTATTCGTGATCCTAAAATTCATCGTGATGTCCTGCTAAAAGTCGGCATGTTTGCAGTTGACTCCGGTTTTCACGTGAAAAATATGTCGTTCTCTCCTATTACTGGTGGGGAAGGCAATATTGAATTTTTATTTCATCTTCAATCCGCTGCTGAAGGCAGTGACATAGCCGGAATCTCTGTTTCGTTGATCAACGAAACAGTTGAGTCTGCACATACATCTTTGTAAACACATTCCAATTGGAATGTGTTTTCTTTTGGAACGTGTTTTTGTATTGCGATCAACTGTTCTGGGTTTCTTATGATTTCACATGCTTTTCTTGTCTTATGAATGAAATAACTGTAGGATATTAAGTATATGGAATAAATATTCACTCAAGGGGGAACACCATGAACAAGGGACAGCGCCACATTAAAATACGCGATCTCATTTCAAATCGTGAAATTGAAACGCAGGATGAGCTGGTGGATTTATTGAAGTCAGCCGGATACGAAGTTACACAAGCCACTGTATCTCGTGATATAAAAGAATTGCATTTGGTCAAAGTCCCACTTCAGGACGGGCGTTATAAGTACAGTTTGCCGGCAGACCAGCGCTTTAATCCAATGCAGAAATTGCACCGCGCATTGACGGATGCTTTTGTCAGCATTGATGGGGCCAGCCACTTTTTGGTCATGAAAACATTGCCAGGGAATGCCCATGCAATTGGGTCATTGATTGACCATTTGGACTGGGAAGAAATTTTGGGAACTATTTGCGGAGATGACACATGCTTAATTATTTGCAGAGACACCGAACATCGTGAAATTCTAAAACAGCGTTTAATCGAAATGCTTTAAGAAGAGGTGAACGGAAATGCTTCGGGAATTAGACATACGCAATTTTGCTATAATCGATGCTTTGACTGTCAGTTTCTCGGAAGGGCTGACAGTATTAACGGGGGAAACCGGAGCTGGGAAATCCATCATTATCGATGCAGTCCACTTGTTGGCTGGCGGCCGCGGCAGCCAGGAGTTTATTCGCCACGGTGCTAAAAAAGCGGAAATTGAAGGACTGTTTTCGCTGGAAGATGAACAGCATCCGGTATTCCGTAAATTAGAAGAGTTCGGCATCACATGGAGTGATGGCGACATTTTGCTGCGCCGTGAATTGAATGACAAAGGAAAAAATGTCTGCCGCATCAACGGCAAACTAGTGACCATCTCTATTTTGCGTGAAGTTGGCGCTGCGCTGATTGATATTCATGGCCAACATGAAACACAGGAATTGATGGACGAAAAACAACATCTCTACTTGCTGGATCAGTTTGCAGGAAAAAGCCTGGCCAAGTCAAAAGAAAGCTACAGCCACACTTTCGATAAATACACAAAATTAAAACGTGAGTTTTCTTCCTATACCGAAAATGAACAGCAGATTGCACAACGCATCGATTTGTTGACCTTTCAGCTGCAGGAAATTGAAGCAGCGGAACTGGTTCTCGGCGAAGAAGAAGAAATGGTTTTGGAACGAAAAAAACTGCAAAACTTCAACAAAATCTATGAATCCATTTCAGCAGCCCATGAAGCGATACAAGGCGAAAGCAAAGGTCTGGATTGGATCGGTTCGGCTATGTCGGAACTGGAGCATGCTGCAGCCGTAGATGACACCTTTACAGGATCCTCGGAAACCCTTTCTGGTGCTTTTTACTTGATTCAAGACACAGGAACGGAAATCAAGCGAATTTTGGATGACATGGAGTTTGATCCCGCCCGTTTAAATGACATCGAGCAGCGTTTAGCTGTTATTCAATCCTTAAAAAGAAAATATGGTGCATCCGTTGAAGACATTTTGCTGTATCATGAGAAGCAGACAGACGAATTGGATAAATTGGTGAATCGTGATCAGCGCTATCAACTGGATCAGGAAAAGTTAAAGGAATTGACCGAGGATTTGCGTGTGGAAGCAGAAGAATTGACGATTCTTCGCCGAAAAGCTGCAAAAAGCTTGGGCAAGGCCATTATGGAGCAGTTAAAGGAATTACATATGGCAAAAGCCTCGTTTGAGGTGAATTTTTCGGTATTGCCAAATGGCCGATTTGACCGAAATGGCCATGACTCAATTTCCTTCTATATTTCGACAAATCTTGGTGAACCGCTAAAACCATTAACCAAGGTGGCATCTGGCGGCGAGTTGTCCCGAATGATGCTCGCGTTGAAAACCATTTTTTCTAAGCATCAAGGCATTACTTCCATTATTTTCGATGAAGTGGATACTGGTGTCAGTGGACGCGTGGCGCAAGCCATAGCGGAAAAGATCGCAGCCATATCGGTTCATTCACAAGTGTTGTGCATCTCGCATTTGCCGCAAGTTGCGGCTATGGCTGATCAGCACCTATTTATTGAAAAGAAAGTTGATAAGCAGCGGACCACCACTGCTGTTACAGAACTGGATGGACGTGAACGAACTGAAGAAATGAGCCGAATGTTGTCGGGCGCAGAGATCACGGACCTGACCCTTCAGCATGCGAAAGAATTGCTGTCGCTCGCAGCGGACCGGAAACTACTGATGAAATAAGTTGAGAGCAGTTTGGTAAGGTCGATCTGCTGGCTGTATCGGTATCTACCAGAGTCAGTCACCAAGGAGAGAGTCGAATGGACAAAATAAAGATCGCAATTGCAGATGATAATCGTGAGTTGGTCGGACTGATGAGAGATTATTTAAATGCACAACCAAATATGGAAGTGGTGGATGTAGCCTATAATGGCAAGACCTGCATCGAAATGCTGAACAACCTGCCTGTCGATATTTTGCTGCTGGATATCATCATGCCTTATCTGGACGGTATTGCTGTGCTCGATGCCATTAAGGAAAATGGTGACTTGCAGGGAATTGATGTTATTATGCTATCTGCATTTGGGCAGGAATCAATTATGAGCCAGGCTGCCGAATACGGAGCTTCTTATTTTATTATGAAGCCTTTTGAAGCGGATCGATTGGCCGTGCAGATCAATCACATCATGAATACTCGTACCGGCATGTCTGGACAGTCGAGCAATCGGCCAACCAAAGAGGATCGAATCACCAATATGGTGAAAGATATTGGAATTCCTCCACATTTGAAAGGCTATAATTATTTAAAAGAAGCTGTCTCACTCGTACTTGAGGAACCAGAAATTTTGAATAAGGTTACCAAAGTACTATATCCTGGTATTGCGGCTAAGTTTGATACAACCTCGACTCGGGTCGAAAGATCGATTCGTCATGCGATTGAACAAGTCTGGAATCGCCATGAAACCGTTGACCACATCTCTGAAATCTTTGGATACAGTGTAGCCCATCTTGAATCAAAACCGACCAATTCCGAGTTTATTGCAATGGTTGCAGATAGCCTGCGGCTGGAAATGCGAAATGAAACTCACCAATAAATTTGCTAAAACTTTCTTTTCGCTAAAATTGCGAAAAGAAAGTTTTTTTTGTTATCCATTAGAAACTGGAATCTCAAAAAACCATGTGTTTCAAGCCTTTCAACGCATTACAGAAAAACCGCTGCAAAGAATACGGAAACTTTCATTTTTATAATGAAGGAATCGGGTTTACGAGTGGCGAATTAAAGGAAAAGATTAAGACATTGCTTTTGCAGACGAGTTAAGAATAAAGAAATAGAGTGATGCAAAATAGCAAATTCAGCAGAGTGAAAAGAGGCGAGCGCAATTGCAATTGATTAGGCAAATTGATGATTATTTTCTAGGGAGTGGCGAAGGAACTGTCGTTGATCGGCTGTATTTTTACGGTGTGTATTGCGTTGCTATTCTGATTGCGATGTTTACTATGCTGTCTTTGTAGCTAAACTAAAAGATAATGATAGACGATTGAAACCAATGAAAAAATCCTTCATTGGTTTTTTTGTGCAACAAAAGCAGACGATATAGAAGAAAAGCGAAGACTGGTAGACAAGTCATTTTTTTGCTATAGTGGTACTTAATACCTTATTCAGAAAATGAAAACTAAGAATATTGAACTGAAGGAGTTTATAGATGAAAAAAACAACAATTTATGTGTCGATTGCATGTCTAGTTTTAATCCTTATTGGAATTGGGTCTCTCCAGGTTATAGAAAACCTGGAGAACGGAGCAGAAAAAGAATCAACGCAAGCGGACGATAAAGAAACAATTGCTGAAAATACACAGAAAATGGAAGGGCTGGAATTTGCCCAGACAGTACCAGACGATGCATCAGAACAAGCTTTATTGTCTATGATGCACAAGATGACGCATCAAAAAGTGATAGCATCTGAAAAATGGGGCTTAATACGAATGAATGATGCATCGATTGCTAAAACGAAGCAAATTTTACTGGACTCTAACTTTGATTCCAAAAAAGGGTTATTGGAAATTGTTACGAAGTGGGAAAATGGGCAGTTCGACCAAGTAGATGATGATCATAATTATATTTGGAATCTGCAAGGTGGCAGCATTGGACGTGCGACAGGAGTTTTAAGCGAACAGCAGGAACAAGAATTTATCCGCAACAACTTCTCCGAGTAGATCCAGAATCCGGCTGTCGCCGGATTGGCACGTTATAAGCAATAAATGTAGTTTCTTACATAAGGTTATATCTGCAAAATCAAAACCCGAAACAAACAAAGTAAGCTGAACAGCAATCCTTTCACTTAAAAGCTCAAAATGTTAAAATGGAGCACACGTGAAAATCCAATGGGCAAGAAAAGTAGTGGAAAATGGCATTGTCCAATTGGTGTATTTCAGAAACGGAAGAGGATGATTTTATTGTCTGAAGTCAAAGTGTATGCACACCGAGGCGCTTCAGGATATGCGTTGGAGAATACATGGAATGCATTTTTCAAGGCGTGCGAATTGGGTGTTGGCATCGAGCTCGACGTACAGATTACAAAAGACGGAGTTGTCGTTGTTTATCACGACGATAATCTGCGGCGTTTGACTGGCGTGAATGCAGCTATCGAAACGCTCGCTTACGAAGAGATAAAAGATTTGCGCATCGGGAGAAAGTGGCTGCGCAATTTTCAGCGCCATCAAATGCCATTGGCTTACGAAGTATTTCAATGGGCGAAAAAAAAGAAAATTCCTTTGAATGTTGAATTAAAAGAATCGTTTGCAAAGAATTCAAAAGGACCTCAGATTCTTGCAGCGATGTTGGAAGGAATAGACGATATTCATTTGTCTTCTTTCAACCCACAGTTGCTGCATGAAATGAAAAAACTGATGCCGTCCACAGAGATGGCCTGGATCGTCAAAAAGAATGTGCAACTGTCAGCTATAAACGAAATGCATTGGGTCGATAGCCTTCATCTCCACAAAAAGCTTCTGGCAAAGTCTTTTTGGACAGATATACTGAAACTGGATAAAAAAGTTAGGCTTTACGGAGTTCTTGGTTCCGAATCCCTCATTGATCGGCTTCATCCGATGACTGTTGGCATCATTACCAATTACCCGGATCGCGTCAAAAGAAAAATTGCGTCTACCTATACTGGGTAGACGCAATTTTTTATTTCTGGAATCTTTTCGATACGTTTCCTTTTTTACGGTCTCGGTTCAACAGAAATCCAGCAAAAAAACCGATTCCTAGAACAACAAAAATGGTGCCGAGTGTAAATTGGAGCCAAAGAGCCGGATAAGGCTCAAGCAATTTATTGAACAAGGTATCACGCATTAGTTTAATGCCATACGCCGCCATGATTCCTGGAATCAGCAAAATGATAAACGCTACTAGACGACCCATAATTCCACATCCTTCACCTTCTATTGTTTCTAATTCCATTAAAGTTGTCAAGAAAACCTTCCTGATGTACGCTTAAAACATTCTTGCAATTATTTGCATAAATCTATGCGAAAGGGTGAATTTTTTTGCAGAACGTCTTGATTATCGGGTGCGGAGTCGGCGGCTCAGCCATTTTAAATCTGCTTTTGGAATCTGACTATTTGCATGTGTCGGGTGTAGTCGATTTAAACTCTGACGCCAAAGCAATAGCAGTTGCAAATTCACACGGTATCCCAGTTGGGAACGACTACCAGTCATTTAAACATACGGATATCGATATTGTCTTTAATGTCACAGGAAGCGATCTCCTGCATCAACAGCTGCAAGCGCATTTTTTGAAAAAAACAGTGATCATCCCAGGGAGCCTGGCAAATGTTTTTGTCCGTCTGCTACAGGAAAAAGAGCATTTCATCAATCAGCTCAGCAAAGAAAGCCACCGGGAAAAAATCATTTTTAATTCAATAGAAGAAGGCATGATTGGCATCGATAGGACTAGCCACATCACCTTTATGAACAAAAGTGCAGCGAGGATGCTGGAAGTGGCTGTGGAGCACACCATCGGCCGGCACATTCATGAATTTATTTCGTTGAGCGAGTTGCCGAGAATATATGAAACCGGACGTATTGAACTGAACAAGGAACTCGAACTGAAAAACGGTTCGAAAATTGTTACTTCCCGTTTTCCGATGATTGATGATAATGGCGAAACGATTGGTGCATTTGCGGTGTTCAAAGACATTACGGAAGTCGTGTCACTGGCTGAAGAAATCACCGACTTAAAAGAAATTCAGACCATGCTCGAAGCCATCATCCAATCGAGTGACGATGCGATTTCGGTGGTTGATGAAAAGGGCAATGGCCTGCTTGTAAACCCTGCCTACACGCGCATTACGGGATTACAGATGGAGGACGTTATCGGGCAGCCGGCGTCTGCAGATATTTCCGAAGGGGAAAGTATGCACTTGAAAGCGCTGCAGACGCGCAAGCCTGTGCGCGGTGTCAATTTGAAAGTGGGTCCATCCAACCGGGAAGTGATTGTCAACGTAGCGCCGATCATTGTTGACAACAAACTAAAGGGCAGTGTCGGGGTCATCCATGATACGACTGAAATTCGTACCTTAATGAAAGAACTCGACCGGGCCCGCAGCATCATCCGGACGCTCGAGTCTAAATACACTTTTGATGACATCATCGGTTTGTCATCTGAAATGCAATTGTCTCTCCAACAGGCTAAATTAGCCGCACAAACCTTGGTGACGGTGCTGTTGCGCGGTGAGTCCGGCACCGGCAAAGAACTTTTTGCCCACGCCATCCACAGTGCCAGTGAGCGGAAATACAACAAGTTTGTGCGTGTCAGCTGCGCGGCACTTTCAGAGGAACTGCTGGAAAATGAATTGTTTGGCTACGAGGAAGGGGCGATTCCAGGCATCAAAACTGGAGAAAAACGCGGTCTCTTCGAAGAAGCGAATAATGGCAGTATATTTTTGGATGAAATCGGTGAGTTGTCTTCTTCGCTGCAAAGTAAATTGCTGCGTGTGCTGCAAGAACATGAAACCTTGCGTATTGGGGGCAGTAAACCCATTCCTGTAAATGTACGGGTCATTGCTTCGACCAATACCAATATGGAAAAAGCCTTGCTGGACGGAACATTTCGCGAGGATTTGTATTACCGTTTAAACCGCATGCCAATCCTCATACCGCCGTTGCGCAACCGTAAGCAGGACATACCGCGGATTGCTGAGCGGCTGCTGATAAAACTTAACCAGGAATATGGACGGAGCGTCGAATCCATCTCTGACAAAGCACTGCAATATTTGCGTGTCTACGATTGGCCGGGCAATGTCCGTGAACTTGAGAACGTTTTGAGCCGTTCCATGATTTTTATGCAGATGAACGACCGGACTTTAACAGAAGAGCATATTCCACTCAATATGCTGCGCGTTGCCGAAACGAAAAATGAAGTGTTGATTCCTTCTTCCGGTTCATTGCAAGAACAACTGGATACAGTTGAACGCGGCATTTTACATCATGCTTTAAAGCAATCAAATGGCAATAAGTCTAAAACAGCCAAACAGTTGGAAATCTCATTGCGCACCCTTTATTATAAATTAGAAAAATATGGGCTGATGTAGTCTTTGTGCAAATAATTGCAGGGTTTTGCAACTATTTGCAAAGTATTGGAGGGTTAATTGAAAATAAAACGCTTTCATCTCTTATATCTGGCCATCTGTTCTGCTTTAATTAAGAAGAATGAGGTGAGCAGTTATGGCCACATTAAACCATTTAATCGAAAATGTACCAACTACTTCCGATCATACGGTAGCAGTAGTTGCTGCAGCTGATTTGGCTGTCCTGGAAGCTGTCAGCATGGCTGTCAGCCGTAAAATGGCCAGATTTCGCCTGTATGATGATCTATCGGCAACAACAGAAATGATAAGGGAATATTTCCCGCAGCTTCTGAACCATCGGGATGTTCAGCTTTATCACACCAGCAGTGTAGAAATGGCCGCAGAAAAAGCAGTAAAGTCTGTGTCTATGAAAGAGTCCGACATTCTAATGAAAGGCCAAATAGCGACGGCAGTGCTGCTGAAAGCAGTATTGAATCCCGAATACGGCTTAAGAGCTGGATCTGTCATGTCGCATATTGCTGCTTTTGAAGTCCCGGGCTTTGACAGGCTGATTTTTGTGACAGATGCGGGAATGAACATTCGACCGGATTTGCCTCAAAAAGTACAAATTATACAAAACGCTGTTCAAATTGCACGTTCGGTTGGTGTTGAACTGCCGATTGTTGCGCCTTTAGCGGGAGTAGAAGTTATTAATCCCAATATGCAAGCAACTCTTGACGCTGCGGCGTTGACGGCAATGAACCAGCGCGGCCAAATCAAAGATTGCATTGTGGATGGGCCCTATGCTCTCGATAATGCCATATCTGTCGATGCGGCTAAACATAAACGGATAGCGGGCGACAATGCCGGCAAAGCCGATATCCTGCTCGTTCCAACTATTGAATCCGGCAATATCCTGTATAAATCACTGGTCTTTTTTTCAAATGCAAAAGTCGGCAGCATCATCGCGGGTGCAAAGGCGCCTATTGTCTTATCATCACGTGCCGATAGCGCCGAAAGCAAGCTGTATTCATTGGCTTTGGCGATTTGCTCATCGTAACGTTAGGAACATATATTAGGGGGAATTGACAATGGAAATTTTCAAGAGAATGGAACAATACGATTACGAACAATTAATTTTTTGCCAAGATAAAAACTCAGGGCTAAAAGCCATTATTTGCATCCACGATACGACGCTTGGACCGGCACTTGGCGGCACGCGCATGTGGAATTATGCGACAGAAGAAGAAGCCATCGAAGACGCAATTCGCCTTGGCCGTGGTATGACTTATAAAAATGCGGCAGCTGGATTAAATCTTGGCGGCGGGAAAACCGTTATTATCGGTGACCCATTGAAAGACAAAAACGAAGAAATGTTCCGCGCGTTCGGACGTTTTATCCAAGGCTTGAACGGACGCTACATAACTGCTGAAGATGTTGGAACTACTGTGGCAGACATGGACATGATCCACGAAGAAACAGATTTCGTCACAGGCATTTCGCCAGCCTTCGGTTCTTCAGGCAATCCATCACCAGTGACTGCTTATGGTGCATACATCGGCATGAAAGCTGCTGCTATGGAAGCATTCGGTGACGACTCATTAGAAGGCAAGACAGTAGCTGTTCAAGGTGTCGGCAACGTGGCTTACCCGCTTTGCGAATATCTTCATAAAGAAGGTGCAAAACTCATTGTCACGGATATTAACGAGCAGGCTGTGCAGCGCGCTGTAGAAGCATTTGGCGCAACAGCAGTTGCACCGAATGACATCTATTCACAGGAAGCGGATATTTTTGCTCCATGTGCAATGGGCGCAATTATCAACGATGACACGATTCCACAATTAAAAGTGAAAGTGGTTGCGGGTTCTGCCAACAACCAGTTGAAAGAAGAACGCCACGGCGACGAGCTTGAAGCACGCGGCATTGTTTATGCACCGGATTTTGTTATTAATTCTGGCGGCGTGATTAACGTGGCAGACGAATTATACGGATACAACAACGAGCGTGCAATGAAGCGCGTTGAAACCATCTACGACAGCATCACAAAAATCTTTGAAATCTCAAAACGCGATAACGTACCAAGCTATATTGCAGCTGACCGCATGGCTGAAGAGCGCATCGAACGCGTACGCAAATCAAGATCTCAGTTTTTAAGAAACGAGCACAATATTTTAAGCAGAAGATAATACGATTCAGCAGGTGAGTCCTTCCTTTTCACCTGCTGTTTTTATCTGAAATCAGATGAGTATTTATCGTTTTCATAAACAAAACTTAACTTTTAACTGAAGAAACGGGGGATCGATGTGCAAAAACAGCCCAATCGCATTCTAGTCATTAACCCTGCTTCTGTATCGACTAAAATCGGCGTTTTTGACAACGATATCCTGATCATGGAAAAGACCATACATCATTCACCAGACGAGTTGAGCGTATTTCCTAGCATTGCTGATCAAAAGATTTTCAGAAGGAACAGCATTTTGGAAGCGTTGGACGAAGAAGGCATGAATGTTTCCAATCTGGCAGCGGTATGTGGCAGAGGCGGATTGCTTCGGCCCATTGAAGGTGGAACCTATACAGTCAACGACGACATGATAACAGACTTGCGACAAGGGTATTCAGGGCAGCATGCTTCTAATTTAGGCGGCATCATTGCTTTCGAGATTGCAGGTGGGTTGAACATCCCATCCTTTATAGTCGATCCGGTTGTTGTTGACGAAATGGAACCCATTGCCCGCATATCCGGCTGTTCTTTGATCGAACGAAAGTCGATCTTCCATGCGCTAAATCAAAAAGCAGTAGCGCGGCGATATGCCAGTAAAATTGGACGGGCTTATGAAGACGTCAGGCTGATCGTTGCACATATGGGCAGCGGCATCACTGTAGGCGTTCACCAGTCAGGCCGCGTGATTGATGTCAACAATGGCCTGCACGGCGACGGACCATTCAGTCCGGAACGTGCCGGAACTTTACCCGCCGGAGACTTGGTGGAATTATGCTTTTCCGGACGGTACAGCCGACATGATATGATGAAGAAGCTGGTTAGGCATGGCGGATTGATGGCATATCTGGAAACCAATGATGTGGTAAAAGTGGAGCGGCGCATTTCAAAGGGCGATAAACGAGCAGAATTGATCTATCAGGCAATGGCTTATCAAGTTGCCCGCGAAATTGGTGCTGCCAGTGCTGTGCTGAAAGGACAGGTAGATGCCATCATCCTGACAGGTGGGCTTGCCCACGGCAAAGGATTTGTGGAAACGATTACCGAACGGGTCAGCTGGATTGCAGATGTTGAAATTCAACCAGGTGAAAATGAACTTCAGGCATTGGCTGAAGGAGCTGCACGGGTATTGAATGGAGACGAACTACCAAAAACGTATACCATTTAGTTTGTATAAAAACGCCTGCTGACAGGGAATATTCTTTTACCTCGAGGCGATTGAAACAGAATAAAGGAGGACAAATCCATGGCTCAAAATTATGATGTTGTCATTTTAGGCGGCGGAACAGGCGGATATGTAGCAGCCATCCGCTCTGCACAACTTGGCCTGAAAACAGCAATTGTGGAAAAAGGTGAACTTGGCGGCACATGCTTGCATAGAGGCTGCATTCCAAGCAAAGCATTGCTGCGCAGTGCAGAAGTCTTTGCGACGACTAAAAATCACGCCGCTGATTTTGGTGTGCAAACAGGTGAAGTTTCCCTCGATTTTGCACGTGTCCAACAACGCAAACAAGGAATCGTCGACCAATTGCACGCTGGTGTTCAAGGTTTGATGAAAAAAGGCAAAATCGATGTTTATGAAGGCATTGGCCGAATTCTTGGACCTTCGATATTCTCGCCTAACGCTGGAACCATTTCAGTGGAAATGAAAAACGGTGAAGAAAACGAAATGCTGATTCCAAACAATGTCATCATTGCTACTGGTTCGCGCCCGCGCACTTTGCCTGGCCTAGCCATTGATGGCGAATTTGTCATGAGTTCAGACGAGGCATTAAAAATGGAAAGCCTGCCAAAATCAATCTTGATCGTTGGCGGTGGTGTTATCGGAATCGAATGGGCATCCATGCTGAATGATTTCGGGGTCGAAGTGACCGTTATCGAATACGCAGACCGTATCATTCCAACTGAAGACAAAGAAATATCCAAAGAAATGTTAAAATTGATGAAGAAAAAAGGCATCACTTTTGCGACTAGCGCGAAGGTAATGGCAGATACGTTGGAAACGGGCGAGAACGGTGTCACAATCCAAGCGGAAATCAACGGCAAAAACGAAAGCTTTTCTGCTGAGAAAATGCTGGTTTCGGTCGGACGCCAAGCAAATGTCGAAAACATCGGCATCGAAAACACGGATATCATCGTTGAAAAAGGCTTTGTGCAAGTGAAAAAGACATTCCAAACAAAAGAGTCCCATATCTACGCAATTGGTGATGTGATTGGCGGAATGCAATTGGCGCATGTCGCTTCTCACGAAGGCATTACAGCCATCGAACACATTAAAGGCAACAACCCGCACGCCATCAACTATGATTTGGTATCGCGCTGCATTTATTCCAATCCGGAAGCGGCAAGTGTGGGCATTACAGAAGATCAGGCAAAAGAAAAAGGGCACGATGTCAAAGTTGGCAAGTTTTCCTTTAAAGCCATTGGCAAAGCGTTGGTCTACGGCGAATCTGATGGGTTTGTCAAAATTATTGCAGATAAAGAAACAAACGATATTCTCGGCGTCCATATGATTGGTCCGCATGTGACGGATATGATTTCTGAAGCAGGCTTGGCAATGGTATTGGATGCAACACCGTGGGAAATTGCCGAAACGATCCATCCGCACCCGACGCTTTCAGAGGTTATGGGCGAAGCGGCGTTAGCCGTTGACGGCAAAGCAATTCATAGCTAAGGGAGGAAACAATTAATGGCTTCTAAACATGAAGAAATTGGATTGACGAGTGATGATTTACTAAAAATGTACGAAACGATGTTGATGGCCCGCCGTGTCGATGAACGCATGTGGCTATTAAACCGTGCAGGGAAGATTCCATTTGTGATTTCGTGTCAAGGACAAGAAGCCGCACAAGTTGGCGCTGCTTTTGCTCTCGACAACACGCAGGATTATATCGCGCCTTACTACCGTGATATCGGCGTGGTGCTTCACTTTGGCATGACGCCAAAAGACTTGATGCTGTCGGCGTTTGCAAAAGCGGAAGACCCGAACTCGGGCGGCCGCCAAATGCCTGGTCATTTCGGGCAAAAAAGCAACCGCATCCTGACTGGCTCTTCACCTGTAACGACACAATTGCCTCACGCAGTCGGTGTTGCGTTAGCCGGAAAAATGAAGAAAAAAGATTTTATCACATTTACGACTCTTGGTGAAGGTTCTTCCAACCAAGGCGATTTCCATGAAGGCATGAACTTTGCCGGCGTCCATAAACTGCCGGTTGTTATCATGGTCGAAAACAATAAGTACGCAATATCGGTGCCAGTCGAACGCCAATTGGCCAGTAAAAACGTTTCGGACCGCGCGATTGGCTACGGCATGCCAGGTGTAACAATTGACGGCAACGATCCCATTGAAGTTTATAAGCATGTTAAAGAAGCGGCTGACCGTGCACGCCGCGGCGAAGGACCGAGTTTGGTCGAAACCGTTTCTGAACGGATGACTGCCCACTCTTCAGATGATGACCATCGCCAATACCGCTCAGCGGATGAACTGGCTGCACAAAAATCGACGGATCCGATTCTGACTTTTGGTGCATATTTGAAAGAAAATGGCATCTTAAACGATGAACTTGAAAAAGATATTAACGACCGCATCATGGTCATTGTCAACGAAGCAACTGACTATGCGGAAAACGCACCGTATGCAGAGCCGGAACACGCAATGAAATATGTCTATGCCGAAGAAGGAGGAGACGAATAATGGCTATTATGTCTTATATTGATGCCATCACGCTTGCCATGAAAGAAGAAATGGAACGTGACGAAAACGTCTTTGTTCTCGGAGAAGATGTTGGTAAAAAAGGCGGCGTTTTTAAAGCAACTCAAGGTCTTTACGATCAATTTGGTGAAGATCGCGTATTGGATACGCCTTTAGCGGAATCCGCAATTGCCGGAGTTGGAATCGGTGCAGCGATGTATGGATTGCGCCCAATTGCAGAAATGCAGTTTGCCGACTTTATCATGCCAGCGGTCAACCAAATCATTTCAGAAGCTTCCCGTATTCGATACCGTTCAAATAACGATTGGACATGTCCTATTGTTTTTCGCGCTCCTTTTGGCGGCGGTGTTCACGGCGCTCTTTATCACTCACAGTCTGTAGAAGCGATCTTTGCCAACCAGCCTGGCTTGAAAATTGTCATCCCTTCAACGCCTTATGATGCAAAGGGCCTCTTGAAGGCCGCAATTCGCGACGAAGATCCAGTGATGTTCTTTGAACACAAACGTGCATACCGCTTGATCAAAGGCGAAGTGCCGGAAGAAGATTACACAATCGAAATCGGCAAAGCGGACGTTAAACGTGAAGGCGAAGACATCACGGTCATTACTTACGGCTTGGCTGTCCACTTTGCATTGCAGGCGGCAGAACGCCTGGCAGAAGATGGAATCTCTGCGCATATCCTGGATTTGCGCACAATTTATCCATTGGACAAAGAAGGCATCATTGAAGCGGCTAAGAAAACCGGCAAAGTGCTGCTGGTCACAGAAGACAATAAAGAAGGAAGCATCATCGGAGAAGTAGCAGCCATCATCGCTGAAAACTGCCTGTTCGATTTGGATGCACCAATCAAACGTCTTGCGGGACCCGATATCCCAGCAATGGCCTACGCACCGACCATGGAGAAATTCTTCATGATCAACCCGGACAAAGTAGAAAAAGCCATGAGAGAACTGGCTGAGTTTTAAGAAGAAAAGCGGAAGCGCCCGTGTAGATTCGACGGGCATAAGACAGACCAGCAGGGTGGCGCACTTTGTCACACAGCTGGGTTGGCTTATGACCCTAGAATCTGGGCGCTAGAGCTAGACAATAGAGAAAAGCAGAAACGGCCGTTCAGCTCCGACAGGCATAAGACGCACTGGCGAAGCGGCATGTTTTCAGCCGCACAGTCAGAGTGGCTTATGACCCTAGAATCTGGGCGCTGGAGCTAGGTAATACAGAAAACAGTAGACCATCAAGTAAAGGAGGAACTCCCTTGGCTATAGAAAATATTAAAATGCCTCAGCTGGGTGAAAGTGTAACCGAAGGAACCATTGAAAAATGGCTCGTCCAGCCAGGCGATCATGTAAATAAATACGATCCGCTTGCAGAAGTCAATACAGACAAAGTGACTGCGGAAGTCCCTTCATCGTTCACAGGAACAGTTAAAGAACTGATTGCTTCTGAAGGTGAAACCTTGGCGGTCGGAGAAATTGTCTGCACCATTGAAACAGAAGGCGGCGATTCCGCACCTGTAGAAGAAGCCAAACCTGCCAGTGGAGACAAAGCAACCGAAATGCCAGCAGCAGGCGCTAAGCCAACCGGCAAACTGGAAGGAACGGAAGGATCTTCCCAACCTGTCAAGCCGTCCGGATCAAAAGGCCGCTACTCGCCTGCAGTACTTCGCTTAGCTCAGGATAACGACATCGACCTGGCTCAAGTGGAAGGTTCTGGAAACGAAGGGCGCATCACCCGCAAGGATTTAATGAAGCTGATAGAAGGCGGCACTATTCCGAAAGCAGGAGATGCCAAAGCCGCTCCCGCTCCACAGCAGGAACAGCCGGCAGCGCAACCAGCACCTGCACAACCAGCTCCTAAAGCGGCTGCGGCACCGATTGAAAGTGCACCTGGCGATATTGAAATTCCAGTCACAGGTGTCCGCAAAGCGATTGCTGCGAATATGCTGAAGAGCAAACACGAAGCACCGCACGCATGGATGATGATCGAAGTGGATGTGACCAATCTTGTTCACTATCGGGATTCCATTAAAGGGGAATTCAAGAAAAAAGAAGGCTTCAACATCACGTATTTCGCTTTCTTCGTCAAGGCCGTTTCACAGGCGTTAAAAGAATTCCCAATGATGAACTCAATGTGGGCTGGAGACAAAATCATTCAGAAAAAAGACATTAACATTTCCATCGCAGTTGCTTCGGACAGCGCTTTGTTTGTGCCGGTCATTAAAAATTCTGATGAAAAATCAGTTAAAGGCATCGGCAAAGAAGTAAATGAACTGGCACTTAAAGCCCGTTCAGGCAAGTTGAAATCTGCTGATATGCAAGGCGGAACGTTTACAGTCAACAACACCGGATCGTTTGGGTCTATTCAGTCGATGGGAATCATCAATCACCCACAGGCAGCAATTATGCAGGTAGAGTCAATCGTCAAACGTCCCGTGATCATGGACAACGGCATGATTGCTGCACGTGACATGGTCAACCTTTGCCTATCGCTTGATCACCGTGTGCTTGACGGTCTTGTCTGTGGACAATTCCTGGCTCGCGTAAAAGAAATTTTAGAGAATATGTCAAAAGAAAATACATCGGTTTATTAAGAAAAGCTGGAGTCTCTGGACTCCAAGCTTTTTTTTCTTTAATGTCAGCGTCCAGTCGGGTAAAATGAAGACAGATAGCCTTTGAGGAGGGAATAGTTTGACAATCGATTCGATGAAAAAAACAAAATTTCCAACGCGTACATACAGTGAGTGGCAGCAAGCAGCTGAAAAAGCAATTAAAGGCAAACCCTTCGACGAAACTTTGAAAACGCCTACAATAGAAGATGTGAAACTTGAACCTTTATATATTAAAAGCATGCTCGATCAATTGGGCAACTACGTACCGGCGCAAATAGCCGCAATCCAACACGGCAAGCATCAGCCAAGCTGGCTTGTTTCTCAAGAAGTAATGGCCAATTCTGCCGAAGAATACTTGGCATTGATGCAGGACGACCTTCTCCGAGGAAATGAAACCGTTGTTTATACAGGTTTTCGAAAATTCGAGTGGACAGATGCGCAATTGAAAGAACTGGCGGAACTGATTGTCCAATACCCGCTTTATTTTAAATTGGTTGGTGAAGACCAGGACATTCTACGGGTATTCGAATTTGTGGCTCCAGAGCAGCTGGACCAAGTGCAAGGCGTTATTTTTTCAGAAGAAACAGTCATTGCGCCGAAACGGGTTCGTACCCAACTAGTTGATACGATTCCGATTCACCATGCGGGCGGAACAGCGGTACATGAACTGGGGGTTGCTCTCAGCATCCTCTCAGAGCGCATGGGGGAAGAAGATTTTCTGGAAACCGCTGCTGACACATGGATCCGATTTGCGGTAGATACTCAGTTTTTTCAGGAAATCGCGAAGCTGCGTGCATTCCGTGTGTTATGGCAAGCTTTTAGTTCAGCCTATGGAGAAAAAGCGCCGACGATCCCGCTTTTTACAGAGACATCCGTCCGCTCCTATTCTAAACTGGATCCTTACGTGAACCTGTTGCGTGCAGGGAATTCCACATTTGCGGCTGTCCTTGGTGGCACCGATGCACACACTGTGCACCCACACGACTTTTTGACAGAACCTGACCTGTCGAGCCGGCGCATCGCCCGCAACGTTCAGCTGGTTATTAAAGAAGAGGCACACGTATCGCATGTAGTAGATCCGTCGGCAGGCTCCTATTTTATTGAAACCTTAACAAAAGAATATGTGGACGCTGCATGGAGTTATTTCTTGGAAATCGAAGAGGCAGGAGGTTATTCTGAAGTAATCAAATCAGGATGGCTGACAGACGATATTCAAGCAAAATGGATTGACAGAGAAAAAAATGTAGCAACACGCAAACAATCACTGATTGGCACCAATATCTATGCTAACCCTCAAGAAGCGGTCAAAGATGCGAAAATCGATGACGGCCATTTAGAATATATGACAGCTAAGCGCCTTGCGACCCCTTTTGAAAAAATTCGGGCGCAAAGCAGAGTGACCGAGTTGAAAACCGCCATCATTTTGGCAGAACCTTTGAAAAACTGCAAAGGGCAAGTCGATTTTGTTTCTGGATTTTTGGCCGTAGGTGGAATTGAGCCGTTAATTAGCCCATATACAGCAACTGCCGGAGAAATTAATCAATTTCTAGCTCATGAAAGTATTGATTATGCGGTTCTTTGTGGCTCAAAAGAAGCGATTGCTGCTGTGGTTCAAGGTTTGGATACACGTGCAAGCATCGATCTGGCAGGCAGGTATTCAAAAGAACAGCTGGCTGATTGGGCAAGTTACGGCATAAACGACACGCTGTATTCCGGAAAGCATCTTACTACAAAATTGAAGAAAATTCTTGAACTCGGAAAGGCGGCACTTTAAATGGCCAAACCTGATTTTTCCAAAGTAAAGCTCGATCAATTATCTGTTGCTTCCCAGGAGGTTCAGCAGCAAAGCCCCTTTACCACGAATGAAGGCATTGATATCAAACCCGTCTACACACAGCAGGACATTGAATTTCTGGAAGAAAGTATGCCTGGATTTGCACCAAATGTCCGCGGGCCATATCCAACCATGTATGTTTCGCGTCCTTGGACTGTTCGCCAATATGCCGGATTCTCGACAGCCGAAGAAAGCAATGCTTTTTACCGCCGCAATTTAGCAATGGGCCAAAAAGGCTTATCCGTTGCCTTTGACCTGGCGACGCACCGCGGCTATGACTCCGACCATGAACGTGTAGTCGGGGATGTAGGTAAAGCAGGGGTAGCTATTGATAGCGTAGAGGACATGAAAATCCTGTTCGATGGGATTCCCCTGGACCAAATGTCCGTGTCGATGACGATGAACGGTGCTGTCGTGCCAATCATGGCGTTCTTTATTGTAGCGGCCGAAGAACAAGGCGTTTCTCCCGAACAATTGTCGGGAACGATCCAAAATGACATTTTAAAAGAATACATGGTCCGCAATACGTACATCTATCCACCGGCTATGTCCATGCAAATAATTGCCGATATTTTCAAATACACATCGAATCATATGCCAAAGTTCAATTCCATTTCCATTTCCGGCTATCACATTCAGGAAGCGGGAGCGACCGCGGATCTTGAATTGGCGTATACGCTTGCTGATGGACTGGAGTATGTTCGCACAGGACTCGCCGCAGGCATTGATATCGACCATTTTGCGCCTCGTTTGTCCTTTTTCTGGGGCATTGGCATGAACTATTTTATGGAAGTGGCAAAAATGCGTGCTGGGCGTGAAATTTGGGCGAAAATGATGAAAAGCTTCGATCCGAAAAATGATAAAGCTTTAGCGCTGCGTACGCATTCTCAAACATCGGGCTGGAGTTTGACCGAACAGGATCCGTTTAACAATGTGACCCGGACTTTGATCGAAGCAAATGCAGCAGCTATGGGCCATACTCAGTCGCTCCATACCAATGCGCTGGATGAAGCAATTGCCTTGCCAACCGATTTTTCTGCACGGATTGCGCGCAATACCCAGTTGTTCCTTCAAGAGGAAACCATGATGACCAATGTGATCGATCCGTGGGGTGGTTCGTATTATGTGGAATCGCTAACCAAGGAATTGATGGAAAAGGCATGGGATTTGATTGAGGAAGTGGAAGAATTGGGGGGCATGGCTAAAGCCATCGAAACCGGCTTGCCGAAAATGCGCATCGAAGAAGCAGCTGCGAAAAAGCAGGCACAAATCGATTCCAACGAAGAAGTAATCATTGGGGTCAACCGCTACCGGCTTGAGCAGGAAGATCCAATCGACATCCTGAATATCGACAATACAATGGTTCGCAAAACGCAAATCGAACGATTGGATCGCATGAAAGCCGATCGCGACAGCGAAAAAGTGGCAGCGGCCCTGGAAGCTTTGGCAGCAGCCGCGAAAACTGGCGAGGACAATATATTGGCTTGTGCAATCGAAGCGGCGCGGCACCGAGCATCACTTGGTGAAATTTCTGACGCAATTGAGCAAGCATCCGGAAGACATAAGGCGGTGATTCGTTCCGTGAGCGGAGTCTACAGTTCAAACTTCTCCAACCAGCAGGAAATGGAAATTGTTAAAGAGATGACGGAAGACTTTATTGAAAATGAAGGACGCCGTCCGCGTATCCTAATCGCCAAAATGGGGCAGGATGGACATGACCGCGGAGCCAAAGTGATTGCTACAGCGTTTGCCGATTTGGGCTTTGACGTTGATATCGGGCCATTGTTCCAAACACCGGCAGAAACGGCTCAGCAGGCTGCTGAAAATGACGTCCATGTAATCGGGGTTAGTTCTCTAGCAGCAGGGCATATGACCTTAGTCCCAGACCTTAAGGCGGAACTTGTAAAAATTGGCCGCGAAGATATTTTGATCGTAGTCGGCGGTGTTATTCCGGCTCAAGATTACGAATTCCTCCGCAACAATGGAGCCAGTGCAATCTTTGGACCAGGAACCGTCATTCCGGTGGCTGCACAAAAAGTGATCGAAGAAATCTATGTGCGCCTCGGGTACGAGGAAGTGGCAGACTGATGAGCCGCGAAAAAAATTCACGGCGCGTCATGGAAGGGGTTCTTGAAACCCATGATGGCATGAAAGCTTTGCCACGGAAACGATTTAAAAAACCGCTAGCCGAAACCTTGGATATTCAAGCCCTCGCAGACGGAGTCCGGAGCGGATCGCGCCTGTACCTTGGAAAAGCAATCACCTTGCTTGAAAGTTCCAATCCGGAACATAAACAAAGCGGCCAAGAATTGCTGAACCATTTGCTTCCCTTTACTGGAAACAGCGTCCGCATCGGCATTACTGGTGTTCCCGGAGCAGGCAAAAGCACCTTTATTGAAACCTTCGGGGAGATGCTGACTGGACTAGGACACCGGGTTGCCGTTCTGGCAATTGATCCGAGTTCGTCACTCACCGGCGGCAGCATTCTCGGGGACAAAACCCGGATGGAAGAGCTCGCCCGCAATCCAAAAGCCTTTATCCGTCCATCGCCCACTGCTGGAACGCTCGGCGGTGTCCACAAAAAGACGCGCGAAACAATGCTGCTGTGTGAAGCGGCAGGATACGATGTAGTCTTAGTGGAAACCGTTGGCGTCGGCCAAAGTGAAACACTGGTGCGGGGCATGGTGGACATGTTCTTGTTGTTGGTCCTAACAGGTGCAGGGGACGAGCTGCAAGGCATGAAAAAAGGGATATTGGAGCTGGCAGATGCTATTCTGGTCCACAAGGCGGATGGAGACAATGCACGGCTGGCGAAAAAGACGGTTGCCGAATACAAGCAAATGCTGCATTTTCTGCAGCCGGCAACAGAAGGCTGGACAACCCGGCCGCTTGCGGTTTCCTCGCTTGAAAATACTGCCATTCCAGCTGTTTGGGAAGTCGTCGAGGAATTTGAAGCTGAGGCAAAAAGCAATGGCTATTGGAAAAAAAGGCGGCAGAAACAAACACAAGACTGGTTTCGTTCGATGATCACAGATGAGCTGCATAGCCGCTTTTTTGATGATGCGGAGCGCCGCCAATTGGTCAAAGAGCTCGAAAAGCAAGTGTTGGAAGATCGATTAACTGTCGCACAGGCAATCACACGCCTTTTTGAGTAAGCTTTTTTGCAAGTCGGTTGAACACCTGCTATGATTAGATGAGCAATGATAAGGAGTGATAGTTGATGAGCATGGATTTTAATTTCCTAATGAATGATATTGCCACACAAGCCCGCCAGGAATTGATTGATGGTGGATATACACAGCTTGAAACAGCTGATGCAGTAAATGAAGCATTTTCACAAAAAGGCACAAGCCTTGTTATGGTCAACTCGGTATGTGGATGTGCAGGCGGCATTGCACGCCCAGCAGCTTTGCATTCGATCCATTACGACAAACGCCCGGATAACTTGTTTACGGTTTTTGCAGGACAGGACAAAGAAGCAACTGCCCAAGCACGCGCAATTTTCGGTGACGACCACTTGCCATCTTCTCCATCGTTCGTCTTTTTAAAAGACGGAAAAATGGTTGATGAAATCGGCCGCCATGAAATTGAAGGCCACGACCCAATGTCTGTAATTACACATATTCAAGCAATCTTTGAACAGCATTGCGACGAAGTATAAGATTGAATGCCTCTTTTGGGGGCATTTTTTTCATGCCAAAATATGGAGGGGACAATGAAGCTGAATTTAAAGCCTTTTTCAATTGGGTATCGAACAATGAAAACCGCGTTGGGGGTATCGATTGCAATTTATCTCGCGCAATTGCTGCAGCTCGACTATTATGTATCTGCTGGTATTTTGACGATCCTTTGTATACAACCAACTAAGAAAAAATCGATTCGGGCTGCTTTTTCCCGGTTTATCGCCAGTTTGATTGCCATCTTATATGCATTGATCTTTTTTGAAGGAATCGCTTATCACCCGATTATCATCGGCGTCCTCATTGTCCTCTTTATTCCATTATTGGTGACGCTGCGGTTCCAAGATGGATTTGTCTCAAGTTCCGTAATCTTGATGCACCTTTACGATGCCAAAAACTTGAATTTTGATTTGTTGGTTAATGAATTGGCGTTAATGCTGATCGGATTTGGTACCGCGCTGGCAGTCAATATGTACATGCCAAGCATTGAAAAAAAACTGGCAAACTATCGCTATGAAATTGAAAATTTATATGCATCCATATTTCGCGAAATCGTTGTCTATTTGCGTGAAGGCGAATCTGCCTGGACCGGCAAAGAACTGATGGAAGCCCGAAAACTGCTGGAGAGTGCCAAAGCATTGGCGTACCAGGACGTTGAAAATCACATTACACGTCACGAAAACAAGTACTATCATTATTTTGAAATGCGTGAGCAGCAACTCGAGATTATCGAGCGGATTTTGCCAAAAATCACTGCGCTGCCTGTAATTGTAGACCAGACAGAACTGGTGGCTGATTTCCTCGAAGATTTGTCAGAGCACGTCCATTCCGGCAATACCGCGTACCGCTATATATCAAAACTGGACAAAGTCAAAGAAAACTTTGCCGCCTTGCCGCTGCCCGATCACCACGAAAAGTTCCTAGCCATGGCCGAACTCTACCAAGTCATTCACGAAATGGAATCCTATTTGGAGATCAAGCAATCGTACAAAGGCTTTAGCACAAGAAAAGCGGAAGCGCCCGTGTAGCTCTGCCGGGCATAAGACAGACCGGCGATGTGGCGTATCTTTGCCACAAAGCTGGGATGGCTTATGACCCAAAGAGCTGGGCGTTGGAGTCTGGACAATAAAGAAAAGCGGAAACGCCCGTGTAGATTCGACGGGCATAAGATGCTCTGGCGAAGCGGCATTTTTTCAGCCGCACAGCCAGAGTGACTTATGACCCTAGAATCTGGGCGTTGGAGCTGGACAATAAAGAAAAGCGGAAGCGGCCGTGTAGCTCTGTTGGGCATAAGACAGACCAGCAATACACTGGTTAGACTAAAAATATCCTGAAACAAAAAACAGCAAGAGCTCTAAGCTCTTGCTGTTTTTAAATTCATTAAATTACAAAGCTCAAGCCCATCATTAAACTTGATAGAAGCATGATGACGATCATCGCGTATACGATAAACTTGCGGAAAGCCGCATTTCTCATTAGTGGTAAACTCCTTTGTCAATCAGATCTTTGTTCAAAGCATATCATATTTCAACGTGGAGTTGAAGAGACACGTTGTCTGTTTTCCAAATATTCGCTAACAGCTAGAGTTTTCGACAGTGAATCTGTACAATAAGAGGGAAGTCAAAAAAGGAAGTGAAAAGGGATGAAGAAAGTAGACCATATCGGAATCGCTGTACGGGATTTGGAGGAGGTCCTTCCTTATTATACGGATACACTCGGGCTCCCGCTGATGCAAATCGAAGAAGTGGCGTCGCAGAAAGTACGCGTCGCATTTATTGATGCTGGTAATGTGAAACTCGAATTGCTGGAACCGATGGATGATGAAAGCGCCATCTTTAAGTTTCTGGAGAAAAAAGGTGAGGGCATTCATCACATTGCGTTTGGAGTGGAAAACATCGAACAGCGAATGGAAGAGCTGCGTAATAATGGTGTGCGTTTGTTAAGCGACAAGCCAAACCCAGGTGCCGGCGGAGCAATGGTGGCATTTTTGCATCCAAAATCTTCAAACGGGGTATTATACGAAATTTGTGAAAAAGAATGATTAGGGAGTGGGAAAATGGATATTTACGAAAGAATCAATGAGCTGTATGACCGGAAGCGTGAGATTGAACTGGGCGGCGGCGAAGAACGCATTGCTAAGCAGCACGACAAAGGCAAACTGACAGCACGTGAACGCATTGATTTATTGCTCGATGAAGGCTCTTTTGTTGAATTGAGTCCTTTCGTCGAACATCGCACGACAGATTTTGGCATGGCAAAAGGTCCTGGGGAAGGAGTCGTAACCGGATATGGCAAAGTAAACGGCAGACCCATTTACTTGTTTTCGCAGGATTTTACCGTTTTTGGCGGAGCTCTCGGTGAAATGCATGCTAAAAAAATTGCCAACGTTATGGACTTGGCGGCGCGAAACGGTGCACCGTTCATCGGTCTGAATGATTCGGGCGGCGCCCGCATCCAAGAAGGCGTTCTGTCACTCGATGGCTATGGCCAAATTTTCTACCGCAATTCCATTTATTCAGGCGTCATTCCACAAATTTCAGTCATTATGGGGCCTTCTGCAGGCGGAGCAGTTTATTCGCCGGCTATAACAGACTTTGTCTTTATGGTCGACAAGACTAGCCAAATGTTTATTACCGGACCAAAAGTGATCGAAACTGTTACAGGTGAAAAAATTTCCTCTGAGGATCTTGGAGGATCGAGAGTACATACAGCCATTAGCGGCAATGCCCATTTCCGCGGCGAGTCAGAGCAAAAAGTACTGGAAATGGTCCGTCAATTAATTAGCTATTTGCCGCAAAACAATACCGAAATGCCGCCGCGTCTTGAAAGCGGCGAAGAAGACGATTACCGTCCGGATTTGGCTGACGTTGTGCCTTATGAAGCAATCCGTCCATATGACGTGCGAAAAGTGGTCGAGCAAGTGGTCGACAGGGCCAGCTTTATGGAAGTGCAGCCGGAGTTTGCCCGCAATATTGTGATTGGACTTGCCCGCATTAAAGGCGAAACAGTGGGTCTTGTCTGCAACCAGCCAAAAGTTATGGCAGGCGGCCTTGATATTGACTCTTCCGATAAAGCAGCGCGTTTTATCCGGTTCTGCGATTCGTTCAATATTCCATTGATCACGTTTGAAGACGTTACCGGCTTTTTCCCTGGGATCAAGCAGGAACACGGCGGCATCATTCGCCACGGTGCGAAAATATTGTATGCCTATTCGGAAGCGACTGTTCCAAAAATGACGGTTATCCTCAGAAAAGCATACGGAGGAGCCTACGTGGCGCTTAATTCCAAATCAATCGGTGCCGACTTGGTGTATTCGTGGCCAAATGCAGAAATTGCGGTAATGGGGCCTAATGGCGCTGCCAATATTATTTTTGCCCGTGAAATCGCAGCAAGCGATAATCCAGAAGAAACCCGTGCAGCGAAAATTGAAGAATACCGCGTGAAATTCGCCAATCCTTATGTTGCAGCTGCACAGGGCATGGTCGATGACGTTATCGATCCGCGCGAAACGCGCATTAAACTGATTCAGGCATTGGACATGATGCGCAATAAAAAAGATACACGGCCAGCCAAAAAACACGGCAATATGCCGCTGTAAGAACAGAAGAGGTGCTTTGAATGAATAATGAAAGACTGATAAACGAATTTCTCGAATTGCTCCAAATTGATTCTGAAACCAAGCACGAAGGCGAAATCGCCGCAATTCTCCAAACTAAACTGGAGGCAATGGGCTTTCATGTCGCAATCGATGAATCCGCGGCAGTTACCGGCCACGGTGCAGGCAATATTATCGCTACGCTTCGCGGCACGCTGAGCGAAGTTCCGGCTATTTATTTTACGGTCCACATGGATACAGTTACGCCAGGCGTCGGCGTCAAGCCTGAAATTCGCGACGGCTATGTCTACTCGGATGGCACGACGATTTTGGGAGCAGATGACAAAGCGGGAATTGCGGCATTGTTTGAAATGATTCGTGTGCTTCAGGAGCAGCAAGTGGAACACGGTGATATTCAATTGGTCATTACAGCCGGAGAAGAAAGTGGTTTGGTTGGCGCGAAGGAGCTGGACTCGTCTCTATTGATTGCCAAATACGGCTATGCGGTCGACAGCGACGGCAAAGTCGGCGGCATTGTCACAGCAGCCCCGAATCAGGCGAAATTGTGGACGACCATTCATGGAAAAACGGCTCATGCAGGTGTAGCGCCGGAAAAAGGCGTTTCCGCCATTACCATAGCGGCGAAAGCCATCGCAAAAATGACGCTTGGACGCATTGACGAAGAAACAACGGCCAATATCGGCCGTTTTGAAGGCGGTCGAGCGACGAATATTGTCTGTGATGAAGTCAATATTTTGTCAGAAGCGCGTTCAATCAGTGAAGATAAACTGGCAGATCAAACCACGCATATGGAGTCAGTGTTTGAACAGATGGCAGAAAAAATGGGTGGCCGTGCCGAGACGGAAGTTAAGCTGATGTACCCGGGATTCCATTTTGATGATATGGATCCAGTGGTGGAAATTGCACAAAAAGCAGCGGCTAAAATTGGTCGGCCGTCACCCATTTTGACAAGCGGGGGCGGCAGCGATGCCAATATTTTCAACGGCTTTGGCATTCCAACTGTCAACCTCTGTGTCGGGTATGAAGAAATTCATACGAAAAACGAACGCATGCCGATTGAAGAACTCGAAAAGCTGACTGAATTGCTGGTTGAAATCGTCAAAGAATCCACACAAAATTAAATAATGAACGTTGCGGGAGAGAGGGAACAGGATGTATGTTCCCTCTTTTTTTGATACACTGAAAGAAAACGGAAAGAAGAGCGATTTTCATGGCCAGCCGAATCATCTTCCATATTGATATGAACAGTTTTTATGCATCTGTCGAGCAATCGCATAATCCAGAGCTCAAAGGCAAAGCCATCGCCATCGCGGGAAATCCCAAAGAGCGTAGGGGCATTATTGTCACTTGCTCTTATGAAGCCCGTGCACATGGCATTTACACCACCATGCAAGTGCATGAAGCCAAGCGGAAATACCCAGATCTTCTGCTCCTGCCGCCAAACTTTGAACGCTACCGGGCAGCCTCAAAAGCAATGTTTGATATTTTGCGTTCCTACACGGAAATGGTCGAACCGGTATCGATTGATGAAGGCTATGTCGATGTCACGGAATTGGCTGAACAGCGGCATGCATTGGAAATTGCGGACGAAATTCAGCAGCGCCTGCTTGCTGAATTGGATCTTCCCTGTTCGATCGGCATTGCGCCCAATAAGTTTTTGGCCAAAACCGCTTCTGATATGAAAAAGCCGCTCGGCATCACCGTTTTGCGAAAACGTGATATTAAAGCCATGCTGTGGCCAAAACCGGTCATCGAAATGCACGGAATTGGCGACAGTACGGCAGCCCGGCTGAAAAGCTTAAAGATTGAAACCATTGGGGAGCTGGCTACAGCGAATGAAGGACTGGTCAAAGAAAAAATGGGGAAAAACGGTATTCGTCTGCAAGCTCGGGCAAACGGTGTTGATAATCGGCCAGTGGATCCGGATTCAATCTACGACACCAAAAGTGTTGGTACATCAACAACATTGCCAGTTGATGAAACGGATGAACAAAAGCTCAAGGCTCTGTTTCGTCAGCTTAGTGAAAAAGTGGCCAATCGTTTGGAAGCAAAAGAACTAGCCGGTCCTACAGTCAGCATCCAGACGCGCAGCTCGGATTGGAAAAACAGGACCCGCAGCATCACGCTGAACAACACCGTCTGGAAAGCAGATGATATTCACCGGAACGCCTGGCAGTTGTTCACTAAGCATTGGAACGGAGAGCCTCTCCGGCTGATTGGTGTCACCGTGTCAAATGTCGCTGATAAAGGCGACATGACAGAACAATTGTCGATCTTTAATTTCCAGGAGCATGTTCGTGAAGAGCCAATCCTCAATTTGATGTCACAACTGGAGAACCGATTTGGCAAAAGCGTTTTGACAAGGGGTACAAAAATCAAAAAAACAAATTATGATTCAAAAACAAGTTTCAGCAAAGATTTCTTGGATGATCATGATCACGAAAGAAAGTAGGGAAAGCATGCAATTATTATTTTTAGGCACCGGTGCCGGAATGCCTTCAAAACAACGCAATACTTCTGCACTGGTGCTGAAGTTGCTTGAAGAACGGGGAACCGTTTGGTTGTTCGATTGCGGGGAAGCGACACAGCATCAAATTCTTCACACGACTGTAAAGCCCCGAAAAATTGAAAAGATTTTTATCACTCACCTGCATGGCGATCATATATTTGGCCTGCCTGGGTTGCTTGGCTCTCGCTCTTTTCAGGGAGGCGATGAGGCATTGGATATCTATGGTCCGGCGGGAATTAAAGAATACATTGAAATGACATTGTCCTTAAGCCGTACCCACCTGACTTATCCGATAGTGTTTCATGAGCTCTCGGAAGGCCTGCTGTTTGAAGACGAATTGATGACGGTGGAAACCCGTTTGCTGAATCATGTCATTCCATCTTACGGCTATCGCATTACCCAAAAGCCATTGCCGCCGAAACTTCTAGTCAATAAGGCGCTGGCACTTGGCGTCCCGAAAGGCCCGCTGCTGGCGAAGTTGAAAAACGGAGAAGATGTGGAAGTCGCTGCTGGGCAGTGGGTTCGAAGCCAGGATGTGACAGAACCTGAAGAACCCGGATTTATCGTCACAATTTTAGGGGACACCCGTTTTTGCGAAGCAGCTGTAGAGCTGGGCCGCGGGGCAGATGTTTTGGTCCACGAAGCAACGTTTGATGGAACTTCTAAAAAAATGGCTGGGGAATACGGCCATTCAACTGTTTACGATGCCGCCGAAACAGCTCGTTTGGCTGGTGCTGATACGTTAATCATGAACCACATCAGCGCTCGTTTTTTGCCGGAAGATGACAAGCTGCTGCTGAAGCAAATGAAGGAAATTCATCCGCGTGGTTGGATTGCACACGATTTTGCCGAATTCGACTGGGTACAGCACGATAAAAAAATCAGGAAAAAACAGGTAAGCCGTCCCTAAAAGATGGCTTTTTTTAGTAAATGCAAAAATTATTTATGGAAATAATAGAACACACGTTCCTTTTGTGATAAAATAAAGTTACAGCTGTATGAGGGCGGTTTGGCCATTCCCCAGGAAAGGGGGTGGTAACATGACCATCACAGAATCTTTCGGTCTCGTTTTTACGAGCATCGGGTTAACGATCAGCGCTTTGACACTCGTCGTTTCCATGATTTTGGTCATAAACAAAAAAAAATAACCGTCCCATGTGGCGTGGAATGACGGTTATTTTTTAAGCCTGTATTCCAGCCAACCGCTCTCGTGGCGGCATACAGCTGGCCGAATGCTCACGCATTCGGTTTTTTACGTTATCTTTAGTATACTAAATCTGAATTATTTTGCAACCGCCTTATACCCAACCGCGCTCATAGGGCACAGGGGCCGTAATGTCGGCCTTTAGCTCTTTGGCAGCAGTGTATGCCCAATAAGGATCGCGAAGCAGTTCACGGGCAAGGAAGACCATATCTGCACGATTGTTTTGAAGAATTTCTTCTGCCTGCAATGCGCTGGTGATCAAACCAACTGCCCCAGTTGCTATGGGAGTGTGCGTTTTGATGGTTTCCGCAAAAGGCACCTGATAGCCAGGATAAACAGAAATTCTTGCAGGTACAACCGCACCAGAACTGACATCAATCAAATCGACGCCTTGCTGCTTCATCCATTGGCACATTTCTACGTAATCTTCAGGCGTCATGCCGCCTTCACTGTAATCGTGTGCGGAAATTCGGACAAACAGCGGGCCATTCCATACTTCATTGACGGCATCAATGACTTGCCCTAAAAGCCGGTAGCGGTTCTGTGCATTGCCGCCGTACTCGTCAGTGCGTTTGTTGGTTAACGGAGAGAGAAATTGATTAATTAAATAGCCGTGAGCTGCATGTAGTTCAATTACATCAAAACCGGCTTTCTTTGAACGGGTAGCCCCGTGTTTAAAAGCTTGGATTGTTTCTTCAATGTCCGCTGCAGACATTTCCTTAGGTGTTTTGTAACTTTCATCAAAGGCAATGGCACTTGCCGAATAGATCTCGCCATCGATTGTTGCCTTTCGTCCAGCATGGGCCAATTGAATCCCTGTTTTGGCTCCATTTTGTTTCATTAAACGGACGATCTCTGCCTGGCCATCAATATGGCTGTCTTCCCAAATGCCGAGATCTCTGGCTGAAATACGGCCCTCTGGCTGGACGGCAGTTGCTTCAGTTATAATTAGGCCGACGCCTCCAACCGCTCGAGTCGGATAATGGATACGGTGCCAGTCCATAACTTGGCCGTCTTCCTGATCACTTTGATACATGCACATCGGTGCCATGACGATGCGGTTTTTAAAACTGGTTTGTTTGATCTCGTAAGGTTCAAATAACTTCGCCATTCAACATCCTCCTTATAGGTATACACTTACAAAGTATACAGAAGAATTTATTTAAATTCTTTTCCAAGCTCTTTTGATCGTTCAGAAGCTCGTGTTACGCATTCGCCAATCGTTTCTTTAAAATGATTGTCTGCTAATGATTTCAGGCCTGCTGCAGTCGTTCCGTTCGGGCTCGTAACTTTCTGGCGCAGTTCAGCAAAATCTTCCTGCTGCAACATTTCAGCTGCTCCAGCAAAGGTTTGGCGGACAAGCTTTTTGGCATCTGCATTGGACAGGCCATTCGCTACGGCTGCTTCGGTCATTGCTTCCGCAAAATAATAAATATATGCCGGACCGCTGCCGGCAACGCCCGTAACAGCATGCAATTGTTCTTCCTCTACGACTGTTACGCTGCCGATTGAAGACAGCAAATCACGCAAATCGTGCTGCTGTTCTTTTGTTACGTGCTTGCTCCAAGCCACGCCTGTTGCGGACTTGCCAATTTTAGCCGATGTGTTTGGCATGGCCCGCGCTACTGGGAAGTTTCCTACATGCTTTTGAATTGTTTCGATAGAAACACCAGCTGCAACAGATAAGATGACGGTATTGCCAGTCAGCTTGTCTTTAATACCGCTTAGTGCAGCCTCCACATCTTTCGGCTTCATTGCCAGCAAGATAAAATGAGCATCTTTCAGCTCTGTTTTTTCTGCGCAAACAATATGAACACCATATTCGTCGCTTAAAAATTCCAAGCGGTCCTGATCAGACCGGTTCATGACCGATATTTCCTCCGGTTTCATAATTCGTTTATTGATCCAGCCATGAATCATGGACTCTGCCATCGATCCCGCACCTACACATACGATTTTCATGTTCATCACTCTCTTTCTTCAAATTAAAAAGCGCAATCATCCCTGTTTTTACAAGGACGAAAACGCTTTGCTTCCGCGGTACCACCTAAGTTTGCCATTAAGACACCACTCGATATCCATAACGCGGACAAACGGCCGTGTTTTCACGGCAGCTAAAAAAGAAGGTTCCACAAAGGAGAGGGGGTGCGCATTTCAGCAATAGCGACACTCTCTAAACACCGTCACTCCGTGTACTGGCCTTTTATCTTCGCTCACATATGTTATTGAATTATAGAGGATATCTCTATCTCTTGTCAAATGCCATTAAGGAGTGACGACATCCTGTTTTACCTGTATGATTGATGAATAGTGATTCAGTTAGAGGAGATGGTAGCTTGACTTTACATAAGATTATTATTCCAACGCCTTTTGCGGTTGGAGACGTCAATTCTTATTTATTAAAAGGGGATGTGCTGACGTTAATTGATGCTGGGCCTAAAACTCCGGAAGCTTGGTTGGCTATACAGGCAGGGCTTAAGGATGCTGGCGTGGAACCGGGAGATATTGAGCAAGTTGTGCTGACCCATCATCACCCGGATCACGCGGGGTGGGTAGATGGTTTTGAACATGCGAAATTGTATGGTCATCCATATAACGATCCATGGCTGCGCCGCGATCAAGCTTTTTTTGAAAATCATGATGCTTTTTATATGGAAAGGCTAAAAGAAGAAGGGGTGCCGGGGGATCTGGAATTTTGGGTCAAAAAAATGAAACGTCCCTTAAACTTGATGGGCAGCCGTCCGTTGGATATGGCCATTAATGAAGGCGACACTTTACCGGGCTATCCGGAATGGCAGGTTCTTGAAACACTTGGACATGCGCAGAGCCATCTGTCTTTTTGGAACAAAGAAACCGGGGAAATGATTGGCGGCGATCATGTGATTGCCAAAGTATCGTCCAACCCATTGATTGAACCCCCGCTTGATCCAGCACAAGGGCGTCCAAAGTCTCTTCTCCAATACAACGCGTCTCTCAGTCGGCTGCTGACCATGCCCATTGATGTCATTTACAGCGGACATGGGGAGGAAGTGCGCAATGTCCATGAACTGATTACTTCCCGTTTGGCCAAACAGCATCAACGTGCAATGAAAGCATATGGAATAATTGGTGAGGGGCAGTATACCGTATATGAACTGACAAAAGAGTTGTTTTCCCATGCCTACGAAAAAGAATTGGGATTGACTTTGTCTGAAACGATTGGCCAGATTGATTACTTGCTGGAAGAAGGTTTAATTACAGAGCGTTTAGGAACTGACGGCGTCTTCTACTATAATAAGGTGTAAACTTTAGGCTGATAATTGCAACTGCTTTGTACAACAGGTAAAATTATCTCGTCAGTGTTTTAACACACCACGAATATACAGGAAAAGGATTGGGTAACTTTGAAAAAATGGAGTTTATTTTTAGCCAGCGTGTTATTGCTTGCCGCATGTTCAAACGAAGAAGCCGAACCGACTGAACCAGAAGAGGCGGAAGAACCAGAATTGGCAGTAGAACAGCAAGGGATGACTGAAGAAGGATTTATTACACAAGTCAGCGGAGAAGATATTTTGGTCAACAGCATTTATTTCAGCATTCCGGAAGATGTCAATGTTCAGTTCAACGACGGTGCAGAAACAACGGATGGGGAAATTCGTGACATCCGAACAGGGATGAAAGTCAGCATGGATTACCAGGGGCCGCTTGCTGAATCTTTCCCTATGCAAGGAGAAGCAGAAACCATTACGATTTTGACAGATGAAGAATCTGTCAAACAGTCGGATGCACTTGAAGCGTTTATCAATCAAGAGCAATTGTCAAGACTGATCATGATGGGGCAGCCTATCGTTCGCGACAATGAAATTGGATTTTTGTTCAGCAATATGGAAACGGGCGACGTGTCTGAAGTTCGGATCGATCTGGATACGCATGAATATACAATTGGTGGAGAACCAAGTGAATAAAAAATGAGAAAGCGGCTCTGGCCGCTTTTTTTCATGAAAATTTCTGATTGTATCTCTTGCACTTGATAAAAATCCATGATATAGTTTGTATATTCATTTCAAACATTGCATAAAAATACATTGGAGGTTTTCATATTGAATAAAAAGATTGTACTCGCATACTCAGGTGGATTAGATACATCGGTGGCCATTCCGTGGCTGAAAGGACAAGGCTACGACGTCGTCGCTGTTTGCCTGGATATCGGGGAAGGCAAAGATTTAGATTTTATTAAACAAAAAGCGCTGCAAGTTGGAGCGGTTGAAAGTTACATGATTGATGCAAGAGACGAATTTGCAGAAGAATACGCGTTGATTTCATTGCAAGCCCATACGCTTTACGAGGGCAAATATCCATTGGTATCTGCTTTATCTCGTCCATTAATTTCAAAAAAATTGGTTGAAATTGCAGAAGCAACGGGTTCTACTGCTGTGGCACACGGCTGCACAGGAAAAGGCAACGATCAGGTCCGTTTTGAAGTTTCCATTAAATCATTAAACCCGAATCTTGAAGTGGTCGCGCCGGTGCGTGCTTGGGCTTGGTCACGTGACGAAGAAATTGCATATGCCAAAGAGCATAACATTCCGATTCCCGTCAATTTGGACAGCCCGTTCTCCATCGACCAAAACTTATGGGGCCGTGCCAACGAGTGTGGCGTATTAGAAGATCCTTGGGCAACGCCGCCTGAAGAAGCGTATGACATCACTTCTTCGTTGGAAAACACACCGAACACACCGGATATTGTTGAAATTGAATTCGTCAACGGTGTTCCGACGCAATTAAATGGTGTATCGTACTCATTCTCTAAACTTATTCTTGAACTCAACGAAATCGCCGGCAAACATGGTGTGGGAAGAATTGACCATATTGAAAACAGACTGGTCGGCATCAAATCCCGTGAAATTTACGAAGCTCCTGCCGCAATGACTTTGATTGCAGCGCACAAAGAGCTGGAAGACATCACGTTAGTAAAAGAAATGGCTCATTTCAAACCGGTTATTGAAAAGAAAATGACCGAATTAATTTATGAAGGTCTTTGGTTTTCTCCATTGCGCATCGCATTGGAAGCATTCCTGAAAGAAACACAAACCTTTGTCAACGGAACAGTTCGTGTCAAACTGTTTAAAGGACATGCGATTATTGAAGGGCGTAAGTCACCAAACTCACTTTACAGTGAGCAATTGGCAACTTATTCTACAGACGATACATTCAATCACGAATCTGCGGTTGGCTTTATCGAACTTTGGGGCCTTCCGACAGTTGTTAATGCCATGGTCAACAAAAAAGAAGTGGCAGTTCCTGAAGATTTGAAAGAGAAGGTGAAATCATGACCAAACTGTGGGGCGGCCGTTTTCAAAAATCGGCCGAGCAGTGGGTCGATGAGTTCGGTGCTTCAATTTCCTACGATCAAAAATTAGTAATGGAGGATCTGGAAGGCAGCACAGCGCATGTAAAAATGCTGGCCGCCTGCCAGATTCTTTCTGAAGAAGATGGCGCATTGATCTTGTCCGGTCTTGAAACGCTGAAACAAAAAGCGCAGAACGGCGATTTGGAATACAGTGTATCGAACGAAGACATCCACTTAAACTTGGAAAAACATTTAATCGATGAAATTGGTCCGGTTGGCGGCAAACTGCACACAGCCAGAAGCCGAAATGACCAAGTGGCTACAGACATGCATTTGTATTTGAAAAACCGCGTCCAAGAAATTATTGAAGCCATTACGGCTTTCCAGGATGCCATCGTGACTCAAGCAGAAGCCCATGTGGAAACGATTGTTCCAGGCTATACGCATCTTCAGCGTGCGCAGCCAATTTCATTCGGGCATCATTTGATGACTTATTTTTGGATGCTTCAACGCGACAAGGAACGGTTGACAGAATCGCTGAAACGCATTGATATTTCTCCGCTTGGCGCGGGGGCAATGTCAGGAACAACTTTCCCAATCGACCGTGAAATGTCCGCTGAGTTATTAGGCTTTTCAAGCGTTTACCAAAACAGTTTGGATGCTGTCAGTGATCGTGACTTTATTCTTGAATTTCTCAGCAATTCCTCCATGCTGATGATGCATCTGTCGCGTTTTGCTGAGGAAATCATCCTTTGGTCGAGCGAAGAGTTCCGTTTTATCGAACTCGATGATACCTTCTCGACAGGATCAAGCATCATGCCACAAAAGAAAAATCCGGATATGGCGGAATTAATCCGCGGCAAAACCGGACGCGTATACGGCAACTTGTTTGGTTTGCTGACGACGCTAAAAGGCCTGCCGCTTGCTTACAACAAAGACATGCAAGAAGACAAGGAAGGCATGTTTGACACTGTCCACACGTTAATGGGCTCATTGCCGATTTTCGAAGGCATGATCCGTACCATGACGGTTCGTACCGATTCCATGGAAAAAGCGGTGCATTCCGATTTCTCCAATGCGACGGAGTTGGCTGATTATTTAGCTGCTAAAGGCATGCCGTTCCGTGAAGCGCATGATGTGACCGGCAAACTGGTGTTTACGTGCATTCAGCGCGGCTATTTCTTAAAAGACTTGCCGCTCACTGATCTCCAGCAAGCGAGTCCACTGATCGATGAAGACATTTACACTACCTTAATGCCGAGAACGGCAGTAGAGCGAAGAAACTCACTGGGCGGCACAGGTTTTGAACAAGTACATCATCAATTGGGACTTGCCAAGCAACTCATCGGGTAAAAAGTCCATATGATAAAGCCGTAGGCGGTTGGTACCCGCGTTCGGTCGATAAAAGCCAATTTTCCTCTTCCCCTATGGAAAATTGGCTTTTATTTTTTTGTCTTTTTCCAGAATAGGACCGCTATTTTTTTCGGAAAAGCACCTGGTCTGTCCGCAAGACTGATTTATTTTGCAAATCGAAATATTCTCTTTCCAATAGTTGACAAGTTTTGCTAAAATAAAGAGAATCTTTCTTCGGTAAGGATTGTGCCTATCCAGTCTTCTGATTGCAAACGGTGCTCCAAGCGCTTGGAGCTGCGAATCGCTTGGATTGATGGCGATTTTTCACCTTGCACGAAAAGCAAAGCATACAAACATCAAACGGCAAGGAGTCAAAGAATATGCGTGTATTTTGGGAGTTGGGTTGGTTTTTTAAAGAACGCAAAAAGCAATACTTGCTTGGAATTTTCATGTTGCTGATTGTCGCATTTTTGGGTGTTTTGCCCCCGCGAATTATTGGATTTGTGGTCGATCGCATCAGCCAGGGAACTTTGACACCGGAATACTTGCTTCAGTGGCTGGGAATTTTGGCGGCGGCAGCAATTGTGATGTATGTGTTGAGGTATGCATGGCGGCTGATGATTTTCGGCTCATCTATTTTGCTGGCACGAAATTTGCGTGAGCGGCTGTTTCAGCATTTTACGCAAATGTCCCACGCCTTTTATCAAAAACGGCGCGTAGGCGATTTGATGGCACACGCCACGAATGATTTGCAGGCAGTCCAGCAAACAGCTGGTGCCGGGGTATTGACACTGGTCGATTCGATTGCGACAGGCGGCTTCGTCATTGCTGCAATGGCTATCACGATTGATTGGAAGTTGACCTTGATTGTCCTGCTGCCCATGCCGTTGATGGCTTATATGACAAATTACTATGGCAAACTAATGCACAAGCGCTTCCACGGAGCGCAACAGGCATTTTCTGGGTTGAACGACAAGACACAGGAAAGCATTTCAGGGATGAAAGTCATTAAAACCTTTGGACAGGAGCAACAAGATATTGAAGATTTCACCAAGATGTCGGAACGGGTTGTCGCTGAAAACATTCGGGTAGCGCGGGTTGATTCCCTATTTGACCCGACGATTTCGGCGATTATCGGTATTTGCTATTTCCTGACCATCAGCTTCGGCTCTTATTTTGTTGTCAACGGAGATATGACCATCGGCGATTTGGTTGCTTTTACGGCCTATCTTGGCTTGTTGGTATGGCCTATGCTGGCATTCGGCTGGCTGTTCAATATTGTGGAGCGTGGACGCGCGTCTTATGACCGTATCCGTTTGCTGCTGGCAGAACCGATTGACATCGACGACCGGAAAGATGCCATCGATGAGGATCCAGCGGGTGATTTGATTGTTTTGCTGAAACGCTTTCAATTTACTGGAGACCAGCGGGCAGCGCTCAAAGATGTTTACTTTACGGTGAAGCGCGGCGAAACGCTCGGGATAGTGGGCAAGACAGGTTCCGGGAAATCCGCGATTCTCCGTTTGCTGCTGCGTGAATTTGATAACTACGAGGGATCCATTTTTTTTGGAAGCTATTCGATAGACCGGTACAAAAAGCAGCGGTTGCGTCAGGCAATTGGCTATGTGCCTCAAGACCATTTCTTGTTTTCCACAAGCATTGCTGGCAATATCGCATTTGCACGTCCAGATGCCGGCTTGGAAGAAGTTCAGCAAGCAGCTGCACTTGCCTATATTCATGAGGACATTGTCAATTTCACAGATGGTTATGCCACCATGGTCGGCGAACGCGGCGTGTCATTGTCAGGGGGACAAAAGCAGCGCATTTCCATTGCCCGGGCATTAATGACCAAGCCCGAATTGCTGATTTTGGATGACTCGTTGTCTGCTGTAGATGCTAAAACAGAAGAAGCGATTCTGAGAGCTTTGAAAAAAACGCGTACCGGAAAAACGACCATCATTACCTCTCATCGGTTGAGCGCTATCCAACATGCCCACCAAATTTTGGTGATGGACAATGGCACGGTGGCTGAAATCGGTTCACACGAAGAATTGATGAAGAAAAAAGGACGCTATTATGAAATGTATGAACTTCAGCAATTGGAAGCGCTCGTCGAACAGGGAGGTGAGGTGTAATGCTGGCAAAAAAAACTGAAAAACAGCAGGAATTGACTGGGCATGATCAATGGATTGTCTTTAAACGATTATTGAAATACTTAATGCCGCATAAAAAGATGCTGGTGTTGGCTATGGCATTGTTGATTTTGACAGTGCTGGGCGATGTGCTTGGTCCGTTGCTTATAAAAATATTCATAGATGACTATTTAACGCCTGGCAGTTTTCCTACAGGTCCGGTGGTCGGTTTAGCATTTGCCTATTTGTTTATCCAAACTTCCAATGTTGTCATCAGTTATTTTCAATTGCTGAAGTTTCAAGAAGCTGCTTTAAAGATTATCCAGCAGCTAAGAATTGATGTTTTCACAAAAGTTCAAGGGCTCGGCATGCGCTATTTTGACCAAACACCAGCAGGCGGCATTGTGTCACGTGTCACCAATGACACAGAAGCCATCAAAGAAATGTTTGTTACCGTACTGATTGGTTTTATTCAAAGTGCATTTCTGGTTGTTGGAGTTTACATCGCCATGTTTTTCTTGAATTTCCGCTTGGCGCTGATTACGTTGATCCTGTTGCCGATTCTTGGCTGGATCATTTATTTGTACCGTAAATACAGCTCGGTCTTTTACCAGGATTTGCGGGAGCGTCTGGGACAATTAAATGCCAAGCTTTCCGAATCTGTCCAAGGGATGGGCATGATCCAGGCATTCGGCCAAGAAACACGCCTGAAAGATGAATTTAACAAGATCAATGACAAGCATTGGCAAGCTGGAAAGCGCAACATCAAAATCGATGGCTTGCTGCTGCGGCCTGCAATCGATCTTGTCTACGCTTTGGCATTGATTATGTTGTTGAGTTATTTTGGCATTACTTCATTTTCGAATACGGTAGAAGTTGGCGTCATTTATGCATTTGTGACGTATATTGATCGATTTTTTGAACCGATCAATCAAGTGATGCAGCGTTTATCTATTTTTCAACAAGCCATTGTCGCTGCATCCCGGGTTTTTCAACTATTGGATGAACCTGAAAAAACGCCACAGCAGTCTAATTCATTGGCGAAGGTTGAAGAAGGAAAAATTGAATTTCGTGATGTCAGTTTTTCATATGATGGCCAAACGGACGTGCTAAAAAATATTTCGTTTACTGCTTGGCCTGGGCAGACGGTCGCATTGGTGGGGCATACGGGAAGCGGTAAAAGTTCCATTATCAATTTGCTGATGCGCTTTTATGAGTTCAACAAAGGAGAAATACTGATCGATGGTGTGTCGGTGAAAGAGTATGAAGCAGCTGAGCTCCGAAGCAAGATGGGGCTTGTACTGCAAGATCCATTCCTGTTTTATGGCACGATTGAAAGCAATATTCGTCTTTTTGATCAAACCATTCCGGAAAAAGTGGTTCGCGAAGCAGCAGAATTTGTGCAAGCTCACCGCTTTATCGAAGCATTGCCGGAAGGCTACAACCAAAAAGTAACTGAGCGTGGATCGACGTTTTCAAGCGGTCAGCGTCAGTTGGTGGCTTTTGCAAGAACCATGGCAACCGATCCAAAGATTCTGGTGTTGGATGAAGCGACGGCCAATATTGATACGGAAACGGAAATAGGCATCCAGTCGAGCCTTGAGCGCATGCGTCTCGGCCGAACGACCATTGCCATCGCGCACAGACTCAGCACCATTCAGGAAGCAGAATTGATTTTGGTACTCCACCACGGAGAAATTGTAGAGCGGGGCTCGCACCAACAATTGCTTCAGCAACAAGGTTTGTACCATAAAATGTACTTGCTGCAAAATGGCATCGTTCAATAAGGAAAAGAACAGCTTAGGCTGTTCTTTTTTATGTGAAAATAGAATCGGATAGATAAAATGCTTGTAAAAAATTTCAATGTAACAAACTACAAAAGGATATATTAAAAAAGTTCAAAACCAGAAACAAGAAGAAATACATCTAAAAAGATAAATAGCAAATAAGAAACACGAAATTCGCTTTTTGAATAGAGAGTGTTGAAGGAGTAGCAGAGACAAATTAATACTGGATGCTTTCATCCCAGTGCATTTGTCCACAAAGATTTCACAGACATAGGGGCGGTGTTTCATGTGAAAATTTGGTAAGATGGGGAGAGTACAGGAAGGAGAATTACCAGTGGCATCAGATATAAATCTATTTTTGGCTTTTGGAGCCGGTTTTTTGAGTTTTATTTCGCCATGTACGCTACCTTTGTATCCCGCATTTTTATCTTATATAACAGGTATGACCATGGATGAAATTAAAAATGATAAAAAAGTTATGCAACGACGTGGCATGTTCCATACACTGTTTTTCTTATTAGGTTTTTCAACCATTTTTATTGCACTCGGATTTAGTACATCTTTTTTCTACGAATGGTTTATTCGCTATGATGAACTGATCCGTCAAGTAGGTGCAATTTTTATTGTCTTGTTCGGTTTGATGATCGTTGGTGTTTTTACGCCGAAGTTCCTCATGCAGGACCGTAAATTTTCGTTTAAAAATCGTCCGTCCGGCTTTTTGGGTACATTTGTTATCGGTTTGGCTTTCGCAGCTGGCTGGACACCTTGTACTGGCCCGATAACTGCAGCAATTTATGCCCTTGCAGCGGCCAATCCAGGTTCGGGCATTTGGTATATGTTGGCGTACGTTCTCGGCTTTGCAATTCCATTTTTTGTCCTGTCATTTTTCGTGGCACGTATGGGTTGGCTGCGCAAGCACAATCAAAAAATTATGAAGGCTGGCGGCTATGTTATGATTGGAGTCGGCATCCTGTTGTTTTTTGATGGCATGACCTATATAATCCGTGTCCTGAGCCCATTCTTTGGTGATTTCCAAGGATTTTAAATTGACTTGAAGCAGGTGACAAAATGGAAACCATTTCTAAGATAGAAGAATACCAATCAAAAATTGGTCAAGAGCAGTCGTTTCTGCTTTTTGTAAAAACCGATAATTGCTCAGTCTGTGAAGGGTTGCGTCCTCAGGTCGAAGCTTTTGAAGCGGATTACAAGCTGCTATTTTACTTAGTAAATGCTGCAGAAATATCGGAGTTGGCAGGGCAGCTGATGCTTTTTACAGCACCTGTTGTCCTGTTGTTCCGGCAAGGCAAAGAAATTCACCGCTTTGCGCGGTTTGTGCCGATCGAAGAATTGCGCCGCAGATTGGATAGTTTGGAGGGGAGTTTACATGTTTGATCAAATTCCCGCTGAAGTTTATCTAGTCGTTTCAACTATCGGTGCGTTCGTGATGGGTTTGTTGGCCATGATTGTCCGATCAAAATCTGCTAAAAAGCCAGCTTCGGTCAAAAAGATTATTTTGCCGCCATTTTTTATGTCGACCGGCGCCTTAATGTTTATTTTTCCTTTTTTTCGAGTTGCCCCTTTGCAGATTTTCGAGGCGCTGGCCGTTGGTATCCTGTTTTCAACAGTATTAATCTGGACTTCCAAATTCGAAGTCCGCAATGGCGACATTTATTTAAAACAATCTAAAGCATTTGTCTTTATCTTATTCGGTCTGTTGCTGGTGCGTGTTCTCGCCAAAGTGGTCTTAAGTTCGAGCATTGACATCGGTGAGTTGGCAGGCATGTTTTGGATCTTAGCATTTGGCATGCTTTGGCCATGGCGTCTTTCCATGTTGTGGCAATACAAAAAAATTGCAGCAAAAGATAAAAGCGCGATTCCCACATAAGGGAATCGCGCTTTTTACTGTTCAAAATACTGTTCGTACGGGCGGACATCGATTTCCATTTCCGCCAATTTCTTTCTCAAAAATTTATGATCGCGTTTTGGCGTTGCTAAAATATACCCTCGAATGATGTGTTCCAGTTTCATCTTTTTGACTTTTTCTTCAAGCATAACCTGGCCAATTCTTCCGGCAATTTTCTGTTTCGCTACCGGACGGAATAAGTCAGGAACCGGCTGCACCAACTCGTTTAACATGGCTTTTTCTTCATCGCCCCATAAATGGATGGTTTTGTCGACATAATATTCTTCCCAGTTTAAATCTGAAAGGCCATCTTCTTTCGGCATAGACTTCAGGAACTTTCTGAACATGAAATATCCCCCAATGGCGAAAAGCCCCACCAGCACGACTACCCAAAATAGGATAAACCATAAAAACCAGCCACTCAGTTCCATATTGTTTCACCTCGTTTTTCCATTACTTCTATTATAGAAGGGTTTGAAAAGAAATTCATTAAAAATGTATCTCTTTTTTCCATCTGTGTCTATATAGCGAATGAAAGGAGGTGAGAAACATGGCCTTTAGTGATTTTAAGAATGCCAGCATTCGGTGCACATACGACAATGGCTTGGATGCCAGCGGCAAAGTAAAGAGAAAAGTTAAATCGTACCAAAACGTCAAAGAAACTGCAGCAGCAGATGAAATCTTCGAAACCGCTGCTATTTTGACGAATCTCGGAACCAAAACATTGATGGATGTTGAAAAACAATCTGCAATGACGATTTACCAATAATTCATTTAAGGAGGAATAACGAATGGCGAAAACATTGGAGCTCATATTCACGACAATCGCAGGGAAAGACGTCACATTAAGCGTGGACGAACCGCGTGACAATGTCACAGAGGCGGAATTGCTGGCAGGAATGCAGTCTATTATTGCGCAGAACGTTTTCGAAGTAGAAGGTTCACCACTTGGTACGGCGAAAGGTGCACGAATTGTCGAGCGAAATATTGTGGAGTACGAAGTATAAGCAAGAAGCTCTCCTGATTCGGGAGAGCTTTTTCTTTAGAAAGAGGTGAAAACAATGGCAGAGTGGATGCAATGGATTCAGGAACTGGGTTTCCCCATTTTTGTGTCTTTTTATTTGATGCATCGTGTGGAAACAAAGTTGGTCGCTATTCATGACGCATTGCTTACGTTAAAGCTGTCCTGACTTCACAAAATCGTGACAATGGCGGTTTATCATGTATTGTGCAGTTTCTTCACTTTCGCTATGATAAGAAGGATGAAAGAGTGGAGGCAATCTCATGCGATTTTTTTATTTATCCGTGCTGCTAAGTCTTGTCCTGTTTTTAGGAGCATGCGGCAGTTCTTCAATAGAAGATTTTTCTTATACCGATCACCGGGGAGAGCCGGTATCTTTAGAAGATTTAAAAGGAACGCCATGGCTCGCAACTTTTGTTTTTACAAATTGCGAAACGGTTTGTCCGCCGATGACATTCAATTTAAGCGGAATCCAGGAAGAGCTCGAAGCTGAGGGCTTAGAAGATTACAAGATTGTGGCCTTCAGTGTGGATCCAACGATCGATACGCCGGAAACCATGCAGGAATATTTAGCGCAATATTCGGTTCCGGATGAATCCAAATGGCATTTGCTTACGGGCTATACGCAGCCGGAGATATCGGAATTTGCGAAAGACAATTTTAATTCTTTTGTACGGGACGATCCGGAGAGTGACCAGGTCATTCATGGAACCGCCTTTTACTTAGTGGATCAAGACGGAGTAGTTGTGAATAATTACGACGGTTTTGAAAATGTGCCGGTTGAAGATATAAAAAACGATTTGCGCGAATTAATTGAAGAAATGTAAAAAACCGGTCATAGACCGGTTTTTTCTTTGCCTAAAAGATCTCTGATTTCGATAAGGATTTCCTGAGTTTTATCCAAAACTTCTGGTTCTTCTTCGGCAGGCACGTCTTTTTTTCGTTTTATATTGGTGAAAATGCGGATAACTAGGAAGATCGAGAAAGCAATGATGAAAAAGTCGATAATCGACTGTATAAATAGTCCGTAATTCAACACCACATTATTGAACGTATAGCTCCAATTTGCGACACTGATTCCTCCGACCAATACTCCGATTAAAGGCATAATAATGTCCTGAACTAACGAAGTTACTATTTTTCCAAAAGCTGTTCCAATCACAACCGCCACCGCAAGGTCAATGACGTTTCCTTTTAAAGCAAATTTTTTAAAATCTTCCCACATATGTTTCACCTCCTGCATTTAAAGCTTAATTTTATCAGAAGCCTCCTGAATAATACAGGTGACTGCAAAATTTTAGCAAAGCGACCGATCTGCGGCGAACCGGCAACGACGAAGAAGATATGCTACACTGAAACAAATGACAATTTAGGTGTGAAAAAATGAAAAAGAAGATACCCAAAAAATACAAGCGCCAATTAGGCTGTCTCGTACTGTTGGTGCCAGCGGCGATTGTCGCTGCAACACTCGGTGCGATTGTTTACATGTTGTTTAATTCGGCAGTGGTTGTAGATACGCTCAAGGAAGCCCCGAGCCGCATCATTGAAATGGATGTGCCGGAAGAAAACATTCCTCTTTATCAAGAAGCAGCAGATGCTTACAGCATTCCGTGGACCTTGCTGGCAGCACACCACCGGATTGAAACCAGGTTTTCCACAATGGATCCGTTGTTGTCGCCAGTCGGGGCAGAAGGGCACCTTCAGTTTATGCCCTGTACCTTTGTCGGTTGGAGCCATCCCACATGTTCAGGAAAAGGGCAAGGCAAAATTAGCGAAGAAGACAAAACCAATCTTGACGTGATTGCTTACTACGGGGGCTATGGAGTGGATGGAAATGGGGACGGCATTGCGGATCCTTATAATCTCACAGATTCCTTGTACAGCGCAGCCAATTACTTGTCGCAGAATGGCGCAGCAGAAGGCGATTTAGAAAACGCCATTTTCCAATACAACCATAGCGAAGAATATGTCGCGGATGTGCTTCATTACTACAATATGTACGAAGAAGAATACAATTAAACGCAAAAAAAGAGAGTGGACAATTGTCCACTCTTCTTTTAATTAAGATCTGCTTTTTTTGCGCATAGATCCCATGATTAAGCTAAGTACGAATACGAAGATTAAGGCACCAATTAATGCTGGGATAATAGCTACGTCCCAAATAACTGGACCTAGATCTCCAAGAATTAATCCACCTAACCAAGCACCAACAATACCTGCGATGATGTTACCGATAATGCCGCCCGGTACGTCTTTACCTAAAATCATTCCAGCGATCCATCCGATGATACCGCCCATGATAAGGAATAAAATAAATCCCATTTTTTCCAGCTCCTTTAGAATAATGTATAATTGCTACACTCTAGGTATAACCGGATTCAGGACATTTGAAACATAAAAAGTAAAAAAGATTATAAAACTTGTGCGCCCAAGGTTGTAGAAAAGTGGCGCAAAGCCCATTCGTGCCCGGCTGGATCGAAGCTGGCGACACCATTTTCATGAACAAAAATTTTATATCCTTTGTTGTAAGCATCCACTGCTGTGTGCAATACACATATGTCTGTACAGACCCCAACCAGATGAATTTCTTCTATATTGCGCTCTTGCAGCAGCAACTCCAGATTGGTGCCGGCAAATGCGCTGTATCTTGTTTTGTCCATCCAGATGATGCGGTCTGCATTGGCTTTATAGACGTCTGCCAAGCGGCCATATAATTCTCGCCCAGCAGTTCCTTCTATATTGTGCGGAGGAAAGAGTTTGGCTTCCGGATGGAATGCATTGGTTTTGTCATGCAAATCAACCGGCATAATGACAAGTTCTTTTTCTGTCAAGAAATCCTCCGTCAGCTGGCATATTGTTTCTTCAATAGCCTGTCCGGGCTTTCCACAGGTTAAAGCACCCTCGTCTGCTACAAAATCCACCGTATAATCGACAACCAATAATGCCTTTTTCATCTTATCCTCTCCAATCTTTTTCATTAATTATAAACCAAAAGCCATCAAAAGAAACAAAGCTTGCCACAAACTTTAGTTTTCAGTATAATCAGACTACAAAGAGGGAAGGGGTGGTCCTGATGCAATACGAAAATGTTGAAAAGCTAAATCGGCAGGCAACAATCTTTGTTGTTGTGCATACTTTGCTTATTTTAAATTTTGCTTTGGATTTCGGTTTCTTCCTATGATCGTATACAAAAATAACCTATCCCAACATCGTGGGATAGGTTATTTTAATGTGTGCCCCGTTTTAAGCGGACCAAGGAATCCTTGAGAATTCGGGATGCAGAGTCAAGTGAAACACCTAATATTTCCTGAATCTCCTCCAGGTTTTTATGTTCTACTGAATAAAGATAATACACATAAGCAAAACGAATATCGCCCGAGCGCATCGGCATGCCGACAAAAGAGGAAAGTGCCTCTGTATAGTCGGATAACGAACCCATCTGAAACATCGTATATTCATTTTTTACTTTAGATGACAAGAGATAAGGCGTTCCACGGAAAACCGCACGTTCGATCCCATCGAGCATAACGGAAATCTCTTTGTCGGTGAATTCGAGAATACACTGGTAGCCATCCTTTTTTTCAACGGCCAACCTCAATTTTCCGCTGCGGTCATCAAAATTGTCAATATCGATTGTTACCATATCGCGGAGGCGAAGTCCGCGCAAGTAAAGAATATAAAGAATCTTGGCATTCAAGGATAACTGATCTGCTTCAAGTACGGCATCCTTTTTCTTTAGCAAATCCTCGTAGTCCAAGTAGATATCGGATGGCGTCAAATCCAGTTTTCTGCTGAATTTAAATTTGGGCATGAAATCATTTGGAATGCGCCCGATCTGCCACATATAATCGAACCATCTTCTAATATAAATCAGCTTACGGTTTAAGGTGCTGTCTTTGATGCCGGACTCATGCTGATCCATCAAAAACTGTTGAATGTCAGAGGGGCGAATATCATGCGGTTCGACCGGTTTTTTATACGTATGCCTAAGAAAAGCGAAAAGCGAGCGGATTAATTGGACTTCATGGACGACCGTATTGGGACTAATGCCGTTGTCCAGCCGAAATTTCTCGTAACCATAAGGCATTCTGCGTCACCTCTTCTTCAGGGATTTCCTTAATTATACCATTCATTCATGCAAATAGAACGTGTTTTCCCTTATGCAGCGCGGCTTCAGCTTGACTGCTGATTTTTTGGTAATAGGCAATATCTATAAAAACAGAGCTGTTCAAATGTATATAATTCATTCAGATTAGGGTATGTTAATAAAGATAGGCAAACAGATGAAACGAAGGTGGAACCCATTATGTTTAAAGAAGACAATGCAAAAATCAGAAACCAGGTTCTTCAGGCAGTGGAGGGGATGACTGATGAAAAACTAAACCAAAAACCATCACCAGAAGAATGGTCACCTATGCAGATTTTAGATCACATGCAACTTATGGAAAACACAGTTGCAAAAGGCGTATCCTACGAGTTAACAAAAGAAACAAGCGAAAAAGCCATGAAAAAGCCAATCGCATTGACTGTCAGCCGTTCGTTCAAAGTAAAAGCGCCAAAGCATGTCAAACCGACCGAAGAATTTGTCACGCTCGAGGAAATGAAAAAACGGTTAAATGCATCGCATAATTTCCTGTATGAAGTATATGCACAGGCAAACTCAGAGCGGCTTCACGAGAAATCAATGGCTCATCCGGTGTTTGGCAAATTGCCGCTGGTCCAGTGGTTTCCATTTGTTGGCCTTCATGAAAAACGGCATTTCAAGCAATTGGAAGAAACCTTAAGCAAACTCGATTGATTTAAAAGAAAGTCATTCGAAAAACTTATCACATTATATAATTTTAATGTAATTTACTTATGCTCATGCTTTCGGTATGATGGAAGAGGAGAAAAGCGCTGTCACGAGCCTTTTCAGAAGATTCAAAGGAGGAACACACACATGGCAAAGAGCAGTTTGCACAACAGCCGCACTTCTTTTGAGCTAAATGGCAAAACGTATAACTATTATCGTTTGGCTGCATTAGAAGAAGCAGGGATCGCTAAAGTATCACGCCTTCCTTATTCAGTAAAAGTTCTATTAGAATCTGTATTGCGTCAGCACGACGGATACGTTATCAAAGACGAGCACGTTGAAGAATTAGCAAAATGGGGCAAAGATGCCAACAAAGAAGCAGAAGTTCCATTCAAGCCTTCACGCGTTATTCTTCAGGATTTCACGGGTGTACCCGTAGTCGTTGATTTGGCTGCACTTCGTTCAGCAATGGCTGAAATGGGTGGAGACCCGAACAAAATCAACCCTGAAATTCCAGTGGATCTTGTAATTGACCACTCGGTTCAAGTTGATAACTACGGCACACAAGATGCACTTCGCATCAACATGGAGCTTGAGTTTGACCGCAATGCGGAGCGTTACCAGTTCCTTAGCTGGGCTCAAAAAGCTTATGACAACTACCGTGCAGTTCCACCAGCAACAGGTATTGTTCACCAAGTCAACCTTGAGTACTTAGCAAATGTTGTCCATGCAGTTGAAAATGCTGATGGCACATTTGAAACATTCCCTGATACATTGGTCGGAACAGATTCACATACGACAATGATCAACGGAATCGGCGTTCTTGGATGGGGTGTTGGCGGCATTGAAGCGGAAGCTGGCATGCTTGGACAGCCTTCTTACTTCCCAATTCCGGAAGTTATCGGCGTGAAAATGACTGGCGAACTTCCAAACGGCGCGACTGCGACTGATTTGGCGTTAAAAGTCACTCAAACTTTGCGTAAAAAAGGCGTAGTTGGCAAATTCGTTGAGTTCTTCGGACCTGGCGTTACCACATTGCCGCTTGCTGACCGTGCAACAATTGCCAACATGGCTCCAGAATACGGCGCAACTTGCGGATTCTTCCCAGTTGATGAAGAAGCGCTTGATTATATGCGTTTAACTGCACGTGATGCAGAACAAATCGCTGTAACGAAAAAGTATTTGCAGGAAAACGACATGTTCTTCAAAGTTGAAAACGAAGATCCAATCTACACAGACCTTGTCGAAATCGATCTTTCTGAGATTGAGCCAAACCTTGCTGGACCAAAACGTCCACAGGATTTGATTCCGTTGTCTCAAATGAAGCCTGAGTTCAACAAAGCTGTAACAGGCGAAGAAGGACCACACGGCTTTGCACTTGATGCAGCTGAAATTGCTAAAACAGCAACAGTCAACTTCAAAAACGGCAAAACGGCCGAAATGAAAACTGGTGCACTGGCAATTGCAGCCATCACATCTTGTACAAACACTTCTAACCCATACGTAATGCTTGGTGCTGGACTAGTAGCGAAAAAAGCAGTTGAAAAAGGATTGACTCCTCCTGCTTACGTGAAAACTTCATTGGCTCCAGGTTCGAAAGTTGTTACAGGCTACTTGAACGATTCAGGCTTGTTAGACTATATGAACCAAATTGGCTTTAACTTGGTCGGCTACGGCTGTACTACATGTATCGGTAACTCAGGTCCATTGCTTCCTGAAATCGAAGAAGCGATTTTGGACAATGATTTGCTGGTTTCATCTGTATTGTCAGGTAACCGTAACTTTGAGGGACGCATCCATCCGCTTGTAAAAGCGAACTACTTGGCTTCTCCAATGCTGGTTGTTGCTTATGCACTTGCTGGAACAGTGGACATCGACTTCGCAGTTGAACCAATCGGTACAGACAAAGAAGGCAAAGACGTATTCTTTAAAGACATCTGGCCTTCAACTGAAGAAATCAAAAAAGTAGTTAAAGACACGGTTACTCCAGAATTGTTCCGTAAAGAGTACGAGCATGTATTCAACGAGAACGAAGCTTGGAATGCAATCGAAACTAACGACGATTCATTGTATGAGTTTGATGCGTCATCAACTTATATTCAAAACCCGCCGTTCTTTGAAGGTCTTTCAAAAGAACCGGCTCCAATCCAGCCATTAGCTGGCCTTCGTGTCGTTGCAAAATTTGCAGATTCGATCACGACTGACCACATTTCACCAGCTGGTGCGATCGGCAAAGATACACCAGCAGGCTTGTACCTTCGTGCAAACGGCGTCGAGCCGCGTAATTTCAACTCTTACGGATCTCGTCGTGGTAACCACGAAGTCATGATGCGCGGAACATTCGCCAACATTCGTATCCGTAACCAAGTAGCTCCAGGAACAACTGGCGGTTACACCACTTACTGGCCAACGGGCGAAACAATGGCAATTTACGATGCAGCCATGAAATATCAGGAACAGGGCACAGGACTTGTGGTCTTAACTGGTAAAGATTACGGCATGGGCTCTTCACGCGACTGGGCGGCTAAAGGGACATTCCTTCTTGGCATCAAAACAGTCATCGCTGAAAGCTATGAGCGTATTCACCGCTCAAACCTTGTGATGATGGGCGTTCTGCCATTGCAGTTCGTGAACGGCGAAAGTGCAGATTCACTTGGCTTGACTGGACACGAAACCATCAGCGTCAACTTGTCTGACGACGTGAAACCACGCGACGTCTTGACGGTTACAGCAACTGCTGAAGACGGTAAAGTGACTGAGTTTAAAGTATTGGCACGTTTCGATTCCGAAGTGGAAGTGGATTATTTCCGCCACGGAGGCATCCTGCAAATGGTGCTCCGCAACAAATTGCTGGAAGTATAAGAAAAGCGAAAGCGCCCAAAAGCAGAAGCTAACCTAAGAGCGCGACTTCCTGTCGCAACGGTTAGCTGACCCGCATCCTGCAGCCCCTCGACGGGTATAAGACACACTGGCGAAGTGGCGTTTCTTCAGCCACACAGTCAGGGTGGCTTATGACCCTAGAATCTGGGCGCTGGAGTCTGGACAATAAGTTTTAGCTGAAAGTTAAAAAGGCTGCCGGGAAATTTCCCGGCAGCCTTTTCTACTATATTAAGAAGAAATTTCTTGTATACTGGTAAAGAGGTGAAATGGACATGTACATCAGTGAAAAAGAAATTGAAATCCGTTACGCAGAAACCGATCAAATGGGTGTTGTTTATCATGCCAACTACATCATTTGGCTGGAAATCGGGCGCACCAAGCTGATTGAAGACTTAGGATTCACCTATGCGGGCATGGAAAAGGATGGTTACTTGTCACCTGTAACCGATATTTCCATTCAATATAAAGCCGTTCTTCGGTACGGGCAAAAAGCTTTTGTCCGGACTTGGGTGGAAGAGCATGGACGATTGCGGACCAAGTATGGCTATGAGGTTGTTCATGAAGACGGCACCATTGCCGCAACTGCGATTTCCGAACACGTTGTGGTCAAAAAAGATACATTCCGTCCGGTTTCCATCAAGAAAATTTACCCGGAATGGCATGACAAATACGAAGAAATCAAAAAGCAGGCACCCGATGGCGTTCGGAATTAAGCGAGACGAGCTGGAACGCTGGAAACAAGGAGTCACTGATGGCCAGATATCTTTTTTAACCCATTATTGGGTGGACGATCGATTTCCGGGATGCAGCACGGTCACAAAAGTGGGCTGCTGTGACCTCGACAAACTTGAAAGTTGGGGCAAGCAATACGGATTGCAACGCGAATGGATGGATTTGCGGGGGAATTATCCGCATTATGACTTGTTCGGTGATCGCCAGCAGTCGATTTTACAGCGTGAAGGACATTTAGAACAACTGAATAAATTACAAAATAAAAAAGCATGAATAGCTCATGCTTTTTTATTTTGCGTATGAATAATCAAGTTCGTGCAATTCATCGTTGACGCTGACTTGAAGATTATGCCCATCAAAATACCAGACGTCGCTTTGTTCAATAAAATAAGTGACTTGATCTTGTTGAACTTGGACAGCCATTTCATGCGGCTGATCTTTGGTTACGCCGAGTGAAAATCCCGGCTGAAGCTTGCTGGAGCCACCGTAGCGGACGAAAAAACGTACAGCTTCTCCGGGCGCCACTTCCATTTCTTTCTTAAACCAATTGAGTGCGTCGTCACTGATGGTGATCTTCATATCACACGTCCCTCCACTGGAATTACCAGTTGATTTTAGGCTCTGTTCCTGCGCGTATGCGTGCAATATTGGCACGGTGGCGGAAAATGATGAACAATGCCAAAATGTAGATGACAATCATAAACAGGTAGTCGCCGGTGAAAATTGCGTAAATGGTCGTATAAATGATCGCCACAATCGATAAGATGATTGATGATAACGATACCATTTTAGTGATCTTCAATGCAATCAACAGCACTATGACCGCCATGACAAATAATGGCCATTGGTAGCCGAGCAAGATGCCGCCAGAAGTGGCAACGGCTTTCCCGCCTTTGAATTTGGCAAAGACCGGATAAATGTGTCCGATCACTGCGATGACACCAAACACCAGTGGGTGGATATCTGTTGCCATGTAAAGTGGAATCAGTGTTGCAGCTGTTCCTTTAAGAATGTCTAGCAAAGTAACCGCAATCCCGGCTTTTTTGCCGAGCGTCCGAAAAGTATTGGTAGCACCAAGATTGCCACTGCCTTTTGTGCGGATATCGGTGTTGTAAAAAAGTTTCCCAACCCAAAGGGCAGACGGAATCGAGCCAAGCAGGTATGCGAGTAAAATGGGAAGCAGTATAGTCATCATGGACTCCTTTAAAACAAGCTTATTTTTGTAGTATCAGTTTACCATGACTGAAGTTCTTTAAACAATAGCTGCCGGATTATTCAACAGGCAGGACAAAATCGTGTATGATAGAATAAAAAGGACAGGTGATCCTCTTGAACAATCCAAGCCGCAAAGAAATTAAAAACATACTTGATCATGCAAAAACGATTGCTGTGATCGGCCTCAGCCCGAACCCAAGCCGCACTTCCTATATGGTATCCGAAGCGATGCAACGGGCCGGCTACCGCATCATTCCGGTCAATCCTCAGGCAGAAACTGTTTTGGGTGAAAAAAGTTATGGTTCTTTGAGCGACATTCCAGAAAAAGTGGATATCGTCAACGTCTTCAGACGCAGTGAGTTTTTAGAGGATATAGCCGATGAGTTCACAAAAATCGAATGTCCTGTATTTTGGACACAATTAAATGTAGTTGATGAAAACGTATTTAATCGGCTGACTGATGCTGGATATACAGTCATCATGGACCGTTGCATCAAAGTGGAACACGCCATCCTGAAATAAGGCATTATCGCTAAGGGCGCCCAGCGCTCTTTTTCTATGAAGTTTGACAGATGGCAAGGAAATAGAATACGATAAAGAGAGATTAATATGCGAACGAATGTTCGTTGGAGGGAATTAGATGGCTAAAATTCAAAATACGGCATACAACGAAGAAGCGATCCAAGTACTCGAAGGCTTAGATGCTGTCAGAAAACGGCCAGGGATGTATATCGGTTCAACGGATACACGCGGTCTTCATCATTTGGTGTATGAGATTGTCGACAACTCGGTCGATGAAGCGCTTGCAGGACACGGAGACAAAATCACGGTTACCATTCATGACGACAACAGCATCAGTGTCCGGGATTACGGACGCGGCATGCCTACAGGAATGCATCGCAGTGGAAAACCAACACCGGAAGTTATTTTAACGGTCTTGCATGCCGGCGGGAAATTCGGACAGGGCGGTTACAAAACAAGTGGAGGTCTTCACGGTGTCGGTGCGTCTGTTGTAAATGCACTGTCTAAATTTTTGGAAGTGACGATCTACCGCGATGGTAAGAAATACCGCCAACGCTTTGAAAATGGCGGCAAGCCGGTGACGACATTGGAAGAAATTGGTTCGACTAAAGAAACGGGCACCTTGCTGCACTTTTTGCCGGACGAATCCATTTTCTCCGTATCGAAATACAATTACGAAACCCTTTCAGAACGTCTGCGCGAATCGGCTTTTCTGTTGAAAGGACTGAAAATTGAGCTGTTTGACCAGCGTACGGAAACGAAAGATATTTTCCATTACGAAACGGGCATTGAAGCTTTTGTTGCTTACCTCAACGAGGAAAAAGATGTGCTGCACCCCGTTGCGTATATCGAAGGTCAGCAGGACGAAATGGAAATTGAGTTTTCATTCCAGTTTAACGACGGCTATTCTGAGACGATCCTGTCGTTTGTCAACAACGTCCGGACACGTGACGGCGGAACGCATGAAACTGGCGCTAAAGCTGCAATGACACGAGTGTTCAATGACTATGCGAGAAAAATCAACTTGCTGAAAGACAAAGACAAAAACCTGGAAGGCTCCGACATCCGTGAAGGGTTAGCGGCCATTGTGTCTGTCCGCATCCCGGAAGCGCTGCTGCAGTTTGAAGGGCAAACCAAAAGCAAATTAGGAACGAGTGAAGCACGAAGCATCGTGGACTCGGTCGTTTCCCAGAAATTAATGTACTTCCTGGAAGAAAATGCAGATCTCAGCGCGTCTCTTGTACGAAAAGCCATTCGGGCATCACAGGCTCGATTGGCGGCTCGAAAAGCCCGGGAAGATGCGCGAAATGGCAAAAAACGCAAAAAATCGGATGCGTTGCTGTCCGGCAAATTGACGCCTGCGCAATCACGCAACGCCTCGAAAAACGAATTGTATTTGGTAGAGGGAGATTCGGCCGGCGGTTCAGCAAAACAAGGACGCGACCGGACATTCCAGGCAATCCTGCCGCTGCGCGGGAAAGTCGTTAATACCGAAAAAGCGAAGCTTGAAGAAATCATGAAAAATGAAGAGATTTCCACTATCATCCATGCCATTGGCGGGGGTGTGTCATCTGATTTTTCGATTGACGACATCGCCTACAACAAAATCATCATCATGACGGATGCGGATACGGACGGTGCACACATTCAAGTGTTGCTATTGACGTTCTTTTTCCGTTACATGAAGCCTTTGATCGAGGCCGGTAAAGTGTTTATTGCGCTGCCGCCGCTGTACAAAGTATCTAAAGGTGTTGGCAAAAAAGAAGTGATCGATTATGCATGGACCGAAGCGGATTTGGATGAGTCCATCAAAAAAGTCGGCAAAGGCTACACCTTGCAACGCTACAAAGGGTTAGGTGAGATGAACGCTGACCAGTTATGGGAAACGACCATGAACCCGGAAACCCGTACGCTGATTCGTGTAACCATTGAAGACAGTGCGCGCGCAGAACGCGGCATCACGACCTTGATGGGCGATAAAGTGGAACCGAGACGCCGCTGGATAGAAAATAATGTCGATTTTGGACTGGAAGATGACAGCAACATTCTAGAAAATGATTTGATTCACGCTGAGGAGGAACTTGTATGACACAAACCGAAAAATATCAAGATTTGCCGCTGGAAGAAGTCATCGGCGATCGGTTTGGCCGTTACAGCAAATACATTATCCAAGACCGGGCGTTGCCGGATGCCCGTGATGGATTAAAGCCTGTTCAGCGCCGAATTTTATATGCGATGTACCACGAAGGAAATACCAACGATAAAGCATTCCGGAAGTCTGCCAAAACGGTTGGTAACGTTATTGGCAACTACCATCCGCACGGAGACAGTTCCGTTTATGAAGCGATGGTTCGTTTGAGCCAAGACTGGAAAATCCGCCACATGCTCGTTGAAATGCACGGCAATAACGGTTCGATGGACGGGGATTCGCCAGCTGCCATGCGTTACACGGAAGCCCGTTTGTCCGCTATTTCTTCCGAATTGCTGCGCGATATCGACAAGCGTACCGTGGATTTTATTCCAAACTTTGACGATTCAGATATGGAACCGACCGTTTTGCCTGCCCGATTCCCGAACCTGTTAGTCAACGGTTCAACAGGCATTTCTGCCGGTTACGCGACTGACATTCCGCCGCATGCGCTTCATGAAGTACTGGATGCAGTATTGATGCGCATGGACAATCCGCAAGTAACTGTTGCCGAACTGATGACCGTCATTAAAGGCCCAGATTTTCCAACAGGCGGCATTATCCAAGGGGTGGATGGAATCCGCAAAGCGTACGAAACCGGAAAAGGCAAGATCATTGTCCGTTCAAAAGCTCAAATTGAACCGTTAAAAGGCGGAAAAGAACAAATTGTCATCACGGAAATCCCGTTTGAAGTCAATAAAGCCAATATGATCAAGAAAATCGATGACCACCGATTTGACCGCAAGCTTGAGGGCATCTCTGAAGTACGGGATGAATCGGATCGAAGCGGATTGCGCATCGTCATCGAACTGAAAAAAGATGTACAGGCAATGGGAATTTTAAGCTATCTCTACAAAAATACCGATCTGCAAGTCAGCTACAACTTCAACATGGTGGCTATCTACAAGCGCCGCCCAACAATGATGACCTTGCAAACCATGCTGGATGCATACATTGAACATCAAAAAGAAGTCATCACCAAACGCTCGGAATTTGATCTTCAAAAAGCGAGCGACCGCATGCACATTGTGGAAGGTTTGATGAAGGCCTTGTCGATTTTGGACAAAGTAATCAAAACGATCCGCTCTTCAAAAGACAAACGCGATGCGAAGAACAATTTGATATCGTCGTTTGATTTCTCAGAAGCCCAATCGGAAGCGATTGTTTCGCTGCAACTTTACCGATTGACGAATACTGACATTACCGATTTGCAAAAAGAAGAAAGCGATTTGAAAAAACTGATCGCTGAATTGACGGGGATCTTGACCAGCCCGACCAAATTAAAAAATGTCATCAAAAAAGAACTGGCCAGCATCCGAAAGCAATTCGCGGAACCGCGCCGTTCGGTCATTGAAGACAAGATTGAAGAAATCACTATTACCCGCGAAATCATGATTCCAAGTGAAGAGGTAGTGGTGACGGTAACAAAAGAAGGCTATGTCAAGCGGACCAGTACACGTTCGTATGCGGCTTCAAACGGCAAGGATTTTGCGATGAAAGAATCGGATTACCTGTTGTTCGAAGACAACTTGAACACGCAGCACACCATTCTGATTTTCACCACTGCCGGAAACTTTGTATTCCAGCCGATCAACGAGCTGCCGGATATCAAATGGAAAGACTTAGGCCAGCATTTATCAAGCATCGTGCAATTAGATGCCAATGAATCGGTTCTTGCAGTCTTTCCATTCGAGAACTTTGAGGCAGATGCCAGTATTTTAACTGTTTCGAAACTGGGCCAAGTCAAACGGTCGGCTTTGAAAGATTACCAGATTCAGCGCTATTCACGCGCCATCAAAACCATGAACTTGAAATCAGATGACGCGATGATTTATGCCGCATTGGTGACGAAGGAAACCGAATTGTTTATCGGCACAAAACAAGCTTACGGCGTTCGTTTTCCGATGGATGAAGTGCCGCTTACCGGACTTCGTACCGGAGGCGTCAAAGGCGTCAACTTAAAAGACGGGGACGAAGCCGTTTCTGCGGTCATGATTGATCCGGAAGTAAAACAGGAACTCGTACTGATCACCCACCGCGGTGCAGCGAAAAAAATGAAGCTCCAAGAGTTTGAGAGCGGCAGCCGGGCCAAGCGAGGCGTTGTTATGCTCCGGGAGTTAAAATCAAATCCTCACCGTGTAGTCGCAGTGATTGGTGCAACGGGCAAAGAAGAAATTATTCTGGAAACCGATAAAGGTATCCGCATGCCGCTGGTAGCAAATTCGTTGAAGAATGTGGACCGCTATTCTAATGGTTCCTTCATTGCAGATGAAGCAAGTGATGGCAAAGTAACAGCAGCTTATCGATTCGATAAAAAGGAATAAATGCAAAATAACCCTGAACTCTCATTCAAGAGTTCAAGGTTATTTTTTATGAATAAATATATTTCCATTCAAATGAATATCACTTTCTTTTTATTCAACTGAAATTTAGTGAATAAAAATGACTGAATCTTAAAGTGTGGATAAAAGTCAACAGTTGCATGTTCATATAAAATAGAGGAAATAAAAAGTTTTCGAACAATTGTCGCAATTTTCTCTCCAATTCAGCGAGTTGATGTGTTAGAGTAGTGAGATAAATAAAAATAAGAGGGTGACATCTATGACGAAAACCACCACCATCACAGAGCTTGACAGGGAAGTGGCATTTTCAAAAGTATCCGTGGAAGAAATCATGGTGGCTAACCAAGCCCTAAAGGATGTCGTCATCAAGACGCCATTGCAAAAAAACGAACTGCTGTCGGCACGATATGGCTGCAATGTGTACTTAAAACGGGAAGATCAGCAGGTCGTCCGGTCGTTCAAGCTGCGCGGTGCCTATAATTTCATTCGCAGCTTGAATGCAGCTGAACGTGCTAAGGGGATCGTCTGTGCCAGCGCAGGAAACCATGCACAAGGTGTAGCCTACTCATGTTTTGCATTAGGAATTGAAGGAAAGATTTTCATGCCGCTGACAACACCTCGCCAAAAAGTGTCGCAAGTCAAACGGTTTGGTGGGGACAAGGTGTCCGTTGTGTTGACGGGGGACACCTTTGATGATTCGTTCACAACGGCTATGGACTATTGTACGGCAGAAGAAAAAGTCTTTGTTCACCCATTTAACGACAGCCGCATCATCGCAGGACAGGGAACAGTTGCGGTGGAAATTTTGAACGATATGCAGGAGCCGGTCGACTTTCTGTTTTGCGCTATCGGTGGAGGCGGATTGGCATCGGGCGTCGGCTCTTACTTAAAAGGCATTAGCCCTGCGACTAAACTAATCGGTGTGGAACCGGCGGGTGCTGCCGGCATGAAAACGTCGCTGGCTAATGGCAAAGTCACGCGTCTTGATACCATCGACACGTTTGTAGACGGTGCTGCAGTCAAGCAAGTGGGGGACCTCTCCATGGCCATTTGTTCCAAGGTACTGGATGACATTGCCCTGGTCCCAGAAGGCAAGGTCTGTACCACTATTTTGCAGCTGTATAACGAGAATGCCATTGTTGCGGAACCGGCAGGCGCATTGTCTGTTGCGGCTCTTGATTTTTATAAAGATGACATCGAAGGAAAAAATGTGGTTTGCGTGATCAGCGGTGGCAATAATGACATTGAACGGATGCAGGAAATTAAAGAAAAATCCTTGATCTATGAAGGACTCAAGCATTATTTTATCGTTACGTTTCCACAGCGTGCCGGTGCACTCCGCAAATTTATGGAGCAGGTGCTAAGTGAGACTGATGACATCACTCATTTTGAATACACAAAACGAACAAATCGCGAAGAAGGACCGGTGCTGGTCGGCATTGAATTAAAGTTCCGGGAAGACTATGAGCCGCTGATTGCACGGATGGCAGAAAACGGCTTTCCTTACAAAGAAATCAACAACGATTCCTTGTTGTTCAATTTATTGATTTGAGAATTTTCTATAGTCCTAATTCTATTCAAAATGGCGTTCGCTTTGTGCATAGGCACTGAGTGAACGCCCTTTTGATGTAGCTGCAATCGCTACTAAAAGGCTCATCTAGTGGTATAGTGAAGGCAATAACAAGAACGGGGTGAAACAAGTGGAGAAACGGTGTTTATGGGCACAAAGCAACCAGCTTATGCAAAACTATCACGACGAAGAATGGTGCAGGCCCAGCTGGGACGATCGGTACATTTTCGAATTGCTGACGCTTGAAGGCGCGCAAGCGGGTTTATCGTGGAACATTGTGTTATCGAAACGTGAAGCTTATTTAGAAGCTTTCCATCACTTTGATGTGGCGCAATGTGCCGAGCTTACAGATGCCGATTTGGCAGCCATCAAAGAAAATTACACAGTCATTAAACATGCCGCTAAAATTCAATCCGTCCGTACCAATGCTCAAGCGGTCCAACATGTTTTAGAAGAATGGGACAGTTTTGCTGCGTTTTTGTGGAGTTATACAGACGGCAAGCCAATTCACAACCAGTGGAAAACCGACGCAGAAATCCCGGCCCAGTCCCCGTTATCGGTTCAACTGAGCAAAGACTTGAAAAAGCGAGGATTTAAGTTTGTAGGACCTGTGACCACTTACTCATTTATGCAAGCCATTGGAATGGTCAATGACCACATCGAAAGCTGCGCTTATCGAACACCGAAAAAATGAACGATTTTTAAAGCGCGAAAATGGAGGACAGAGAAGCTGAGTTATTTCTTCGCTGTTCTTCTTTCTTCATCAGAGAGTTTTAATTCTGAATAAAATTAGTTCGAATATAAGCAATTCACCCTAATCATCCCGCCATTCGATCTCCAATTTATCAAGACTGCCGGTCAATACGGTATCCAGATTCATTAAACAAACATTGAAATCCTGGACATTCAGCAATTCAATACCGTTTCGGTACAGGCTGTAATGCCAAAGGTAGCTGAAGTCTTTGTCCGGATCTTGACGGTTAAATTCCATCATTAACGTTCGGACAAAATCGTCCAAACTGCCAAAGTAAATCAAGCTGTCTTGCATATTTGGCCAGCGCCCCACTTTTAAACCCGGCAAAGCTTCAACTACAGGTTTTCCGTTCTCTAACGGATTTTCTGGATTGTATTTTCCATTTGGTAGTACCACACTAAACTCGTCAGCCAATTCTAATGCGACGGCCAGAATTTCTTCCCAGCGCGGGAAAGAATCAATATTACAAATCATTGAATACTTAATCACGGCAACTACCTCTTTTTCTTTAAACGGGGGAAATGCTTCTGTCTTCGAAAGCTTTTTATCGTCTTGTTTTTTTGCACTAGAGCTTAGGGCGTTTCTGCTGTAAACTGAGAAATAAGAGAGACTTCTTTTTACGAATTGTTTCAGGCGACTTATATAACTAATGATACGATTCTTTCTATCCAAATAAAACTAGTTTATTAAACGCCTGAACCATGAGTTTGGCCAGCTGTTGATCCTTAATTACAATTTTTAGTATATCCGTTTCTGTTTTGGTTGAAAAAATAGAAACGAGACACAAAGGGGGATTATGCGATGTTAAACTTAAAATACTTGGATTTGTTAGCACAAAAATATGATAGCGAAGAAAAAGTCGCCACTGAAATCATCAACCTGGAAGCCATTTTGGATCTGCCCAAAGGAACGGAACATTTTGTGAGCGATTTGCACGGAGAATTTCAGGCGTTTCAACACGTATTACGAAACGGTTCCGGCAATGTCAAAGTAAAAATTAGAGACTTGTTTGAAAACGAATTGAGCGAAAAAGAGCTTAATGAGTTTGCCACATTGGTTTATTATCCGGAAGAAAAAATGCAATTGATCAAAAGCAATTTCACCACCAAAAAAGAATTGCACGACTGGTACATAGAAGTGATTGAGCGGATGCTGAAGCTGATTTCCTATGCAGCTTCCAAATACACGCGCTCAAAGCTGCGAAAAGCTTTGCCGAAGCAGTTTGTTTATATTATCGAAGAACTGTTGTACAAAACAGATGAGTTTAAAAACAAAAAAGAATATTACGCTAAAATGGTTGAGCAAATCATTGGATTGGGACAAGCGGATAAATTGATTATTGGCTTGGCGTACACCACCCAGCGTTTAACGGTGGACCACCTGCATGTTGTAGGAGACATTTACGACCGTGGACCGGATCCGCATAAAATTGTCGATACACTTATTGATTATCATTCGGTGGATATTCAATGGGGAAATCATGACGTTCTGTGGATCGGCGCATATGCGGGATCAAAAGTATGCCTGGCGAACATTCTGCGCATTTGTGCGCGCTACAACAACCTGGATATTATTGAGGATGTCTATGGCATTAATTTGCGGCCGCTGCTGAACCTGGCGGAGAAGTATTACGACGACAATCCTGCGTTTCACCCTAAGCGGATTTCAGATGAAAAACTGACAGAGCAGGAGCAGCTGCAAATCACCAAGATCCATCAAGCGATTTCAGTCATTCAGTTTAAATTGGAAAGTCCGATTATCAAGAGGCGCCCGTGCTTTGCAATGGAAGACCGCCTATTATTGGAGAAGGTCGACTATGAAAAAATGGAAGCCACCATCCATGGCAAAACCTATCCATTGGAAAATACGTGTTTTGCAACAATCAATCCGGACCAGCCCGATGAATTGCTGGAAGAAGAACAACTGGTCATGGACAAACTGTTGTTTTCGATTCAGCATTCAGAAAAAATGACGCGCCATATGAATTTCCTGATGAAAAAAGGGAGCCTTTACCTGAAGTACAATGGCAACCTGCTTATTCATGGCTGTATTCCACTTGATGAAGAAGGCAATATGGAAACAATGGAGATTGAAGGAAAGAGTTACGCTGGACGTGAGTTGTTGGATCTTTTTGAATATTATTTGCAGTATTCATTTGCACATCCAGAAGAAACCGACGATTTTGCGACCGATATGGTTTGGTATTTGTGGACTGGTGAGTACTCCTCACTTTTTGGGAAGCGTGAAATGACTACTTTTGAACGCTACTTTATAAAAGACAAAGAGACCCATAAAGAACGCAAAAACCCTTATTATTATTTACGTGAGGACGAAGAAATGTGCCGCAAAATGCTTGAAGAGTTTGAATTAAATCCAGATCTCGGCCGCATTATCAATGGGCACACACCGGTCAAAGAGCGGGACGGGGAAAACCCGATCAAAGCGAATGGCAAAATGCTGGTCATCGATGGCGGATTCTCAAAAGCTTATCAGTCAACCACAGGAATCGCCGGATATACATTGTTATACAATTCTTACGGCATGCAGCTGGTTGCCCATCAACTGTTCAATTCAAAAGAAGAGGTACTGCAAAATGGAACCGATGTATTGTCCATTAAGCGGCTGGTGGACGAAGAACTGGAACGCAAAAAAGTGCGGGAAACGAACATCGGTGAAGGACTGTTGCAAGAAATTTTCAATTTAAACAGCTTGAGAGAATATCGGTATACGAAGAGAGCTTCATTCAAAGTGAAATAGCAAAAGGAAGAGCCTCAGCGGCTGCGCTGGCTCTTCCTTTTTTTCAATGGGAATTAAGATTAATGTCTAAATACGGTTTATATGTGCCACCATCTGTTTCTTCATAGATTCTAATAAAAGTAACTCTAAAAACAGGGTACGATTGCAGCTATTCTTCCGCTAAACGTTTCATGGTCTTTAATTCTCCTTGTGTGATTCCATTAAAAGTCTTAGCTAAGGTTATATGTGGTGTGAAATCTTCCAACTCAAAATCCTTTTTTATGAATTCTTGAGTTGGAGAAATGGTTCTGACCAGCACGTTATGGAGTTCGACTAGTTCAGGAGATTGTGCACTTAAATATAAGATGTCTCTACCAAAGATATGGGGGTCACCAACAGTTAATTCAAATGAAGAAAAATTGGCACATATCTTTCTGACTCCATCAATCCATGTTTTGTCCTCAGTCAATCCACCTTGCGCTTTCAACGTCAAATGTGGTTCAACTGCCGCAGTCATTCCTTGAAAATTATATTTTTTCTGGAAGTTTGTGATTTTGGATTTTAATTCCTCCGGCGGCACAATGCCAATGAAGTACTGCAAGGAAATCCTCCTAACTAAACACTATATGTTGAGATGACGATTTTGACTTGCTGGTATTTCGCACATCAGCAATGTCTCCTGTAATTTGTTCCAACTCTTTTAGGAATCCAGCGGAAAACATCGGCTTGCTTTGAATTTTCTTTCTTAGCGCCGGCGCGTCCAAGGGTGAGGCGAAGCAAGGAGACAGGCGCACTTTCCCTGGCTTCTTGCGGGAGCCCTGCCCCGAGCGGCCAAAGCGGTGGGTAACAGTTGGTTTCTGTAGTTCAACTTATATAGAAGTTCTGAATTGTTCTACTTAGGAAGCATACTTTAAAAATTTACCCCTTCACCGATTCACGAACGTTTAGTGATTTTCTGTTCTGTTCAGGCTGTTCTAACTTAGGGCCAAGCTGGAACAGCAAAACGCCTCCGCTGATCAACAGCACACCGAGCAGAGACTGCCAAGTGAAAGGGACTTTGTCGAGGCCGAACCAGCCGAGGGTATCCCACATCAGGCCAAAGAAGATTTGGGATACCATGATGAGTGAAATGGCGCGGCTGGGTCCAAGTATCTGGACGCCTTGGGTCACACAGGCGACGACGCCAACACCGAGTATGCCGCTGAACCAAAACCAGGGCTCTGCCTGGAAGTTAAACAGGGAGCTGCCTTCAAACGCCAATCCTGCAGCCAGAGAAGCCAAAAAACCAAGCAGCAACACCAGCGCTGTAGTGGACCAAACACTAACCTGTTTTTTTACATTGGCATTGAATGTGTTTTGAAGGCAGACAAATGCGCCGCCAAGCAATGCCAGTAAGATGCCGATTGCCATATCCTGTTTGCTCCTATTCGTATATATTTTGACCTGCTTGTGCAAGCAGGGATGCGCGGTCGACGATGGTAATCTTGCCCCGCTTTTTCGTGATCCAACCGGCCTGTTGAAATTGCAGCAAGACCCGGTTCAAATGCCGGTAACTCGTACCTATCAAATCTGCCATGTCGACAAGGGAGGTCGCATCAAGCTTGGGTTGTGTAGGAGTCATTGACAGCAGGTAGCTGGCCAAGCGAACATCCACCGGGTACAGCAAGTTGAAGTTCATGGCGTACGATTTGAGTTCAAATTTCTGTGTAATGGTTTTTAAGAGAAACGCCAGCCACGCGGCATTGTCGTTCAGCACTTTTCGCAGCACGGCATAAGGAATTCGGATTACGCGCGTGTCGGAGACGGCTTCTACTGTGTTAATAAGCGGGCAGTGCTGGACATATTCGATATCTCCCACGACATCGAATGGACTTTTAAATGCCAAAATCAGGCGTTTGCCTTCCGGGGACAGCATGGAGATCTTCAGTTTTCCTTCGACCAGCAAGTAAAGCGCTTCAGCATCGTCGCCTTGAGACAGCAGCCGCTCTCCGGCGGTTAAATTGTCGATTTGCATGGTTTGCTGGATCTGTTCCGGAAATAAATGCTCCAGTTCGTATTGGCGAAGGTAAGTAGTGATGGGTTTTTCCATTGTTACCCTCCTTACCACTTTAATACAACAACGCCAGCGATCATTAAGACGAGTCCTGCAACTTGTGTGCGGCCGATTTTTTGCTTGGTCATGTCAAACCAGCCTTTGCCGTCAATCAGGACAGCCGTCATAAGCTGTGCAATCAGGAAAATGCCGATTGTCAGCGTAACACCCATTCGGTGGACAGCGGTCATATTGCTGTAAAGGACAACAGCTGCCAGCATTCCGCCAGAGGCATATAGCAGAGGCACTTGTGTTAAGTTTTGATATGTTCGATCCCGCAGCGATAAGACAATCAAAAATGCCAGGACAAATCCTGTGAACTGGGTCATCGTCGCTGCCTGCCACGTGCCGATGCTGTCGCTGATTGTGGCATTGGCAACACTTTGAAATGTCAAAAAGAAGCCGCCGGCCAGGGCAAAAAGTGTGCCTTTCATTCTATCCACTCACCTTTCTTTCCGTTCACTTTACGAAACTGACAAAGGGTTGAAAAGGACATATGTCCCTTTTATCATTGTAGCGAATACTGGGTAACATTACAGAAGTATATTCAGGCGATCGATCCTGCAGCTTTACTTTTCGAGTTTTAAAAGGGCAATGAGAACTAACTTGAAAAAAGCGGACAGATAAAGAAAAAATAGATGCCGTATCGCTTTTTTAGTACAGGTGGATAAAATTTATCAGCCCAGGCAAATATATTTGTGGTAAGCTACTGACATAATATCTTGATGAGATAGAACGCTTTTTTACTAAAAAAGTTGGAACATTTTATTTCATGATGATCAAGAGCGGAGCGAATAGCCATGTTAAAAGAACAAAGTAGGTACTCAAGACTGGCAGAGTTAACAAAAGTCATCAACACAAAACTGGAGCTGCACGAGGTGCTGAATCATGTCACTGCAGCTATCTCGGAAGAAATTGTCCAGTGCGATTCTGTTGGAATTTACTTGCCGAATGGTCCTGGCAGCTTTAAAGCAGTGGCTGGAAAACCGGAATCCATCAACGGCCACTCCATTCTGTCGCAAAAAATCAATTTGGAAACAGATCCGTTTGCGAAAGATGTGGTCACCGCAAAACAAACCATTTACATTCCAGACACTTCCAAAGACAGCCGGCCCAATCCAGGAGCGGTCGCTGCTTTCAATATCCATTCTCTGTTGGGTTTGCCCATTGTTTACGAAGACCATTTATTTGGCCTTGTTTTTTTGTTTGATTGCGGCAAGCCTATGAATATTTCGGGGCTTCAAATTCAAAGCGTTGAAGCTTACGTCAACATGGCTGCAGTTGCCATTCAAAATGCCAATAATTTAAAGCAAAAAGAACAATTAATCGCAGAGAAGCAATTGTTGCTTGATGCCAACCGTGAACTTTCTAGGTGTTCAACTGTAGAACAAAGCTTGGATATTTGCTTTCATTACTTAAGCAAAACGGTCGACTGTAAAAATGTAGCGGTTTATTTAAGAAATCCAAACAACTTGGATCGCCTGGACTTCAAAGGAATGAGCAAAGAAGCCGAATGGACAAAAAGCGAATGGGAACGCGCATTGGTGGATATTCAAACAAACATGAAGCACGAAAATACGATTTATGAAGTAATCGGCGAGCAAAAGATCAAGTTTATACCTAGTGAGGAAAGATGCCGTTTGCTGCTTATTCCGTTGATCTCCAAAGGAGAGTCGTTTGGACTCGTTGCGATCGCCTGCTTGATGGAAACGCTGCAGTCTGATGAGAAATCACAGGTGCATTTGGCGCAGTCGATTGTTGACGCAACAGCTTTAACGTATTCCAACTTAACGTATATGGACCAACTCGAGCTGCGCGTCAAAAACCGGACAAGTGAGCTGGCCACGGCAAATGAAAAAGTTACCAATGTGATTGACAGCATCACGGATGGTTTTTTTGCATTAAACAAAGACTGGGAAGTGATTTACATCAATCGCCACCAGGCGTTGCCGATTGGAAAAACTGCTGAGAATGTGCTAGGTGAGACCATTTGGTCGATTTTCCCTGAAAAGTTCCACGATATTATATACCGTGAACTTTCCCGTGCTATGACTGGACGGCTGCCGGTTCATTTTGAAATATCTTCTACAGCAGAATCGTATTGGTATGATGTGGTTGCCTATCCATTTGATGACGGCATCTGCTGTTTGTGCAAAAATACTACCGAGAAAAAAATCTATGAAAACGAACTAAAGCGCCTGTCCAATCTGGAATTGATTGGACAGATGGCTGCAGGAATCAGCCACGAAATAAGAAATCCGATGACGACAGTTAGAGGATTTTTGCAATTGCTGACAGACAATAAGGAATTACAGCATTTCAATACATATTTTGAACTGATGATTGAAGAACTGGACCGAGCCAATTCCATCATTTCAGAATTTTTGTCGATGGGAAATACCCAGTCATCAGATTTAGTAAAGCAAGATTTGAATGCTATTATTTGTGAAATTTCTCCGTTACTAGACATTGATACGTTCAATCAAAATAAGTTTATTCAATATGAAACCGGGCCTATTCCTGAGATGTTCTTAAACCGGAATGAGATTCGCCAATTGCTGATCAATCTTTGCCGAAATGGTCTTGAAGCTATGGAACCAGGGAAAATGTTGACAATTCGGACGTACATGGAAAATGACAAAACGGTGGTTCTTGAAATTCAAGACCAAGGAGAAGGCATTGAAGAAGCGGTATTGAAAAAGATCGGCACACCGTTTTATACGACAAAAGACAATGGCACTGGCTTAGGGCTAGGTGTTTCCTACGCCATTGCTGCGCGCCACAATGCAAAAATTGAAGTGCAATCGAGCAGCGAGGGCACCATTTTTGCAGTGAAATTTCATTATGAATGTTGATAGCTGTTGACTTGAAACAAAGAAGAACGAGATGCAGCTGCATCTCGTTCTTTGATCTATGGAATTATTCATGGAAAGAAAGAGAGTGAACGCCATGGTGGAAATCTGGGATTTATTTAACGAAAAAAGAAAATTGCTGGACAAACAACACATGCGTGGCCAAGCATTACAGCCGGGAGAATACCACATTGTAGTGGAAATCTTTACGTTTAATAAGGACGGCAAGCTGCTGATTACTCAAAGAGATGCGGCGAAGACATATCCTTTATTGTGGGAATGCACAGGCGGATCGGTAACAGCTGGTGAAACAAGTTTAATGGGAGCGGTTCGGGAGTTGAAAGAAGAGACGGGGCTTAGAGCTAATCCAAAAGACCTGCAACTTGTCGGCAGCCTGAAAAAAGATGTCTATTTCTTAGATAGCTACATTTGGAAAAGCCCGACGCAAATTGACTCAATCGATTTCAAGTTGCAACCTGGGGAAGTGTGCGATGCCAAATTTGTTACGTTGCATGAATGGGAAGCAATGAATGAGCATCAATTGGTTGTTCCGAAAGTATGGAAGCGTTACCGGCATTACAAAAGCAGAATTGAATAATTATGAATGGTATGGGAGGAGGATTTAATGGTTTTGGAAAAACAGAATAACAATTCAGCATTTTCAGTGCCCAAGCATATCTTGTCGGCAGCAGCCATCGTGCTCAACGATAAAGGTGAGTTGTTGTTAATCAGAGGGCCGCGAAGAGGATGGGAAATGCCAGGTGGACAGGTTGAGGAAGGTGAATCGATTAAAGAAGCAGCGATCCGAGAAGTAAAAGAAGAAACAGGCATCGACATTAAAATAGAGAAATTTTGCGGTGTCTTTCAAAATGTGGAAGACTCTATTTGCAATATGCTCTTTTTGGCGAAACCGATTGGCGGCAAAGAAACCATCTCTGCCGAGAGCTTGGAAGTGGCATTTTACCCAATAGCAGATGCACTGCAGATGGTTACTTGGAAAAACTTTAGAGAACGAATTGAGTATTGCCTCGATGACAGCAGTCATCCGTTTTGCATAGAATTTTAGGTGCAGTTAACAGGACGTAAGGAAAAGGCCGGGAGCAATGGTATTTGCTTCCGGCCTTTTTTGGTTTGAAAAGATTTTATTCGTCTTCCAGCTCTTCAATCAGCCTTTTCATTTCAGCAATTTCTTCCCGCTGCGCTTGAATAATTTCATCAGCCAACTCGCGAACTCGGGGATCGGAAATATTGGCTCTTTCACTCGTCAAAATGGCGATTGAATGATGAGGAATCATCGCTTTCATCCCTCCACTGTCTTCAACCAGTACTTGACTGCGTGCCAGCCACAGTGAAAGTGCAAATACAACCGCACTTCCTGCCAAAATTAGCGTATTGGCCTTTTTATTCTGGTACATGGGCCGCATGAACAGCAGCATAACAATCGCCATAACGGAGCCCATTATCAAAGCCATGTATATACGGGTTTCACTGAAAAGAATGTGGTCCAATTGGAACACGTTCAAAAACATCAACCAATACATTATAAATGTTGATGTGAAAATCATGATTCCAAACTTCAAATAAGCATTCATAAGACATCCTCCTTTATCAATAGATTCTATTTGATGCTTCTTTATAGTGTTTACCATTTTATAGCCACAATAAACTCCATAAAAACTGCATAAATAGGTTGAGCATCTTTAATACTTAAGGAGAGTCCTATTTCTAAATCCAGTTCCTAAAAAATAACAATGGTTAATCTGGAAAATGGTATGATTATTTTAATGAAATGACAATAGTTAGGAGGTATTAGGTGGATGTTTCAACAATAATTTCCAAATTGAAAAAGGAAAACATACTGCCAGCGGTTAGTTGGCAATCCAAGCCTTTGACGGGTGGAACAATGAGTCGAGTGTTCCTCCTTCATGAAAAAAACAACAAGTCCTATATCCTCAAGCTAAACAATGCAAGTGTCACCAAATTAGAAGCTGATTTTCTTGTAATGTATCAAGAGATAACGTTGTTGCCAAACGTTGTAGCGGTAGATTCTTGCCATCGATATATCGTCTATGCACACATTCCCGGATCTACTGTCAAAACCATCAGCAGCAAGAAAGAGATTCTCCAAACTCTTGCTGTCCGTTTAATCAATCAGTACCAGGCTGTTTCTTCAAATGCAGGGTGGGGGCGGCAAGATGCGCCAGCAAGTTCGTGGCAACAATTTTTATCGCAAGAAGTGCAGGCAGCACGAGAATTAGTAGAGCCATTTCTAAAAAAAGAAGATATACCTATCACAGTCCCATTGCCGATTGAACAAAATTGGGACAGGGTTCAAAAAGAGCCCTATTTGATCCATGGCGATTGTGGATTCCATAATTTTATTGTGTGTGAAGAAAGGTTGATGGGTGTAATCGATCCCACGCCTATTTTAGGATTTCCACACTACGATTTGATTTATGCGTTCTTTTCATCACCAGAAGACTTGTCAAAAGACACATTGGATTCCGCTATTGCAGAGCTTACAGCGGAACTGCCGGAACAGAAGTTGCTTTATGAAGAAGTGCGGATTGGCTTGTACGTCCGGATCGCTATTTGCATTAAGCATCATCCAGCAGACTTGCCGGCATATTTAAAGGCTTGGGATTATTGGAGCCAGATAGCGGATAATTCTTAACGGCTAACGCAAACTTGGCTTTATGAGTGAAAGGAGAGTGGCAGAGTGAAAGAAAAACTCATTTTTTCATTTCTGGTCATCCTGACGACCGGATTGATGGGATCTTCCTTTGTGGTAGCCAAAATTGGATTGCTCTATGTATCCCCCTTGTTATTGGCAGGAACACGATTTACAATCGCCGGCAGCATCATGATCCTTTTTGTGTTGCTGTTCAAACGGAAACACCCGGAAACGGCTGTAGAGTGGGGGAAAGTCGTGCTGATTGGTGCTGTTCAAACCGCCGGCGTCATGGGGGCTATTTTTTTGAGCTTGAGAAGCATTACTTCTGGTGAATCCGCCATTCTCACTTTCATGAATCCTTTATTGGTGGTGATATTCGCAACATTGGCTCTCGGCATGCGCTACCGAATCGTTCAGTGGCTCGGCGTAGTTATCGGATTTCTGGGTGTTTTCGTCACGATGGGAAGTCAGTTGGGCATTGGAATTGGGACATTTTTCGGCTTTTCGAGTGCGGTATTTTGGGCAGTGGGAACACTGCTAATTAAGAGGTGGGGAGTCGCCATTGATATGTGGGTGTTGACCGCTTACCAGATGCTGTTTGGCGGACTCATTTTGCTATTGGGTTCTGTCGTGTTGGAAGATGCTTATTTTGTTCTCAATAAAATAAGCATCTCTATTCTGCTATGGCTTTCCATTCCAGCATCCATTGTTCAATTTACAATTTGGTTCCATCTTTTGCAAAAAGGAGATTCCGGAAAAGTAAGTGCCTTTCTCTTTTTGGCACCTTTTTTCGGCATCCTGTCCGGATGGCTGGTGTTGGGAGAAGAAATTGGATTGCCTCTGTTGATCGGCGGAAGTTTGATCTTCACGGGAATTTTCCTTGTAAATTGGCCGGAGAAACGGATAGGAGTGACAGTTTAAAAAGTAATTAACCATGAGTAAGAAGGGAAGCGGATTATGTTGATTACGATTACAGGAGAAAAGATTAGACTTATTAGTGCAACAGCATCCCTTTTGGATGCGCTTTATTACTGGCGTTTTGAGGACATGCATCAGGAAGCCAAAAAATGGAACGGCCCTTACATTCCAGAAGCATGGCTGAGCAAAGAGCAACACCGAAAACAGTGGCTGGAACAAACAGTGATTGCCAAAGATGTACCTGCCTCTCTCGTCATTATTGCCGATAACAAAGCGATTGGCTATGTAGGAGCTTATTGGGTAGACATAAATACAAACTGGCTGGAAACAGGCGTCGTTATTTATGATACCGATTATTGGAACGGCGGATACGGTTCGGAGGCCTACCGACTGTGGATAGACTTCTTGTTTACATCCACCGATTTGCACCGATTGGGCATGTCGACTTGGTCAGGCAATGAACGGATGATGAAAGTCGCTGAAAGGCTCGGAATGCGAGAAGAAGCACGCATCCGAAAAGCACGAATCGCAGAAGGAAAATATTTTGATGCCATTAAAATGGGGATGCTGCGCGAGGAGTGGGAAAGTGGAGTGATGTAACACTGATTCTGAAGTTTTTCCAGAAAGGAACAGGGAAAGTAGAAAGCCTTGGAGGCTATCACTAGTGTGTGATAGTCATCCAAGGCTTTTTAATGTATTGGTAATGGCTTATTTATTGTTTAAAGTTAAAATTTGCTTTAACAGTTGATTCAAAATCATCGACAATAAACTGGCCTGCTTTTCCGCTCAGGTTTTGTTTAGCGTGCTCAATTGTCAATAATTGGCGATCTGGCGATAATTTAAAAGAAGTCGGTTTTACAGGAATTTCAGTTCCATCTTCTAAAATAATCGTGAAGTAAAAGAAGTCAGCTATTTCGATAGCACTATAATCAGCTATTGCCGGCTCTGTCAAGGTAATGACAGTAGTAGTAGCAGAGTCTACTTTAGCACTTGAAGCTTCTGGATAATAGAGCCAATCTGTTGTTGTTTCGATTGTTTTGTATAGCAGATTCGCATATTCCCCACGTGTAATGTTGCTATGTGTTCCATAAGAAGTCGGTGTCTTACCTGAAGTGATTTCTGCACCATACAATGCTTCGATATACGGTTTGAATACTCCACCTGCATCAGAAAAAGGGGTTGGTTGCTGATATTCTTCCAACTCAAATGCGACAGACAAGAATTTAGCCATTGCTCCACGGCTTAATGGAGCAGATGGTTGGAATTCAGTTTTAGTTACTCCAGATACAATTCCTTCTTCTGCAAGTGCGTTTACTGAATTACGAACGCGATTGTTCAAGTCTTTAAAACCAGCATCTGTCGGGCTTTCAGTATCCAAGAACAGTAATTCCGCTAAAATTACCGCTGCATCTCCACGAGTTAATGGGTTTTGTGTACCAAACTTCGTTGAGCTTATGCCATCAGTAAGGTCTAGTGTGTATAAGAAATCCACTGCTTCATCATAATTCTCTCCAACGTCTGTGAATGGGTGTAAAGAAGAAGCGGAAGCAGGTGCTGAAATCGTAACGGTTGCTAATACTACAGCAGCAGCTGTATAAATAAATTTTTTGATAGTCAATGATGTATCCCCAATCTAAAAATAATAAGTTCAATTGTAAAAAATGAATACGAAAACAAGTTGCTCCTTCCATTCAATTCGTTAAACTTAGATTATTATAGCTGGTAATACTCTTCTTTGTATAGTAATTTTTTATAATAATTTCTAGTTATTAGTAAATATATATAGTCTAAATAAAATAGGTTTGTTCATGAGCTTAAAAACACTTTAGCGAACCATGAAATACGCAAAGACCGACAGCAAAATGGACGTAATGGTCATGGCGGCAAGCGGCAGCATGGCGCGTTCCCGCAGATCCCGCAGGCTGACCGTCAAACCTAGCCCTACCATCGCCGCTGTCAGCAACCACGTTGTCGTTGTCGACACAAAATCACGCAATGCTTCTGGGAAAGGGACAGAATGTCCGAGAACGTAGCTTCCCAGAACACTCAACAGGATAAAGCCCAGAAGAAACCATGGAAATTGAATTGAAGCGTCCGTTTCCTCGTCTTTATTTTTGCGTTTCATTAGGAAAATAAAGATTAAGCACAGAGGGACAAGTAGAAAGACCCGACCCAATTTTCCCAATAAGGCAATGGCCAGCCCATCTTCTCCGGCTGGGGCCCCCGCTAAAGCCACATGGGCAATTTCGTGCAGGCTGATGCCGACCCACATGCCGTATTCGATGTCATCAAGCGGCAGGAATGGGCGAAGAAGGGTGTAGGAAATGGCAAAGACCGTACCCATAAGCGCAATGATGCCGACACTGATTGCCGTATCTTCGTCTTTTGCTTTGATGATCGGGGCAATGGCGGCAATGGCGGCTGCGCCGCAAACCGCGGTCCCAACACCGAGCAAGAGAGAAATGGTCTTGTCGGCCTTAAAGCGTTTCGCCAGCCATACAGTAAGCAGGATAGCGAAAGCGATCACAAGCATGTCGCGCAGCAATAAACCGAACCCATCGCTGAGGACCGTATCAATGTTCAATTTTAATCCGTACAAAATAATGGCAACGCGCAACAGGCGCTTTGAAGAAAAGGTGATCCCGGACCGGATGGCATTCGGGTAGCCGAAAAGTTGTCGGTAGAAAACCGCGATGATGATGGCACAAGCCAGTTGGCCGATTTGATCAAAGCCTGGCACTTGAGCCAAACCATAGCCGAGAAACGCAATTAGAAATGTAAATAGGACACCGCCAACCCAAGCGGTTTTAGGTGACAACGGATTTGCATTAGGTTGGATAGAGTTCGTGTTGTTAGTATTCATGGTGAAAACCTCCTGCAGGTAAGTATAGAAAAGGGCTATACATTAGTAAAATAACTATTTAAAATAATGATAATAAGTATTCCGATATACGAGAGTGAGGGCTAAGGATGGAGCAGCGTTTGGAAGTATTTCTCAAAGTGATTGAAATGAAGAACTTTTCTAAAGCGGCAGAGGCCCTGCATATGACGCAGCCTGCTGTCAGCCAGTATATTCGGTCACTGGAAGAAAGCATGGGCGTCAAGTTGCTGGAGCGAACCAATAAATATGTGCGCTTGAACAAAGCAGGTGAAATCGTCTATCACCACGCCGTTGAAATCAAAGAACTTTATGCAAAAATGGATCATCTTCTTGATGATTTAACCAATAAAGCGAGCGGATCAATCGCCATTGGTGCGAGCTACACATTCGGCGAATACTTGCTTCCGCGCATTATTGCAGAAGCAAAAGCACAATATCCGGGCATCAAGCCGACCGTCACCATCGGCAACACGACCACAATTGCCGGACTTGTGCTAAGCCATCAGTTGGATGTCGGCATCGTAGAAGGGCATTTCAAAGATGTTCAGGAATTAAAGACTGAACCGTTTGCAAAAGATCGGATGGTCATTGTGGCATCAGCCGATCACCCCATGGCAAGCCGGCCGGTAACGATGGAAGAGTTGATCGAAGAAACCTGGATTTTACGAGAGCTTGGCTCCGGGACAAGAGAAGCATCCGAAAACGTCTTCAAGCAGTTTTCAATCGCACCCCAGTCCATCATGCATTTCAGCAGCACCCAGCCAATCAAAGCCATGGTCGAAGCGGGCATGGGCATTAGTTTGTTGTCGGAATGGGCCATTCAAAAAGAACTGCGCTATGGGGACATTAAAGTACTAAATGTTAAAGAACTTCCCTATACACGCGATTTTTCCATTGTAACCCGCTCGCCCTTTCAAACGAAGGCGCTTTCTGCATTTTTGGACTTGTTGAAAAGCCATAAAGAGCTGACTGACTTTAAGATTCAGTAAACACAAAAACCGATTCTGCAATTGCAGCAGAATCGGTTTTCTCATGATTTTTTTACTATTTTTCAGCCAAAAACATTTCTTCCAATGAAGGTTCATTGACCTCCACCCGGTAAATATTCACCTGGCAGTTTGTGAATGCGCGGATGATGTCGGCAATTTTTTGTTCACTGCCAACTGTAACGGTGGTATATGCTGGCGTTTTTTGCAGTTCAGTACCAGCCGTTTCCAGCCAGGCATATAGCTTCTGGGCTTCAGCAGCTGGTATTGGATCATGCTTTAGCTGAACGGTGATGGCGGAGCGGTAATAGGAACGCAGTTCGTCCATGGTGCCGCTTTTAACGATGCCACCGTTTTTCATGATGGCGATGGTGGTGCAAATTTTTTCGACTTCATCAAGATTGTGCGACGTCATAAATATAGTTTTTCCTTGCTGCTGCAATGAACCAATCAGCTTATGGATGTGCAATGCAGATTCAGCATCCAGTCCGGAAGTGGGTTCGTCTAGAAAAATCAGGCTTGGGTTGTGGATGATGGCTTGTGCAATGCCAAGTTTTTTCTTCATGCCAAACGAAAACTTGCTGACCTTTTTCTTTTCCACCTCTTCTAGTCCAACAAGCTTTAAGACATGTTGGCATTCTGCATCAGAAACCGGTCTGCCAGATAGGGAAGAAAGAAACTTCAAATGTTTCATTGCCGACATTGAATGAAAAAGTGTAGAATAATCCGGCATTACGCCAATGTGCTTTTTCATGCGTTCGTCTGGACCATTTACGCCTAGAAGAGAGAAGCTGCCGCTCGTTGGAAAAGTAATGCCCGTCAGCATATTGATAAAAGTGGACTTTCCAGCGCCGTTGCGGCCGAGGAAACCAAAGATTTCGCCTTCTTCCACAACGAGGTTAATCCCATTCACTACAGAGGTAGAGCCATATGTCTTATGTAATTGCTTGGTTTCAATCGCTCTCATCAAAATTCCCTCCTATTGAAAAATATAGCTGCAGCTGCAAATAACACCCCAGCAAGGCCAAAAACAACCAGAAACAAGTAGTTGTCTTCAATAAGGTAATAATAGGGGCTGGCAAACTTCAGCCAGCTAACCCAAGCATTATTTGTCAGCGCAACCCACGTGCCAAGAATTGGTGCCAGCAATCCAATAAAGATACCTAAGAACATGGTAATCGATGGTTTGGAAATTACGGCGGACAATAATATAGCCAAAGCGATTTGGAACGTCGACAAAGCGATTACTTGCGAAAAAATGAAGAAGTTGAATTTCGATGAAAACAGGCCGATTACTATAAAGGATACGAGAATGCAAAAAAACCAGAACAGCCAGGCACCCACAAATTTGCCAAGCAAAATACGGAAACGTGAAGTTCGTGTCACTAGAAAGCGCATCGTGCGTTCGTGGCTTTCTTTATTAATGCTGTTGTGCGACAGGCTCATAACAAACAGTTGACCGAAAAACATCAACACAAACAGCAGTCCCACCGTATGGATATTTGCCATTTCGTTTTCTGTCAGCGCAACGGCCGTACCCAAAATTTCCGAGTATTTTGCTGAAAAATAAGAAGTGATGAGCAACACCGCGATGATGATGATCGATTTAATACTTTTAAACATACCGATAAATTCTCTTTTCCCAATCACAACCATGGTAAATCTCCTCCAAAATTCTTTTCGATGTCCTCTAAGCAAGGCATGCTTTTATTATAGAACCTTTTTCTTAAGGCAGAACAAACGTTACCTTAATTTTTCCTTAATTCTCCTTTTATCCCTTAAGAAAGTGATAGTATAGTTTACAGAATACTCATGGAAAGGAACGGTCGGAATGAAAGAACCGCAATTATTGATTGTTGAAGACGAACAAGCCATTTTACAGATGCTAATGACCATCTTAAAAAGAGAAAATTTTCTTCATATTGATGCAGCAGGGTCAGCCGAAGAAGCTTTGGCTTTGTGTCGAACGAAATCCTATGACTTGATCTTGCTTGACGTAACACTGCCTGGTCGGAGCGGTCTTGAAATTTGTCCGCTTATCCGGGAAATCTCGGACGCATCGATTTTTTTCCTGACCGCTCGTTCAACGGACTTGGATAAACTTTCGGGGTTTGCAGTGGGGGCGGATGACTACATCACTAAACCATTCAATCCACTGGAAGTTGCAGCACGTATCAAAGCGCATCTCAGACGTCGCTCTGGAAGCGTACCAAAAATTGACTCTTATCTATTTGAATACGGACCGCTTACTGTCAATACCAGTGCTGGCGAAGTGAAGTTACACGGACAGAACATTGAACTTCCAGCACAAGTTTATCAACTGCTGCTGTTTTTCTGCAGGCACCCCAATCAATTGTTCAGCAAAAGTCAGATTTATGAAAAAGTGTGGGGAGAAGAGTTTTTTGGAGAAGACAATACAGTGATGGTTCACATCCGTAAGTTGCGGGAAAAAATTGAAGCAAGTCCAAGCAGTCCTAAGTTTATCATCACAGTCAGAGGATTGGGCTATAAGTTCGTTCCGGATGGGGGCAGCCATGAATCTGCATAAGCGCTTTATGGTGCAATTTTTCATCCAGCTGTTCCTGCTTTCGCTGATTTTCTTAGTGTTGATGCTCACGGTGTGGGGAGTGATTGGTTTCACCATTTCAGAAGAAGAGATTCAAAACGATTTGGCCGAATCGGATGCCAGCTATTTCACCAATCGAATTGAGGAAGCTAATAATCAGTATTCCCTAAAAAAAGAACTGGAGGAATTAGCCGAGAGCCAAAATGGCTGGTTGGTTCTTTTGAATGAAAGTGGAGCGGTGGTTGATTCTTTCGATTCGCCTGAAGAACTACCGGCGAAATTCACTGCGAGTGATTTTACAGATCGGCTATGGGGAAGTACTGAAAACAACCAACAGTTTCAGTATTGGGAAATCGAATTTTGGGATGAGGAATCGCTGATGCTGTTGTATGGCAAACGAAACGTAGCCCAAGACTTAGTCACTTCCGCTATACCAGCCATTGATTGGCAAGAGGCAAAATTGAACTTAATCGCAGAAAGGAAAGAGCAGCTGACAAGTGAGCAGGCTTGGATGCAGCTTATTAGTCCCGAAGGCAAGGTTTTGGATAGCTATGGAGAGGTTGGTGATACCAGTCAGTATGCAATTCAGCAGTTGGGAGAGCTCGAAGGTAACAATCGGTCGCTTGCATCTTTAACAAATACGGAAACTGGACTCACAGTAATCGCAGGACTTCAAAACGTCCCGTCGACAGCTTGGGAGACGACCTTCTCAAATCGAAATTTCTTATTGTTTGGTTTAATATCACTTATTCTATTGGCTGCTGGAACGTTTTGGTATGCCCGAAAGTTTGGTATGCCGCTCCTTGTGCTAATGCAGTGGATCCAAAACTTAGGAGAAGGGCGCTATGAACAGCCAGCGCATGAGAAAACCGGCTCTGTGATTACCAATAAAAAAGGGAAGGTCAAAAAAAAATACCGGCTTTATAAAGAGTTGGTCGCTACGCTTGATCAGTTGACTGCCACTTTAAAACTTCATCAGCACCAGCAGAAAACCTTGGAACGTACACGTGAGGACTGGATCAGTGGACTGTCGCATGATTTGAAAACGCCGCTGTCATCCATTTCAGGCTATGCCCAGATGCTCGAGTCACCCAGTTACGACTGGTCAGCAGTAGAAACCCGAGAATTTGCTTCCATCATGAATGAGAAATCTTCTTACATGATGGACTTGTTGGAAGAGTTGACCTTGACTTTCCGGCTGAAAAATCAAGCACTGCCTTTGGTTAAAGAGCAAACGGACATCAATGAATTTATCCGCCGTATTGTCATCCACTTTATCAACGATCCGTCAAACACAGCAATGAAGTTTGCATTTATGCCGGCTCCTCAAACTATTCAAGCTCATATTGATCCCATGTGGTTTCAGCGCATCATTGATAACTTAATTTCGAATGCTGTAAAATACAATCCAACAGGTACGGAAATCAAAATTTCTGTCTCAGTTATTGAACAGCATTTGTTTGTGGTGGTTATTGAAGATAACGGAATAGGGATGGAAACGGCAACACTCGATAAGCTGTTCGACCGCTATTATCGTGGGACCAATACCCATGACTCTACTACAGGAACAGGACTTGGCCTGGCAATTACCAAACAGCTTGTCCAGCTTCACGACGGCTCGATCCATGTAGACAGTATGCCGGAAAAGGGTACTTTGGTGCGAATTATAGTTCCAGTTTAAAGGAACGAAGTATCAAAAAGTAGTTCGGAAAAGTGTTTTTAGTTTGCGAACGTTCTTTGTTTTGGTTTTGAGATGTTATTAGAGTGTTCATAAAAGTGTACTTTTACGAACGGTTTGAACCAGAAAAATCTAAGAAAATATGAAAGGCAGTTTTATCAAATAAAGGGTTAAGGTAGAATCTATATTCCATATACGAATCAATGGTGCATTGATATACTAAAATCTAGAAGAGAAGGAGGGAATTGGAATGAGAATATTTTCGAAAGCTTTACTAGGATCAACGGCTATCCATGGCATTTATTTCGTAACTACTTTTGCAGTAGGATACGTAAAAACAATGACTTATAAACCAGATTGGGAAGCAGCTTGGTCAAATGTAGAAAATCTGCAAAGCGATGTTGCTTTCGGTTATGTACCTTCTCCTATTCTTTATGTAGGTTCGTTTTTAGTAACGGCATTAGTATGTAGCATTATTTTAAGAAGGTATGAAAAATTTTCTTCCACTTCTTCTGAAACAGGGGTGTCATAAACCTTTGATTATTAGCGAATCTGAATGTAACTTATGTGCAGTTAAGTTACATTCGATAAAATATAGAATGGCTGAATTTTAAAAAGGGAGAGTAGAAAATGAAAGATATCATTGGTGTTATTTTTGTTCTCCTGTCATTTCTTGGTTTCTATCTAATAGAAAATGTGTTTACGATTGAGCCACAAGTAACTTCTGGTAATGGAAATCTTGGTATGTTAATTATCTTGCTTCTGTCCCCCATTTTCTTTGTGAGCTATTTTTATACCTTTAAAAAGACCAGAGAAGTATTTTACAAGGTACAGAAAAAGATAATAAAAGCACTAATATTATCTTTATTACTTTTATTGGTCGTAGTATTGGTGTTTTCAAATATTGAATATACAAATGAATTGATAATTGCACTGGGAGGAACGCCTTCTGATCCCGACTCTCGAATTTTTCGTTTTGGTTGGTTTAATCAGTATACAAATAGTATTTATTTTAATCTCTACACCTTTTTATTGACCCATATACTAGCTGTAATCATTGGCATTCTATCTGCTATTCGAAATAAAGAAAAAAGATAATAGTCTACTTTAAATTACAGAGTTGTTAAAGACCTCCGTCACTTCTTTTGATTTTGAATGTAACTTAATGTGAATTAAGTTACATTCAGTTTCCTCGCTCCGTTGACTTGGTCAGAATGCGAAGCGAAAGTGAACTTGCCATAAAAAATGATACATACACAAGACTGTTCTATACGGTTTTAGAGTCGGAATTGCGAAGTACATATTTTACATATAAGTAGAAGGAGCTTCATTTGAAGTTTCTTCTGTTTTTGTTCGTAGAAGTGGACTTTTACGAACGGTTTTGTTTCCATAATTATCTAGCTAATTACCCAACGACCAAGTATATTAGTGTAAAGATAAATTTATAGGGAGAGAAACCTTATGACAAAAAACTTAACTTTAGTATTTTTTTCTTTTGCTCTAATTTTGTTGGTTGCATGTCAAAATGAAAATCTTTCAGACGAAAAAACCGTTAGCAGTGCTAGCGAGATGCAATTATCCGATGTGTGCCCTTTCTCATTAGATGAAATTATTGAAATTGATGTAGTGGATGGTACTTCAGGAGAAACTACAAGTATTTCTAACGAAAATGAGATAAAAAACTTCATTTCTGAATTAGAAAGGATGAAACTGAAGGAAATTCATTTAGAGGATAAAATTGAAGGTTATTTATGGATGGTCAGATTAAAGTCGAATGAAGAAGAGTTTCAACTTACTAGTTACAGCATGGGTGATCGATATTTTGAAGAAAATCCAGAATTTGATAACATTGCCTCGAATCACTTTAAAAATTAATCTTTATTTAAGTAATAAGACATTTTTCCAACCATAATAGTTTAGTTAGTTAAAAACTACGTGAGCGAAACCGGAGCCTGTTTAGTTAAGTTTTAATGCTTGAATTTCGAATGGACACAGGTTTACATATCATTAATTTATCAGAAGTAGTACTATTCAAAAATAAAATACAAATAGGGAAAGTAGTGGAAATCATCACTACTTTTCCTTTCTTATCTATTGGAGTGTATTTATCTTCTGGCTTTAATGATCATTGTGGTGGAAAACTTTTGCGCTTTGTAAAGTGAATAGTAGTGGTCGGATACTTCCCGTTCCATATTCTTCAGTTGGATCGGAACATCCGACTCGACGACTTCTTCAATCGTAAGACCGGATTGAATCAATGAATTTAAATATGTACTGAATTCCGCTGTGGAATGACAACAGGTGCATCTTCCCCTTTAAAGTTCTCGTAACGTCTCAAGCCTTCTTCTTGATAGAATCCTTTCAGCGAAAGAAGTCCATTTTCAGTTTGCAGATGAGCATACAGCGGATGGTCGCAACTAAACAGGAAATAGCCACCCAGTTTTAAATAGGAATAGATCAAGTTGAAGGTACTTTCCACGTCGGTCATCCATCCTATGGCGTAAATGGAGTAGACAATGTCAAAATAATCTTTGGGAAGACTGATATCTTCTTCCAAGGCTGCACAATGTAAGTGAATGGGAGCTATTTCTTCGTAGTCTTTTTCATTTGCCTTCCCGGGATACTATATATGTATCGCTCAGAAAAAATTCACATAAAAGAAAATGATGTAACCGATGGCCAAGGATTAACAGCCCATTTTTTAACAGCCTTTCTTTTCTCGCTGATTGGGGCATATGTTGTTCCAAGAATTTCTATAGGAAATCAGCTAGATATCAGCCGAATTCTCTTGTTTGGTGTCGGTCTTGGTGTCATTTGTTCGATTGGCCACTTAGCTTTGTACTATACATATTTGGTGCCGAGGATAACAAAATCAGACTATATAGAGATTGAAACCCATTATGTGAATACCAGCATTCTGAGCCGGTTGTTTTATGGCGGAATTTTAGAAGAAGTAATATTCCGATGGGGGTTACTTAGTTTGTTTATTTGGTTATTCCAATTGCTGAGCATAGGGAAGGTTATCAGCGTTCTCGCTGCAACTTTTGTTTCCAGCATTCTATTTGCCCTGGTCCATTTGCCAGCCATTAAACTGATTGCTTCATAGCCAAAACCGGCTATGTACGTCTATATGATTATCGGAAACATTTGGGTTGGTTTATTTGCTGGAGTAGCTTTTATTCAAGGAGGGCTATTAGCAGCTATACTTGTGCATATGCTGTTCCATTTGATGTGGTGGCCAATCCAGAGCGGGAAATCCAAAAAGTTCAGTCAAACACTACATACAACAAACTAAATTTGATACCCATAATCTTGCTTTTCATTTTCAAATGGGTAAGTTTCTTCTGTACTAGATTACTTAAGATAGGAACAGAGAAAAGGGAAACTCAAATTCTAATATCAGTTCACACTCAAAAGGGTGATCGAAGATACACATTGAGGAAACCAGAAAATAAGCTAATTGATGCTTACCTTGTCGCCTTCGTGTGAAAGCTTTTTTACGAAAGGTTTAAAAGAGTTAAAAACAAGAACTAAAGATTATTTAAATTGAACTTATAAAACTATTAATGTATTATTAGTTTTATGAATGGGGTGTTTAAATGAAATCTCGAATCATCCAGGCTTTTATAGAAGAAACTCGAGCTAATGGAATCAAATTTACAATGGATGATTTAACTAAGCGATTGGGAATCAGTAAACGGACACTCTATGAGCATTTTTCATCCAAATTAGAGATCTTGGAATCCATCATTGACTTAACTTTATCTGAAATTGATGAACGTTCTCGTGAAATTATTGAAAATAAAACACTTAGTTTACAAGAGAAAATCCGTCAAACCATCAATATAATGCCTGAACACAACGACTTTTATGATTTGCGGATTTTGGAACAGTTGAAACGTTACTATCCAGAACAATGGGAACGAATCAATCGAGAAATAAATCAATGGGATGATTTAAAACAACTTCTGGAAGAAGGAATGGAAAAAGGCCTGATCAAGAAACAAAATATAGATTTGTTGATGAAATTAATTATAGATGCAATCAATATTACACTTGATCAAAAGTTCTTCTCCGATCACAGCATTTCCGTTAAAGAGGCAGTGGAAGCAATCACTGAATTGCTGCTACATGGATTGATAAAAGAAAAGTAGGAGAAAAAGCTGGCTTTGGATAGCCAGCATTTTTTCGAACTCAAAAAACTATTTAAACAAAAAAAGTTTTATTGTTCTCAAAGAAGTGAGAAAGGTGAATTTATTATGAAACAACACGATTCAATAAATCGTTTAGATGTAGACTCAGTCAGAAAATCTTTTGCTCGCTACTTGATTCCTTCAACTATTGGGATGCTGCTCATGGCTGTCAATATTGTGGCTGATGGAATTATGGTCGGAAACCGGCTGGGGTCGGTGGCATTGGGAGGCATCGGAATCGCTTCTCCTATATATACGCTCTTTGTGGCTGTGTCGCTATGGATTGGGGTTGGTGCAGCAACCCGTTTTTCCACATTAATGGGGGCGAAGCGGGAAGATGAGGCACGTACAGTATTTTCACACGCAATCGTATCGATTTTCATCGTCACAATGCTTATCGGACTCGTGGCGTTTCCACTACGAACAGAGCTGGCATATCTTCTCGGTGCGAATCCAGATACGTATCCATATGTCGCTGATTATCTGTATTTGATTTTATTGTTTGGATTTATTTTTACGATTGAAAACACCCTTAGTATTATGGTCCGAAACGATGGCAGTCCAAACTTATCAATGATTGCATTAATTGTAACGGCAGTATTAAATATCATCTTAAATTATGTATTTCTGTTTGTACTGGATTACGGAGTAATGGGCGCAGCAGCAGCTACGTTGATAGCTGGATTTATAGGAATTCTCGTGTTAATCACCCATTTCTTTAAGAAATCCAATAACTTGCGGTTCGTCCGCTTTAAGTTTAACCGAAAGCTATTATTTCTGATTATCATAATCGGGTTCCCAAGCTTCTTATCTGAAGTGGGAATTTCTGTCTTCACTATATCGCATAATGTTGTATTCGAACGTTTGGCTGGTACAGCAGGTGTCTCAGCCTTTGCGATTCTCAATTATGTGCACAGCGTCATGCTTTTGGCTTTTCTAGGAATGGGATCAGCAATTCAGCCACTTGTTAGTTATTACAATGGTTCTGGAGAAAAAGAAAAAATGAAAAAGACACTTCAATTGGCTATCAGTACGGTACTTATTGCTGGCATTGGCTTTTTTATGATAGGTCAGTTTTTTTCTGCTTCCATTGTCAGTGTCTTCGGCGATTTTCCAGTAGCGGTCATAGGCTTGGCGATACCAGGTATTCGACTGTTTTTCATCGCTTATTTATTCATGGGCATCAATTTTGTGATGATGACTTGCTATCAATGCACCGGGCATATCCGGATGGCCGTTTGGATTACTGCAGCTAGAGAAATAATTTTGTTGTTGATTTTACTCAGTATTCTTCCAGTTGTTTTTGGTGTAACAGGTGCATGGCTTGCTATCCCTGTTTCTGAATTTTTGGTTCTTCTGACAATCTTTTTTTATCAGAGAAAACGAACCAAACCTATTTTATAAAGAAAGCATATAAAAGTTAGCCTATTACTAATCTACAAGGTGGAAAAAAGCATCATCACCGAATAGTAAGCTTGAAATTGAGAAAGACCGGAGGAGACAAAGGCTGGAGCAAGGATTTCAATATTTAGAAGCGCTTCATTTCTAGCAGACAATTGGTGCTTAATAGTCTACTGCCACTAATCTGCCAAAAAGAGTTTCGTTTTGCAGAAAATCAACTTTGTGGGAAAAAGCTGGTTTCGAGCGATGAATTAAACAATTAAAGAAATTAAGCCGATAAACATGCTTGAAGAATGGTTAAAAGCTAGACGAGTATATTAGAGTGAATAGTCAAAAATCAAATTATACAGATTTAATAGAATATAATTTCTTAATAACAAGTGACAAAAAGTATGAACAAAATGGAGATGAACATGAAAAAAATACTGATGGTTTGCAGCATGACATTATTTATTCTATTTTTTGGTATGCTCTACATAAATGGGGAAGAGCATGCGGAAATTTATGTAGCGACAAATGGCAGTGACGTAAACACGGGATCAAAAACAGAACCATTTCGTACACTAAAAAAAGCAGCCTCTGTTGCTAGAGCAGGAACAACTGTCTATATCCGTGAAGGTATATACAAGGAACAACTTGTCATCCAACACAATGGAAAATTTTTTAAAGAAGTTATTTTTAAACCGTATAATCATGAAACGGTTGTACTAAGCGGAGAAAATACAAAAAGAGAAGAAGGCGATACGTCAATTGTTACTATTGAAAGTAAAAGCCACATTAGTATTGAAGGATTGCTAATAAAAGATTTAAAAACCGATTTGGCAAATGAAACAGTAATGGGGATTTTGGTAACCGGCTCCAGCAATCACATTACATTGAAGAATAATCATGTTCAGCAGATTGAAACTCACTCAAAAGATGGAAATGGCCATGGCATTGCAGTATACGGAACTGGTCCGATCGAACATATTGCAATTACAAACAATATCGTAGAAAATTTAAAGCTTGGAGCCAGTGAAGCGCTCGTTTTAAATGGTAATGTGAGCGAATTTAATGTGAGCCAAAATATCGTGCGCAGTAATGATAACATCGGAATTGATTTGATCGGGTATGAAGGTGTTTCTTCTGATGAAAGAGTGGATTTTGTACGCAATGGAGTAGTTTCCAAAAATACGGTCCATGACATCTCCACTTATGAAAATCCAGCATACGGCAAAGAGTATAATGCTGGAGGGATTTATGTAGATGGCGGAAAAAATATTAAAATTGAAGAAAATAGTGTCTATCACAGTGATATAGGCATTGAAGCGACTTCCGAACACAAAGGAAAGTATGCGGACAATATCGAGATTGTAAATAACAAAATTTATGAAAACCGTTTTACAGGAATATCAATTGGCGGTTACGATGAGGAACGTGGAGGAACTCGAAATTCAATTGTTTCTCAAAATGTGATGTATCAGAATGACACGAAGGAGATGGGTGGAGGACAGCTCTTGATTCAGCATGATGCAAATGGAAATACAATTGAGAAGAACACCTTAATTGCTGGTCCATCACGCATATTTATTGCAAATTACTTTTTAACCAGTAAGAATAACAAAATGAAACAGAATATTTTTCATAAAGAGGCAGGAAAAGAAGGCATCTGGATTTGGGAAGATAAGGAATTTACTTCTTTTGCTGATTTCAAATCCGTCTCTGAGAGTGATGGAAAGTCGAGTTACCAAGATTCGAACTATATCCCTCCCGAAAATTTTGAACTTAACTAAAAACAGTCAGACACTATTGTATTTGCATGACTTACTAAGGAGCGAAAACTATGAACCAGTTTATCACCATCAATGAGCGAAAAATGGAAGTCGTTCAAAAAGGAAAGAATGGAGTACCTATCATTATTTTACCGGGAATGGGTTGTTCGTATGATGAATGGTTTAGAGTGGTAGAAAAGCTGAGTAAGACGAATAAAATGATCATGTTTCACCGTCCAGGATCAGGTGAAAGTGACATAGGAGAAGAAGAACGTACCACAATGGCGAATGCTAAAGAGGTGAAGCAGCTTTTAGAGAAGTTGGAAATAAAAGAACCGGTCATTCTGGTTGGACATTCCTATGGGGGATTATGCGCACAGCATTTTTCGAAACTACATCCTAAAAAAGTAAGAGCATTATTTTTAATTGATTCTACATCTGAGGACTTGGAAAGACTGGATGAGCTTGAACTTCCTGGATTAAGAGGGAATTCATCTAGCAACAATTGGCTGGAAGATTATCAAAACTATGCAAATACGAAAGAGGAAGAACTTAAAGAAATTATTCATCCCCAATTGACTGAAAGCCAGAAAAAGCTGCCTTTACCTATACAAGAGCAATTAATTCGGTTTCGGCAAAAGCCGAATTTGTACAAAGCCATGATATCCGAATTCGCAAACTTTAAACTGGATGCAAAAACGATTAAAAACCTGGGTACGCTTCATGATATTCCACTTATCGCCATCGGCCGCGACAAAGACTATGTAATTCAAGAAGGTGTCAGCAGAGGTTTGCCTGAGTTGGAACTGTTGATGTTGGAAAATATGTGGCAGCAATTGATACTCGAACAAGGAAAACTTTCGAAAAAGAGCACAGTTAAGTTTGCAAAAAACGCAGGACATTCAATCCATTTGGATCGGCCGGATTTTGTCGTAGCGGCTTTAATAGAATTAACAGAAGGCTAAAATTAAAATCGCTTATGAATAAAGCCTATAGTTCAAAAGCTGTTTTCCGTTCCAAATGGCCATAAATTTGAATTTCATATAAGGAACTTTATTGACCGATTGACCTGGTACAAAGATGAAAAAAGACATTTGGCGTTCTTCGAATAAAAAATGGATTGAGGGAGAAGTAAGTTGTGAAAGATAGGTAACTTAAGGAACTTCTTAAGAAGGCGGGAAAAGTAATAAGTGAACATGAACTGCAGCCGTGCAACGATTTAACCCGAGACATTTTAAAAGAATACTCGCAAACAGAAGGGGCGGGATACAAACCACATCGGCTTAAATTCCAGCATGAGATTCGAGATGGAATTCAGGAAACAATCGACCAAACAGGCAGGTGTTTTGAACACTCTACAGGTCTTCTATTTGAACGCTCTATTTGATGTTACTCCTGGTACAAGTAGTAATCCTGTGCGTGGATGACTCTAAAACCAATTGACTCGTATAACCCTAAGGAATGAACATTCTTCGTCTCCACGTCAATATGGACCGAATAGTTAGCTTCGCTTTGCTGTTTGACGATGTTTCGTAGTACGTTTCTTCATATACCTTTATCCTGGTGTGCAAGAAGAATAAAATCCATGCTTGGCGATCTTCTCGTTGTATGCGAATTTTTCCGACGGTTTCATTGTTTACATCAATCATCAGTGTCTCCCTATCCGGCTCTACGTTGAGCCTGTTTACCATTTCCCGTGCATCTTCCAATGATAGATTGAAGGTTTCCACATCAAGTCGAATTCTCATTTTCAAATTAAAATAGTTTTGCATATTACCTAGATAGAAGCAAGCAGTGATCTTCATGTTATTGAGTGATGAGTAAGATTAGCCGCGCCAACTAAAAAATATCATTTCATGACCTATTTCGGAGTGCGAAAACACATCATACAGGATTACCTATCAGGACATATTAGAAACGGCCAAAATATAGAAACTATAAATGCAGAAAGGGAAGAAGGTGCATTGAAAAGTCCTTTCTTTCTATTGGTGTGGGTTGTCTAAGTGTGAAGAATTTGGCTATCTTGCTTACTTCTAATCTACATTTCTGACAACTTTAGAGTGTAAGAGATAGATGGAAGAAATCACGAGAATCAGCATACCGCACAGCAGCATCACGTTTGATATCGTGAACTGCATCACAAGAGCCAACGACACGAATGCATAAGATAAGGGAACAAGCCCATTTGAAGAGGCATTGACCAAGCTCATGACACGCCCGATTTTATTCGGGTCGGATTGTGCCTGGATCGTAGAAATCAGTGTGACATTGATAAAAGAAGAAAGAATACCCATGAGCGAAAGCAATAGAATTCCTTGCCACAGGAACCCAATTTGACCTAGGAAGGTTAAGCAAACGCCCAAAATGCCAATCATCACCAACATGGTCAAACCTCGTTTTTTCCGCAGATTCAGAATACCTACCAGAATGGCTCCGGCCAGCATCCCGCCTTGATACGAACTTTGCAGAAAACTTAAATCCAACACTTCCCCTTTAAGGACACTATCCACCAGCAAAGGAATCCCCATTAGCAGCGGACCGAAAAAGAAAAAGTTGATGAAGATTAAAATCACCAACATGTTTTTTAGGAAGGGCATTCCCCATACATACGAAAATCCTTCCTTCAGCTCCGATTTCGTGGAGGACCGGTCAGCAACTACTTGCCTTTTTTCTTCTTTAATGAGCGATGAAAACAGAAACGTCAGCAGTAAGAAGCCAGCAATTACTCCGAATAACAGACTGAACGACCCGAGAGAAAGCACCCATCCGCCCAACATCGGACCGGAAAAAAGAGCAATTTGATTGGAACTTTGAATGAAGGAATTCGACCTAGGAAGTGCCTCTTTCGGCACGACCGATGGCAGGAGCGACGTATTTGCAGGTGAAAAAAAAGCATCGACAATGCCAAAACATAAAGCAAAAAGAAGAAGTGCCCACAATTCCAACAAACTGAGTTGCAGCAGTAAAATCATGCCTAGTACCAACAGGCAGCGTACGAAACTGGAGATCAACATGATACGCGACCGACGGAATCGGTCAGCCCAGACACCGCCCAGCGTCATGAAAAAGATCCGCGGCACCATGGTCGCCATCATGACGATTCCCAGCAGGCTCTCTTTTTCCAGAACAGTGATGATGTACCACTGTTCTGCAAACAGATACGTTGACAAGGCCAGGAAAGACGCGGTACTGGAAAGCCAGAGGAAAATAAACGAACGATTGCTGAACAGATTTGGAACCGATTTTTCCTGTACGGTCGCTTCGGTTACTTGGTCAATTGTCATGGGAGTTCTCCTTTCAACCGCTTACTTCTCTTTCCTAAACAATAACTCTTCAATCTGGAAAGCCGTGGTCATCAGGTAGTAATGCTGTTTGTCGGATTCCTCGTCCTCTTCGTTCAACGTCTCCAAGAGTTCTCGGTATTTTTGGGTAAATTCCACAAATTTTTTCTGACTTACCGTAAATTCGGTTTGAAGCGATAGGTTATTCCATTCTTCGACGTTGGAGGAATGCAGTTCGAATGATTGATCAGGTGCCGTCAGCACCCTGGTTTTAGCTCGGTCGATAACTTCCAGGTATGACTGACGTGTGGCTTCCTTGGATTCCACATACGTAAGCAGATGATCCGCTGGAATAAACCCTCTGGCGACCGCCTGATAGAATTTCAGGATATTTCCCCCTCGCTCTTCTTTCCGGACCAACCGAATGATTCCATACTTTTCTAATTCCCGAAGGTGATAGAGAACTTTAGCACGCGAAAGGTTGAGTTCTTGTGCGAGCATCTGTCCCGTATGAGGCTGTTCCACTAAATGAATGAGCATTTTGGTTCGCAGTGGATCACTGATGACTTTCAATTGTTCGTACGTTTCCAGAATAAAAATCGATTGTTGCTCCATTTATTAAACTCCTTTCTTAACCGGTTAACTTTTATTAACATGATTATATACATAGACGATTTAAAAGTGCAACTTTTCTAAAAAAAATTTAAAAACATATAAACTTCTAGTCAGCTTCATTTTACATACAAGAATTTATTAGAAGCTAATTAACCAGAGAAGGCAGAGCAGCGGCTATTCAAAACGCATCACCTGCCTTTATATTTATGAAAGTGTAGTTTTGAGAAAGGTTTTGGTTTTAATGCAAAATAAAACGGAGTAAACGATATTGGAGTATTTTGGTATAATGAAAAAGATTTTTGGTGAATCTTTTAACCATCGAAACTCGTATATTCATCACGGTTTTATTCGACCTTAGAACAAGGGAGGGACGTACTCTAATGGAATTTCGTTCAAAGATTGACCGATTCTTTCTCATAATGAATGGACTTGCCTTGTTGGTCGTGGCCGTTAGTATTTTTTGGCCTTTCTTTATTGAAGATAATATACCTCTGATGGCGGCAGTTTTTCTCATTGGAACTTTTGTTTTAACTTTCATTTTTATGCTGTGGATTATGTTCGACATCAAATATATTTTCCACTCGGATTATTTATTCGTCAAAGGTGGCCCGATTAGAAGCCTGATTCCATATAATGAGATCACTCGCGTCTCACCTACTTCTGATATTTTCACAGGTTACCGGATTTTGTCTTCGAAGGAAGGGATCGAAATTTTCTACAGCTCCGCCATAATGGGTAGCGTAAAAATCTCACCAAAAGAACCAGAGCTTTTCTTGGCAGAACTGAAGAAGCATGTTGCAAAGGGGCATTTTCGAACTAACCCGTATTAAAAGAATACTCCTGAAGCAGACACGATTTCGGATTTCTTACTTATTTATATTCACAAAGTCACTTAAGTTAATAACATCCGAAGTCGTCAGTTTTTTTTCTGATGACGTTTGAATGCAACTTACTTCACCTTAAATTGTATTTACAATAAAGGTAGACACTAAATGGCTCGAAAAAGAATCATTTCATGAGGTTGAAGCGCGAATTTATGAAATTAACACTTCAGTCATTAACCTTCAGCAATTATTACATACAATCTTTTTTCATTATTAACTACAGCTATATACCCTTGGTTTGGGCTAGCTGCTTCATAGATTGCTGTTCCTACAGCCAGCTTGGAAGCTGTCCCATTTTCAAAATCGTCAGCGTCATCAGTTTGAGTTTTAATTTCAAGAGCTTTTTTTCCTAATTTTAATTCTCGGTAAAATTCTCTACCGATATCTTCGACATTTATATAAGTAAGATCATCAACCATAATAATGTCCGCATCTGGATTTTTTGTTAATCGTTCCTTAGGATTTGGGTTTCCAATGTTTTCATCGTTAGTGGGCTGATCTACTGAATCATCATTACAGCTAATAAGTACCAAGGAAACAAAAAATAACAGAAGCAACAGTAAGGGCTTTTGCATAAAAATTCTCCTTTTTAATTGATTTTCAAGTGTATTTCCTTAATATCACATCATTCATTGTCAAACACATCGCGCATTCTCAAAGTTAGGTGATATTAGTTTAGCATTAATGATAATCAGATATTTAAGTTTATCTGCCTAATAAATTATTTTGAATTAAAGGAGCTTATTAAATTTTCGCGAAATCTGATTTTTTTAATAAGATTATTATATCGAGTGAGAAAGAGGTGTTTCACTAATGATGCACAAAGGTTGGAGGCTACACTATTATTACAAATCCACTGAAATGTTTGCAGATAGAAATGGTATTCTTCTCACAGCTGATATGCCGCATCCGTTTTCGGATAAGTTCGTTAATATTGCCAGCAAAGCTGAAATGGAACATATACATCCGAAAACAAAGGAGTCCATTCAGTATCGGCTGTCTGAATATGCACATGGCAATTATTTGGTTCGTTATTTGCTAGTGGATTTAGAAGAAGAACATGTAGCAGTGTGGCGGAAAGTCGAGCCGCTTGAACGAAGTGTTTCGGACTACAGGAACGAACCATCTTCTTCTGACGATACGTATGGAGTTTATATCGATGTTCCAGGATTAAAAGTCTTTATTGATGGCTACCAAAGTCAGAGTTTTCAATCGATCTGGAAAGAATACGATGACTTTTTAAATGACATATGCCAGCAATATTTGATTCCATTGAATCCCGGCAATGCCAAAGAAACGTGTTTACAGGTACTGGAATTATTGAGAAAAGAATCAGCGGATGAGTTTGTAACCTTATATCAGCTTTGCAATGGGCAAGATGAAGGGCAATGGCTAGACTTTATTGAAGCAGTGGGAGTTGCTTATGGGCATCTCAATGGGTACCCTTTGATGACACTGGAAGAAATACTGGTTGAAGTGAAAGAATCCGTAAAACATGAAGGTGTTAGAGCACCTGTAAAATCTATACCCGCAGGATATGTGAAAGATACCTTTATGTTAGGGAATAAGATACCCTTCCATCATGATGGAGGAGGCAATTTTACTGCCATTGACCTTGACCCGGATATTAACGGATCGTATGGCCAAATTATTTCTGTCGACCATGAGTACGACGAGAGGGTTGTACTGGCCCAAAGTTTAAAGGAATATATCCTGATTTTGTATTATTTCGTGAAGGAACTGGGTGTCATTGACAATGGCGAAGGATTTGATGGTGAACGGCCTATGGGCAGCTATATCCGAAAGTGAGGAGTGAATTTTATGGAGTTGAAGCTAACGAAATGGGAAGAAGACTATGCTAAATGGCCAAAATCCGATGTGTTTATTGCCCATACAGAAAAAGATGCATCGCTTATTTCTGAGATCAAAACTTTTTTTAAAGAAAACAATATTTCCTTCGCAACGCCAGAAGATGCGCGAGTCGCGAAAGAGTATGTTTTAACAATGGTTGGACCTTCACCGGTCCGGGATAGTTACTTTTTTCTATTGATTGGCACCGAAGAAAATCTACATGATGAAGAGATTCAAGATTGGTTGTGGCATGCAGCACAATTGAACAAATCATTAATCAATCTAAAATTTTCTGAAGAAGTACAGCCGTCTGTAACTAATTGTTATTATTACAATGAAAAGACTAAGCAAGTGCAATTCAATGAGATTATGAACCGTGTCCGAACGGAAATACGCGATCCAAATTGGGTTTTTCCCCAGAAAAGGACACTCGAATAAAGAGGTGGCAAATATTGAAAAAAGCACTTATTACTTTATTAATATTATATGCGATTTCCTTTTTTGTTTTTATGCTAATTAATCAAATGACAGTTAGTCCAGGAACTTCATCTGGAAATGGTAATCCCGCTTTGCTGCTTGCGGTACCTCTGATTCCAATTCTAATTGTTGTGATTGTTTTATGGAAACAAATATTTCGTGCTTATTCAGTTACCACTCGTTTTTCTATAGTGGGTCTCTTTGGCACCTTAACTTATTTAATAACGGCTCTTGTTTACCAAAAGAAAAGAGTTGAAGATTATAAAGAAGTGATAAGAAGCGTACTAAACGAACAAACAGGTTTAGTCGATATAGATTATCTAAATAGCATCACTTCGCCTTTTTCTATCTTTGTAAACAACCAATATTTTAACACTCATACTTTCTTAATTTTTATAGTAGCGTCTATTTTTCTTGCTTTGGTTGACGATTTATTAACCCTTTCTGATACTTCTTCTTAGACGGTATTCCTAAAAAGATTCAGTAGTTTATCAACTCAGGAACACTACATAATTGGTATTCTCCAACGTGTCCATTGATAAAGAAGTACTAATAATGGCGGAGTTTCATTAGTTGAGGCGATCCGGAAAGTAAAAACCACGAATATTATGAATCGGGAAACTTTCAGGCAAAAAAACTGTAAAACGGAAGAAGTTTTGATGTTTCTGTTTTATAAACAGCTTTTTAGAAAAAACTTGTGTGGTGTTGTCAAAGGGGAAGGAACTTAACAATAAGTTCCTTCCCTTTTTTGGTTTTCAGAAATTTCCTTTTGTAAAAGGCGCACCGGCAATATGTATGTAAAAGTAAATAAATCTTTTCGTGTATGTTGGCATTCCTTCAGTTTCTCTAAACTTTAGACTTGTTTCTATACGAACTTAATCAAATCCAAATTCATAAAACTCCCCTATAGCTTGTCATACTTTTTGTTTCTTGTTGGAGAACTTAACTGATGCTCCATTAATTTCCTTTTTAATGCTGGATAATGGAATGACATAATCTAACTGGCTTCGTCCCCATCAGATAAGGATTTTTCTTATAGCATAGGGAGTAAGTGACACAGAAAAACAAATTTTTTTAAAATTTTCATAAAATATAACTTTATAGGTCTTTATTAGTGGTATTATAATTTTTACATACTATATTATTTATAAAAATGTTAAATAATACAATTTTAATAAATAGTTTTACTATGTAAATAATGTTACTAGAGGAGTTTAATAACATGCTAGAACACATATTAGTTCTACATTGGTAGGTTTCACCATTTTTATTGTCACTCATCATGGTATTACTTACTTCATTTGCTAAAACAAAACTGTTCTTTGCAAATAAATTAAAAAAAGCATCAGGGCCTATTCTCAGAGAATTAATAACGGATGGAAGGAATTGAAAACCATACAACACCTAAATTATACAGACTACTTAACTGGATTACCGAATAGCAATTTCCTAAATAAACGATTAAAAGAGTTGGTAGATGACAAAAATGAAACTGCTATTTTGTTGTTGGAATTAGAAAGAATGAACAATATTAGAGACTCTATGGGACAAGAATCGAGTAATGCGATTATTCTTCTTGCCAGCGAACGAATAAAAACGGTTTTGGGTGAAGATAGTATTTTAATGCGGTGGCAAGAAGACAAATTCGTTATTCTCTTGACGAATACAAATTTTAAACGAACCACAACTATAGCAAAAATAATTTTAGAAATCATAGCTCAACCTTTAAAAAATATTCACCACGATATGTATGTCAATCCAAGTATAGGCATCAGCATGTATTCCAAAACCAGCAACACTATTGAGATATTGTTAGAAATGGCGAATTCTGCTCTTCATTATGCAAAAAAACACGGAAATAACAGTTACCACTTTTATACGTCTGACTTGGACGAGAAAACCCGAGAAAGTTTAGAGCTTGAAATGGAACTCTATAGAGCCATTGAACTTGACCAACTGACACTTCATTACCAACCACAACTTCATTTAAGTACGGGAGAGTATATTGGAAATGAAGCTTTAATTCGATGGAATCATCCAACAAAAGGAATGATTTCTCCTCTCCAATTTATTCCCATTGCTGAAGAAACGGGGCTTATTATTCCAATTGGGGAATGGGTATTGAAAACAGCTTGTGCACAAAATAAAAAATGGCAGTTAGCTGGATTTCCTCCAATGGCGATATCAGTCAATCTTTCCTCTCGGCAATTTTCACAAACAAATATCGTTGAAGTTGTGGAAAGAGTATTAGCTAAAACAGATTTAGAACCCAAATATCTTGATCTTGAAATTACAGAGAGTATGACAATGGATGTTGAAAGTTCCATTAAAAAATTACATGCCTTAAAGAAAGTCGGTATAACAATTAGTATCGATGATTTTGGCACAGGCTACAGTTCGTTGTCTTATTTGAAAGAATTTCCCATAGACCGGCTGAAAATAGATCAGTCTTTTATTCGTGACTGCCATCTTGATCCAAATAATGGGACCATCGTGAAAACAATTATTTCGATGGCCCATCATTTGAGCATTCAAGTAATTGCAGAAGGTGTGGAGACGAAAGAACATTTGGATTTTCTTCAAGAAAATTTATGTGATGAAGTTCAAGGTTATTTGTTAAGTAAACCACTGCCTGCGAAAAGTTTAGAACAAAATTTTTCTGATTTACACGAGAGCATTAGAAATCATGGACTTACGCCTGGAATAAGTCAAAGTTTATGGTTGGAAAGAGAATTAACACTGACTAAGCAAGAATTGCAAGACACCATTCGACAACAGGACGGCATCATTTTTAAGTTTAAATACAAAGATGGGAAATTCATTCATACCCTTTGCGATGGAGAACTACTTTATCGAATCGGATTGACTCCTAAACTGGTGATCGGCAAAGAACTCTCGCAGATTTTTTCTAATGAAAAAGCAAAAGATATCGAGCGGAACTATAGAAGGGCCTGGAAAGGGGAACAAAATATTTCTTACGAAGGTGAGAAAAATGGAGTTTACTATCTTGTGATTTTACGCCCGATAAAAAGAATGAAAAAGGTTGTGGAGGTCATCGCAACCTGCATCGATATCACACAACGGAAGCACGCAGAGATAGCCCTGCAGCACAGCGAAAACAATTACCGGTTAATGGTGGAAAATATTAGCAACGCCATTAATGTGGTTGATAAAAATGGTCTAGTTCTTTATGCATCTCCATCTCGTGAAATTTTAAAAGGAATCTATCAAAACAACTAATTGTTTTATTCTAAGCAATAAAAATTAATAAGTAGACAAGTATTGTACAAAATACTTATCAACCAGGAGAACCCTGTAAAATTGGAGCGAAATACTAAATGACAAATGATTTTTATTTTCAAGTACAAGAAAGAAATGACCACGCAGCAGCGTTAATCACTGCAACTAAAGAACTTGCTTTTCAAACCGAAGAAAAAGCTGAACTTGCAGCAGCGTTAATCATCATGAACAAAGAGCTTATCTTTCTAAATGAAGAAAAAGATAAGCGCGCAGCAGAGTTAATTATCGCGAACAAGGAACTGGTTTTTCAAAATGAAGAAAAAGATAAGCGTGCAGCAGAATTAGTCATTGCGAACAAAGAACTTGCCTATCAAACGAAAGAAAAAGCTGACCGCGCAGCGGAGTTGGTGATCGCAAATAAGGAACTTATCTTCCAAAATGAAGAAAAAGATAAACGCGCAACAGAGTTAGTCATTGCGAACAAAGAACTGGTTTTTCAAAATGAAGAAAAAGACAAGCGTGCAGCAGAGTTGGTCATTGCAAATAAAGAGCTTGTCTTTCAAACCAGAGAAAAAGTAGATCGTGCAGCAGAGTTAATCATTGCAAACAAAGAGCTGATCTTTCAAACGGAGGAAAAAGCTGATCGTGCCGCAGAACTAATCATTGCAAATAAAGAGCTTGCTTACCAAACAGAAGAAAAAGCTGACCGCGCAGCAGAGTTAATTGTCGCAAATAAAAAACTTATCTTTCAAACGGAAGAAAAGGCTGACCGTGCTGCCGAATTAATTATTGCGAACAAAGAGTTGGTTTTTCAGAATAAAGAGAAGGATAAACGTGCGATAGAGTTAACAAATGCAAACAAAGAACTTGTTTTTCAAAACGAAGAAATTCTCTATCTTAGCTACCATGATCAATTAACAGGTTTATATAATAGAAGATTTTATGAAGAAGAGTTAAAAAGACTTGATACGATCAAAAATTTGCCTTTGACGATACTTGTTGGAGATGTAAATGGCTTAAAGGTAATCAATGATTCTTTTGGACATTCCATGGGTGATGTATTGCTGAAAAAATCTGCAGAAGTAATTAAAAGAGGCTGCCGGATCGATGACATTATCTGCAGAATCGGGGGAGATGAGTTTGTTATTTTATTGCCTAACACAGATTCTTCGGAAGCAAAAAAAATCAGCAAACGCATCAATGAAATTTCATTGCTGGAAAAAGTCGGCTCTATTAGTATTTCGGTTTCTTTTGGTTATGACACTAAATATGATGAGCAATGTGATATTGAAGAAGTTTTTAAAAAAGCAGATAAAAACATGTATACCAACAAGCTCTTAAGAGTTGGAAAGTAAAGAATAGCAATGCTTTGATTTGAATTAGTCCACATACATTCCGCTTTCTTGACTCACTAATATGCAATTCGAAATTGAAGAAGGAACCTGTGTTTAAATGAATGGCAATTTATAAAAAGAAAAACAGCCTTCGATGAACTGCACCTCCATTGTTAGACACCAATCTAACAATGGAGGTGCAGTTTTTTTATGGAAATAGATAAGAATACCAACCCTTGTGAGCTGTAGAATCGGAAAACTTAAGTATGACGAACTCTATTCCATCATCGGGTACTTTATTCAAGGAGCTGGTCTTATGGTGTAAATAGGTGTTTATTCTTCAAGTATTTCGTTTCAAAGTCGGTAACTTTCATTGGCTTGTCGTACAAGTAGCCTTGAAAAATACTGCAGTCGTTAGTCAGAAGAAAGTCTGCTTCTTCAATATTTTCAACGCCTTCAGCCACTAGGTCACATTCAATGCTTCTAGCCAGATAAATCAGAGATTTTAAAACGGATTCCGATTTCACATCCTGGCCAATTTTTTGCACAAAAAACCGGTCGATTTTGATTTTGCTGATGGGGAAGTGTGTCAAATAGGAAATCATCGAAAAGCCGGTGCCAAAATCATCAATGGCGATGGACATTCCCTTCGACTTGCATAGATATAAATTCTCCAATATCTTAGGTGAATAGGTCAATTCTGCCTGTTCGGTAATCTCGATTTCAATCATCTTTGGATTAATTTTATACTCGGACATTAATTCAACGAAATGTTCGAAGAAGTTCGAATTGCTTAGAAGTGACGCAGTCATATTGATCGCTACCGGTGAATTCCATCTGTATAGCCTTTCCCATTCCTTCATCTGTGTAAAAACTTCGTTGAGCAGATGAGAGGTCATTAACACAATTTTTCCAGATTCTTCGGCTACTTTGATAAATTCAAGCGGGGAGATTTCACCGAGCGTCGGGTGAGACCAGCGCGATAGAATCTCTGCACCCACAATTTTGCCAGTGTGCCCGTCGATTTGCGGCTGGAGGGTATAATAAAATCCGTTTGTTTTCAAGTCGCCGTCGAGCCCATCTTCAATCAATACCCGGCGATTCCGCAGAGTGATCATTTCCAGACTGAAAAAGATATGGGAATTACCAGGGGAAAGCTTCGCTTCGCTCATGGCGATCTCTGCATTGGAAAGCAAGGCATCTACTGTAATGGCATCAACTGGGTGGCTGACTATGCCAACGCTGGTACTAACGTTAACCTTTTGAGCATGATCTAAAGAGAAGGGATTGGCGAATATAAGTTCAATTTTTTTTATAAGCTCCTCATATAATTCGTCAGGATGCTGCTTCCAAACGATCAAAAATTCATTCCTATCAGAGCGTCCAATGTGGCAGGATTCGCTGACGAGCTCTTTCAGTTCATCAGCCACTTTTTTCATGATGGTATCACCTGCGTCATAGGTGTAAATGGAATTAATGAAGTTCAAGTTATCAACCATCAAATGGACAATAGAAAAATCGATTCCTTGTTCCAGTAAAGACTGTATCTTTTGGATAATTAGCTTACGATTTGGCAAGCGGGTCAAGTAATCGTAATACGCAAATTCTGTTAATTGAGCTTCTGTTTTTTTCTTTTCGCTTACATCCTGAAAATAGACGGACAAACCTCCTTTTTCTAGAGGACAGGCTTTCACCAGGAACCATTTATCCAGCGGTTTGTAATAATCGACAAACTCGATGATGGTCTGTTCGGTCAAAGCACGGTTGTAGTGATGTGAAAAGGAGTCCAAAGCTTCCGGAAAGAGTGTAAAAATCCCTCTCCCGGCTGCGACTCCTCTTTTAACCTTAAGCAGCTCTTCTGCAATTTCATTCATGTAAATGACATTCAGATGGTCGTCCAACAAATAGAAACCATCTGTCATGCTTTCTAAAACAATTTCAGCAGTAATTTTCTCTTCAGAATGGAAGGTTATTGGTTTGAGATAGATGACAGCTCCTCTAGCGTGTTCGGAATCTAACTGAATCCCGCGGACAGTCACCTGCAGCCATTGAGTTTCTCCATTGCCCAAAAGAAAGGGATGCATCTGCCTATGTTCAGGTAGGTCATTTGCCATTACTTGTTTAATGAGGTTTTGTTCATCTGTTTTGCCCCGGCGCTCCAATTGTTCAAAATAATCCGTTCCAGTTTTCCAAAGGCCATCTTTTATTTCGTGTTCGATGCAAAAATTAACCCATGCTTGATTTACCTTAATAATTTTTCCATTTTCATCAATGGCAATAAGGAATTGATCTAGGGTGTTAATCCACTCCTGAATTTGTCCATAATTCTTTTTCATTAAGACACCCTCATTCCTATCAAATTACTATATCTGTTTGAGCGTGTTCAATTTTATTGGAGTGCCTGTTTTTTGTCCTCCAGTAGTTCAAAATAAAACACCTTTTTCTTACGTGAAATTTGTTTTATCGTTCCGCTCATTTTCTAACTTCGTCAAAGGTTTGATTCATAAGAGTTAGCAGTTTCTTTAGTCGGTTGTCCAACAAATGGACTGTTATCACCAGTGCTCAGGTTGACTCCTTCAAGACTTTGAAGGCGATAGGTGCCTCTGCCGGCTTTTTTGGCTTCGTACATCGCCAAATCGGCCTTTTTCAGTATGGAGGACACCGTGGCGCCCTCTAAAGAAACCAATGCAATGCCCATGCTGGCTGAAACATTTGCTGGGCCCTTCTCAAGCGTCCACGGGGCTTCCATGGCCAATTGGATGTCGTGTGCGAGTTCTTTCGCTGCTTCGCCTGTCGTGACGCTTGGCAGCAGCAATACAAATTCATCGCCACCGAGGCGGGCAGCCATATCACCTTCTTCAAGTGATTGAGTGAGACGTTTGCCAAATTCCTCGATTACCTCATCGCCAACTTCATGGCCCAGTTGGTCGTTGATTTGTTTGAAATGGTCAATGTCCAGCAAGATGACCGCTAAAGTTTTGCCGGATGGCTGTTGAGCAGCAATTTCTTCGGTTAGCCGCTGCTTGAAAAAGCGCCGATTGGGCAGCCCCGTCAGCGAATCGTGATAGGCGTAATAATGAAGTTTCGTTTCGTATTCTTTTTGGAGCGTAATGTCCCGTGTCATAGTCAGCATATGGACAAAGGCACCCTGCTCATTAAAAATCGGGGTTCCCTGAAGTTCCGACCAACGCCATCCCTTGGTTTTGTGTTCCATTCGGATTTCAATCACATAGCTTTTCGCTTCTTGGAGCGCTTGCGCATAGATTTTCCTTACCTGTGAAATATCTTCTGGATGAACGGTATGAAAAGAGGGTTTGTCCATGTATTCTTCCGGCTGAAATCCGTAGACATCTTTGATGGAAGGGGAGACGTACAAAATCTCTCCTTTGTCATCCCGTAAGACAATGACATCATGGGCATTTTCGGCAATGATGCGGAAGCGATTTTCACTTTCGGCGTATTGGCTGATGAGGTGATCAATTTCCGTCATATCCCGCAGGACGGCATAAACGCCGACGATGGCGTTTTCTTCTTCAATGGGCGCAAACTGGATGGACACGCTTATCAAATGCCTCATTTTTCCGCGAAACTTAGTTCGACACCCTTCGACATGTCCGTTCACTGCCTGACTGTAGTAATCTTTCAGTAATGCAGCGTCAGATTCGTAAAAAAAATTCTGGAATTCTACGCCAGTAATTTCCTCAGGCAAAAAGCCGGTCAGCTGCTCGACAGTTGAATTGCCTGCCTGAATCTTGCCGGCCAGGTCAAGAGACAGGATGGCATCTGCGTTGTTGTTATATAAGGACCTGTAGCGGGAACGGCTCTCCAGAATGCGTCTCCATGCTTCCTGGCTCTCGAGTTTTGCCAGACGTTCGCCGGTGGTATCTCTGACCACGCCGATAATGTACCGGCAGTTTCCATCGCCTTCAACGAAAGGAGTTAAGGTAGACTCGGAAAAGGAAGAATTGCCCTCCGGCGACATATAGGAGTCTGAATACATGACAATTTCGTGAGTGGCGAGCACCTTTCGATACTGCATCGTCAGTACATGTGCCAATTCGTCGTCATGTACTTCTTGAAAGGTTTTGCCGATGGCTGCTTGAGTTAAGCTGGTGCGGTCAAAAACGGCTTGATTCAGAAAGACATAAGTGAAAGCGTCATCATTTCCAATCTGGACGATAAATACCATATCTTGTATCGCTGTCATCAATGCTTGATAAAAAGGAAGAGCGCGACCTTTTTTCATGTTGTAAACTTCCTTTCTATAAACAAATTTAGGTTAATTTTCTGTGCAACGGTTCTCATTCAAGTGTGGTTTATCTTTTATTTGGACTATAAATTATTTTATTAAGGTAAATTTTTAAAATTAAAATAAATATAAAGTAATAATATGGAAAATTAAGAATAGACTGTCTCTCTATACTACAGGAAAAGTAGTAGAAATATACTAAATTAAAATATATATATTTAATTCTATGTATCTAATTAATTTAATGAGTATAAAGTTTTACTTGTCCCTTCTTATAGTGGAATGATTTTTTCGAAGGAATAGATCGGATTCATTGTTGCTTTTAGCAGGCAATTGTTCTAGCTCTTGATAAAGTCATGTGATGACAAAGTGAACATTCAATCGATTTTGAATGGGGTGAGGGATCTTGGTATTACTTGTTGCTTAATCATCGTTTAATGTGATCTGCAACGTGTCCCATTCGGTATCTTTTTTATAGCGAAGAACGGAAATCACGTAGTCCTTCAAAACAAACTCATAATAGGTCTTACTGTTGTCTAGATCCGAATTCACTTCGATCGGTTCGCCGAACACTGTTTTAAGTTCATCAATGGTTTTATAATCTGCAAATACTTCTGCCGAAACTTCCAAGTGTTGAACCTTATCGCTGTCATGAGCGGTTGAATACGTTATATCTATCCCAAAATACCAGGTCTTGTTATCAAAATTTTTAACAAAGTAGGGCTTTGGTGCAGCTTTTTCTGGTTCTTCTTGCGGCATCTCCAAGCGCAAATCCGAAAATGGGAAATACCCATTGTTTATAGCAGCAAGGGTTTCAGCATCCAGAGAAGTGAGGGCTTCGGTCACATAAAACTCATCGTGCATGTTGAAATCACTGAAAATGTCTGCTGCTTTTCGCGGGTAGGTCACAAGGCCACCATTATTAAAAGTTTTTTCGCCGACTTTTTTAGGCGCTGCTTCGCCAGAAATAAACTCCCAGGTGGTGTATGCTGTTTAAAGCAACCCGAATAAAATACTTAATATGTTTATAAATTCTTCTTGATTATTTTGAACTAGTTTCATGTTTCCCATTATCAAATCTTTATAATAATTCGTAAATAAGTAATTGAGATCATTTTTAGGTACATCGATTTATTATAAATTCTTTTTCAACACTATAAATGACTTGTTGACCTTGTTAAAAGTTTTAATTTTATCAAAAAAACATTTTTTTATTTTTCTATTAGTGAAAATGTTCCTTGTTTAATGTAGGTTAAAAGTAACTACACTATTTTTAAAGTCTTTTCACTTTTCTGGAGAACGTAAACTATCTTATTGGAAATAGATAATTGTTCAGGATTCCGAGTATCAGTGAAATTTAAATGAATTGCTTCAAAACAAAAATAGCCCTCTAGTCATGGAAAGCAAAAGCATGTATCGTAGATTCGTCAGGAATTTACGATACATGCTTTTTAATTTGCGAATTTCAAGTGAAATGATAGGGGGATACACATGAATATCCTAGTTGTCGAAGACGATCGCACCATTGCTTCCGGATTAACATATTCGCTTCAACAAGAAGGTTTCCATACAATTTTGTGTCATACAGCAGCTTCAGCAAAAACGGCAATCGAACAACAGCTTAGCGACATTGATTTATGTTTGCTTGATTTGTCTTTGCCGGATGGAAGTGGCTATGATTTATGCAAGCTGGCTAAGGCAAAGCGGGACATTCCCGTCATTTTTTTGACAGCATTTGATGATGAAGTGAACGTGGTTATGGGTTTAGACATGGGAGCCGATGATTACATTACGAAGCCATTTCGCATACGCGAACTTCAATCCCGTATCAATTCGGTATTGCGCCGCTACCAGCATAAAAGTCCGTCCAAATCCGTCATGCAACTGGGAGATGTCCAAGTGGACACAGTGAATGGGAAAGTACGAAAAGGCGGCAACGAAATTTTTTTAACGGCTTTAGAATATCGGTTGTTATTGATTTTTGCTAACAACGCCGGACAGATCATTACAAGAGCTCAATTGCTCGATCAGATCTGGGATGTCGGCGGAGATTTTGTCAATGACAATACGTTGACGGTTTATATCAAGCGGCTGCGTGAAAAACTTGAGGCCGATCCCGGACAGCCTACCCTCATCAAGACCATCCGAGGTATGGGCTACAAGGCAGGTGATTGAGCTTGTTGCGAAATCGCGAAATTCAGCTATTCTTTACTGTACTAGTTTTTTTTAGCTTTGTTGGGGTGTTGCTTGCAGCTGTATGGGGTTCAGTTGCAGCCGCTCGGAGTGTGTTTGCCATCTCCATCGTATTGATTGCAACTACTGGGGCGTTCACATGGTGGCGCTACAGGGAAATTGACAGGCTGTCAGGTTATCTGCTAAAGATCAGCAATGGCGATTACCAGTTGGATGTTCGAGACAATACTGAAGGAGAATTGAGCTTGCTCAAAAGCCAAATCTACAAAGTAACGACAAGGTTATCAGAGCAAAGTAACACACTCCACAAAGACAAAGATAAACTGACGAATGCCATCTCTGATATCTCCCATCAATTAAAAACGCCGCTTACCTCTATGATGATCATGGCAGATTTGTTAAGTGACAATCGAATTGATGATGAAAAACGTACTGAATTCACTCAGAATTTGAACATTCAGTTGAAGCGGATGGACTGGCTTGTTTCGTCGCTTCTCAAGTTATCAAAAATTGATGCCGGTACGATTGCTTTCAAAAAAGAACCAATACTAGTTGCCGAGCTCATCGAAAAATCATTCGCGCCCTTAATGGTGCCGATGGATATTAAAATGCAGCAAGTAGATATCCAAGGAGACAAGCTTGCTGCATTTTCAGGAGATCTGAATTGGACTGCTGAAGCACTGATCAATATCTTGAAAAACTGCGTTGAACATACCGCACCTGGTGGGAAGCTGTCTGTTCGTTACAAGGAGAATGTTCTTTTTACTGAAATCATCATAACGGATAATGGAAGCGGCATATCAAAACAGGACTTGCCACATATCTTCAAACGTTTCTACAAAGGCAGCAATGCAAACGATGACAGCGTCGGCATTGGCCTTGCGATGGCCTATAGCATCATCACGAGCCAACAAGGAGATATTGAAGTGAAGAGCGAACCGGAGACAGGTACGGTTTTTCATATTAAATTCTACAAGCAGGTAGTTTAAATGACCCTGCTTTTTTGTGTATGTTGCAAAGTGACAAAACTGTCACTCCCCGAGTCATCTCACAGTCATAAAGTCTCTTTATACTGAAACTAGAGATAGACATAAATGGAGGTATTCTAATGACAATTGTAGAAGTGAAAAACTTATCAAAAGTATATGGTGAAGGCGAAACTGCTGTGGCAGCGCTTGATGACGTATCGTTTTCTGTGAACAAAGGCGAGTTTATTTGCATCATCGGGCCATCGGGTTCAGGGAAATCGACCTTGCTCCATTTGCTCGGAGGGGTCGATCAGCCAACGAGTGGCAATGTATCAATCGATCAAACGGACATTTATGCATTGGACGAAACCCAACTCGCCATTTTCAGGCGCCGGCAAATCGGATTGATTTATCAATTTTACAACTTGATTCCGATTTTGACCGTCGAAGAAAACATTACCTTGCCGATGTTGTTGGACGAGCAAAAAGTAGATCCGCTGCAATTCAACAAAGTTTCAAATGCATTAGGGCTTGAAAATCGGTTGTCCCACTTGCCCAATCAGCTTTCCGGCGGCCAACAACAACGGGTGTCAATCGGGCGGGCACTGATCAGCAATCCAGCAATTATGCTGGCCGATGAACCGACTGGCAACCTGGACAGTAAAAACAGCGAAGAAATAATGAATTTGCTGAAAATGTTCAATAAGACATACAATCAAACTTTGATCGTGATCACTCACGATGAGCGCATCGCTCTGCAGGCCGACCGTATCATTTCCATTGAAGACGGTAAAGTAGCAAAAGATGAGGTTATCCGCCCATGAACATCATCAATAAAGTCACCATCCGTCATTTAAAGGAGAACAAACGCCGCTCGCTTGTGACGATAATTGGGGTCATCATTTCTGTTGCAATGATCACAGCAGTAGCCACACTGGGCGTATCGTTTCTTGATATGATGGTTCGCCAGGAAATCGAGAAAAATGGCGAGTGGCATGTCCAATACCAAAATGTAACGGAAGAACAGGTAGAGGCAATTGAACAGGACAGCGCAACACAAAATATGGTTGTCTCAAGCGATGGCTACGCAATTCTGGAAGGTTCTGAAAACGAGTACAAGCCGTATTTGTATTTCAAAAACTATGATAAAGAGGGGATGACGCAGTTTCCTCTTGCTGTCGCTGAAGGGCGTTTGCCGAATACGGAAGAAGAAGTCGCTATTTCAGAGACGGTTCAAGATAATGTTGATATGCCTTTTGAAATCGGAGATGAACTGACTGTGGACGTCGGTGAGCGAGTTCAGATAAACGACAACAAGCTGTTATCACAAGTGGACTCGCTTCAAATCACTGAAGGCGAAACCATGGAAAAGCTGGAAAATTTAGAAACTAAAACTGTAACAATTGTTGGAGTCATCAACCGCCCTGATTGGGAACCAGCCTGGTCACCCGGCTATACGGTAATTGGGTATGTGAATAAAGCAAGCGCTGCAGAGGGGCAGGAATTGGACGTATTTGTGACTGTTGCCAAGCTGGAATCGGAGCTTTTTGACCATGCCGATGAATTGGCCGAACAGAATGGGATTGGTGGCGTTGAGTTTAATTCCGAGCTGCTTCGCTATCATGGCTTGACAGACAACGACAATCTCTGGAGTACACTATTTTCTTTAGCCGGTATTGTTATGGCGGTTATCCTGATTGGTTCGGTAGCACTGATTTACAATTCATTTGCGATTAGTGTGTCTGAGCGGGCCAGGCATTTGGGTATGCTATCGAGCGTTGGGGCGACGAAAAAACAAAAACGCAATTCTGTATTTTTTGAAGGCGCTGTGATCGGAATCATCAGTATTCCAATTGGCCTCTTAGCAGGAATCGGAGGAATCGGGCTAACATTTATCTTTATCAATCCACTAATCGAAGATGCACTCTATATTACGGAAAAGCTGGAATTGGTAGTTACACCGGCTTCTGTGATCCTGGCATGTGGTATTTCAATTTTAACCATTTTCATCTCTACTTATATACCGGCAAGGAGGGCGTCCAAAATATCAGCGATTGATGCCATGCGCCAAACTCAGGATATCAAGCTGACTGGAAAAAGCGTCAAAACGTCCAAATGGGTCCGTAAAGTGTTCGGTCTTGAGGCGGAGATTGGATTGAAAAACGTTAAGCGAAACCGCAAACGCTATTTAGCAACTGTATTCTCACTTGTTATCAGCATTGTGTTATTTTTATCCGTGACTTATTTTACGGACGGGTTGAAAAAATCATTGGAAATGTCGCAAAGCGCCAGTCAATATGATCTGCAAATAAGCGGAGATGAATTGGACGATGTTGACTTGGCGAGTTATGCCCAGTTGGAGCAAGTCACAAAGACAACATTGATCAAAAATGCCCAAGCAGAAGCATTAATCGAAAGGGATCAGCTTCCTGGGCAACTAACAGAACAACTGGAAAACGGCGAAATGTTCCTTGAAGATGAGAAATTCCGTTACTATGTTGATCTTCAAGGCATAGACGACGCAAGTTTTGCAGCCTATGCTAAAGAGATGGGGATGGAAGCTGATGGGTTTGCAGGCAATGGGAAAGCGATTGTCATTGACCAGACATCTTATGAAAATGCAGATTCCGGTAAATTCGTTGAAACTAATACCATCAACACGGAGGTTGGAGAAGAGATTGAACTGAATAAAATCCTATACAGTGAGTCAGGTGAACAGCTCGAAGGCGAAATATTGACTACAGTTGAAATTGCAGCTTTGACTGATCAACTGCCCATGGGTGTCCAAGCGGCGGGGCTTGGTGGTCTGACCATCGTCGTTCCAAAAACGGCATTTGATCAATTGGATTTCACTGAAGAGGAAGCATCGACTTCCATCTATGCGACCAGCTCTGATCCGATGGCAACTCAAGAAGTGATTGAAGAACAAAATGATACGGATATTCAAGTGTATAATATTTTTCAACAGCGTCAGCAGCAAGAGCAGATGATTATATTGATGTCCATATTTACTTACGGTTTTATAACACTTATTTCACTCATTTCCATTGCGAATATCTTTAACACAATATCCACAAGCATTTCGCTTCGGAAAAGGGAGTTTGCAATGCTGAGATCGGTCGGCATGACCCCAAGTGGATTCAACAAAATGATTCGTTACGAAAGCCTTTTTTACGGAGCAAAAGCATTGGCTTATGGTTTGCCAATCAGTATAGTAGTGATGCTAGTGATGCACCGTTCGCTCGGCTACACGTTCCAGTATGAATTTTCTCTTCCTTGGATGAGTATTCTTTTTACGATCGTAGTAATTTTCCTGATTGTTGGAGCAGCCATGCTGTATTCAATTATCAAAATAAAGAACGCGAACATTATTGAAAGTCTCAAACAGGAAAACGCGTAAGACACGACAATAAAGAAGAGCAGTAGTTTACAAGTGAGAAGTTGTCAAAAGCTATTTAAGCAAAAAGGGAGAGAAGGTGTGTATTGAATAGCATCATCTCTCTCATTTGTATGCAAAAGTTACTTTTGTGAACGGTTTTATTTCCCATATTAAATGTATTTCCCTTTCTTGAGTATATTCGAGTAAAAGGTCATTCTGGTTCTTGGATTACTATCAGTATCATTTCATTAAAAAAATTCTATCGATCAACTTCAAAAATCAGCCAAGCACTATGAACTTTATAGCGCTTGGCTGATCTTTTTCGATATTCGAGTTAAGTTAGTTTGAAAAAATTTCGGAAATAAACTTATATGATCTAAATTGGGAAATTTGTTCAAAAATGAATCTTTTAGTATTTTCCATCGTAGTAAAGAATAGGAAGTGACAGATAACTTAGTTTTCAAAAAATATGTCGACGACGATCACCCAAAGAAAATGGAGGTTAGTACATTGATGGTTTTAGAAATTTTTACTGTTCTGCTGATTATCAATATAGTTCTCTTAATTCATGAAATGGGCCATGCCATCGCAACAATTATGCAGAATCAAAAAGCGAAGGCAGAAATTTATTTTGGTTCATCCAGCAAAGAGAAAAAACTGAAACTCAAGCTTGGGAGAATTACCTGCTATTTGACAATTGCGATTTCAGCGTTCTGCCGTACTTCGAACCCTGAGGAACTGCCGCGAATTACTCCAAAACAAAGATTTTGGGAACTGGCGGGTGGACCAATTGCTTCATTAGTAGGTTTCCTAATACTTTACTTTACCTCCCAGTTTTTTTCTGGTGTGGCAGGAAACATTTTCATCAACCTTGCAGGTGCTAGTCTATTTCTATTTATAACGCCATTAATTCCGTTTACTTACCCAGCATTTTTAGGGGGACTTCCAAGTGATGGGTTGCAGATTTTAAACCTGTTCAAGCAAAATAGAAAACAAAGTAAAGCTGTTTTATAAAAAGAGGCAAATGTAAAATGAGAGGCGAACCTGTGAAGTTCAGTCCGATGATTTTAGTATTGGATTTTACTCTTTTTAAATGAACTTATAATCAGGTACGAGAATGGCCAGGTTTAGGGAAATCCTTTACCTGGCCATTGTTAGTAGTTTACAAGATTTATTAAAAACAGCTACTAGTCTTCAATTAAATTGGGAAACTATTTCCGTTTTTTTCTTTCACGCATACAAACAATTTTAATCTTTGTTGTTCCAGCTTCATAGTTGTACTCACGACTACTAACTATGTAACCCCATCCATTGTGAAATAGGGTATCTCCATTGTTTGGAATAAATATAAAACCATCTGATGCAATTGCTTCTGGAAAAAGATATTCGTTGTCAGCAATATCAAAATACCTTAATTCAGTTTTCATCCTCTCACCTCCATTATTATTACGTTCTCATGCTAGTTAAAGTTTCACTGATTGCGAACAAGTAAAACCAATTTAATGTGCATCTCCGTTGTTAAGCACAATTAACACCAGCCTCAAATACTAAAGAGTGCTTGGAATTTAATTTTAAAAAGACATAGAAAAACAAGTAGAGAAGAAGTATGATTAAGCAAACTTCTTTTCCTAATTGTCTGTAAAATCCTCCAATTATAACCTTTTTTTAATTAATTATTTTGAATAAAAAAGGAAAAGAATGCTTTCACTCACGTTAGTAAGGTTGGAAGCGAAACCATCATCATGGTTCTGGTAGAGAAGGGAAGGTTGGGCATAAACATGCAGATCAAAGAAACTGATTAAAAGGCAATTCAATATAGAAAATCTATTTTATTTACTGTAAAAATAAGAACATGCTTTTAGAACAGATATCCTGCAAAAGAGTCATGATTTTAAAACGAAACTCGATTGAATACATAATTATTGGAGGCGTAAGATGAATATATTTGCAAAAGCTATAGCAGGAATTATGATAATAATTGGAATTCTTTTTGTATTTTTTGGTGGATTACTTCATATTTTAAACACAGGGGATACCCAGTTAGTTGGCCTCTTTGGCGCAATCATTATTTCACTAATTATTTTCTTTATTTTTCTCATGGAAAAGAGAAACGGAAAAAAAACAGTGATTTGGATTTCATTAGTTTTAGCGGGTGGAGCGGCCTTCGCAATTCCTCATTATTACAAAGAAAGTTTTGAAAAAGTGAGTGATGCAGAAGTAGATCTCTATGCCTATGAACCGTTTAAAGAAAATGAAAAACTGGCGAGATTGAATCAGAAATCCTCATTCCAAATAGAAGGAGAAGTCCCGATTTTGGACGGGGCAACGGCGCTATATCCATTGTTTGCAGCATTTGCTGAGGCTACATATCCAAAGAAGACTTATGATCCGTATAGAGGCCCTGTCGCTACCACAACAACGCCTTCAGCCTATAGTCGGCTTATCGAGGGGAATGTTGATGTAATTTTTGCGGCAGAACCATCTAGTGGCCAGAAACAGGCGGCAAAAGAAGCGGGCATTGAATTGAATTTAACACCGATTGGCCGAGAAGCCTTTGTGTTTTTCATTAATTCTCGAAATCTCATAGATGATTTATCCAGTGAGGAGATCCAAGGAATTTACTCAGGGGAATTTGAAAATTGGGAAGAACTTGGTGGAAGAAACGACGAAATCCGTCCTTTTCAACGACCAGAGGATAGCGGAAGCCAAACTATGTTTATTAAATTTATGGAAGAGCAGGAAATTCAGGAACCTGAAACGGAAGAAATTGCTGGAGGAATGGAGGGAATGATAGAGGAAGTAGCAAGCTATCGCAACTATAAAAATGCCATTGGCTATACTTTCCGATTCTATTCTGTCGAGATGGTTCAAAATGACAAAATTAAGTTACTATCAATTGATGGCAGTGAGCCAAGCCTCGAAAATATTCGCACAGGCGAATATCCATTGACTTCTGAATTTTATGCAATAACCGCAGGAACTAAAAATCCAAACGTGCAGCCATTTATTGAATGGATGCTTTCTGAAGAAGGGCAACAATTAGTGGAGGACACGGGATTTGTGCCGGTCAAGTAAACGTTGGAAGAATGTTAAAAAATAGTAAAAATAAGAACAAGCAAAAGTGCATCTCTTTAATCTTAGCCGGACCGAAATTTGTTTCGCTAGATTAGTTTTAACCAGAATTCCATTTTTAAATTGGACAATAAGGCAACATGTTCTCAAACAACAAGAGCAACAGAGAACTAAAACAAGCCAGTAGGGTGATGCATTCCGAAAGTTAGAGTTTAAATCTAACTTTAAAGGGCATTCCCAAGTCGGCTTGTTTTTTTATAAAATCCATTTTAGAAATTATTGAAAGTATTTAAGTTACTGGCCGAATGCATCTCATTAGTTAAGATTTTAGTCTTTAACCAACTACTCACTCTAACTATTATTCTCCTCCACTCGTATAATTATTGTCTCCCATTTTATAATTTGAACTTTCTCCGGGCTTATTGTGAATGCTGTTTCCGGTGTAGGAATATTCATTTCTTTTTTTGCGCTTCCATTCTATTAATACTCCAAAAGCTACAAGTGCGGCTATAGGAATTGAAAACATCCACATCTTTCATTCACGTCCTTTCGCTGAATTAAAATAGAGGTATAAGTTATAATCTACTTAAAACTAGAATGTTTGTAAAAAACTGATTTATTTGAATTTTAACATAAGAATGATTCTATTTCATCAAAATCAAATAGATAATCAGATGTTTGAAGAGTGAATACAGGCCATTGGAATAAAGTTTGGAGGAGAAGCCAGTGTGCTCAAGTATTAAAAATATAACTTATAATAAAAACGAAAAATACTGGGAAAAATATCAGCAATTCTTTCCAGAAGAAATGCAAATAACTGTCAACAACATGCCTGTCGAAAGATGGTGGCATTGGAACGATTATCACATCCATTTGGATAGAATGCCGGTTTCAAGTTCAAAAATCAAGGTTGTATTACTTCATGGAGCAGGCGGGAACGGCAGACTTTTGGCACCTTATGCCCACATGCTACAACGGCTAGGGTATGATACAGTCTCCCCAGATCTTCCACCTTTTGGACTCAGCTATACTGAACCTTCCCAATCCATGGAGTACCGGGATTGGGTAAAGATAGTAACGGAATTCGTCGAACAGGAGTTCAGGAGAGACTGTAAACCCATTGTTGTACTGGGAGCCAGTATCGGAGGCATGCTTGGATACCAGGCAGCGTGTATGAGCAATCGAGTCAAAGGGTTGATTGTAACGACGTTTGTGGACACTAGCGATCCAAAAGTTCGTGACCAAATAGCTCCTAACAAGATAATAAGCCGCGCTGGCAAAATTGCGATGGATGGCTTTCCATAGGCGTTAGATGGGTTTCACATACCAGTTAAAAAAGTATCAAAAATGGAGTTCATTACAAATAATAAAGAACTGACAACATTAATTATGAACGATCCTCTAGCTGCTGGAACAAAAGTGACTCTGCGATTCTAAGAACTTTTTTAAATACAAAGCCATTGATTGAGCCCGAACTCTTTGATGTCTGCCCCATATTACTTGCACATCCTGAAATAGACCCGATGACGCCATTTAACTTAAGCAAGCCTTTTTATGACAGATTAAAGTGTAAAAAAAGATATGTGATGTTAGAAGGAGCAGGTCACTTTCCAATTGAGCAACCAGGTGTAGAGCAATTAAAACAGGCCATGCTGCAGTTTTTAATCGAAATTGAAAATAGCGTCGCCGGCTACTAGTTTTGCTAACTGATAAGTAAGATGCAAGTCAATTGAATAATTATAGAGGGGTGCACAATGGAAGAAACCAACAGCTACACGTACTTTGCAATTGAGAGCAATGGAGAAATTGCACAAGGTGGTTTAACTTCTTATCCTAAAGGCATGTTTAATCCAGAAGATATCTCAAATCTGCTGGGTATCCATGCTTTCAGCAGTTGGGCTTATGGAGATAAAAGAAAGGATGGATCCAAGTTTCTTTTTTCTTCATGGAGTGCAGAAAAATCTGCTATTGAAAGATTGGATGCAGAAGCTCAATGCGGGGATACCATCAAACATTTAAAAAACAAAATTCCACTGCTCAAACAAATCAAAGAACAATACGATGTGAATTTTATACTGGTGGTTGTCCCCAGTGTATATGGTGAAGAAGCTCCTTATATAGGATTTGAAGAAGAGATCATTAGATTTTGTTATTTAACGGGAACAACAATTACAGTGGATATGTACATTTATCCAGCAGAAGATGAAAAGAGCGAGTTTTAAATTCTTGAGTTCAGAAACCTATGTACAAGTAAGATAAATCTACCAAGATCACTGGTTTTAAGGAGATGCAAGGAATGTCGAAAAACAAAAAGAACAAGAAAGCAAAAAAGGAACAGAATATTTCATTTGATCCCTATTTTTCTGAGAAAGCAAAAATGGAAGTGAAAGTCGATAAACACGGCGTTTCTTTTGTTGGTAATGCGGAAGGGTACTTGTCAATTTCCAGGTTTTTTACCTATTTGGCAGAGGTTCACTTGTCTATAAGAGAAGAGCCGCACAGATCCGAGACAAATACAGTACAAGGATATGGAGCCTACCACTTTAAAGACTACGTGGCTGAAGAAAAAATTCAACAAGGCGATTATTTATTTAGACCGGGTCCCATTCGCGAATTAGAAACTGACAATCACGAACAAGATGTATTATTTTGGTTATCCGATGTTATAGGTCCGGAATTTTGGTTGGAAAAAGAAAACAAGGGTACAAAAGAAAAAAAGGAAAAGAAGGGTTCAAAATGATGAAGGCAGTAGAGGAAGTGATTGCGAAATCATTCTTTGATAGGAAGGTGCAGGAAAGAGTGCTGCATGAATTGGTTTCACCTAATGTTTCATGTGTTCCAGGTGGCATATTTTGAAGCGGAACAAGCCTTTGGATCGCCGCCAAGGTATTTGTTAAAGAGACCCCAGATGAACTGATGAAGAACTAAATCAAATTGTCTAGTTAATATAAGCTGCATAACATTTTAAGCGATTGGAGAAAGGAATTTTAGTTATGAAACTAGCATGGACAACATATTTAATTGGATTGGTTCTTGTAATCGTATATTTCAATACTGGTTCCACCATTGCATTTATAATAGGGATTGGGCTTCAGCTAGCAAGGTTTGTCATTCAAACGATTACCAAAAGAAAAGCAGTAAAGCCATACATAATTAGTAGAAAAACTGTTTGAGTTCTCAAATGGTTTTTCTTTTTCAATAGTATATATTTCAAATAGTTTTGAAATTTTCTAAAAAGAAGAACCAAAAGAGAGTCTTTTCGTTCTATAGAGTGAAAGCGATTTATTTTTTCTTATGAAGAAGGATACATCCCATTTACCGATATTGGAGGCTTCCAAAGTGAAAAAACTGATCAAAATTGTTTTAGTGATTTTAAGTGTGATTGCTTTCGGTATTGGGGTGTTTGTCATCATGTTCTACCTAAGTATGCAGCCAGATGCAGACCGAGAAGCACAGATTAGAGAAGAAGCGGAGCTCTACTTGGCCGAGAATTTTAACAACGATTTTGAGATATACGATGCTTTGTATGACAACATGGGAAACTTCGAATTTGAATATGCGGCAAAGGCTCGGGATGTTCCCAACAATTCAATCCCGGAAGTTACAAAAACAATAACCTGTCTCCCGTTATTCGTCTTACTTTACCATGAGAAAGAAAGAGCGAAGATAAAATGCTTTTCACCGAGTTTATTTCTTTATTACAAACTGAAGGAGTGTTAGAGCATGGAAAGTTGAATGTTTCTTATATTGCCGAAACAGGAGAAATGCTGGAGGATTACGAATGGAGCCAGGAATTTTAATAAATTAGAAGGGGGAGATTTTGCTGAAAAAATTCTACTCTACACTATCTGCAATTTGTTTTGCTTTAATGATCTTGCCATTTGCACTCCCTGCATCTCCTGGCGGCTTTGACCTTTTGGTTTTTATTTTCGGTATTAACTTTTATTTGCCGCTTGTTTTTGGTGTCGCTGGAATCGTTTTGGGGCTGCTCGGCGTTAAAGGAAATGCCAGACTTTATTTAGTTTCGTTTAATGCATGTGGATTGGGAATTTATATTTTTATTGTATTTACAGCTTTTTTTGGTTTTAAAGAACCTTGAGGATTTTCTAACTAAAAAGCGATAGAGGATATAAATTTCTTCTATCGCTTTTTCCTTTTTATAAAGAGGACTATTTGGATATTTAGAGAATAGGAATGGGACATAGCGAAAGGGGTGGAGAGATGGATTGGTCGATCATTTTTAGCTGGACGCTGACTGGTATAATCCTATTGAATATTGCATTGGCGATTGTCGTTATTTTTAGTGAACGGCGTGATGCCGGTGCTGCCTGGGCATGGCTGCTGGTTTTGTTTTTCTTGCCGGTTCTTGGCTTTATTGTCTACTTGTTTTTCGGGCGACTGTTAAAAGATAGGAATTTCTATAAGTTAAGTGAAGAAGAACAGTCCTATCACTCTCGGCAAATTAACTCTCAAATCGAACGCATTCAAAGCGGCGCAGTGGAATACGATAATGAACTGCTGAAAAAACACAAGCAGCTGTTGATCATGAACTTGGAATCTTCCCGCTCAATGATCAGTTTTTACAATGACATGGATGTGCTTTCTGAAGGTGTACAAAAGTTCGATACAATGATTGCAGACATTGCAAGTGCACAGGAAGAGGTCAATATTCAGTATTATATCATCAAGCGGGATGCCCTCGGCAGGCGGCTGCTGGATGCATTGTTGGAGCGGGCAAAAGCAGGGGTCAAAGTTCGCCTTCTTTACGATGGATTTGGTTCAAGGAGTTTAAAAGAGGCCGACTTTAAAGAATTGATTGCGAATGGCGGCGAAGTGCAGATTTTCTTCCCTTCGACTCTCGGCTTGATTAATTTCCGGGTTAATAACCGCAACCACCGCAAAGTTTGTATCATTGATGGAAAAGTTGGTTATATCGGCGGCTTTAATGTTGGCACAGAGTATTTAGGCGAGGTTAAGAAGTTTGGCTATTGGCGCGATGTTCATTTGCGTATACAAGGAGATGTTGTCCATCATATCCAGGAACGCTTTATTTTGGACTGGAACTACTCCAACCAGCACAAAAAAAGAGAGGACTTATTTTGCTTTCCCCAGCACCAGGTTAAGAGCTTGTCTCCCATGCAAATCGTTACAAGTGGCCCGAACTCCCATACAGAACACTTAAAAAATATGATGATCAAAATGATTCTAACGGCCGAACGGGAAGTTTACATCCAGACTCCGTATTTCATACCGGATAAAAGCTTCATGGACGCCTGCAAAATGGCGTTGCTGAGCGGTGTGAAAATGCACATTATGATCCCAGGAAAGCCGGACCATCCATTTGTCATGTGGGGATCGTGGTCATTTCTTGGGGAACTGCTCGATTACGGCGCGGATGTGTATTTGTATGACCGTGGATTTCTCCACTCCAAAACAATGTCCATAGACAGTGAGATTTCTACCATTGGGACGACTAATTTGGACGCCCGAAGCTTCCGCCTGAATTTTGAAATGAATGCATTGGTGTTCAATCGCCAAGTTGCGCTAGAATTGGAGTCGTTGTTCGAAACAGATGCAGCAGACTGCCGAAAACTGACGAAAGAGCTATATGCCAAGCGCAACTTGACAATTAAATTCCGTGAAGGGATATCACGCTTGTTGAGTCCGATTTTATGAGGAGATTTACCAAACACGCCAATATGGGCTTACTTAAAAGCTAAATTCAAACAGCAGCAAATCAAGCTGGCTGCAAGCCTCAATGACTGGAGTTGCAATATAAAATTTGCGAGGCGATTGACCAACTCGCAGTCGAGGAGAACTAACGACTTCGGGTGAACTACAGGTTTTTTGTATCATTTTTGAATCCTTTAAAGTTTAATAAATAGACAAAAAGTGAGGAGAGGCAATTGGCCAATCTTCTCACTTTTTGTCTGCATATTCTTGTATAGAAAAGGAAACTAAGGCATGTCTTTGGAGAATATAATTTCGATATAGGCAGCTCCGCCGTAAAGGGATGTAGGTGGGGAGAATACTTGCACCAACTCCCATCCTTCCTTAGCATGTCTGTGAATAACTTCTTGGTAACCGTCTATTTTTTGATAAATGCCGGCTACGCCTTTTACTTTAATTCTTTCAAATTTGTATTCTTTCATTCCTCTTCCTCCTCTATAAACTCCAGATCGTTTCCGAATCGTTTGTATTTAGTTTAAAACTAAAAGTAAAAAACGACTACTTTTAAAATAAAATCTTTATTTTTTATTCTTCAGGAAGAATGTGTAAATGAAAAGGAGAAATCATGAGAAAAGGAGAATTTAAACAAAGCAGATTAATTATTTCCTTTATAAATAGAAGAGAGTGGAGACACATGAGCTTGCAAACGGAAAATTGGAAACGACTAATGATCAATGGCAGCCTGATCCTTTATAATAAGCAAAGCATTTTAGAAAAAGAGATTAGTAAAATGGAAGCTGAAGGATTCGAGACGATCCGATTTGATTGTGCCGGCTGGAATGAAGCAGTTTTTCACGAAGAAGTTGCAAGAAAGTTGAATTTCCCCGCTTATTACGGTGGAAATCTGGATTCTTTTAATGATTGCTTGTCAGATGTTGAGCCAAAGGATACCGGCATTCTGCTGGTCTTTTATCATTATCAAACATTTTTGTCTAAATACCCTGCATTAGCAATAAAGATGCTGGGTATTATTCACATAAATTCATGGAGATATTTACTTGATGGGAAAGCGTTAGTAAGCTTTATTCATTCAGATGATCGTAAGATCGCCATTCCACCCATAGGCGCAATGGATCTGCAATGGAATGCGGAAGAATGGTTTGATTAAAATAGTCGTTCCTGCTAAAGAGAAGGATGTGAAGTTGTGGACTGGAATGAGCTTCAGAATCAAACAGATATTGAAAATTTCATGGAACTTTTTGGTGGATTTCATGACAGCTGTCTTAAGGAACTGTTTATGTGGACGGAGGCTTCTGTCAGTGAGGATTTCTCTATGAGTATGTCAACTAACACCTGTGTTCTGTTCCAACGGCAAGTACCAGAACCTTCAGCGATTGAATTGTATTTTAAAGCTGTTACACAGTTTCATGTAATTCCCCAGATTGAAGAAGCAGACTCGGTTATTTATGGAGCAAAACTATTTGTTAATGGCGGCATCTTTTATTGGGCAGAGGATGAAGAGTGGCAGTTGGACCAACCGTTTATTCATCCAATAAGCTGGTTGGCTGCAAGAGAACTTTATTGGCGTGATGCAAGTTCTTGGACGTGCAAAGAGCATCGATATGGTACCAGATAAAGAAGAGGGTGAGCAGTAGAAGTTCAGACGTAACAAGCCGGAAAGGGGAATGCGGTATGAAAAAGCGACCAAACAAGGAAGTTTCAAAGCTGCCAAATGCTTTACGAAAACACAAAAAGTGGCGTCCAACGAAATTTATCGTCAGTGTCTTGGGAATTGGAGTCATCACGCTTTCTTCTTTTTTGGTGTTCAATAGTCCAGAAATGTTTTCACATACAAGTGAAATGAAGGATGATCCAGCTCCAGAGAGACTCTCCCAAGTTCCGGAAACCGATAATACTTTCACAATCGAATGGTCGTTTGATTCGATGGACAGGGGAGAGCACGACTTGCTCACCGCTTTTCATGGTGAGCTTGTTGTTTCAGAAGAAATCGAACCACTGAAGCGTGGAGATATCCTCTATTACCAATATCATGGAGAACAACAATTGGGACGCCTTGTTGGCTTGCCTGGTGAGACTGTAGAAATACAAAACGGGCAAGTGTATGTTGATGGCAACGAGCTAAATACTTTTTACGGTGAAGCAGCAAGTCTCGGTATGACAAAAGAAGAGTATTTTAAGAGTGTCCACTCGGAAAATGTAGATTTGGATGCAATGGAAGAGTATTTTAATACTTCAATGGAGTCGGTCACTGTTGAAGAAAATGCGGTCTTTGTTTTGGTGGATATGTGGTGGAGAGGCAGGGACAGCAGAGAATACGGGCCCATCCCCTATGAACAGATACAGGGGATAGTTTTGGGTTATAAGCAATAGCTACGACTTGTAAATGATTGCAGAAGCTAAAATAGTAAATGGACAGATTCAGGGGGAACCAATATGAACTTCAAAAGCGACCGGGTGTACTTGCGCCCCTTAAATGAAACAGATGCACCGACCCTGTTGGCCAATACAGAGAATGAAGAAATACGCTACCTGACTGGAACGACACACTCATTTACGTTGGAACAAGTCCAGCAGCATATTCAAAACGTGGCGAAAGATGCAACCCGCTATGATTTTGCCATTTGCCTAACGGAAACTGATCAAATGATTGGAGAGCTATCAATTACAGATATTGACAAAAATAACCGAAAAGCAGGATTTAGAATTTCAATGAATGCTATGGAACTGACTGGTCAAGGTTATGGCACGGAGGCCATTCGCCTTGTCTTAAAACTTGTTTTCGAGGAACTTCGATTGAATCGTCTGCAGTTGGAAGTGTTCAGCCACAACCTACAAGGAATCCGAGCTTATGAAAAATCAGGTTTCAAAAAAGAAGGATTTCTGCGAGACTCTCTTTATTATAATGGGAAGTTCTCAGATGAAATTATTATGTCAATTATTCAAACAGATTACGATAAAATTTAAATATAGGTTTTATTTCAAAACACCAAAATAAAAACTTTTTATTGGTCAATCCATAATCGTTGAACATTCACTAATTCCTCCCCATCAAACTCCATCTTATAAATATCAGGTTTCGAGATGCGATTTAAAAACTGCAAATCGTAATTTTCCTCATAAAAACCCATCAACAACGTCATCACAACACCATGGGTTCCCAGTGCAATACTACTGCCGGGATGGGAAGCTAGCAATTTTTTAAAAGCGCCTACTGCCCTTTTTTGGCATTCGGCATTGGATTCGCCCGAGTCAAACGCATAGTTCGGATCTGAAAATGATTTTTCCACTAATGGATCCAACTCGTTGTCGGCCATGCGCTCAGAAGCTGTTGAAAATACTCTTTCTTTTAAGTCTTCAACCACTAAAATTTCTTTTCCTAACCGCTGCGCTAAGGGTTCAACCGTGGCAATTGACCGTGCATAGGGGCTGGAAACAACAATATCAATTTCTTCATTTTCCAAAATGGCAGTTACTATCTTTGCATCGAGTTGCCCTTTTTCTGTTAATCCTCTAGTCTGTTCATTTTCTTCTTTTGGCGAGTCGCCGTGCCTTATCATATATACAAATGTTGCCATAACTTTGTCCCCCTTTATATTATAAAAAGACTACCATATTGACGGAACAGGAGAAATGAAAAGCATGAAAATATTTATTACCGTAAAAAATGCAAGTGCCAAAAAAAAATATGTGGACCAGCTGGAAGTAAAATTGCCCGAATCAGTTACTAAGCTGCAATTGCTGGTTGAAGAAATCGTCAGGCAGAACGTCATGCATTACAATGCGTCTCTCGAACAAGGCAAGCTTGCTGCATTTCTCACTGCAAATGAAATGAGAGATCTGGAACCTACAGGAAAAATAGGATTTGGGGAAACGTATGACAATCGCCAAGCGGATATGGGAAAAGCATTGCAAGAAGCCGAAGCAGCATTTGAAGATGGATTGTACCGTGTGTTCATTAACGAACTGGAAATAATGGAATACAAACAAACCATTGCAATGAAACAGCACGATACAGTGGTATTTCTTCGATTGACAATGTTGGCTGGAAGAATGTGGTGACCCCAAGGAGGAAGCTAGATGAATGGCAAAATTGATTACGAGTATTTGAAAGAACTTCAAGAAAAAGTCGACAGTTTACCAGAAACAGACAAAGAGTTAGGACGCAGACTGGAGAGATTCTGCACATTGGAAGAGTATAAATACGATGCGCACATTCGCCGATTTGAAAGACAACTGGGGCGAAATGCGCCAAACTTTCAACTGAAAATTGAAAAGCTGCAGGACCTGACAAAACTGCTGCTGCCTCCCTATTATTCGGACGTAATGGCATATATCATCCAACATGCAACAGACCATGCCTATACAACAGGCTATAACAGAAAGCCATTTAGAACGAACGAGTTATCGGCCCATTGGGACACCATTCTTTGGAAATATTTTGCGCTTTATGCACATGCAGCTTCTGGACTCCATTCTACGGAGCTGTTGACACAAAGAACAGAACTTGCCGAGTACAGCATCAAAAGCGACATCATCGCCTATGAAATCGATCAGCAAAACCCTGAAATATTGGATCAGATACAACTTGCTGTATTTGGCGACAACAATATTGCCCTTGTCTCCAGAAATCTGATCAAAGGCATCGTCATGAGCCATGACAAAAAAATGCATACCCTGCTTGGCCAGCTGCTGGTGGCTGCTCGATTGCAGGAGGGACTTCGGCAGAGTATTGTCGAAACGATGGATGAAGGCTGCTTGGAAGCCACAACCTGCTTGATGAACGTTATTTTAGAGCACGATCTTATCCGCTTCAGTTCGGTCGTGCGTGCAATGAGTGTATGGACAGGCATAGCTTTTGATGTAGAAAACAAGCGAGTATTGAAACAAACGATTCATTTCATGCATGAGGCATTGACTGATGAGTCACGCAGAGTAGAGGGGTTAACCAGTAAAAATGCAAACGAATTGTATATCAGTTTATGGGCAACTGCGGTTCAAGAGGAAAAGCTGTTGCCCGCTGCAGCAGCTGATGTTTTGAAAAACGGCGAGTCTTACCAGAAAGTTGCTGCTCTTTATTTAATGCACGAAAGCGAAAACCTGTCCGCAAAGTACAGTGTTGCCGCGGCAAACTTAGGTGTCTCCAACACTGAGGTAGAAGCAATGGTAATCGCTAATTACCCGGATACATATGATTACAAAACGATTTTCAACATACAGCGGAATGTAAAATCCATAACCGACGGTGTAAATTACATTCCTGAATTGAGGGATAACGGTGAACGCAATCATCAATTTTTAACATTAATGGATATGTTTTTGGCGGCTCCTAAGAAAGAAATTACGCTCACTTTTAACCTGGGCACCGGTGTTGAAATCTCTTACTCTGCAGACTCAGTCGCGCGAAAAATTCTTTACTTGATCGCCTATGATCGTGATGTACAAAAACTCAATAAACTTTTAGCGCACAAGGAGATTTTAAGTTCCGAAACAAAAGGCGTGATCCTGGAGAACTTTTTGCACAATCCTGAAGATCCAACTCAAAGAAACTTTATTTTTTCAAGTTTATCGGACCGAAGCAGCCAAAATCGGTGGCTCGCACTGAAAAAAGTTGAGCGTTTGTCATTGGATGCCAACGAAATAGTCCGAGTAGAGGCATTGTTAAAGCTAAAAACCGGAACTATAAGGCAAAGTGCAATCAACATATTGATGAAGTTGGAGAAAAACGCATTGCAGCAGTCCATTAATCGTCTTGTCTCGAGCAATCAAGAATTGCTGCGCCTTGGCGGATTGGAAATCCTCACGGAAATCCATGATAAAAAGAGAGATCAATTTTCTTTTTTTCAAAATGAGCATTTAGCTATTTCGCAGCCTACGCAGAAAGAACAGCTTCTGCTCGATAAGCTGAAAGCGGAAGAACCTGATGATGCCCAAATAGGATTTGGGTTGTATAATCCCCAAAGTACGTTTCACTTTTTTGTAGAGCAAGCTCCAATCAAAGCGCTTCTGCTGCATGATTTCTTAAGCATCGAGAAAGATCGTTTTGCAGAACTGCTAAGGGGACTGGATGGGTTGGTGCTCGAGCACAAAGATACATCGTATGAACTGGAATGGTACGGTTCAATGGAGGTTTATTTGATTGGAGCGGAAATAAACAGAGGCAACCTTTATCACAGAGAAGAACACGGAAAAGGCATCACTTCGCTGCCGCTGGCAGAAGTATGGAAATCTTATATGAAAGAACAGAAAGCAACGGCTTCTGAACTGTTTCAACTGGAAGCGATTTTTTCACTGCAAGAAGTTTACGATTATTACGTAAAGCTTTGTCAAATTGAAGCCAACCGGTCCACAGCCTCCAGCAAATGGAGAAAAGAGCTGCTTGAGTCGCTTTACCCAATGGAAAAAATAGCTGATTTCATTGGGATCCAGCAACAAATGGTATACATGCAGCAAATCAAAGAAATCATCACCGCCTTTTTTGAAGACCGGGACAGCCAGGCTTTTTTTGATGCGACCAGCCGGATTTTAAACACCTTAATTCGAGCCGTTCCTGAAGAAATCCGGAAAGATCAGAGTGGTTTGTATGAATACATGGCTCACCCTTGGCTAGAGTGGATGACTGAAGATTCCCTGGATGATGCTTCTTTTGCACGCTATTTTACTAGTAAATATGTACTTTACACCAGCAAGAAATTCCGCAGTTACCAGCCGAGTCTTGAGGAAATCAATCGAGCCTTTTCCCTTGCTCTGATCGATAGAAATGAATGCTTCCGGGAATTACTGGAGCGAGACGGCGGAGAGTATGGGCATCATCTCTATCATCTCACACAAGATAATCGTTCCAAGAAGTTCAAAGCGCTGAAAGAGCTAAAACATACACTGGTGGAACGCCTGCTTGAAATTGAGTTGAAAAGAGGAGAATTGCCAACACCGGCTTCCAGTTTGGCGGAAAAGATCGTCTATTTTGAAGGAGTAGAGTATTTCTTCTCTATCCTCAAAGCGCTGGAGGGAAATACCTTAGCGCGCGGTTATTTTTATTCTTTTGATGAGCATTACGCCAAAAAAGATATGATGAGCCAGTTGCTGAAAAGTTGTCATCCGCGACAAGGAGACACTTCAGACCATTTGGCTCGGATGTGCAAAGAATTTCCCATTTCAGAAAAGCGTTTGTTGGAAGCTGCTATGTACGCTCCCCAATGGACTGACCTTATAGCTGACTATTTAGGATGGAGTGGATTGAAAAAAGCAATCTGGTATTTTCATGCGCATACAAACGAAGTGTTATCTGCAGAAAAAGAAACGATTATTGCCCAGTTTTCCCCGATTTCCCCTGAGCAGTTTAATGATGGAGCGTTTGACCTTAAGTGGTTCAAAGAAGCGCATGATGAACTGGGTGAAGAACGTTTTGAACTTTTATACCAATGCGCCAAGTATATTTCAATGGGTGCCTTGCATAGAAGAGCGCAATTGTTCGCAGATGCTGCAATGGGAAAATTAGATCCAGAAGAATTAAAAACAAGTGCTCAAATCAAACGCAATAAGGAGCATTTGCTTTCTTATAGTTTGCTGCCAATCGTTAGTGATGTGGAAGAAACAATTCTGGAACGCTACGAATTTATCCAACAATTTCTCACCGAAAGCAAAAGCTTTGGAGCTCAAAGGCGGACAAGCGAGGCAAAGGTTGTGGAAATCGCTTTGGAAAACTTAGCGGAAATGGGCGGCTACCAAGACACCATAAGAATGCGCTGGGTTATGGAAGCAAAGAAAATAGAGTCTCTCAAACCGTATACCATCCCTGTAGAAGTGGAAGGCTATCAAGTTTATATTGTGATTGACAAAAATGGCAAGAGCCGTCTTCAACTTGCCAAAAACGGAAAAGAGCTTGCTTCTTTACCCGCAAAACTTAAAAAGAATGACTATGTACAAAAGCTAAAAGAAATCCACACAGAGTTGAAAAATCAAACTCGCCGTAACCGCACCGAACTGGAAAAATCAATGGTTAGGCAAAGCAAATTCAGCAAAAACGAATTGGAACGGATGATCCAAAATCCAACCGTTGAACCTATGGTTAAAAACTTGATCTTTCAAGTAGGAAATCGCTTTGGTTTTCTTGGAAACAGTCAGCTCGTTCAAGAAAATGGAGAGATTCATGTTCTGCAAGAAACGGATCAAGTCAGGATTGCCCATTGTGTTGATTTGCATATGCACGGGGTGTGGGAGAAGTACCAACGGATTCTGTTTGACCGCCAGATTGTACAGCCGTTCAAGCAAGTGTTCCGGGAGTTGTATATTCTGAATGCTGATGAAAAAGCAGCCAGGTTCCGTTCAGCAAGGTATGCAGGGCACCAGCTCCAGCCTGCAAAAGCACTTGCTTTGTTTAGAGGACGTTCGTGGACAGTCCATTACGAAGAAGGGCTGCAAAAAGTAGATTACCAAGAAAACATTATCGCAACAGTGGATGCAATGGCTGATTGGTTTTCACCAGCAGATATTGAAAGCCCTACGATTGAACATGTGGCGTTTTTTGAACGAAAAACAGCCAAAGCTTTGGAACTGGCAGACGTTCCGCCCATTCTCTTTTCAGAAACAATGCGCGATGTGGAATTGGCCATCAGCATTGCTCATGTCGGCGGCGTGGATCCACAAGCAAGCTTGACCACAATCGAAATGAGGAAAGCAATCATACGGGAATCCATTCGACTGACGCAAACGGCAAACGTTCACCTCAAAGAAAATTTTGCTTATATCGAAGGCACCCTCGGTTCTTACGGAGTCCATCTAGGCAGTGGATCTGTCCAAAAGCAGGCAACAGGCTCGCTTTATCTTATTCCGGTCCATAGCCAGCACAGGGGCAAGCTATTCCTTCCATTTTTAGACGAAGACCCAAAAACAGCGGAAATTCTGGCAAAAATTCTTTTGTTGGCGAATGACAAGAAGATAAAAGATCCGCATATCTTGGCGCAGATTAATGGCTAGACGATATATAGTTTACCTTTAATTACTAGGATTCATAGAGATAAAAAAGGCAGCTGCAAAGCTGTCTTTTTTATCTTTTCTCGTTAATACGCTAGACTTCGTATTTTCTCTATAGGTGTGATGGCTGTTTAATAGATAAGCTTCTGCAAGATTTTTGAATAACCTTTACATTTACTGGTCATGGGTATAGGCTTTCAGTGAGTTCGAAACTTAAAACAACTATAGTCTTCAAGAGCAGGTGTAAAATTCTCATTCTGATCTGTCTAATTTTTTATATTAAAACACAATAACCGAAAAGCACAAACCTATCCATTTTTATCGAGAAAGCAATAAGTGACTATTTATAGTTAAAGTGGAAGGGTTGGTTTAAGTGGCGATTACAGAAAGAGTAGAAACATCGACAGAAATGGAAGAATTGCTGGCGATACGCCATCAAGTCAAAGAAGTAAAAAAAAATCAATATTTATTTCATGAAGGAGACTCCATTGGCGGCGTTTTTCTAATTCGTTCCGGCAAAATCCAAATCGAAAAAGTGACGCCAAATGGCCGTGAACTTACGTTAAAGATTTGTGGAGCGGGACAAATGGTCGGGGAAGTGACAATTTTCTCTCACGCCCCAAAATACATGCTCGATGCACGTGCGATTGAGGATACCACCTTTGCACACATATCAATCAGTGATTTAGAAGAAGCGCTGCTGTCTAATGGGCAATTAGCGATAGCTTTTATGAAATGGATGGGCATTGATCAGCAAAAAACGCAAACGAAGTTCCGTGATTTACTGCTGCACGGCAAAAAAGGAGCGCTATATTCAACCTTAATACGGCTTTCAAATAGTTACGGAATCAAAACCGAAAAGGGCATTCTGATAGACATGGTCCTTACAAATCAAGAACTCGCAAAGTTTTGTGGAATGACGAGAGAAGTCGTCAATCGGATGCTGAATGACTTGAAAAAACGTAACTTACTATCATTAGACGAAGGGAAAATACTGCTGCACGAGATCGAACACCTGAAAGTAGAAACGAATTGTGAAAACTGTCCAATCTATTTATGCAAAATTGATTGATAAGACTCCATTTTTTGTATGAAAGGTTACAGCTGCATAAGTGGGAATTCGATAGAGTGGGAGAATAAGCAATTTAGCTAAATTTTCTACAAAGTTGACTGATCTGATATAGAGTTTTAGGTATTAGTGAAAGGTGATTGCAAATAATGTCCTCCCACCAATTGATTGCCGAGAAATCCGTCTCATATTTTTTTCTGAAGTCCAAAGATGAATACATTGAGGATGATTTGGTTTCCATTACGTTATTTGCTAGATTGACCCGCGAAACCACTTCTTTCACGGGAAAAAAACTAGAGACCCAAGTTGAAACATTTTGGGTTCATATCAGTGATATCCGAATGGAAAATTTAACAGAAAAAGTGAAAGCATTACCTAATTGTATGGAAAATTACGAAGTATCCGAAACTGTTTTTCAACATTTGCTCAAGCTATCAAAAATATGTCCTGACGAACTTCAGGTTCTCATTCCTTATTACCTAAAGGCTAATCGGAAGATGTACCTTACATGTCAAGAGATGGACAAGGGCTGGAGAAAAGCTGAGCAAAGACCGTAATAAAATTCAACCGGCAGCGAAGGTTTATTATAAAAGAAAATTAAAAATCAATTGATTTATAATCTTCTTCATTTTTTCTTACCACCATTGCTCACTCCTTATTGTTTGGAATTATGAATCCTTGACCGACATCAAAGTTATTTTTACGAAGAGCTTATAGGCTAAAGCAGGAAGATCAAAAAATTGGATAGGATAAGAAGAACTTCTGACATTATTTCGTTTTAAAAATAAAATCATTTCAAAAGAAGGAGTTGATTTTTGATGGGAGAAGCAGCAAAAACAGTGTTATTTGAAATTGAACGAAGAAATTCTACGGATGAAGATTCTTATTGGGAGAAATTCGAACTACCCTATGTCATGAATATGAATGTCATATCTGCTTTGATGGAAATTCGGCGCAATCCAGTCAATATGGAAGGTCAAAAAACCACACCTGTGACTTGGGACATGAATTGTTTGGAAGAAGTTTGCGGTGCCTGCTCAATGATCATTAATGGCAAGGCTCGCCAATCGTGTACGGCTTTAGTTGATCAACTGGAACAGCCAATACGGCTGCAGCCGATGAAGACATTCCCGGTCGTCAGAGACTTGATTGTTGACCGCAATACCATGTTCGATACCTTGAAGAGACTCAAAGCATGGATTCCAATCGACGGCACTCACGATCTTGGCGATGGCCCGCGTATGCCGGAGCGCAAACGCCAATGGGCTTACGAATTGTCTAAATGTATGACGTGCGGTGTCTGTTTAGAAGCATGCCCGAATGTTAATGACAAATCTGACTTTATCGGAGCTGCTCCCATATCACAAGTTCGTTTGATGAATGCTCATCCCACCGGCGCAATGAATAAAGATGTTCGACTGAACTTATTAATGGGACCCGGAGGAATTCAGTTATGCGGCATGGCTCAAAATTGTGTGGAGTCGTGTCCGAAAGGGATTCCTTTAACAACCTCAATCTCATCGATGAACAGAGACACGACCGTTCAAATGTTTCGTAACTTTTTTGGAAGTGACAACATGGTTAAGTAATGATACAGATATAAAAATCTTTCTGAGATTGCATAGTTGAATCAATCTTTGCATACAAAAACACGAGCTCCTTATTATTTAAGGAAGCTCGTGTTTTTATTTGATATGAGGATAACCTTGATTAAGCAACTACGGGATAACCCAGGTTCTCGATGACTTTTTTCAATTCATCAGGTGCTACCTTTTCCTCATTATAGGTTGCTTTTACTTTACTGGAGTTAAAAAGAACTTTTACTTCTTCAACGCCGTCCATTTTTCCTAGTTTCCCTTCAATTTTTTTGATGCAAGAAGGACAAGTAAGTGGTTCTAATTGGAATTTAACTGTGGTCATGTTAATCTCTCCTTTGTTTTTTCTATCTTTAGTATAAGATGTTTAACCATTCAACTCCTTGACGCCAATCAATTTTTTTGTCATATGCCTTTTTGAATTTTTAAGTAAAGAGAAATAGGAAAAAAAAAAGCTGAGCGATAGGGAAAGTTTCACTTCTTGATAAGGGTCAAGTTATCTTTATTCAAAACGATTTATGATAAATCTGTAGAGAAAAAGCAGAGGTAAAGAAGAAGGGAGAAAAAATGAAGAAAACAAAAATGACTGTAGAAATATAGAGAAAGAGGAGGTACAAAAATGGTTGGATTTATTCATAAACACAAAAAAAATCTTGCCTTTGTCGCTGGTTTCTTATTAATACTCGCTCTCATTTTGCATTACATGGGTTATGAGAACTTGCGGCAAATGACATTAATTGCGGCTTCGGTAATCGCAGGAATCCCAATAGCGATAAAAGCACTTCAAGCGCTTCGAATGAAAGCGTTCAGTATTGAGATGCTTGTAACCATCGCTGTGATTGGTGCTCTGTTTATTGGAGAATACGTGGAATCGGCGGTCGTGACATTCCTATTCCTTTTTGGAGATTATTTGGAAGCACGAACACTGGAGAAAACACGCTCTTCTCTAAAGAACTTGGTGGACATGGCACCCCAGGAAGCAACCATCATACGCGGTGGCAAGGATCTGGTAGTTCCGGTGGAAGAAGTAAACGAAGGGGACCGGGTCATTATTCGCACTGGCGGAAAAGTACCGGTGGACGGCAAAATTGTCACAGGGCATGCCTCATTAAATGAAGCAGCCATTACAGGCGAATCGGTTCCAGCATCGAAAAAATCAGGTGATAAAGTTTTTAGCAGCACCGTCATAGATGCAGGCTATATTGAAATTATTGCTGAAAAAGTCGGAAACGATACAACGTTTGCAAAAATTATTGAACTTGTGGAAGAGGCACAGGAATCCAAATCAAAAACCGAAAAATTCCTCAACAAGTTCGCCAATATTTATACACCTGCGGTAGTTGTGCTTTCTATTCTCGTTTATGTTTTGACAAGAGATTTTCATCTTGCAATTACCTTTCTTGTCATTGCCTGTCCAGGTGCCTTAGTTATCGGCGCACCGGTTTCCAGTGTTGCGGGAATAGGCAATGGAGCGAAAAATGGGGTACTGGTTAAAGGTGGTGAAGTGATGGACCGCTTTTCGAAAGTTGATACCCTCGTGTTTGACAAAACGGGGACACTGACCAAAGGAAAACCCGAAGTGACCGATATTAAAGTCTTTCATTCTTATGAAGAACAAAATTTGCTTCGGCTTGCAGCACAAGCTGAAACAGTTTCTGAACACCATCTCGGACAGACGATTGTCAAAGAAGCGAAAGCCCGGAACATGGATCTCGATCATGAGCCTAAAAAAGTTGAAGTCATTAAAGGCAATGGCCTAGTGGCTACAGTAGAAGAACAAGTTTTGACAATTGGGAACCGAAAACTGATGAAAGCCAAAAGCATTCTCATCACACCAGAAGTTGAAGCCTACGCAGTGAAACGTGAAAAAGCTGGCAACACTGCAATCTTAGCAGCGGTAAACGGGAAAATAGCCGGCATCTTTTCGATTGCGGACCAAATTCGTGAAGATGCAGCCCCTGCCCTTGCTCAAATGAGAAAAAATGGAATCAAGAAAATTATTATGTTGACTGGCGACAACCAGCATACTGCTAAACTCGTTGCTGCTCAATTGGGATTGGATGAATTTCATGCCGAATTATTGCCGGAAGATAAAGTGGCTTTTATCAAGAAGTTAAAAGAAAAAAGAAGTATTGTCGCAATGGCAGGTGATGGTGTTAATGACGCACCCGCTATTGCTACAGCGGATATCGGCATCGCCATGGGAGAAGGCGGAACAGACATCTCCATGGAAACTGCCGATGTCGTGTTAATGGCTGATAAACTGATGCAATTCTCGCATGCCTATTCGCTATCTAAAGCAACTATCCGCAACATGAAACAAAATACATTTTTTGCAATCGGAATCGTTGCTGTCTTGTTGATTGGCGTGCTGGTTGGCTCAGTGCATCTGGCATCCGGCATGTTCATTCATGAAGCGAGCGTGTTAATTGTGATCTTGAACGCCATGAGATTGATGAGATTCAATCGTAAAAACATGCATCTGAAAGAAAAGATGGAACCTGTACATGCTTAACTTTATGAAAAAGTTGTAGCTTATAGCTAGTTTAATTTAGCGTGATAATGGAGAAAAAATCACAACTCTCTTTTTTCTTTTTATCAATATGCATTCAAGCAAACTACTGGGAGGAATTTTATCATGTCTGAACACACCGAACACCACCAGGCTACTGGTGCTTTTATGGTCAATCATTTAATCGCAAATCAAAACGTACTTTTTGTAAAACTTCACCAATTCCATTGGTATTTAAAAGGTCCGGAATTCTTTACACTGCACGGAAAATTCAATGAACTTTACAACGAAGCAAACAATTATTACGATGCTTTTGGTGAGCGCTTGATAGCTATGGGTGAGAAACCTTATTCAACTTTAGCGGAATATCTGGAACATGCCTTTATTAATGAAACACCCTATGAGGAATCTCTTTCTTCTCAAGCGATGGTCAGCATATTGGTGGACGATTACCGGGTTGTCCGGGATGTCACAGTAAAAGCAATCCATCTTGCTGTGACAGAAGAAGACGACGTAACTGTGGATATGTTAATTGGCTACAAAGCCAGCTTAAATAAAAATATCTGGATGCTGCAAGCTTATTTGGGAAATGATGCTTTGGAAGGAGAAGAAGAATAGGATGTAATTAGAAACAAAGAATCGAAGTCTTTCAAGCTATGCAGACTTAGGTTCGTATTTATTCTGCTAATTAGTTTTCTCAACTCCTGCAACAAGTTTTACAAGAAAAACTGCACATTTTGTGAGAAAAGTCACAGATCGTAAAATAGAACTGCAATAGAATAGAAGAGAGCCGAACAGAGCAGATGTGCTGACTCTTATCACTAATAAACAGCATTCAAGATTAAAAACTCAGGAGGAATTATATTATGAAAGCAGCCGTATGGTATGGAGAAAAAGACATTCGCATCGAAGAACGGGAGTTAAAAACATTAAAAGACAATGAAGTAACGGTCCGTGTCGCATGGGCGGGTATTTGCGGCAGTGATTTGCATGAGTACCAGGAAGGGCCGGTTTTTGTTCCTACGGAAAAAGAAGACCAGCTAACGGGTCAAGTCGCACCCCTGATCATGGGTCACGAATTTGCTGGTGTCATCGAAAAAGTGGGATCACAAGTAACCAAGTTTAACGTGGGAGATCGTGTCGCGATTAATCCTACGTTAACTTTTGGCAACAAACCGGAAGACATTGACCAATACGATGGCTTTAGCTTTATCGGTCTTCACGGAGATGGGGGCTTCACGAAGTTTGCCAATGCCCCCGAATCGAATGTCTACCTGCTTCCGGAAACTTTAAGCCTGCAAGAAGGCGCGCTCGTTGAACCCACTGCCGTGGCGGTTCAAGCGATCAAAGAAGGCGGCCTTCAATTTGGAGACACGACCGCGATATTTGGAGCCGGCCCTATTGGCTTGGTAACGGTAATTGCGGCAAAAGCGGCAGGAGCCAGCAAAATCATTGTCTTGGATTTATCCGAAACGCGTCTGGAAAAAGCAAAAGAATTAGGGGCTACACATATCGTCAACTCCGGAACTGAAAATGCTGTCGAAGCCATTCGTGCTATTGTTCCAGACGGGGTCGATGTATCGTTTGAAGTGGCCGGTGTCGCACCCACATTCACACAGGCAATCGCAGCAACAAAAGCGCGTGGAACAATGGTGATTGTGTCTATTTTCGCGAGACCCATCGAATGGAATCCGCTTCAATTGACCAATACCGGTGTGAAAATCACATCTTCGATTGCGTACACACCGACGTCATTCCAACAAACGGTAGACTTGATGGGGACGGGCCAATTAAATCCAAAGAGCATTGTCACCTCTCAAATTCAATTGGATGACATTGTGGAAAAAGGCTTCGAGGCGTTAACAAAAGATAAAACACAAGTGAAAATTCTTGTTGAATTAAGCGGCGAAAAGTAAGTAGTAAGTAGTAAGTATTCTAAACGCTAATTTAATCTAAACTGCACCTCCTATTGCAAAGCAGGTATTCTGCGATAGGAGGTGCAGTTTTATTTTGTCCATCCTCTCCAATTCTAAGAGAAAACGCTCCACATTTTCATTGAGTTTCTTGACGATGATCAAGTTTTTTTATTTGTAGAACTTGTATGATAGAACAGTAAGAAGGACACAAAAGGTGAAATGCAGAAGAATAGCTGAATATCAATGATCAGTCTTGCTTTATCGGCAGCCCTATTTACTTAGCAAAAAAGCTTGAAAAAACCAAACCAGAATGGAGCAAAAATCATGACTATCAAAAAATTGTTGGATCTTCAAATATACGATGAAAAGAAAATGTCAAAGCAAGTGGTTATAGAAGAAGAAAAAAGTAAAGTAATCGTATTTAACTTTCTGCCAGGACAAGTCATGCCTAAGCATGGCCATCCCCAAAAGAATGCCTATGTGTTTGTGGCCGAAGGAGAAGGTATATGCTATCTGGATGACATAGAGTCTGCTGTTCACCAGGGAGATATCATTCACTGCAATCCTCAACAAAAGATCAGTATAGAAAATAATGGAACCACTTCAATGACAGTATATGTGGTTCACGCAGACGAATAAATCAACAATTGAAAGTCCAAGCCGCTATTATCCTCGGCTGGGCTTTTTTTATTTGGTGTTTATCAAATACTTTGGACTTGAGAATCCTTATTTTATATCTTCGATTGGTAGTAAAGAATTTACGAATTAGTCTTGATGCCATGAAATATGTAATCTACTTTACAACTGGAAGTAGCGTTAGCTGTTATATTTTTTTAAAAAAGATGTCTACACAACGCTTTTGATAGGCGTTGTGTAGACATCTTTTAAAAAGAATAGTTATTAAAGTAAAAAATGATGCGTGCCAGAATTTCCGCCTCTTGTTAGCTTTCGTGTTCTTTTTAATGTTTTTTCGGACTGCCGATAGAATGTTTCATCTATTGCCTCTTTCACTTTCCAAAGCACCCAGAAACCTAACGCTAATTGTAGAACAATCAACAAAATATAGAGCGGATTGGAAAAAACTTCTTGGCTTACAAACAACAAAAACAGCAAAGTAGCTTGCAAAGAAAATGTTTTTACTGAACGTAAAAGTACAGAAATGAAAAGAACAACAATACCGACAATTAGAATCAAATTATGATTATGCAATAGCGATGTAAAGTGGAAATCAACTGAAAACATTGAAGTTAATTGAATGGCATTCATTTATCGTCATCCTTCTTTTTTGATTTATCTTGTGCAATAGAAAGCGATAAAAGTTCTTCTTTGGCTTTTAGTTCTGCATGAACTTCTGCATATTTCGGATTGATTGAGCCGTTGCCCAATCCTTCATTAATCATGCGATCTGTTTCATTAAAACCGTCGTATTGAGCTTGTTTTTGTTCTTTCATTTTCATCTCTCCTCATTTTTATATCTTAGATAATTCGGGATTTATAGAATTCAATAACGTTTTTTGAAATTGATCCATCATTATTTTGATGGATAGCAGATCTTTATCTGAATCTGGAAACAGGTCAACTTTGACCGTCTGTTCAATGACAGTTGCATTCAAAAGTTCAAACTTTTCTTTCATCAAATCTACTGCCTCACAAAACTGAGAATAGGCCGTATCTCCTGAACCAAAGACACCGATTACTTTTCCTTTTAAATCAAGGTTTTCCAAGCTGTCGCAGAAAACCGCTGTTTCAAAGGGAAGATCTCCATCGTCATAAGTGTAGGTACCAAACAAGATACCATCATAACTAAGCAGTGAATCCAACTCCATGTTGTCCAATTCTATATTTTTTTGCGTCACCTCAAATCCTTTTGAATTGAGATATGTCTGCATCAAACAGGCAATTTCTTCTGTATTTCCGGTAGAACTTGCATAAAGAATAAGTATTTTCTTCATAATGAACACTCCTACTTATTGCGCACCAACATATGTTTCGCTCCTACTAAAATTTTAGCTGTTGATAAAATCAGCTTAACCGAATTTTTTTTAAGAAACCTTGATACGCGTCAAGTTTGTGTAGAAGTAGCATTCATTTATTTAAGGCTGAGCTTGTTCTGGTCTTAGTTGTTGAAATTAAGAAAGTGGATTGGGAAAAGCTGCACCCTCTGTACAGAAAATGCAGCCTTTTTTAGCCCTTTTTATTTTTCTATGTCTGCAATATCTTGTGTTTACTGCCCTGAAGCGTCGGCGCTAAAAATGTCCAAATTAGCGTGGCTTCTTCAGGAGAGCGTGGAGTGATGGCAGCTGACTTTGGATAAGGCAAAGCAGCAGACTGTTTCTCAATATATTTTTTCAAATATGGGTTTTGATCAATAGCTTCTGTATAGAGTTCCTGGGATTTTTGTGAAAGTATATTTTTTTGCTGTTCAATCGACCACTTAAACCAACCAAAGAATGCGTTATCGCTTAACTCTTGTTCGTAATGGAGGATTAAACTCTCAGCTTCCTCAAGACGTCCGAGTGCTATTAATGCAGATGCCGTTAAATATCGTACGCCCTGGTGATCACCCGGATTTAAACGTAATACCTCGTAGTAAACAGGGAAGGCTTCTTCAAAGCGAGCTTGTTCCCAATAGAAGTTCCCAAGCAAAAATAACGCGCGCAAGTAGGGGCGATTGGGAACGTAAAGCCAAGCAACATCCATTTCCGGCTCGAAACGTTCTTTGCCGCAGGCAACTGCCTGCTGAAGCAATTGTTCTTTCGTTGCCAAATCGGCTTCCATTTCAGCGGCCAGTAGAAATGCGTCTGTATTTTGTGGATCTAATTGCTGAATTTCCTTCAAGTGGCTTGCCGTAGTTGAATCGGTGTATGCATTATAGGCAAGAAGTTGAGCACTTTCCAATTTGGTTTTTGGTTCATAAGATTTGCTGTGATAATACTCCATCTGGCGTTTTAATTCATTTTCGCTTTTGATGGTGGCGTTTTTTAAATGCATATACAATTGCCAATTCCGCAGTTCGCTGCTCTTGGGATCTGTTCCCACTTCGAAAGCATATACTGCTTCTTTTTCAGTGTCTTCATTTCCCGTTGCGTTTTGATAAAAAGAATCAATTTCTTTTTTGAAGCTTTCCAATTTTTCTTCGTCTACGGCAAAATACTTTGCAATGTCTTCGGCACGCCATTCCAATTTTATCAACTGGTTTTCGATGGCAAATTGAATTGCGCCAGCCACAGCTTCTTTAGGAATCAACGCTAAAGGTTCTGCGTAATGGAAAAAGGCTTCGATTAGTTCATCGCTTTTTAAATCATGATCTATCAGGAAGTTTTCCAACTCTTCCACAGTCTCAAGAACGGCCGAAGAAACTTTGTCAGTAGCGAGGAGGCCACTGCTCAGTAGTTGATAAACCGTCAGGATGTTTTGGCTGTAAAATTCCTGTGCCGTTGCAGCTTTAGAGCTTTGATACATAGTTTGAAGCTTGGAAACGCTATCCTCTTCGACTTCAACAGCAACAGTCAAGCTGTTTAGCACCATGAAGAAATGTGCACCCATTCGAACATCTGGCAAGTAAAAACCAGAAGCAATATTTCCGGCTTCTACAGGAAAGGATTCATTGACTTCAATTTCCATGACTGCTTCAGAAAGCAAATCGCGGACCTGTGCGCGGTAGTCGGAGACGGAAACAACTTCGCCGGCCATAAACATGGGGTTGAGCCAAGTTTCAAGAATCTGTTTAATTTGTGTTCTTTCTTCCTTGGCAATTTTTTGTTCGATAAAACCATTCCACACATCGACCCGTTCGGAAAAGAAAAAGATATCCCCAATAATTCCGTTTGATTTTTCTTCCCCGTAAAGAGGGACGAGCAGGTTTTCAACCGTATCTTTCCATTTCAACAGCTCTCTTTGTTCTGAGGGACGAGGAAAATTTCCAAAAAAATCCTGGAGAAATCCTTGAAGTACTTTGTTTTGTTCTTCGGTGATCAAGTTTGAAGAATCTTGGACTCCACAACATTTTTTGTATTTTTTTCCACTTCCACAATGGCATAAGTCGTTTCTACCGAGTGTGTTTATCATAATGCAGGCTCCTTCAATAGCAGCCGTTCTTCTTCACGGCTATGAATGGCATTTATCACAAGCAATGCATGGAACTGTTTCATAACTCCGTAGCTGACGCCTTCGTCTTCAAGCAGTTTTTTTATATCCGAAACAATAATCCGCAATATATCGTGATCACGCGTCAACTCGGCTACGGTTTGTTTGAGTTCGGAGTTTTGTTCGATCATTTCCAAATAAAATCCTTCTTCTTCCGCGTCTGCATGGCTGATGATCCGTGTTTCCCAATATTCCAGCAAATGGTCGGCTGCCTGACGAGCGACTTCATATTCTTTAGCTCTCAATAAATCTTCTACTTCTTCGGTTTTTGTTAATGCGCCGGATAAGGCGCCTTCGTGAATTGCATGATGGGCATGCAATTGGCGCAAAGATGGTCCTGACATAATCATTCATTCCCCTCATTTTTTTTCAGTATAACACGCTGAAAACCCGAAATTTTCCAGCTAGGGCATTTCCTTATCGGAAAGAGGGAACTCCCTTATTCGCTCCAATAAAAGGCCTGAAGCATAGTTAAATCAAAAGGGGACTTGGTATCTTTGGTTTTATTTTGAACAGAAATTTTTAGAGGGAATATTGAATGTTTCCTGTCTGCTTGTTCAAGATTCGTCTAAAAGGAATTTAAACAGTTTGCCTATTAATAGAACAAAGTCCGCAATTTTTCTGGGAACAAGGGAGTTCCACCGGTTCTATAGGACTTTCCCTAATGGGAACTTTTTTGCATCACTTCCATAATGAACACATACGAATGATATGGAGTGTATTCCCATCCATGTTTTCATTCTGAGAAGGAGTGGTAGTAAGCGATGAAGAAAAAATTTGGATTAAATTTCTTTAAACCAGTAGAAAGTTATTCAGGCAGCTGGTCAATCCTTGAAGAAAAAAGTAGAGATTGGGAAAATATGTACCGCCAAAGATGGTCACACGATAAAGTAGTCCGCACCACACACGGCGTTAACTGTACAGGTTCATGCAGCTGGAAAGTATTTGTGAAAAACGGCATCATCACTTGGGAAAATCAGCAAATTGATTACCCTTCCTGCGGACCGGACATGCCGGAATTTGAACCACGCGGATGTCCACGAGGGGCTACGTTTTCCTGGTACGAATACAGCCCGCTTCGCGTGAAATATCCTTATATGCGCGGTAAGCTTTGGCGGTTATGGAAAGCAGCTCGTGCAAGCCATGCAAATCCAGTAGAGGCTTGGGCGAGCATTGTAGAAGATCCTGAAAAAGCGATGTTCTATAAATCAGCGCGAGGAAAAGGCGGACATATCCGGGTTAACTGGGATGATGCGCTGGAACTGATCGCAGCACAATTGATTTACACAATTCGGAAATACGGCCCGGATCGCGTGGCTGGCTTTACGCCAATCCCTGCGATGTCAATGGTCAGCTACGCTTCGGGAGCACGTTTTATTTCGCTTCTTGGTGGGCAGATGCTGAGCTTTTATGATTGGTACGCAGATCTTCCACCGGCTTCTCCACAAATATGGGGCGAGCAGACAGATGTACCTGAATCATCAGATTGGTATAACGCAGGCTACTTAATGATGTGGGGATCGAATGTGCCCATGACTCGGACGCCGGATGCGCATTTCATGACAGAAGTTCGCTATAAAGGAACAAAAGTAGTGTCCGTGGCTCCAGATTATGCGGAAAATGTAAAGTTTGCTGACAATTGGCTGGCTCCACATCCTGGAACAGATGCCGCATTGGCTCAAGCCATGACACACGTGATTTTGGATGAGTTCTACCAAACGCGCCAAGAACCAATGTTCATTAATTATGCGAAACAGTTTACGGACATGCCGTTTATGATTCTTCTGGATCCTCATGAAGATACATTAAAAGGCGGGCGCTTCCTGCGTGCCAGTGATTTAGGAGATACTTCACAACATGCAGAATGGAAACCGGTCATCTTTGATGAAGCGGCAGACAACTTGATGGTTCCAAACGGTACGATGGGTCAGCGATGGGAAGAAGATAAAAAATGGAACTTAATTCTTGAAAATGAGGATGGCTCTAAAGTAGAGCCGGCTTTGAGTGTGGAAGGCCACCAAGAAGAATGGAAGGAAATTGTTTTTCCATATTTCGATAATCAAGGAAATGGCGTCTTTAAACGCGTGATTCCGGCAAGAAAAGTCCTTTTGGCAGATGGCACTGAACGTTACGCTGCAACTGTTTATGATTTGATGATGAGCCAGTACGGCATTATTCGGACAGACAGTGAATACAACGCCAAAGGTTACGATGACGAAACGTCCCATTATACACCGGCATGGCAGGAAAAAATAACATCGGTAAAAGCATCGGTCGTTACGCAGATCGCCCGTGAATTTGCACAAAATTCACTGGATACAGATGGCCGCTCGATGATTATAATGGGTGCCGGAATCAACCACTGGTTCAACAGCGACACCATTTACCGGGCAATTTTAAACTTGGTCATCCTAACAGCCTCTCAAGGTGTTAACGGCGGAGGATGGGCTCATTATGTTGGACAAGAAAAATGCCGTCCGATTGAAGGCTGGTCTACAGTCGCTTTTGCAAAAGATTGGCAGGGCCCTCCAAGACTGCAGAATGCAACTTCCTTCTTTTACTTTGCAACGGAACAATGGAGATATGAAGAAAGCGGCACAGATGCCCTAACTTCACCACTCGCTGAAAACGTTGCATACCAGCATCCGGCTGACTATAACGTATTGGCAGCAAGACTGGGCTGGCTGCCTTCTTATCCGCAATTTGATAAAAACAGCCTCCAGTTTGCTGAAGAAGCTGCTGAAAAAGGTGGAAAGACCGATAAGGAAATTTTAGATTACGCTATTGAGCAAGTTACATCCCGTGAAACAAAATTTGCTGTAGAAGATCCTGGTGCACCTGAAAACTTCCCAAGAACCTTGTTCATTTGGCGTTCAAACTTGATTTCCAGTTCTGCCAAAGGCCAGGAATACTTTATGAAGCATTTGTTAGGCGCATCGGATGGCTTGTTGGCTGAACCGAACGTCGAAGAAAAGCCAGAAGAAATTGTCTGGAGAGAAGATGTAGAGGGCAAATTGGATTTGATGGTTGCACTTGATTTCCGAATGACTTCAACGCCACTGTATGCGGATATTGTGTTACCGGCCGCAACTTGGTATGAAAAAACCGATTTGTCATCAACAGATATGCATCCTTTTGTTCATCCATTTAATCCGGCGGTCAATCCGCTTTGGGAATCTCGGTCAGACTGGGATATTTACGCGAAATTGGCTGAAAGATTCTCTGAAATGGCAGAAACACATTTGCCTGGTATTTACAAAGATGTCGTAATTACACCGCTTGCCCATGACACAGCCAGTGAAATTGCACAGCCGATGGGTCTGGTCAAAGATTGGACCAAAGGCGAAATTGAAGCGATTCCCGGCAAAACAATGCCAAACTTCAGTATAGTGGAGCGGGATTACACTCAAATTCACAACAAATACATTACCTTAGGACCGAATTTGGCAACCGGCAAAACCGGTGCCCACGGCGTCAGCTTCTCAGTTGCAGAAGAATATGAGGAGTTAAAGCAGATAAACGGCACGTACTTTGATGAAACGATTAAAAACGGTTTGCCGAAAATCCAAACAGCGCGTCAAGTAGCTGACGCAATGCTAAATCTATCATCAGCGACCAATGGCCGTGTTTCGCAAAAAGCATATATCGAAGCGGAAAAAGATACCGGTGTTCCATTAAAAGATATTTCTGCAGATCGCGCCGCAGAGAAAATCACTTTCCAAAGCATCACTGTCCAACCGCGTGAAGTCATACCAACACCAGTGTTCAGTGGCTCCAATAAAATGGGCCGCCGCTACTCGCCATTTACAACAAATATCGAGCGTTTGGTTCCATTCCGGACATTGACCGGCAGACAACATTTCTATATTGACCATGAAATTTTCCAGCAGTTTGGCGAAGCCTTGCCGGTTTATAAGCCGACATTGCCACCTATGGTGTTTGGTAAAAATGATAAGAAGATTAAAGGCGGAGTCGATTCACTCGTGCTGCGGTATTTGACACCTCATGGCAAATGGAATATCCATTCCACTTACCAGGACAATCAGCACATGCTGACGTTATTCCGTGGAGGTCCGACTGTCTGGCTCAACAATGAAGATGCGAAGGCTCACGACATTGATGATAATGCTTGGCTTGAAATCTACAACCGAAACGGCGTAGTGACAGCGCGTGCCGTCGTCAGCCACCGGATGCCAAGAGGCACAATGTTCATGTACCACGCTCAAGACAAACACATCCAAGTACCGGGATCAGAAATCACCGATACCCGCGGCGGCAGCCATAATGCACCAACACGGATCCATTTGAAACCGACTCAGATGGTCGGGGGATACGCGCAGCTAAGCTATGGCTTTAACTATTACGGGCCAATAGGCAATCAGCGCGATGAGTACGTAGCGGTTCGGAAAATGAAGGAGGTCGACTGGCTTGAAGATTAAAGCACAAGTAGCGATGGTTATGAATCTCGACAAATGCATCGGCTGCCATACCTGCAGTGTTACGTGCAAAACTACATGGACCAACCGTAAAGGCGCTGAATACATGTGGTTCAACAACGTAGAAACTAAGCCTGGAATCGGCTATCCAAAGCGTTGGGAAGATCAGGAGCTGTACAAAGGCGGCTGGGAACTCCGCAAAGGAAAACTAGAGTTGAAATCAGGCAATAAGCTGTCAAAAATTGCGTTGGGGAAAATCTTTTATAATCCCGATATGCCCGAAATGAAAGATTATTACGAACCTTGGACCTACAATTACGAGCACTTGACCAACGCAGGTGAATTAGAACATTCACCTGTTGCGCGGGCGCACTCGTTGATTACCGGCAAAAAAATGGATCTCGAATGGGGCCCAAACTGGGAAGATGATTTGGCTGGCGCGCACATTACTGGCCCTCTGGATCCAAACATTCAAAAAATAGAAGAAGAAATCAAATTTAACTTTGATAAGGCGTTTATGGTTTATTTGCCAAGACTATGTGAACACTGCCTGAATCCAAGCTGTGTTGCCTCTTGTCCTTCTGGAGCAATCTACAAACGGGAAGAAGATGGCATTGTTTTGGTCGATCAGGAAGCATGTAGAGGCTGGCGGTATTGCATGACGGGTTGCCCATACAAGAAAGTTTACTTTAATTGGCAGACCAATAAAGCAGAAAAATGTACATTCTGTTTCCCGCGCATCGAGGCAGGCTTGCCTACCGTATGCTCGGAAACCTGTACAGGCCGGATTCGCTATTTAGGCGTTCTGCTTTATGATGCAGACCGTGTTCTGGAAGTAGCTTCTACACCGGACGAAAAAGATTTGTACAAAGCGCAATGTGATTTATTTATTGATCCATTTGATCCTGAGATGATGGCATTGGCAAGAAAAGACGGAATTTCAGAAGACTGGATTGAAGCGGCTCAGAATTCACCTGTCTACAAGCTGGCAATTGAGCATAAACTGGCTTTCCCGCTTCACCCGGAATACCGCACCTTGCCGATGGTTTGGTATGTACCACCGCTTAGCCCAATCATGAACTATTTTGAAGGAAAAGATTCCATCAAGAATCCAGATATGATTTTCCCTGCTATTGAAGAAATGCGGACACCAATTCAATATTTGGCCAATATGTTGACTGCCGGGGATACCGAGACGGTGAAGCATTCGCTGCAGCGTATGGCCATGATGCGTTCATACATGCGTGCCAAAACAACGGGCAAAGATTTTGATGAAAGCCGCTTGGAGCGAATTGGCATGACGGCTCATCAAACGGAACAAATGTATAGACTCTTGGCAATTGCCAAATACGAAGACCGCTTTGTTATTCCAACTACGCACAGAGAAGGCCGTGTCAACCCTTACCGAGCACAAGGAATGGAAGGTTTTGATACAGAAGGCATGGGCGGTTGGGGAACTGATTCTGGCAGTTCATGTGATGGCTGTGGACCTGCATCCCCAAGCCCAACTGGAACCGCTACGAAAACAGGCAAAGAAATTTACGAAGAAAACTTCTATGGAGGTATTTGGCGTGATTAATTTAGAGAAGCTATATCGTTACAAAGTGTCATTCGGCTTCTTTGCCCATCACCTGACCTATCCGCAAAAACTGGATTTTCATCCTTCTCTTATTGAGGAATCATTTGATGCGGATCATCCGGCATTTGAGCATGTTCAACGTTATTGGGAATTGATGCACGAATTGAGCTTGGATCAGATACAGGAAATGTATACCGATATTTTTGATTTTGACAAAGACAGCACATTGTTTATGACGTACTTCAAGTTCGAAGATGCGAAGGAACGGGGCCAGATGCTTGCCAAGATGAAGGTATCGTATGAAATGTTCGGACTTGAAATGCCTGACTCGGAGTTATCCGATTTCCTCCCGCTTATCTGCGAGTTTTTATATGCAGCTGAGTGGCTGGGAGATCCCCGGGCACCCCAAAGCTTCCAAATGCTGATTGCGGTATTGGAAGATGGAACCTATCATTTGCTCAAGTCTTTAGAAGAAAAGAATAGTCCATATTACTATCTTGTAAAAGGATTGCGCGAAACGTTTAAAGTTTGTATCGAGCAGGAGGTGCCTGTCGATGGAAACAGTTGATAAATTCATTTGGGTAGTTTTCCCCTATATGTGCATGGCTATTTTCATATTCGGCCATATTTACCGATACCGCGTTGATAAATTTCATTGGACAGCAAAATCCAGTGAATTTATTGAGAAAAAGCAGCTGATGATTGGCAGTTTATTGTTCCACTTGGGGATTATCCCCGTGATTTTTGGTCATATCGGGGGATTGGCCGTTCCAGTAAGCTGGATGAACGCCATGGGAGTCAACGACCATCTTTATCATATCGGCGCAATCTACATCGGCGGATTTTTCGGTTTTATGACCTTGTTTGGGATGATTGTTTTAACTTTTAGACGTTTTTCCATTTCGAGCGTCCGGAAACTAAGTTCGTTTTCCGATCTTGCGGTGAATTCACTTCTTTTGTTTATTGTTGTGATGGGCATGTATGCCACACTCGTTACCAACGTGGTTCAGCCTGATTTTGATTATCGATTGACCATATCTGTATGGTTCCGAGATTTGTTCTTTTTTAATGCCAATCCTGAAATTATGGCGAATGTGCCTTTGTCTTTTAAAATTCATATTTTGACTGGTTTCGCTATATTTGCATTCTGGCCGTTTACGCGTCTCGTACATGTTTGGAGCGTACCGTTGAATTATGTGGGCAGAAGTTATATCCTATACAGAAGACACAAACCAACAAATTAGAAATGAGTCTTTCTTTTTAGTTTGATAGGAGATAAAAGTATGGAATATATAGAAGAATACCAATTGCAAATTGAAAAATTCCGGGAAGCTCTTGGATGCGATATTATGGCGCTTGCATTGGTCCAACCAGCGGAAAATCTTTACGTGTTAAAATGGCAGTACATTTCCGGCAATACAAGCGAACGCATCAAAAAAGTTGTGCTGCAATCTGGAAAAGGAATTGCAGGGGGCGTTTTTAAAAGCGGAAAGCCATTGATGGTACCCGATGTAAGCGAATTTGCTTCAAGAGATGATTTGTTCAACTACCCAATACTAAGACTGGAAAAGTTAAAGAGTGTAGGAGCCACACCGTTATGGCATAGCGGCAGAGTGGTGGGTGTGCTTTTAGGTGGATACCGGGAAGCAAACTTAATGACAACGGAAAAGTTGCAGCTGTTGATTAGCATGTCAAAATCCGGTCTTGGCAAACTGGATGGAAAGGAATTGTTGCGTAATTGATTTCTGACAAAAAAGAACAATTAACGGACTTGATGCTGAAGATGTATGAAAACAGCACTGAAGCAATTTTCTTTTTTACCAGGGAAGGCCAGACAATTTCCATGAATCCTGCCGCCGAAAAAATTATGAACGTCCATGTGCTGGAACAGCTTAAAAAAGGTGCAGAAAATGCACTTTGCACAGTTTGTATAGGCTATACCAGTGAGAGTGATCTGCAAACATGCAAAGACTGTTATTTTACGAGTTCCAATCATGAAGATTTTTCCTCTTTTCAAGTTTTTCTGGAAACCGAAGGCAAAGGAATCACACCTTACGCTGCCACTTTTCATATCGTAGATTTTGAAAAAGGCACCCGTGTTTTTATCTTAAGAGATTTATCGATTCAATTTGAAACGCAAACCAAACTCGAGCAAAATACAATGATGAAAAATGTCATTAAAGCACAGGAAAATGAACGAAAGCGTATTTCAAGGGAATTGCATGACAGTGTAGCCCAAGAGCTTTTGAGCGCAGTTGTTGATTTGCGGGCCCTTAAATACATGACAGATGATCAAGATGTATTAAAGAAAACCAATGAAAGCACGGCTACATTAATACGGCTAATGGATGATATACGCAACCTGTCCGTAGAACTCCGTCCGTCAGCCCTCGATGATTTTGGGTTAGAAGCAGCTTTTCGCTCACACTTCAAACGATTGGAAGAAAGTTCTGGATTGAGCGTCGACTTTGTGTCTGCAATTGAACGAAAACGGTATGAAACCGAAGTCGAAACGGTTTTCTACAGAATTTGCCAGGAAGCTGTATTTAATGCGATTAAGTATGCCCATGTTGAAACGGTTCAAGTCAGGTTGTTTGAAGAAGACAATGTGCTGCAGTTAATTGTCAAAGATGAAGGTGCCGGTTTTGTGCGAGGAAGCGACCCAATAGGAACTGGGCTTGGACTATACGGAATGAATGAACGAGCCGAATTGGTACTGGGCAATGTCACGATAAGTTCTGAAGTTGGCAAAGGAACTACCGTACACCTGCGTGTGCCTTTACAAGAAAAGCGGGAGATGGCGACATGAAAATTGTGATAGCAGATGACCATGCAATTGTGCGCAGCGGTTTTTCCATGATCCTCAATTTCCAAGAAGATATGGAAGTAATTGCAATGGCAGCAGATGGAATTGAAGCTTATCAAATGGTAGCCAAACACCAACCGGACATCTTACTTCTGGATTTAAGCATGCCGCCGGGTGAAAGCGGGCTCGTGGCGACAGGAAATATCAAAGAGGACTTTCCGGAAACCAAAATTTTGGTTTTGACGATGCATGACGATGAAGAATATTTATTTCATGTGTTAAAAAACGGCGCATCCGGCTATATGCTGAAAAGCGCCCCAGATGAAGAACTGCTGCAGGCTATAAGAGTCATCTATAATGGCGGTACTTATATTCACCCAAATATGGCTACGTCATTGGTTCGGGAATTGCAGAATAAAGATCAAAATGTTAAGGAATCAGATCCTTTTGAATTGTTGTCCAAAAGAGAAATTGAAGTACTTCCTTTGGTTGCTAAGGGCTATGGAAATAAAGAAATTGCTCAAAAACTGTTCATATCTGTAAAAACAGTCGAAGCGCACAAATCAAAAATTATGGAAAAGCTGCAGTTAAAGAGCCGTCCGGAATTAGTTGAATATGTGTTAAAGAAAAAGCTAATGAATTTTTGATGATAGTAAGGAGGCGGCATCTGCATGGCAGAAAAATCAGAGTTTCGATTTAAAGAACCCGGGATGAGGCTGTTGGAAAATGAACATGCTTATTTAACCTTTTTGATGAATGAATGGCATGCACTTGTCTTATCGTTTGAAGATGATCGGCTCAGCTTGGAAGCCGGGCGTGAAAACATGAAAACGTTACGCCAAAAGCTCTTTGAGTTTATCGAACCCTTTAAAAACCATACGGATAAAGAAGAAGAATTCTTTTTTCCAGCGCTTGGAAACTACATTGGATTTGAGCAGGGACCACTCGTTGGGATTCAAGATGAGCACCAGGAAATTGATGCTTATATTGGACACTTTTTTCACCATACCCGTGATAATATCGACTTGCTGACATTGGAACAAATGAAAGCCGTTGCGCAAGACGCAGCAGAGGCATTTGAAGTTTTGACAGTCCATTTCATGAAAGAGGAAACCGTATTATTTCCGATGGCTGAAAAAGCGATGAAGGCGGTCGATCAAGACGAATTGTATAAAAAATTAAATTCCCTTATTACCTGACTTTACTGAGCTGCTTCCTTTGGAAGCAGCTCTTTTCATTTTAAGGGTTTTCCCTTCCATCGTCAGGGCTCTCCCTTATTAAAAATAGACTTGTCTAGGGATACAATGAAGACAGGAAATTAATATGAAAGAATCGTAAAGAAAATTCGGTGGAAAAGGTGATTTTGATGATCAAGAAAATGCAATTGCCGCTTCAAACAATGAATCTCGTCGTGGGTTTTATGGTGTGGGTAATAATATCGTCGCTTATTCCATTTATCAGTGAAGACATAGCCATTGCTCCAGAAAGATTGGCTATAGTAACAGCGGTTCCTGTCGTACTGGGATCCATTTTGCGTATCCCATTAGGGTATTACGCCAATATCTTTGGAGCTCGTATTATATTTTTAGTAAGCTTTATCTTGCTTTTGTTTCCTGTGTTTTATTTGAGTGAAGCTTCCAGTTTTACAGACCTTATTGTGAGTGGATTATTCTTAGGAATCGGTGGAGCAGTATTTTCCGTCGGTGTCACTTCTTTGCCTAAGTACTATCCGAAAGAAAAGCACGGGTTTATCAATGGGATTTATGGGGCCGGCAACATCGGGACAGCTGTCACTACATTTTCAGCACCATTAATTGCTACCCAAATTGGCTGGTCATCAACAGTCAAAATTTACTTGATCCTGCTGCTGATTTTTGCAGGGCTGAACTTTTTCTTTGGAGATCGCCACGAAACAAAAGTGAAAACCCCTATTATTGAACAAATTAAAGGGGTTTATAAAAATGAGAAGCTCTGGTATTTCTCTTTATTTTACTTCATTACATTTGGCTCTTTTGTCGCGTTTACGATATATCTTCCCAACTTTTTAGTCAGCAATTTCGGACTCGATAAAGTAGATGCCGGCATGCGAACTGCTGGATTTATTGCACTTGCAACTTTTCTGCGGCCTGTAGGCGGATGGCTTGGCGACAAATTGCAGCCTTTGCTGCTATTGATGGGAACGTTCTCCATCTATACAGTCGCCGCAATTATGTTGGCATTTTCTCCGACAATTGAGCTTTATACTGTGGGCAGTCTGGCTATTGCTGTAAGCGCAGGGATTGGCAACGGCGTTATCTTCAAACTCGTTCCTTTTTACTTTAACAAACAGGCCGGCATTGCGAACGGAATTGTCTCAATGATGGGCGGTTTGGGCGGATTTTTCCCTCCGATTATGCTATCGATTATCTTCTCGGTTACGGGGCAGTATTCAATCGGTTTCATGCTTCTTTCGCAAGTCGCATTGGCTAGTCTTGTGCTGGTAGTCTGGATGTATTATCAAGATCGCCTGCAGCTATCTGCTGAAGTTTTCAACTCTACGGGCCAGGGCATCCTGGTGACCGACATCTCAGGAAAAATCAAAACGGTTAATCCTGCCTTTACCAGACTGACTGGATTTGACGAATCTGATGTAGTCGGACAAAAACCAAGTATTATGAAGTCTGGCAGACAGCCTCTTGATTTCTACAAAAAGATGTGGAAAGAAATCGAGGGAAGTGGCATGTGGCAAGGCGAGATTTGGAATAAAAGAAAAAATGGAGAAGAGTATCTTCAATGGTTGAATATTAGTGCAGTAAACGATGATACAGGTGAAGTGGTTCGCTATGTCGGAACGTTCACTGATATTACACCAAAATCTAAAGAAACACTCGGTTCAGAGAGCATCTGAGTGAGTTTGATAGAAAGGTGAGAAACCATTGAATAATCGTTATTCCCGGCAAGTGTTGTTTAACCCCATAGGATTAACTGGCCAGAAGAAAATAAGTGAAACAGCTGTTGCAATCATTGGATGTGGAGCATTGGGATCTGCCATTGCTGAAACTTTGACACGAGCCGGTATTGGCGAAATTCATTTAGTTGATCGGGATTATGTCGAGTTTTCCAATTTGCAGCGGCAACAGCTTTTTACTGAAGATGATGCAGAACAGATGAGGCCAAAAGTTGTTGCCGCAGAAAAAAGGTTAAAAGCAATTCGAAGTGATCTGCGATTGTATACGTATTTGGAGCATCTTGATGCAAAACTTATCGAAAAACTTGCAGGAGTCAGTACGATTTTTATAGATGCAACAGACAATTTTGAAACCCGCCTTTTGATCAATGACGCATCCGTAAAATACGGTCTGCCTTGGATTTATGGGGCATGTGTTGGAAGCTCAGGAGTAGTTTTCCCATTTATACCAGGAGAAAACGCCTGTTTTCGCTGCCTGTTGCCGGTGCTTCCCGCGATAAATGAAACCTGCGATTTGGCCGGCATCATCTCACCGGCAGTTCAAGTGACCGCTGCGCTGCAATGCACAGAAGTGATTAAATGGATTAATGGAAATCAAACAGAGATCCGAAAAAAAATTCATCATTTCAATTTATGGGATAACACACAATGTGATATCGGAATTTCACGCATAAAAAATAATGACTGCCAAACATGTGGGGAGAATCGCACTTTTCCTTCTTTACAAAATGAAGCCGTCAATTCTTACGCAGTCATATGCGGTAGAGATACAGTTCAGGTGTTGCCTGATCGAAATCGTCCCATTACATTGGCCGATGCCGAAAATATAGGATTAAAATTGGGATGTGCAGTTAAATCGAACCCATATTTTGTTGAGATCAAAGCATTTGAAAAAAGGTTAATCTTGTTTGCGGACGGCAGGCTGCTGATTCATGGAATTCGAAGTACGGCAGAAGGCAGAAAAATATATCATCGTTTATTTGGTTGATTCAGAAAGGAAGAGTTAATTGTCGAACTCGTTTCCACTAAAAAGAAACGTACATATTGCTATCTTAACGATTAGCGATACGCGTAAAAAGATGCTGATCCAGGCGGTGAATTGATTAAAAAATTGGCAAAAGCAAACGGATTGGAAGTTTGTAACTACAAAATCGTCAATGACAACAAAAATGAAATTAGTGGCGTATTGTCCGATTGGTTGGAAAATGAAGAACTGGATGCCATCATAACCACAGGTGGCACAGGCATTTCTGAACGGGATGTGACATTGGAAGCCGTGGAGCCTTTTTTTGATAAAGAATTGAGAGGTTTTGGAGAATTGTTCCGCTACTTGAGCTTTACAGAAAGTATTGGAACCAAAGCCATTCTAAGCCGGGCTACAGCAGGTGTGGCATCGGACAAAGCTATTTTTGTACTGCCGGGTTCACGTGCGGCAGTAAAGATCGCCATGAAGCGGCTCGTCTTGCCGGAAATTCGTCATATCATTTTTGAGCTCTGCAAACATCATCATCCTCGTGTGTAGGCTTTTTATATTTGGCTTCTAAGCTTCAGGTTCGATTTTCACACATAAAGCTAATCAATAAAAGCAAGGAGTAGATGGGAATGATTGAACAACGTCAGCCGATTCCGGTGTCAGAGGCTGTAAAAAAAATAATCGGACAGGCACAGTTGCTTGGGACTGAGATGGTATCCCTTAATCAAAGCTATCATCGGATACTGGCAGAACCTATTGTAGCTAAGCACCCTGTACCGCCATTTGATCGGTCTCCGTACGACGGTTTTGCCATTTCTTCCAAAGACTCAATTGGAGCTTCCGGTGATAACCGCGTCACGTTTACAGTTATCGACCACATTGGAGCAGGGACAGTATCAGAAAAGCCTCTTTACGGCAACGAGGCAATACGGATTATGACTGGTGCACCACTCCCGAAAAACGCGGACGCCATTGTCATGTTCGAGCAAACTGTCGAATCGAAGGACTCTTTCACAATTCGAAAACCTTTCACGCCTTTGGAAAATGTTTCGCAGAAAGGTGAAGATATCAAACAAAGTGAAACAGTAATAGAAAGTGGAAACCTAATCCATTCTGGCACTATTGCCGTTCTTGCTACTTTTGGTTACGCACAAGTACGTGTCTCCAAACAGCCGGTAGTTGGCATTTTGTCGACTGGAACAGAGTTGTTGGATGTAGCTGACTTGCTCGTTCCGGGAAAAATTCGCAACAGCAATGGTCCAATGATAGCAGCGCAGCTAGCTCGTATGGGAATTTTGTGTAAAACATATGGCTTGTCTGCGGACAAATTAGATGAGAGTTTTGAACTTGTAAAAAAAGCGGCTGCGGAAACGGATTGCTTGATTACCACTGGCGGTGTATCGGTTGGCGACTTTGATTTTCTGCCGGCCATTTATGAGCGTCTGGGTGCCCATGTATTATTCAACAAAGTCACCATGCGTCCTGGCAGTGTAACGACAGTAGCTGTAGCGGATAACAAATATTTATTCGGGTTGTCCGGAAATCCTTCTGCCTGTTTTACAGGTTTTGAGTTGTTTGTCCGTCCGGCTTTGTTAAAAATGATGGGTGCAGAAAAACTGTATTTGCCGCATACCACAGCCGTACTCGGAGAAGATTTTACAAAAGCAAATCCGTTTACTCGTTTTATTAGAGCAGTATACGACGGCATTACTATAAAACCAGCAGGCTTTAACAAATCAAATGCAGTTGCTTCGATCGCAAAAGGTAATTCACTGATTGTCCTGCCAAGTGGGACAAGGGGATTCAAAAAAGGAGATACGGTAGACGTTCTTCTTCTAGGAGTAGAAGAAGGCAGCGCGTTATGGAAAATAGAATAATTCAGCAGGAAAAATAGCTAACCATTACCCAAAAGATAGACACGTATGTTATGAACTGGTTGGAAGGGGAACTAGATGAAAACATTTAGCATCGTATCAGAACCGATCAATCCTCAATTGTATGCAGACTATGTTTTAAGAGCTGAAGCTGGGGCAATCATACTTTTTACAGGACATGTTCGAGAATGGACGGGAACTGCACAAACTCTTTTCTTGGAATATGAAGCTTATGTGCCGATGGCAGAAAAGAAATTGGCACAAATCGGTCAGGAGATAGAGGGAAAATGGGAGGGCTGCCAAGTGGCAATAGCCCATCGCATCGGCGAACTTCAAATCAGTGATATCGCGGTAGTAATTGCAGTATCTTCACCTCATCGGAAAGCCGCTTATGAAGCCAACGAATATGCGATTGAACGAATCAAGGAAATCGTTCCAATCTGGAAAAAAGAAATTTGGAATGATGGAGAAGAATGGGGTGGCGACCAAAAGAAAAAACCGGGAGGATACAAATGATTACGGTACAGTATTTTGCGGGAATTCGGAACATTACAGGTAGATCCAATGAAGTTGTTCTTTTTACAGAAAAAACTGTTGGCGAGTTTCGAAAATGGCTTGAAGAAAAATATAGTGGTCTAAAAGAAAGTTCCGTACAATTCGCAGTTAATGAAGAATATGCAATGCCGAATGAGGTCTTAAAAGAAGGCGATATTGTTGCCTTAATCCCGCCGGTTAGCGGAGGCTGATGATCAAATTATGCTAATTGATTTGAATTATAATGTAGAAAGGGAGAAGCACTATGGAAAGAAAACCATTAAATGACCAACTGGGGCGGCCAATCCGCGATTTGCGAATTTCCGTTACGGACCGGTGCAATTTCCGGTGCTCGTATTGTATGCCAAAAGAAGTTTTTGGGGATGACTATGCATTTTTGCCAAAACAGGAATTGCTGTCTTTTGAAGAAATTTACCGGCTGACCAAGTTATTTGTAACGATGGGAGTAAAAAAAATTAGGTTAACAGGGGGAGAACCCTTGTTGCGTAAAGATCTGTCAGAGTTGATCCAGCAAATTTTGTCAATTGACGGCGTAGAGGATTTAGGGTTGACCACTAATGGCCTTTTGCTGAAAAAGCATGGACAATCTTTGTACGATGCGGGTTTAAGAAGATTGAACATCAGCCTGGATGCTTTGGATTCTACTCTTTTTGGAAAGCTCAATGGCAGAGGTGTGGGTTCCTCAAAAATCCTTGAACAAATTGACTATGCCAATGAACTGGGTTTCGAAATAAAAGTAAACATGGTCGTGCAAAAAGATGTGAATGAAAAAGAAATTTTGCCGATGGCAGCTTATTTTAAAGAACGGGGAATTACACTTCGCTTTATTGAGTTTATGGACGTAGGAACTGACAATAGCTGGAGCTTTAAAAAAGTAATCACCAAAAAAGAAATTCTCTCGTTGCTTCAAACTGTTTATAAACTGGAACCTGTCGACAAAGACTATTTCGGTGAAGTGGCGAAGCGATACAGTTACAACGAAAGCAAATCACAAATAGGATTTATAACGTCCGTTTCAGAATCTTTTTGTTCTTCCTGTACGCGTGCACGCCTGTCTTCGGATGGAAAATTTTATACTTGTTTGTTTGCCACAGAAGGTTTTGATATTCGTGAATTGCTTCGAAATGGTTTAGATGACGCTGGAATATTGAACGCTGTGAGCCATGTATGGGGAAATCGTACAGATCGGTATTCTGACGAACGAACAGAGCAAACTGCTAAAACCCGTAAAAAAATCGGGATGTCTTATATCGGTGGTTGAAAATCAATTGCTGGTTTAATTATGAAAAATAGTTTATAAAACATATAAGCAGTCGTACTTCTTGAACTTTTTGATAGAGATCGCAAATTTTAATGATAACAAAATTCATTCGTCATTCTATCGTTTAATTGGCGCATACGAAGGGAGAATTGAAAGTATGGACCATAAAGAGGCATTTAAACATACCAGTTCAAAAACCAATAAAAATCATGAGTTGTGTGTTTCGATTGTTCCGATTTTCAATCATCTTCAACCAGAAGAAATGGAGATGATTGCGAAAGCGACTCGTCCAGTTTCTTTGAAAAAAGGCGAAATTTTATACAGAGCCGGCGACACTTCGAACTCTTTGTATATTGTTCATGAAGGAAAAATAAAGGTGTATCGTTTATCAGAGAATGGCAAGGAGCAGCTGATTCGAATTTTGTCACCAGGTGAGTTTACAGGTGAACTTGCTGTTTTTACCGAATCCGTACATGAAGTCTATGGAGAAGCTATGGAGAAAACGGAGATTTGCAGCATAAACAATTCTGATTTACAGGAATTGCTGCAGAAACACCCGAATATTTCATTGAAAATTTTAACGGAGTTTTCAAAACGGCTTGATTCTGCAGAACATCAATTGACTAGTTTTGCCACCGAAGATGTGGAAACACGCATTGCCTTATATTTGGTTGAATTGGTCCAAGAAAGTGAGAGTGCTGAGATTCGCCTCCCCATGTCCCGAAAAGACCTGGCATCATTTTTGGGAACAGCACCAGAAACCATAAGCCGGAAGCTTACGAGATTTGAAGATATGGGCTGGATTAAGCAAGAAGATCGCCGTGTGATCAAAATTTTAGATGTAGATGCTTTGCTTCTTCTGTAGCATATGCTATTTAGTTGAGTGTCCAAATGATGCATCACCCACAATACAGTCCTGGTTACGAAAGTGAGAGAATACAAATGAAAAGAACAGGCATTGTTCGAAAAATTGATCGCTTGGGACGTATTACGATTCCATATGAGCTAAGAAAATCTTTTCAACTTAATGAGCATGATAAGATTGTATTTTATATGGAAGATGAAAAAGTAGTAATGAAAAAATATCAGCCATACGCTGCTTGTTTTATTACCGGAAAAGTACTTCCAGAAAACAAACGATATGCATCTGGTTTTTTTCTGAGTACAAAAGGTGCAACTATTTTATTGAAGCAGCTAAACAACTTAAGTGACTTGCAGCTATAGGGAATTTGAGATGAGAAAAGAGCCTGTTCAGGCGAATTTCTTGTCTTTTTTTGTAGAAGTCCCTGCTATTTTATTACTTAAAATATCTAAAGTAATAAAAGATACTATATTCTTACTTTTCATTTTTTAAAAAAATTTCTATTACTTTATACAAGGTTTTAATCCAATGGTTTCCGAGTTATCAAGTATCTACTAAGATAAATTGAAATCTACATATTTAAAGAGAACCGACAATATAGTTTTGTGTAGAGAATTAAAAATGTATATTCATATTTTAGAATCAAAAATATTTGCTAAAAGAAAATAAAAAATTGAATTTAAGCAGGCTTCTTCTGGTCTTTAACGAATTAAGATAAATGATTAATTTAATTCAGAATGGAGGAGAATCAATGGCATTAAAAGCAAAAGAGATTTACGTCAATTTGCCTGTGAAAGATTTGGACAAATCGGTGGAGTTTTTTACAAAGCTTGGATTTGAATTTCATCCAGAAATGACGGATGAAAATGCATCGTGCATGATTGTCGGAGAAAACATTTTTGTCATGTTGTTAATTGAGCCTTTTTTTAAAACGTTCACCAAAAAAGAACTTGCCGATTCGACAACAAATACAGAAGTGATTGTGGCGCTTTCTGCCGATAGCCGTCAAAGTGTTGATGACATCGTCAACAAAGCGTTAGAAGCGGGCGGAACAGCATCGAATGATGTGATGGATAACGAGTATATGTATGCTTGGAGCTTTCAAGACCTTGATGGCCATTTATGGGAAGTCATGGCCATGGCAGAAAGCGACAATTCGAATAAGAGCAATACGTAAAACCAGAAAACCATTTAGGAGAAATCCTAAATGGTTTTCTGGTTTATAAATCATGGTCTTTCAAAGGAGTTAAGTTATTGAAAGAAAGCAGCAATTTAAAATTTTGGGGGATTATACAGTTAACACTACAAGAGGTGAAAAATTATGAAGCGAAAGGTCGAAATTTTCACATGTAATGGCATATCTATTGAGTATTCCATTGTTGGAAAGGGAGAACCGGTACTGGTCATGCACGGTGGACATTCAAGTTCCAAGGAAGAAATGGGTTACAGAGCATTGGTTGAAAACGATTTTATGGTGATTACTCCTTCAAGAGCAGGCTATGGAAAAACTTCAAAGAGGGTGGGGAAAAGCCTGTCGACAGCTTGCGAATGTTACCGCAAATTGATCAATCACTTGAATATCGAGAAAGTTCACTTGCTTGTGATTTCAGCTGGCGGACCCAGCGGCATTTACTTTGCATCACATTTTCCTGAAATGGTCAGCACGTTGACTTTACAGTCTGCAGTAACCACTAATTGGCTTCAACCAAAAGATAAAGAATACAAGACAGCTAAAATATTATTTCAACCTTATACTGAAAAGTTTACCTGGTCTTTCATTTCTGTACTAAACAATAGGTTTCCGCAATTGATTTTCCGCAGCATGTTTTCATCATTCAGTACTCTGTCCTACAGGGAGGCAAAAACTAAATTTGCGATTACTGATCGTGAATCCATGCGAAAAATGAACAATCGCGAGCGATCGGGCTTTGGCTTTATGATCGACCTCAAGCAAAATGCGGAAATAACTATTGAAAATTTACAATCAATTGCTTGCCCCACGCTCATTCTTCACAGTAAGCATGATGGAGCCGTTTCTTTAGAGCATCCTTACCATGCACATACACATATCCCTCATTCGAACCTTTATTTAGTCGACTCATGGGGGCATTTAATTTGGCTTGGGAATACGGCAAATGAAATCGACGAAAAAACAACCTCTTTTCTGAAAACACAGCGTATTTCTTGATGAAAGATTGGATATTATTGGTATAATTAATATGGACATAGTTGTGATAGGGTCACTTTCCAAACTTATTGCTGTTGCATGTTAGCTGAAATTTTATATAAGGAGCCTTTGAATGAAGCATATTTATGCCTTTGAAAAAATAGAAGAGGTGGAAAAATACCAAGCCGTCATTGAACGATTCAAAAGACAGTTAAATGCCTATCAAAAACATTTAGAAACTAATTATTGCCTAGTAGATAAACCTAAGGCAGTTGTTTGGACGTCTGTAGAGTCTGCTACAACTGTTTTTTCTAATCTTCCCATCCCAGCATTTACAAACAAGAACACGATTTATATCTCACCAGATGTCCTAGCTTGGAGAGAACTTTTCGTCCAGCAGTTAGATGGGCTGGATCTTCCCCATATCATCCAGTTTTACGAGAAGCTTTCAGAAAAGCATGTTCTCACAATTCTCGGTCACGAACTAACTCATCACTCCGATTTGTTTTTAGATGAGTTTGACGAAGAGCGGGAAGACAGCATATGGTTTGAAGAAGGCATGTGTGAGTACTTACCCCGAAAGTTCCTGTTAACTAATGAGGAATTTCATCAAGTCTCAGCCGTTGAAAAGGAGCTGGTTACCCTATTTACGGTAAAGTATGGAGATCGACCGCTTGATGAGTTTGGAAGCAATTCGTATCAGGAAAGTTTATCAAGCATCATGTTTGATTATTGGAGAAGTTTTCTTACAGTTAAGTATTTGGTGGAAGTTTGTTATGAAAACAATATAGAGTCGGTTTTTAAAGATTACAGTCAATGGCATGTAGATGGGCGTAGGATTTCACTTACTGAACATTTTAAATTAGAGAAGTTATCTGTGTAAAAATGAGGAGGAAGTCATATGACTGTTTTATTAAAAGTTATAAGCATCCTGCTTATAATTTCAGCGGCGATTTTAATCTACACCGAGACGACCGATCTTTTAATCGGTGTAATTTTTTTTGTTGCAGGTGCTCTTCTTTACACCTATACGAAAAGTAAGAATACATATGCTGAATAACTGATTAAAGTTCAAAGAATAACGAGAAAAGAAGCTGAGCACAGCAAATCTTTTCTCCTTTTGTTTAATCGGGCTGTCACTAGCCGTGAACTGTGATGGACCTGATCAGAGATCATTTAACCACTCTCTCAAAACACGGTTAAAAAGCTCTGCTTTTTGTACAGGCCAGGCATGTTGTGCTCCTGGGATTAAACTCCCTTTGGCGTTCGGAATGTATTTTGGAGCCAATTGAATTGTTTCAAGAATGCCGCGGGACTCGCGATCGCCTGCGACGATAAAACATGGACTGGTGATCTTTCCATAGGATTCGTCCAATCTGAAAGACATGATTTCCTTCCAAATCGTTTCGTAGGTTTTACGTGTCAGCAGCTGATAATTCGTTATGAATTCAGTCGTTTTATCGGGAGGCAATTGGTAGTACTCCCGGGCCAGTTTGTTCAGGTAGCGTTCATTTTGTATGCCACGCTGTACTGCACGAGATTGTAGTTTCATTAAAAACTGAAAGTGCATCGGTTTTGCGGTAATGCCGCTGACCAATAGGCTAAGAATATTTTCGGGAAATCGTTTTGCTAATTCTAACGCTACATGGCCGCCCAATGAAATTCCGACCACATGAACCTTTCGATTTCCAATCACTTCGTCGACAATTAACTCTGTGGTATCCGATAAACTAACCCATGGCGTTGAGATGCTTTTCCCATGTCCCGGCAAATCGGCCAGGACTAGTGGATAATCTGAGAAAGCAGCTTCTTGCTGCCACCACATCCAGCAGCTCGCCCCAAGTCCATGGAGAAAGAGTATTGGGTCATTTTGATCGACTCTGGTTTCCTTGTAATTTATCATATCTGAGATCTCCTATAGTAAATTATTTCCGAGGCAGGCAATTTTATTTAAGGAGCCATGAGTGGTCTCAACAAAATTGGAGGGATATCATGACCAACGGAATCGATTTTTATATTGCTAATAAACCCAAAGAAATAGCGTCTTCCCCCAAATATGTAAAGTTTGACGAGAGACTTCACCAGTACCTGATAGATCAGGAGGGATATCCTGCAAAAAACACAGCTTGTTAATCAATCTTGATCAATATAGTGATCGCTTGTTTTCAACGAGAGATCTATATGAGTTAGTGATGATTTGTGAAAGACTGTTAAATGAATACAGACTAGATCTAACTAAACAAGGGGAAGCAGACAAAATTACGTGGGGCATCAACCAATTTGCACAAGATCTGAAAACGCTTTGCCTGGTTGCAATAGAACAAAACAAAAAAGTATTTGCAGCAGGTGATTGAAAAGTTTTTTGTATTTGCAACAAAGTGGTACCGCTGTAACTAAAGTTTTCAACCGCCGTCTAAATGGTATTGGAGGCGGTAGGAAATGACCTTAAGACAGTTATTTTTAATGAGTATACTTATTAGTATGATGGTCGGCTGCAGCTCCAAAAATCCACTGGTGCAAAATGACAGAGACATGAATACTTCTTCGGAGGATCTAGAATCCATCTCACAAAAGCCACCGCAAATGAAAATCGAAATAAATGGAGAACAGTTTATGGCTGCCCTAAGTGGATATGCATGGAGTTACTTTGACCCAGAAGAAAATGCGATGGCTTCTGTGCAAGCAGAATCCATCTCACCTTTTGAACTGCTTGGCAACCGCAGTGCTCCGAAAGTAAATTCGAAAACATCTATTCAGTTTAAATTTGAGACAGATCCACTTTCTTACAAAGTAACTATTTGGGAAGCTGAAAAGAATTTAAAGAGTTCTTCTGATATGGTCGTTTTAGAAGGACAAACTGGCAGAACGATTTATGAAGTGACAGCAACTTGGGAACAAGGAACAGCCCATTATTTTTTTCCTTTGATGGTTGAATAGTATTCGGACTTGGTAGTTGGTGTCTTTTTATAAAACTATATTTTGTCTAAAATTATTTACACTTGATAAAAAAGTCAGAAAAGAAATGAATAGAATCAATTCCATTTCATCCTAATATGTTAAGGTAATAATTAGGAGGTGATCCCTTGGAACGTTTTGATTTAAGCTTCAACAACCGAAGTGTAAGGATATATTTCGCTACAGTTCTTCCGTTAATGCTACTGGCAATAGTGTTGTATCTCTTTTTGCCAACTGAACTTCATTTGATTCCATCCTTACTATTGGTTACGGGGACTGTCAGCTATTTTATATGGTATTACTCGAATAAGAAAAAACATAGAAATTATTAGTTTTAAATCCGTGTTGGGTAAAGATGTAAGTTACATTTACTTATAGCGGAGGGATACTAATTCATAAATTGATTGTTATTTTTTGTTTCTACTAAAATTGTGTAAAGCTCTATGCTTTTGAAAAATACAAGGAGGGAGTACATTGGATCAAGTAGAGAAAAATCAGCAATTCTATTGGATCATCTGGCATCTTGCGCTGTTATTTATAGGTTTGGGGGCCATCAGAGCTCTTACTATTTACCAAGACGGGTTAGGGTTTGTCCTCAGCTTTATAGGTTTTTCTTTTGTGTCTATCCACGTCAAGTTTATGGAAAAAAAGTGGGGGGTTTCAAGAAAGGTGTCAATTCTCAGCTGGGTTGCATTTATGCTTGTGCTAGTTCCACTCGCTTACTGGCTTTCCTATCCTCGGTAAATAGCTAATCACCATGCCTTTATATACAATCAAAAAAGCTCGGTTAGCTTGAAAAACAAGTTAACCGAACTCTTCCGGAGAAATAATTACTGCTTAGGCTTTTTGCTTCGGACCACCAAAACATCACAAGGGCTGCTGCTGACAATATGTTGAGACACACTTCCCATTAATATATGTTCGACTGCATTCAAACCTTGCGCTCCGCATACAATAAGGTCGGCATCCACCTGCTTGGCATAGTCTCGTGTAATGACCTTATTAGGGGATCCCGGAACCACAAATTCATTCACTTCCGGGATGCCTGCTGCAACAGCTTCCTTCTTATAGTCATCAAGCAGCTGGATGCCATAATCAAATACATCATCGTTTTTATCCGGTACACGTTTTGTCATCGCCGTAAAGGAGCGGGTATCGACTACGTAAATTAAGTTCAATTCCGCATTATCCCGTTTCGCTATTTGCACCGATTTTTTAAAAGCCGCTTCCGCTTCAGGTGATCCGTCAACCGCCGTCAAAATGTGTTTGTATTCCAAAGTCATGCTAATCCCTCCCAATTTTTTAATTCTTTTCTAAAGCTTAATTCTTCAATGCTGCTTAAAACCCTTTTTAAAAAGACTGAATATTTAAATAAAATTTAAAAATAGACTTTTGAAGAAATTCAAATCTCAGCAGTTCCGAACAAAGCCATTGCAAAAGAGCTTCAAATCCAGCTATGGGTGCCTTGTTTGTTTTGATGAAATGAGCAAGCCTGTTGTCCAAACACAGGAAAAACATGAAACCTCAACTGTACCGCTTCGTATATAAGAAATTAAAGATGTACATAAAATACAAATGAAAAGAGGGATTATTCATGTCTTCAGAAATAATCGGTCTACTGGCTATAGTCACAAGTATAATTTGGGTTACTATGACCAACGAACTTATGAAATCTTCAGAGACACAGAACGGGCGTAAGATTGTCACTTTAATGACAGCGGGCACTTTGTTTACATCGATCCTCACAGTTTCACTGTTTCAAAGTCTTCCATTTTAAAATGCGGAGAAATCATGAAGCAAAATATATACTAATAACTAGAGAGAAGGAGCCGCCTAAAAGCTCATCTTCTCTCTTTTCTCTATAACGCTCATGTTTGGGAAATGACAATGTCCTTACGAAGGATTTCATTGTAATAATCAGGAGAGTACCGTTTTAAAACCATTAATCCTCTTAATGTATTCATAGCTCCAATTTTTGCGGTTTCCATCCGAAAGTGAATCTTGCCAGTGTAGGCTGGCCCTTTAGTCAAGTACCCTTTTTCAAACTTTTTTTTGAGCAGTTCCAATCCCTCTTCCAATGCGGGGGCATGCGGATAACTGATGGCCGCAAAATAAACCAAGGCGCGTAAGACGTCGTATTTCCACCTTGTTGGGAAGTGAAACTCAGCAATATAAGGCAAAATGATTTCATGGGTCGATTTTCTGCGCAACAGATTCCGGTCCAGCAAATAGCTCTGGCCCGTTTGAGTCTGTTTCTTTATCCTGGAAAGGCTGTTTCCATAACCTTCTTTTTCGTATTCTGCATATGCTTCCAGAACAGACAAGGTGGTGTGTATGGAACTTTTAGCACTATGGCTACGCGCAGCGGAACAATTCCAACCACCATCCGGCTGCTGTTGCTCAAGCAAATAGCGAATCATCTCATCAATAACAGACGCCGGGTAATTGCCGTAAGCCAATAACCCAGAAAGCATTGCTACGACACAAACATCGTCTTCCACAAATTCTCGAGGGTTCCACATATGGTCGATCAAGGTCTGCAATCCCTGTTGGTAAATGGGATGCGCCGGATCAATTTCCAAAGATTTTAAATCTCTCATCGTATAAAAAGTCGATATCCACTTCGGGCTGTAAATCCCGTTTCCCCACGTCTTTTTTTCTCCATCAAAGTAAGAAAGAAATTGACTGATCCAACCGTCTGTTGTGTAAGAAGGGTGTTTATCCAACAAATAGAGCTCCGTCTGCCTTTTTACAGCCGGGTCGCTGTCCAATAAAAAGTCAATGATCTTCATCATGGAAACCTCCTTCGGATACTTACCCACCTATTTATCTGGAAGTTATTCTAGATATCTTGTCTGTATCAAAATCAGATAGTTGATTGACATAAAGCTTGAATTCCGTACTTAAACTAAAATTTGCACCCACGTCCCAAAAATCAAAGCATCGTAAACGCTAGTCGGTGGAATATACCCAGTTAGTAGCATGAGGCCCTTTAAGTGTGGACGATAATTTCGATTCCACTGTTTAACATACTTCCATGTGCTTTTAATATTTCCTTCTGATTTTTAAAAAAATGTAAGAAAAGAACATTTTGAATGTTCCTTCATATAAAATTAGGAAAGATAAACTAAATAAAGGGTAGAAAGCAGGGAGTAGCATGGATCGAAAAAAACTGGAAGCAGCACTAGTTCATGCCGGTGTTCAAGAACCAATATTTCTCGGTGAGGGTGCATGGCATTGTGCTTGGAAAGTACAAAAAGACAACGATGATTTTGTATTGCGAATTCCGAAACAAACAGCTTATGGAAAAGCGGTACCATATAACGAGGAAACGTTAAAAGCGGACTATGGTGGAACCAAGCTGTATTACCAGTCTGTTAATGGAGCAACAGAAAGCGCAGCACCTGAATTTTACGAGTTTCATATTTCGCCGGAACTGACGTATACACTGGAAACTTTTGCTGGAAATCCTATCGACTTGCATGCAATGACCGAAGAATGGGCTTTTCAAATAGGACAGGAGGTCGGGAGGATCCACCGCGAAACTGAAGAAACTCTACACGGACTTGATGGTTTTGGATATCTTGTATGGACAGAGGAAAAAGGACTGCAAGGTACTTTTGCTGGCGATGCCAAGGAATTTTTGAAAGAAGAAAGCGAAGAGCATTTAGCAGATTACAGAACCTTATGTGCAGCTCGTTCGGAGTTTAAAGACCCAGTCGTTAACCAAACGATTCAATTGGCTGTTAAACTTCGAAATCAGCAGTTCACGAAACCGCTTCTGGCAAATCAGGACGTTTCGCCGGAAAATATCTTACTGGATAACGGCCGTATTCGCTTAATCGATCCATATCCAAGCATTTATTATGCACGGGGAATGGCTGGCAATTTTATGAACCTTTATGAAACTTATTTTATCGCATTGGCAGATACTCAGCGATATCGCAAACATCAGTTTTTAAAATGTACCGACCAGCTGAGAGCATTGGCAAAAGGATTTCTCGAAGGATACAGTGCAGGAGATTTGCATGTGGTAAAGGAAGTGAGAGGAGAACAAGTACTGCAGTTGCTGGAGACTGCATACAGTCATTTTTGTTTGTTGGGAGAAGAGATATCTGAGGGGACGAGAATTCGGTACGGCGATAAGGCAGCAATAGAAGAAAGGCTTGCGTGGCTTTCAAAAGAGTTGAAAACATTGGCCGATTCTCAAATCACAGAGCTTACTGCCAGTAACTGAAATCTAATAAAGGCAAGGTGGAAAATGAATTTGACTCAAGTTTTGCAAGAAATGAAAATCCATCCCATTACACAGTCATTTGAAGAAGAAGCAAGGGATGTAATCCTAAAAGGCTTAGAAGAGCGCTTTGGCTTTATCGATCCCAAGTACAATCCAGATTTGAAAAGCATCATTGAGAGCTATAGCGGGCGAGGCGCTGTGTTTTTAGTTGGCACCTACAAAAATCGAATAATTTGTACGGGTGCCGTTTCTTCGGAAGCTTCGGGTGTTGGAAGAGTCGAGCGAATGTCTGTCTTAAAAGAATACAGAAGAACCGGCGTTGCCAACCGGATGATTCATAGTTTGGAGTTATGGGCGGGAGATAACGGCTATAAAAAACTACTTTTAGAAACAAATAATGACTGGCAAAGTGCGATTGAATTTTATAAGAATAGCGGGTACAGCTTATATTTGGATGATGGAGAGTGCAGCCATTTTGTGAAGAATTTACTTTAGGTATGCTAATCAAAAACTGTACTCTCTCTTTGCTGGATCTTTTGCTTTGGTAAAAACGAAAGAAACATTTTAATGGATGTAGAACAAGTGGCAAAAAAAGTGAGAGCTCCTTGCAGGAAAAAAGTCAATTACAGAAACAGAGAAGGAAAACGCGACTAGAGACTTTTATGAAGATGTCAAAATTGATGAAATAGATTTAAAAATTATGGGTTATTTATGATAACACTAGTTGAGAGAGGTGACTTATGACTACTCTTTTTGACACTATTCCGATGGAGGCAAATCAACTAAAGAAAACTTTGGTAGCTTTGCAGAAGAGAGAACAAAGCTGGAAGAAAGAAAATGAACTTTTAATAATCAAATCTATGATGGAACATATTGGATCGTCCGATAGTGAGTTGCGTGACAATCTGATTTACGGGACTTTTAGCAAATTAATACTAAGCAAGAAAATTGAACATAAGCTATTGATTGAAATGTTGAACTCTTGTTTAGGCAGCAGTATGCTGTTCAAAGGCATAAGGGAAGTAAGATCAGATACAGTTTTTACCCGCTCTTTCACGTCATTATTAATTGCACTAATTTTATATAGAGATAATGAAGATGGTTTTTTAACAAGACACATGGTTTTGGAAGTAAAAGACAACCTGGTGTCCTACATGGAACAAGAAAACGATTTGAGAGGTTTTGTTCATGGAAAAGGGTGGGCACACAGTGTGGCACATGCTGCGGATGCATTTGATGAGCTTATAAAAAATAAAAACATTAAAACAGATGCGTATTCAGAAATACTAAATTCGCTTTGGAACAAAGCTTCTGTCTCTCACCATGTATATATTCATGATGAAGATGAAAGACTGCTTGTACCCATTCTTGAACTACTTAACAACGGGTTAGATCCTGTAGAGATTGAGAATTTGGCAAAAGATATTCCTTTAGAGTTAGAAAAATTAAACAAAGTGATAGAAGAAGAAAATTACTGGAAGTTGTACTCGAACTGTAAGAAATTCTTAAAAAGTTTTTACATAGTTATTGAAGATATTTCTGGTGCTTCGTCATTAAAAAAGAGTATAAGAAAATGTATTTTAGAGATGTAAAAATCAATATCTATCTATAAATTGCATTAGGTTGGAGCGTTTTCTCATAGGAGGGATTCAATCGTGACAGAACAACAAAAGCGTATCGCGGTTATAACAGGAGTTAGCAATCCAAAAGGTATTGGGGCTGCAGTCTGTCGAAAGTTGGCGTCACAGGGTGTAGATCTATTTTTCACTCACTGGAAATCAAACTTTGGTTTCCCTAACAACTTCAAATCAGAAATTACCGATATGGGTGTGCAGTGTGAGTTTATAGAGGTAGATTTGTCTGAAACAAGTGCTTACAAAACGGTTTTGTCTTCCGTGAATGAAAAGTTGGGATCACCTAACATTTTAATCAACAATGCGGCCTATTCAACCAATTCAAATTACATGGAGCTTACTGAAAAAATATTGGATGACCATTATAGTGTGAATGTCAGGACAACATCTTTGCTTTGTACAGAGTTTGCGGTGCAATTCCAAAAAAGTGAAAATAAGTTTGGAAGAATTATCAATCTAGTATCTGGGCAAGGTCTGGGTCCCATGCCCGAGGAGTTGGCTTATGCAGCAACTAAAGGGGCCATCTCAGCCTTTACGGTTTCGCTATCATCAGACCTTGCGAAATTAGGCATTACAGTCAATGCGGTTAATCCTGGGCCGACCGATACGACTTGGATGACGGATGACATTCGGCAGCATTTGCTTCCCAAATTTCCAACTGGAAGAATCGGACAACCTGAAGATGCAGCGAACATTATCGCATTTCTGGCCAGTGAAGAAGCACAATGGATCACCGGACAGATTATCAATTCAGAAGGCGGCTTTCTTAGAGGGTAGAAAATGTATACGCGGCACAGTAATAGCGGAGTTTTATTGCTAAACGTTTGAAAGAGGAACGTTATGGAGATCACAATAAACTTGCTTAACGAAAATCTATGCAAAAACAACCACTATTAATATAGCATCTCAAAAAGTGTTGAAGAAAACTGGTTTTATTCAGCAGGAAATTGGCGATGAAGAGTTTGAAATGAATGGTCAAATGAAGAAATTCATTTATTATTCTTGGGAGAAGAGAATATCGAGTTAAAAAGCATATATTACGACAATCACGATTTTTTATTAGGGTATGAAATATTAGAAGTTCCAGCAAAGGAGTTTATTTTACAAGCATTTCACGGAAATCAACATCTTAAAACCGAGCAAAAAAATAAAAAATGAGGGCATTCGACAGAATCATCGGATGTCCTCATTTTTTAATTTAAATTTAGGAACCACCGCTCTTTTTATATCGATTTCCTGTATTCATATAAACCAATGCAATTACGATGGTAGCGATCATCAAACCAATCCCAACGGTTAATAACCAATTTTTTTGGAGATATCCGCCTAAGAAAATAAAGGCCATTGAAAACGTAATGCAAAGCATCATTTTTCCTGTCGCTTTGCACAAAGCTACCTCATCATATTTTGCCTTTTCTTCCGCCGGCATCGTGTTATATCCTGCAATCAAAAATGCGCCTTTTCCTCGTAATAAAATAAAGCTCAAAATAAGAAAAAAAATCATTAAACCAAGTGGAACCAGCACTTCAGTTGCCATAGTGACAAATCCTCCTTCGAAAAAACCTATAGTAATCATATCGTTTCATTTCTTATAAAGTTTCATTTTACTGCCATTTTGAAAACATACTTTGTTTGCCCAGTTAAATTCCAGGGAACGATAGTATTTAGAGCGATTAGTTGAATGGACTATAATAACAAGATTTGAAAGGAGCAATACATTATGCAAAAGAAAGTATTCATTTCACCTAAAAAATATATCCAAGGTGCTGGGGTTCTTGGCGAAATTGGTGAAGAAGTAGCAAAAATCGGGAAAGCTCCACTCGTGTTATCGGATAGCATTGTTTGGGAAATTACCGGAAATACTGTAAAAGAAAGTTTTGAAGCAGCAAATACGTCTTACATCTACGAAGAGTTTACAGGCGAAGCATCCAATACAGAGATTACTCGTCTGACTGAAGTCGGCAAGAATAAAAAAGCAGACGTAGTCATTGGCCTAGGCGGAGGCAAAACCATTGATACGGCAAAAGCTGTGGGTGATGCATTAGGAATCCCTGTAGTTGTAGCGCCGACGACCGCATCTACAGACGCACCAACAAGTGCACTTTCTGTTATCTATTCGGATGAAGGCGTATTCGAAGGCTATAAATTCTATAACAAAAACCCGGAATTGGTGTTAATTGATTCCAAAGTAGTGGTAGGCGCACCAATCTTCTTGCTTGCTTCCGGTATGGGTGATGCGATGGCGACATTGGTTGAAGTGAGAGCTTCACAAAAACGCAATTCCAATACCATGGCTGGCGGGAAAGCAACGCTCGCAGCCATTGCAATCGCGGAAAAAGCAGAAGAAATCTTGTTTGATCAAGGGATCGCGGCATTCAAAGCAGCCAAGCAAAAAATTGTCACACCACAAGTGGAAGCGATTATTGAAGCAAATACGTTATTGTCAGGCATAGGCTTTGAAAATGGCGGACTCGCTGCCGCTCATGCGATTCACAACGGATTTACTGCCTTAAAAGGGGATATTCACAAATTGACCCATGGCCAGAAAGTGTCGTACGGAGTATTGACGCAGTTGGTCCTTGAAGGCTATTCTGAAAAAGAGATTATGCGTTATGCTGACTTCTTTAAAGCAATTGAATTGCCAACCACCTTAAAAGATCTTCATTTGGAAGATGTTGCTTATGAAGATTTGTTGGAAATCGGCAAATTGGCAACGGTGGAAGGCGAAACCACGCACAACATGAATCCAGAACTTACACCTGAACAAATAGCAGATGCTATTTTGGCAGTAAATGCATTAACGACTGCTTAATTTTAGTTGATCAATACCCCCAATGGACTCAACAAGTCCATTTGGGGTATTTTGGTTGGGAATAAAGAAACCGTTGAATCCAAATTTTGCTCTTTCTAAACACGTTACTTTATTTTACTATATATTACAGAAGTACTAATAAAAGAAAAGAGGCAATAGCATGCAGATAGAAAGAGTCACACTGGACATGGTGGAGCGGGTTGTTCCTTTATTTGATGGATATCGGCAATTTTACGGTCAGCAAGAAGATAAACAAGCAGCACAACAGTTTTTGGAAGAACGCATTTCAAAAGAAGAGTCGATTGTTTTTATTGCATTGGTGGAAGGCGAAGCAGCTGGCTTTGTTCAGTTGTATCCAGTATTTTCTTCTGTTTCCTTGAAGAGAGCTTATATCCTCAACGATTTATATGTTGATCCACGATTTCGCCAGCAAGGCGCAGGAAAGCGGTTAATGGAGAAAAGCTTTGCTTACTGCGAAGAAAATCATGCCCGCTTTGTCGCGCTTGAAACAGCAACAGATAATGTCCAAGCCCAAAAGCTTTATGAACACATGGGCATGAGCCAAGAAGAAATGCTTCACTACTCAAAAACTTGGGAAGAGTAAGATACAACTAGTTTTGACAGAGGATCATCTAATTGGTGTTGACTTGTTTCACTATTTCAATTAATCTGTATAAAATACAAATAGCATTCCATTCGCACGTTTAAGGACTAGTAAACAAGCTGTACTTTTTCAGAGAGGATATTGCAAGCTGCGAGATATCCAATGTACATTTGTCGAACCTGCCTTTCATATTCTGTATTGAAAAATACAGCGGTTGATGCCGTTAGCCATTTCGAGAGTAAAGCTTTGCTTTAAATAAGGGTGGTACCGCCTCCAGAGGTCCCTTAGTTTAAAGTGGGGCTTTTTTGTGTTCCAAAATATTTATTAAAAGGAGAATGGACATGGCCAAACAATTAGTTGAACAAATTACCAACATGGATCAAGACTTTGCGAAATGGTACACAGATGTTGTCACCAAAGCAGAACTGATTGACTACTCGAGCGTACGGGGCTCTATGATCATCCGCCCTTACGGATACGCCATCTGGGAAAACATCAAAGCTTCGCTTGACCAGGAAATCAAAAACACGGGCCATGAAAATGTCTACATGCCATTGCTTATACCGGAAAGCCTGCTTCAAAAGGAAAAGGATCACATAGATGGATTTGCGCCTGAAGTGGCCTGGGTCACGCACGGGGGAGATGAGCAGCTGGCAGAACGCTTGTGCATCCGACCGACTTCAGAAGTTTTATTTGCAGAACATTATAAAAACATCATTCATTCCTATCGCGATTTGCCAAAGTTGTATAACCAGTGGTCTAACGTTGTCCGTTGGGAGAAAACGACCAGGCCGTTTTTGCGGACGCTCGAATTTCTGTGGCAAGAAGGGCATACGTGCCATGAAACAGAAGAAGAAGCTCAGGAAGAAACTCTTAGGATGCTCGATGTTTATGGCGATATTTGTGAGCGGGTGCTGGCAATTCCAGTAGTCAAAGGGCGGAAAACGGACAAAGAGAAATTTGCGGGAGCAAAGTCTACTTACACGATTGAAAGTTTGATGCACGACGGAAAAGCGCTTCAATCCGGTACTTCACATAATTTCGGTACCGGATTTGCGGAGACATTTGGAATCGAGTTTTTAAACAGGGAAGGGAAGTTAGAGCCGGTTCACCAAACTTCATGGGGATTCACGACGAGGATTATTGGCGCGATGATTATGGTCCATGGCGACAACAAAGGATTGGTGTTGCCGCCTGCTATAGCGCCAACTCAAGTACTCGTTGTTCCAATCGCGCAGCATAAGGAAGGCGTGCTGGATGCCGCCTATGCCATTCACCAATCGCTTCAAACTTCATTGCGGGTCAAGATAGACGCGAGCGATAAAAAGCCAGGGTGGAAATTCAGCGAGTCCGAAATGAAGGGAATTCCAATTCGTTTGGAAATCGGTCCGAAAGATATTGAAAACGAGAAAGTGGTGTTGGTCCGAAGAGATACAGGAGAGAAAATTGATGTAAAAAACAAAGATATCGAAACAACAATCGACCGGCTGCTTCAGGAGATCCAGAGCTCGTTGTACGACAAAGCATTGGAACATCGCTTAGCCAAAACAACCGTTGCTGTGAATATGGAGGAGTTTAAAACGAATTTGTACCATGTCGGAGGGTTTATCAAAGCGATGTGGTGCGGCGACCAAGCATGTGAAGATCAAATAAAAGAACAGACGCAGGCGACTTCACGCTGCATTCCATTTGATGAAGAAGCTGTATCTGATAGTTGTGTGTGCTGTGGAAAAATGGCGAAAGATTTGGTTTACTGGGCAAAAGCATACTAGAGCTATATGCTTTAGTTAGCAAAGAGGAAGAGCTTCTTAATGAAGTTTCTTCTTTTTTATTTGGATAAGGACGAAAGTGATACTCCGAAGCAAAATACCTGGGGCAATTTGCAAAAAATGAAACTATCCTCTTCCGCTTTTCGTATAAATAACCATCAAAGGTCGATGAAGAGGTGAGAAATGCAATCCAATTCGGACGCAAAAACTAATTCAATTAAACAAATTGGCATAAGAAGCGTTATGAATTTATATGGTGCGTTTCTGTTTTCGGGATTACTTCTGTCTATTTATGCACATGAAATTAAAGATGTCGGTGGATTCCTGGTGTTTCTTCTAATCAGTAGCGTGCTTTATTTTCTGTTGTGGAATCTTTATTTTAAAAGCGAACGGTGGAAAAAGATGGTTTTTATTACGTTATGCTTTATTGCATTGTTCAGCCTGTTTATGGTGTTCTTTACAGCAGCTTAAAAGAGGAGTTGAACACTACAATCATGAGAGTTGAACAGAAAAGGATGGCAATTGAACAGTTGCTGGCTCGAGGTGGACCAGATGTCTTTCAAAGAATAGCAGAATATGCAAAAGAGGAGGATCGAGAAGTACGAATCATGGCTATAGAAGGTTTGGGAGGACTTCCTGTCCATCCGATGATTAAATCCACACTTTTGCCACTAACAGAAGATCCGGACGAAGAAATTCGCTATTTGGCTCTTGAAGCATTATGGGGGTACACGGGAGAAGAAGTTTTTATTGCCCACATTAGGCGATTGAAAGACTCAGACGAGCTGGTCCGCATGTCAGCGGTAGAAGGGTTAGGTGAGTTGAGGGACGTCCGAGCAGAAAAATATCTTATTGAATCCTTACGTGATGAGGAAGAAATTGTCCGGAGAGATGCAGCAGCAGGACTTGGCAAAATTGGAGCCGCAACTGCCATTCCAGTACTACAAAAGCATCTTCAACAGGAAAAGAGCAGTTTAACCAAGGTGGGGATTTATACCGGTTTGTACTTGCTGGGTTCCCAAATTCATTTGCAATCACTCTTGAACTTATTGAGCGATCCTTCTTATGCAGTCAGATGCGCTGTTGCGAACACGGTCGTGACCTTAGCTGACCCAGAAAATGAAAAAAACATCAAAAAAGCGCTGAAAGCCGCATTACGAAGAGAGCCGACAATTTCTGGCCAATCCACCCTGCAAGAAGTATTGGATAAATTAAACTCATAGACTGGGGATGTAAAGTTGGAATTGATTTTTATTCGCCATGGGCAAGGTGAACACACTGTGAATTTGCCAGACAGCCTTCAACTGGCCAATCCTTCATTGACAGCTAAAGGATTCAGCCAAGCTGAAAAACTGCGTTCTACACTTTCGTTAACTGCTGAAGATGTATTAATTGTCAGTCCAACTTTAAGAACCCTTCAAACGGCAACGATTTGGAGTGCAGATATAGCGTGCCAAAAAATTATCCATCCTTTGGCAGCACCACGCATATTTCCAACGCGGTTAAATGCAGTTACATTACCATGCGATATATTGCTTGATTTAAAGCGGCTTCAAAGTGACTTTCCTAATTTCTCTCTTGCACCAAATCTGTCTTTGTCCTTATGGTCAGAAGGCATTAATACGCTATCTGAAGATGAGTTTGCTAACTTAGCTGAAGAGTTTATTGGGTTTTGCCAAAGTTTCAAATGCCACAAAGTTTATGTCGTTACACATGATGGGACCATTACTTCATACCGCCAAAAGATGTTAAAGCAAAAATTCACAAGAAAAGATTTTCTTGAAGAAACAGAATGGATTCGACTGGTGGTTGAGTAAGTTACTACTAGTCAAGGAGGAACCGATGGACCAAACAAATAAGTTTCCCACACTTAAATCCGAGAGATTGATATTAAGGCAAGTTACTGAAGAAGATGCAGCAAATGTACTTGAGTACTTGTCCAATGAAAAAGTAACCAAGCATATGGGAATTGAAGCCTTCAAATCACGGCAAGATGCAATCGATGAAATTTCTTGGTATAAATCAATTTTCGATAAAGATACTGGAATTAGATGGGGCATTACGATAAAAGGCCAGGAAAAAGTTATTGGCAGTTGTGGGTTTTTAAATGTAAAGTCTCAGCACCATCGTTCGGAAATCGGAGTTGAATTGAGTGAAGAGTACTGGGGAAAGGGAATTGCAGGTGAAGCTTTCCAGTCGGTTTTAGCATATGGATTTGAACGCATGAATTTGCAGCGAATCGAAGCTTTAATCGAACCGGCCAATACTCCTTCCCAAAAGTTGGTGGAAAAACACGGGTTTCAAAAGGAAGGTTTGCTTAGAAGCTATGAATTTACGTGTGGAAAGTTTGATGATTTGTTTATGTATTCGCTGCTCAAGCAGGAGTTTAAGAGTAAAAACTAGCTCTAAAGGAACTAATGAAGGAGCGTACAAGAATTCTGAAAGTGACTTTTCAACCTATGTGTCACTTTCAAAACAGATCATGACAGTTTTTTAATCTGAAGATTTTTTATAATATTTATCCGTAAAGATGATGTAAAAGAGCGTAATCACTGCAGATAGTGTAATGTTGCTAAACCACTCAAACGAACCGTGATTTATATAATCGAGTCCGACTAAAAAAACAAGCAATATCGTAAACAAGACTACGTAAAAATAAGGACGATTCAGTTTCATGACGATCCTCCTCTTCAAACACTAATGATTGTTTGTGGTTGCATCTCTTATTATGGCGATTGGCTTCGAAAAAAGTTTCGTGTTAGAATGAAATATTTTACAAATTTTAACCGGTGAAGTGTTTGTTCATTACTCCGAATAAATTTTCGTTTTGCAAAAAAGAAACAAGAGCCCAACGATCGCAAACACGTTAAAGGCAAAAGGATATGAAATTTCTTCTATCAACATGCCCGCAGCCATCGATCCGGCTGATTGGCCAATGCCCAGTGAAAAAAATGAGATGCTGACGCCAATAGAAGGTGAAGCTGAAAACTCGCGTGTGCCCCAAACGATAAACAGGCCCGTCATGAAGATAAAAGAAATTCCGAATAACAGGGCCGAGAAGTAGATGGCTTCTTGATTGGAAATGGTTAACAAGAAAATAGAAGCAGAGACAACCACAACGCCCAATCGGTAGGATTGATTTAGTCCAATGGATTGAATAATGGCTCCAGCAATCCCCCCAAGAATTCCTGCGCCTCCCATGATGATCCAGAAAACCACACTTTCATTTGTTGAAAGGCCATGAACAACGGTAACGTAACTTCTCGAAAAGGTCCAATATATAGAAGAACTGAAACCGATTCCGACAGATGCCAAGATCAAAAATCGTGCCTTTGTTAATAATTTCAAATTAAATCTATTCGATTTTCTTACTGAAGGGGTTTGTTTTTCTTGTTCAATTACAGATGCATTCCACCAGCAAACCACGGTTGCAAGAACTGCAAATAGCACGTAACTCCATCTCCATTGGTCTGTAAATAGTAAAGCTACAGGACCCGTCAGAAAAATTCCAAAGCTCGTACCCGTATTAATCCACGTGTTGCCCTTATCCCGCAAATTCGATTTCATTGTATAAGACACCACTTGGCTAAATGTCGGTGAAACCCATCCGCTGCCGGATCCTGCAACAAAAGCGCTGAAAGCCAGCATATAGAATCCTTGGGAAGCTGCCATCCCAATCATTCCAAGGCAGGCAGCACCACCAGACAGTAGAATTACGTTTCGCGCATTTAGTTTATGAATAAATAGTGAAGACGTCAGCAAAGCGAGTGTATAAGCAATGTAGGCTGCCGAACTTACATAGCCCAATTGGCTTTCAGATAAATTCAAAGTCGAACTGATGTCGGGCAAAAACAAACCAAAACTGTATCGTGCAAAAGCATAAGTGACAGCGACCATGGCAATGCCAGGCATAATAATTTTCCACATATTTTCATCTCCTAATTATAGATAGAACGGTCACTATATTTTTGGGTTAAAAAAAGTAAGCAGTCAGCCTACTTCTAAGTGTTGCACTAAAGGGATGAAGGAATCTTCAACTTTACCGATCTCTATGGTTTCGGATAGGGAAGTGGCTCCTTCAAATAACAGGGATAGCTGCAAAGCGGTCAAAGTGGAGAGCCCACTTGATTGGAAAAACTGAAGCAAGTTTTCTTTGTGGGAATAAACCTTCTGAACAATCAATTGATCTGGAGCACTGCCAAACTCTTCTTTAGCACGCAAAAACATACAACCGTTAGGCGAACTATTTTTTAACCACACTAAGTGGCCAGCAGCAAGGCGATTCTCAATAGATCCTTTTTCGCTATTTTTAGCTTCCTCCAATAAATCGAAGTAACCCTTTTCTCTTCTGTTCAGAATTTCCAAGATAAGTTCTTCTTTGGAGCTAAAATGATTGTACAGTGTCATCAGCGCGACGCCAGCTTCCTGGACAATCGCTTTCAAGCCAATTGCGTGAAACCCATGGCTGTAAAAAAGACGTTCAGCGGTTACGAGCAAATCTTCTTTTTTGGAACTCATCGTATCCCTCCAGTAAAATTAGATATAACGGTCACTCTAAAAATAACATAAACAAGTACTTAGCACAATGCAATGGGATAAAAAATTTACTTGTTTGTGAAAGAAAGAAGTGGTAAATTTAAGAGTATATTTAATAAATCGTAATTATTACGCTTTATGGGGATGGACTAATACTGAGAAGATGGGAAATGGGGTGGGGTACGATGTTTAAATGGATAATCGTGGGCGGTGGAATTCAAGGAATAACCATGGCTAGTTATTTAATCAGAAAACAGAAAGCCAAGGTGGAAGAATTATTGATAATTGACCGGCACGCAGAGCCTTTAGCGAACTGGCACCGATGTACTAACACTATTTCAATGCCTTTTCTTCGATCACCCGGAGTCCATCACTTGGATGTAAATCCATTTGGACTGGGAGCTTTTGCGAAAGACAATGAATTTGACGACAGTGCTTCTTTTCTTGGAAGATTTAAACGTCCTTCTCTTTTGCTGTTTGAAGAACATTGCACTTGCATGATTCAAGAATTGGCACTGAAGAAATGCTGGAAAAAGGGATCTGTTGAATCTATTAGCCGAAAGAATACAGGTTGGCAAGTAAATATGAGTAACAGCGAAACGGTGCAAAGTGAGCAATTGATCTTGGCGATTGGCAATAACGAACAATTGCATTTGCCTGAGTGGGCAGACGTTTTGCAGGAAGGTACACATGCACCGATATACCACATTTTCGACATGTCCCTTCCGAGATTAGAGAAACTAAAACCACCATTCACCGTAATTGGCGGAGGCATCACGGCAGTCCATTTAACTCTCAAGTTAAACAAGCTTTTTCCAAATCAAGTAACGCTGCTAAAGCGCCATTCGTTTCGCATCCATGACTTTGATAGCGATCCAGGATGGCTCGGCCCCAAAAAGCAAATGGCTTTCCATAAAACACACAGCTACCAAAAACGGCGACAGCAAATCAAGGCAGCGCGTTATAAGGGATCCATTCCCCGTGACTTGTACATCAAACTGCTTCACCAAGTGCGAAAAAATCCCAATCTCACAACGGATGGCGAAGTCCATTTCGGCAGGTTTGAGAAAGGTGCGATAAACCTGTACGATAAGTCTAACCGATTGCTTCAGCAAAGCGGAACCGTCTTATTAGCTACTGGCTTTCAAACAACGCTGCCTGGGAAAGAGTGGCTGGCACCAGCGATAAAAGAAAACCACTTGCAATGCGCCAACTGCGGATATCCCATCGTTTCCAAAAATCTTCAATGGGCCCATAACCTCTATGTCATGGGGGCATTGGCAGAGCTGGAAATCGGGCCGATCGCCAGAAACATTTCCGGCGCACGCCAGGCAGCTGATCGCATTACTCAACAGGTTTAAGAAAAGCGACCCAGCTTTGCTGGAATTGACCCTATCAAGGAAACAAGGAGAGAGTTGTATGAATGAACGATTAATGGACTTTTTGTGGAAGAGTGAAGTTGCAAAACTTCCTATCGGAAAAAAGAAAATTTATGAATACGTTGTACAAGCAGAAAATGGATTGGCAGAAAAAGCTGCAACGGCAGATGAGTTCTGCAAACTGCTGTTGGCCGATTCTCCTGTAACTGCAGCGATGAATCACTTTCAACTACCTTATGAAAAAGTAGTCTTCACAATCATGAGCACGGAAGAAGAGCTTCATCATAAAGTCGAACAACGTTATAAAAAGGTAAAGTGGGTAGATTACAGCAAAGCGGTAGATTCTAAAAATGCCAATAGCAATGGGAATTATTTATTCTTGTTTGTGAACTAGAAAACAGTATGGAATTTAAAGAGCGAGATTGCCAAAAAGCAATTTTCTCGCTCTTTTTACTTTGACAAAATATTTAACGTCTTCCACTAATCGATCACTTGGTGTTTTTACAATATGAGGGTGAATGGTAGTATAAAAGTCAGCAATTAATTATTGAATATCGAATCGTATAAATTAATTTTAGTGATATATGGAAACTGAAGTGTCTAAAGGACTGAAGTGGAAAGGGGTCTCCAAATGCCTATCATAAATCATGAAATTTATATTCAAGCACCTATCTTAAAATGTTTCGATCTTACGAGAAATGTCGATGTTCACACTGAGACTACTTCAAAGACGAAAGAGCGGGCAATTGCAGGAGTGACAAACGGGTTAATGGAGAAAGGCGATTTTGTAACTTGAGAAGCCACTCACTTTGGCGTAAGACAAAAGCTAACAGCCAGAATCGTTGAGATGGAGAAACCTCACTGGTTTACAGATGAAATGGTGAAAGGTGCTTTTCATTCATTTACCCATACACACGAATTTATAGAAAGTGGCGATGGAACAATTATGATTGATAAGTTTAGTTACAAAGCTCCTTTCGGTCCATTAGGATATATAGCTGATAGGTTATTTTTAGAAAACTATATGAGAAAATTCATCATGGGGCGGGCAGTTGAGCTAAAGAAAATAGCAGAAAACTAAGTTCATAAGAGTTAATGTATAAGAGGAGTTAGGGTTCGTTAAAAGAATACATAAAATTTGCTTAAATAGTTATAAAGCAACAGATGATTTTGCTGCCAAATCAAGAAACTAATTAGCAGCACTGCTACCGGAGGATAAAGAAACAAAAAACCATTGGCTCTATACAATTAATAAAGACACTGACGTCATTGACTACGTTTGGCTAAAGTCAGATCAAGAGAAGTATAGTGCCTTTCTTTATGAAATTTACGTTTTCGACGCCTATCAATCGATGGGAAATGGTACCGAACGATGTTGTTGATTGAGTAATGGAAGAAAGAGCGAAAACTTCATTTTTTGAAATTGCATGTTTTTGGCTCTAACAAAGGCACACATAAACTATATGAAAAGTTTGGTTTTGCTGTTACAGGATACAACATGATTAAAGTTTTGGAATGACATTCATTGCGTAATAGAATTTAGTAAGGAGCAAACTTAAGTTGAGAAATCATAAAATTTTCCCTTCACCATACTCCGTATTTCCTGCTGAGAATCCAAGCACCGGTAAAACTATTGTTATTTTTCATGGTTGGGGGTCCAGTACCAAAAATTATGAAGATTTTGCAAAATTTCTTTCATCATTTGGTTTTGGGGTGATTGTCCCCGAATTGCCTTTTCACGACAGCAGAAACAAGCTAGATAACCATTTTAACAATGCAGCAGTTCAAGAGTATTTTTGGGAAACGATCTTCAAGAGTATAGATGAAATGCCAATTCTCTTACAAAATTTAGAAATTTCAAATGAACAAGTTATACTTTTGGGTATTTCGATGGGAGGGTTTATAGCAACAGGAATCCACGCAAAGTTTACGGGTTTTGCGGGCTTAATCAATATTAACGGGTCTGGCTCTTTTTTATTATCAGAAAAAATCTTTAGAGAAAATGATCATCGTCCAGAATTATCGCTTAGAGAAATGCGGAAGCTAATTGCTTATGATCCAGTGAGAGCAACTAATCGAAATTCGTCCATCCTTTTAATGCACGGTGAGGAGGACAGTATCGTCTCAATAAAGGGACAGGAAGATTATTTTGCTTATTCGGTAGCCGAGTCAATATCAAGCGATATAACGTTTAAAAAATATCAAAACATCAACCATTCATTTTCTGAAGATATGAAAAAAGATTTAATACGATGGCTGGGAAAGAAATTTTTAAGTTGACTTATTGACTGTAAAAAGAGGATTTTGCACAGTAGTAGTTTAATGAGAATCACTTACCAACAGAATTAAAAGCAAGCGCATTCGTATCTATCCGAATGCGCTTGCTTTTTTAACTAATCACACAAGTAGTGGCTAACTCATCTTTGCAAATGCGACAAGTGTTCCTTTGTCACAAGATTCGAAGCCATTCTTTTCATAAAAATGCCGAACATTCGGAGCTTCTTCTGTCAGGAGAACCTTTTGCCGAACCTCTTTAAATTTCTCTAGAACCTGATCTACTAAACCAGTCGCAACTCCTTGATTTTGATGACTGTTTTTTACCAAGATGTCTTGTATATAGATGATTGTAAAACCATCACCAACGACTCTAATCAAACCAATTAACTGTTCATCTTCCCATGCAGATAAAACATATAGGGAATTTGATAGTGATTTCTCTAATTGATTTAAATCTTTAATGTATGCGTACCATCCTACATCTTCATATAAAGCAGCCAGCTTTCTTTGATCAAATTCCTTTGTTACTTTTAATATAATCGTCATTGTTTTTCCTCCTCGAAAATTATATTTTGAAGAGCTCATGCGGAATTTTTCCACTGTCTTATGCCTCCTTTTCTACTGGTAATCTATAAGTTTTTATTGGAGCAGTTTGCGTTTTTCTTTCCATGCCTTTAACAGGTTTTCATGATATTCTTTTGGCTTTTCGATCAAAATCCAATCAATAGAGTGTCCAGGTGTTGGCATCCATTTTTTTCGGCGAAGCCGTATTTTTTCGTGATTCGTATAATGAGGGTATATAACAGTAGATTTCGTAAAAGAATCATTCCATACTTCACTAAATTTAATACTTTCTATTTCCTCCCAATACACTTTTGCCCCTTTTAAGTAAATGACTACTCCTTCGTCATCCCAATAAAAACCTCTGCCTTCGTTTCTTTTGTTCCACAGATAAATGGGATACCATATAAAGGGCAACGGTAACAGTATGGTGATGCCTATCATCTTAATCGTTTCCAGGAAACCGTTTTCTATAGTGTCTCTTAATCCGAGCAAGCATAAAAATAAACATAACAGTCCAAAATTCAGAAACACAATTATCAATAGTCTTGATATTTTATAAATTTTACGTTGCCCCAGGAGAACCCCCTCCATTTCATACATACAACTTTTTAATAATTTTAAATTTGTTAATTCATTTCCATTTTAAGTATAACCAACTATATGTAAAAATAAATTTAGTTAAAAAGGAAAATGAACGATGTGATTCTTTTTTTGAAAACTGCAATATTACTTTTACATATATTGTATAATTGAATAAAAAGTCATAAGAGTGGCGGGGAAGTTGTGGGAGAAATGGATCTTCGAAACAGAACTAGACAGCTTGATTGCCGCTTACTTTTCCTACGTTTAACATGTATTTCTTATTTATCTTCAATGAGCAGGTCTGTCTGAATTTCATGGAGCAATCACAGTCCTTTTTCTGAGGAAGAAGACTTGTTCCATGAGTTTGTGAAAAAGACACTTTAGAATATGGAAAAGACTTTTGGAAGAGCGAGGTGTTCTACTTGGCAAGGTTGTTCTTTTATAGCGATCAAGTTGTTGAATCAACTGGAAACAAAAGAATGGATGGTTTTCTTTTTAATGGATTAGATATTAAAAATACAAAAATTGGCTATATTCCTTCCACAGAAGATAAAGAAAAAGTACACTTTCTTAAAAAAACACAGTATTACCAAAGTTACGGAATAGAAGATGTTATGTTTTTTGACCTTTATGATGGGTTTGATTCTTCAAAGATAAAGGATTTGTTACAGTGTGACATCATTCATCTTGCTGCTGGAAATCCAATTGAATTTAGTAAAGCGCTTGAGCGGCATAATTTTAAAAAAGTACTGCGAGACTATGCAGAAGCAGGTGGAACAATCGTTGGGGTAAGTGGAGGAGCGGTTCAACTGGGCAAGTCTATTAAACTTTTTCAGCTGTTTATAGGGGAGAATGAAGAACAGTTAGAAAGTTTAAACCTTACAGAGTTTGAATTTTTACCTCACTATAATCGCTGGACCAGTGAATATATAAGAAAAGTGCAGCAATATGCTAAACAGACGAATACCCTTGTTTACGCAGGAAATGATGGAGACGGACTAATCGTTGAAAATGGAAACCTCAAAATGATAGGAAATATCGTTTTGATTAATTCTTAAAGATCTTTCTTGAAAAGTTGATTTCGAACTTCCAAAAAATAACCTGTAATTATTCAACAATAATTTAATGTAACTCATTCTTTTTTCATATATTTAGTTTTAAAGAGCGGAGATAAATATGAACTCTATACGTATAACAAAATACAATCCACTGAACAGGGATGCAAACGGCCATTACACATTAGTTGAAGAATGGACCAGTATATCAGATGTTGGAAAATCTTTTTATGGTCAAACCTTTACAATGCAGCAGTACTTGATCACAGAGGATAAATATATCGACGCCGTTGAATCGCTTATGCAGGAAACAGGTAGTACTCATTTGAGGATAATAGGCTTAGAGAATCATTTTAACGTAAAAGAAATGAACCTAACAGAAGGAAAAGCCATTCTTAGAAAAATGGTGAAAGAGCTGGTTAAGATGATTCTTCGGGAAGAAGTCTGGGGTAAACTTATAGCCAAAAACCAATTCGAAATACATTTCGGAACTGATTATTATATGTATTTTGTAGGAGAAGGGATTACAGAGGAGCTTATTAAAAGACTGAAAAGGATCGAAGGTTTATACATAGAAGAATTTCGGTCACCTTATCTGGATCAATGAAATTATAGTTCATTTTAGTTTTATCAAATAATTTTTAGGAGAAAGAACATGCGTGAGAAAAAAGTCCGTGGGATAAAAAGGAAGTCGAATCAGATGAAACGAAGAATAGAAGAAGAAACTGCTGAGTTTCCAACCCATTTCTACCATGGCTACTGGCATCTTCATTTGCCAGTGGATCAAAGTTTTATCGATTCCACTCAAACACCTAAAAAAGTTAGGCAGCTGTGCATCCAAACCTTGATAGATCAAGCTGAGTATTTAATTAAACAGAAACCGAATACAGAAGAAACATACCGAGTAGTCGTGGCAGTAGATTTGCCCAAGTTGTGGGATTCACAACTTATTGTTTTTAAAGGCAACGAACATTTTGAAGGGTTTTTTAGCAGAAATAGTGAGGAACAAAAATGGCTGGAGCTTCCGTCAGACAGGAACATTCCAACCGAATGGGCGTTAACCATTCCAGAAAGTTTGTTTTTTACCGGCTGCAAAGAAGTGATTACAGACGATGATTATTATCATGAAGGGGAAATTTGGTTTATTGGAGAAATTATTTAAGCCGAGCATAAGGACTACGTTTTGAAAATAGGAGTGCAATGGGTTTTACGAACGTCTCGAAATCTTTTTAAGATGAAATTATTACTAAATATATGAATATATTTTCTAAATTTTATGATATGTTTAAGGCATTAAAGCAGAGGATCAATCCGAAGGAGAATACAGTATGCAGTTGACGATTCGGGCAACCGGTGACAATGTAAAAGCCATTTCATATTTAGTGTCCAAAAATCCGGAAAATTTATACGAGCGAAACCAAAAGGGCCATTTGGTCCGAATGTTTTACAGCAAGTTTGCAGATAAAGAACTTGAAATGACGGTTTTTGTAACTCCAGATCCACTGGAATTGATGCAAAACAAGTCCAATTCCTTTGATATTACGCATTATATTAACGACCGCGAATTTGCTGTCAGCAGTATTTTTTGTTCGTTTATTCGCTCTGCGCTCGGTACGGCATTAAATGGCCAGCCAAAAGAAGAATATGCTCAGTGGGTTGACCATGAATTCCCTTTCGTATTGGGATTAGGGCCGGTTGCTTCAACCTTATCGGATCAGCAGCTCAAGGATTTGTTCGAGCCTATGGGATACCAAGTAGATATTGAACGTCCTGAGATACACTACTCTTTTCAGTTGAAAGAAAGCAGCACTGTCCGCACCCTCACATTAACCGGATATCAAACCCTCCAAAATTCTCTGCGTCATTTGTTTGTTCTCATTCCGGTCATAGACAATTACAAACATTATTTCATAGACGAAAAAGAGATTGAAAAACTGGAACGGTACGGAGATGGCTGGCTGGAAGAGCATCCGATGCGGGAAATGATTTACCGTCAGGCCCTTCGCTTTAAAGAAATTTACAGCCTGGTAGAAAGCCCAAAAACAGAAGAAAAACCGGAAGAACCAGTGAGAAAAGTACGATTGAATGAAATGCGCTATGAAAAAATTGTGGAAACTGCCAAACTGCTAAAGCCAAATAGCATTGTGGATTTTGGCTCTGGCGAAGGAAAACTGGCTGTCCAGTTGGGCTTTATCAACGGTGTTCAAGAAGTCCTGGCAGTAGAGCCTTCTCAAGCAGCGACTTTAAAAGCAGTCAAGCGTTTTGAAAAAGTGAAAGACCGGTCGAACTTTATTGAACCCACTACCTTATGGGGCTCGTTATTCTATTACGACGAACGCTTAAAAGGAAAAGACCTGATTATCCTATGCGAAGTGATTGAACATATAGACGCACAGCGGCTGCCAAAAGCATTCGATACGATTCTAAACTTGTATGCCCCAGAATCGCTTATTATTACTACACCAAATCAGGAGTATAACGAAATTTATGACATGGAAGACCACTTCCGGCATGACGACCATCGATTCGAATGGACGCGTCAGGAGTTCCAGGAATGGTGCAAGGCCCGGAATCACCTTGATTTGTATGAGCTCGAATTTAGTGGAATTGGTGAAGAAAACTTGAATCAAGGATTCCCTACGCAGATGTGTGTGTTTAAAAGGAAGGTGAACAACTCATGAAAATCGGCTTGCCTCATTCAGGGATCGTTTTATTAATTGGTCCATCAAATAGCGGGAAAACGACGTTATTGAAAAGATTAATCGAAGAAAAAGCAATATTGCCTTCAGAAGTCGTCAGCTCAGATGATTTTAGGGTAATGGTCAGTGACGAAGCGTTTATCGATTGGCGAAATCGTCCTCAGGATGAAGCTGCAGGGTTAATGGACAGCTATCAGGAAATTTCAACAGAGGCTTTCGAGATGATGGATTCTGTTATCGAATCCCGATGCCGCTTGAACAAGGTAGTACTGGTTGATGCGACACATCTTCATTCAGACGACCGCAAAAAGTATATTCTATTAGCGAAGAAGAATCATGTTCCCATTCATGCCATTGTTTTTGACGTTCCTGAAAAGATTTTGGTCAACAGAGACGAAGTGCGTGACAACCCACGCGGAAAACGGCGGATCAAACAGCAGTTTCAAATTTTCAGGAATGAAAAGCGCACCATAAAAAAAGAAGGCTTTGCATCTGTGTATATGGTAAAAGAAAGCGAAGGCATAGAAATTTTCAGGCGTGCAAGCCGAATTGAACAAGATATCGGACAAGGCATCGACATTATTGGAGATGTTCACGGCTGTTACACAGAGTTGATGGAGTTGCTTGAAAAACTTGGCTATCAAGAAGATCAAGATGGATTTTTTGTACATCCGGAAGGCCGGAAATTCATTTCTGTCGGGGATGTAATGAGCCGGGGACCCGAGTCACTCAAGACGATGCTCTTCTTTTATCGACACGTTCAGCAAGAGCTTGCTTTGATGGTAGACAGCAACCACGGCTGGAAAATTGCCAGGTGGCTGGAAGGGAGGCAAGTGGTACTGGGACATGGAGACGAAAAGGTCGAAGAAGAATTTCTTGCCTATGAAACACAGTACGGGGAAACTGAACTTCAAAAACTCAAACGGCAGCTGCATCGGTTTTTGCTGGAAGCCCCTTCCCATTACGTTTTCAAAAAGAATGGAGCACCAGTTTTGGTTTGTACACATGCAGGAATCAGAGATGCATTTATCGGCAAGCAATCTGAGGCAATCAGTGATTTTTGCCGCTACGGAGATACGGATGGGTTTAGTGACACAGGAAAGCCGGTGCGAAAAGATTGGACAGTGGCTCACCAAAACAAATTACTGATCGTTTGGGGGCATGATCCAAAACCCAAGCCTCTATTGATCAATAACACCATCAATATTGACCAGGGCGTTGTTTTTGGCGGAGAACTGACGGCTTATCGATATCCGGAAAGAGAATTCACAGCAGTAAAGGCCAAGCAAGATTATTCCGGTACGGATGAAAACCCATTGGCTGAATGGGAGAAAAACCGGTTAAATCCGCCAAACCTTGCCAAGTTTATCCACGGGTATTCTGTATTGACAGAAGCGCTGGGTGAAGTGAAAATATTTCCAGAACAAGTGAAACCGGCAATCGATGCCGTTTCCCACTTCACGGTCCCAATCGAACAATTGGTCTATATTCCGCCAACGATGAGTCCGACACCAAACGCATCCGGACTGGCAGATTATTTGGAACACCCAAAAGAAGCAATGGAGTATTTTAAAAACAACGGAATCCAGACGATGATTGCAGAGAAAAAACACATGGGCAGCCGCGGCATCCTGTTCTTGTTTAAAGACAAACAAGCAGCGTTAAAGCATACTGGAATCGAATCACTGGGGACCATTTACACCAGAACCGGAAAGCGGTTTTTTGATAGTGAAACAGAAGAACGGCTTCTCGTACAGTTGAACAAAGACTTAATTGGCATGAATTATTTCAAACAGTACGAAACCGATTATATTTTGCTGGATGCAGAAATTATGCCGTGGAACTTAAAAGCGAAAGAGCTCATCAGCAGCCAGTATGCACATGTGGCAGAAAATGCATTGGTCGACCGCTCGCTGCTGAAAAAGAAGCTGAGTGCGGCGCTCGGAACCAACGAAGGCTTGCAGCTGTGGCTTGAGGAGTATGAGCAGAAACTTGAAAACGCGCACGAATTCAATGAAGTGTTCCAGAAATACTGTTGGAATGTGGACTCGATCAATTCTATTCAAATTGCGCCATTTCATGTGCTGGCACACAGCAACAAGGCTTTTATCGACAAACCTCATGCTTGGCATATGGAGATGAATCAATTTCTTGCCAGCCAATCTCAATTATTTGTAGAAACAGAATTCAAACTAATAACAGATGAAGCAAGCGAGAATGAGGTAATTGAGTGGTGGGAGAGAATCACAGAAGACGGCCACGAAGGACTGATCATCAAACCTGAATTTTTTATTGCCAAAAACAAAGGGAAACTGCTGCAGCCTGCCATTAAAGTCAGGGGTCGCAAATACTTGCGGATCATTTACGGAATGGATTATGTAGAAGGCAAAAACTTAGAACGATTGAAGAACAGAAATACTGGCAAAAAACAGAAGATGGCATTAAAAGAATTTGCACTTGGAGTTGAAGGATTGCTTCGCTATACCAGCGGAGATACGATCGAACGGGTCCACGAATGCAGCTTGGGGACACTTGCGATGGAATCAGATCCTGTCGATCCAAGATTGTAAAAAAACTGATCGAGTCAGAAACTGTCACAAGTTTTTTGGCACAAATGAGACTTTTCCGATTGGATATGTAAAAGGAGTATTGAGAGGGCTTGGTCCAAAAACACGCGAGCATTTTATTTCCATCTCAAGTTTAACCAATGAGATTTTCCTTTATAGGATTGAGAATAAAGAAGAGTACAGTAGTATAATTTAAGTCATTAATAGTTCGCCGAAATTATGTAGGGAAAGCTTTCTGTTAAGAAGGCTTTTTTCTTTGAATAAAATCGGCCCTAAAGAAATCCTACTTATGTTCACAAATCTCTCGAATATTATCAGTACTACAAACATTAATCGAAATATCCAATTAAATTTTTTGTATGTTTACATTTTCTTTAATGCAAAAATACCAATAATTCAAACAAATGAAATTTTAATTTATTTATCTTGTTTTTAAATGGTAATATAAGTATGTAATGAGGTTTATTCACAGCATCAAACGATTGGAAGGGTGATCATTCCTGTTAAATAATCGAGGATTTGATTTATGGGCAGACGAATACGACAGAACGGTTAAAGTGAGCGAGTACAACAACTTGTATCCGTTTGCTGGATACAAAGATATATCGAACATGGTTTTTAATGAAGTGATGAAAGTGGAATGGGACATTTCAAAAGGGTTGCCGGACTCTGTGAAACAGAAAGAATATGACGTTGTCGTCAGCACATATACCTTGCACCACTTAACAGACGTGGACAAAGTTCAACTTATAAAAAATCTATTGGAAATTCTTTCAGAACAAGGCGAAATCGTTATCGGCGACATTGCCTTTCAAACACGCGAAGAGTTAGAGATTTGCAGAAATAACAGCAACCCTTATTTGGGATCCGGACGAATTTTATTTTGTATTTGATGAACTTCAGGAAGTATTCAAAGACTTTTGTTCCTGTGAGTTTTATCCACTTTCACATTGCGGTGGAGTAATCATAATTTCGAAATAGAGGAGTTGGAATCAGGGTCAAAAATCAGATTTCTAGCTCTCTCAAAACCTTTTATAAGTCCAGAGGAAATTGAGAAATACAATTGAACCCATTGAAATTGTTAAATACGAACGGATTGGAATGAAGAATGGATGGGGATTAGAAATTCGGCAAAGGCAGTCATTATTCAAGGGTCCAAGGTTCTGATGACTAAAAATCAGGACGATGAAGGATTCTTTTATCTTTTCCCAGGTGGCGGCCAAGATTATCGGGAAACTCTGACAGACACAGTGAAGCGGGAATGCATAGAAGAAATCGGAAGCAACGTCGAAGTAAAAGAACTTCTCCACATTCGGGAGTACATAGGCAAAAATCATGAGCATGCTCATTTCGATGGCGGTGTTCATCAGGTGGAATATTACTTCGTTTGCCACCTGCTGGAAGAACAAGTGGCAGCGTCTGCTCCAACCAATCCGGACTCGCATCAAGTAGGGATCGAGTGGCTGACAGTTTCCCAACTGAAGGATTATCGAATTTATCCAAAAGGTGTTTGCAAACTGATTCAAAGTTATGCAAAGAATAAAAAAGAAGCGGTTTATTTAGGGGATATTAATTAGAAAATTTCTGTGAAAGGAGTTAAGACAATGGGTTCTAGAATGATGCACTTGCTCATTGCTGATAAGGTGTCTGAGCAGTTGGCCATAGTGGATAAGCAACTATTTCTGTTAGGAGGAATTGCGCCTGATGCTGCTTATACAACTGAAAGAAAATCAGCTTCGCATTTTTATGAAGGAAGTTTGGATGATGGTACACGGCACGTAAATTACAAGCGGTTTATTAAAAAATATCCACGAGATGTTCAAACAGAATATGGACTTGGATACTTGATTCATCTTATTTCCGACAATGTCTGGCTAAAGCAGGTTTATTTTAAAAACGACTTCAAAAACCGAACAGATGCTGATCCTCAATTGCTTGAAAAATGGCATAGCGATTTTAGAAAATTAAATGGGAAATTGATTAACCATTTTGGATGCGACGCTTTGAAAGATGAATTGATAGAATCCTTTCTGTATGCGACTCATATAAGTGAGATTAAGATTGAAAATCTTGAAGAATTCAAGCAGGAAACGGCTAAAGATTTTATATTTACGAGGAATGAACTAGCAAGTGAGCTGGAGGTATATTCCATGGAGCAAATTTTAGACTACATTGATTCCGCAGCCGAGGAGGCAGTAAAGGTTTGCAGAGACATTCGACTAGAATTGCAGTTAAATAAATGAGTAACTCTATGACAATAAACCTGATTAAACAAATTCCAGAAATCAGAAATTGCCAAAAGATCACTCAAATAGACAAAGGATTTTCATCAGACAACAAATACTTAATTGATATGCCTGTAGGCAATGACAAACTATTGCTTCGAACGTTTAGCTTGGAACAATTCGACGTGAAAAAACTTGAGAGTACTATTCTACAAGAAATGCAGAAGCTTGGTGTCGCTTGCCCCAAACCAATAGCAATTGGCCAAACAGAAAAATTCGGATATATGATCGTTACTTACATAGATGGAAGTGATGGAGAGAGTGAAATTTTAATAACTTCAGAAAAAGAGCAGTTTTCGATCGGTTATAAGGCAGGCATGGAGTTGCGAAAAATGCACCAGCTTGAAGCGCCTGTGCATATCGATTCCTGGTATAGAAGAAAAACAGAAAAGCATAAACGCTATATGAAAGCATATCTTTCATGCGGTGTGAAAATCGAACAAGATGAAAAAATTATAGATTTTATCGACGCCAACCTTCATCTTATGAAACAGCGGCCGAATGTATTCCAGCATGATGATTTTCATCTCAGCAATTTGATTTTGCACAATCAGCAGTTCGTTGGTGTTATAGACTTTGAAAGGTACGATTGGGGAGACCCCATTCATGAATTTCTCAAAATCGGGATTTTTAGCCGTGGAATAAGCATTCCGTTTTCCATCGGCCAAATAAAAGGCTATTTTAATGGGGCAGAGCCCGATGAAGATTTCTGGAGATTGTATTCATTGTATTTAGCGATGTGTGTGTTTTCTTCAGTCGTTTGGACTTTGAACACGTTTCCTGAGGATATGGATAATGCGCTCGATAAGATTTATACGTTTTTAGATGACCACGATTATTTCATTGACATAAAGCCGAAATGGTACAAGTAAGTTGCTGTATAAATCTAAGTAAATTGGATGTGGAAAACGGTGATGAAAATGCTTGGTATACTGATAATTCTTACGGTTTTTTTATCAGCATGTGGAGGCTATGAAGGAACCGTAACAGAAAAGACAGATTCGAGTTTTATTATGGAAGTCTCTTCGAATGATTCAGAAGACGAAACGCTTATTGAAATGCATTTAACTGACGGCACAGTTTTTAAAGGCTCAATCCGTTCTTTTGATGAACTGGAAGAAGGAGATCAAGTCCGGGTTGTTCCCTTCGATCTGCCAAAAGACTTTTCGTATATTCTACCTTCAGAAGTGATAGTGGAATGAGTTCTGGATTAGAGAAATAACAGGTCTTAAATTTGTGGGTTACCAAATTACTCAAAAACTGTTGGTTTTGCCGGATTTCTCTCGAAGTCAAAAAGCAGCTTTATCTGGGATGCGATATTTCGATTTAATGAAAGGTCAGGTAAGTCATCTTCAGGAAAGAAATCTACTCCTTGCGTTTCGACACCGCTTTTAGCCTCACCGCCCACAATTTCGCATCGAATGAAAATTTTGTAATAATGAAAGGGTTGCGGAGGATGCGCGTGTTTCCTCATATCCAGCAAAGCCAGTATTTTTGTCGGAACTACGATAAAGCCGGATTCTTCTTCAATTTCTTTAGTAATGTTCTCTGATGGAGACAAGCCGATGTCGCAATATCCACCAGGCAACGCCCATTTGCTGTCAATTTTTTCTCGTACCATCAGAATTTTTCCATGTTGAAAAACAGCACCGCGCACATCCATTTTTGGTGTCTGGTACCCTTTCTCCACCGCAAATAAATCTTTCACCTGCTGCATTTCTATTCCTGTGTGCTCTGACATAATTTCCACACTGATGCTACGCAGCTCCTCGTATCGTTCCAGATCATGTACATCGGTTGCGAAAGTCAATCCAGATTGAGAAAGCGCTTGGATCCGTTGCGCCCATTCCAGCCATTGTAAACTCATTTTCCAGCCTCCTAAAAAATTTGTTTTTATTATCAGACGTTCTATGACCTGCTTGCATCTTATTTAAATATTCTATCGTAACTCACCGAGTTTTAACAATTTCATAAATTCAGTTATTATAAGAAATAAAGAATACTCTTAGGAATTAGAGGTGAGAATTATAAAGGAAATCAAAGCTGCGCAACTTGAGTCGGACTTGGCTGCACTATTTTCATACGTAATACCTGACGACAAAATTGCACAAGAATATGATCAGTATATCTCTTTAGAAAATCGTAAATTATACGGATTTTTTGTTGAAAATATTTTTGTAGGAATGATCGGCATCGAGTATATAACTTTAAGTCATTGTGAACTTAAGCATATTGCTGTGTCTCCAATTCATAGAAAGAAAAGAACAGCAAGTTGCATGATTGACTTTGTGTGCCAGACGCATTCGTTCGATACCCTAACGGCGGAAACAGATATTGAATCTGTAGGATTTTATCGGAATTATGGATTTGATATAACTAGTTTAGGAGAAAAATATGCAGGTGTAGAAAGATTTTTGTGCACATTAAAAAAATGAAGTAAAAAAGGTTCAGTCAATGCGCTGACTTGCTTCTAGAGATGAGGAGACACTTATAGAAAAAGAAGAATTGTTGTCTTTGGTGAGGAGTAATTTTCCGGATTTATCGATTAACGAAATACGCGAGAACAATAGTGGTTGGGATAACAATATCTTGATTATGATTGGGACACTGCCTTAGCAAAACTCTCTCTGCTCCAAGGCAACTATTTATGTGTAAGCGACTTCTTGCGCAATAAAAATAATCCGTAATGGTCAAAGATAGGAGTAATGACAGTGTTATATAGATTTCACACTATGTCACAACAGCAAGCAGAAGAAATCGCCACTTGCTGGCGCTATGAAGGAATATATGCCTTTTACAACATGGATGCAGATCCAGAAGACCTTCAAGAGTTTCTGAATTCCAATGAAAGAGGAGATTCTTATTTTACAGTTACAAAGCAGCAAGAAGTTATAGGATTCTTCAGTTTTAGTCTGTTGACTGACAACAGCGTAGACATAGGGCTTGGAATAAAACCTAGTTTAACAGGACAAGGCAAGGGGTTAGAGTTCATGAAAGCGGGACTCGACTTTGTCAATTCAACTTATCAACCAGAAGAAATCTCACTATCAGTAGCTACTTTTAATGCGAGAGCCATAAACGTCTATAAAAAAGCTGGCTTTATAGAAGTTGCAAGATACATACAGGCCACAAATGGAAACAATTTTGAGTTTATGAAAATGATTTATCAACAAAAATAATGTTTACTGAAAGGAATGGAGAATGAATCAATTTATAGACGTAAACAATAAACGACTGGAAATATCTTTAAAAGGAACGCGAGGGATTCCAATTCTTATTCTTTCCGGTATGGGTTGTTCATTTGAAGAGTGGTTTGAAGTGACAGAACTTCTTGGCCAGTCGAACAGAACGATCATGTTCCATCGGCCAGGTCTTGGAGAAAGTGAGATAGGTGGAGAAAAACGCACTACTTTACAAGTAGTCGAAGAAATCAATCAAGTGTTGCGTATTCTGCAAGTAGAAGAGCCTGTTATTTTACTGGGCCACTCGTATGGTGGACTGTGTGCACAGCATTTTACCAAGCTTCACCCTGAAAAAGTGATGACACTTTTTTTGATAGACGCTACCTCGGTAGAACTGGAACGACTCGATACTTTGGATTTACCCGTACTTAACCAAAGTTCTTCAGATGAGGAATGGTTAGAAGCATGTAAAAAGTACGCTCTGTCAAGTGAACAAGAACTAAAGAAAATGGTTCATCCTGTATTATCGGATGCTCAAAAAAAGTTGCCGCACTCTATACAAACCCAATTAATAGAGTTCCAGCAAAAACCAAACTTATACAAAGCGATGAAATCCGAAACAGAAAATTGGAAAGCAGATGCCAAAGCGATAAAAAAACTAAAGTCCCTATCGGATCCATTGCTGGTTGTGATGGGCCGTGACAAAAAGCATGTGATTCAGCATGGAATAGATGAGGGGTTGCCAGAAACAGAGTTAACTCTGCTCGAAGACACCTGGGAACAATTGATTTTAGAACAGGCAGTGCTTTCAACGAATAATAAAGTCATTTTTGCGGAAAATGCATCGCATTCCATCCATCTGGACCGACCCGATCTTATAATTAAAATAGTTAAAGAAATTACAAACAAGTTTAATAAACACGAAATGGATGTGTGATTTTGAAATTAAGCGGTAAAAAGATAGAAGCGAAATTATTGGCTTGTGATTACATTGATGCAGAATTAGAAGAACTAAATTACGATTATGAAAAACACAGAGTGACAATGAAGTATACAAATCAAACTGGTTCAGAGAGGATGGACTATGAAATTTTATTCGAAGGCTGCTTTACGGCAAATTTCAATGTTTGGCTGGAAGGAATAGAAGGATCTGTTCCACAATCGCCACAAGAGTCCACTTTCTTTTTTCATGAAATATCTATTAAAGAGCTTGAGATAAATGGCGTGATGCTTTACCAATGTAAAATGATAATCCCAATGATGGATTGTCTAATTATCTGTAAATCGATTGCAATAAGTAAAAAATGATTCCACTTGTGTTACAGAAGTTTTCGAAGGGGTAAAGAGGTCCAATAAGTAGGAATTTCCAAACCAATGTCGAATACAAAGTGAAAGAAATATCTACCTGTCAATTTCAAAAGAACATATTTTCAATCAACGGCCATGGACATCATCACCAAATAGTTCAGGGAGGCGATTACATGACATTGGATATTATCCGGCATTCCGAGTGGGCAGAAACCAAGTTTACTTTGCATTTGATTTCACAGATTTTAGGGAAGATTAAACTGGAAACGGCGCAGCAGGAACCTCAATGGGCACATGTCGCACTGACGGTTACAACCGATGGGTTTTCAACAGGGTTATTATTTGTTCAAAATACTTCTTTTCAAGTTGAAGTAGACATTCAGAACAGCCGAATCCTTGTAAATGTCGAAGGGGATGTTCAGACGATTAGACTGGAGACAGCTAAATCCATAAAGGATTATTTTGAAGAGATATTTGGAGCGTTAAGCCGTCGCGGGATAAACATAGCGATCAATCCAAAGCCGCAAGAAATGGCTTATAAGAACAACTTGAATGAAGACACAGCCCCTTTACAGTTTGATCAGCAGCAAGCGATGAGAGGGCTGAAACTATTGCAGTTTGCACTGCGTGAACAGTCCAAATTTGTAGGTCCGCTGCGCTGCAGAAAAGTAAAGCCGGCGCTTTTCTGGGGAACCTTTGATGTGTCACTGCTCATCCTTCACGGCATCATGGAGCCATTTCCAGAAGACAAAGTCATTGAGAAAGCCGCTTTTGATGAACAGATGATCGAATACGGATTTTGGTTGGGCGATGAACAAGTGGATGTCCCCACATTTTTTGTTTTGCCATATCCTTTTTTATACAAGGATTTAAACAGCAATGCCTTAAAACCAACTCAAGCCTATTATGACCCTGCAAAAAGCGAGTTTTTTTTAGATTTGCAAAGCATAGCTGATTCTGCTAATTTGAGCGACACCGTACAGGAATTTTTCTATTCCAGTTTCAATCTCTTAATAGAAGAACTGGGATGGGAAGGCTGCGCGGCATATTTTATTCCATTACAAATGAAGAAACAAAAGTATTAGCCGCAGAGACACTGCATTTCAGCACATCGTAATCAAAATATGCTGAAACGCAGTTTTTTTCATTAAATTGAAAGAAAATTCGCTAATTTATATACGGAATGCTGATAGATTGATATACTAAAATATGGAATAAAAGAAAGGAAGATGGAAATGAAAATCATTTGGCAATCATTGCTTGGAGCTGCAGCGATTCATATCCTCTATTTTGCGGCAGCGATGTCTGTTGGATATGTTCAAACCATCACATACAAACCCAATTTTTCTGCTGCCTGGGAACATGCCGAAGCCTTGCCAAATGCAGTGGCGTTCGGCTCTTCAACTTCTCCTGTATGGTATGCTGGCACATTTTTAGCCGCGGCGATTGTTTGTGGACTGTTGCTCGTTGGGTACAAAAAACTGACCACCCAGCCCTTGCGTATAGAAAAGCATTAATGTACCGAAGAAAATTTTACAAATTAATATTTAGTTGAGAGTGATCTAAATTTCGAACGAGATGTTTACTGGGAGACTCATTTCTACCGATTTCATAATGTAAAAAAGCTGCCAACTGGCAGCTTTTCATTTACTCATAAAGATCTTTATAGCGCTTCATAAACTTCCGGTCGATACGCTGTTTAAGCTTCCAGGCAAACGCCCCGTGAAAATGCTTCGTGCCATAAGACAGAAAAGCTTCGCCTCCACCTGTAGACAGGATGGAGACATAGCGTTTCTGCGGTGCAAACGGGAACAGCTTATTATTGGACAAGCTGTTTTTTAAATTCTTCCACAAGACAGGTCCTTGGCGTACTGCATAGACGCCATTTTTAGCGAGATCTGGATAACGGTCTATGGTGATGCAATCGCCGGCCCCAAAAATCTCTGGCCATTGAATGCTTTGCAGCGTCTCGTTGACCAGCAAAAATCCATCTGTATCTGTCGGTAAGCCCGAAAGCTTAAACAAAGCTGCACTTTTGGGTCCAGTTAGCCAGAGTACATCGGATTGCGGATAGGAATGGCCATTACTGGTTGTAACACCCACTTCATTGATGGACTGAATAGAAACCCCTGCGAAGAAAGGGAGTGATTTCTGCGCAGCGATGGCTTCGATTTTTTTAGAGGCTGACTCGCCCTGTCCTGCGAGCAGGGAAGTCGAGCTGAATAATGCGAGGTTCAGTGGCAGACTGTGCTGTTTTCTCCAAGCCAGTATCGAAAATGCCAGTTCAACACCTGAAGCTCCGCCACCGACAATCGCAGGCTGTGCCGATTCGCGCATCTTTATTAATTGCTCTGGAAAATGATAGTTGGGTTTGATGGACCTTACATATTCTATTGCCGTTTCCGGAATATTGCTTTGCGATCCAATATCAAACGATACCAAGTCATACCCATAGGTTTCACCCGAAGTACTTGCCAACACTTGATCTTCTGCTCTGACCGCCACGATTGAATCTTCTATAAAGCTAACATTTGCTGTCTGGCAAAGCCTTTTCAAATCAATTCGAATGTCCTCCAAATTATAAATGCCTTCCGTAAACCCCGAAAACATTCCAGAATAATATTGATAACGTGAGGGAGAGATGAGCAGGACACGCCAGTTTTCCGGGAGGCCCTGTTTTAATTGTTCCAGGCAGTGCAAATGTGCATGTCCGCCGCCAACCAGCACAAGGGTCTTCATCTGATGTCACCCCCCATCTATTTTAAAATCCGTCGCGCTTCAGCCATGCGCTGAGCAATCGTCACAAGTTGAACTGCAAAAAATACCAGTGTGATGGCAGTTAAATGCGTTGAAAAAACAATCATTAGGGTAAACAGAATAAAGCCTTCTGTTCGCTCTGCCAGGCCGGCTTGGTAATAAAATGACTTCATGCCTTCTTTATCGGAAAGTGCGCCAACTGTCAGAAACACGGTCATCGCAACAATGATGGAAACGCTCAGCAGCAGCAAAGCCCACATCGAATCGGGAAAGCGGAACGCCAGCCCCAAAATAACGCTGATCTCGACCAGCCGGTCAAAGCTGATATCGAGCAAAGTTCCCCACGAAGAAGGTTTTGTTTTTCGTGCCATGGTTCCGTCAACCACATCCAAATACCCTGACACCCATAGAACAACGACCGCCCAAAAAGGCTGATCCAAATAAATAAAGAGGCCTGACGACAGCCCGATTGCAAAGGCAATTTTGGTTACGCCATCCGCGGTAAATCCTAATTTCAGCAACCTGTCAGCTGTTTTTTCTACAATTGGTTGAACGTGCTTTCGTGCATGAGTATCCAACATCGTGTTCACCTTTTCGTTTTCAAGATAATTTCAGTATATAATAGGATCCAACTGCTGACCCGTAATCCCACTCATTCAATGAAAATTAGAAGAATCGAGGGCGATTAAGAGAAAGTCAATTATGTTTTTTGTTAAGATGAACTTAATTCAGGAAAAGAGAGGAAATGGTAAAGATGGTTAAAAAATATGATATCGCCATAATTGGAGCCGGCGCTGCCGGACTGACTGCTGCTTTTACAGGAGCGGGGTTTTCAAAAAGCGTAGTGCTGATCGATAAGAACCTGCCAGGAGGAGAGTGTACCTGGTCTGGATGCATCCCAAGTAAATCGTTGATCAACATCGCAAAAGAAGTTCATCACGCCAAAAAATATACGCCCAATTTGGAAGTGGATACTTCGGTTGTTCTTAAAGACATCCAAGACGTGATTCAAAAAGTTTACGCTGGTGAATCTCCAGAAGTGCTGAAACAAGCGGGCATCGATTTTATCAATGGCTACGCAAAATTTGTAGGACCACATGCCGTGGAAGTAGACGGCGAACGCATTGAAGCGAAGAAAATCATTCTTTCTACCGGTTCTTCTCCGATGGTACCGCCAATCGATGGGTTGGACAAGGTATCGTATTTAACGAATGAAACCATTTTTAAGCAAAAATCTTTTCCAAAAACGATGACCATTCTTGGTGGTGGCGCAATTGGCGTTGAATTGAGCCAAGCGTTAAACCGCATCGGTGTCAAAGTGACGCTTGTGGAGAAATTCGAGCGAATCCTGCCGAAAGATGAAGAAGAGCTAGTCTTAATGATTCAGCAGCGTCTAATTGATGAAGGTGTAACTATCCATACAGGTGCTACTGCTGTCAAAGCCGAACAAAATGGCGGACAGATCGCGTTAAAAATCGAAAAAGACGGCAATGAACAAACCATTTCAAGCGAAGGCCTCTTGGTTGCACTTGGTCGTCAAGCAAACGTCAAAGGCTATAATTTAGAAAGAGCGGGCGTTAAATTCGATTCGAAAAGCATCCAAGTGGACGATCATTTAGAAACCACTGCCAAAGGCATTTATGCGATTGGTGACGTTGTCGGTCCATACCAATTGTCGCATATGGCAAATGCTCAAGGAATCACAGCAACGCAAAACGCCATTTTGCCAATTAACCGAAAAATGGACTATGAGCATGTTACGTGGTGTACATACACCGACCCTGAACTGGGCAGATCCGGTATGTCCGAAGAAGAAGCGCGCGAGAAACATGGTGATTCAATTCGCGTTTATGAACATGACTACGCGGACATTGACCGTGCCAACACGAAAAAAGACAGCATCGGCAAAGTGAAAATTATTTTGGATAAAAAAGGCTTTATTTTAGGAGCTAGTATTCTGGGTGACCGCGCGGGTGAAATTATCAGCCAAATCCAGACGATCAAGTCCTTGCACATTAACTTAGGCAAATTATCGGGCGTGATTCATCCGTACCCGACTTACAGCGAAGTCTTGGTGAAGATCGGCAAGAAAGTCTATGTCGACAACCTGCTCAATCAGCCCGTTGTCAAAACCTTTAACCAAGCAAAAGCAGGCGAATTGCCAGCAGGCAAAATTGCCAGTTATGGAGCAGCAGCTGCAGCTGGCATCGGCATTGCCAATATGGCGATTAAAAACAACGTTAAACCCAAATTGGGCGTGGAAAATGGGCGATTGAAAAAAATGCCTTCCACACCAAATGCCGTATCGTCGCAATCTATACCAAAAGATAAATACGTACCTGCATTGCCATACAATGGCACCAAAAGCGAAGCGAAAAAGAACTTGATCGGCATGCTGAAAGGCTATGAAGGGGTCGAAATTGTTCAAAACGATGAAAATTATGTTTACGCAGTTGCCACTTCCAAAAAGATGAAATTCAAGGACGATATTGAATTTTACTTTAACGACGCCGCTCAGTGGATCGAATTCCGTTCGGCTTCGCGTGTCGGTTATTCCGATAACGGTGTGAACCGCAAACGCTATGAAGAAATGAAAAACCGTTACAACAACATCTCACGACATACCCGCAACTCATGAACCCAAAAACGCTTCAAATCGGAAAATGGCTGCTGATTGCCGTTGCAATTGGAGTGGTCATTTGGCTCAGCCAATCGGTTTTTGAAGTCGATGCCAATGATCTTCGCAACTGGATTTTGTCCTTCGGTCTGTGGTCACCTGTAATCTACATCTTAATCTACACCATCAGGCCTTTGATCCTATTTCCGGCTTCTGTCTTATCAATTGCTGGTGGATTGGCCTTCGGTGCTTGGCTGGGTACACTTTATACGATTATTGGGGCTACCTTGGGGGCAATGCTGTCATTTTATGTGGCCAAAACCTTGGGCAAGAGCTTAGTCCGCAAAGAGTGGACCGGCAATGCCGCAAAAATCCAATCCCAAATGGAGCAAAATGGCTTTTTGTATGTGCTGCTGTTCCGTTTCATACCAGTTATTAATTTTGATTTGATCAGTTACACGGCTGCTTTTGCCAAAGTGCGTTTTTCTTCTTTTGCATTGGCGACGTTAATTGGCATCATACCCGGTACGTTTGCCTATAATTTCTTGGGCAGCAGTTTTGTCAGTGGAAACCCACAGATCATCGTTTTGGCTGTAGTAATTTTTATCATCTTGACGGTGGTCCCGATTGTCATTCGAAATCGCTGGATGAAAAAACAACCACAGGACAAATAGGACAGTGGTTATTAACGGATTTAGGAAGTGAAACAAATGAAAAAATCTTTAGCAATAGTGCCCGGTATCCTTGCACTGTCGATCGCCGGGTGTTCATCAGAAACGGGAAGCGATGCAGTTGAGAGTGCTGACAGCTTGCTGACTGCCGATTGGCAGGAAGTAGCTGAGGCTTCATCAGGGCAGGAAGTCAATATGTACATGTGGGGCGGCAACGACAACATCAACCGTTACCTCGACGAATGGGTGGCTCCCCGCTTGAAAGAAGAACACGATGTTGAGTTGAACCGCGTGCCGATGAACGATTCGCAAGACATCATCAATCAGTTGGTGGATGAAAAATCTGCCGGTAAAACCGATGGCAGCATGGACATTATTTGGATCAACGGTGAAAATTTCAAGGCTGCCAAAGATAATGAGCTGCTGTGGGGGGATTTTACCAACCAGTTGCCGAATTTTAACGACTATATCGATCAGGAAGCTCCCGAAATCTCGGCTGATTTCGGTGAACCTGTTGATGGCTTAGAAGCGCCGTGGGGAAAAGCACAATTCGTATTTGTCCATGACGAAAATAAATCAGCAATGCCGCCAAAATCAATGGAGGAACTGGCCGAGTGGGTCCAGGACAATCCCGGACAGTTTACATATCCGGCGTTGCCTGACTTTACCGGCAGTGCGTTTATTCGCCACGTGCTTTATGAAACAACTGGCGGCTACGAGCAATACCAGCAGCCAGCGGCGGACATTGCCGATTTAGAAGAACGATTGGAACCGATGTGGCAATATTTAAATGATATTGAACCGTACTTGTGGCGCGAGGGAGAAACCTATCCGGAAAGTTTGGCCAAGCAAGATCAGCTGTATGCAAGTGGTGAAATTGGCATGACCATGAGCTACGATCCGGCGCTTGCTGCCAGTGAGGTGTTGAAAGGCCGATTCCCTGAATCGACCCGCACTTTTGTTCTGGACGAGGGGACACTCGCCAATACGCATTTCTTGTCAATTCCATTCAATTCTTCTGCAAAAGCGGCAGCGATGGTAGCCATCAATGACCTGATGTCGCCAGAAGCACAAACCGCGAAATTGTCTCCTGAGAACTGGGGAGACTTATCCGCATTGGATCTGGAAAAATTGTCGCCAGAGCAGCAGCAAGCAATGAACGATGTGGATTTGGGTGAAGCCACATTGCCGCTGGAAGAGCTGGAAAGCCACCAATTGCCGGAATTATCGGCAGATTACATTGAGATTCTCGAAAAAGGATGGATGGAACATGTGGCGAAAGACTAAACCGTATCTTTTGCTGCTGCCAGCCATCGGCACCATTGTCCTCCTGTTTTTTGGAGGACTTTTTGATGGATTTTTGAAAAGTCTAGGCTATTTCCCGGCTATCGGTGAAACAGGCTTTGAATTGACGGCTTATACAAACCTGTTCCAATCACCTGATTTTTGGGAATCACTCAGTTTGACATTTCGAGTAGCCGCCCTGTCGTCAGTGATTTCGGCAGTGCTGGGAGCAGGAATCGCAATCTCGCTGTTTATGCTGAATGAATCTTCAAAGTCAGGCGCTGCCCAAGTGTGGCACCGGCTGTTTCAATTGCCTTTAACCATTCCGCATTTGGTGGGCGGCTATGTCATTGTGCTGCTCTTTATGCAAAGTGGTTTTTTGTCAAAAGTACTTGCTTCTGCTGGCTTGATTGATGAAATTACAGATTTCCCGGTTTTGGTCAATGACCCATTCGGCTGGGGCATTATCTTCACCTATGCTTGGAAAGAAGCTCCTTTTGTGTCTTTGTTGATCTATCCCGTGTTGGCCCGAATACATCGATCGTGGCGGGATGTTGCGCGTGTTTACGGGGCAGGCAACTGGAATTTTGTTCGTGAAATTGTTCTGCCGGCCGTACTGCCAGCCTGGACAATTGCGACTTTTATTGTTTTCGTCTTTACCTTTTCAGCTTTTGAAGTGCCATTTTTGCTGGGGGTCACGTATCCGAGCATGCTGCCGGTTTTCTCTTATCAGCTGTATACGAGCGGGACTTTAACTGACCGGCCAGAAGCACTGGCTGTCAACATCATACTTGCAGCACTGACCATATTATTGGGTCTCGTCGTTTACTACTTCAGCAAGCGCTGGAATGTGCTAAAGGGGTGGGATTGATGCAAAGTCCGCGCCGTTTACTGAATTCAGTTTTATTCTTTCTGGTATTTGCACTGATAGCATTGCCTTTTGTTCCGTTGATTTTGTCGAGTGTGTCTTTTGGCTGGCAATGGCCAAATGTTTGGCCAGAATCCTTCAGCTTCCGTGCGTGGACCTATGTTCTGTCCGGAAGCGCGGGAACCTGGTCGGCAATTGGAGCCAGCTTATTGATTGCGTTTGTTGTCACAGCTCTAAACGTACTGTTAGCTGTACCTGCTGCGAATGCACTGGTTCGCTATTCTTTCCGTGGAAAATGGCTGATGGAGGCAATTATTTTCGCCCCGATTGTGATTCCGCCATTTGTCGCTGTGATGGGCATCCATTTGACCTTTTTGCGCCTCGGTTTGACCGAGACAATCTTTGGGGTGGTACTGGCACATATTTCACCAACTTTGCCGTACATGGTGCGCGCCATCATGATCAGTTATAACACCATGTCGGTAGAATGGGAGAATCAGGCACGCATGCTTGGCGCTGGGCCAATTTCCCGTTTTGTTCATATCGTCTTGCCCCATTTGTTGCCGGGCATTGCAGCGGGAGCAAGTTTGAGCATCCTGATTTCTTTGAGCCAGTACTTGATCACGTTTATCATTGGCTCCGGACAGGTTGTCACACTGCCAATTTTGTTGTTCCCGTTTATCAGTGGAGGAGATCCTGCCGTAGCTTCGGCATATTCTTTGCTGTACGCAGGCATCGCAATACTCACGCTGCTTGGAATGGACGTTGCTTTAAAGAACTACTACAAAAATAAGAAATCCGCTACAATGGACGGCTAAAGGAGTAAAAACATGAGTGACTTGCGCATTATCGACATTGAAAAGCATTACTCGCAAACCAAACAAGAAAATGCTACTGCCTTTTCTCTGAAGCCGGTCACGCTGACCATCAACGAAGGGGAATTTTTTTCCTTGTTGGGCCCTTCCGGCTGCGGAAAAACAACCTTGCTGAAATTGGTAGCCGGGTTGTTGCCTGCAGACAATGGGGAAATCTGGGTGGGGGAAGATAACTTAACATCAGTTGCTCCAGAATTCAGAAGGTTCGCTATGGTGTTTCAGCAATCGCTGTTGTTTCCGCACATGACAGTAGAAGATAATGTGGCATTTGGGTTGAAAATGCAAAAAGTCAGCAAAAAAGAACGGCTGACCGATGCGCGCAGTATGCTCCAGCATGTCGGGCTCAATGGATTCGGTGAACGGTTTCCGCACCAATTAAGCGGCGGCCAACAGCAGCGCGTAGCTTTGGCACGGGCATTGGTTGCTAAACCGCGGGTGTTATTAATGGACGAACCGTTCAGTGCACTGGACCCGAGCCTCCGTGAAGAAATGAGAGAGCTGCTCAGCCGCATTCAAAAAGAATTTCAAGTGACCGTCCTGTTTGTTACCCACGACCGTGAAGAAGCATTTTATTTGTCGGATCGCATCGGCGTGATGAGCGAAGGAAAGCTATTGCAAGTCGGCAAACCAGAAGAACTATACGAACGGCCCATAAATACCAAAGTCGCTTCATTTTTGGGACTGAAAAATATTATTGAGGGAACCATTACAAACAATCGCTTTGTATCTAATAATCAGGGATTTGAATTTCACATTCAACATTTTATTCCAGAAGGCTCTGGTGCATTGGTTATTCATCCGGAGTCTATTCAATTAGTTTCAGAGGAAACTGATGAGTTGGATTCTATTCATTTCAAAGGAGTTATTCAACAGAAGAATTTCAATCATGGTTTTTACTCTGTTAAAGTAGAAGTGAGCGATTATACGTTGATATGCAGTTTCACCAGTCGGGAAGTTCGAGGAGTAGAGCCTGGTCAAAGGATTGACTTAATGGTAAGTAGTAAGGATATTTTGTTTTTGAATAGCTGAATAAAAAAAGACTTGCAGTCATTTTGACATGCAAGTCTTTTTTTATTTAAATTATTCATTCATAACACCCGCTCAAAAAATGAATGAATATGAATAGAATATAAAAATGAATGGTTTGAATTTTAACAACAACTGTTTCCAGCCCCTGTCCCGGAAATAGTGAATACTAACGGCCGGCTGTTGCAGACACCGGTTTCTGGAAGATCCAGTTCGACACGTTTTGCGGCTTGGAAATCGCCTGCTAAGTGAGCCACTACGGAACGTGCTTGTTCAAAGCCTGTTGCCATGAGGAAAGTTGGGGCACGTCCGTAGCTTTTTGCACCAATGATGTAGAAGTCTTTTTCTGGCTGCCGCAATTCCTGCTCGCCGTGTGGCCGAACCGTGCCGCAGCTATGGACATTTGGATCAATTAGCGGCGCCAGCGCTGGCACACTTTCAGTAGCTGGGTCAAAAGCATAGCGAATCTCACGCAAAAAATCGAAGTTCGGGTGAGCACCGGTATTGGCGATCACCCGATCGAATGGACCAAGCTCCATCGCAAGGCCGTTTTGTTGAGCATGCAACACAATTTGCTCTTGATCTATCTTCAAGGATCTAACCAAGCATGCCGTTTTTACATCTATTTGTCCGTCATCCAGCAAAGCTTTGACTCGTTGTCCTAGAGCACCACGCTCGGGCAATTGGTCTGCATCACCTCCGCCCAGTGCTTGTTCAATGGATGTTTTTCGGACCATCCAGGTGATTTGCGTCTCCGGAAACACATCCTTCAGTGCAACAAGCTCCAACAGGGAATTTAAAGCGGAATGTCCGCTTCCAACCACAGCAACACGTTTGTTTTCAAAGCGCTTTTGGTCGGCTCCTAAAATGTCTGGAATGCCGGTATCCACCCCTTCTGTTGCTTCATTTGGGCCACCGGACACAACCGGGTTGGGGTTTTGCCACGTACCGGTCGCATCGATCACTCCCCGTGCAAGTATCGTTTCTCTTGTACCTGTCTCATTTTCAAAAACGAGTTCAAAAGGTTTTTCCTCACGATTGGCTGACTTCATTTTATCCAGTCCTTGCCGCTGAATGTGAATGACCCGGCTGTTTAGGTGAATAAACGGCTCCAGCTCGGGGAGTTGTCCCAGCGGCTGCAAGTACAGTTCAGCAACTTCTTTGCCAGTAGGCAGTTCGTTGGGATTGGGCAATGCCAGTCCATGCTGCTCAAATAGTTTTTTGGATGCCGCATCGATATTGTAACGCCAAGTCGAGAACAACCGGACGTGGCCATATTCAAGGAAATGAGTCCCAAGTGTGGGACCAGATTCAACTAACACAAAGGGTTGCTGGTACTGGACCAGATGGGCAGCAGCCGCCAGTCCTGCAGGTCCGCCGCCGATGATCGCTACGGGCAAAGTGGGGGTCATTGTGAAACACTCCTTCTATGATTAGATTTCATTTGTGAGCACTGTTTCATGTCTTTTCGATAACTGCAGTTTGAAAAGGAGGTTTGCTAATCGCGGCTGATCATCCGGAAGAGCTCTTCCGGCAACAACCGATCGATTTCAGCTGTTTTTAACGCATAATAGCTCCACGTGCCTTTTGTTTCCTTCGTCACAAGACCAGCAGTCAATAAGATTTTCAAGTGATAGGACAGTTTTGATTGGGGCATGGCCATTTCGTCTACCAGGTCACATACACAGACTGATTGTTTCCGTGCAATCAATTCCAGTAACTCCAATCGTTTTGGATCGGCCAAAGCTTTAAATTTTTGAGCATAAGCTTTGTAAGGTGCGTGAATCGCAGCTGTCTGTTCTGTTTGTTGAGCCATTCCAGTTTCCTGCTTTCTGTTAATCAATTTTATTTGATGAAATAAGCATAGCCTTGATAAGTTCTTGTTGCAAGAATTAAATCAAAAAAAATTGATTTAATCTAAATGTTGTTTTATAACGATTGACTTATATAATCATAACGTTATATACTAGGCGCGAAGGAGTGGATCCGAATGAAGACCTTAACCAAACCATCTGCAGCTGACGTTACCGTTTGTTTAAAAGCAGTGAGCGATCCAACCCGCTTGTTCATGATGAAGCTGGTGGAAGCCGATGAATTGTGCGTCTGCCAATTTGTCGAAATGTTTGACATGAGCCAGCCGGCCATCAGCCAGCATTTGCGCAAGTTAAAATCTGCGGGACTTGTAACAGAAAACAGAAAAGGGCAATGGCGGTTTTATTCCATGAATCAGGAATCTGTTCATGCACCGCTGCTGCAGGATATTTTAAGTCATATTGAAGATACCGATCCACAACTGCTGGCATTGCGTGCAAAAGAAGCGCCCGTGGATTGCTGCTAGAATGCGTTTAACTACTATAGGACGATAAAAGGAGAACTTATACTCATGACGAAAAAAACTATTTATTTTTTATGCACAGGAAATTCATGCCGCAGCCAAATGGCTGAGGGCTGGGCAAAACAGCATTTAGCAGGTGAATGGGATGTTTACAGTGCAGGAATTGAAGCCCATGGATTAAACCCGAATGCGGTAAAAGCCATGAATGAAGTGGACATTGATATTTCTGCCCAGTCTTCAGACATCATCGATATGGACTTGTTGAACAATGCGGATTTCGTGGTTACGCTTTGCGGGGATGCAGCTGATAAATGCCCGATGACTCCACCTCACGTGAGACGTGAACATTGGGGCTTTGAGGATCCGGCAAAAGCACAAGGAACCGATGAAGAAAAATGGGCCGTATTCCAAACGGTTCGAGATGCAATCGGCACACGCATCGAAACTTTCGCTAAAACTGGAAACTGAACGTTAAAGGAGAATGACCGATGACAAAAGTGACGATATACGATCCAGCGATGTGCTGCGATACCGGTGTTTGCGGACCTGTTGTGGATCCGAAACTGACCGCTGTAGCAGCTGCTGTTTTTTCGCTTGAGAAAAAAGGCTTTAGCATCAAACGTTTTAATTTAGGGAATGATCCAGCTGCTTTTGTGGAAAACAGGAAAGTCAACGCCCTGTTGTTTGATAAAGGCGTCGAGTCGTTGCCAGTGGTTTTGGTTGATGGCGAAGTCGTTAAAACCGGAGATTATCCAACGGCTCTAGAATTTTCTGAATGGTTCGGAGTAGACGCAGCGGAATTGCAGACGGGTAAACAGCCAAGCAATCCATTGAACGTCACAATTGCATCATCAGGTGCGAAATGATGAACGGAACATTCCAACCAGCTCACGTCAGCTCCACACCCTTTCTGTTCTTCACTGGAAAAGGCGGAGTCGGCAAAACGTCAACTGCTTCAGCGACAGCTGTTGCTTTAGCTGACACAGGCAAGCGCGTGTTGCTGGTTAGCACAGATCCGGCGTCCAACCTGCAAGACGTCTTTGGCATGGAATTAACCAATGAACCTCAAGCTGTTGATGGCATCCAAAATTTATTTGCCTGCAACCTCGATCCAGAAGAAGCGGCACGTACGTATCGGGAGTCGGTTGTAGGGCCCTACCGCGGCAAATTGCCGAAAGCAGTTGTCGACCAAATGGAAGAACAACTGTCGGGTGCTTGCACGGTTGAAATTGCGGCATTTGATGAATTCACCAAGCTATTGGCAGATGAGAAGGTTATGGACGATTATGACCACATCCTCTTTGATACGGCACCTACTGGCCATACCTTAAGGCTGTTAAAGCTGCCAACTGCCTGGAGCGGCTTTTTGGATGATTCGACTCATGGTGCCTCTTGTCTTGGCCCACTTGCAGGACTGGATGCCAAAAAAGACCTTTATGCCAAAACGGTTCAGGCATTATCAGATTCAACTCAAACCACACTCGTCCTGGTGGCGCGTCCGGATACGGCTTCTTTCAAAGAAGCGTCCCGTGCGTCTCAAGAACTCGAAACCATTGGCATTGAAAATCAGGTGCTGATCTTAAATGGGGTTTATTCACCGGTTCAAAACGGAGACAAAGTGTCTGGCGCATTCGCACACCAGCATGAACAAGCATTAAGCGAAATGCCCGCCCATTTGAAGACCTTACCAGCATACAGTTTGCCATTTGTTGCGTTTTCGTTGACCGGCATAGCCAATTTGCGGCGTTTGTTCCACGAGCCGAATTGGTGTCCAGCGGCGATTGAAAACACGGTTCATTCTCTTGCTGAACTGGATAGTTTAAAGGACATGGTGGACTATTATTCATCACAGAACACGCGTGTCATTTTAACTATGGGCAAAGGCGGTGTCGGCAAAACGACGGTTGCTTCACTGCTTGCTGTGGGGTTGGCTGAAAAAGGCCACCACGTGCATTTAACGACGACGGATCCGGCGGCTCATCTGGCAGACCGCTTTGAAGGGACTGGTGGAGACCACTTGACGGTTTCGCGAATCGATCCGGAGCTGCAAGTAGAAGCATATAAAGAACAAGTGATGGAAGCGGCCGGTCCACTGGACAACGAAGCACGTGCGTATTTGGAAGAAGATCTGCGTTCTCCGTGCACCGAAGAAATCGCCGTATTTCGTGCATTTGCAGAAGTGGTGGCCAAAGCGGACAAGGAGATTGTTATCATCGATACCGCTCCGACGGGCCATACATTGCTGCTGTTGGATGCCACGCAGACTTATCACAAGGAGTTGGAACGCTCAACCGGCGAAATTCCGGAAAGTGTCCAAAACTTGCTTCCGCGTCTGCGCAATCCGAAAGAAACCGATGTCTTGCTTGTCACGCTGCCAGAAGCAACCCCGGTGTTTGAAGCAGCACGTCTGCAGGAAGATTTAAAGCGAGCGGGCATTCAAGCAAAAAACTGGATCATTAACCAAAGTCTTGCGGGCACTGGCACAACCGAGGCGCTTCTGCAGGCAAAAGCTTACAGTGAATGGCCATGGATCCGTAAAGTCAGCCATGAGTTGGCTGAACAGACCGCGTTAATTCCGTGGCAGTCTCAAGACAGCATCGGCTATGAAAAAATGAAACAACTTGTTGCTAAATAAAAGGGGGATTTTCAATGAACATCACACAACCAGCGAAAGAAATGCTTTTAGAATCAATGAAAGAAAAAACGGCAGAAGGCATTCGCCTTTATTTCGCCGGACAAGGTTGTTGCGGACCGCAATTCGGCTTATCGATGGACGCACCGGAACAAGGCGACGTAATCAAAGAAGTCAACGGCATCCGTGTGGCGCTGGATGAACGCGTCAGCACCATGGTAGACGAAGTATCGCTGGATTTTAAAAATGGCGGCCTGGTACTGGAAGGCCTTCCCGAAAGCAATTGCTAATTGAATAGTCCATAGGTGCAAAAAAACCGGCTGCTCACAAAAAAGAGGAGCCGGTTTTTCTTGATCTGCCTGAATTGTCAATCCATTCCGAAAACTGTGTTGACACAGATTCCGGGGCTACCTATACTTGATCTATAACAGTGAACGATTTTAAAGACGAAAGGGGCCAAACTATGCTTGCACCATTGACACCCATCGATTGGAAGCGCCGAGCCGTTAAGTATTATCCAGAAAAAGTGGCCATCATCGATGAAGAAAAAACATTTACATACAAAGAATTCGGTGATCGGTCAGACCGCCTAGCATTTGCTTTGCACCATTCAGGCATTCAAGAAGGCGAACATGTCGCGGTTATGTTGCCTAACACCCATTACATGCTGGAATGCTTTTATGGAATTAGCCAGATTGGCGCGGTCATGGTGCCGCTCAATTACCGGTTGGCGGCAAAAGACTTGGAATACATCATTAACCATAGTGACGCTAAAACCTTAATCGTTGATGCCGAGTTCGGCAAACTGATCGAAGACATTCAGGACAAACTGCCGATTGAAAAATTTATTGTGGTGAAAGTCGATGGCCACGAGTCAAACATCGACGGCATTTCTTATGAAGATTTCATTCTGGTAGACGAAGGATTCATGCTGCCGGATGTAAGGATTGATGAAAACCAAATGCTGACACTGAATTATACGAGCGGCACCACTTCTAATCCGAAAGGGGTCATGCTGTCGCATCGCAGCAATTACTTGAATGCGGCCAACTTCCTTTATCATTTGAAAGTGATCCACGATGATGTCTATTTGCATACCTTACCAATGTTCCATGCTAATGGCTGGGGCGGCGTGTGGGCCATTACAGCAGCGGGCGGTACGCATGTCTGCCTGCGAAAAGTCGATCCACCGCTCATACTCGAACTATTTGAAACACATAGCATTTCCGTGTTGTGCGGTGCACCAACAGTTGTCAATATGCTCGTCAATGAACCAAAAGCGAAAACCGTCAACATCACCACTAACCCGCGTATGGGGACTGCCGGCGCTCCGCCTGCTGCTGCATTGATCGGCAAAGCCCAAGATCTGCTCGGGTTGAATATGATGCATGTTTACGGATTAACGGAAACTTCGCCATTCATTTTGTACAACGAATGGAAAAAAGAGTTTGATGGCAAAACTCCGGACGAACAAGCAACCATTAAAGCACGCCAAGGCATTGAACTGGCGTTTAACGGTGAAACCAAAGTTGTCAATCAGGAAGATGGCAAAGAAGTCGAATGGAATGGCAAAGAGTTGGGCGAAATTGTCACACGCGGCAACGTCGTCATGAGCGGCTATTACAAAGATCCGGAAAAAACCGCAGAAGCGATTCGTGATGGCTGGTTTTATACGGGGGATTTGGCTGTTACGTATCCAGACGGTTATATTGAAATCCAGGACCGGATCAAGGACATGATCATTTCCGGCGGCGAAAATATTTCTTCTACGGAAATTGAAGGGGTCTTGTACAAACATCCGGATATTATGGAAGTCGCGGTCATTGCCGTACCCGATGAAAAGTGGGGAGAAGTGCCAAAGGCCATCATCGTCCTGCAGCCGGGAGCAACCGTGACTGAACAGGAAATCATCAGCTACACCCGCGACAACATGGCGCATTTCAAAGCACCGAAGTCGATCGAGTTTGTCGAAGTGCTGCCAAAGACAGCTACGGGCAAGTTACAAAAGTTTCGCTTGCGTGAAATGTATTGGAATGGACCGAAGAAAGTGAATTGAACTGGTTGAATCGTGTTACTAATCTCCTGCTGTTACATGCTTTGGTGCATGTGACAGCAGGAGATTATATATAGGTGCTGATTGATGCTTCTTAATATGGTATGTTGTAGTGAAAAAATGGCGTGGAAAAACGGATGTTATCAGGAGGTATTATGAAGTTTATACTGCTATTCGGTCCTCAAGCTGTGGGAAAAATGACAGTCGGACACGAACTGGAGAAAATCACGTCTTTAAAACTGTTTCATAATCATATGACAATCGATATGTTGCATCCGCTATTCGGGTTTGGTGCTGAAACATGGCGATTATCCACTATTTTTCGTGAAGAGATATTTAGATCAGTCGCCCAAAGTGATGGAATAGGTATGATTTTCACATATGTTTGGGCATTTGATATGGAAGAAGATTGGGCTTTTGTGAAAAAGACACAGTCTATATTTGAAACTGTCGGTGGGCAAGTTTATTTCGTCGAACTGGAAGCAGATATTGAAGAGAGACTGCAACGCAATAAATCTGTGCATCGACTTGAACACAAACCAACTAAGCGTAACGTAGAAGAATCAGAGTCGGAACTAATTGAATCCATGAGTAAACATCGTCTAAATTCATTGCCAGATGAGATAAAAGAGAAAAACTACATACGAATTAATAGCACGAAACACGATGCAAAAACAGTTGCTAGCTGGATTAAAGATCATTTTCATTTGTAGGAATATAGAGCTGGAGCTATTTATTACCAATCCATGTTTTTATTTCGCAAAAGTCGCTGAATCGTCCGAATCTGTCCTCGATGACTGATTTCATCTTCCATCACATGAAACCATAAGTAAAAGTTATTATAGGGAACGCCATTCTCCCACTTGTTTTCTTCAAATAGCCAGCTGTCTTGTTTAGACGCCAATTGTTGCAGCGTTGTCTTTCGAACTTGTAGCAACTCATTTATGTAGTAGTGAACAGAGCACTCTTTGATAGCTGTTTTTGCTTCCGTGCCCAGTTCCAATGCGGTTTTCCATTTTTTAGTCTCATTTTCGGTCAAGTCTCTATGTTCGAACGATCCGATTTGATGGACGAATTCAATTGAGGCAATATGCAGCAAGAGAGAGGCAATTGAATTTGAACTGTTATTCGGCAAATAGTCGAGCTCTGCTTGAGTTAACTTCGAGATTTCATACAAGGTAAGGTTTCGGGTGTGTTCGAGCATTGAAACTAGTTCGCCGACTTTATTGGCATACGGATTAGTAGATACAATTCGATAATCAATTATTTATTCACGGCCTTTTTTAATTTATGGTATTTATAAACGAATGACAGGATCATGCATCCAGTAGCGACGAGCGGCAGATAGAACTTAACAAATGGATTCCCTTCGTAAGTATAGGCCGCAATATACAAAAGCAGCAAAGCCCCGCAACCTCCCCAAAGAGAGCGGACGAACTTTTCACGATCGCTTAAATTCCAATAAAAGATTTTCATCAATCACACGTCCTTTTCATTGCATGAAGTTACCATTCAACTTATTGCCAATCACTGCATAAGTAAGAGTTTTTTTATAAGTCAGGTGTATAAAAGAAAAAGGAAGCAATCGAATGTTTTGGATTGTTTCCTTTTTTTGTGCTACAGTCTTTTCACAAAACGATTTTAGGCTATCTGTTAGGCAGTTAAGAGCTGTGTTGATTTGTCAGGTGCCATCAGTAAAAGCGTTAAGCTGCCCTACATAAAGCTTGTGATTACAAATGAGCGTTAGATCACTCGAACTGTCAAGGTGAATGTTCTTTCCTCCTAGAGACAAAACTCGGGGAAGATGATTATCAAAAAGATTGATTATTCCCATTATACATTATTTATTGGAAATTAAATGGCTAGTTAAGAAGAAAATGGATATAGTGAAAGAAAGGATCTATAAGCAAACCACTCCTTTTCAGATGGTTTACGAGGGAACTTTGACCTGATACGTGCACATAGAGTGAAGGTCACCTTGATAAGCTAATTGACCGCTCTTAATCAAAGAACGAATCCGGTAATCGATCCAGACATCCGAAAGCGACTGATCTGATAAACTGAGAACCTCACCAACGATGCGAACAGTTTTCACATAGTCGTTTTCTAGTGATTGGTCCAGGTTTCTTTGGATGCATTCGAGTATAAATTTATCTTCTCGAGTTTCTTCGTCTTCTACAATGTTGTTTTGTTTCCAAGAGCGGAGCAAGCCATTGCTGTCAAGCAGTTTTTCTGCGTCATTTTCTAAAGCACCTCTCATTTGTTTCGTAATTGCCATGGAGGAATATTTGTAGAAATGCGCCAGTTGTTTGCTGCAGCATTCACCCGAATGCCGTAAGATTTGCTGCATCTCTTGGTCTTTAAAATAGTCATCTATTGCATGTTGTGTGTTTACCATGTAGAGCTCGACTTGCTTTGTCTTGAGTAAAAAGCAGGAGATCCTCAGTCCAATTTGTTCTGCTGCATTGTCGCAGGTCCAGATGGTCACTTGTTGTGAGTCTTTCGCATTTTGCAATGCTTCTAAAGAAGTGAGGTATAAGTTCTGGTTTTCAATCGAGTGGTCTTTAATGGGATTGAAAGAATGCTCTATCCAGTCAAATCGAGTTGAAATCCCTCTTTTTTGATGGATTTGTGCGATGGGACCGACAGAAAAATCAACAGGCAACTCAATAACCGGTTGGTCCAACCGATGAAAAACAGATCTTAAACAGGCCGCAGCCGATTCTCCAGTGACAACATGAATCATATGAAAACCCCTTTTGTTTAACACATTTTATCTAACTATCAAGATCGTAGCACAGCTTATTCAAGAATGGAGCAAATAAATGAACAATTCACCCGAATGTTATTTAGCTAAGTATTTTAATGGTCTGGTATTATGAATATAACCAATGCATTTTTAACTGCGATAGAGAAAGAATAGATTTAACATTTAAATATATGAATAAAAATGAATAGTTGAGGTGTTTTTATGAATGAAAAAACAGGCGGTTTTTGGAATGAATATTGGATGCGGCAAAGCAAAGAGCCGCCAGAAGAATATGACGCTTTTCAGTTTGGAGCGGATGCTGATCGTTTAGCCCAACTCGTTGCAGTGGGTAAGAAAACCGCTACGTGTTCGGCGGCTGTTCTTTATGAGCTCGAAGGTGAGGCGATGCCAAAAGTTGGTCAATACAGCATCGTGTTAAACTCTAACGATTTGCCAGTTGCCATTATTCAAGTGACCAGCGTTGCTTTGATTCCTATGAACAAAGTTCCTGAAGAATTTGCGTTGGCAGAAGGCGAAGGAGACTATCGATATTGGTGGGAGGCACACAAAGATTTTTTCACACAGGAATTGGCTGTACATGAACTGAGCTATTCTGAAGATCTGCTGCTCGTATGTGAGCGGTTTAAAGTTGTTCACCGAGCTTAAAAGGCCGTTTTTTAATAGAAATGTAGTTATCTACTTAAGGATTTACCATTAAAAATCAAAACCGTCAACAACAAAAGAAAAAAATTGCCAACTTACTCGTAAGACAAAAGAGGAACAAAACAACTACTCACCGAATAGTATTAACTAGAATACCCAAAAGAGCTTTAAAGCGATGAAAAAAGACGTCTGAGTGTTACTATTTTTGCACTAAGAATGGAGAACGATAAATGGAGAGAATGGAGCAACAATTTACCATACTGTTTTCGGATGAACAAAGCCCATATTTTCAAGTGGATTCCACACTGCGCTGTGTTCTTCCTTTAAGTAAATTAAAAGGAAGGACTTTTTTCCAGAAATCTTTCATCTTGTTTTTGTTTGCCGATCATGGCCAAATCGATCTTACTTTTTTAAAATCCTATGCCAACGGGACTAACAAGAACTTTCGCAGCTTTGAAAAGCAATCCTTGCACCACACCATCCGTATTCAGAATTGGCGCGAGGATGTTGTACACAAAAAAGATGACACTGTCCAAATTAGATGCGTAACGATACAAGATATCGCCGCAAGCGAAGTTCTGGCCTACATTAAATCAATTGCGCGTGGGAAAGCGCCGTCTTTTATTGCCTTTTACAATGATCGCTACTTGCTCACCGTCGACAGCGACGAGCTTGTCGTGATTTCCAAAAACCAAGACGATTCAAATGCCGTGCGGACCTTTATCCAAAAAAATCAATGAGGAGAGATTGCTATGGCAAAAGTATATTTTGGCATGATTGTTTCACTTGATGGATTTGTTAACGATCGCAAAGGGAAAATCGATACGTTGTACGAAAGCTACAAGCCGCACGCGGCGACTCAAAAAGCGGATGAAAATACAGGTGCTGTGGTCATGGGGCGCAACAGTTTTGAGATGGCTGAAGATACGGATGGCTATGCCGATCACTACGAATTTCAAGTGCCGTTATTTGTATTGACGCATACACCGCCGGCTAAGCATCCAAAAGAAAATGATCAATTGACGATCACCTTTGTCACAGATGGCATCGAAGAGGCGATCCGGCAAGCAAAAATTGCGGCGAACGGCAAAGATGTGTTGGTGTTAGGCGCCAATGTTTGCCAGCAATTGCTTCAGGCCAATTTGGCTGATGAATTGCAGATTGCTTTTGCCCCTGTGCTGCTTGGCAAAGGGGTCCGCTTTTTTGAACATCTGCAAGAACGTGAAATCCACTTGGAAAAAAACATGGTAATTGAAACCGAGCAGCAAGTTGAGGTTTGGTACAAAGTGCTTCCAAGTCACCCAATGAATTAAATGCCTTCTTCTTTAAAAGCCTGGGATCTGCTTGACACACGAAATCTTCTTCTTTTGTAAAGAGAGCTGACAGACATCGCACAAGTGCTGTATAGTGAGTAAGGATTTATTTAGAAGTGAAAGGTGTTTTCTTACTATGTTGCAGAACCCCAAAGGAAAAAAACGGCTCGGCTTGGCCTTGATCCTCAGCATGCTGGGAGTCTTGGCGCCGCTGAACATCGATATGTACTTGCCGGCTTTTCCATCCATCGCAGACGAGCTGGATGCGCATGTGTCGCTCGTCCAGCTCAGCTTGACGGCATGTCTCATCGGCCTCGCTGCCGGGCAAATTGTGGTAGGATCTGTCAGTGATGCCATGGGTCGGCGCAAACCTTTAATTGTTTCGGTTATCTTGTTTGCCCTGGCATCGGTTCTTTGCGCTGTCGCCCCGAATATTGAAACATTGATTGCGGCCCGATTTCTTCAAGGCTTTACCGCTTCTGGCGGTGTCGTGATTTCAAGAGCCATTGTCAGTGATGTGTTTACAGGACGGGAAATGACCAAATTCTTTGCCTTGCTGATGGTCATCAACGCAGTGGCTCCCATGGCCGCTCCGATTGCAGGGGGTGGCATCCTGGCTTTGCCGTTTGCAGGCTGGGAAACGATTTTTTATTTTCTGGGCTTGCTTGGACTCATCATGGTAGTGGTTGTGATGTTCCGGTTGCCGGAAACCTTGCCCCCGGAACAGCGTGTGCCAAGTTCGATTGGCCATTCGGTCCGGACAATGGGCAGTCTCTTCAAGGAACGTCCGTTTATCGGCTATGCGCTGGTTGTCGGGCTGATCCATGGGGGCAGCTTTGCCTACGTTGCCGGAACGCCTTTTGTTTACCAGGACATTTACGGGGTGTCGCCGCAAACTTTCAGTGTATTGTTTGGCATCAATGGCCTGGCCATGATTCTCGGCAGCTTCATCATCGGCAAATTTGGCGGCCTTGTTTCTGAACACCACCTGCTGCAGGGAGCCGTGATTGTTGCGGTCAGTGCAACATCGGTATTGTTGGTTCTGACGATCATCGAAGGGCCGCTCGCTTCTCTCGTCACGTCGATTTTCATCTACATGATCGCCATCGGGATGATTTTCACCAGTTCGTTTACATTGGCCATGCGCGGACAAGGGCACCGTGCGGGTAGTGCCAGTGCGGTGGTCGGTATGCTGCCTTTGGTCATTGGCGCGATGGTCTCTCCACTTGTCGGCATTAACGAAACATCGGCAGTTCCCATGGGGGCTATCCTATTCGGCACATCCGTCCTTGGCACCATCGCCTTTTTCAGCCTGACCGGACACAACAAAAAAATCGCTGACTAACTGAATGGGGTTATGCAGTAAAACATAAGTATCCGTTTTGCTATCAAATAAGAGCTGGAGGCGCAATCTTCCGCTCTTTTTTTCATTAAAAATAACTTGTTTTTGGGGTTTAACAAGAAACCCAATGGTGGTATAAACTAATTAAAGAATTCAGTGGATGCAGTAATTTTTCAGCCCGTGAAGTGAGATACAGTTGTTTGGTACTGTGCAAACTGAATGGATTGCCCTCAGCCAAGGGGGAGTAGCTGGAGGAACACCTCTTTCACAATCGTCAGGACATGATGATGCGTCATCATCGGTTGTGATGGCAGATTACATGCTCAGCGAGACCTTTGCCTAATCAGTTAGGCAGGGGTCTTTTTTGTTTGATGAAAAGGAGGAGAGGAGCCATGGAAGTTCTAGTGTTGCAATATGCCTGGATTCTGTTGGTGCTGGTCGGATTGGAAGGTCTGCTTGCCGCGGACAACGCCGTGGTAATGGCAGTGATGGTGAAGCATTTGCCAAAACCGCAGCAGAAAAAAGCATTGTTTTACGGGTTATCGGTGGCGTTCTTGTTTCGGTTTTTGGCTCTTTTTGCGATTACCTTGCTGGTGAACATCTGGCAAATTCAAGCCCTCGGTGCTCTGTACTTGCTGTTTATTGCTGGCAAGAATCTGCGGGATCAGAACAATCACCAAAAGCAATCGGGTCATCAACCGCGCAAACAATCCGGTTTCTGGCTGACGGTGCTAAAAATCGAAGTTGCCGACATCGCTTTTGCGGTGGACTCGATGCTCGCGGCGGTCGCCTTGGCACTGACACTGCCGCATTGGGGAGACTTTACCATTGGCGGCATTAACGGTGGGCAGTTTTCGGTCATGATTGCCGGTGGCTTGATTGGGGTAGTTTTGATGCGCTTTGCGGCTCATAAGTTTGTTCTTTTGTTGGAACATTATCCCCAGCTCGAAACCGCCGCGTTTGTTTTGGTGGGTTGGGTCGGTGTAAAACTGGCTGTTTTGACCCTGTCGCATGAAAAAATTGGCGTGCTGCCGCATGACTTTCCGCACTCGCTTTTATGGAACGTCATCTTTTGGTCCGTCATGATCGGCATTGTTGCTGCCGGTGCTTTGATGAGCGTCAAACGAAGCCAAAACCATTGAATAACCTCACCACTTGTTTGTAGAAAGGAGAAATCTGTATGAAAGGCATCGGGCTTTTTCGCGCTTTGCGTATGACTTACCGTTCGCAGTCATTCACGCGGCAGCAACTAACCGAACTGCAGCAAGAGCGCCTCGCACAGTTAGTCGGATACGCCCAAAAAAACAGTCCTTATTTCGAAAAGCGGCTGAGTCACCTGAACAAAGCGGTGCGCTTAAAGGACTTGCCAGTCACCGAAAAAAAGGACTTGCCAGTCACCGAAAAGCATGAGCTGATGAATCATTTTGACGATTGGGTTACCGATCCGTCCCTCACAAAACAAGACATTGAGCACTTTATGGAAAACACCGACAACATCGGCCGGAAGATAGAGGGGCGCTACTTGGTTAATACAACTTCCGGTTCCACGGGGCATCCAGCCATTGTGCTGTATGACAAAACCACGATGAACGTCGTATCGGCCATCGTCGTGTTGCGGGGCGTGGCCCGGCGCGCGGACTTGCTGACTTTCTTGAAAAACGGCAAACGCACGGCCGGCTTGTTTGTGGATGGCGGCTTTTACTTGGGCAATGGCACGGTGCGCTGGAACCAGCGGCGCATGCCGTGGAGAAAAAACCAAATCATTGTCGATGTCCGGCAAGACACCGACAGCATTGTCCAACATTTGAACGACTTTCAACCGGTGCTGCTTGGCGGCTACCCGACTGCCTTAGAACTGCTGTTGCCTTATCAGCAAAACGGCTCGCTGCAAATCACACCGGTGCTGATTATGGCCGGTGGGGAGCACTTGAGTGCGGAACTGCGACGGAAACTCCAGCAAGCATTCGGCTGCACTGTGCAATCCACGTATGCTTGTACAGAAGCCGGAACCATGGCGTGTGAATGTTTGGAAGGACGCTATCACCTCAATGAAGACTGGTTGATTGTCGAAGCCGTCGATATTGATTTTCAGCCGATTCCAGACGGATTTCCCGCAGAACAGCTGTTGATCACCAATCTGTTTAATTACACGCAGCCATTCATCCGCTATGTGGTGACAGACCGTGCGACGATCCACAGCAATCCGTGTCCTTGCGGCAGAGCAACCCGGTGGATCGAACTCGAGGGACGTACCGATGACATTCTGCGCTTTGCAGGCGGTGTGAAAGTCGCCCCGCTGTCGCTTCAGTCGCTGATTGCGGAAAGTGCCCCAATTGAGCGGTTCCAACTGATTCAGCACAGCGAAGACAAACTGGAGCTGCGCTTGCAGGCACCAGACCGGGAAGCAGCATTTGCCGCCGCTAAAAGAGTGCTGCAGTCGTTTTTCCGTGATCACGGCCTGCAGGTGGATGTGTTCTTGTCTGACCGATTGCCGCACGTTCATCCGAAGAGCGGGAAATTCAAGCACATCTACGCACATCCGGATTACCTGCCGGAAACATGTACCTCCGATGACAAAAGCTGAGCCAAGTAAACTGAAGAGCTCCGCTACGGCGAAGACGTCTGAGCGGAGCTCTTTTTCATGGCCGCACGTTTAACTCCACCGAGCGGGAGGTATGAGCTAGAGATAAGGCCAGTACGAAACTTTAGAAAGCGGGGAATGTCCAAATGTTTGAACAGACAGCAGGAAGCCACGTGGTCGAATTGTTGAAAGCGTGGAACATCGACCACATTTACGGAATGCCCGGAGACTCCATCAATGAATTGATGGAAGAACTACGTAAAGAAGACGACATCCGGTTTATCCAAATCCGCCACGAAGAAACCGGTGCGCTCGCAGCGTCCGCTTATTCCAAATTGACCGGCAACATTGGCGTTTGCCTTTCCATTGCAGGACCGGGGGCCATTCATTTGCAAAACGGCTTGTACGACGCCAAAAAAGACAAAACGCCCATGCTCGCCATTGTTGGCCAGGTCAGCAGCGAGTTGGTCGGCACGGACAGTTTTCAAGAATTAAAAATGGAGTCATTGTTTGAAGAAGCCACAGTCTACAACCGGCGTGTGCAAAAAGCGGAGCAGCTGCCGGATATGCTGAATCAGGCGATCCGGACGGCCTATGCCGAATCCGGCCCCGCAGTGCTCATTGTCTCTGATGATTTGTTTGGAGTGAAGATTAAGCGTGACAAGGCGTTGACATCTCCGGCTTACGCCAGACCGAATATCCGGGCTGGTGAGGAAGACTTGCAGGCGGCTTTGAAATTGCTGCAGGCGGCGAAAAAACCGGTCGTCTTAGCTGGAAAAGGCGCAGCAGGCGGTGTGGCACAGGTGCTGGCATTTGCCGAAAAATTAAAAGCGCCGCTCGTGGCCTCGTTTCCGTCAAAAGGACTGATTCCCGATGACCACCCGCAGAACCTGGGGCAATTGGGGCAACTTGGCACCGATCCGGCAGAACAGGCGATGAAAGAAGCAGACCTGTTGATTTTGGCGGGGACTGCGTTTCCCTACCGCGAGTATTTGCCGGATGACGTGCCCGCCATTCAAATCGATATCGATCCGAAAGCCATCGGCAAGTATTATCCGGTGCTGGTCGGTTTGGTCGGAGAACTCGCGCCAGCTGCTGCATGGCTAACGGCGCACCTAAATGACAAAGAAGACGACTTCTTGTTGAAATACCAGGAAAAACGCAAAGCGTGGCACGACACCTTGCAGCGCGACATGGCAAAAGAAACCGAGCGATTGCAGCCGCAACACGTCATTGCAGAAGTGCAGGCCATTTTGGAGCGGGATGCGGTTGTCTCACTCGATGTCGGCAGCGTGACCTTATGGGCGGCGCGTTACTTGCAGCTGACTCAGCAGCAACTCGTCGTATCGGCATGGCTTGGCACCATGGGGTGTGGTTTGCCGGGTGCAATTGCCGGAAAACTGGCGTATCCAGACAAGCAAGTGGTGTCGCTCCTCGGTGACGGCGGCTTTTCCATGGGCATGCAGGACTTTGTCACGGCGGTCAAATACGACTTGCCGATGATCCTGGTGGTGTTCAACAACCAGAAAATCCAATTGATTGAACACGAACAAGAAGAAATGGGCAACAAAGCAACTGAAACCGATCTGGCCAATATCGACTTTGCGGCATTTGCGCATGCTTGCGGCGGGGAAGGCTATACGGCAAAAACCCGCAGTGAGCTGAAAGACGCATTGGCAAAAGCCAAGCTTAGCCGGAAACCGGTCGTTATTGATGCCTATGTGGAAGACAGTGCACCGCCTTCTTAAAAACATATAAGGAAGAGGCGACCGAATAAATTCGGTCGCCTCTTTTTATCATCATGTTGTAAAGCGGATAGACAAATCATGCAGTTCTGCAGGCAATGGCCGGCCAAAGTAATAACCTTGGCCTTCATCGCAGTGATTCGCTTGCAGAAACTCCAATTGGATATGGTCTTCAATGCCTTCTGCCACAACGGTCATGTTCAGCTGATGCGCAAGTGAAATAACGGTTGCTGTGATGGCTTTGCCGTTTCGGTTTTTGCTGATGTCTTCGATAAAACTGCGGTCAATCTTGACGCGGTCAAATGAAAATTGCCGCAAATAACTAAGAGAGGTGTAACCGGTGCCGAAATCATCAATGGACATGGAAACGCCCAAGTCTTTTAAGCGTTGCAAACTGCATTTAAGCAGGTCCGTGTCCACCAATAAAATACTTTCGGTTACTTCCAGTTCCAGCCACTTGGCAGCCAGTCCGGTTTCTTGCAAAATCGCCTTAACGGTTTGGACAAAATTGGGCTGCTGCAGTTGGATGGTAGAGATGTTCACGCAAATTTTAATCGGCGGATGGCCTTGGTCTTGCCACGCTTTGTTTTGCGTACATGCGGTATGCAGGACCCAGCGGCCGATCGAAACGATTTGTCCGGTTTCTTCAGAAATGGGAATAAAGCGGTCCGGCGGCACCAAGCCCAGTTCCGGATGATTCCAGCGGATCAGCGCTTCCATGGCACTCAACTGACGGGTCTTCAAATCCGTGATGGGTTGATAATGCAGCACCATTTCTTGCTTGGTCAGCGCTGACTTTAATTCTCTTTCAATTGTCAGGCGGTCCGCCGATTGCTGGTCCAGTTCTTCGGAATACACCGTGTATGGATTGGTTTTGTGTTTTTTGGTGTAGTACATGGCAGCGTCCGCTTTTTTGATCAGGGCATCCATGGCTTCTTCTGTTCCTGTGCTAAAGGCGATGCCGATGCTCGCCGAGATGGTTACCACATGGCCCTGCGTTTCAAATGGTTTGGCCAGTGAGTGATGGAGCTGTTCCGCCAATTCAAAAACGTCTTGCTGGTCCCGGTTTGACACCAACACCGCAAATTCATCTCCTGCAAACCGTCCCACGGTATCGTCTTGTTCGACGGTGTTCAAAAGCCGGTGGGCAATGTCCTTCAGAAACTCATCGCCAAACTGGTGGCCAAATGAATCATTGATGAATTTAAAACGATCCAGGTTTAACGACAGTACGGCAGTCGGACGTTTTTTCTCTTTGGTCTGTGCAAGGACCTCTTTTAACCGCTCTTCAAATAATTTGCGGTTTGGCAAACGGGTCAAGGGATCAATAAAGACCAATTCTTCAATCAGCTTTTTGTAGTTGACTTTATCGGTGATGTCTTTGGCAATGCCATAAGCGCCGATGATGCTTCCGCCCGCTTTCATCGGGAAATTGGTTACCAAAAGATGGCGCTTTTCACCGTCTTTACGGACGATGGTGATTTCATAGGTATTGGCGATGCCGTTTAACGCGTTGCCAAAATGCAGGTGTGCGGTCGGCAGATCTTCTGGAACAATAAAAGGCGCAAAGGTCAATTGGAGAATTTCTGCAATGGAATAGCCGGACAATGTTTCACATCCGGGATTGGCGGCAGTAAAATTCCCTTCAGTGTCAAACGTGAAAACGGCATCTGGATTGAACGTGAACAGGGAATTCAGCCGCTCTTCGTTTTCTTTTAACCGCAAATTCGCGGTGACTTCTGCGGTAACGTCTATTACCGTCCCGAACAGAATGTTTTTGCCTTCCCGTTCTTTTTTGTTCGAATGGATTTCAACGTGGCGCAGCTGCCCGTCGCTTCTGTACACCCGGACGCGGTAACGTGCATAGGTATCCTGGACGGCGTAGTCAGATAAAATTCGTGCTTGGATAACAGCCAAATCATCCGGGTGAATCAAGGTGCCGGGGGTGACGCGCCCACTGAGCATCTCTGCTTCGCTATAGCCCATCAACTCACAAAAATGCTGATTGACATACGAATACGTCCATCCATTTAATATGTACATGCTGACGGGAGCGTTGTGGACCATGCCGTCAAATAATTCTTCATAGAGCAGACTTGTCGAGATGGGCAGGCTCTTGTTAGTGGAGGTTTTAAAACTATTTTTTTCGTTTTCCACGATTAGGACCTCCTAGCAATTCAATAGTGCAAATACTCGTCGTTCGTCATAAGAATCGGCTCTCTATCTATGATGATAGAGTATTTTTCAAACTAATGCCAATTTTATTTTTATTTAACAAATTAAAAATAATTCCTAAAAAGCACCGATTAGTTTGGAACTCTCATTCGGTACTCCCTGGGTGTTATGCCGACTGCATGTTTAAACGCTGCTTGGAACTGCGTCACGCTTTTGTAGCCTATGGTGTGTGCAATAACAGATACTGGGGTTTTTGATGAGCCCAATAAGTGTTTTGCTGTGCCGATGCGGCACGCGATAAGATATTGAAGCGGACTGGTGCCGGTTTGCTGTTTAAAAAGACGCGCCAACTGGTACTTGTCCATGTTGAACTTAGCGGCAAGATCTTCTAGCAACAGGGAGCGGCAATGGTTTTCTTCCATGAAGTGCTGCACTTCCAAAATCAGATCAGCAGGTGAACGCGAGACCGGTTTGCAACTTGGCAACGAGCGATTTACCAATGCCAATAGCAGGGCAATGACGTGTTGGGCAACACGAGTGCCATCTTCATAAAGCTGCGCGGTTTCTGTTTGCAATTGAACAAACAAAGCTTCCAGCTGGGCCGGATGGCTGATTGGGATAACCACTGGGAAGCCGTTTTCAGGCAAGGACATTGCCGAAGGGGTCCGCATAAAAGACAAACCATATCCGCTTTGCTGCGATGCTGCAGGGTATTTCAGTTCATGCCAGCTGCCTGGCTGGATAAGCAAAATGCTCCCAGCTTTGACTAGGTGAAGGTTGTTATCAATTTGGCATTCGATTGTTCCTTCCGTTATCAAATGCAATTCCACTGTTTCAGGGTGGCGGTGGAGCGGTTGATGCTGCGCTTGTCCTTTTGGAACGATAAAAGAATGGGTGCGCTGAAAAAGAAGGGGATAAGCTACTGTATCCGGGAATGTAGGCAAAGAGATCGCTCATTTCTGTTTTCCTTTAATATTATCAAGAATCAATAAGTAAATCTGTATAATATCGGTATATCTTAGATAATAAGAATTTTTTTAACAAGAATTAATAATTTCCCTTAGTTTCTGCTAAAACAACAAAGCTTTAGCTCTAATTGGAGAGTTTTGCTATGAATATTCTGATAATTGGACTAAAATTTAATGGTAGGAACGCATAAGGAGGTGAAACATTATGAAAGAATTATGGATCAACTTGCCAGTTAAGGACTTAGGAAAAGCAACGACGTTTTTTCAGGACATTGGTGTAAAAATTATGGACGGAGGTGCAGAAAATAACCAAATGGTGGGAATGGTCGTAGGCGATCATCAGGTGCACGTGATGCTGGTTCAAGATGAGCGGTTCGAGAGATTTACACGAAATGCGGTGACAGATACCGAGCAGTCGACAGAAGCGTTATTTTCGATATCTGTGGGCACCAGAGAAGAACTTGAGGAGATCATTGGCAAGGTAAAACAAGCAGGTGGATTTGTTTTTGGCGAACCTGCAGAAGTTGAAGGATTGTATGGCGCAGGATTTGCGGATTTGGACGGACACCGGTGGAATTTGCTGGTGATGTAGTTTAGCCGAAAAAATAAAGCCGTTAAGCAAATTCTCCATAGAAATTCTCAGTTCAGTTGAAATTCATAGAAATTAGCATATTGGATCTGACGATTCTAAATTACTGAAGAATTTTTGTCGCTCTAAAAATTCTTCAGTAACAGATCCATGTAGAAAATGCTTGAAAAAGATAACAATGCAGCTAAACACACACAAAGATAAAACGCGCAAAATATGCCCAAAATAGACAAAAAATCCGTTTCGTCTCACTGTCATGAGTATACTTAATGAACGAAACACTACTTCCGATAATTTATATTATGTAAACTTAAATAGAAATTCAAAGAAAGTAGCCAAGTTCCACCAACTCTCCTCTTGCTCTGATCTCCTAAACACATTTAGCAACCAACCTAAATAAATGCTGCGCCTAACCTCATTCTTTATTCATTCACCTGTAAATTTAATTTAAAACTTGTCGCACATCTTTGTAGTCCGCAGCAATTTCTTTCTGCATAATCCGTATCCATAATAATCATTCCATCCAAACTTTGAAATCTTATTCATGTTCTTACTTAGCAATTTTTAATCTAGTTGCCATTTCTATTCATGATTTACTTTTTCGCTTAAATTGCTGTTGTTCTTTGTATCGCTGATGCTATGCTAAGCATGCCCATCGACATCAGCAGCAAAAATTCCCTCAAATTACTTTAGAACAGTAAATCAGCTTCACTTACCATCTTTATAACAAAAAAACACCCAGCACTATGCTGAGTGTCAATTTGCCTTATAATCCCGAACCTTGGTATGCGGGTTTTTTTACGGTTTCTTCTTTTTGATCCAACCGGTAGCTGATAAATGCCAGTCCCGATGCAATCAGCGCACACAGTCCGCCGACCCACGACAAGTGAACCAAACTGGCGTTTGCGACTACATATCCGCCAAGTGTTGCACCAAGCGCAATGCCAATGTTAACAGCGACTGGCGTCAATGATGATGCGAAATCTTTCGCTGCAGGAAAATACACAGCTGCCAAGTTCATCAAGTACAGCTGGATGGTTGCGTTCATGACGTAGATCATGACGGCCATCAGCATGATGCTGATGAGTCCGGCAATGGTCGATTGCATCGTAAAGAACAGCGAACCTAGGATGATGGCCTGCGCGATAAACACAAACCGCAGCTTGCTGATGCCGTTATGGCTGGCAATCTTCCCTGCCAAGACATTGCTGAGGATGGAAAACGCACCATAAGCCAACAGAATGATGCTGATGTAGCGGGTTGGAACTCCGAGTCCTTCTTCTAAAATCGGAGTGATATACGTATAAACCGTGTAAGTCCCCGCAATAGCGAATGTTGGAATAAAGAATGCCAACACCATCCTCGGATTGGTTAATAGTTTTAATTGTTCTTTCGCAGAGGCTTTTTCGACCGGCAAGTGCTTCGGAATAATAAAGATGCTAATGGCTAAACTGATGACACCCAATAGCGCGGTAAACCAAAACGTCAGCTGCCAGTTCCCCAGCTGTCCAATAAATGTCCCTAAAGGCACGCCCAAGACATTGGCAATCGTAAATCCGGCAAACACCAAGGCAATCACGGATGCTTTTTTAGCTTCAGGCATCGTGTCGCTTGCAATGCTCATCGAGATGGCAATCAGCACACCGCTGACGACTGCCGTGATGATGCGCGATACGATCAACAGTTCATATGATCCTGACAACGCACTGATGACGTTGCCCACAATAAAGATGGAAATGAATAAGAGCATTAACGGGTATTTGGGAAACCGGCTGACGTAAGCGGTCAACAACGGTGTGCCGATTGCATATGCGATGGCAAATCCCGATATTAACGTTCCGGCAGTAGCCAAGGTGATATTTAGATCACTTGAAACTTCTGTCAACAATCCAACGATGACAAATTCACTCGTTCCCATAACAAAGGTCAATAAGGTTAACGTAAATGCCAATACTTTTTGCTTGGTGCTTAATACATCTTCTTTCGCTCGTGCAGCCATAAAACAGTTCACTCCAACTTCATAGTTTATTTGTTGTGCATGTTCCCCATCCTTTTACACCAGTCAGGAATCTGTAAATATTGATATATCTAGAATAATCGATATGGAAAGTACACAGAGATTTGATCCCATAACGGAATCAAATCTCCTGTTTCACGAATTCTGCAATTTTAGCCAAAGTCTCTTCGTTCCGTCTGTAATACGTCCACTGGCCATAGCGTACAGCTTCTAGCAACCCTGCCTTTTGCATAAGTGACAGGTAATGCGAAACCGTGGATTGGGATAAATTGACCTTGTCCTGTATATCCCCAACACAAACGCCACCTTCGATGCTTACCTCCTTCGGCAAATGCGCTTGCTGTTTTGGGAAGTTCTTTTCAGGCTCTTTTAACCATTTCAGTATATCCAGACGGGTCTTATTCGACAAAGCTTTAAATACATCCAACTCATTTAAATTATCCATAGACGCATTGTATATCGAATAAGTTCGATATGTCAATGAACTAAGCTTAACCAACATGGGAATGGTTTTTCATTCAGTGTAATATACAACCCAACTATAGCTGGGTTTAAAAGTATGATAAGGTAAAACTATGTAAAATTCTAGAAAGGATGAGGTTCCTCGTGTTAGGAAAATTCAATATCGGTTTGGCATTGTTGGTTTTACTGGTTGTTTTGCTGGGGCTTTTCAATGATCGCTTCGCCCTTTCGCCTCAATTAATGTTTGGGTTACTTTCCCTTTCTTTCTTATCCTTTGGGGTGGAAAAGCTCCAGACTGGCATGAAGAAAATGGGAATTCTTTACCTATTTGTTTTCTTTGTTGCTTTTGGAGCTGCTGTTTCATCTTTGTAGATTTGGAGTGCAGGAATTTTTTACAGGGAGCCCTGATGAAAGGATGAGAACCTATTGATGCTGTATTTTCTTTTACTATTTGCAGTGGTCTTTGTCGCTATTTTCCTCATCAGTTTGGTAGTCAACAAACTGGTGGGCACAAAGGGAGAGTTTCAATGGCTGGTCTCCATCATTATCAGCATTGTGTTCACCCTTCTATTTATCGCATTCTTGTAAATTATAGATTAACAAGTAAGTAAATCTGTATGAATCACCAATAAAAAAACTGCACCCCTGAAAAGGATGCAGTTTTTTAGGTGGTGCTTCGTTTCATATCGCGTATCGCCTGGATGGACAGCCTGACCAGCAAGATGACACATAAGAACAAGCCTGTGTAAGCGGCTGTATTCAAATAGATGGCGTATTCGGTATTGATGAATTGGGCAATGGCCAGTAAGCCTGCTGACACCAATCCAAAGGTGATGCCGGACATCAGCAGCACGAATCGGGAGAACAGCTGGAGAACGAAGTTGGCATTGTGCTTATCGGAAAAGACATCGTGATGCAGAATGATTTTTCCGCCTTCGATGCGCTGGATCAATTGATCTGCGCGTTTAGGCAATTTCATTATTTCCGGAATCAGCAAAGCCAGTTCTTCTTCCAAACGCTGTTTTGTTTCACGCGGTTCGGTAAACGGTTTTTTTAGCACAGCCGTTTTGTACTTTTTCGCAAAGACCTTGGCTTCTGTAAACATATCAAATTTGGGGTCTATGGTGTGCAGCGTACTGTCTAAGCTGATTAAGGACCGAAGTGCCATGCCGACAGAAGGATAAAACGCCAAGCCGAACTCGCGGACAATATCGAACATCGCGTGAATCAGTTCTTCGGTTTGAATTTTATCGACGTATGCAATCTTCAACAGCAATTGGCCAACTGCCTGTTCAAGTTTTTGGCGGTCGATTTGGCTGCTGTCTTCCACCAAGACATGAATGGCGTCACAAATGACTTCTGCATCATTTTGCTGGACCCCTATGATAAACAAATTCAATCCGTCCTGTTGTGGAGCGGCGAGCCGTCCGACAGCACCAAAATCCAGCAGAATCGGTTTTCCATCCTGTTGGTCGATAAAGATATTGCCAGGATGCGGATCGGCGTGAAAAATACCGGAAAACAGCATTTGTTCAAAAAAGGAAAACAGGACGGTGCGTCCGAATTCTTTTTGGTCCACACCAAACTGGTCAAACACGGCTTGTCCTCTGGAAACACTTTTCCCTTTAAAATACTGCATAACGATCAAGTTGTCGTTGCTGTATTCCCGGTACACATGTGGAATTTTAACCGGATAATCGCTTTTCTTTAAGGCATTCGCAATTTGGATGGTGTTGCGGGTTTCGATTTCAAAATTGATTTCTTCCCGCAAGCCATTTGCAAAACCAACCGCCAGTTCGCGGAATCCAATATTTTCAGCCCACTTCGATTTGCTGGCTACCCAGTCAGCAAATTCGACCAAAATATCCAAATCATTGCGCATAATGCCTTTGACTTCAGGCCGCAGCAATTTAATGACAACGTCTTCCTGGGTTTTTCTTAAAACGGCCCGGTGCACCTGGCCAATCGAACCGGCAGCCAAAGGTTCCATATCAAATTCCGAAAAAACATCTTCAACGCTCGCCGATAACGAGTTCTTTAAAATCGCCGTTACTTGCTCACTGGACAGCGGTTTGACATCCTGCTGCAAGGTTTCCAATTCTTCGATAAAAACCGGAGAAAACAGCTCTGTGCGCGTTGACAACACTTGCCCGAACTTGATAAAGATCCCGCCGCTTTGTTCCAGCGTGTCGCGAAACGCAATGGCAAAATCCCGGTTGCTTTCCCGATGGCGGGCATACCGGATGGTCCGTGAAAAGCCGTTTCGAACAGCAATTTCCAGCACCTGGCTCAGGCGTTTTTGGCGTCGCCACCGATGACGCAGCCGGTGGTAAATAAACTTCTGGCCAGTGATGCGTTCTCCCCGTTCCCCGAGTTCAATGGGGTCGAAGAGTTCAAAAAACAAGTAAAACAGCATCGAAATAAGCAGCATGCTGCCAATCCAGATAAGCGAACTGGCGTCCAGAACGGCGAACACAATGTTTTCGCTTAAAAAATCCGTGTAGCGCAAGTAGGAGTACCAATAAACAAATGTAGTCAAACTCACACCCAACAAGACCGAAAGAATTCGTTTAGTGAAATTAACTTTAGATCCCATTAAACGCCCACTGACGTAATAAATGAATAGCGCCACGACAAACAATTCCAGCAACATAATGAAAAAATTCATGGAGGGCATTTTTTCCTCAACACCAATCCTGACCGGCAATAACCCGGTTTAATTTCTTCAGTATACCAAAATTTTGCCAAATATTCTTTCCCATCATTTGCTCGGTTTCACAAGGTCCGGCAACTTCTGGATGAGGTCATATAAACCGACCGGATATAAAGTTGTTTCATCCAGCGCCAACTCTTCCAAACTGACCCATTTTGCTTGGGTGACTTTGCTGCCTTCGGTGACGTCAAACTGCTCGCGAGCGAGTAAGCGGGCATCTTCAAATTCAACTTCATACACAAGGGTGATTTCATGGAAGACCTGACTTTTTAATGCGAAGATGTTTTCCACCACATCCAAATAACGCACAATGTGGATGTCGGTCCCGATTTCTTCTTTAAACTCTCGTTTTAATGCACTGGCGGAAGGCTCTCCCAGTTCAATGGTGCCCCCGAGCGGCCGGTAAAAAGGACCGGATCCACCTGAATGAGCGGCAAATTGCTGTTCGAGCAAGATTGCATTGCCTCTTCTTAAAATCCCCAAGGTATTGGCCCGGGGCTGCAAATGCCGAGCCATTTTAGCATCGTAATCCGCAACAACAGATGAAACAATGTGGCAGGTATCCCATTCCCCTTCTGAAAACGGGACGATGGGGTATGTTTTTTGAAAAAGCTGTTGATTGATGTCGCGTGGGTGCATCCCTTCTTTGTAAAGTTCGATAATGTCTTGCTGGAGGCTTTCCAAATGCGTCAATTTTTGTTCGAGCAGCATGCGCCCGTTTTCCAAAAAACCCGCATGGCTGCAAAACACCGATTGAAATGGCAGTGCCAATAAGGTGCGCAAAGATGACGCGATGAGCGAGACGGACTCGCTTTTCATCATGACGCGTGTTTTTGGCGATACAAACAAATCACCTGCAAACAAACGCCCAGAATCTTTGTGAAATAAAGCCACGTGGTCCTCTGCATGGCCAGGTGTATGAATAACTTGCCAATCGAGTGTGCGGGAGCGGATTTGATTGCCGAGCGGACGAGCTTGAAACGCTTTCCGGTTGCCCCAAGTGGTTTTCCGATAAGCTGGGTAGTCTCCATCTGCTTCGAGCACCTCAATGCCCAGTGGATGGATATAAAACGGAATATCCTGATTTTGCTGCAGCCACGACGCATTACCGGTGTGGTCTTCGTGATGGTGTGTCAACACTACTTGATCAAATGAGTGGTTGTTCAAAAAATCTATCAGCTCTTCTTGCAGTTTTTCAGCGCCTGTATCGATGAGCATCCCATCTACCAGGTAGACAAATACTTTGCTGCCGGTTTCTTCAAGAACACCTTCCACGCACAAGACTTGCTCTTTTTCATAAACCTTAATCACATTTGATTCCCCCTGCCTGTAGTTGTCGAACTATGTGTTTTTTCTTAATGATACAAAATTTAACAGTCTCCTGCCATCTAGAACTTTTTTAAAGCCTAAATTTTTAGCACAAAAACTATCTAACTTTTTGTGTTGATTTATTTGCAGAGTTAAATCTATTTTTTTGTTGATAGCGTTTTTGATTTAAAATCTAATACCTTATGTAGTTATTTACATAGTAAAAGGTGAAAAGAAATTAGGCACGGTTTTTAGCGATTCGTGCCTTTAGCGCTTCGATTTGCTTATTGTTTGCAAGCACTGCGGTTTTGTCTGGCATCGTTTTCAGCTGCTGCAACAATTGCACTTTTATGGTTTCTTCAAAATAACGGTTCCACCCAAACATTTTTTTGAGCATAACCAGGCTCGGTCTGTAGTTGGAAGCCTCCTTCCCCACCTTCTGCTTCATGTACCGTAAAACAAAACGGCAACTTCTTGTGTGGTACGGAACATCTAAAAATACAACAAGGTCCGCTTCTTGAAAAGCTTTTTTCGTCCATCCGATATGCACCCCTTCGATGATCCATTCATCTTGCTTGGTCGCTGAAATAAACTGTTCGTCTCTGGCAAGCTCCGTATTGCGGACATCCCCGCCTCGTTGCCGCTGCCAGACAAAATTATCTGTTTCAAAATGCGGAATAGCCAATTTGGCTGAAAGCTGCCGTGCCAATGTGGTTTTGCCGCTCCCTACGGATCCAATAATATAGATTTTCACGCTTCGGCCACTTCTGCGACCCGTGCCATCAGATCCTCCACTTCCTGCTTGCTGCTGTTTTGCTGATCCAGTTTCAGCAAGGTGCGCCCGACCAGATTTGCCCCTGTAGTAGAGCCGCTATAGACAAATAAGGTCTTTTCGTCATCTATGCGGGAAAGCACAAAGCTCAAGCGAATATTAAATAACCCGGCCGCGACAAACCCGATGTCTTTTTGCTTTTGCACGGGCGTATCGACGTAAGCTGTGATTTCCATGACGTAGTTGACTACTCGTGGGCCGATTCGGTTTTGCTGAGCGTATTTAGAGCCGACTCCATTCGGCGGCCCTTCAACCAACTGATGCTTTTCCAGCTGCGGCATAATGGTCTGCAGCCGCTCATCTGAGAACAAATCCCATACTTTTTCAATCGGTGCGTTGATCACGCGTTTCTCGCTCCACTGGACCATCCTAATTCCCCCTGTTTATAATTTTAAGGCTTCGTCCTGCACCCGCTTCATAAATGCCGTGACAGTTTGCTGACGCGCCTGTTTGCTGCCAGACAGCAGCATGGCTTTGCCCATCAAGCCTTTTCCTTTATTGGTTCCCTCGTAAATGAATTTTGTCCGGTTTTCACCTTCTTTGAGAAGTGTAAACGAATAAAAGACATGAAAGCTTTGCCCCATGTCGAATTGGGTTTGCTTGAGCTTCTTATCCGGCAAATCTTCATAGCCGACTGTTTCAATAATATAGGTTTGCAGCTGGTTGCCTTCATGGTAGCTTTGGGCATGTTTGGCGCCTAGTTGATCCGGGCTGTTTTCAAGCAGAATGTGTTCTTCCACTTTCGGCATAAGTTTTTGGATATTTTCATCTTTGAACAAGCTCCAAACCTTTTCAATTGAAGCATCGATCATCATTTCCTCTTTCCATTTAACCATTTCTATTTCTCCTCTGCATCTGACTGTCTCTTTGTTATTATCCCATGACAGCGTCGAACATTCACGCCTCATTGTCTCGGTTCGTAGGATCGATGGGATTTTACCGTTGTTAGCTTGCCTGTGTAGACAAAGGCTTGAATTTATCGCCAGCATGTCTCTATAATGAGAAAAGAAACGGAGTGATTGAATGAAGACTACCACTATTTTGATTTTGCTCATCGTCCTGATGCACGCAATCACTGCAATAAATACGTTGGTTTTTAACGGCGTGCTGGCTGATTTGGTTTTTTGGTTTAATTCAGCTTTATTTATGGCAGCACTGGCCATTTATGTATATCGCTTAGATAAAGACAAGGCAGCTATTGAGAAAAAAGGATAAAATACACCCCGGTTTGAGAAGCTCTGGCTTTTCAAACCGGGGTGTATTTTATATCACCAAAGCGGTTCTTGCTCGTTTGAAAGTTTGATAGTAAAAGGAAGAAGCACCGATAAGAAAACAACGAGCAAAATTCCTAAACCACTATACATTGCCATGGATAAATCAAAGAGCGGACCTGATGCTAATAGGATTACCAATGGGATCATATAGAAGAAATAGGGGCCTTTTCTTGATTTCATAGAAACATATTGCCTCTTTTGGCAAGATGAGCATCGTTTGCTGCTTTTAACCCCCATTTTGAATGTCTCTAACCAACTCCATTGGTAATTGCAATTTTGGCAGTTTGGCATGTTGCTCACTCCTTTCACTCACGCTTCTATTGGCAACTAGAACTATGCAGAATCCCACTTTCTCTGGGTAAGATAAAGAATGCCCAATACAGTTGGTGGGATCATCGGCAGAAGAGGACCTAAATGATTAAAGAACAAGAGCGGAGCTAATAATGCGCCACCACCCGATAGTGTTAGCGCCAGCGACTTATTCTTCATGCCACGAAACACCATAATGATACCCGTTATGCTTAGTATGGTGAAAAATAAGATAAGCCAATCCATTCTACTCTCTCCTTCCTATCCGTCTATCTTCATTGAACAGAATGTTCCGTCAATCCTTCTTGATTTTAGTGTAACCTTTTTCCAGTAAAAATCCAAATGTCCCTTTTCCTTGAAAAAAAAACTAGACTGACAGAACTTAAATCTGTAAGCTAGCTGTTTAATATTCTTATATGAAAGCTAAAAAATTTAAATCTGCCGCTGACTCAGTGAAGGCTCTAAATGGCTCACTTGGTTGTAGTTTTGAATAACCCAATGGTTTTGATCAAATTGAATGTGGCTAAGGCAAGCATTCAATAAGCGTGTTTTACCGGAGCCGATTTCTCCGGCCGACAACTTCGCCAGAATAGCATTGATAACCCCTCCGTGGGAAACCAAGAGAACGCGCTTGTTCGGATAACGGTCATGGATGATTTTCAGCCCCGCTGCTAAGCGCTCATGGAAAAAATCGTTGTCCTCTTGATTTGGGTAAAGCCGGTCCGGAAAAGTTAAAGCCCGCTCTTCAAAAGTTAGCCCTTCAGCGTCACCGAAATGTTTTTCTGCAAACTCTTCCATTTCGACGAGCGGCAGATCCAAAATTTCATTGACAATTTCAGCGGTACGACGCGCTCGCTGCAGTGGACTCGTAATAATTAAGTCCCAGTCAGAAGCGGTTAAATATACCCCGCATTTTTCAGCTTGCTGGGCTCCGATACTATTCAAAGGAATATCGGTTTTTCCCTGGATCTTCCCCAATGCATTCCAATCCGTTTCACCGTGGCGAATCAGGCAAACGATGGTCATATAAAGTCACTCCTCGAATTATGGATATTGTTTTCATATTAGCACAAATGCTAAATCAACTCACTCGAGAAGTTTGTGCACTCTTCTTAACTTAATAACTGATTTTGAACTTATTTTTTTATTCCTTATGTAAATTGTTACATTTATTAAACTCTCCATCGTTTATCTTTTATTTAGTATTTTTACCCGCAAAAAAACCCCAGTCTTCAGCTGGGGTTAAAGTTTATTCTGTCACTCTTTTATTTCAATGACGAAAGTCGTCAGTTCTTTGACTTTTTGTCCGCTTTCCGCGTCCATTACATAAAAGTCACAATAAGCGTAAACTTTTGGCTCATCTGCAGTTCCCTTCTTTTTCATCGTCCCTTTAACTGCTGCTTGCCCATTGGCAGCAACAGAAAGATCAATTACAAAATCGACATCCTTATAACCGTCCTCCACACCAAATGCAGCGTCAAGAAAAGCTGATTTTCCGATGATGGGTTCTGAACCGACAATGGTCCACATCACATCCTCTGAAATATGTTCTTCGATAAATTGTCGATCTCCGTGAAAGAAAGCCTGATTGAAGTGGCAGAAAAAATCCGTGTTTTTTACCATGTTCATTGCCAGCAGCTCCCTCCGGTCGTATTATTCCTTTCTAAAATTTGTACCTTGCTTGATCACTTGCCGTCAAATGAAACACCCGATGAATCCCTCAGGTTCCCCCTTGTATATGATGATCGGCTTTTTCACCTCTTCCCCCTCTTTTATCCCTGTATGGCTTCAAATCCGCGGCTCCAGCTGTAATTATTCAATACCCAAATTCAATGGAAATCAGACGTCATTCTCCTCTTCTATGAAATTTTTTTCGTTTATTCAAAAAAAAAAACCGTTTCAGGATTTTGGTCCTGAAACGGTCGGAGATTATGCGGCTACTGCCACACGTTTTTTCAATGTACCAGCTACAAGTGCAGTGACAACCGCACCGGCTATAATGGCCACAGCATACATCAAGATACTGCCAACCCCGCCGTCAACAAGACCGACAACAAAGATGCCGCCGTGAGGAGCGCGCAGCCCGATGTCAAACAGCATCACCAAGGCTCCAGTGACGGACGCTCCTGCTACTGTAGCCGGAATGACACGAGCCGGATCGGCTGCAGCAAACGGAATCACACCTTCTGTGATAAAGCAGGCACCGAGGACGTACGCCGTTTTGCCGGCTTCACGCTCCGGTTTGGTGAATTTGTTTTTAAACAACGTCGTAGCAAGTGCCAATCCTAGCGGAGGAACCATTCCGGCCGCCATGACCGTTGCCATGAAGTTGAAGTTTTGCGCATCCAGCATCGCAATGCCGAATGTATAAGCTGCTTTGTTGATAGGACCACCCATATCAATCGCCATCATGCCGCCAAGCAGCAATCCGACAAGCACCAAGTTCGTGCCGCCCAAGCTTTCAAGGAAAGAAGAAATCGCTGTGTAGACTTTCGTCAACTGTGGATTCACAAGCATCATGACAATACCCGTAATGGCAATGGCAAAGACCGGGTAGAACAAGACCGGTTTCAGGCCTTCCAAGGAATTTGGCAATCCGGAAAATACCTTCTTAACCCCAAGCGTTACATAACCGGCAAGGAAACCAGCGATCAATCCGCCGAGGAATCCGGAACCGCCGTTTGCTTCTTCAACACCGGTAACCGTAATGGCAATCAAACCACCGATCATACCTGGCGCAAATCCGGGCCGATCAGCAATGCTCATGGCGATAAAGCCGGCAAGTACAGGAACCATTAAGAAGAAGGCATTGCCGCCGCCGATGGTATTAAGCATGGCAGCGAATTCGTTGTATTCAGGGCTGTCGGGATTTGAGGCGTTGATGCCCCAGAAAAATGAGATGGCAATAAGGATACCACCACCGACCACAAACGGCAGCATATTGGATACGCCGTTCATTAAGTGTTTGTAAAATCCGCCTTTGGTTTCACCCGTATCGGCTTCGTCTTTTGATTTGTCGTGCTTGTAGGTCGGTGCATCACCCGTCACAGCACGGTTCAACAAATTGTCCGTTTCGTATATCGCTTTGCCAACGCCCGTTTGGATGACTGGTTTGCCATCAAAACGGCTCATTTCGACTTTCGTATCTGCCGCAACAATAATGGCATCTGCTCCGGCAATGTCTTCTGCAGTCAAACGATTTTTCACGCCGCTCGACCCGTTGGTTTCCACTTTTAAAGCGATGCCCAGTTCTTTGGCGCGTTCATTTAGTTTCTCAGCCGCCATATACGTATGCGCAATGCCGGTTGGGCAAGCGGTCACCGCTAAAATTTTCTTTTGAGTGCTATCAGCCGGAATATTTTCCGCTGCTGTTTCCGGTTCTTCCACAGAAGCCTCTTTCGCAGAGACTACTTGGAGCACTTCCTGCTTTGACTGAGCGGCAAGAATATTGGTTCGGAACTTGTCGTCCATTAAGAAGGTCGCAAGGCGTGACAGCGCCTCCAAATGATCGTCATTGGCGCCTTCGCTTGCGGCAATCATAAAGAACAAGTTAGCCGGCTGGCCATCGAGTGACTCAAAATCAAGTCCGTCAGTAGCACGACCGAATGCGATGGCTGGCGATTTTACCGCAGATGACTTGGCGTGTGGAATGGCGATGCCGTCCCCGATGCCGGTGGTGCTTTGGCTTTCACGCTCCAAAATTGCGGCCGTGAATGCACGTTTGTCGGATAATTTGCCGGCGCGGTCCAATTGGGACGCCAGTTCTTCCAGCACTTCTTGTTTCGTTGTTGCGGAAAGATTCAAGATAATGGTTTCTTCTGTTAAAAGTTGAGTGATTTTCATAGTGTCACATCCTTTTCTTCATATGGGTAAATCTGTACTTCCTCCAGTAATTTCTCAACGTCTTCTTTGCGGCATAAATCTGATCGGAAGGCGGTCGCACTGCCGCTTGCGACACCGTAGCGAAATGCCAGCGCAGAATCTTGTTCTGTCGCGTAGGAAGCGATAAAACCAGATACCAGCGAATCACCTGAACCAACGGTATTGACAACATTCCCTTGTGGCGCCTTCGCAATCAACGCCGTGTCTTTTGTCACGAGCAGCGCCCCGTCTCCACCCATGGAAACAACCACATGTTCCGTGCCCCGCGCCACCAACTTGTTGGCGTAATGGAAAGCATCCGCTAGACTGGCAATCTCCACACCAAACAATTCACCCAGTTCCTGCTGGTTGGGCTTAATGAGGAAAACCGGCGTGTCGATCAGGCTCTGGAGTGCCGGTCCAGACGTATCAAGTACGAAACGGACTCCGTTCGCCTGACAGATTTTCGCCAGTTCCAAAAAGTAAGCTGCCGGAATCGAACTTGGCAAGCTGCCAGCGAGAACAAACCAGTCATCGCCATTCATCTGGCTTACTTTATCGGTCAATGCCTCAAGCTGTGCCTGATTGAGTTCAGGTCCTGGACCGTTCAACTCGGTTTCCTTATCAGACTTGATCTTAACGTTGATGCGGGTAATTTCAGCCGTTTGAATAAAATCAGCGTCGACGCCTTCATTTTTTAAAAACTCTTCTATAAAATTGCCAGTAAAGCCCCCAGCGTAGCCAATTGCTTGATTGGAGATGCCTAAACGCTGTAGGACACGGGAAACGTTAATGCCCTTCCCTCCAGGGTAGTAGTAGACCTCTTCCGACCGATTCAGTTTCCCGCTTTCAAATTCGGGTACATATACTGTGTAATCGATGGAAGGCGTAATCGTACAGGTGTATATCATGGTGTCACGACCTTTACTATTGTCTTTTTTTGGAGCCCAGCATTGGCTTCTTTGGAAATTTCATCTACAATTAAAGTGGCGCGATCCAAATCCATAATTTTGGCGAAACTGATTTTATGGGATTTGGAATGATCAGCGAGCGCATACGTTTTGCGTGCCAAGGAACTGGCCAGCTGTTTGACGGCTGCTTCTTCGGGATCCGGCGTCGTATAGCCATAGTCCGGATGAAACCCGTTTACGCCCAGAAAACAGACGTCAAACCGGTAATTTTGCAAAGCTTGGATCGTGTGGGAACCGACAAACGCGCCCGTTCGCGGCTTCATCAATCCACCCGTTAAATAAGTGGTGATGCCCTGTTCGTTAAGTGCATCGACGAGCGTCAGCCCGTTGGTCACAACCACCAGATCCTTGTCTTTCAAAAATGGAATGAGTTGAAAGGTTGTGGTGCCGGCATCCAGGAACACACTGTCTCCTTGTTGGACGAGCGAGGAGGCATATTCTGCGATCCTGATTTTCGCTTCCAGAAACCGGGTGGACTTATCGGAAATGCTGGGTTCCATCAGATTTCGCCCTGGCAGGATTGCACCACCGAAAACGCGCTCGAGTTTTTGCGATTGCTCGAGATCGGTCAGATCTCTTCGGATGGTTGATTCCGAGACACCTGTCGATTCCACCAGTTCTTGTATTTTGACTGTCTGCTTTTCTTCGAGCAGCCCCAAAATATAGGCATGCCGTTCGTTGGTCAGCAAGTTATCACCTCTTTTTAATAGAGTAAAAGTTCTGTTAAATAGATAATACTTGAAATCGCTTCCACAATCAATCATAATCGTTCATAAGCAATCAAAAAACGTCATTTTTTTATTTTCATTCAATCAAAACCCGTCATTACCGGTCATTGAGTGAACAAAAATGATTGCATCTACTAAAGGAGGAAATTAATCATGGTCGAAAAACAATTCACAATTACAGATGAAGCAGGTATGCACGCACGTCCGGCATCCGCATTAGTTGGAGCGGTGTCAAAATTCAAATCAGACATTACTATTGAACACAAAGGCAAGAAAGTAAACTTGAAATCCATTTTAGGCGTGATGTCTCTAGGCATTCCAAGCGGTTCTGAAGTAACCATCGCAGCAGATGGCGAAGATGAAAACGAAGCAGTTGAAAGAGCAGCTGAAGTGATGAAATCTGAAGGGATTTCAAACCAATGACACAAACAATGTCCGGAATAGCCGCATCGAATGGAATAGCCATCGCTAAAGCTTTTCGCTTAGAAAATCCGGAATTGAATGTGGACAAGCGGACAATTTCGGATGTCGACGGCGAATTGGCGCGGTTGACTTCATCGTTGGAAACTTCCATTGCTGAACTTGAAGTGATCCAGAAGAAAACAGCCGAGGCAATCAGTGACAAGGAAGCCGCAATTTTTGGCGCTCACCTATTGGTCCTGAGTGACCCTGAACTGGTCGGTCCGATCACCGAACGCATCACAACTGACAAAGTCAATGCAGAGTTTGCCTTGCAGGAAACTACCGATATGTTCATCTCCATGTTTGAAGCAATGGACAATGACTACATGAAAGAACGCGCCGCGGACATCCGCGACGTCAGAAAACGTGTATTGGCCCACTTGCTGGGTGTGACCATCCAGAGCCCGAGCATGATTTCAGATGAAGTCATCATCATCGCAGAAGACTTGACGCCTTCTGATACGGTTCAATTAAACGCCCAATTTGTAAAAGGCTTTATCACCGATATCGGCGGGCGCACTTCCCACTCGGCGATTTTGGCACGCACATTGGAAATTCCCGCAGTAGTCGGCGCGAAAACCGCAATGGCGGATATTCAAAATGGCACCATTGTCATCGTAGATGGGTTGGATGGGAAGATTTTAATCGCCCCTGAAGACAGCATCGTTGAAGAATACAAAAACAAACAAGCAGCCTATGACGAGCAAAAAGCGGAATGGGCCGTCTTGAAGAATGAAGCCACCGTTTCCGCTGACGGCCAGGCCGTTGAAATTGGCGCCAATATCGGCACACCAAAAGACATTGCAGGTGTCGTCGATAACGGCGGCGAAGCAATCGGCTTGTACCGTACGGAATTTCTTTACATGGGGCGTGACCAGTTCCCGACAGAAGACGAGCAAACAGAAGCCTATGCTTCTGTCTTAAAAGGCATGCAAGGCAAACCGACCGTTGTCCGCACACTGGACATCGGCGGCGACAAAGAGCTGTCTTACTTGGATCTGCCGAAAGAACTCAACCCGTTCCTTGGCTTGCGCGCAATTCGCTTATGCCTGGAAATGCCGGATATGTTCCGGACGCAGCTGCGGGCATTGCTGCGCGCGAGCGTCCACGGAAACTTGAAAATCATGTTTCCGATGATTGCAACGCTCGATGAATTCCGTCAGGCTAAAGCCCTGTTGATGGAAGAAAAAGCGAAGCTGCAAGCTGAAGGCGTAGAAGTGAGCGAGTCGATCGAAGTCGGCATCATGGTGGAGATTCCATCGACTGCCGTCATGGCGGACACGTTTGCCAAAGAAGTTGATTTCTTCTCCATCGGTACGAATGACTTAATTCAGTACACGATGGCTGCCGACCGCATGAACGAAAGCGTGTCGTATTTGTATCAGCCATTCAACCCGGCCATTTTGCGCCTGGTGAAAATGGTCATTGATGCATCTCACCGCGAAGGCAAATGGACCGGCATGTGCGGAGAGATGGCGGGAGACGAAATTGCGATCCCAATCCTTCTTGGCCTCGGCCTGGATGAGTTCTCGATGAGCGCTTCATCCATCTTAAAAGCCCGTTCTCAGATCAGCAAACTGTCAAAAGCTGAAATGGCTCAGCATACAGACCGCATTCTGGCTTTGAGCACTTCGCAGGAAGTTGAAGACTATGTAACAAAACTAACTGCCAACTAACAAAAAACGAGCCGAGAGATTTCTCTCTGGCTCGTTTTTCTGTGGTTTAAAATGGGTTGGTTGCCCATTGGCTGGATGTTGGTATAAAAATTCGGGGATGCAGCTTTAGCTGTGCCACCATGTATTCCGCTATATCCTCCGGTTGCATGAATTTTTCTTTGTCTTTTTCGGTTTCCCCTTCTTTGTACGTTAAGTCCGTAACGACCCGACTAGGCGTCAAGGCAAACACCCGAATGTTGTTTTTGCGGACTTCCTGTGACAGTGATTCTGTCATGCCGAGTACACCGAACTTCGAAGCACTATAAGCACTTGAACCTTCTGATCCCCGCAAACCCGAACTCGAGGAAATATTGATAATGTCTCCCCCGTTTTTCTTGATCATTTGCGGAAGTACAGTTCGAGTCACATAATACATGCCCATTAAATTGACATCAATCACTTGTTTCCACTCTTCCGGATCCAACTCTAAAAATGGTCCGTATTTGCCGATGCCTGCGTTATTGATCAAAATATCAGCCGTGCCGATTTCAGCTGTCAACTTTTCAACGGCCGCTTCCACTTGTTCCAAATTCGAAACATCCGCTACTGCATAAGCTACACGTCCACGCAATGACTTGATTTCTTTAGAAAGTTTGACCAAATCTGCTTCTGTCCGAGCGATCAGCCCAACATTGACTCCTTCGTTAGCCAATGCGAGCGCTGTTGCCCGTCCGATCCCTTTTCCCGCTCCTGTAATAAATGCTGTTTTTTCGGTCAATAATTGCATAATTAAAAATTCCACCTCTCGCTGATAACTTCCATTCATTAAACGCCCTCAAATTTTCAGATGTGGGTGAAAAATGTTTTTTACTTGTATGTTTTTTCTTTACCCTTAAAATGCGGACGCATAAACTGTTTCATTCACATTTAATGTGTTTTTAGTAATTGACTTACATGGATATTCATTTATTCAGCATGAATAAATGAATATCGTCTATGAATGAAAATCTTGCGAAAGCGGACTTTTTGATTCAGCTTCTTTATGATTCACGATTGTGTCAGTCATCAGAATCTTGCTTTTTTCTTGAGCTCTGTGCCTTGTCAGACTCCTCATCGTGCTGTTTTTCTGCTTCAAAATCTGGAAACTGATGTTCAGGGCTACCGGTAAACTCTTCGTTTGCCTCTTCTTCCCCGCTCTTTTTATCTTTAGTTAGCATGTTGTGCCACTCCCTATCAATGTCGTTACCTATTGAATACCCGCTCTGGATTTCTTTAATCCAGCGCGGGTATTCCGTAGAAATCCAATCCACAGGTTCACCTTTGTTTCGACAGTCTATCCAGTATTCCCATCGAACTGACTTGCATGTCTAAGCGGATATACGGATAAACCTCATGGGTGTCCTCCACGCCTTGGGTCTGCAAATAGCGCTGTACACGATGGAAGAGAAGGTCTGCCAGTTGTTGAGGAGAAAAATCGGCGGCGAATGCTTTATCTCCTTCTGCCACAAATACGTTCAGCCATTCCTGGACTTGGCGAAGGGCTTTCTCAGGCTGGTCGCTTTTGCTGTAATGCCCATAATATATAGCGTCCAATTGGGCCAAAGACATGCGTTCTATGGCCTGATGCATGGCCCCGGGATTGAATTGATTGGGAGAAGTGGATGGCAAGTACAGATCAATTCCTTCTTCCCCCAATTGCGCATAGCGTATGCCGACCGTGTCTCCGGCAAACACGCCGTTGCTGACAGGATCGTAAATGCTGAAGTGGTGGTTGGCGTGCCCCGGAGTATCCCAAAATTCCAGCCTGCACGCAGCACCAATTTCAAGATAGTCCCCTTCGGTTTTGATGAGCAAACGTTCTTCCGGAATTGCCACAATTGGATCAAACAATTGATCAAACTGCTCGCCGTAGACCATTCGCGCTCCGGCGGTCAGACGGCTCGGATCCGACAGATGGCGTGCACCTTTCGGATGGACCACGACCGTGGCGTTCGGGCAATCCAGAAGCAACAACCCCGCCCCACCGGAATGGTCCAAGTGGACGTGTGTGACAATTATGTATTTGATGTCGTCAAGTGTATGCCCTAAAGCAGCTAAGCCTTTTTGGATGTGTTTAACAGAAGGGCTCGGACCGGTGTCCACAAGCGTCAGGCTTTCTTCAGCAATAACGTACGTGCCGGTTCGCTCGGGCAGCCCCATATCAAATCCGTCAATGATGTGCAAACGTTCAGACAAGCGAACAGGTTGTTTGTTTTCCATATTTTCCATCCCCTTTTTATTATGGCCAGCAGCCTTGTTACCAACAGTCTACCATTCTTTGCGGCTTAGCAAGTTGGCTCTCACACATTAGGCTTTTTAGCGGCCGGAATTGCCGCCCATCTGAAACTTAATTTTAGGAAAGATAACTGCCACTTATACCGGTTATTGCATAAAAAAACTTCCTTTCAAAGAAGAAAAGGAAGTTTTGACATACATCAGGCTAGTCCAGCTTCTAGCGCTTTACAATTTTCCTGCGCAATCCCGCAATCAACTCGTCTACATCTTCTATTTTCATCATAGAGACGAGCGCGAAGTAGACTGCTACTGCAAACAAGATTGCTGCAATGAGCGACAAATGTAAACCGGCTGCGGGCAACAGCAATTCATACAGAAGCTTTGCGGCTATGCCCATGGCCAGCGAAGCAAATGAAATTTTTACAAAAGGCAGGGAGATGGTCTTCATATCCAGTGGACCGATTTTTTTCCGTAAACTGATAAACAGTAGCGCAGTCCCGAAAATGGCCGAGATACTGGTGGCTAATGCCAAGCCCCCGATCCCTAAGTATTGGGACAGAATGAAGTTCAGGACAATGTTCAGCAGCATGGCAATTGCTGCATTGATCATCGGCGTACGCGTGTCCTGCATGGAATAGAACGCGCGTGACAGCACTTCCCGCAAGCCGTAGCCGATCATGCCGATCGAGTAAAAGAAAAAAGCCGCAGAAGTCATGGCAACGGCCTGTTCATCAAAAGCTCCCCGGCCAAACAGCAAGGCAACAATCGGTTCTGCAAAGAACAGCGAACCGATTGTTGCGGGAATAACCAGCAAATTGATGCCGGTGATCGCTTGTGCCAGCGCTTTTTTCAGGCCATCCAAATTGCCTTTAGACGCCATTTTCGAGATCAGCGGATACATCACCGTCGAAATGGAAACCACAAACACTCCCTGTACAAACAAATTGAGCGTATTGGCGTAGTTCAATGCCGAGATGCCGCCGACCGAAATTTGCGAAGCCAATGTGCGATCGACCAATTTGTTGATTTGATTGACGGAAGATCCGATAATGACCGGAACGGCCAAAAACACCATGTTTTGGATGTGTTGATCCTTCAAGTTGAAAATAAACTGATAGCGGAATCCTTTCCGATAGGAAAAATAAAGCAAAATCAGAAACTGGATCACGATGGCTGCGACATTGCCAATAGCCAGCAACAAGATAAAATCGTAGCGGTCACTGAGGACAATCGATGCGATGAGCACAATATTCAGCGGCAAACCAATCAGCGTCGGCACCACGTAATACTTTTTCATGTTCAAATAAGCACTCAAGATACGAATGGCCATTGTAAAGTATATGCCGACAATGCTGATGCGCGTAAAGGTAATCGCCAATTCAAGAATGTCGCCAGTAAAACCGCTGGCAAACAACTTGACCAGTGTTTCTGTGAAAATCAAACCGGCAATGACCACAAGTGTTGCAAATGCAAACAAAATATTCAGCAGGTTATTGGTATAGGCTTTGCTTTGCCGCTCGCCTTCTTTTTCTGCTATCCGGCTATACATCGGAATATAGCCAGTTGAAATGCCGGTGGCGACAAAACCGAAAATGACTGTTGGGATTGTCAATGAAATCAAATAGGCATCACTAACTCCAGAGGCTCCATAAAAATACGACAAGGTGATGTCTCGGAAAAAACCGATGAACTTAGAGAAAATCGTTAACACCATAATAAGTATGACTGCTTTTTTCATAGGAACCTCAATTCGACCATCTATCGTTTAGTTGGCAACTTTGTTATTCGGCTGCTGGTTAATCTTCGTGGATAAAGAAATGATCCCGAAAACGAATCATTCGGGTATTCCACCTCGGCTCCACTTCTACAAGCTCATTCAGCACATTGTACTGAAGATACAAATACGGAAAGTTGACACCGGCTCCGAGACTCATCACCTGGCTGCCGCAAAAACGGGCGTTGACGTCCGTCAATTTATAGCCAGTGTCTGTTTTAAAAAATTGCAGGTTTAAAAACCCATTGTCCGCCAGCACTTCTGAAATGCGAGTTGCAGCTTCGATCAAGTCTTTATTAAACAACACTTTGCCATCCAATACAATTCCGCTTGAAACGCCTGTCCGCTCTCGTGGAATCGCTGCTACCACTTTCCCGTCATGGATCAGCACGTCGACACTGTATTCTTTGCCAGCTAAAAACTCCATCGCAATTCGCCGATTGCTTCGGTCAAGGTCGCAATAATCATCTGCATTGACGAACTTATTTTTGCCTGCCCGCAAAGCCGCTAAATAGTTTTCTCTGTTGGTCACTATAGAGAAACCCATGGACCCATAGCCAGTCACTTCTTTCACGACAACATATGGCTCGCCTGGAAATGATTCTTTCAGTATTCTATGTATGTGTTGTGTCCCTGTAAAACCTACATATTGGGGAATATATTGAGACAAGCCATGCTCCAAAAGAAACTCGTACGTTTTTTCTTTGTCATTCAATACTTCAAAGTTGTTGCTTTCCGGCAAAGCCACAAGAACGTCCAGTTCGCTTCGGAACTCATGGTATAAGGCAATCTCTTCATGGAGTGAGGGAAATATGACATCAATTTTTTCCTCTTTCACAATCTTTAAAATCGCCTGCTTGTATAATTTCACATCAGTAAATCGAGGAATTTGATAGGTCTTGTCGCAAAATTGGTTGCCGGATGTTAGCGGGCGGCGGTCTGCACCGACAGCATAGACGTCGTCCTTCTCCTGAAAACCGCGCAGTAGCCCTTGTGCTGTCGGCCCGCCTATTCCGGTTACCAGTACATTAATCGTCTTCATCTTCAATCTCCTTCACTCGCTCATTCATTTATAGCTCCTGTTCTGATAGAAGCGACATAATTTCATTTTATCAGAATTAACTGGGTATTTGCTTTTTATTTTGCAATCCCCACAAAAGTTAAGTAACTTTAAGGTATAAGTCAACAGAAATAAAACAAATGTTTTTCTTAAGCCGTCTATTTGATTTATTTCCCTTTATGGACTATCACGACTTTGCTACGATACTACTTCACCAAATAATAGGAGGAATGACCATGACATCATTGACAGGAACACCACGTTTATGGACAGAAGCACAAGTAAAAGCCTCACTCCCACGCAGGGGATCCGACAGCCATAAAGGAAGCTATGGCACCGCTTTGCTGGTTGCGGGTACGAAAGAAATGCCGGGGGCCGCGTTGCTGGCAGGGCTCGGTGCTATGAGAAGCGGTGTCGGCAAGCTGGTCATCGCGACAGAAGCTGAAGCCATGGGCATGATTGTCCCGCAGTTGCCAGAAGCGACCTACCTGTCAAACGGACTGAAGCAAATTGCTGAACAGCAGTCATCGGTCAATTCATACCGTGCAGCTGCCATCGGTCCCGGAACCATTCCGGACAGCTTGATGGAAGATGCCGTAAATGTTCTTCTTGAAAGCCGAATGCCGATTATTTTAGACGCAGGCGCTTTAAGCAAGAGGACATACTCCGATCGACAGGCACCCATCATCCTGACGCCCCACCCTGCCGAGTTTTCTCGCATAACCGGGGTCACTGTCGAGGCCCTGCAAGAAAATCGTGCGCTTCATGCCGGTGAGTGGGCGAAAAAACTGGGAGTTACGATTGTATTAAAAGGGAAAAAAACCATTACCGCGTTTCCGGATGGTGAAATTTGGGCAAATCCATCCGGCAATAGTGCCCTTGCAAAAGGCGGCACCGGCGATACGTTGACGGGCATGATGCTTGGCATGTTGTGCTGCCACACCGATTGGAAGCAAGCCGTGCTGAACGCGGTCCATCTGCACGGGGCGTGTGCAGACGAATGGGTAACGAATCGCTCTCCCCATACGCTCTTAGCACACGAATTGACTGAGCTGTTGCCAACAGTTTGGGCAAGATTTGAACAATAAACCCCAGAAAAAACCAGCCGTTTTTGTCCACGGCTGGTTTGCAACATTTTAACCCCATTTATTTTCTTCTTTTATTTTCATTAATAATGCCTGACAGCCATCTACAACCAGTTGATAAGTTTCCTCAAAGTTACCTGTATAATAAGGGTCCGGAACGTCTTTCGAATGATAGGTTAAATCCAAAAACCGAAGAATTTTCGAGTCGCTTGGCTGATCGAGCATTGAACGGATATCTGCAATATTTGTCTGGTCCATGCCAACGATGTAGTCGAATTTGTGGAAATCGTCCTTGTGCAGTTGGCGCCCCTTCATCCCGCTTGATGAAATGCCATAATTTTTCAGTATTTTCACCGTTCCTGGATGCGGCTTTTTGCCGACATGCCAATCTCCTGTTCCAGCCGAGTCTACCTCTACTTTTTTAGATAACCCTTGTTTGTTGAGCTGCTCTCGCAAAACCGCTTCCGCCATAGGCGAGCGGCAAATATTGCCTAAACATACAAACAGTACACGGATCATGCAGAACACTCCTCTCCATTGGTGGTATACAAATGTTATAGACTTTATGTGCATAGTATAGCACCCGCTGCTGCCTCAAGCAGTGCGGAATTGCTCTTCCCATTGCATCAGTTTATTTACAGAAAAGGTTTAGCGTCCCCTCATTGCGGAATACTACTAACATACTGCGAAAGCGAGGAATCGATTATGAACACAGATATTCAAACATTGCCATCCACACAAACAAAAATTGCCGAGGCAACGCCGGACCACATCAATCAACAAATAGAACGGGAAACCGAAGCCCGTATCAATCAGTTTAAACGTGAAGAACCCGAAGCGATCAAACAGCGCATCGCTGAACTGGACAACGAACGGGATACCGAGCAGGTTTTGAAAATCACGATGGCCGGTATTGCCTTGTCCGCCTCTTTATTGACGCTTACAGCCAATAAAAAATGGGCTCTGTTGGGCGGAACCGCCAGTGCCTTTATGCTCCAGCAAGCGCTCAGGGGGTGGTCTCCACCACTTTATTTGATCCGCCGCCAAGGCATTCGCACTGCGAGTGAAATCAACTTGGAAAAACAGGCGCTGAAAAATTTGTTAAAAGACGAACATTATCCAGTCTAGCCCCATAAATAAGTAAAACGGCTTGTCCCATGATTGAATGGGACAAGCCGTTTTACTAACGGTATTTAAATTTTGAAATGTCGTTTACCCGTCGGTTTATTGCGCACTGATTTTCCTTTGTATATAACCCACAGCAAATAAAGTGTGCCGATGATGCTCAATGAAAACAAAAGTACCTGATAAGAAGCCAGGCCGCGGTGCATCATAGTTTCTGCATAGCGGATGCAATTCATCGAAAAAATCAAGATCGGCAACCATAACCAATTATTAGAAATTGACTTTTCCCCCTTTTTTACGAGTGACCGGCTCTATCTGCGAGAGCTTCTAATCATCTCAGTTTTTAATTGTATCAAAAAATCAGGAAAAATAAAGATTTTTTATTTTACTTTCATTTTTCACAAGGTTTTATCTCTATAACATAGCAAAAAGCAGGCTTGTAACAGCCTGCTTCTTATTATTCGACCACAGCAACTGTCTGCACGTCTTCTTTTCGGTTCTTTCTGGCTTTGCCATAAAAAAGTACAATAACGATAGCCGTCAGAACCAACCCGATAATGAATGAAAGATTCAAGTCCAAGTTAAAACCAATTTTTTGGTTCAGTATATAGACAAAAACCATATACGTAATAAAGATCGCTGGTGCAAGAGACACCAAGTAGTTTTTGCCTTGGATATAGAGATACATCGTCGCGATCCACAACGCAATGGCCGCAGTTGCCTGATTGGCCCACGAGAAGTAACGCCATAGTAAATTAAAGTCAACCTGCGTCAACACTGCTGAAATGATAAACAGTGGAATGGCGATGGCCAGTCGTTTCATCAGCTTGGTCTGATCCACTTTGATGTAATCGGCAATAATGGAGCGTGCCGCGCGGAATGCCGTATCGCCGGAAGTGATCGGCAAAACGATGGCACCCAAAACAGCAATGGTTCCGCCTACTGCACCAAGCAAAGTCATAGACACTTCATTGACAACCGCTGACGGCGTGCCAGAGTTGATCAAGCCGCTCAAGGTTTGGCCGTCAAAAATGCTCATGGCTGCAGCTGCCCAGATCATGGCAATGATCGCTTCCGCAATCATCATTCCGTAAAAGATGTAACGGCCCTGAGATTCTTTTTCAACCGTCCGTGAAATAATCGGCGACTGGGTTGCATGAAAGCCCGATAGTGCCCCACAAGTAATGGTGAAGAACAAGATCGGGAAAATTGGCAAATTACCCGGATGCATATTCGTAAAGTTTAATTCCGGGATTTTGTATTCGGAAAACATCAGCGCAACACCGACGCCCAAGGTCCCAATCAATAGCACTGCCCCAAAGTATGGATAAAGCCGTCCGATGATTTTATCGATTGGCAAAATGGTCGATAAGAAATAATAAATAAATATGATGACAATAATAATGCCTACAGCAACTTTTCCATCCAACAAAATTGACAGCAGGGATGCTGGCGTCGTCACGAATACCGTTCCGACCAACAGCAGCAGCAATAAGGCAAAGACATTGACGACATGGCGAGATGCAGCTCCCAAAAACTTGCCGGCAAGTTCCGGAATGTGCGCTCCTTTATTGCGAATGGAAATCATGCCTGTTAAATAATCGTGTACCGCTCCGGCAAAGATTGAACCGATCACAATCCAGAGAAATGCCACTGGGCCATAAAGCGCTCCCATAATAGGACCAAAAATCGGTCCCGTTCCGGCGATATTCAGCAACTGAATTAATGCATTTTTGTGTTTGTTCATTGGTACAAAATCGACACCGTCCGCATTGGCATAAGCAGGCGTTTTTCTCGTTTCGACCGGATCAAACATTTTTTCAATAAATTTTCCGTATGTAAAGTAGGCCACCACCAAAATGGCAATGGAAATTAGAAAAGTAAACATTGGGCACCCCTATTCTTATATGAAAACGCTTTCTTTATATACTAAGAAATTCCAGCTATGTGCTAATTTCTTAGTATGATTGGCTTTGCTCCTTCCATTTGTCTTTAAAAGTAGTTTTACAAAAAATAATCAAACTTATCATTTATATACTAGAAACATATTTTATGTTATTAGTATAGTTTTAAATAGTCAATCTTTTTTTGAAAAACAAAAAAAATAACGCCAAGCTTTACCGAATTGCTAACTAAAAACGCCTTCCGGCAATCGGAAGGCGTTTGGATCATTAGTTCAGAAACTCCGTTATCCCTTCCACCAATCCATCTGCAAGCGGTAAATCCGGATTGCTGTACGTTTCTAGATTTTCTGCAGAGTCGGCAGAAGCATTTTTAAGAACATGGTTCATGTTTTCGATTATCAATATTTCTGCATCTTTAGAAGCATCTTTCAAAAGCTTGGCATCTTGCGCAGGCACTTGAAGATCAGTGGTGCCACCAATGACTAGGACAGGAATATCAAGCTTGGCGAGTTCAACCTTGGGGTCATATGCTAACCACGAAATCAGGTACGGTTGAACCGAGGGCCGAAAAATGTTGGCCAGCTCTGGACTGATTTGCTCGACCCTGTTCCCTTCTTTTAACGCTGCTATGATTTCCGCCGACTCCGCTAACAGATTTTCAGAAAGCTGCCCACTCAACTGCTCCATTAGCACCTCATCAATTGCACGGCCGGGCCCTGCTAATGAAACAAACACTGAAGCATCTTGCTGCTGTGCCGCAATCATGCCAATCAATGATCCTTCACTGTGCCCTATGACACCCGTCCGGTTAAAGGTTTCCTGTGACTTTGCATACTCGATCCAGGCTGCTGCATCTGCAATGTAGTCATCAAATTCCAAGTCTTCTTCCATCCCAGCCAAGTGTGCGTTTTCTCCAACTCCGCGTTTATCGTAACGGATCGAAGCGATTCCTTGTTCAGCCAATGCTTCCGCTACCATTTTCAAGCTGTTGTTTTTTCCTGCCAACAGCGGCGAGTTGCCATTTTTATCGGTTGGTCCAGAACCTGACAGCATAACCATAACAGGAAATGGTCCCTCTCCTTCTGGAGTTAAAACAAGCGCCTTCATGGTCCCTCCTGCCACAGCAATTTCAACTTTGGTGCCAGCTTCTTGTTCAATAATTGCAGTGGACCTGGTCAGTTCGAATGGAAAGCTTTGTCCTTGCTGGGTGAATGTACCCGTGATTTCATCTTGAATCATTTCACCATTAAAAACCAATTGTTGATTTTGAATATTCATTTCAAAACGAATAACTGGGTCATCAAATTCAATGGCTGTCAGCGGAAAATCTGCAATGCCTTGAACAGGTATTGCAATTGTCCCTTCTTGCCCGTTAAATGCAACGATAATCGGCAGTGGTTGATTGGGTACTTGAATAGCCCCTTCCCAGTTCCCTTCAAGTTCTTCCATTGGTTTCTCCTCCTCGTCGTCTTTGCTGGTTTCCTTGCTGCAAGCTTGCAAAGACAAAATTAAAATGACCAACACGATACAAACACGTAAGGTTTTTTTCATTTCTTCCCTCCGTCCCTTGGCGTCTGACTCTTAAAGGCGTTATAAACAAAACGATCTATCAATCTTTTCCGATAAAGAAAAAAGCACAGAAAAAATCCTGTGCTTCTTCTTACTTTAAGGCCACAAAAGCCAACTACTTTTTAACTGGCTGAATGGAAAATCCGGTTGTGGATAACGTTTGGATCATTAACTTATGCATGAGTTTATAGCCTTCGTCATTGGGATGAATAGAATCCAACCAAATAGACGGATTTTTTCCCATCTCAGCCGTTTTCGAAACGATGATACCTTTTTCGCCGATGGCTGAATTCCAGACACGGAATAACAAGTTTGTAAAACCGAAATATTGCTCTTCTTTTTTCATGGAATTGTACAGGTTATTCTGAACGATGATCGCCTCATCGTTTGCCTGTCGGATCAAAGAGTAAATTTCAAGCAGGTTTTGGCGGTAGGTACGTTTTAAAATGGAAAACTGCCGAAGCAATCCCTTTGCCCCACCATTTCGAAATCCACGAAGCAAATCATTGCCGCCAATATTTAGCAGCACAAGGTCTGCCTTTTCGAGCGGCGCATGCCAAGAATCTGTCCGCATTTTCTGGACCAGCCCGCTGCTGGTCAGTCCATTAATGCCAAGATTCGTAATCTTACTTGTTGGGAATGTTTCTTTCAAGTAACTGGCAATGCCGCCTTTGGTCCCGTAGCCATAAGCTACAGAGTCTCCTAAAATCACTATGTTTTCTATATAAAGCGGTGTTTCATTTTTTTTGGCAGAAAGAAAAGGTGCTCTTCCAAAAAGGGCACCGGATCGAATGTTGATCAATCTGCTGCACGTCCCTTCTTGCTGTTTTTCTCTGTTATTTTATCATATTTCAGCAAATTCGCCGTGCAAAACGCTCCTGCAGTACATCGTCAACTTATACTTTCTGTGTCGAAACCTTTATTATTAAAACTGAGAACTGTCCTCCCTGTCCAATTTCCCGTCGCAAACGCACCGTTAATTGGACTGTTTTAAGAATTCTTTTAAAGGAGTGGATTTAATGACCAAAGACTGGCTTTTAAACGCGAAGCATGTAGTGATCTTTACCGGTGCCGGCATGTCGACTGAAAGTGGCTTGCCCGACTTCCGCTCAGCAAACAAGGGATTATGGCAGCAAAAAGACCCAAACCAAATAGCCAGCGTCGAGGCGCTGAATACGAATGTCGAAGAATTTATCGATTTTTACCGCAAGCGTGCTTTGGGCGTAAAAGAGTTCGAACCGCATCATGGCCACCGCATTTTGGCAGATTGGGAACGACAAGGACGGCTGCAATCCATCATTACCCAAAACGTTGACGGTTTCCACCAGCTGGCCGGCAGCCAACAAGTCGCAGAGTTGCATGGCAGCTTGCAGAACATTCATTGCCAGCTGTGCGGCACTTCCCGCAGCATCCAAGCCTTTCTTGACGAATCCTATCGCTGCGGATGTGGCGGCATTTTTCGCCCTTCTGTCGTGTTGTTTGGAGAAATGTTGCCGGAACAGCCTTTTGAAATGGCCTACGACGAAGCAAGGCGGGCCGATTTGTTCATTGTCCTCGGCTCTTCGTTGTCGGTTGCACCTGCAAATCAGTTCCCGCTCATCGCCAAAGAATATGGTGCAAAGCTTGTTATTGTCAACCAGGAATCAACACCACTCGACCGCTATGCCGACTGGGTTATCAATAACCGCCAAATTGGCGACGTCTTAAAAGAATGGCACCAATACTGACTATATGGAAAGTACCGCTTTCTGGTGTTTTCCATTTACCATCGAAACCGTTCTCAAAAATCGATCGATGAATGGCTCAATAATCGATCAGCCGGCCATTATCGTTCCACTGGCCATACATTTTATTTGCCCTCGTATTTTCAATCAACTTATCCAATCTTTTGGCAAAAACTACAGGATCATTTTTATATCCTTGAATATTGTCAACTCGGATTCTTCGATACAATTCAGGGAAGTTTAAGAAGTTCTCGTATACTTGTTCTTCTTTCAACCGATATTCAATGTCTGGATCAATACTAAAAGATTCCGGGCGCATGTCAGGAAGAACTTTCAACCCTCCTTCTTTCATTAACCCTAACTTCTCCAGCCTTCTGACCCGCTCTTTATTTAACTCAGTCCAGTTGCTTGCTTTTTTTCTGGGTGAAAATCTTTGAGCCAGTTCCGTATCAGACTTTTTCTTCATAATGCCATCAATCCATCCGAAACATAAGGCTTCCTCGACGGCATCCAGATATTGAATAACACGTGGTTTTTCTTTGACACTGACCAATAGCCAACAACATTTTTCGGTAGTTGAATGTTCTTCGAGCCACTCTCTGAATTCCTGTCTTGTTTGAATTGAAAGCAAATTTTCAATTTCCATATGGAACAACTCCTTTCTAACGTTCATTCAGAACTAGAGATCCACCAACTCATCTTCCTATTACAAATAACGTTTCTCTGTCAGTGCCTCAAAATCCTTTTTGTTCATTCAGCAAGTCATTGATATAATCAGAAGAATAAGAAAATCCAGGCAGTCGAAAGGGGCATTTTTGTGATCCATTCTATACCACTCAATTCAAATCAGCTTCACTCATCTTTTAATCGGGACTACACACCTATTCTGACAGTCGCTTCAGGAGATACCATTCAGTTGAAAACACTCGATATCCAATGGGGTTATTCCGCATCTGAAAACGAAGAACGGACTATTTTTAAATCGCGCGAAAACGAAGAAAAGTTGGCCCACCCCATTATAGGACCTATCGCAGTTCAAGGAGCCAAGCCTGGGATGGTACTGGAAGTGCGTACCAACAAGCTGATTCCCGGATGGTACGGACGCAACTGGGCTGGAGGGCTGCCAGCCTGGCAAAATGGCAAACTAGGCATCACAGACAGCGAACGGCTGCAAGTAGACTGGAAGTTAGATGCAAATAAGATGACCGGAAGCTGTGAACTTGGCGGCCAGCAATTCAAAGTCGGCTTGTCCCCATTTTTAGGATTGATGGGAGTGGCGCCTGCGGAAGCCGGGAGCTTTCCGACAAAGCCGCCTGGTTATTTCGGTGGCAATATCGACTGCAAAGAATTGGTGCCCGGCAGCAGTCTCTTCTTGCCTATTTCTGTAGAGGGTGCACTATTTTCATTGGGCGATGGCCATGCACTTCAAGGAGATGGAGAAAGTTCAGGTACAGCGATTGAATGTCCGATGGACTTGGCTGACATTACGTTGATCCTCCACGAAGACATGAAGCTGTCCGTACCGCGAGCAAATACCCCAACCGGCTGGATCACGTTTGGATTTAATGAAGACCTAAACGAAGCAGCAGCAGCTGCACTTGCTGAGATGGTTTCCTTTATGGAACAGTTGTATGGCATTTCTCGGACAGAAGCGACCGCTTTATCAAGTGTTGCAGTCGATTTGCATGTTACGCAAGTCGTCAACGATGTCAAAGGGGTCCATGCGATTTTGCCGCATGCAGCAATCCGCTAAACAAGAATTCTGAAACTTTTGCTTGCAGTTTCCGTACATAAAGAAAGAGGTGATGGAAATGAACAAGAAAAGATCTTCTATAATTGCAGCAGTTCTACTGGTTTTTGTCCTGTTTCCTGTTCAAGCCCTAGCTGTTGACTATTCTATTTCCGAAGTGATCATTGAGGCGCAGGTAAATGCCGATGGAACGGTGGACGTGGTGGAGAACCACACTTATGCGTTCGAAGACGATTTTAACGGCATCACTCGAGAAATCGTTCCAAAAGAAGGCACGTCAATTCAAAACTTTACTGGCTATGAAGATGGAGCCGAACTAAATGTTGAACGTGACGGGGACTTGTATCAAATTTTCCGTGAAGGCGATGACGAAACCATTACAGTTGAATTGCGCTATGAAATTCAACAAGCCGTTGAAAAATTTGAAGACGGCGCCGAGTTTTACTGGCCTTTCTTCGATGACCGCAATGAAAGTGATTATGAAGACATGACTATATCGGTAAGCCCTCCCGCTCCAGCAGAAAGAACCGATTTTGTCGGCTATGACGAAGCCTTTGAAACAGGCTCTGTGCAAAATGACGGCTCGGTCCTGTTTGAAATGGGCTTGGTTCCCGAAGGCTCAAACGGCGATGTCCGCGTTATTTTTGATGCCGAACTGTTCCCTGCCCTTCCCTTGCAAAACGGCTCTGTACGCGAAGAGTTGGCTGATGAAAAAGAGCGGCTGGAAAACGAAGCGGCTGCTTTTGCAGCACGACAGGATACGGGAAGATTTATCGGCACTGGGCTCGTTCCAGCGGCTGGAGCATTGCTGCTTGCCATGACCGCTTGGGCTTGGAACCGTTCACGAAAAACCAGGCAACAGGCACAACCAACTGATGGTGCTTTCTTTGTACCAAAGCAGAAGATGAGCATTCCGGCTACTTTGTATTTCACCAAGTCTTCCATTTTGACACCATCCGTAACCGCAGCTGCATTAATGGAACTGGTGCGCAAAAAGTACGTTGAACAAGTATCGCAAGAACAATTCCGGCTAATTGACCGCAATGCGGAACTTGCGCATGAAAACAGTTTGATCGAACTGCTTTTTGACAAAGTTGGCGACGGAGAATTCTTTGAAACAAAAGATCTTGAGGCCTACACGAAAAATGAGTTAAACCATGCGGCTTATAACGAATCTATCGCTGCCTGGCAGCAAGGCGTTGCAGCAGAGGCAAAACAGCACGGGTTGTACGGCAATCCGAAAGGACTACGCTGGACGGTCGGATTGATTGGACTGGCGTTGTTTGCAGCGGCGATTTTCTTCGGGATCACAAACCTATTGCCGCTAATGTTCTTCTCGCTCGTGATCGGCATTTGCTTTATCGCTTTTTGTTTTTACTCCCCCATTACTTATGAGGGCCACGTCATCCGTGCTGAGTGGAAACAGCTGCGAGAAGCCATGGAAAATTTGAACGAAGATGATTGGCACCACTTGACGCAAGACGAAAAAATGCGTTCTTTTGCCTATGTGTTAGGCGTTGATGAAAAATCAACAAACTCCAATACCCAAAGATTCACCACTGCTTACAGTGAATCGGCATTTGCGGACTTTGGCGTATTTTACAACCCTGTGCTGCTGACGGGCATATTTGTCGCTGCCAATTCAAGCACAAGTGCTTCGGCCAGCGGAACAGGCTCTGTTTCTTTCGGTGGTGGTGTTGGCGGCGGTGGCGGCGGATCGGGTGCCTTTTGACAAACCGCTCAAACGGCTGAGATTTTTTCTCGGCCGTTTTTGTTTTGCCGGCAGTTTCTTGGGGAACAACAAGGTAGATGTTATTTTTTGTATATGGAGGAACTTTACATGATTACTACTAACGAAGCTTTATTAACAAAAGAGGACTTTTCAACCCGTACCGACCTGCCGGAATGGCTTTTGGCTGAATACAAGACCTTTCACGAAACCGTGACAGACAAAACCTTTCCTTGCTACTTTGGAATGAGCGGCGAGTTAAAAGGCGAATTGCGCTATGCCTATATCACACAAGAAGATTGGAGCAATTTGCCTGCAGCTGTCGAATCGTTCTTGGCTTTGTTCAACAACCCAAAACACAAACGCCACGGCTTGTTCGTTTTTGTGGAACCGTTCAAGGAAGAAGGTTCTTTGGAAACCTACCGCCAACAATTTTGGGACATACTCCAGTATTTGCATGACGAAGACGAAATGGAATGGCCCAAAGATGCTCCGCGCGATCCGGACCATTATTTATGGGATTTCACGTTCCAGGGCGAACCTATTTTCATCTTCGGCAATACCCCAGCCTACAAGCAGCGGAAAACGCGCGATCTTGGCAACGCCATGGTGCTTGGCTTTCAGCCCCGCCGTATTTTTGAGGGGTTAAAAGGAACTGAAAAAGGCGGTGTCATGTCACGCGAAAAAGTTCGTCAGCGTGTAGAAGAGTGGGATCACCTGCCAACACACCCAGATATCAGCCATTTCGGCGACCCTGAACACAACGAATGGAAACAATTTTTCATCGGGGATGATAGCGAACCCATCCAAGGAAAATGCCCTTTCATGCACAAAGACATGAAGTAAGACAAAATGAAAAGAGTCGTTTTGGACGGATTCCAAAACGACTCTTTTTTGGGTTTAAACATAAACCAGACAAGGGTAATCCTATAGTGTTGCCCTAATGCGGCTGAAAAAATCAGCCCGCTCGACTGGTTAAAGGGATGCAGTAGACTTTCGCTCATGCAAGCGAACTTCTCTGCTGACATGAAATGCTTCGTCCTGATTGAGAGTCAGCATATCAAGCAGCCGGTTGATCGCTTCTTGCCCAAGGTCATCCAGGCTATCCGTTGGACCAACAGATGTCAAACCAATGGCCGAATGTTGACTCAGTTCCGAGTTGCCAATGCCGATAATGCTGACATCTTTCGGAATGTGGTAACCGGCTTGTTGATAAAAGTCCAAAAACTGAATGGCAATTTCGTCTGTAGCAGCCACAATCGCCGTCGGTTTTTTCTTTAACGACTGAAGATCTTCGAAGGCGCTGTAAAGAGACTCTTTGTCCGTGTCTGCAATTACCAATCGTTTTTTGCGAATTTTATTCCCTGCTTCCTGCAGCGCATAAACAAACCCTTGAAAACGCTCTTTATGCGAAGGATTATTCAGTGTTCCGCCTATCCAAGCGATTTCCTCGTGCTTGTTCTCGAGAAGATGGCTCGCGGCCAGGTAGCCTGCCTCCACATTGTTTAAACCAATTGAGTTGTGACTATCAGGGTAGCTTGAGTTAAGGAGAACAAAAGGAACTTTTGCCTGATTCAGTTTTTCGTAACCTGCTTTATCCAGTCCAACAGATGCGATGATTAGCCCATCAACGTTGCTGGACAAGATCGCGTCATAAGTTTCCGACTCATTGTCTTTCGTGACGAAATGTACATTGACTTGATAGCCTTTTTCTTTTGCAACATTGAGAATTGCAGGAGCAGAACCAATAAAAATTGAATCATCCAACGACCCAGCAATAAGACTGATGGTTTTAGTAGCTTCGACCACAGGCATCGTATCTTCATTACCCGTCGTCGAATAATTTAATTCATTGACTGCGGCCATCACTTTATCATAAGTGTCTTTTTTCACTTGATCCGGTTTATTCAATACTCGTGAAACCGTGGTTTGTGAAACACCTGCATGTTTTGCAACGTCTGTAGTTGATACCAAATCGATCACCCTGCTTTCTTTTTTAGTTAATCCAGCTATTCATTGCAACTATTAAGCGCAATTCATTTACTTATTCACTATACCACCTTTAACCATTTTCTACACATCAGATAATAAAAAATACCTTAATGAATAGATATTAGAATATTCATTATGGCGAAACGAAAGGAATGAATACTATTCATGAATAAAGAATCCTACTTAAAAAGATTCAAAGCTAATCCAATTCAGGAGCATTTTCTGCAAAATTTAGCAGAGCTTCAATCTTTGCATATGCAAAATGTCCCGTTTGAAAACTTAGATGTTATACGTAAAACACCCATTTATTTAAATCTCGAAAGCATTTACGATAAAATTGTGAATCACCATCGAGGCGGTTATTGTTACGAGCTGAATGGTTTGTTCCATTGGCTGCTGGGGGAACTGGGATTCGATGCAAAGCTAATCTCTGCCACTGTTCAAAAACCGGATGGTACTTGGTCTAAATCAGATACTCATGCAGCGATTCTGGTAGAGCTTGATACCTTGTATTTAGTTGATGCCGGATTCGGCGATTCCACGATCAGCCCTATCCCAATTGGCGGTGAACGCCATACAGACCATAGCGGCACTTATCGCGTTCAGCAAGTAGACGATGTGTATTATGATTTAATTAGAGAAAACGATGACACTGAAAAAATTCTTTACCGCTTTTCAACTGTGGAAAAGCAACTGGCTGATTTTCACGAGGGCTGTGTGTTTAACCAAATATCCAAAGATTCGCCTTTCACCCACGATGATTTGGTGACGCGCGCAACAGCTGATGGACGCATTACTTTATCCGGAAGTCAGTTGACACGTTCAGAAAAGGGAGAAAAAACCAAAGTTGAATTGTCTGTTGAGGAAAAAAGACGTGTACTAAATGAGGAATTTGGCATTGATCAGGATACACTGGAAGAACAACTGCAATAACCCAAAAAATCCCCGCTTGTTAAGCGGGGATTTTACTGTTTTTATTCAAAAGCTTCCGGATACACGGTTTTAGCTACCAATTCGACGGCATCGCCAATTCTTGGTCCTGGCCGTGATGTGATGTCCGAGTCCAGGAAAAATACTTGGTCATTTCGGATAGCGTCAATATCGTTCCAACCTTCGCGTGCTTTAATTTCATCAATGGGATTTTCTACATAAGAAACGGTAGTGACGATAATCTTTGGATTCCGTTCAATAACTTCTTCTTCAGAAATCTGCGGCCAGCCTTCGAGATCGCCAAACAGATTGTCGACTTGGGCATGGTCCAATATTTCCTGTTGGAACGTATTTTGGCCGGTCGTATAGATTTCCGGTGAAGGGCTGATTTCAACATACAGCTGTTTTTTCTCTTCTATGGAAGCAACTTGCTCTTGTACGCTTTCAATTTGCTGCTGTATGGAAGCAATCAGCTCATCCCCTTTATCTTCAAGACCTAATACCGTGGAGATTTGCTCGATGTCCCCATAAACATCTTCAAATGATTCTGCGGTTTCAATGACAAACACTTGAATCCCCGCTGCTTCGAGATCTTCAAAACCGGTTGGCCCACCTGTGGAATAGCCGATGACAACGTCTGGATCCATTTCGATAATGCGTTCTGCGTTGAATGTGACAGAATCTGAAACCCGCTCCACCTCTGTTGCTTCAGCTGGATAATTATCGTAGTCTGTAACGCCGATAAGTTTGTCTCCTGCTCCGATTTCGTAAAGAATTTCGGTATTGCTTGGAATCAAGGAGACAACGGTCGCTGGAACTTCTTCGAAAGTCAGCTCTTTATCCAAGTCATCGGTTACCGTATACTCAGTTTGTTGCGAAGGCTCGGTCGCTGTTTCGGGATCTGTTGTTTCGGCAGTGTCAGACTGGCAAGCTCCGAGTGCTAAAGCCAGTGTTCCGATCGATAAGAATTTGAATACGTTGATTTTCATTTGTTTTTGGCCACTTCTTTCTTTTTTGGTCTTGTTGGATAGGACTTGCTGACGAACGGAATTTCTTCTACGCCGTGATGCTGATTGACATATACCGCCATAGTAAACAATACGTTTGCCAACAGGTTGGCATAATCAAAAAGGATTTCGGGCACTTCCCGCTCCAGGCTCACTTTATGCAAAGCCCGTACGGATTTTTTCGCTTCACTGCGGCACACATGCAGCACACAGGCGGCTTGGGTTCCTTGCGGCAAGACAAAATTCCCAATTTTATCTTTAGTAAAGTTTACATAATAATCATACATAGCGCTTAACATAGATAAATCCTCTTCTGCGATGGCAAGTTTGCCCCGTACCGAACCATTTAAATGGTAAGCCATGGGCTGTAAAGTTTTCAAATCCCGCTGAACCACTTCAATATCTGTTGTCAGTGATAAAGCTTCCCCGATTCGGGTCGTCAAAGAATCTGTGCGAATTTCAAAATCCACTGTGGAAGCGGATTCACGCATGAACGGATAACACAGAAAACGCATGTCTTTTTTCATCTTTTCACCTCACTTTTGTTTGGTGAACACCACTGCATTGAACGCTCCCGCAAAACAGCAAAAAGCCGCCCTCAAAAAGAGGGCGGCATTATAGCTATTCAAAGACATACTCCAGCAGTCAAAAATAGACATTTTGCCGTATGATTCCCTTAGCTTCCGAAGAGTAAAAATACGTTCAAAAAAAGGTAGGTCTCCTGGCTTGTGCATCACTTTACTCTAAGAACCTTCCCGTTCAGATGACTTGGAGCATCTAAACAGTGGCATTTTCTTATTTCATACGCACTTACAGTTGCGGAAACAGCCCCGGAATCTAACCGGGTTCCCTGTTATGCTGATTGATCAGCACCTTTTTTCTGCATGATTATTCACTTGTTTTCAGTGTAGCATACCCCTGGCAGCAAAAGACATACGCAATTAAAACTAACTCGAAAATCCTTACCTTTGAGCTTGCCTGTCTTATTCCTGATTTGTCAGCAGGTTTATTTTTCTCGGCTCTGCAAAAACAATTCGCTTGTGCCATCTCAAATACGGTGCATGCTCGGGTGATACCGGCACTTTCATATTTTTGCGCAACCTGTATATGGGGTAATCGTCTTCCGGGATTCGGCTGGAAATATGCAAACGGCCGCCGCCTGTAAACGCAATCAGTCCTGCTGAGTACAGTGCTGCGTGATTGGCACAAAGCAATACCCCATTAAAAGGATCCAGGCGTTCGGCATCTGAACTGTCTTTCCACGGCTTGGCATGGCTCGCTTTTAGTACGTCCCCAATGGCAATTCCACACAGCGGACATTCACCGTTCCACAGCGGCAGCAAGCTTTCGCGGAATTGCTCTTTGCCTCTGCGCATTTTTGTTTTGATTTCCAATTCCGCTTCCGCAATCAACCCGAGCAATGGATTGTGTTCGGTTTTTTTGATGACTTCCATTGCCAGTTCCAGCTGTTCCACTTCCACTGTGAAAATATTCAATGAGCTGATAAGTTCTAAAAACTTTATGGCCAGTTCTTCATTGCACGGATACAAATAGCCTGAATTGCCGCTGGCGTCTTCCTGGAAAGCTGCATATTTCACCGGCAGCAAAGACTGGATATCAGAAAAACGTTCTTTAACAGACAGCGGATTGTCAAGCTCCCGGTATTCCGTTTTTGCAATAAAAGCAGCTTCGGTTTCTTGGGAATGCGGATGTTCACTTTTCGGCTTTGTTCCTTTTGAGCACCCTTTTCGCACTCGGCTAATGGCTACCACATACCCTTTGACATAGTGGAAAACGATATCGCCCTTTTTCAGCTCCTGCATCCGGTTCCACGAATGCGGTACCATGCCGGATTTATCAATTTGCGGTGTCCAAAGAACCCCCGCATTGCGTTCTTCCTGATAAGTCTCTCCTTGCATAACAATAAAACTATTCATGAACTTCCTCCTAGTAATGGCAATACTCAAATTGATTCGATCCTATGTAGTCGAGCTGTTCATTCGAAATTAAACGCTTATTTTTAGTTTACCCCAAATCCAAAGCTTTTGCCGGGGAAAAGAAAAGCGGAAGCGCCCGTGTAGCTCTGCCGGGCATAAGAAATCAAAGAAAGGGAATTCCCCTATACCTTTTCCATTGTTTCTGTCTTTTTTGGTGCAGTCGCCTTGTACCAGTGATAACACAAAATCACAATGATGAGTAGCTCTATTAAATCGCCCCCGTAGTACATCAACATCCCACCAGCTTCTGCCTGTGCCTGTGGAACCCCTGCAGGTGGATGGGCATAAAGGAATTTGGCTAAAATTTTATGGGCTGCCAGCGACAAAATGAGAACGATTGAACGAAGCACGTAACCCACACGGTGAGCGGTAATGTCAACATAGATTATAGAAGCAGTAAACAGATAGCCTGCCAGAAATATATGGATATGGATGAAGGCATAGACGAACACGGACTGATGCATCCATTCGAACAGATTGGTCAAATACAATAGATAAAGTCCACCAATGTTAAGAGTAAATGCAGGAATTGGGTGGCTTAAAAATCTGGCAAGGCGGCTCCTCAACAAAAAGGACATCCTTCTAGCCAGTGGAACAGGCAGCGACCTTAACAGCAAAGTCATGGGCTTCGCAAGCAATAACAATAGCGGTGCCAGCATGCCAAGCAGCAAATGCGTCCACATATGGCCCCTGAAATTATTTTGAGCAAAATCAGCAAGCGGTCCAGCAATGGATATCGCGATGGCAACAATTCCAAGGCTCCATAAGAAAATGCGGTGCAACGGCCATGGCTTATAACGCAGGCTTGTTAACGCAGCAGCCAGTGGGTACAGCAGAAACGACAGAAAAAGCAACACTATAGCCACTGCCTCTAGATTCGCCATCCCTGATTGCAACTCATGCTCCAATTGGACCTCCCCCTTCCCTGAATTTGTTTTCTTGTGACCGAAACTTTTCAGGGGTTTCTTCATTCTCTACCCGATTATGCTGCCAGCTATGTATAGTCTTTTAGTCCTCAAAAAAAGGCAGACACGTTGCTGAAAGGTGTCTGCCTTGCTGAATTTTTTTCATCAAACACTGATGGTTTCAAGCTGTCCCATACTTCCAAAAGCCGAAACTTGGTTTTTTCCATTTCTCTTGGAATGGTACAAAGCCTGATCGGCCTCTCCGATCAACTGTTCGAGTGATTTGCCTTGTGAAGCTAAACAAATTCCCATCGATACCGTCAGTTTGCCATTGGGCTGTTGTTCTTCCCCTTCAAAATGATGGTCCTCGATGCCCGTGCGCACCCTTTCAGCAATCGACAAGGCTTCATCAGCATTTGATGGATCCATGATGCAAAAAATAAATTCCTCACCGCCATAGCGTGCCACATAGTCCTTATTGCGTGTATTGTCCCGCATCAATTGGCCAATGGATCGGAGGACGGCATCTCCTTTTTGATGTCCATGGGTATCGTTGTAAACTTTAAAGTAATCTACATCCATCATGACAATCGCCACTGGCACTTGTTGTTCAACCAAAATTTGGGCTTTGCTTCTAAAATACCGCAGATTGGGCATTTGCGTTAAATGATCTTGATTTGAGAAATATTCCAATTCTTTTCGAACTAAAATATGATAATTTTCTCCATTCGCCATCAACCCCATCGAAAGAATCGCAATTCCGGCAAAAGCAGCCATTGATAAAGTCATAAAAGGCGTAGCTGGTGTTGTACTTTCCATCCAAACCGACTTTAAGAGTTCAAAAACTACCCACCCTACCATCATTCGCTTAATATCCAATCGGGCAAAAAATTTATTGACCGTTTTTTTGTTTCGAAATAGGCTTCCCATGACAACAGGAAATAACACTGTTTGAAGAATTCCGGCCACTACAGTAGGACCGCCAAGAGAAAAGCGATAATACGTAGGGAAAATGGCAGATAAGATGCCGATGCGCCATCCCCCCACATAGGAAATAAAGTAAAGAGGAACTTCCCGTAAATCTAGTCTCATTCCTTCATAAACAAACGGATGATACATGACTGAAAAAGTTAGAAAACTGATAAATACAATACTTAACAGCAATAACCACTTCGATTCGTTTAAATCAGGAAATAAAAATTCTTTGGCTTTTAAACCAATATACAAAAGTGAAATAATCAACGCCATATTTTCAAGAAAAGAAAAAAGCAACGAACCCATTTAACCAACTCCTATTAAAACCTTCCCTATTAGTTTACCGCTAATACACACATAAATATATATAAAAACTACAATATTATACAAATTTACAGGAAATTAGTTAATCTCATTCCCTACTACATAACCAAAAAAAGTAAAATACACAGTAGTATTTTTAAAAGCAATTAGGAGAAATATTCGAATGTCAAAAATTCATTACAAAATTTTCGACATGTACAATTCATTGGCATACTTTCCATTTATCACGAGTGAATTCCGCTTGATCCCTTCTACCTCGAATCCCATTTTCTCATAGAGGGCTATCGCAGCATGATTGTCTTCCAATACAGTCAATTCAATGCGGCGAGTCAACTTTTCTGTTGCCCATTGCTCCAAAGCTTGAAATAGTTGGGTTCCAATGCCTTTTCCGCGCTGTTCTTGATGTAAGCCAATGACAATATAGACCGAATGACGTTTGCGGTTGACGCCTTCATTTATTGCGAACAAGTACCCTTTTAACTCGGATTCTTCTTCGGCAAGAAGTATCGTTGATTTATCGTTCATCGCAACGAGCCTGTCCTGCAATTGCTCACCCGTGGTTTTTCGTTCTCCTGGCTCAAACAGCATATAATTGGATTCTTCTACATGTTTCATCAACTTCGCCAATTGGTGGGCATCTTTTGGAACTGCTTTTCTGATAATCATGGCCATCCCCCTACTATTCCCTAATTTTAGACGAGCTCTGGTTTTTCTACTTGTTTTCCCTTGCCTTTTCTAATAAATAATCCTGTATAAACCAATAACGTTCCGATCATCAATAACACGCCCATGTAAACAGACATCATCGTGGGTAGTAGAAAAGCACCGACGATAATGGTCGAACGTGCCAGCAGATCCGCTCCGCTGAATGAAAAATTGGAAAAAGCGGAATACGAGCCTCGTTTGTCTTCAGGGATCATGTTTGCCATTTCTGCATTGCGGACCGGCGAGTAAATCAATTCACCGATTGTCCCGATAAAATTGAACAAGATTAATAAGTACCAGCTGTTCGCTGACGTAATGGTGATGTAGCCAACACTGTAGAGCAGCAGACCGGTCAGGAGAACATGCTGCTTAGAAAAACGGTCTGTGAATTTATTGACTGTGAAAGTTAAACAAACCACTAGCAACATGTTTTGAATATTAAGCAGGCTCAACATTCGAACGCCTGCCACTTCAAAATCAGCTATGGTGAACGTTTCAAAACTTTCGGCAAGCCGAACGCCAATATAGCTGTTTAGTGAAAACTCAGCTGAAAAGATGAACATCGATCCAACTACTACTTTAACAAAAGGCCGGTCTTGAAAGGCAACTTTGTAATTTTGCAGCAAATCCACGAATACATTGTGATGCTGTTTTTTCAAGCTTTGGACGTTCTCATCTCTCAGCCAAATCTGGTAGGCAATCGGCAGGCTGGCAGACGTTGCAGTCAAAACGATAAACAGTTCCATCTGGTGATTCACATACAATAAGCCTCCAAGTGCGGCACCGATCGCCATCGACAAATTGACCAGCCAGTAATCAATGGCATAAATGGCTTTTCGGTTTTCGGGAGTGGTTGAATCCATAATGATGGCATGCATGGCAGGTCTTCCAAGACTGCTGGTAATGATAAACATGACATAAGACGCTGCAAACAGGCCGATCCATTTGTCACTTGGCACTAAACTGAGCGTCATGAGCAGAAACATCATGGCACTGAGAGCAGATGTTGTCACCAATACCTTTTTACGCGGAAAACGATCGGAAATATACCCGCCAATCAAATTAACGAAAAAACTGATCAAAACCGTCATGATCAAAAAAGAACCCGCCCATACTTTGTTTATTTCCTGTGCAAAAAATAAGGCCATAAAAGGCATGACAGCTGAAGTAACAGCTCGATTAAAAAAAGAAGTAATTAAACGCACTTTAATGTTCTGTGGATAGTCTTTCCATTTCATCTTGTCAGCCCCCTTTGTCTTATGTATATTAAACTAGACTATGGTTACTAAAAATAGACATTTTTTATAATCTTGTCCACTTTTAGGAGGGAAGATGATGGAAAAGACTCTTTTAGCACTTTGGCAGGCTGTTCCATCCGGCAACATCAAACAAACTCAACTTGCTGATTTACTCGGTTTGAGCAGCAAGCAGACTGCTCGTCTGTTGCGAAAATGGGCAAGCGAAGGCTGGCTTACTTTTACACCTGGCAGCGGCAGAGGCAATGCTTCCCACATAGAGTGGCATCAAGATGTAGAAGATGCTTACGAACAGCAGCTGTCTCAATTGATTGACGAACAGGCTATCGAAGTGGCTGGAAAGTATCTTTTGTTTAATTGGTCGCCCGAAATTAAACAGCGATTGATGCATAAGTTCCGCTCGAATTTCGGCTATGTTCAAAACAGTATGAGCAGCACCGACAAGCTGATCATTCCGAGGAAGTATCCGCTGATCACGCTCCATCCACTCCTTGCTGCAGATGTCCACAGTGCCAATATGGTGGCGACAGTATACAGCCGTTTAGTGTCAGTCAATGAAAACGGCATCGTTTCTCCAGAACTGGCACATAGCTGGGATTTGACGGCCACAACGCTCAGGCTTTACATTCGAAAAGAAGTTCGTTTTCATGATGGCTCGTTTCTGACTGTGGACGATGTACTAATTTGTTTGGAACGACTGCGAAGACATGCCGCGTTCAAGGAACTGTGGAAGCCGATTACTGCCATAAAATCCATTTCTCCCTACGCACTAGAAATTTCTTTTCCCGGGGGCTGCAGTTATTGCCTGCAGATGCTGGGCATGATCAATGCCAGCATCTATAAGGAAACCGATTCCCAGCCTATTGGTTCCGGCAGTTTTTTTGTGGAAGAAAATCACGAGTTAAAAACCACATTGACGGCGTTTGGAGATTATTTTCAGGAACGTCCGTTGCTCGATACCGTACAATTTATCCAAGTGCCTGAAGACTTTGACTTTGCCTATCGGACTTCAGCAAATGATCAAACGGAAGAGACATTTCAAGTGGAAAGCGATTCGGGGTTTGGCGTCGTCATTTTGAATGCCTTTCGAGAGTCTCCTATAAAGCAAAAAGAAGTGCGCGACTATATCCATTATGCGATTGCCAAACACCGCCATAAAATCGGACTGTATCATCCAAGAGCGATGCCCAATCATCAAAGTTGCTTGATTGGACAAGATCAGACTTATTCGCTGCCCTTGTCCCAAAAACCTACTCTTGAAAAACCTTTAATTATTAAAGCCGCAAATTATACCAATGGTTCAACACGTTGGTTGAAAGACACTCTTGAAAGTGAAGGCATTCCTGTCGAAATTGAGTGGCTGTCTTTTCAGGACAAGATGCTCGACACGAAAGAAGATCAAACAGCCGACTTGTTTATCCACGGCGAGGTATTTGAAATGAATCAAAATTTTTCATTTTTTTACTTTCTGTCAAATGGCTATTCGCCACTGGCTGCCATTATGAAATCCCAGCCAATGTTCAGCAATTACATGCAGCTATATGGAGATACACCGTTTGAAGAATGGACAGCACTGAACCTAAAAATTGAGCGGCAATTAATGGAATCCTCCATCATGCTTCCTTTGTATTATGAAAAACGCCAAATTCCTTTTTCAGCAGATTTAATGAATATATCCATAAGTCATTTTGGTTATGTCAACTTTTCAAAGCTGTGGGTGCGGCCAAGTATCGTCGAATAAATTAAAAGATGAGACAGCACACAAATTTGTGTACTGTCTCATCTTTTTTATGAAATAAACTTTATAGCCTATCTAGTCCTTGGTCACACATTACCGATGCTTTCAATGTGCATAGATTTATATGGAGTGCAGATTACTGGAGAAAATTAAGTACAGGCCTAATGTCATGACATTAAACAATACAAGATTGAATTTCATGTCTCCTCTGGCACCAATCAGTGCGGTTACAATTCCCATACCACTAAGAAAACAGGGAAAATGAAGGTGAAAACTCAACAGCAGTTCAAGTGGTTTGTGGAACCAATGAATCGCAGCAAAAGTCAATGGCAGCATAGTCAAAAGCAAAATAATTGCTGAAATGCACGAGAAACATTTCTTATACATATGAACACCACCTTATACTGTTGCTATGGCGCGAGTCAGTGACAATTAAAACAGAAAGGCAGTTCAATATGTGCAAGGCTAACAATCAATTGCTTCTAGGGCTGATGCAACACGTTCGGCAAAGATTTCTGGAAATTCCTTTGTTTCTAGATAGATGCAATAAACATTGGGTTCCATTACAAGACGCTGCATGTAATTGTTTGGCAGTGGATGGGCATGGCGGATTAAAGTCGATAAAAAAGTGGAAAGTTCTGACGGCAACAGTAAAATTTCGGCCCTGTTAATCATAATTCCTGGCTGTTGCATTGCTTGAAATGTAATCTCACAATCCATCTTGAATGAAAATTTTGTGTCACCACTTTGGATGATTAAGCTTCGAAGCTTCTTCACTAATAAGAGATTTCCGGTTACTTCTACCTCAGCTTTTAGAGCTTTCTTTAAAAACCTGGTTGTCTCTTGAATCGGATCTGCTAGAATCATTTTCCTCATCCCTTCATAGCCTCCCATTAAACCAATGACAAAATATTACTAAAACCAATAATTCTAAATTTTACTTTAAATGAGAATAAAAAGTCTTATAACCTATATTTTTTACTTTTAAGTTGAATTAATAGAACTTACATCACACTATTAGACTACAGGCTATTATGCAAATTGTAAATAGAAAAGTATTAATATGATAACTTTTTTGCAACAATAAACAGGATGGGGATTTTTTAATCCTAAAACTTCTATCGTTATATATCTTTAGTTAAACGTTTTTATTTTATTACTACTTCTATAACAGGGAAATATGTCCATTAAATAACAAATGGTAAATATATAATTATTCACACAAATCATTAATCACTTAAATTTATAATTTCAATTTTTTATGGTTAAATCTTTTTTTCACAAAAAAGAACCCTTTATGGGTTCGTAAGTGACACATTGAACTTTTTAAGTAAGTCTTTAAATGACGGCCGTTCATTTCCAGCACGCCCAACGACAGCTTCTGCAGTGATTAGTGAATTTAGTACCGCCTCTTCCGTCGCTTCTCCAACGGCTCGGAAAGCCTCATCCATATCCTCCTCATGAATGGTTTTAATTGTTAAACAGTGTGGCGGTTTGATATGTGGAATTTTAGTCGCCGTTGTAAAGCCTAGAATGATTTCACCGCTGCCATTAGTGATGATGGAGCCGGTTCGAGAAAGTCCTGTGATCGTTCGTTTGAGAACGCGGTTTAATTGCCGCTCTGACAAAGGCAAGTCTGTCGCCACGATAACCATAACGGATCCCTTGTCTTCTTCTTTGTACGACTGCAGAATGTGTTTCTTCAATTTTTGACCTACGGGATTGCCACTGACCGTTAAATCACTGAGCATTCCAAAGTTCGATAGAACCAACACGCCGAGTGTATACGTGCCATGATTCAGCTGCATGAGGCGGGAAGCAGAACCGATTCCACCTTTCAACGAATAACACAGCATACCCGTTCCTGCACCGACGGCACCTTCCTCGAATTCCACATTGGTATGGTCCAGTGCATGCCGTACATGCTGTTCTTTAACAAATTGGCTGCGAACATCGTTGAGGAACATGTCGTTGCATTCACCGATGATTGGATTGACTGTCCCCGTCGTGCTGCCGATATCAGCATTTCTCTCCAACATGTAATCAATCACGGCATTGGCCGCCGTCCCGACATTCAAAGTGTTGGTTAGAACGATAGGTGTCTCCAGCGTGCCGAGTTCCGCAAGCTGAATGGTTCCCATTGTTTTTCCAAACCCGTTGATCACATGGCTTGAGGCAATCAGCTTATCGTGAAAAACATCTCCTTGATGCGGCAAAATGGCCGTCACACCGGTTTGCATGTCGCCGTCACTCAATGTCACATGACCTACTGTTACACCTGCTACATCTGTTATGGCGTTTAATGGTCCAGGCTTCATGCAGCCTATTTCCACGCCGTAATCTCGGATTCTTTTTTGATTGTACACGTGGCTACTCCCTCTCAACTGATAGATTTCTTCAAGGATCCATTGAAGATTTTGTCCATCACTTTTTATTTAATCATACAGCTAGCATGTCGCTCATTGGAAATTATTCCTCAAATTTTACACTTGCCATATTTTTGTATCGTCATGCACGTTGTTGAGTCAACTATCATGACGTCTACAATCTTCCTCGTTCGTTCCTCGGAGGAATTTATATTTTTTCAATCAAAGAGTACATTAACCTCAACATAACGATTAGGGAATTTATCGAAAGCTATTTTACATTCATGTTAAAATAAACTTACGTAAATGAGCCATGCGTACACGTCTGTTAAATTTGTGTAAATACCATAATAAGGAGGCATAATTTATCGAGTTTCTACCTGTTTGGATTGAGTTTTTAATTCTGATGATCGTAAATTTAGCAGTCGGAGCAGCGGGTTTTGTTCCGAGCTTTTTAGTGACTGCTGTTAATATCCAGTCGTTCGGCATTTATGGCGGTGGAGCTTTGACATTTGCAGGTGAAATTTTTGGCGCGTTGCTCGGCTTTTATCTGTATCGTTTTGGCTTTTCCAAAGCAAATCCAAAATGGCTGCACCACCCCTATTGGCAAAAATTCCGAAATCAATCGGATAAACGGGTTTTTGGCTTGGTGATCTTGCTTCGGCTGCTTCCGTTTATGCCATCCGGCTTTGTTACAGTAGGGGCAGCACTTACAACAATAAGTGCCAAACTGTTCTGGATCGCCAGCACGATTGGAAAAGTTCCAGCCGTAATGTTGGAGCTTGCGGCTGTTTACGGCTTTACCCAAGTTGTCCCGACCAATGTGCAGTATACCCTGTTTGGCACCGTACTAGCTGTATCTTTAGTGCTCTGGCAACTAGAACGGCTAAAGCAGAAAAAAGCCCCTCAATCTATAGATTGAAGGGCTTTACTAGTTAATAAACTTTGTCGCCATTAAAAATGGAGTTTTTAACGATCACGTAATCCACGTTGCGGATTGCCAGTAATTTGTCTCCGCCTGCGTAAGAAATTGAAGATTGAAGATCTTGCTCCATCTCCACCAACGTGTCTTTTAAAGACCCTTTGTATTCTACAAACATCTTTTTGCCTTCAACATTTTTCTTTTCGCCTTTTTGAAATTCAGATGCCGAACCAAAGTATTCTTTCAGCAACTTGCCATCCTGGTTGATGGTTTCTCCGGGAGATTCTTCATGCCCGGCAAATAGCGAACCGATCATCACCATGGATGCGCCAAAACGGACAGATTTGGCAATGTCTCCATGGGTACGGATGCCACCGTCTGCGATGATGGGTTTGCTGGCTGCCTTGCCGCACCAGCGAAGTGCTGCCAATTGCCAGCCGCCTGTTCCAAACCCAGTTTTGATTTTGGTAATGCAAACTTTTCCTGGTCCGATACCCACTTTTGTAGCATCCGCTCCAGCGTGTTCCAGTTCGCGGACCGCTTCCGGCGTCCCAACATTACCGGCAATCAAAAAACTGTCTGGAATCAACTTTTTAATGTGCTGAATCATGTTAATTACCGCATTGGAATGGCCATGTGCTACATCAATGGTGATGTATTCCGGCGTAATCTTTTCATCAGCCAATTGTTGCACAAATTCGTATTCTTCCGGTTTCACACCGACACTAATGGAAGCATAAAGTCCGCGTTGCTGCATGTCTTTAGCAAACGCTAACCGCTTTTCAGGTTCGAAACGATGCATAATATAGAAATAATTATTTTCAGCCAAGAATTTGGCAATTTTTTCATCTACAATGGTTTGCATATTGGCTGGTACAACTGGCAATTTGAAAGTGCGGCCACCAAACTCAATCGATGTGTCACATTCTGAACGGCTGTCTACTACAGCTTTTGCAGGAACCAATTGAATATCTTCGTAATCAAATACATTTTCCATTAATTACACCCCTATACACGAATGATATATCTATATACCATAATAATTGTTCGTCCATATGATAATGTACTTTATTTCAGAAGAGATGTCAAAGAGGAAATAATTAAGCAGATTCTAATTTCTAAGGAGTGTCCATCAACTTTAATAGTTTAGGCACATACAACAATAAAAAAACAGATCGACCCAAACTAAATAAGATAAATGCCAACCATACCCCGTGGTTTTGCAGGAGCGGTACAGCAGTCCATAACACCACCAAAAAGATGCCCAATGACAAGAGCATAGAGTTTCGAATTGGTGCAGTCTCGGTGGCACCGGTAAACACGCCATACAACACGATTCCAAAGCTCGAAACCAGCGGAAACAGCAGCAGCCAATCGCCATATATTCCGCCGAGTTCTATAACTTCAGGTATGGCGGTAAAAAAAGCAAAAACTTTAGAGCCAAACAGCCAGTATAGGCCAGTCAGCGCAATCGATGAATACAGTGCCCATTCGAAAGACAAGCTTAAATTCTTTTTAAAAAGTACAGAATCTTTGGATCCAATGGCTTTTCCCGAAAGAATACTGGAAGCGTTGGACAGGCCGTCATAAAAATAGGCCATTATGTAGTGAATTTGCAGCAAAATCGCATTGGCTGCCAAGGTTTCTGTACCAAATCCTGCACTTTTATACGTAAATAAATTAAAGACGGCAAGCAGGCACAGCGTCCGGACAAACAAATCCTGATTCACCGCCATCATCTTTCGAATAGCTGAGCCATTTGTTACCAGCTTGAATGCAGGCAGCTGAAATTTGTAAGCTGTGCCGCGCCATACTACCAGCAAGCCGATTAGACAAGCCGATACTTCTGCAATTAAAGTTGCGGCAGCAACTCCAGAAACGCCCCACCCGAATCCAAAGACAAAAAGCAGATCCAATGCGATATTCAAGAGATTCATAAACACTTGAATCAACACTGAAATTTTGATGCGGGACATGCCAATCAACCAGCCCATGATGACATAGTTGACCAATGTAAAAGGCACCCCCCATATCCGGATGCCAAAGTAATCGGATGCCAGCGCAGCAACGTCTTCGGCAGGCTGAAGCAAATTTAATGCCGCGTATTCAATCGGCTTTTGCAGCAAGAAAAAAACAAGTCCCACGATCAGTGCGATGACCATCGGCCGAATGAGAGCCAGCGTTCCTGACAGTTGATCATTTGCTCCGTGCGCTTGTGCAGCAAAACCAGAAGTCCCAATACGCAAAAACCCAAAGAGCCAGTAAAGTGTATTGAAGATGACCGAACCGATGGCAACGGCGCCAATATAAGCAGGGTTTGGCAATTGTCCCACGACCGCTGTATCAACAGCTCCCAATAAAGGCGTGGTGATCGTTGAAATGGTCAGTGGAATTGCTAAAGCCAGGTATGTACGATGATTCATGAGAAGCTCCTAACCTTTCAACATCATTTTTTCAAAACATGGACAGCAGCTCTTTTGTATAGGGATGGCGATCGTGCGAAAAAATTTCCGCATTGCCAAACTCATCCACCATGTGGCCATCTTTCATAACCAACAGATGTTGGCTAAGTGAGGAAACTGCCGCTAAATCATGCGATATAAACACATAAGAAAGCGAAAATTGCCGGCGAAGGTCATCCAGTAATTTCAGCAAGGAAGACTGCGACAACACATCAAGGCTGGATGTAGGTTCATCCAGTATTACTATAGCCGGTTCAATGCTGATAGCTCGGCTGATCGTCACGCGCTGCTGCTGTCCTCCGCTCAATTCGTGCGGGTAACGTTCAGCCAGATTGCTTGGAAGTTCAACAGCCTCCAATAACTGGCTGATGTAATGTTCTCTGTTTGTGTAACTGAAATGCTGCAGCTTTTTTTGGCTGCCAAATTGCAAATAAGGATCCATCAGCGAATCTTTGATTTTCAATTTAGGGTTTAATGAAGCTGAAGGATTTTGAAAAACAGCCTGGACCTGCCGTCTGAAAGGCTGCAGCCTTTTGCCCGTCAGCTTATGGACAGCTTCGCCATTTAATACGATTTCTCCTGAGTCTATGGATTCCAAGTGCAGCAGGCATCGTGCCAGTGTGCTTTTGCCGCAGCCGCTTTCCCCAATAATACCAAGGCATTGACCTTTCTCGAGAGAAAATGATACATCCTTGAGTACTTGAAAGCCGTTTGCATATGTTTTATTGATGTGGTTTATGGTCAACAGCTCCATTGAGCACCTCCAATACGTCTAATTTCCCTGTTTTTTAAAAACTGGAATCGCGTCAATCAATGCACGGGTGTAGGCATGTTCAGGACAAGCGAGGATTTTTGTTTGTTCTCCTTGCTCAACAATCTGCCCTTCTTTCATTACCAAAATATGATCCGCATAGTTGGCAGCATGCCGAAGGTCGTGAGTAATGTATAAAATGGCACAACCCGTTTCTTTCCGCAGCTTTTCCAGTAATTGCAAAATCCGATAGGAGGAAATGCTGTCTAAGGCGGTTGTTGGCTCATCCGCAATCACCAAATCAGGTTTCAGCAGCAAGGCAAGTGCAATCGCAACACGCTGCAGCTGCCCACCGCTTAACTGAAAAGGATAACGGCTCGAGAGTTCAGCGTCCAGGCCGACAGATAGGAGAGCTTGTTGTGTATTCTGCATTCGCCGGGATTTCCCTGCAGTCAGGTGAGTCCGCTGGTATTCGTCAAAATGTTTGCCAATTGTCAGAAATGGTGTAAACGAGCTTTGATAATCCTGGAAAACATAAGAAATTGCTTTGCCTCGTACCTTTCTCATTTCCTTTGATGTCAGTTCAATTAAGTTGGCGCCATTAAATCGGACCATTCCCGTTGCAGAGAGATTTGGCTTCAACAATCCGCCAATGGCTGAAGCGGTCACGCTTTTCCCGCTCCCGCTTTGCCCAACTACTGCCAGCCAATCTCCCCGTTGAATTTCAAATGAGATCTCTTTGACAATCTGCTGGGTGTCCACTCCGACGCTTAGCCCGTCGACTTCCAATAAACTCATGACTGCACTTCCTTTTTCACATCAAACTTGTCCCGTAAATAATCACCCAATACATTGGAAATAAGAACCACTGTAACGATTGCCAGCCCTGGAGTAATCATCAGTGATGGCATCGATTGAAAATAAGGGCGTGCATCATTCAGCATGGCACCCCATTCTGGAGCCGGTGGTTGAGCGCCAAGGCCGATATAAGACAACGAAGAAATCAGTAAAATGATTTTCCCAAGATCCAGGCTGCCCAGCACCAACACATGGCCAATGATGTGAGGAAACAGATGCTTCTGAATAATTTGTCCGTCTCCCAAACCGTTGACTTTAGCCATGGCGATGTATTCTTTTTGGCGTTCACTGACCACCGTACTTCTGACGAGCCGGGCATAATTGACCCATTTCACAAAAATAATGGCCAACAGCAGGTTTTCAATTCCCGGTCCCAGCAGGCCGCTCAAGACAATCGCTACAATGGTATCCGGAAATGCCAAAAACGTATCGGCAACACGCATCAAGAGCCGATCCAGCCAGCCGCCTTTATAGCCGGCGATCAATCCAATTGGCAACCCGATAGCGACTGCCGCTAACAGTGCCACAAAAGAATAGCCAACTGTCAATTGGGCTCCCAGCACTATTCGCGTTAACACATCGCGCCCCAGATGATCTGTACCAAATGGATGCTCCAGGCTCATGGGCATCAGCTGGGCAGTCAAATCAACTGCGTCTGCATCATGCTTCAGGTACAAGAACGTGTAAGCGCCAAGCAACGCAATTAAACTTAGTAGCAAAACGAGCATTCTCGCTTTCCAATTCCATTTGTGCAGATTTGTTGCTAAAACAGTCATCAGCTCGCTTTCCTTTCCGTTAATCTGATTTCGGGGTTCAAGTACCGGTATGAAATATCTACCAGGCTGTTCACAATAAAAACGATAACCGCCATAATAAACAGATAAGCTTGTATAACGGGATAATCCCGTGCCCGGATTGCCTCTACTACCATTTTGCCTATTCCCGGATAAGCAAAAATCACCTCAATCACCACAACACCGCCAATCAAACTGCCAAGACTGACGCCAAAAACAGTAATGACCGGTGGCAGCGCTGCCCGCAATGCGTGATAGAAAAAGATGCGGATTTCTGAAATCCCTCTTGAACGAGCAGCTTTAATATAGTCATGACTGAGCGCATCGATCAAACTGGAACGCAGCAAACGGACATAAACACTGGTGATGGCAAGTCCCAATGTAGTGGATGGCAAAACCATTGAGCCAAAACTGTCTCGGCCCATCGTCGGCAGCAAGTCCAGCCGCACGGCAAACAAGTCAATTAACAACAATCCCAACCAAAAGCTTGGAACCGCTGCACCAAGCAAGGAAAACCAGCGGCTAAGCTGATCAATCCAGCTGCCTCGGTATAGCGCAGCAAGCGATCCGAGCGGCAAAGCAATTACCAGCATAACGAGCAGCGCTCCTGCAGCCAATTCCAAGGTAGCCGGAAGTCCGCTGAGAAGCATCTGCAATACAGGTTGATTGGTCAAATAGGAATTGCCAAAATCCAATTTTATAAAATCCATAAACCATTCTCCATACTGTACGAGCAAAGGTTCATTAAATCCCATATCTTCCCGGAGTTGTTCGACTTGGGCCGCAGTGACCGATACATCATCAACACGGAGGATGGACAGCACCGGATCTCCCGGTGCCAGCCGTGCAAACATAAAGCTAACAAACGTCACCAGCAGCAAAAATACAGCCACTTCAGTAAATCTTTTCAGTAAAATCCGGACCATTTACTTCACATCCAAGGTGTTGGTCAACATGTAATACTCACTGCGGGTAGTGACCCAGTTTTCTACTTTATCGGCATTGTAGGCAACCAATGTATTCGGGTGAAGAATAAATGAATTGTATACTTGCTCATCGACGTAAAGCGCAATCTCTTCTGCAATCACGGAGCGTTCGCCCTCGCCTACAGTTACATTCAATTTGTCGATTAGCGCTGTCAGTACATCGTCATTAGCACCACTGAAATTTAATGCTCCTTGCGGATGGTACGTGGCATTTAAATAATAACCTGCATCTCCGCGTGGTGCGGTCAAATTGCTGTAAGTGGTCAAGTCCCAATCTCGGTTTGCTGCCATGTATTCTTCTGGTACTTCGATTTGCTGAATGTCTACTGCAATTCCCAACTCTTTAGCATCCGATTGAAATACTTGGGCGATCAGCGGCAAATCTGCACGCGCGCTATAAGTTAATAGCGTAAGCTCTAACGGCTCTCCGTCTTTTTGCATCACACCGTCCTGCTCTGCATATCCTGCTTTGGTTAAATGTGCTTTAGCTTCTTCCAACCCGATTTTTTTGTCAGGATAGTCCGGTGCAAAAGTAAAGGTTGAAGGAAACGGACCCGTCGCTACTTCTGCATGGCCTTGCAAAATGGTTTCCGTGATGGCCTTGCGATCGATTAACACGTCTATCGCTTTGCGGACATTGATGTCTTTCATGGATTCCCGTTCAAGGTTCATTGTCATTTGGTGTACCCGGAAAGTTGAAGTAGACTCTACTTTTACTCCTTCAACTGCTTCCAATTTTTCCAAACCTTGAACTTCTGGGCGAAATGCAATATCAACATCTCCCGATTCCAATGCCAATGACCGAGCGTTGGCATCTTCATTAAACGAAAACCGTGCTGCTTCCAACTTGGCAGCCCCGTTCCAATATTCATCAAAACGAACCAAATCAACTGCTGTGCCTGGTGCAAATGAAAAAACAGCAAATGGTCCTGTCCCAATCGGCTTGTTGATAAAGTCCGGTTCCGTCACATCGATAATGGATGTATTCGGGTGAACCAGCTCAGATGGAAACTCTGGAAATGGCATAGTCGTTCGGATCGTCAGCTGCTGGCCATCCGCTTTGATCGATTCGATCCGAAGCGCATTGCTGATGGCAATATTGTCTGCCATGGCACGCTCCAGCGAAGCTTTTACAGCTGCCGCATCCATTGGGGCACCATTTTGAAACAACACATCGTTTCTCAGCCGAATCGTCCATTCTTGGCCATCTTCACTGTCCCAGCTTTCTGCAAGCCACGGCTCGAGCGTCAATGTCTCGTCATTTAAATGCACCAAGGTTTCCGTTATCCCTGCACGCAACGGCACATAGCTGCTGTCTACGTTCGGATCGAGCGATCTTGTGGCAAAATTGAACAACAAGTTCAATTCTTTGCGATCTTCTTCTGGGATAGCTGCATCTGATGTACAAGCGCTTAAAATAAATGCCAATGCCAAAAGCAATAGTATAAATGCGTTCTTCATTAATAAACACTCCTCTTTTATAAAATGTAATTATTACGATTTATTTACCAAAAAAATAATTCTCTCTTTCCTCCTGTCCTGCCACTGGAGAAAAAAGAGAGCTTTTCTTGATTCTTTCTTTAAAACTATGTATTTTACAAATCGTAACTATTACGTTTTAAATCATATCCTTTTGGATTAACAAATGCAATCTCTTTTTTTTAAAAGTTTTTTATCTTTTCCAAGCTATATAAGTTGAACTACTAAATCTTTCATTGTCGATATTCCGCAAAACAGCTGCGCTTTCCGCGGGCTCGCGTCCAAGCCTCCTCGGTCGCTTCGCTCCCTGTGGGGTCTCTGCCGTCTCGCTTTACCGCAGGAGTCGCAGCTGGTTTGCTTCATATCGGTTAGTAAGCAACGTTTTCAGCGCTGGCGCGTTCACGAGCTTGCGGATGAGCAGTCGTCTTTGCTCTACCCAAAGCGACCGATGCGGTATATAAATTGATAATTCCTAAGCTCAACTTATATAGCATCAATATTACGAGTAAAAAAAAACAATATAAAAAAGGGGCTGTCCCACAAGGTCATGAAAATGGCGGATGTTAAAAAGGGTATAAAAAACCGTTCATCTCTGTAAAATGAAAGTTACCATACTACAGAAAGAACGATTTTCATGTGCAATCCGAAGATTATTTCCTCAAACTATAGTGTTGAATAAGTCGTATCTCTACTCTCCCTTGTGCATTAGAAGTCCTCAGGGTATTCTTCACTCAATTTGTCTTTCAGGTTATCCAAAACATATGTGTTATACACCCACTCTTCACGAATGAGCTGCCGATATCCTGCCAACGGTTCAGAAGAGTTTATTGTTTCATAAATAGGCAGGAGTTCTTCGTCAAAATAATAATATTCGTTTTCTAAATATGCTACTTGAGCTTCTTCTGCTTTCTCAAGTGATAGTTGCGGATCAATAAGCAGGTAAATTTCTGCCAACAACACCAAATCATCGACCAAAAACGCTTCTATGTCTTCAGCGATTTTGAGTTCAAGCAATTCTGCAGCTTCGGTGAATTTCTTTTGGTCCAGCAAGACGTCGACCAAAATCCACTCGGCCGCATCCTGATCGTAAATGTCTCCGGCCCTTTTGATGGCTTCAATTGTTTTTTCAGCACCTGTGTATTCTTTTTTATCCAGCTGAACATAAGCCTGATCAAACAATTCCATCATTTGGTTTTGTTCAGCAATTTTTTGATTAAGAAAAACTTCTTCATATTCCTCAATTTTCATGCCGATTGTTGTTTCCAGCGTTTTGTAAAAAGCTGGGGTTGACCTGGACATCAATAAATTTGGAATAAGTTCTTCCCCGTGTTCATCCACCAAGCTTTCTACTGCTAGAAAGCTTTGGAGATAAGGATCAAACGTTTCTGTAGAAGAGCTGTCATAATCTTGTGGGCTATCCAGCTCATGAAAGTCTATAATTTCTGTCGTTTCCAGGTCATACCAACCGCCGGATTCATCTGCCAGATAATCGGCAACCCCCTCTTCAAACCACGAAGGAATACGGGTGATTGGCAAGCTGTGCTGATTGGAAAAAAGATGGCTTTGGTAATGTGAATACTCATGGACCAAGATCAGTTCCCAGCTCTCGTCCGTTGGAACCAAATGGATGCTTTTATTTCCAAAGTTGTAATAGCCAGCCACTTCTTCTCCGCCGTAGCTGGATTCCAGCGAGTCGTAATCTTCGTGGAATTCAACCGTTAAGCCGCCTTCATCTTGAGTTCCTAGATATTGATTCAATCTTTTGCGCTGCTGCTGGAGAACTTCATCGATTTTGGCGATTTCATCTTCCGTTTTTTCAGAGTAAAAATAAGTTACGCCATTCTGCTCAGTCTTCAGCAGTTCGGGCTGTGAAGAAACCTTGAATACAGTGGACGCAAAAAGCCTCACTTTAGCATCTGCCGCCTGATTTTCATCTCCAGTCGTGTAGGTTGCAAATGAGTTGATAATCGTCACACACGCCACGATGATTGTCAGGGCAATGGATAAAACCATCAATCCAATCGCTTCTTTGACATGGTTAATTTTGAAGAACTTGAGCTTGCCTTGTACAATGGCGACAACGCTCAAAGAAAACAAAAACAGACAGATTGCAAAAAATAGTCCTGAAATCATCAAACCACCAACGAGTCCCTGGTTTAATATGAAGAAATATGCCAAATACGAACAGCCAGCCAGGATGAAAACTTGCTTCAAAATACTTTTCATTGGTGCCTCCAGTTAGGTTAGGTTTCAAAGACAAATAAACTTTGCCACAAAACAGATAACCGTGCTGCTGGAAACCAAGTTAATGTGATAAGCCCTTAATCTTTTCTATATATTAGCAGTTTAGCAATTGAATACATAGTCCTTTTAAAGTTGACTTAACATTTGCTTATGCTCGTAGGAACATCTGGATAAACTGAATCTTTTACTTGATTAAAGAAGCAGGTTAAGAAGTTTCTTGTACGGTTTCCAAAGACAGCCATTTTTGCCCTTAGCTGTCTGTTAATATCATTCTTTAACATTACTAAAAATAAAAAAAACTGACCGCAAAAGCGGCCAGTTAAATTTCTGCACTTAATACAACTTCACCTTCAGGCAAGTCATTTCCCGCTTGAGGCTCGAGCGTAATCGCGATTGTGTCCCAATCGGTTGAATTTTCGTTAAGCTGATAGTAACTTGCCCCTTCGCCGTTTGGACTCGGCGAGAAAGCGCCTGCTGGTATCGGCTGGTCATCTTTGATCAACCATACTTGATAAACTTGGTCGGCGTCCAGTTCAGCCAATTGATTGGCTTGTACAACCAGATTCAGCGCACCTGCTTCTTCAATCATTTCAGCTGTGGCCGTTCCTGAAAATGCTTCGTTCGGTGCCAGTTGAATTGATTGAATAGCCGTTTCCACCGCTTCATCCTGATCTGACAATTGAAGAAACGCATAGGCATTTCCTAACAAGGATGCTAAGAACACTGCTGCAATCAGCGGTTTCCAAATATTCGGCTTACTTTTCTTATTGTGCATCGGTATTGGAGACATCGTTGGTTTCAAAGCAGCAGGCGATTCGTTCTGTGCCGGCTTTTCTTCAAATACATTGGATAAAATTCGTGCTTTCATATCAACTGGCGGTTCCACTGGATCTGCAAGATAAGGGAGCTCGCCTGTTGCTTCCACTATTTCCTGGCATTCTGTACATGTTTTCAAATGTTGTTCAAACTGCTTGCTTTCATCTGCCGACAGCGTTCCGTTTAAATAATCTACTAAACGGTCACAATCCATGCTATTCATCATAAGCCCCCCTTTCCTGCATCCCATGCAGTGATGTTTTTAATTTTTTTAAAGCCAGCCTTATTCTGCTCTTGACAGTCCCGAGTGGGATATCGCACATGTCTGCGATGGTTTCATGTGTATGTCCTTTAAAATAGAACAAATCGATCATTTTTTGCTGATCGTCCGATAAGTGCTGAACAGCCGTTTGAATTTTTTCCTGCTTTTCCTGCCATTCCACTTGCACGTCTACAGGTGTATCATTACTGACCATTTGAGCAGCTTCTTCAATCGGTACGGTCGGTTTTTTACGTTTTCTTATCAAGTCAATGGCTGTATTTTGCGCCATTCTAAAAAGCCACGAAGTAAACTTTCCTTTGCTTTCATCATATACACCTTTGCCACGCCAGATTTTAATAAAAACCTCTTGCAGCGCTTCCTCAGCCAGATCACGATCTTCCAGCATCTTATATAGAAATGAAAAAAGGATTTTTTCGTAGCGGTCATATAATTGTTCCAATGCGGCTTTGTCCTGTTGATTAACCCGCAAGTATAAGCTGATATCAGTACTTTTTTCCATCCCCTGTCTCCTTTATTACATATTTCGTCTTTCTACCTTACTATACTTCCCGCTACAGGAAAATCTTTTCTTTTAATAGAATATCCTGATATCCAGTAATTTGAAGAAATGCATTGCAGTAAATCTTTTCATTTCCCTTATACACAATACGTAAAAAGTACGGAAATAGTTCACTTTTTCGGAAAAACGGGAATAGAATAACGAAAAGCCAATAACATGACTGGAGGAGATTGGATGATTTACAACATCACGGCTGCTACTGGACATCTTGGTGTGAAAATTGTGGAAGAGGCGTTGTCATACATCAAACCTGAGAATCTAGTGCTGACTGTTCGCAATCCCCAAAAAGCTGTCCGCTTCAAACAAATGGGCATTGGGGTAAAGCAAGCCAATTATCGCTCAGAACAGGCGCTAGCGGCGGCTTTTAAAGGAACAGATGTCCTCATCTACATTCCAAGCTTGACGTTTCCGAGTGTTGCACGAATCATGGAGTTTGAAAATGCCATTGTCGCAGCTGAAAAAACAGGCGTCAAACAGTTTATTTTTATTGGATTTATGGCTGACCATGGCAATAACCCTTTCAAGATGAGTCCTTTCTTCGGCTATGTGCAGCGCCGTTTGGCTTCTGGGAGCGTTCCGTACACTTATATCCGAAATGGCATGTATTCCGATCCCTTGGCCCCTTATCTTCCCGAACTTGCCAAACGGGGGAAGATTCTTTATCCGGTAGCTGACCAAAAAATATCATTTATTTCCAGAGCAGATCTTGCAAAAGCTATTGTTCAAGTTGCGGTACTAGAAGATTTTCATAACAAGGAGTATACATTAACAGGACCGAAAGCTTGGTCAATGGAAGAACTGGCTGATCTCATGAGCCAGATCAGCGGATCCCCAATTTTTTATGATCCGCTCACAAGTGAGGAATTTGCAGAGCTTTACGATGAGCCAAAAGGCTTTGGGCCTGTTCTTGTCTCCTTGTACGAGGCAGCGGCTAAAGGATTGATGGGAGAAGTGACAGGAGACTTTGAACGCATCACAGGAGAAAAAGCAGAAGATTTGTCCACATATATAGAAAGAGAATATCGAAATTTGTTTTAGTTTCCAATAAAATCATCAAAAAATCGTCCGTTTCTGTATAATGGCAGTTACTGCACAACCATTGCAGAAAGGACGATTTTTATGGGCAATCTGTTGTCAGCTACAATCAACACTATTCGATCATAATTTGATGGCCTTCCTCTTTTTGCTTGTCCTCTTTTGATTTTGGCACTTGCAGCATTAATACGCCATCTTTGAAAGAACCGGAAATGTGGTTTTCATCTACCTCGCCAATGTAGAAACTGCGTTTAAATGACCCATAGGATCGTTCTTTCCGGATATAGTGGCCGTCGTTTTCTGTTACTTCTTTGTTTTCTTCTTTCTTGCCTTGAAGCCGAAGGTAACCATCTTTGTACTCCACGGAAATATTTTCTTTGGCAAAGCCAGGAATGTCCACTTCCACTTCGTAATGATCTTCGGCATCTTTAATGTCTACTTGGGGATAATTGGCTTCTTTAAAAAAGCGATCAAATACATCCATTTCAAAGTTGCTGTCGAAAAGGTTAGGAAAAAAATCATCCCGTTTTCTTGGCAAAAGTCTCATTTCAATACTCTCCTCTCTAGCTCAGGTTTTTTAAATTTCAATTGAACTCTTTCCCATAAATCGGTTATGCAACAAAGTAGACTACCCAAAACTTCTCTTTCCTATGGCAATTTCACTTCCATAAGCTGAAGAAACACCCCTTCTACTCATTATTATAAAAAATAATATTTTTTTGTCAATTTATAATGTCTGAATTTACATTTAATTCAGATAACTAATTTTATATCTTCACTTACAAATATCTGCCTGTATAAGAGTTCTCGTTGGCCTTTATCTCTTCCAGAGTTCCTTCAGCGATGACCTGCCCGCCTTCATTTCCCCCATTAGGCCCCAAATCGATGACCCAGTCAGCTTCCCGAATAATTTGCGTATTATGCTCTACAATAATGACAGTATGTCCTTCATCCACCAGTTTATTGAGCAATAAAAGCAGCTTTTTGACGTCGTTCGGGTGAAGGCCGGTGGAAGGCTCATCCAAAATGTACAGCGTCTCTCCTCTGCTTTTTCGATTCAATTCTTTAGCCAATTTCAAGCGCTGCCCTTCACCACCTGATAAAGTGGTCAAGGTCTGGCCCCATTTTAGATAACCCAGCCCGACTTCACAGAGCAGGTCGATAGTGGAGAGGATTTTTTTCTGTTCACCCAAAAAAACAGCGCTTTCCTCAATACTGACATTCAGGATGTCTGAAATTGACTGCCCATGGTACATTACGGCCAATACTTCCTCTTTAAAACGTTTTCCTGAACAAACAGGACAAACCACTTCCACATCCGGCAAAAAATACATGGGTGTAAAAACATAGCCCATTCCGAGACAGTGTTCACAGCGGCCGCCTTCTGTATTAAATGAAAAATGCTTTGCGGTCAGCCCAGCTTTTTTTGACTGTGGCAATTTGGCAAACAAATTCCGCAACAGCATGTAGACCTCTGTATACGTTGCCACATTCGACCGCTGCATCCTGGTTAAACTGGATTGGTCAACTGTTACCATCCCGCTGAGTTCTTTTGTTCCAGTGATCCGGTCATAGCCATCTTTAACGTGGTCAATCCCTCCGCTAGCTGCCAATATTTCAAACACTAAAGAAGATTTACCAGAACCTGATACCCCGGTGATTGCGGTAAACGTACCGAGCGGAATACGAACCGTAATGTTTTTTAAATTATTTTTGTAAGCGTTATGGATGGTTATTTGATGCCCATTGCCTTTTCTGTGAATCTTTCCGGGCAGTTCGGGTTCTTTTAGGTAAGCCCCGGTCACCGAATAGTTTTGGTTGACTAATTGAAGCAGTGTGCCTTCCCCAACAATTTCCCCGCCGTTTATTCCAGCCGCTGGACCCAGATCGATGATCCAGTCTGCCTGCTTCATGACATCCACGTCGTGTTCAATGACTAGAACCGAGTTGCCCAAGTCCCGCAATTCTTTCAACACATCAATCAATCCTTGCGTGTCTTTTGGATGCAGTCCAGCAGTCGGTTCGTCCAATATATATAAGACGCCCGTCAAACTGGAACCCAGAATAGTTGCTAGCCTGAGCCGCTGAGCTTCGCCGCCAGACAAAGTGGCAGATTGCCTTTCCATGGACAAGTAGCCGATGCCCACATGAATGATCCGCTTAATTTTTTCACGCAGTTCAAAAACGAGGGATGCCGATACCGATTCGTCTTCCGCTCTAAAATCCCGTGAAATCTCCTCTACCCAGGAAAGTATGGCATCTAACGGAATTTGGGAAACCTCAGAAATCGATTTATTATTCACTTTAACTTGTCGACTTTCTTCTTTTAACTTGGTTCCTTGGCACCCGGGACAGGTTTCCTGGAAGAAAAAATCTGCTTCTCCTGAGTTTCCGCCTTTTTCCTGATAGCGTCTCCACATCCCGGTCAAGACACCCTCAAACTTTCCTTTGGCTACCGTTTTCGGGGGTGGAACTTCGGGATAATGCTTTTTGAATTCTTCACTTTCCACTCCGTAAAAAAGTAAATCTCTTTGTTCCGCCTGCCAGTCCTTTACTGGCAGGTTTTTATCAAGTTTAAGGCCATAGTGAAGGGCCGCTGCAACAGCGGAGTTGCCGTAATAATCGGCGACCGCCGCATTCCAGATGGTCACTGCTCCCTCATTTAAACTTTTCTCGAGATCCACTACACGCTCTGTCCGGATCCCGAGCTTTCTCCCCAGTCCCGAACAGGCTTCGCAAGCGCCTTCAATTGTATTAAAGGAAAAATGGGCCTTCCTTAAGTTTTTCATTTCGTAACCACAGACAGAACAAGCCATCGTTTCACTTTCCTCATCCAGCTCCAACGGTTTCCGGACCATTTGGTGACAATTCGGACATTTTCGTATGCCCAGTTTTTCATAAATGACACGCAAATACGTATACATGTCAGTCACCGTTCCGACAGTTGAACGTGGATTTCGATTGCTCGCTTGCTGCTGCCCGATGCCAATAGAAGGCGACAGCCCGCTGATGGATTGCACCTTAGGCTTATTGATGAAATTGGTGGTCAAACCGTTCAATTCCATATATTGCCGCTGGCTTTCTCGTTGGATGATATCCAGTGCCAATGTAGATTTTCCAGAGCCGGAAGGACCGGTAATTACGACGAGTTGCTGCTTCGGAATCGCGACTGAGACGTTTTTCAAATTATTTTCAAAAGCTCCTTCGATGCGAATAAAATCACTCACATGCAGCGCCTTCTTTCTTGAATTTCTATCTGCTGGTTTGTTAAAGAGGGATCATCGTTGCGGATTGCGGCATTCAATGGTCAAAAATAACCCACCGTAGTAGGAAGTCACCTTTTGCACTTCCCAACCCGAACTCCTTACTAACCCAAGAGTGTCTCGGTTTAAATGGCAGCCGTCGCACAGCTTTTTCCAGATCGGCGTCAAAGCCTCTTGCGTTTTCCCCAGTAGTTTTTGATCCATTTTGACATGTTCAAATAAAAGAAGCTTGGCTCCTGGTTTGCTAACTCGTTGAATTTCCCGAAGAGCACGCATCGGTTCCGGGATGGAGCAAAAAACCAAGGTTGCAACCACACTGTCAAAACTGTTGTCGGCAAACGGCAGCTGCTCTGCTTTTGCTTCGTAAAGACGAATGGGTATCCGTGATTTTTTGATGTGTTTGACTGCTTGCTTGCCCATTGCCGGGTTTGGTTCAATGGCATCGACCCGTAAAACATTTCGGTAATAGCGAAAGTTAGCTCCTGTGCCGAAACCGATTTCCAATACCTTTCCTTGCGCTTTTCGAACAAGCTCAGCACGAATCCTCTCAAAACGGGTTTTTTCCAGCGGCTTCATTGCCAGGTCGTATACATGAGGTAACCATCCGGCCATTTTCATCAACTCCTTTCCCAATGGTTTGGTTGCTGTTGAATTCGACTTTCCCTTCACGATCTCCTCTGTAAAAAAGCAGAAGATACAAAACGGCAGCCCCATCTCTGAGGCTGCCGTTTCATCAATTCCTTATTTTTTTGTATTGTTGACAAACGGTCCATATTCGCGGCGCTGATGCTGAACCGATAACCATTTCAAAGTCGTAAACTCTTCCAGTACCCATTCGCCGTTAAAGCGGCCAAGTCCTGAATCTTTTTCTCCGCCAAACGGCATATGTGCTTCATCATTAACCGGCTGATCGTTAACGTGGATCATGCCTGTATGAATTTGGTGTGCAATATTTGTGCCATGCTCGATATTTGCTGAATGGACGGCTCCACTCAATCCGAACGGATAAGCGTTCGCTTGTTCAACCACTTCTTCGTCACTGCTAAACGGAATTAAAATGGCAACCGGTCCAAAAATTTCATTTTCAGCAAGCGGCATGCTGTTGGTCACGCCTGTTAATACAGTCGGCTCCAATACATTGCCTTCTGCTTTTCCTCCAAGACGTACTTTCGCACCTTGTTCGACAGTCGCATCAATGTCTTTAAGGATACGGTCAACTTGATCACGATTGATCAGCGGTCCAACCTGCGTATCCTGCTCTGCCGGATTGCCGAATTTCAATTTGCCGGCACGATCGATAAATTGCTCTGCAAACTCATCGTAGATATCTTCATGAACAAAAATGCGGTTAATCGCCATGCAAATCTGGCCTTGGTGATAGAACTTGCCAAACAATGCAGAATCGACAGCCTGATCAACATCGGCATCATTCAACACGATAAAGTTATTGTTGCCGCCAAGCTCAAGTGCTGTTTTCTTCAGAGCACCTCCGGCAAGTTCACCGATGCGTTTTCCGACTGGTGTTGATCCAGTAAACGAAATAAGGCGTGGTGTTGGGTGCGTAACGATATCGTCGCCAATTTCCGAGCCGCGTCCAACGACAACGTTTAACAATCCTTTAGGCAAACCAGCTGCTTCGAAAATGCTGGCAAATAACAAGCCGCCTGTCACCGGAGTGTCCGTTGCGGGTTTGATGACAACTGCATTGCCTGTAGCAAGTGCTGGCGCGATGGAACGAATCGCCAAGTGCAACGGGAAGTTCCACGGGCTGATAATGCCAATTACTCCCAGAGCATTGCGGTAAACGCGATTTTCCTTGCCTGCTTGCTGCGAAGGAAGAATTTTGCCTTCCATACGGAACGGGAAGGTGATCGCTTCTTTTAAGATGTTTATGGAAGCACCAAACTCGACCGTGGCTTTGATAACCGTACTGCCTGCTTCTTTAACAAGCCAGTCGATAATCAATTCTTTATTTTCCTGCATTACGTTCAATGCTTTTTCCATGACAGCCTGTTTGTTTTGAGGCAGTTCTTTTGCCCATTCCACTTGTGCTTCAGCAGCTGCTTTGTAGGCAGCATCTAAATCACTTTTATCTGCGGCTTGAGTTGTCACCAGTTCTTCCCCTGTGAACGGGTTGGAATTTTTCATTTGGCTGTCGCTTGAACCTTGAATCCATTCACCATTTATATAAATTTTCGAAAAATCGGTTTTCACTTTTATCGTCTCCATTCTCTTTTGGGTTTACGCCTGTTGTCTAGGGCGAATTAAAATCTCATTGACGTCAACATGTGCCGGCTGTTCAACTGCATAGGCAATTGCATTGGCAATATCCTGCGCTTCAAGTGGTTTCATCGAACCGCGGTTTTTCATCGAAGCCAGTACATCTTCGTCTGTAATCGTATCCGTCAGTTCCGTCTGGACGGCACCAGGTGAAACGATGGTTACACGGATTTCGTGAGATGGATCGATTTCTTGCCGCAATCCGTCTGAAATAGCGCGAACCGCGTATTTGGTACCGCTATATACCGCACTTCCTTTGAAGACCATATGGCCAGCTACAGATGACACGTTCAACACATGACCGAACTTTTGTTTTTCCATGATTGGCAATACAGCAGCGATCCCGTAAAGAACCCCTTTGATATTGACATCAACCATTTTATCCCATTCATCCACTTTTAATTTATTCATAAAGGATAAAGGCATTAACCCGGCGTTATTTACCAATACGTCGATTTGCCCAAACTTTTCGATCGCTTTTTCAGCTAATGCTTTCATTTCATCTGCTGATGTAACATCTGTAACTCTATATTCAGCTGTACCACCAGCTTCTTCGATTTCTTTCTTTAGTTCAACCAATCTGTCTTCCCGTCTTGCAGCAAGAAGGACTTGATATCCTTTAGAAGCTAATTCTTTCGCCGTTGCCTGGCCAATCCCACTGCTGGCACCTGTAATAATTGCCGTTTTTCCTTTTGCCATATCAATCCAACTCCATTTCTGTATTTTAGACGTTTTCTTGAAAAACAGTCTATTATTGTTCTCATCATACATCTTTACCCCCTTCACTTGTCCACTCAAACAAACTCGTGTAAAAAATGGCAATCTCCTTCCACCTAACATGTGTTATAATTTTCACAAGATGGAGGTGTTTGTATGCGGAAGATTACACCGGAAGAACGGCAAATTATGCGCCGCTCCTATGCTGAAAAAATTATGGAGACCGTTCGTACCGAAGGATTTATTACGTTAACGATTCTGGATTTAGCTCATTTAATGGGAATCAGCAGGGCTTCCCTTTATAATTTTTTCGCATCAAAAGAAGACATCATCCTGGAAGTAACAGAAATTTATATTGACTACTTGAAAAAAACCAACCAATTTATTAACAATTCTCGTTTTTCATATATTCAACGATTGCCAACTGTTTTTGAGCAAGCTGCATTTTCCACCGTGTATGCGTCAGAAATCTATTTAAGCGAATTAAAATCCACCTGTCCGGACTTATACAAACGAAAGTTGGAATTAGCAAATCAACGCATCGCCACACTTCATGCCTTTTACGAAAAGGGCATCGAGGACGGCGTATTCAATCCGCTCAACCCATCACTTGTCGTTGCTCAAGACGAAGCTGCTTTGCGAAAAATTTTGAATTCCTCTTTTTTGATGGATGAAGGCCTTTTGTTGGAAGACAGCATGTATGAGTATTATGAAATTATGAAGCACCGCACATTTACTCCAGCGTCCATCAAAAGAGAAAAAGATCCCTATATTAAAAATGTAGTGGAAGTCATTGTCGGCCAATTGACTAAAATTTAAGCGACTTTTACAGAGCTTGTGAAGTTACTTTAAAATTATCAAACTCTCATCCTTCTGTTGTGAAGTCATTAAAACCCCGAATTCTTGACAGCCTAAAAAGCGACATCACATTACGTGACATCGCTTTTTTATTTTCTGTAAAATTGGTTTTGATTTGTAATTCCATGGGAATAGAATTGAACAAAAACTTTTAAGAAATCCAGAAAATAATAGTTTAAAAATTCCGACTAATGGAATATAATAAAATTCAACTACCGAAAAAAGGAGATGGTTAAAATGAACTTGGACTCTATTAAAGGCTCAAGTATGATCGTGAAGATGGCACGTGCATTAGTGGAAGACGGTTGGTTGTTCACGCCCAATGAATTCGATGTCATCGTTAAAGCAGAACACAAAGATACTGGGGAAGCCATCTCTTTTCATTCGATCGGCAACTTGAAAAGATGGATGTACGAAAAAGCGTTAAGCTACTAACCGCTCTCAAAATAGAAAACCTCGTTGACCCGTGTGGTCTGCGAGGTTTTTCCATTTTTATAAGCTCGCTGCTTTTTTGCACAATTCCGCATTGATGCCCTGCTTTTTCAAGTTTGTAACGATTTCACTCATTTTTTTCTGTTTTGGGTTTGCACAAAATAAGATTCTACTCATTCTCTCCAACCTCCATAAACTTTAAATAACCTCAGTATATAGAGAAGATGTGAACAAACTATTACCAAATGAACATTTTTAAAACTTATGGCAGTAATTCTTCGAAACTCAGCGACAAAGTCGCTCTTTTTTATCAGCCAGTATGGTGCTACTTTTTAGCTCACTTCACTAAAAATCTCCATAATCTCATCTTCTGAAGAAGCATTCAGTATTTTTTCGATATTTTCTTCCTCAGAGCAGACAATCGCAATATTGGACAAAATCTCCAAGTGTTCATTATTTTTTCCAGCAATGCCAATCAGAATTTTGGCGATGTTGCCGCTGCCGAAATCAATACCCTCAGGTACTGTAACCACTGATATGCCGGTTTCCAGAACATTCGCTTTGGCATCTTCCGTACCGTGTGGAATCGCCAGGCTATTGCCCATAAAAGTAGAAGCCATTCCTTCCCGTTCCAGCATTTTATCGATGTACCCAGCATCCACATAGCCATTATCTACCAGGATTCCTCCCGTATACCGAATGCCTTCTTCCATTGTAGCAAGCGGCACATTTAATTTGATGTTATCCTTTTTCAATACTGCTTTTGCCATGTCCACCACTCCTATCCGAATTTTCATGTTCTATTCTTTATTTTTTAAGCGCTGTGCCAATTTGTCATACTCTGGACTGTTCATAAAGTTTTCTACTGAAATATGCTCTGCCTGTGGCAATTTTTCTTTTGCGCGCGCGGTCAAATCTTTATGGGTAACAACAATATCTGCATCTTCAGGCAATTGGCTGATGGCAGTATTCGTAACCGGTATATCTATTTGTTCTTTTTTAAATTTATTTTTCAGTAAAGAGGCTCCCATCGCGCTGGAACCCATCCCTGCATCACAAGCAAATACGACACGCCGAACTTGATCAGCTGTTTTCATCCCTGGGTCTGATGTCACTACAGCTCCTTCTTGCAGCACTTCACCATCCGAAGTGTCGGTAGGACCTTGAGCAGCTTTAGGCGCCAAATATCCGGCAGCTGAACTTTTCTTACCCTTCATTTCTTCCATTTTTCCAGTAGCAGCGGTCAAATCTTCCTCGACATCTTTGGTCGTTTTTAAAATAATGGAAGCAATAGTGAAAGAAACAGCTGCCGCTACCAACACCCCAAGAACTACGCCTACATAATTGCCTTGCGGCGTCAACGCCAGCAAAGCGAAAATACTTCCGGGAGACGGCGTTGCGACTAACCCTGCATCGAATAATACAAAAGTGAACACGCCGCTCATTCCCCCTCCGATGACCGCCAATACCAACAATGGCTTCATCAACACGTAAGGGAAGTAAATTTCATGAATCCCGCCAAGAAACTGAATGATGGCTGCACCGGGAGCCGAGCTCTTGGAAATCCCTTTGCCAAAAATACTGAAAGCAAGCAGGATACCAAGACCGGGACCAGGATTTGTTTCCAACAGGAACAAGATGGATTTTCCATTTGCTGCAGCTTGTTCAACACCCAATGGACTCAACAGCCCGTGATTAATGGCGTTGTTCAGAAACAAAATTTTTGCTGGCTCGATGATGATGCTGGCTAAAGGCAACAGGCCAGCATCCACAATTACTTCAACACCAGCAGCCAGACTATTGGTTAATGAATTGACTATAGGACCAACACCAATTAATGAAATCAATGCAAGGATTGCACCTAAAATACCAGCCGAGAAATTGTTGTAGAGCATTTCAAACCCGGCCCGAATTTTGTCCAAAAACAAGCGATCGACTAATTTCATCAAATACGCTGCAAGTGGCCCCATGATCATTGCACCTAAAAACATCGGAATTTCGGCTCCTACAATGACACCCATTGTAGCTGTAGCTCCGATTACTCCGCCTCGGAAATCATAGACCAACCGTCCACCCGTGAACCCAATTAACAACGGCAGTAAATACTTAATCATTGGATCTACTAAAGCTGCAAAATCTTCATTCGGCAACCAGCCGGCTGGAATAAACAATGCCGTAATAAGGCCCCATGCAATAAAGGCGCCGATATTCGGCATGATCATCCCGCTTAAATGACTTCCAAAGCGTTGAATACGCGCACGATTTTTACCTTCAGCCATTTTGAATCCCCCTCTTCTGTAGTAATTACGCCAAAAAGACAAGTAAAATGCAGAAATGTTCATTTAGCTAACACCTTCGGATTTCGAAACTCTTTTATGCTATTTATTGCAAATGCTTCAGTTCTCACCTCTTTCACAATATAAGTACAAAGTTGTAAGTATTTTGACTTTACTTAGATGTTAGCATATTCCCATTAAAAGATGTTAGTTTTTTCTGAATAATCAATTAAATTAAAAAGATGCAGATTTATCTCAGTCGCACCAATAAATAACGGCAGCGAAGATGCTATCAACATCTTCGCTGCCGTTATTTTAACTATCTATTTTTTCTTTACAGATGATGTTCAAATGATGGACGGTCATTTTTCGTTGCTGCTCTGCGAAAATCTTTATTAGCTTACTCATCGCGCCCATAACCATGCCATCGAGCAAAAAAGCAGGCAATCAGTTTCCAAATGAATTCTCAAGTGGCTTGTACAACAAACTGCCAGCAAATTCCGCTCAACAACACCAATTATTTTTGGCATTTTAATAACGCAGCATCCGCAACATGAAAAACAATACACTGCCAAATACTACAATTAACAAAACGGGCAGGAAAAAGACACCCATTCCTTCTGCCGTTCCAGAAGCCACTCGGATATTCTGGACAGTAATAAAACTGAAAAAAAGCAGTATTTCATTTTTCAATACGTTCATCATTCTTCTGCCATTTTTGTACTGGAGTTCGGCATTATCTTTTGTCAAATTTATATAATTATAACTATAAGTATGAGGATGTCTTTCAAGTACCGACATACCTATCCATAAACCAGCAGCGATTATTGGAAGCAGAAATAGCTGTTCTTTGCCTCCCCATCCATCCACTTCTCCGGCTCCGTTGTAATGACTTGGCACTTGATTTGGCAATGCGTCAAATTGGATCAATAGATACAGCAGCATCGCAAAAAAACTTAGCAAGGCAATGGCATTTAGTAGAGTTTCAAACCTTGAACTTGGCACTTTTATTTTCGGTTGATTGCTCGTAGCAAGTCCCCTCCCCTACCGCTTCGTTTTTTTCAAAAAAAACCTGAGACTAGTCATATCAAGGCTCCAAGAAATTTATACATATAAGAAAGCAAAATATTATCATTGTTAACTATTTAAAAAATATGTCCATATTCGCAGACTCTGACTCGGAAATATGATTTTGCGGCCAGCTCATCCTGTCCAGATCTTTATGAATTCTCCTTTTTCTTTTCCTTTGCTTTGCTGACTTGCAGTCTAAGTACGCTTCTGTTTTTTGGCTAATAACATTGGCGATCTTTTCTTCTCCTCTTATCTATTCAGGAATACAGCACATTAAACGGAGGACTGTTGCAGTAACGAGTTTGTATTGTTCATTAGTTTTAGATTGATTAGATTCAAAATAAACGTTTCAATTAATCATTTTTTCCAGACATATCCTTGTTAGTTAAATATTTTACATTTTTTCTACTTCTACCCTCTTATTTCTTCGTATTTATACTATAATAAGGGATAAGCCCTAATTATTCCAACCGCTTTGAGGAGGCATGTGCCATGTTCAAAAATTTTTTTGCTAAATTCACTAAATCTCAAAACCATCCCGCCGAAAAACCCACGTTTCAACCTGTACATTCAGATAAAATCTACCTTTTCGACTCCAACCAACAGGAACTTGATCGCGTTATCCAGCTCCCTACTCTCCCTGGAAAAGCACCCGGATATGTTTACTTTGTTCAGGAATACATGACCGGTTCATTTAAGATTGGCAAAACAAAGCAGATCGACCGGCGCATGAATGTCTTTAATGTGAAGTTGCCTTTTGAAAACAAGCTGATTTTCCTCATCAAAACTGCAGATCACCATCAAACAGAAGCTGCGTTCCACCAACATTTTTCAGCAAAGCGATTGGAAGGTGAATGGTTCAAACTGACAAGGGACGATCTGAAGTGGATAAAAAGCGGCTTTTATACCGATAACATTCATAAAACCATCAATTCCCCATCTCAAGTGACAAAACAGCTAATTGCCAATAAAGCAAAAACCGAGCAAAAGCCTTTGACAGAAAAGCAAATCGAATTTGCCAAAACCTTGATGCAGAAGTTAGAACAAGGATACGAACTCAATTCGGAATACGCAAATTGGACACAGAAAGACTTGAATCGCTTAAGTGGATATTTCCGATTCAAAAATATGGGTGCTTTAACAAATTTGATTGAGAGCGGCGTCCTGAAAACGAAATAGCTGTTAGTTTTGCCGATTCATATAACTTTTACGCCGGCTTAAAAGAAGCTCAACAATTTCATGCGATACTGTCTATAGAAACGCTTGAAAGGGGCAGAAAAGCTGATGAAAATTGCGGTGATCGGTGATTTGCATTACCCGGCATTAAAAGAAACCTACTCCTTTATTGAAAAAGATCGACAAACGTTTTATGAGATTTTTTTAGAAAAGTTTTTTTCCATCCCTGCTGACCTCTATGTATCTATCGGCGACTTGACTAATTTTGGGACGCATGATGAACTGGCAGATGTTTATTCCATTATTGAGAAACATGGAAAACCATTCAAGCACGTTCTCGGCAACCATGATGTGTATGGCATGACACGTAAAGAAGTACTTGCCATCACTAAGCAGCACCGCTTCCATCAAGTTTCAACAAATTCGGTTGTTTTGGCCTTTTTGGACACCGCGCAAGAACAAAATTATGCCGATTGGGGCGGAACGATGGATTCACTGCAACAAGATTGGCTGTCTGCTGTTGTACAGGAAACGGAAAATCGGCCGCTTATCCTTTTTGGGCATCACCCGATTCATGGCACCACTAAAAATTCGACGAAAGAAAAACGCTCTATCCACCCGGACATTCCAATGTGGGAAATCTTATCTCAAAAAACAGGCGTTGGCTTGTATGTCAACGGCCACAACCACTTTAACTCTATCGCAGCGCGTGAGAATTGGACATTCTTGCAGCTGGCAGCCGTGCTCGATGAACAAGCTATCCGCTTGATTGAGGTTTCCGACTCTCTGTTGTCGATCGACTATGTATCTTTTGCTGATTTAGAGCTTCAAAAGCATGCGCAAGTAATCGGTGACGCCATCGACCATTTCCGGCTGAATCCATGTCCTCTTGGAACTGCTGCAGACGTGAAATACGCTATTCCTTTGCCAAAAAAAGATGCTTTGGCTCCACTTCAAAAGTAATAGGCAAACTTCTAAAAGCCGCAATTCCGTTACTGGAATTGCGGCTTGTTTTCACATTTTCTTCAAACAGGCATAGAAATTAATTGGCGAACAGCACCAACTGCACATGCATATCGTTTTTTTCTAAAAAGGTTTCTATTTCTGAAACGGCCACTTGCTGTGCCTGATCTTTCGGGTATCCGTAAATTCCTGCAGAAATCAGTGGAAACGCGATTGATGTGCAATTGAGTGATCGAGCCAATTCCAAAGAGTTTTGGTAGCACTCCCGCAATATCTTTTCTTCCCCCTGTGAACCTCCGCGCCAAACAGGGCCGACCGTGTGGATAATGTGCTTTGAGGGCAATCGGAAAGCATCGGTGAAAACAGCTTTTCCCGCTGGACACCCTCCAATTTTGTCACAGGCCCTTTGCAGTTGTGCTGCACCGGCTGCATGAAAAATCGCTCCGCAAACGCCTCCGCCCATCTGCAGCTCCGAATTAGCAGCATTGACAATGGCATCTGTTTTTACTTTTGTAATATCCTGTTGAATAATTTCGAATGGCATGCTGGAAAACCTCCTATTGAATTAAAATCCAATGCGACTAAAATTCGTCTTTACACTCTAACACTTTACGGAACAGGTCTAAGTAGTTTCTTGATACCACTCTGATAGGTGCATCAAACTCTTTATCCCATACATTTCCTTAATCAGCGCAAAGCCATCGGAATCTATTGTGCTTATTTGGAATTCTGTTCACAGTCTTTCCTACGGGTCTAGAGTAAGCCGCTCATTTTCGTTATACTAGGGTGTAACGATCAATGAATGCAGCGTGATTTAGAGCGCCGCTAGAGGAGTTGCCCCATGTACGAAATGCCACACAAAAACCCATTTAAAAAATCATTTTTTGACTTAAATGAATTGGTTGACTGCATCCAGGAAACTTTTCATTGTCCAGCAACAATCGAGGACACCAATCACCGGCTGCATGCATACAGCTCTCATGAAGACGATACAGATTCAGCGCGCATCGGTACAATCATTTCCCACCGTGTTCCCGAAAAAGTCATTAACCGACTTTGGAAAGAAGGCGTGATTCCAAAATTGCTGCAGTCAAACTCTGCGGTGCGCATTTCCCATATAGAAGACATCGGACTTCGCGACCGGGTGGCGATCTCTATTCGAAAAAACAATGAAACCCTTGGCTATATATGGATAGTTGAAGGCCAGTCAAAGCTGACTGATGAACAGCTGGAGCTGCTGCGGGATGCAGCGGTTGCTGCCATGCCTTTAATGTCGAAGCTTTATCAAAACCGCAAACGAAAAGAAGAAAACTATCAGGATTTTTTGTTGCAGCTGTTAACTGGACAATACAAAAATCTGAATGAAATCCAAAATAAGTTTTACGATTTGAATTTAAAAATGCCTACCAGCTTTACCGTTCTTGCTTTTCGTTTTGAACAGGACATTACTCGAAAAATGGAAGAGCAAGTTTCCTACTTGATCACAACCAGCCAAAAAATTACCAATCATTTTTTAGTAGTGATGGATGAAGAACTGATTCTTATTGCATCCCCCCATCCTTCACAGCAAGATGACAAAGCTTTTGGCGACTTTATTTCGTTTTTCATCTCTGAAATGGCTAACCGATTTTTTGTTAAAGGCATTAAAGGAAGTTCGGGAACAAGCTACAATGATTTCGACAAAGCCGAGACAAGCTATCAGGAGGCATTGACCGTGTTGAAAATGAAGTCACGTTTTCCAGTGGAGTTGGAGCATGTCCATCATTTTCGCCATCTGGGTGTTTTCAGGTATTTGGACCTTATCCAAAAAGAGCAGCGGACTCAACGTTATGAGCATCCAGCCATCGCTAAGCTCGAAGCATATGATGCTCTACATAAATCCAATTTGCTGAAGACACTTGAAGTTTTTATCCAGCAAGACAGCAATATGAACGATGCAGCCAAAAAACTCTTTGTGCATACCAACACCCTCCATTACCGAATCAAGCGCATCACGGAAATTGGGGATATTCAGCTAACCAATATTCACGAGAAAATCAGTATTTACCTCGATTTAAAAGCCCGAAAACTCGACGGGAAATAGCCTTTTGTGAAATTTCACAAAAGAAACCGCTTTCTTTCTTTTTTTCATCCAATGAACAAATAAGCTCTTCTCGCTATACTTATGGATATCTACACGATCCGTTTAATAGGGGGAAAAAAAATGATTATTGGGGTTCCAAAAGAAATTAAAAACAACGAAAACCGGGTGGCGATTACTCCTGCTGGTGTCGATGCTTTTGTAAGAGCTGGACATCAAGTCAATATCGAAACAGATGCCGGACTTGGAAGCAGCTTTACAAACGAAGATTACATTGCAACCGGCGCGAATATCGTCGCTACCGCTCAAGAAGCATGGGCTGCTGAAATGGTGTTGAAAGTAAAAGAGCCGATCTCTTCTGAATACCAATACTTCCGTGAGGATCTATTATTGTTCACCTACCTGCACCTGGCAGCTGAACCTGCTTTAACACAGGCATTGGTCGACAATAAAGTAACAGCAGTTGCGTATGAAACGGTCTCGGTTAACCGGACCTTGCCGTTATTGACACCAATGAGCGAAGTAGCCGGCAGAATGGCGGCTCAAGTTGGCGCGCAATTTTTAGAGAAAATTTACGGTGGAAAAGGCATCCTCTTGTCGGGTGTCCCTGGCGTGCAACGTGGAAAAGTAACGATCATTGGCGGCGGTGTGGCAGGAACAAATGCAGCAAAAATGGCAATTGGCCTTGGCGCGCAAGTAACGATGATTGATTTAAGTCCGGAACGGCTTCGCCAATTGGATGATCTTTTTGGAACGGATGTTACCACATTGATTTCCAATCCATTCAATATCGCAGAAGCAGTTAAGGCATCTGATTTGGTTATTGGCGCTGTCTTGATTCCAGGTTCAAAAGCACCTAAATTGGTATCGGAAGAAATGGTTCAGTCAATGAACCCTGGATCGGTAATTGTCGACATTGCCATCGACCAAGGCGGCATTTTTGAGACAGCAGACCGCATCAGCACACATGACGCCCCTACTTACCTGAAACACGAAGTGGTTCACTACGCTGTGGCCAATATGCCTGGCGCTGTGCCACGTACTTCCACTATCGCGTTGACCAATGTCACAGTAGGCTATGCACTTCAAATGGCCAACAAAGGTGTTCAGCGTGCAGTAGCTGAAAATCCGGCGTTAAAACTTGGCGTTAATACCGCAAACGGCAATGTGACATATGAAGCTGTGGCCAAAGACCTTGGCTTTGACTTTGTCTCTGTCGATGATGCACTTACTAAACCGGCATCATTAGTCTAACAACACATCAAAAGACGTTCCTCCACTGTTTGACAGTGCTGGAACGTCTTTTTCCTTTTTTAAAAATACAGTTTCCTCTCCTTGCTGTACAGAATTTCCGAGTTGCTTTACATTAGAGAAAGGTGATGAAAATGAAAGCAAAACGATACGCAAATGACGAGCGCTTTGTTTCGGGCATGACACTAAGAGATTCGGCAGCACCCGAACAAAATAATATGGCGCTGCATGCTTGTGAAAACCCAGAAACGATTATAGCCAATCGAGAAAAACTGGCTCAGTGGTTAAATGTTCCACTGGCTGCATTTATTTGTACGCAGCAAACACATAGTGCAAACTTTCGGCAAGTTTCCATAGCAGATAGCGGGCGTGGCGCATACGATACAGCGGATGCCTTTTCCGATACCGATGCTTTGTATACGTATGACGCCGGGCTTGTACTGTGCAGCTTTGCGGCGGACTGTGTACCTGTCATTCTCCGCGACAAAAAAACCGGATTGATTGCCGTTGTCCATTCCGGTTGGCAAGGCACGATCAAAGAAATCATGCCTAAGTTGCTTCGCCACTTAATCGAAATTGAACATTCCCATCCTGCTGATTTGGACATCCAGATCGGTGCAGCCATCGGCCAACAGCAATTTGAAGTCGATGAGGACGTGTATTCAAAATTCCGTTCTCTGGGTTATGCTGATGCGTTCATTTATTTTAACGAAGCTACGAGTAAATACCATATCGACAATCAAGCAACTGTCAAAAAACAATGCGAACTGGCAGGGGTTCCAACTGGACAGATCTTTGTTGAGCCTGTCTGTACATTTTTAAGTCCGGATGGTTTCTCTTACAGGCAAAACAAAAAGAGCGGCAGACATTTGATATTTGCAATGAAAAAATGATGCTCGTGTCGCATTGGAATCCCAATCAGTTTCGGGAAGTAAGTTGAGAAACTATTAGAGTTTATCAATTTTGGAAGTGCCACTTCCCCTTGCTATGTCTAAGAGTTACATATTATATTCCAAAAAAAAGTCGTTTCTGAAAGTTTTCAGAAACGACTTTTCTATTTATTTCGATGAATTTCTGTCAAAATTGCCTTCAACAAATTATAAACTATAGACCTATTATCACCATAACTTTATAACTATATAAATCAGTTGTTGCCTTCTTGCAAATTCAACCCTTTTGAAGAGTTGGCAGCTTTTTGTGATTCCTGCTGTCCTTCAACCCGCTTAATGTCCCAACGGATCAAGAGTGAAATTAGGAAAGCGATGGAGACTAACACAATAAAAACATAGAACACTGGAACATAGCTGTCTGTACGCTCACGAATTTGCGAGACAATTGCCGGTCCGATAATGCCGCCCATTGACCACGTTGTCAATAGGTAACCATGGATTGCGCCCAGCTGTTTTGTTCCGAACAAATCGCCGATAAACGCTGGAAGATTTGAGAACCCACCGCCGTAGCAGCTGACAATGACTAAAATCATCGCTTGGAATATGAGTACATTTCCAATGTTCGGAAGCATCGTGAAAGCAATAATTTGCAGCACGAAGAAAATGGTGAAAACGGTCGGACGTCCGATGTAATCAGAAAGTGCTGCCCATCCAAGACGTCCTCCGCCGTTGAAAATTCCCATAATGCCAACTAACGTAGCAGCGCCGGCTGCAGATAGACCGATCATTTCTTGTGACATCGGTGATGCTACAGAAATGATCATGATGCCTGCACTGACATTGATCAGCATCATCGACCAAAGCATCCAGAAACGGCGGGTTTTTACTGCTTCTTTAGCAGTCAATTGCGCCAAATCTTTCTTCATCACTTTTTTGCCCGAGTCGATCGCCTGCTGCATTCCTTGAGGCATCCAATCTTTCGGCGGCGGCGCAATGTAAGCGGCACCTAAGAGGATCAAAATAAAATAACTGATTCCAAGAATATAAAAGGTTGTGCTGACACCGTACGTACCGATTAGGTCAGCTGCAACTGGTGCCGTGATTAATGCACCTGCACCAAAGCCCATAACCGCCATTCCCGTGGCCAATCCTCTTCGGTCAGGAAACCATTTAACTAGAGTCGAAATTGGGGCGATGTACCCTACTCCAAGCCCAAGGCCGCTTAAGAAGCCATATGTTAGAAGAAATAAGATCAGCGAATCGATTTGAATGGCAAACCCTGCACCGGCTTGTCCAAAACCAAACAAGAATGCTGCCACAATTGCGGATTTCCGAGGTCCGTTCTTTTCAACAAATCCTCCAAAGAATGCGGCTGAGATACCACCAAGAGCCATCATAATTGTAAAGGCGTATGTAATTTCTTTAGGTGCCCAACCCATTTCACTACTGATTGGCGTCGTATATACACTGTAGGCATAGGCCGCCCCGATTGATAATTGGATAGCAATCGCTGCCAGAGCAATCAGCCACCTGTTTTTTGTTTTTCCCATCGAGCATCCTCCTTTAAATTAAAAATCCACTCTGTTTTTTCAGAAGCGATTCTTCAGAGAATACCTCCTTATTCAAAATAAAACAAATACTTTTTTGGCAATAATAGTTTTTGCTAAGCGTTTTTCGGGCTTGAAAACCAGCTGGGAGTAAGATTAAACAAAGCAAAAAAAATATTATTATAAAATATTTGCCAGAGTATTCTTTCTTCTTTTGCATCATTATCGTTTTATGCGATGTCCAAATTACAAAATCTTCTCTTTCAACATCAATTTCTTCTGCTTTAGACAAAATAAACCTAATCGCAGTCAATTATTATGAAGTTCTCAGCAAAATAAGTTAAGGTAAATAAACAACACAAAATAGTCACAAATTCCTCAAAATGTGCATTGATAGTGGTTTCGAATTTTATTTAAGCGTTAAAATGTAAACGCTTTACTCAAATTTCAGTATAGTAATATTTAGTAAAAACATCACGGTACAATAAATTTAAAGGAGAGATTTACATGACAACAACAAAAGGTTTAGAAGGTGTAGTAGCAACCCAATCCGCCATCAGCTCAATTATTGATGACACACTTACAT
>NZ_JBZDOG010000018.1:0-653 GCF_058268495.1 Planococcus sp. TJ-201 | reverse complement strand
ACCGACATGTCGTACCATTTTTCTTCGCCGCGGATCTTCGTGAGTTTCTGGGACATGTCACGCAAGTGCTTCGCACGCGGGTCGCCTTTGCGGTACACGCGATGGCCAAAGCCCATGATTTTTTCTTTGTTGGCTAATTTTTCCGTGATGACGCGTTCCACGTTATCGACCGAACCGATTTCCGTCAGCATCTTCATCACTTGCTCGTTGGCACCGCCGTGAAGCGGGCCTTTTAGCGCACCGATGGCTGCGGTCACGCCAGAATAGACATCCGACAAGGTCGCGACAGCAACACGCGCCGTGAACGTCGAAGCGTTCAATTCGTGGTCTGCGTGCAGCACCAAGGCTTTGTTAAACGCTTCTTCTTCAATCGCTTCCGGCAATTCGCCTGACAGCATGTACAAGAAGTTCGCCGCGAAGCTCAAGTCGGTTTTCGGTGCGACTGGCTCCTGCCCGTTGCGGATGCGGCCGAATGCCGTCACCAGCGTCGAGATTTTTGCTTGGATCTTGATGGCTTTGCGGTAGTTCGCTTCCGGTTCCATTACTTCCGCTTCTTCGTCGAACAAGCCGAGCATCGACACGGCGGTGCGAAGCGCGGCCATTGGGTGGACATGCTTGATGTCGTATGTTTTGAAATGATCCAGCACGGCTTG
>NZ_JBZDOG010000016.1:0-2981 GCF_058268495.1 Planococcus sp. TJ-201 | reverse complement strand
TGAAGCGTTCACGATACAATAGTTTGGTTAAGTCCTCGATCGATTAGTATTCGTCAGCTGCACGTGTCGCCACGCTTCCACCTCGAACCTATCTACCTCATCGTCTTTGAGGGATCTTACTTGCTTGCGCAATGGGAAATCTCATCTTGAGGGGGGCTTCGTGCTTAGATGCTTTCAGCACTTATCCCGGCCACACATAGCTACCCAGCGATGCCCTTGGCAGAACAACTGGTACACCAGCGGTGTGTCCATCCCGGTCCTCTCGTACTAAGGACAGCTCCTCTCAAATTTCCTGCGCCCGCGACGGATAGGGACCGAACTGTCTCACGACGTTCTGAACCCAGCTCGCGTACCGCTTTAATGGGCGAACAGCCCAACCCTTGGGACCGACTACAGCCCCAGGATGCGATGAGCCGACATCGAGGTGCCAAACCTCCCCGTCGATGTGGACTCTTGGGGGAGATAAGCCTGTTATCCCCGGGGTAGCTTTTATCCGTTGAGCGATGGCCCTTCCATGCGGAACCACCGGATCACTAAGCCCGTCTTTCGACCCTGCTCGACCTGTACGTCTCGCAGTCAAGCTCCCTTCTGCCTTTACACTCTGCGAATGATTTCCAACCATTCTGAGGGAACCTTTGGGCGCCTCCGTTACTCTTTAGGAGGCGACCGCCCCAGTCAAACTGCCCGCCTGACACTGTCTCCCACCCCGATCAGGGGTGTGGGTTAGAATTTCAATACAACCAGGGTAGTATCCCACCGACGCCTCCTCCGAAGCTGGCGCTCCGGGCTCTCTGGCTCCTACCTATCCTGTACAAGTTGCACCAAAATTCAATATCAGGCTACAGTAAAGCTCCACGGGGTCTTTCCGTCCTGTCGCGGGTAACCTGCATCTTCACAGGTACTATAATTTCACCGAGTCTCTCGTTGAGACAGTGCCCAGATCGTTACGCCTTTCGTGCGGGTCGGAACTTACCCGACAAGGAATTTCGCTACCTTAGGACCGTTATAGTTACGGCCGCCGTTTACTGGGGCTTCAGTTCGCACCTTCGCTTGCGCTAAGCACTCCCCTTAACCTTCCAGCACCGGGCAGGCGTCAGCCCCTATACGTCACCTTACGGTTTTGCAGAGACCTGTGTTTTTGCTAAACAGTCGCCTGGGCCTATTCACTGCGGCTCTCTCGGGCTATTCACCCTACCAGAGCACCCCTTCTCCCGAAGTTACGGGGTCATTTTGCCGAGTTCCTTAACGAGAGTTCACTCGCTCACCTTAGAATTCTCTTCTCGCCTACCTGTGTCGGTTTGCGGTACGGGCACCTCCCGCCTCGCTAGAGGCTTTTCTTGGCAGTGTGAAATCAGGGACTCCGAGGCTAACCTCTTGCCATCACAGCTCAACGTATCAGGAATGGGATTTGCCTCATTCCACGCCTCACTGCTTGGACGTGCACAACCAACGGCACGCTCTCCTTATCCTTCTGCGTCCCCCCATTGCTCAAACGGCGGGGAGGTGGTACAGGAATATCAACCTGTTGTCCATCGTCTACGCCTATCGGCCTCGACTTAGGTCCCGACTAACCCTGAGCGGACGAGCCTTCCTCAGGAAACCTTAGGCATTCGGTGGACGGGATTCTCACCCGTCTTTCGTTACTCATACCGGCATTCTCACTTCTAAGCGCTCCACCAGTCCTTGCGGTCTGACTTCAACGCCCTTAGAACGCTCTCCTACCACGGACATCTACGATGTCCATCCACAGCTTCGGTAATCCGTTTAGCCCCGGTACATTTTCGGCGCAGTGTCACTCGACCAGTGAGCTATTACGCACTCTTTAAATGATGGCTGCTTCTAAGCCAACATCCTGGTTGTCTAAGCAACGCCACATCCTTTTCCACTTAACGGATATTTGGGGACCTTAGCTGGTGGTCTGGGCTGTTTCCCTCTTGACTACGGATCTTATCACTCGCAGTCTGACTCCCAAGCATAAATCACTGGCATTCGGAGTTTGTCTGAATTCGGTAACCCGGGATGGGCCCCTAGTCCAAACAGTGCTCTACCTCCAGGATTCTCAATCTTGAGGCTAGCCCTAAAGCTATTTCGGAGAGAACCAGCTATCTCCAGGTTCGATTGGAATTTCTCCGCTACCCACACCTCATCCCCGCACTTTTCAACGTGCGTGGGTTCGGGCCTCCAGTAAGTGTTACCTTACCTTCACCCTGGACATGGGTAGATCACCTGGTTTCGGGTCTACAACTGCATACTCTGTCGCCCTATTCAGACTCGCTTTCGCTGCGGCTCCGCCTTCTCAGCTTAACCTTGCATGCAATCGTAACTCGCCGGTTCATTCTACAAAAGGCACGCCATCACCCATGAACGGGCTTTGACTACTTGTAGGCACACGGTTTCAGGATCTATTTCACTCCCCTTCCGGGGTGCTTTTCACCTTTCCCTCACGGTACTGGTTCACTATCGGTCACTAGGAAGTATTTAGCCTTGGGAGATGGTCCTCCCGGATTCCGACGGAATTTCACGTGTTCCGCCGTACTCAGGATCCACTCTGGAGGGGCAGGGTTTTCGGCTACGGGGCTATTACCCGCTGCGGCGGACCGTTCCAGGTCGCTTCGCCTAATCCTGCCTTTTGTAACTCCGTATAGAGTGTCCTACAACCCCAAGAGGCAAGCCTCTTGGTTTGGGCTGATCCCGTTTCGCTCGCCGCTACTCAGGGAATCGCATTTGCTTTCTCTTCCTCCAGGTACTTAGATGTTTCAGTTCCCTGGGTCTGCCTTCTCATGTGCTATCAATTCACACATGGATACTGCCCGATTAAAGGCAGTGGGTTCCCCCATTCGGAAATCTCCGGATCACAGCTCACTTACAGCTCCCCGAAGCATATCGGTGTTAGTGCCGTCCTTCTTCGGCTCCTAGTGCCAAGGCATCCACCGTGCGCCCTTTCTAACTTAACCAATGGTCAATTAAAAAGTTGTGGCCAA
>NZ_JBZDOG010000015.1:0-8133 GCF_058268495.1 Planococcus sp. TJ-201 | reverse complement strand
TTAGAAATAAAAATTCATACTGAAGAAAAAACGTTGCAACTAAAAAGCCGATCAATGCCAAAATCACGATTATAGTACTTATATTTTTTTTCATCCTAAACTCCTCATATTTCATTCTTGTCTAAACAATATTTTTTAATACTTTAACTAAGTTTGAATGTAACTTAACTGCACTTAAGTTACATTCACTTCCCCTAGATTAGTATGTTTATTTGTTCCAGATCCTGGCCCATAAACTTCGTGTATCTTTTTTGGGTGTTACCGTTTCAGGTTCGCTTTCTGGCTGCTGTGAGGGCGATTCAGGCGCTTTTAAATCGGGTTCCTCCGATACTGGTGCAAGTAATTGCTTCTGTTGCTCTTCCATCCGATCAATCTTCTGCTGCATTTTCTCCAATACTTCCACAAACATGATATCTCGTTCTTTTTGGCGCTCTTCTTGTTGCTGTATCTGGATTTTCAGCTGTTTCACTTCATTCAGCGTAGCAGCTGCTATGTCGTCGCTACCGCGCTCGCGTGGCGCTACGGAGACGTTCTTTTTTAAATCACTAGATGCTTCTATAACAGCCTCTTCAAGCGATTTTCTACCGCTATGTACTGTCGCTATGATGCCTTCAATCGCTATGCACTCGCTATCGGTGTAAAGACGGGCATTTTTATGGGTTCGTTTGAATTGGATCCCTTCTTGTTCAAGCAAAGCCGAATACTTTCGCAATGTAGAGGGCTGGATATTTAATTTGGCACTTACTTCGCTAGGAGTCATCATCAAATCATCACCACCTCTTTTTTAATACACCACTGGAACTTTTTTGATAGTAAGCAGATGACCTTCTGGCAAAAGTAGTTCATCCGATGACTTTATTTTATGTAAGAATACTTGTTTTTTCTCTAGGACTTTGAATGGCACCCTATTAGAATTGACTAATTTTGCAACTTGAAATGTACATCTTTTATGGTTTTCAGCTTTTTTATAAATATACTCCAGCAGAATTTCAGCTTCTTCTTTTGCATTAATTCCATTCTCAATTTCAAGTTGAAGAGGAAAATCGAACCCTTTAATACGTTCATTAGATTCTTCGAAATACAATTCATATTCTTTATAAGCTTCTGGAACCAACTCGATATCAGAGGCAATATAATAAAAATAAGTCATAATAAATCTCCTTTCAATGATTACAAATAGTAAAAGTGAGCTCTTTATAAGTTATTAAAACATGTATAACATATTAGATGTCAGATTATTGAATAGATATGGGTTTACATATCACAAGTTATCAGAAGTAATTGAACAGAAAGAAGATGCTAGTAACTCAGCATCTTCTTTTTAATTTCTTATAGGACTGCCGATAATTCGGGATATGTAAACCTGTATCTCTATTTCCTTAGTCTCCTACCGCAAACACTTTTTTCTTTTGGTCCAGCGCAGCCAAACATAGCACTTTTAATTCTTCAGCAAACATATTTATTCCCCAAGTTGTTTTATCTACTTCCCACTTTTTCTTTGTGGTAACGCTATATTCATTTAGCAGATGTTCGCAAATAATGACCAGTTCATTTACTTCTCTAGCTGAAAACACTCGATCACTGTATTGATCCAGGTTTAAAAGAAGACCATATTTTTTTGCTGGATCTCCCTCCTTTGTGAGCAGATAATCTTGCAGATCCTCCTCGAATTTCACGTATTTTTCAGAACTAGGCATCTCTTTTCGCGTATTGGCAATATAAAAATCGATTCCAACTCCAGCTGTCATTTGTTTTCCTCCAACTTTTTAAAAATGAATGATTGCTACTTATCTTTTCACATCCGAAGGCGACAAATTTCTTCCAGGAACCACCCCGATTTGGGAGTGATGTATAACTGGACACTTTTGAATTCTTCAGCAAAGTAGTTTAACTACTTGTCAATTCTTGCAGTAGTACGGACCGAATTCTCTTTCGTGGGTGATGATAAAAGTCCATTCCCCGTTCCAATCCATCACGTATAAATCTTCATGATCAGTAATTAAATCTGTTAGGGTCAAACTTTCTGCATTTTCTAGCACATAAGCATCGTCCACATGCTGAAAAAAAATCGTGCATTTCCCTTTTTTCTGTTTTAAGAAAGCTCTCACGGCTTCTTCCCCATCAATGTGCTTCCGTTCTTCATAACTAAATAAATGCCATAAATATTGTTGTAAATAAATCGTTCGTTTTCGATTCGTTGACAAGTGACTAGCAAAACTTTCTTTCCATTTCCCCCGTAAATATCCACCCCATTTAGGGATTTCCTTTACATGAAGCTCTTGTCTAAAATGCACAATCTTATCCCCCTTGCGTTCTTATCTATCGAGATTTATATAACTCATATAAAAGGAATTCTGTTCCTTTTGCAAAACTAAACCGATGCACTTTGAGGCTTGATTATATGCGAGGACTTTTCAAAATTAAGATACCTTTTTCGGTTCCCACAGAAGCTCAAATCAAACGGGAAAATTCACGGACCCAGCAAAAACAGAGAAAGAGCATAAGGAAAACGTGTCCCCATTTTCAATGGGGGACGAGGCAGAGCCTCGTGTTTGAATGGGACCATTAAATTTTCATTTTGGTACAGTTTTGTACCACGAAAAAATCACTTTGGTACAATTTTGTACCAACTTTTTAGAACGCAAAAACAAATTTTTTTGTCCTGAATATTCATTTCCAGCTGCGCCGATCGCGCCAAAAGATGACGGACTTTTTCTCTTTTTATATTTTTTTCTGGTGATCCTGCAGCCAAAAAAAGGTGCCTCCATATGGAGGCAAATGGCTTTTTTAAGGGCCTCCACGTGGAGGCCTTTAGCCCTTTTTCGTGATATCACTCAAACCCCAGGCTCCGCCTGGTCTAGCACCGAAAGTGATAGCAGATTTCCCTTATGCTCTTCCGACTCTTTTTCTTGGATTCGTGATTTTGGGTGTTGTCTAGTAGCCCCTGCAGGAAACCCAAACGGCGCTGTTCTTTTTGAAAAAAAGAGGTGCGTATAAATGGGCACTCGTCGTGAACTTGTTCCTTTGTTTTCTCAAACGGGATTCCAAAAACGAAGGGCCAGAAAAAAAGAACGGGTGATCCGAACGTCAAAAAGTCCATAAAAAAATTCCCGGCAATCTTTCTAAAAACGGAGAAAGACTTGTCGGGAATTTGCTTTTCAAGAGGTTGGTTTTTCTTTTTTCCAAGATTGCAATGAATTGCCTAACCAAAAAAGAATAGTGAAAATCAGAATGGTTAAGAGATTAAAGTCTATATCTAAAAAGGTAGTGTATAACCCGATAAAAGCAAAAAAGATAACAGCACTTCTGATATTGTCACTAGCGAAAAGTTTATCTTTAATTTTCATTGCTTCTCCTCCTATTCGGTACAAGTGATATAGCTTGTTAAGTTAACCTATTCTTTTTTCTGTTTCTTTTCGGCCAACTTTCTCAGCACTTGCTCTTTCTCTTTGGCCAGTTCGGGATTCGGTTCGGCAGCTTCTTGTGGTTCGTTTCTGGACGTGAACCAGTCCGGCAATTTTTCTTGTCGTCCGGTGGATCGTTCCTTCATCGGCTGCAGATCGGCGAACGTAATGTGTCCTCCGGCTTCATGGATCTCCCACGCAGAAGTGATTTTGGATTTGATAAACCCTAGAGGATTCTTGACGGTCTTTTCCTCGTTGACGTAGCGAATCAAGAACTCCAATTCCCGTTCGGCGGTGTCTTGCCAAATAAGCGAAGCGCCCTGATGCAGCTGCGCAAAGAACGCTGTATCGAATTGATACTCCTTAGCCAATTCGTTCATTCGCACACGCAGTACTTCCATTTCGCTGAATTCTTTAATCGGCTCTAACTTATCTTCAAGATGAGGAATGTGAATTTCTTTTTCTGGAGCATGACGAATTGTAAACTCAATTTTTTTTACACTTCGACCTTTTTTAATCTCTTTATAAACTATATAAAGATCGGTTTTACTATTCATCTCATCCACTGCAGTTTTTAAAACACGGGATTTAAAATGTCCGTATTGTTTGTACTGCCCTTCTTCTACTCCTATCTTTCCTTTTAATTCAGCAAGAGGACATTCCCAACGTCCTAGATGTTGCCACTTTTTCATGAGTTCATATAATCGGATTGAATAAGTGCTGTTTAAAGATAAAATATTGCTTAAACGATATGACGTAAATTGATTTTTTAGTTGTAACATATATGGTTTCAGGTCTGGAGAAAAAGATAAATCAATAACACCTTCCCCTTTAAGATATTTGGCACTAGATATCCAGTTAGCTAGTAACCAGTCACCATCTCCTAAAGGTATTTCAATAGTCTTTGATATTAATTGTTTAGCTATTTGTTTAATTTCTGTATATTTTGTACTACCTTCAAGTCCCAACATTTCTGTAAATTCTCGTATTGATATTCGATAATGTTTAAAATCGCTATCAGATGGCTCAATCATGCTTACCATCGTAAGCACTATTTTTTGTTCCCTTGCAGTCAAAGGGTTATTATGACGAGCTTCAATTAAATCGTTTGATTGTGTAACTAGATAACTATTATCCATACAATCTCTCCTTAATGATCACAAATAAATTATCTTGTGATGGAATATAATTTAATTATATTATATAATTCCATCAAGTCAATAAATATCACAATATAAAATAAAAAGTGATAGTTAGGACCGAAAGTGTGATAGTTCAGGGACCGAAAGTGTGATAGTTGGGACCGAAAGTGTGATAGTTGGGACCGAAAGTGTGATAGTTCGTCTCTAAAAAACCAGTCATACCAAGGGCTCAGATGCTCTCTAAAACACTTAAAACAAAGTAATTAAACAAGTAATATAAAACACCAACAACACACGCGTGCGCGTGAAGAGGGTGGTGGTGGGAGAATAAATGGGACCGAAAGTGTAGTATTTCAAAACAAAGAAAAAAACCGTTCCTAGAAAAGGACAGGTCTTCCTCAGTCTTTATCTATTCGTTAAACGGTCAAAAACCACCCTAGAAGCGTTTTTAAGGTGAAATTCGAATACACCCAAACCTATCCAGCTAAAAGACCTTAAAACACCCTCAAATGGATTTTTTCACCAACTCGGTTTGGACCTTGACTAAAAAAGGAGATTAACGGCTTTCGGTTTCGTCCATCTGTTCATAGGCGTCGTCGTTTTCGATCCATTCGCGGTGATAGGGATTCAGCCGATCCACCAACAAACGTCCCTGGTCATCGGCTTCCAATTTGTAAAACTCAAAGTGACGATTGGCTGCGGAAATTCGGCGGAGAAGTTCTTGTTGGGTGTTAAGAGGTTCGATCATGTAAAGGCTCCTTTCTTGAATGGCTCTTTTTAGTTTGTGCGATTCAAGAGGGAGAAAAAGAGAACGAGTGCCCACTTACGCACCTGGTCCAAAATGGGCCAAGTGCCCACTTATGCACCGGTTGCTGCAGATGGGTTTTTCACGCGGTGAAAAAGAAATAATTCTTCGAATTGGACCCGCAGGGGCTTCCTCTGCTTCATGTGTTTCAGTTGGAAAAAGAAGGGATGTCATGAAATAATAAGGCGTATAAAAAATTGTATTGAAAACAATCATTGAGCAACTAACCAGTCAAAAAAGGGAGGGTTCACAAGATGCATTTTCAAAACATCAAACGCTTATTTACCGGACCCATTTTTTCTAAAAAAATAGATCCATTTATTGTGGTTGCTTTTTCCATTACGGGTGCCTTTATTGGGGCTTCTACTCCCTTTTCCCTCTGGAAAATATTCTTGATTGGCGTCCCACTCGTCTTGCTCCTAATTGCCATCCTCAGCGTACTTGGCGCAAAATGGCGGAAGAAAAAAGGAATAGAGGAAAACGGACATTCCTAAAAAACGGACATGACGAAAATATCTGGAAGAAGCTGCGTGTTTTACAGGCGAAAGGCCTTTAAATTGCTTTCAATTTGCTCGTCTGTGATGCCGATGTAGCGCAACGTAATCTGCGGATGCGCATGGTTGAGGATATTCTGCAGCTCGGCAATATCCTTGAATTGCTTGTAATGCCAATAACCAAATGTTTTGCGCAGCGTGTGTGTGCCGATGCCATCCGGCATATCGACCATCTGGGCTGCCTTGTTGAGCTGGCGGTAAGCTTGGACACGTGTAATCGGTCCGTCGCCCTTGCGGCTCGGAAACAGCCATTCTGTGCCGTTTAAGGTCTCGATGTAGGCACTCAGCTCGTCGTAGATGTTGCCAAGGTGGATGGTCCGGCGTTTTCCCGTCTTCCCTTCGCGCAGCGACACCACCTGTTTGTCCTGGATCTCGCTCACCTTAATCTTTAACAAATCCCCGACCCGCAGCCCCGAATTGATGCCAAGAAGAAACAACATATAGTCTCGTTCGCCACACCACTTTTTCAAACTCCATTTCATGTCTTCAATTCGATCCAGCGACCGAATCGGCTGTACGTCTTTGATTTCGGTTTGTTTAGTCATTTTTGGCTCCCTTTTTCTTTTTAGTTGGGTACAACAGCGAGATCAGCGCCATCATAAAAAGCGCAAAGAACAAGCGAGCCAATAGGTTCGTGAAGCCCTCCATGATAAAAGTCAGCGCGAAAAATAAGGCAAAGATAAAGAAGGAGCGATAACGAACCAACATGCAACAATCCCCTTTTGGTTTCTTTATTTGTTTTTCGGTTGTTTTGTTCCTTCTGTTGGCTGCACAAGCCAGGTCAAGCCCGTCATTAAGGCCGCAAAAAGAAAACGAAAGAAGATATTCGTGAAATCGATAGGCAAGAAAAAAGTTGTGCCAAAACAGACCGCAAATACAATCAGATAACGAACACGCATGGACATGTTACTTCCTCCCTTTGTTTGTGAACCAGGTTTTATTTTTAGGGAAAAGCCGTATGTAGCGAACTACTCAAGGTGTTTTGTTCAAAAAAAAAAAAAAAGAGCGCCGCCAACAAAAAGCGAGCCCAGTAAAATCAACGATCTGAATGTATCTTTTTTTCTACTAATTTCAGTTTCGCTTGTTTTTTCGGTGAAGTCAATAGAATGGGGGATGTGAATGTAACTTAATTAGGATTAAGTTACATTCAGATTTAACAAAAAGTCTCGACAAATGTTTTCTAAACGTTAGTAACTTGGAGAGTATATTCTACCGGTATCGGTATCTAATACAAAATCAACTTCAATATCTTCTGAATAGGGAATTTGCTCGAAGTTATGAAGCCTACAAAATACGTTGGCAAAATCACGAGGCTCAAATGTTAATTGTTCTGCTTGTCGATACATCTGCCTCAATTGCTGCATGGAACATTTTTTACCGGTCAATAAGGCTTGGTTGAAGTAACCGTCAATTTCAATAATCATCATAATCACGGCTGGTTGCTAACCAGCTATATAGCTTAAATTTTCAATACTTTCCTTTTTCCTAGGTTACTAGAATTAAGATAAATCAAGTACTTCGAATGTAACTTAATTGCTAATAAGTTACATTCAGACATACTAAAAAGGAAAACTATATTTTTTTAGTAGCCTCCCATATTTTCAAAGCTACCGGATGGCACTTTTCAATTGATAAAAAAATCTCAAACCATTTTATGAAAACTTGCCGGATTCTTAATGCAAGTTCATCAACCGATTTCACAAAAGGCAAGAGCGCTACAATATCTCTGATTTCAGGGTCGTATTCATCTTCTGGGCACCCAAGATTCAATAAACCAATCGGATCCCACTCATCAATGATACTTTTTACAAGTATGTATTCTTCCATAACCACTCCCCCCTAATCTATGCTTTAGTCGTTCTAGTACAGCTTTGTTTCATGATTTGAATGTAACTTAATTCACAATAAGTTACATTCAAATCAAAGAATTTATAAAACTGAAGTTGAACTGAAATTACTTTACAGCATCGTTTTTGTTATATAAATTTTTATAGCTAACGACCAGAAGAATGTAAATAAACACTAGGGATATAAAACTTCTAGCATTGAATCCATCAGTCGCTGAAGTTTCATCAAGTATAATGCATGCCGCTATAGCTAATATGCTAATGACACTAAAGAGAATAAATAATGGCTTGCGTGTTGAGAAATACTCTTGCTTTACTTCAATTACTAAATAAACGATTGCGAAGATAAGTGAAGCAATACGAGTTAGAAATAAAAATTCA
>NZ_JBZDOG010000014.1:0-15711 GCF_058268495.1 Planococcus sp. TJ-201 | reverse complement strand
TTTGTTGACGTTTTGCTGTTCAGTTTTCAAGGTTCAAGTTGTTGCGTCGTTCTTGACGACTCCTATGATATTAAAGCATATAGTTCCTGCTGTCAACACTTTTGGTAAATAAAATTATATCCCCAAAACATTAACTGTTGAGTTTAACTTTCCTTCTATAGTAGAGAATGAAAAAGAAATCAAATAAAGGGCTTCAGAAAGCCACTTCTCCTGACTTCTCTCCATTTCTTTTTCATCATATAAAAAATACCAGCTTATCTGACAATTATATGCCAAACATAATTAATCAGAATATTTCCCATTTAAAAGAAGTTTAAAAGCTTGGTTTGCGACACTTACTTTTATACTAGAGTTCGCGCCGTCCTTCCAATGCTTTCGATAAAGTCACTTCATCGGCATACTCCAAATCGCCGCCTACTGGAAGCCCGTGGGCAATCCGAGTCGTTTTGATTCCCGAAGGTCTGACGAGGCGTGAAATGTACATCGCTGTCGCTTCCCCTTCAATTGTTGGATTCGTTGCCAGAATGAGCTCCTCTACTTCTTCGTCCTGAAGACGTTTCAATAGAGACGGCACATTAATGTCTTCTGGTCCAATCCCATCCATTGGAGAGATGGCTCCCTGCAAGACATGGTACAAGCCTTTGTAATCGCGCATCTTTTCCATCGCAATTACATCTTTCGGGTCTTGAACCACACAAATCGTCGTACGGTCGCGCTGCTGGTCCTGGCAAATATGGCACGGGTCCACATCGGTGATATGGCCGCATACCGAACAGAAGCTTAAATTCCGTTTGGCATCAACAAGTGCTTTCGCAAAGTCGAGCACGGTATCTTCTTTCATGCCGAGCACAAAAAATGCCAGCCGGGCCGCTGTTTTCGGCCCGATCCCTGGCAATTTCATAAAACTCTCCATTAATTTCGAAATCGGTTCTGGATAATGCATCTGGTTTACCTCCTAGAACATGCCCGGGAGATTTAAGCCCTTCGTGAATTTCCCCATTGTGGAATTCGCATGTTCATCCGCTTTTTTGAACGCTTCGTTTGTCGCTACAATCAAAAGATCCTGCAGCATTTCAACATCTTCAGGATCGACTACTGTCGGATCCAACACAACATCCAATACTTCTTTGTGGCCGGATACAGTAACTTTGACCATCCCGCCGCCAGCTGCTCCCTCGAACTTCAATGTTCCAAGTTCTTCTTGGGCAACCGCCATCTCTTTTTGCATTTTTTGCATTTGCTTCATCATGCCTTGCATATTTCCTCCACCGCGCATAATTAGTTCCTCCTTAGAATTTTCATTTTAATCGTCATGAACTTCGACAAAGTCTTTTCCGAAAAGACGCTCGGCTTCAGAGATGAACGGATCTTCTTCCGCTGCAGCTCCTTCACCCGAAAACGGATTTTCTTCTTCAGCCTCTGACTGTTTTTCTTCAGTGCCTGCCTTCGATCCGCTCTTTTTAATAAACTCTTCACGGATTTTCAGCCAACTGGCGTCCGGAACAAAAACCGGCGTATAAGCCTTGCCTGCATACTGCTCCAGCAGCTGGCTGAAAGTTGCGGCAAACGTCTGGTTTTCCGAAGCCATCTGGCAATGAATATCATACTTGAATTTTAACACAAATGCATCCGCTGATGCCGCTACAGGCTCAGCATCGTTCAATAAAGCCGAATGCGAACGCTGCAATTGGCTCATCACTGTTGCCCAATTGGTTTTAATGGCTTGAATATCTGCTTTGGTCGCGTTTTTTAAGACATCTTGAATGCGTCCTGTTGGTATTTTAAAGCTGCTTTGCGCACGCTGGCGTTTTTTCTGCTCAGCCGGTGCTGGTGCCGCTGCCCCGCTCACTGCACCATTTTTTACTTGCTGCTGCAATTCGCGCACCAAGTTTTCCAGTTGAATAACTTTGGCCTCCAGCTCAGGCGATACCGCAGAAGCTGTGCTTTGGACCGGCACATCTGCCTGTGCCATTTTCAGCAATGCGGTTTCCATATAAATTTTTGTATGGTTTGAAAAGCGCATTTCCTGCTGGGTTTTGGATAAAATATCAATCCACGTGTAAAGCGTGGCTGGTTCAAAACGCTTGGCCAGCTCTTCAAAGCGCGCTTCGTGCGTCGCCAACTCCAACATATCGTGAAGGTCCGGCGCAGTCTGGATCAACAGCAAGTCCCGGAAGAAGGTAATAAAATCCTCAACCAGCCGCACGGGATCTTTGCCGTCACGCACCAATTGTTCCAGTAGCGTCAATGCCTGGCCGATGTCCTTAGCAAGCAGCGCTTCCGCAATGCCGTAGAACATGTCCTGGCTGATCGAGCCTGTGACGAGCAAAGCGTCTTCGACGGTCATCTCGTCCCCGCTGAAAGACACAACTTGATCCAACAGGCTAAGCGCATCCCGCATCCCACCAGCTGCAGCCTGGGCAATTATTTTAAGTACTTGTTCGTTGTAAGGAATTTGTGCATCCGTCAGCACTTCCACCATACGCGAAACGATGTCTACCTGCGTATGCGATTTAAAATCAAAGCGCTGGCAGCGGGAAATGATCGTCAACGGCAGCTTGTGCGGCTCTGTTGTTGCCAAAATGAAGACCACATGTTCAGGCGGCTCTTCTAATGTTTTCAACAGCGCATTGAAGGCACTGTTCGACAGCATGTGCACTTCATCAATGATGTAGATTTTAAAGCGTGAATTTGCGGGTGAAAAGCGGACTTTTTCAATAATTTCCCGCATTTCTTCCACACGTGAATTGGAAGCTGCATCAAATTCGATGACATCGGTATTGGACCCTTCGTTGATGCTTTTGCAGGAAGCACATTCGTTGCACGGTTCCGCTGATGGAGCCTGCTCACAATTTAATGCTTTCGCAAAGATCTTGGCTGCACTGGTCTTACCTGTTCCTCTCGGTCCTGAAAACAAATAAGCATGTGTTGTCTTATTGTAAAGGAGAGCGTTTTGAAGGGTTTGTTTGACATGCGTCTGACCTGTCATGTCGGAAAAGGACTGGGGTCTGTAAACACGGTAAAAAGCTTGATACGCCAACTTGTTCTCTCCTTTTAACTAATCTATTTTTCGTCCTATCATTATACCATAAAAGAGCAGTCTTTCTGAACGATTTCCCTGATTGGCACGCGGTGATTAGACGAATAAAACAATAAAAAACCTGCCCGCTCAAGAGCGGACAGGTTTGAATTTACATATTATTGCCGTGCACCTTTCTTCGACTGCTGCACATAAGCGTTACCCTTGTCGCTGGCTCGATCTAGGCGATCCCGCGGCACATGGAATGTTCCACTTAATGCTGCTTCCTTCCGGACCTGACATGGTTCATGGGATCCCATTGCGCAGGACCCAGATGTCAACACTACGTGCAAGAGGCAGACCTTACATACAAACAGCCTCAGAAAGGAATTCAGTCCTGCTAAAGCGGATTGCAGGTTACAGGACACCGCTATCTTCCCACCTAGCACGGCATTTACTAGTATACGAATTAATCAGCCAAAAATCAATCCGTAACCTCCATTCAAGAACAATTTCTTTTTTAAAACAGGCTAACTGCTGACTGTTACACGATTTTTATCGATTAGTTTAGAAAAAATCGAAAAACGGTTGACAGCGATTATTCATCCATGATAAATTAGTTCTTGTCCAATACGGAGGAATACCCAAGTTTGGCTGAAGGGATCGGTCTTGAAAACCGACAGGGGAGTCAAATCCCGCGGGGGTTCGAATCCCTCTTCCTCCTCCATTATTTTGAATTTACACGCGCATATAAATTCGAGATTGGATTCGTTACGCAAGTAACGAATTTTTCTTAAATGCTATGTGTCTGATTATTTCGATATAGAGTACCGGAAAGCTTATGCTTTCCGGTTTTTTTATTTCCCGGGAAATATGAATAAAACCCTTGAGCATTGCTGCTCAAGGGTTTCTTCATTTGCGTAGAATAGAAGTTTGTTTCATGAATCCGCCAATGCGCTCAACAATCTGCTCGGAGCAATCCGGATCGTTCATCAAATCGTAATCATTGATGTTCAAACGCAGCACTGGGCATCCGTTGAAAGAATTGATCCAACTTTCATAGCGTTGATGCATTTCCTGCCAATAATCCACCGGCGTCTGCTGCTCCATTGCCCGGCCGCGTTCCTGGATGCGGGAAAGGATATCTTCAATCGAACCTTCCAAGTAAATCAGCAAGTCCGGATGCGGGAAATACGGCGTCATGACCATCGCCTCGAACAAATTGGTGTACGTTTCGTAATCGACATTGTTCATCGTGCCTTTTTCCCAATGCATTTTCGCAAAAATACCGGTATCTTCATAGATCGAACGATCCTGGATAAATCCACCGCCGTATTCAAACATCCGCTTCTGCTCTTTAAAGCGTTCGGCCAAAAAATAGATTTGCAAATGGAAGCTCCATTTTTCAAAATCATCGTAAAACAAATCCAAGTACGGATTGGTGTCGACGTTTTCAAATGATGTACGGAACTGCAAGGCATCGGCTAAAGCTTTCGTCATCGTTGATTTTCCGACACCTACTGTGCCAGCTATGGTAATTACCGCATTCTGTGGAATGCCGTATTTTTCTCGTAAGTTCATAAGGTCAAGCTCCTCTTTTGTAAAGTTCGGTCCACCTTGTCCAGGATCAACTGAAGATCTCCGCTGTTTTGGACAAAGTCAATTTCATCGCCGTTAAAACGCAGCACCGGGATTTCCGGATGTTCACGCTCAAAACGCTCAATAAACTCGTGATAGTCTGCGGCCAGCTGTTCCATGTAGTCCGGTGTGATCATCTGCTCAAACTCACGGCCCCGCAACTTGATGCGCTTCATCAAGGTATCCAGGCTGGCATGCAGGTAAATAACCATATTCGGTTTCGGCATATCCACCGTCAGGATTTTGTAGATGGCTTCATACTTGGCGTATTCGGCTTCCGGCAGCGTGCGCTTTGCAAAGATGAGGTTTTTAAAAATATGGTAATCTGCTACGACCGGTTCACGGTTCGATATGAACTTTTTCTGGATATCGGCCAATTGCTTATAGCGATTGCACAGAAAGAACATCTCCGTCTGGAAGCTCCACTCTGCTATATCTTCGTAGAATTTATTTAAAAATGGGTTTTCGTCAACAATTTCTTTTAGCAGCTGAAATTGATTTTGATCGGCGAGCGCTTTGGTCAGCGACGTTTTTCCTACACCAATCGGACCTTCTACCGTGATGAATGGTACCGGCATGCGAAGTCCTCCTTTTTCGATTCAAGTAAAGTACAATGCCATTTATTTTAACACACAGCTCTTCTTAAAAGTAGAGTGAAAAGTTGGCACTTTGATCAATGGATCGGTGCTTTGAATGTTCCGCCGTGGACTTCCTGGGTTGCCATGATGGTCAAAAAAGCTTTGGAATCAATGTCTGCCACAATTTGCTTGAGCTTAGTAATTTCGAGGCGTGTGACCACTACATAAATAACATCTTTCGGCGAATTAAGGTAGCCGCCTTTGCCATGCAGTTTCGTAAAACTGCGCCCAAGACGGTCGTTGATGGCCAATCCGATTTCTTCGTACTCTTCTGATATGATCAGCACTGCTTTCGTATCGTCCAAGCCTTGAATCACCACATCGATGGTCTTCGAAGCAATGTAATACGTTAATACGGAATACATCGCCTGTTCCATACCAAGCACAAATGCAGCCCATCCGAAGATGAAGACATTGAAGAACATGACAAATTCGCCAACTGAAAATGGCAGTTTTTTCGTCAATAAAATCCCAAGAATCTCCGTTCCATCAAGAGCTCCGCCATTGCGTATAACGATTCCAACACCCGCTCCAAGAAGCAGGCCCCCAAAAACGGTCGCCAGTAATGGATCTTCTACAAACGGTTCAATCTTGTGTATGGGGATTTCAATCAATGCCAATGCGACGATGGAAAAAATTGAAGAGATAAAAAAATTGCGGCCGATGTGCTTATAGCCAAAATAAAGGAACGGCAAATTGATCGCAACCAGCAATATACCAAAAGGAATGACCGTTAAATAGTCCAGTATCAATGAAATTCCAATAATCCCACCGTCAATGATTGAATTTGGAACCAGAAACAGTTCAATCGCAGCCGCTGCCATCGTGGCACCAATGAACATAAAGATAAAGCGTACCGTAAAATGGAGCGGTTTTTCCTTTTTATGCTGTTTCATCCTCGAATCACTCCCCGGTTTCTAATCTCTCTATTTTACGCTGTTATGGGTTTTTTGTCTGCCTGGCATTTCCTGCTTTTTTTGCAGATGGAAAATGCTACACTAGAGCCAAGGAGCGATGCATGATGAACGGAATGGAAAAAGACCATTTTTATATGGGACTGGCAATTGAAGAAGCACAAAAAGCAGGTGCCAAAGGTGAGGTGCCGATCGGTGCTGTTATCGTCCATCAGGACCAGGTGATTGCCCGGGCACACAACTTGCGGGAAACAACACAAAACGCGGTTACTCACGCAGAGTTGTTAGCGATACAGCAAGCCTGCCTGCATCTTGGCAACTGGCGGCTGGAAGACGCAAAGATTTACGTTACGTTAGAGCCTTGTCCCATGTGCGCCGGTGCTATCCTGCAATCCCGCATCCCTCATGTGGTCTACGGCGCACGGGATGCCAAAGCAGGCAGCGTGGATTCTTTATACCGGCTGCTGAATGATGACCGCTTTAACCATCAATGCCAAGTTATGGAAAACGTCATGGCTGACGAATGCGGACAACTGTTAACCCAATTTTTCCGGAATCTTCGGGAACTCAAAAAACAAAAGCGGAAAACCCAGCTATAGGGCTTTCCGTTTTTTATTCGCTGATAAATTGAGCCAGCAGCCGGTTAACGATTTCCGGTTGTTCATGATGAACCCAATGAGTGGCCTCTCCGACAAACACCAGATTAACGTCTTCGCAAAAAACCAGGCTTTCTGTTGCCAGCATCGGCGACAGAAACTGGTCGCCAAGCCCCCAAATGATTCTGACCGGCACTTGGATTTTGGTCTCAGGCACTTGCCCCAAACTGCCCCTCCGTATGGCTCGGTACCAATTGAGCATCGCGGTCAGGGCACCAGGTTGCCCCCATGCCGCTTTGTATTGCTCGATTTCCGGCTTGGAGAAAGTCCCTGGATTGCTGGTTTGTTCCAGGCTTTGCTGCATCACTTTGAACTGTCCTTTGCTGAGAGCCTGTTCGGGCAGATTCGGCAGCTGGAAAAAGGCGATATAGGAACTCTTCACCCATTGCAATGGATTTTTCTTGAATACCCGAGGCATCGCTTTCGGGTGCGGGATGTTCAGGACAATCAGCTTGTCCACATATTCCGGCCGCGTCCCTGCCAAATGCCAGGCGACTGCACCGCCCCAATCGTGGCCGATGATAATGGCAGTTTCTTTTTGGAAATGTTTGATGATGCCCATGACATCGTCACGCAGAGAGTCGACAGTGTAAGAATCGATTCCTTCCGGTTTATCGCTCAAATTATAGCCGCGCTGGTCTGGTATTGCCACCCGATAGCCTTTTTCCGCCAAAAACTGAAGTTGATTGGTCCAGCCAAACCAAAACTCCGGAAAGCCGTGCAGCAACACCACTAAAGGGCCGTCCTCAGGTCCCGCTACAGCCGTATGAATTTTGATGCCATTTGTTTCTATAAATTGAAAGCTCACGTTTTCCATTGCCTAACTCCTCTCTCTTTTTCTCTTACCCTACTCTTACCCTCTTTTCCAAACAAAAAAGCTCAAAAGCAATGTGCTTTTGAGCTTTTTATTACTTAATTGTCTTTTTGCCGCCCATGTATGGCTGCAATACTTCTGGTATGTTGATTGACCCGTCTTCCTGCTGGCAGTTTTCAAGCAATGCTGCCACGGTCCGTCCGATTGCCAGGCCGCTGCCATTCAAGGTGTGGACAAATTCCGGTTTGCCGGTTGCTTCCCGACGGAATTTGATATTTGCACGCCGCGCCTGGAAATCCTCAAAATTACTGCAAGAAGAAATTTCCCGGTACGTATCCTGGCTTGGAATCCAAACTTCGATGTCGTATTTTTTAGCAGCTGTAAAACCAAGATCTGCTGTACACATCTTCAGGACGCGGTATGGCAGGCCTAAAAGTTGAAGCACTTTCTCGGCATGGCCCGTTAATTTCTCCAATTCATCATAAGAATCCTCTGGCTTCACAAAGCGCACCAGTTCAACTTTGTTAAATTGGTGCTGTCTGATTAACCCACGTGTGTCCCGTCCTGCAGAACCTGCTTCAGAGCGGAAATTCGCGCTGTAAGAGGCGAAGGCTTGCGGCAGCATTTCCGCTGTTAAAATTTCATCGCGGTAGAAGTTGGTGACCGGCACTTCTGATGTTGGAATTAGGAAATAATCCTCTTTCTCGATCAGGAACGCATCTTCTTCAAATTTTGGCAATTGGCCTGTGCCTGTCAAGCTTTCGCGGTTGACCATATACGGCGGCAGCATTTCTTCGTAGCCATGCTCTTCCTGGTGAAGGTCCATCATAAAGTTGATCAATGCGCGCTCCAGGCGTGCCCCGAGTCCACGGTAAAAAACAAAACGGCTTCCGGTCACTTTAGCTGCACGTTCAAAATCAATGATGTTGAGATCCGTACCTAGGTCCCAATGTGCCTTTACTTCGAAACCAAATTCCGGTTTGTCGCCCCATGTGCGGATTTCTTCGTTGTCGTCTTCAGAATCGCCGAATGGAACGCTGTCATGCGGAATGTTTGGTACACGCATCATGATGTAGTTCAAGCTGTCTTCCACTTTCCGCAGCTCTTCATCGATGGCTTTGATTTGTTCGCCAACTTCCCGCATTTTCACAATGGCTTCGTCTGCATTTTCTTTCGCCCGTTTCATCGCAGCGATATTTTGAGACGCCTCGTTGCGCTCGGCTTTCAATGTTTCAGTTTGGGCAATCAATTCACGCCGTTTTACATCCAATCCTTCAAAATCATCCAACACCGAAATATCTTCTCCGCGCTTCGCCAGTTTGGCTTTTACTTCTTCAAAATTGGCACGTACAAAACGAATATCTAACATAGTATTTCCTCCTCAAAATTAAAATTACATAAAAAAAGACAACAAAAATAGCCCCCATCCCCTGGTAAAGGGACGAGAGCTACCCGCGTTGCCACCCTGATTGATCGGCATCAGCCAATCCTCTTCATCACATAACGGCATTAAAACCGGCAATGGCTTTTTTCGCCATGCAACTCCGGGGTGGATTCGAACGCGTTTTTCACCGGTTCGCACCAACCACCGGCTCTCTTTGGAAAAACAATCGCTTTACTACTTCCCATCAACGTTTCTTCTTTGAAATTAATCATACTTTACTATAAATTGATCTATTTGGCAAGAGGAGGTCTGACTTGTGTGGGATCATGCTTAAAAAATATTCCGTGATGCGATGGTCTTCGGTCAATTCGGGATGGAACGAACAGCCCAAAAATTGGCCGCTTTTTGCCATGACAATTTTCCCGTTGTGAACACACAGCACTTCAGCTAACGGCCCCACGCTGACAATGTGCGGCGCACGGATAAATACCGCTTCAAAAGCTCCATCGATGCCTTTAATGTCAAGCGGCGCTTCAAAGCTGTCCACTTGCCGTCCGAATGAATTTCGCTCAACCGCCACGTCCATGACGCCCAAATGCGCTTGGTTCGAACCCACTACTGTTTTTGCCAGCAGAATCAGCCCCGCACACGTGCCAAACATCGGTTTCCCGGTTTCGGCAAAATCCCGAAGCGGTTCCATTAAGCCGTAACGATCGATCAAACGCCGCATCGTCGTGCTCTCGCCGCCGGGCAAGATGAGTGCATCCAACTCTTCAAGATCTTTCGGCCATTTTACCGGAACCGCTTCTGCTCCACAGGCTGTGATTGACTGGAGATGTTCCCGGACCGCTCCTTGCAAAGCGAGAACTCCAACTCGTTTCATCTTTACCAGCCCCGCTCCTGCATGCGTTCGCCCGCAGCAATCGTTGAAATTTCAATGCCTTTCATGGCAATGCCCAGATCTTTCGACAGCTCCGCAATCAATTTATAATCCTGGTAATGCGTTGTCGCCTCGACAATGGCACGCGCAAAGCGTTCCGGATTATCCGATTTGAAGATGCCCGATCCAACGAATACGCCGTCCGCCCCCAGTTCCATCATCAATGCCGCATCCGCCGGTGTCGCCACACCGCCAGCTGCAAAATTGACCACCGGCAAACGGCCCAGGCTCTTCACCTCTTTTAAAAATTCATAGGAAGCTCCGAGGTTTCGGGCTTCGGTCATCAATTCATCTTCACTCATCGCAATCACTTTCCGCACTTCCGCATTCACCTGGCGCAAATGGCGGACCGCTTCGACAATATTCCCTGTGCCCGGTTCGCCTTTTGTACGAAGCATAGAAGCTCCTTCACCAATCCGGCGCGCCGCTTCCCCCAAATTCCGGCAGCCGCAGACAAACGGCACCGTATACTGGTTTTTCAACAAATGAAATTCTTCATCGGCAGGCGTCAATACTTCGCTTTCGTCAATATAATCGACACCCATTGCTTCCAGAATCCGCGCTTCTACAATATGTCCAATGCGGGCCTTTGCCATGACTGGAATCGATACGGCTTTCATTACTTCCTCCGTAATGCGTGGATCAGCCATACGTGCTACTCCACCGTCTCTGCGAATATCAGACGGCACTCGTTCCAAGGCCATAACGGCAGTAGCTCCAGCAGCTTCAGCAATGCGGGCCTGTTCCGCATTGACCACATCCATAATTACTCCGCCTTTTTGCATTTCGGCCATTCCTCTTTTTACGCGATCTGTTCCATGCTGACTCATTTACTAATTCCCCCTATTCGTTAATAAATTCAGTATAATAGAGATTGACCATATAAAAAGACTCAGTTTCATTCATTTCAATAAGGTCAGTTAGGGGAAAGCAAATGGACATGCTCATGTTTCAGCTTCAAAAACAATCTCAGACTCCTTTATACAAACAGCTTTATCGGGAAATCAAAAAAGCCATTATTGATGGGACCATCCAGGTGGATACCAAATTGCCAAGCAAGCGAAAGTTGGCGGATTACCTGCAAATCAGCCAAACTACTGTGGAACTCGCTTATTCCCAACTTGTAGCTGAGGGGTTTATCGAATCTCGTCCGCGCAAAGGATTTTATGCCCAGCCGGTCGAAGAACTTGCCTATTTGGATAGTTCCCATGACAAGCCGGTTCCAAAAGAAAAGATTTCCTATAAAGTGGATTTTAACTCTGCAAGCATCGATACGCACTCGTTTCCCTTTGCCACCTGGCGCAAACTGACACGCGACATTTTGGACGAATCCAATCACGAATGGCTATTATCCGGCCACCCTCAAGGCGACGAAGCATTGCGTCAGGAAATTGCCCGCTACTTGTATCAGTCCAGAGGCGTTGTCTGCGATGCAGATCAGATTGTGGTCGGTTCCGGGACAGAGCAGCTTTTGCCGCTGCTCATTCGCCTGCTCGATAAAACGCTTATTTATGGCTACGAAAATCCTGGTTATGCGCTGACCCACAGCATTTTCAGCCATCATGAACGCCAGGCGATTCCGATTGAAATCGACCCTGACGGAATCAATATCAGTGAATTGGAAGCCTCGGACGTAGACGTCGCTTATGTTACTCCTTCTCACCAGTTTCCATCAGGCTCTGTGCTGAGTGCTACCAAGCGGGCACAATTGCTGAACTGGGCTGCGGCCAAGCCGGAACGCTATGTTATTGAAGACGATTACGACAGCGAATTCCGTTACACAAGCCGGCCGATCCCTGCACTCCAAAGCATGGACCTGAGCGACCGGGTCATCTACCTCAGCACCTTTTCCAAATCGCTCATGCCGTCACTGCGCATTGCTTATATGGTTTTGCCAAAACGGCTGCTGCGGGCGTATCAGCAAACTTTTCTTCATTATTCTTCATCGGTGCCAAGGCACGATCAGCAACTGGTCGCCAAATTCATGAAAGATGGCCATTTTGCACGCCATCTCAACCGCATGCGCAAGCTCTATCAAAAGAAAATCAAACAACTCAGCTCGTCTCTGGCATTGTTCGCACCAGCTGTAACAGTTTCTGGCGAACAAGCAGGCATGCACATCGTCCTTACCATTCAGACATCACTACGCGAAGAAGAGCTCGTAAAACGTGCAAAAAGAGCTGGCATTCGCGTCACCGGCCTGCAATCCTATGACGTGCATAAAAGAGCCGGTACACAACCCAAAATTGTACTTGGATTTGGCGGCTTATCGGAACAAGAAATTCATTCCGGCATCATTGATTTGATGGCTTGCTGGGAAATCCAATGAAAAAAGCCGTTCATCTTTTTTAGATGAACGGCTTTCCCTATTAAAATAACCCTTTTACAAAACTACCGGCATCATCCCAAAGAGATGACAGGAAGCCTCCAGCATTGCGCATCGTGAGGGAAGTCCAATTGGCGCGATCGACAGATTCAGTGGTCGCCACTTCAACTTTAACGCCACTGCCGCTCAAATAACCGTAATCCGTGCCATCTGCTGTTGTCAGCTGGAGCGTCCCGACCACTAAATCCTTTTCCACATCTGCTTCGAGTTTGCCGTCTTGAACGACCGAATCGTCCAGCTGCAATTCTGGTTGATAGGAGTCTTTGTCCGCTGTCCGAATCATCATGGAGACCGGTTCTGTGACGGCAATCGCTACTTCTTCTTCTACACCTTTTTCAACATCCAAAGTTTCTTGGCCTTCAAACTGGTATCCTGCAGGAATGATTTCTTCTGTCGTAAACTGGTCAAAACCAAAGTCCAGCAAATCACGCGTTGCTTCAAAACGAGCTTTGTAGGAACCAACTCCTTCACGATCGACCGCACCCATAACTACCGTAATAAAGCGGGTGTCATCACGCTTGGCTGTCCCTGCAAACGAATATCCGGCAAAATCCGTACTGCCGGTTTTCAATCCATCCACACCTTCGTACTCATAAATCAAGCCAGGCAGCATAGAATTCCAGTTTTCCATCCGCGTTTCATCCGCCGTTCCTTCACGGAACATCATTAATGGAATTTTTGTGGTGTCCAGCACTTCTGGATAGTCATCCAACAAAATTTTTGTCAGTTTGGCAACCGAACGCGCCGTCATTATATTTTCACCCGTTTCTTCGGTTCCTTCCGGATACATTCCCATCAAGCTTGAATTGCTGAGGCCAGTCGAATTAACGAAAGTGGTTTCTTCCAAGCCCATTTCTTCGGCTTTTTCATTCATCAAGCGAACAAATTCACTTTCTGTACCTGCAATCGTCTCTGCAATTCCGATGGTTGCGGCATTGGCCGAGAAAATAGCCATCGCTTCGTAGAGTTCTTTGATGGTATAAGCGCCGTCTTCACGAAACGGCACATTGCTCAAACGCATGTCCTGAGAAATCTGATAGGCATAATCCGTCACTTGATACTCCTGATCCCAAGAAACACGCCCTTCTTCAATCGCTTCAAACAATAAGTATTCCGTCATCATCTTTGTCATGCTGGCCACCCCTAAAGGCGCTGCAGCATTTTTTTCATAGAGAATTTTGCCACTCTCAGCATCTACCAAGATCGCAGCTTCCGCCATTATATTTAATGATTCTTCCGCCTTTGCCTGCTGCGGAACAATTGAAGTCAGTGCTAATGCAGCCAGCAAGGCTGTCAGTAATCCTTTATTAAAAATCTTTTTCACTTGTATAATACCTCCGTCGATAAGATTCCACATGCTATTTTAGCATATTCTTTGGATCTAAAAATAAAAATATGAAAAAAGCACCTTTTCCATCATCAGAATGATGGAAAAGGTGCCGATTGATCTATTAAAGAGAGTAGTTAGGTGACTCTTTCGTAATTTGGACATCATGCGGATGGCTTTCGCGCAACCCTGCACCCGTCATACGAATAAACTGGGCTTCTTCACGCAAAGTCTGCAAATCTTTTGTTCCGCAATAGCCCATTCCTGCACGAATCCCGCCAAGCAATTGGTGGATCGTATCCGAAAGCTGCCCTTTATATGGCATGCGGCCTTCAATGCCTTCCGGTACCAATTTTTTCGCATCGTCCTGGAAATAGCGGTCTTTAGAACCTTTTTCCATAGAGGCGATTGATCCCATGCCTCGGTATGTTTTAAATTGACGGCCTTGGAAGATTTCAGTTTCTCCTGGACTTTCAGTTGTACCGGCCAGTAAGCTTCCCAGCATCACAACGTGTCCGCCTGCTGCCAAAGCTTTAATGATGTCTCCGGAATATTTGATTCCGCCATCAGCGATAATCGCTTTGCCATGCTTGCGTGCTTCTGTTGCACAATCGTAAACAGCCGTAATCTGCGGAACACCAACACCTGCTACAACACGTGTCGTACAGATCGAACCTGGACCAATTCCGACTTTCACAACATCTGCACCTGCTTCAATTAATGCTTTTGTGCCTGTAGCAGTCGCTACGTTGCCGGCAATGATCGCCAATTCCGGATAAGCTGCGCGGATTTGTTCGACCATACCCAAAACGCCTGCTGAATGGCCGTGAGCCGTGTCCAATACGATTACATCAACAGAAGCTTTGACCAAATGCTCAACGCGTTTCATGGTGTCAGAAGTAACGCCAACAGCGGCGCCAACCAGCAACCGTCCGTGCTTGTCTTTTGCAGCATTGGGGAATTCAATCACTTTTTCAATGTCTTTAATGGTAATCAACCCTTTAAGAACACCTTGGTCATCAACAATTGGCAATTTCTCAATTTTGTACTGCTGCAAAATCTTTTCCGCATCTTCCAAGGTCGTTCCAACAGGAGCTGTAACCAACTTCTCCTTTGTCATCACATCGTTGATTTTTAACGAATAGTCTTGGATAAAACGCAAATCGCGGTTTGTAATGATCCCAACCAGCTTCAGTTCCTCTTTATTGTTAACAATCGGTACACCCGAAATCCGATATTTGCCCATTAAATGCTCGGCATCGTACACCTGGTGTTCCGGTGTTAAGAAGAAAGGATCTGTAATAACGCCATTCTCTGAACGTTTTACCGTAACCACTTGTTCCGCTTGTTCTTCAATGCTCATGTTTTTGTGAATGATTCCTAATCCACCCTGGCGAGCCATCGCAATGGCCATTTTGGCTTCCGTTACGGTATCCATGCCTGCACTGATCACTGGAATTTTCAACTTAAGAGTTGGGGTCAATTCAACGGCCAAATCAATGTCTTTCGGTAAAACTTCCGAATGAGCTGGTACAAGTAATACATCATCAAACGTTAAGCCTTCTTTAACAAATTTCGATTCCCACATAAGTAGACGCGCCTCCTGCTTCCTTTTAAATATTATTGTAAGGTTATCAGCGCGGATATGGTGTGTCAAGAAACTAAAAAAAGAAAAACTATTTAGAATACTTAATCGGGGTGTTTATAAAGCATTTTAATCTTTATTGAGACATTTAATTCATTCATATTTCTTTTGCTGAGAATCCTTAGGGGTTTAAGATCGAGTGTTTATTTATAGACCTCTTTAGCCGCAGCTTCTGTGCCAAGCCAATTGCTTAACAAAATATGTGACCATGTATCATGCCAGATTAGAAGAACAAGCAGAATTTTAGCAGCCAGTGGTAATAAGCAATGACTAATGAGGAATAATTCACCTTATTTTTATAAAACACAAAAAAAGCCGTTACCGGAATCGGTAACGACTTGTTTGTCTTG
>NZ_JBZDOG010000013.1:0-50649 GCF_058268495.1 Planococcus sp. TJ-201 | reverse complement strand
CACCCGTTCCCATCCCGAACACGGCAGTTAAGCTCTTTTGCGCCGATGGTAGTTGGGGGTCTCCCCCTGTGAGAGTAGGACGTCGCTAGGCACACGAAAACAAGTCGTTACCGATTCCGGTAACGGCTTGTTTTTTTATTTCCAGGAAACTCTACAATAAGGTACTTTGGAATCATCCCGGACTTTTTATTTCAAACCCACCGCTCTCGGCTGAAGTTGCTATAATGGGAGTAATCAATCAATGTGAGGATGGAAACTATGACTCAACGACGTCCAATAGTCGATGCTTTGATACAGCATCAAAACAGACAGCCCATTTCTTTTCATGTTCCTGGGCATAAACACGGCATTTTATCGGGGCTGCCGAAAGACATTCAGTCGGCGCTCCATTACGATTTGACTGAACTGACAGGACTTGACGATCTTCATTATCCGGAAGAAGCGATTAAAGATGCTCAGCTTTTGTTGGCGGATGCTTATGGGGCACGGGAAAGCTTCTTATTGGTCAATGGCTCGACGGTGGGGAATTTGGCCATGATCCATGCTGCCTGCAAAGAAGGAGATGCCGTGATTGTTCAGCGGAATTCACATAAGTCGATTTTCCATGCGCTGGAGCTTGCGCGTGTGTGCCCTGTTTACGTATCGCCGAAATGGGACGACAGATCAATGACAGCGGCTGGAGTGCCTCTTAAGGCCATAGCAGCAGCCATAGAGGCATACCCGGAAGCAAAAGCAGTGGTGTTGACCTACCCCAATTACTATGGAATGGTTTCTGATGAATTGAAGGAAATTATTGCTCTATGCCATGAGAACAAGATCGCAGTTTTAGTGGACGAGGCGCATGGTGCCCATTTTCAGACAGGATCCCCGTTTCCGGTTTCGTCGTTGGCTCTCGGGGCGGATGTAGTGGTGCAGTCGGCACATAAAACCTTACCGGCCATGACCATGGGATCTTTTTTGCATGTTGGCAGTGATCGAGTGAATGTAAAAAGAATTCAAAAATACTTGCGGATGTTTCAATCAAGCAGCCCATCGTATTTAATCCTGGCTTCTCTGGATGATGCGCGGTCTTATGTGCAAAATTATTCGCAGCCTGACATTCGGATGTTCAGCGAAAAGCGGGACCGTTTTCTCAGCAGTTTGCGGATGATTCCACAGCTGATCGTAGTAGAATCCGATGATCCGCTAAAGATTATGTTGAGGGCCAAACATCACAGCGGCTATCAGCTGAAACAACAGCTCGAGCAAGCAGGCATTGAGGTAGAACTGGCCGACCTGTTCCAGGTGCTGCTCATTTTGCCATTGCTGAAACAATGGCATGCCTATCCGTTTGCGGAAATCCGCAGCCGGTTAAAAGAGGCAGTAATGAGGCTTGAGGGAGAAGCCAGGCACGAAAATAAGATTGCGGTTCAGCAACAATTGGATGTCACCGTTCCAGAATTGTCTTTTGAAGAAATCGATTTGGCGGACCAGGAATGGATTTCGTATACACAAATTATCGGACGAATTGCTGCTGGCATGGTCGTTCCATATCCTCCCGGCATTCCACTGATGGTAGCTGGTGAAAAATGGACGTTACCTAAAGTGGAAGAGCTGATGAATTACTTGGCATCGGAAGCTCAAATCCAGGGCGACCACAGGTTGGAGTCCAAGCAGTTGCCGGTACTTCAGCAAGGCATGCAAGAGAATGAATAAGGCATAAAGAGGGTATACCTGTAACGCGATTTAAATGGGAAAGAATGTGGGGGATTTTCATGGAGCAAGAAAAATACGCAATTATTGATATCGGTTCAAATACCATTCGGTTGGTAATTTATACACGGGACAAAAGCGGGCGTTTTACAGAAAGTGAAAACGTTAAGGCGGTTGCCCGCCTGCGCAATTACTTAAACGAAGACAATCTATTGGAACGCGAAGGCATCGATATACTGGTCAAGACCTTAAAGAGTTTTCAGGAAGTTACCCGCCACCATCAGTTGAAAGCAATTAAATGTGTGGCCACAGCGGCTGTCCGCCAAGCAGAAAATCAAGATGAAATTATGAAAGCTGTGGAGAGTGAGACCGACTTCACTATTCGTATCTTATCTGAATTTGAAGAGGCAAACTATGGGTACTTGGCAGTCGTCAATTCGACGCCCTTTACCAGCGGCATCACAGTGGATATTGGTGGAGGGAGTACAGAAATCACGTATTTCAATGACCGCCGGCTGATTTATTTTTACAGTTTCCCTTTTGGAGCATTGTCTTTAAAGCAGCAGTTTATCCAAGGCGATACACCGACAAAAGGCGAATTGCGTGAATTGCGTTCATTTTTGAAAGAGCAGTTTGATCAGTTGGAATGGCTGGCCGATAAACGACTGCCGTTGATTGGCATCGGAGGAAGCGCGCGAAACATGGCTCAAATTCATCAAGAGCATATTGAGTATCCTTTGACTGGCGTTCATCAGTACAGAATGAGCAAGAATGATGTAGAAGAGATGAATGATTTATTGAAGTCCTTGGAGTTTTCGGATTTGCAGCGGCTCGAAGGTTTGTCGAAGGACCGGGCAGATATCATCATTCCCGCATTAGAAGTATTTCGTTATTTGATGGAATTGATTGATACGGAAGAATTTGCTCTCAGCAGAAAAGGATTGAGAGACGGAGTTTTCTATGAAGAAACGACCAAGGATTTTGATTTATCGGTCTTTCCGAATGTTGTAGAAGAAAGCTTTCACGAACTGGCCATCGACTACGACATCAATTTGACGCATGCGTTTCATGTCACAAACAGTGCATTGCTGATTTCAAAAGAATTGGAAGAAGTGGGCTTGCTGTCACTGGAGGAAGAAGATTACAAACGGTTGAAGTTGAGCAGTGCCCTTTATAATTTAGGAAGTTATATCGATTCTGAGTCCAGCCACCAGCATACGTTCTACTTGCTAAGCAATCGGACCATTGACGGCCTGTTGCACAAAGAACGGGTCATTGTGGCATTAATGGCTTCGTTTAAAAACAAAGAAACCTTTAAACGCAACCTCGCGATTTACGAAGAGTGGTTTAGCAAGGAAGAAGTGGTTAAATACAATTTGCTGGGTGCCATTATTAAACTGGCATATAGCTTGAATGCGACAAAACGCGACATTGTGGAGACCATTGAACTGGAAGAAAAAGACGACAAGCTCGTATTTTCTATTCGCTGCAGCGAAGACTGGAAGCCGGAGCAGTACCAGGTGGAGAAGCAGAAAAAACATTTGGAAAAGCAGCTGAAGAAAACGGTTGATTTTAAATTTTACAAATAATTAACATTACAAATGCCTGATCCTGCTTTTTAAAAAGCTCGAAAATGGTACGATAATAGAATGGATTATACGTAAAAGGTGGAGTCGAAATTGGAAACAGTAAAAAAGAAAAATGTGGAACTCAGACAACCTGCTTATTACAATAACCGTGAATTGAGTTGGCTTGCTTTTAATGAACGAGTGTTAGAGGAAGCAATGGATAAACGAAATCCTTTGCTTGAGCGGTTCAAGTTTTTGTCCATTTTCAGCTCTAACTTGGACGAATTTTTTATGGTTCGTGTAGCCGGGCTGCAGGATCAGGTGAAAGTTGGGTTTACGAAACCCGAAAACAAAGCCGGTATGACCCCAAAACAGCAACTAAATGAAATTGCGATGAAGACCCACCGGTTGGTGGACTTGCAATACGAAACCTTGCAAAAAAGTTTGCTGCCTAAGCTTCAAAAAGAAAATGTGGAATTTGTAAAAATGGCGGATTTGAGTGCAGATCAATTAGTGATAATGGAAAAACACTTTGAAGATCATATTTTCCCCGTGCTGACGCCGATGGCTATTGATGCATACCGCCCTTTTCCCATGCTGTTGAATAAAAGCATCAACTTGGCAGTAGTACTGGAAGACGAACTAGAGCAGACAGAAGAAAGGCAGAAAATTGCCATCGTCCAAGTTCCTTCTGTACTGGATCGCTTTGTCCGTTTGGACTCCAAAAAAGCAAGCCACAAGCTGATTTTGTTGGAGGATGTGATCGCCTTTTTCATCCGCAAACTTTTTAATGGCTTCAAAGTAATTTCGGCATCCGTGTTCCGGATTACCCGAAATGCTGACATGACCATCCACGAAGAAGGGGCGCGTGATTTGCTCAAGGAAATTGAAGAAGAGCTTCGCAAACGAAAGTGGGGTGCAGCTGTCCGCTTGGAAATCCAGCAGCCTGGCTTTGACCCCGCTATTTTGGATTACCTGACCGATGAACTGGAAGTGCATAAAAAAGATGTTTATGCCATTGAAGGATTTTTGGATTTGACGGTCTTTTTCAATTTTTATAAAAAAATGGCGCCGATCTGGGAGCATTTGGTCTTTGAAGGGAAAGTGTCGCAGTTGCCGGCTGGAATGGAAACAGGCAAAGATATTTTCCAAAAGGTCAGCGAACAGGATGTTTTTCTCCATCACCCATACGAATCGTTCGAACCGGTTGTCCAATTTATCTCTGAGGCAGCCGATGACCGCGATGTACTCGCCATCAAACAGACACTTTATCGTGTCAGCGGCGATTCACCGGTTATCAAGGCGCTGAAAAGAGCAGCAGAAAATGGCAAGCAGGTAACGGTGCTCGTGGAACTAAAGGCCCGTTTTGACGAAGAAAACAATGTCCAGTGGGCCAAAGAGCTGGAAAAGGCCGGATGCCATGTGATTTATGGCATGACCCATTTGAAGACGCACAGCAAAATCACATTGGTTGTCCGCAAAAAAGACGACAAGATTGACCGTTTTGTTCATTTGGGAACGGGCAATTACAATGACCAAACAGCGAAAATCTACACGGATATGAGTTTGTTCACTTCTAAACGGCAGTTCGGGATCGACGCTACCAACTTTTTCAATTATTTGAGCGGTTATACCGAAAAACCGGAATTTCATTATTTATCAGTAGCACCATTCACGATTCGCACAGATATCATCGACTTGATTGATGCTGAAATCGGTTTCCAGAAAAAACAGGGCAATGGACGAATAATTGCAAAAATGAATTCCTTGACGGACAAAACCATCATAATGAAATTGTATGAAGCATCAAATGCTGGAGTAAAAGTAGATTTGATTGTTCGGGGGATCTGTTGTTTGCGGCCTGGAGTTCCTGGAGTCAGTGAGAACATCCAGGTACGCAGCATCGTCGGCAGTTTGCTTGAACATAGCCGTGTCTATTTTTTCAATCATAATGGCAAAAGCAAGATCTTTTTGTCTTCAGCAGATATGATGACACGGAATTTGAACAACCGCATCGAAATCCTGTTCCCGATTATTGATGAAGACATCAAAGAGCAGGTCAAGAGCATACTGGAGCTCGGGCTTGCCGACAATGTCAAAGCAAGAGAACAGGATGCAGCTGGCGTCTACCATTACGTACCACGTAAAAATGATGAGCCGGCAATAGACAGCCAAATGGAGCTGTTCCGCAGGGCCTATCAAGTGGCAGAAGACGAGGAATAATGAGGAAACCGTTCATTTCCGTAGGGAGATGGACGGGTTTTTTAGTGGTCACTGTAAAAAAGAAGGCATTTCGTGTATAGTATAAAGAGTTTAAAACAGTACATAATGATTAATTTCATGGAATCAGGTGAACAGCAAAATGAGTTATTTGATCAATCTGGAAGGCGGAGAAGGATCGGGCAAGTCGACGGTCTTGAAAATGCTGACAGATGCATTAAAGGAAAAAGGGTTTTCTGTTGTTTCCACGCGTGAACCCGGTGGCATCGAGATTGCTGAACAAATCCGCAACGTAATTTTAGATCGGGAAAATACTGCGATGGATCCACGAACAGAAGCTTTGTTATACGCTGCGGCAAGAAGGCAGCATTTGGTTGAGAAAATTATTCCGGCACTGGAGGCAGGAAGCATCGTCCTTTGTGACCGTTACGTCGATTCAAGCCTGGCTTACCAAGGGTATGCGCGCGGGCTTGGAATGGAAGAAATCTTTGCCATTAATAAGTTTGCCATTGATGATTACATGCCGGACATGACGCTTTACTTTGATGTGAATCCGAAAGTCGGATTAGCACGAATCGAAAAAGATCTCGGACGGGAAATCAACCGTCTGGATGTTGAATCGATGAAGTTCCACTACAAAGTAAGAGAAGGCTATCTGTTATTATTAAGCCAGAATCCGGAGCGTATTCGTCTGATCAATGCAGAGAATGAATTGGATGTCGTTTTTGCAGATGCATTGGAAACGGCTTTACGGTTTATAGAAGAACGGCAAACGACAGTTGATCCCCTATAGGATCAACTGTCGTTTTATGTGGGCTATTTTTTTGGCAAAGAGCTGGAAAGATATGCAGCGTATATCTTTGTTCATGTTATACTTATATAGAAGAAAGACAAAAAGGAGTGAGTGCTGATGAAACTCGTAGTAGCAGTTGTACAGGACCAAGACAGTAACCGTTTATCCAACGCGTTGACAAAAAACGATTTCCGGGCTACCAAACTTGCCAGTACAGGAGGGTTTTTGCGCTCAGGGAATACAACCTTTTTAATCGGGGTAGAAGATGATCTTGTACCGAAATTGCTGGATTTGATTCGTGAAAACTGTCGTGCTCGTGAACAGATGGTAGCACCTGTATCGCCAATGGGCGGCAATGCTGATTCGTATATTCCATACCCAGTAGAGGTTGAAGTGGGCGGGGCGACTATTTTTGTACTGCCGATCGAACAGTTCCATCATTTCTAATAACTAGTTCCCCTCGATAAATGGCAGAGTGCCTGTCACCTAAGCACCATAACGAATACCCGTGCTCCATTCGGAACACGGGATTTTTTACAAAGTCTGAAGGTGGAAGTTATGCAAAAAACAACAGATGAATTTTTGGAAATGCAGCCGGTGGTCATGAAACGGCTTCAAGGTGCTTATGCGAAAGATCGATTGGCGCACGCCTACTTGTTTGAAGGTCCTGCTGGCTCAGGAAAAAAAGAAATTACCCATTTCTTCGTCAAGCTTTTGCTATGCGAATCACCTGTGCAAAATGTTCCATGTGAAACATGTCGGAGCTGTCAGCTTTATAATTCCGGCAACCATACGAATGTTATTTTCATTGAACCGGATGGCCAAAATATTAAAATTGACCAAATTCGTGAGTTGATTTTCAAATTGAATAAGACCGGGCTGAGTACAGGCCGTAAAATATACGTGATTGAACAGGCAGATCGCATGAACAATTCTTCCGCCAATGCTTTGCTGAAGTTTTTGGAGGAACCGGAATTTAATGTGACAGCGATTCTTTTGACAGAGCGGCTGAATGCATTGATGAGCACGATCCGTTCCCGCTGCCAATTGGTATCGTTCCGGCCGCTGTCACGGCCAAAGCTGATGGAAAAATTGATGGCAGATGGCATGACTGAATCGATGGCTGCCACTGTCAGTATGCTGACGCAAAGCGAAGAAGAAGCCGTTGCTTTAAGTCAGGATGAACAATTTGCACAAGCCCGGAAAACCGTATTGAAACTGGTGGAAGTGGCTGGCAGCAATGTCCACGAGGCTCTTTTAATGCTTCAAGCTGAGTGGCTGCCGTTATTTAAAGAAAAAGAAGATGCCGAAAGAGGCCTGGACATGTTATTATTTGCATATCGGGACATCGCTTCGGTAAAAGCAGGTCTTGAAACTGCACGAACATATCCAGACATGGAAGAAACTTGGAAGCAGATGGCTCTCCAGCGTTCTTTTACGGTATTGTCCAAGCAGTTGCAGGCTATTTTACAAGCCAAACAACAATTGCCGCGCAATATGAACCGGACGCTGTTGATGGAGCAGTTAATGCTGAATCTGCAGGAGGGGTAGCAATTGTATAATGTGATAGGGGTTCGCTTTAAAAAAGCGGGTAAAATATATTATTTCGATCCAGGTGAAATGACGATTGAAAAGGACGATTACGTTATTGTGGAAACAGCACGAGGTGTAGAATATGGCAAAGTGGTCGTGCCAACAAAAACTGTTGGAGAAAACGATGTCGTCTTGCCATTAAAGCAAGTTGTTCGTGTGGCAACTGATCGTGATCGCCACCAGGTGGAAGAAAACCGCCTGGAAGCAAGCCGTGCTTTTGAACTGGGCACAGGCAAAATTGAAGAGCATCGATTGGATATGAAGCTGGTGGATGTTGAATACACGTTTGACCGCAACAAAGTTATTTTTTACTTTACAGCAGAAGGCCGTGTGGATTTCCGGAACTTGGTCAAAGACTTGGCGGCTATTTTCCGGACACGCATCGAGCTTCGCCAAATTGGTGTTCGTGATGAAGCCAAAATGCTAGGCGGAATCGGTCCTTGTGGCCGAATGCTTTGTTGCTCGACATTTTTGGGCGATTTTGAGCCCGTTTCGATCAAAATGGCAAAAGATCAAAACTTGTCGTTGAATCCTTCGAAAATCTCAGGTTTATGCGGCCGTTTGATGTGCTGCTTAAAATACGAGAACGATGAATACGAAACAGCAAAAAAAGAAATGCCGGATGTTGGAACAAAAGTAACGACACCAGACGGCGAAGGCCGCGTGGTGGGCATGAATATTTTAGAACGAGTGTTAAAAGTTCGGTTATCTGAGCAGGAACAAACACTTGAATACACATTAGATGAGATAATGGGCCAAGGAACGAGAGCGTGAGGTGGTTTAATTGAAGGAAAAGAACTTTTTAGACACGGTCATGGAGTTTGAACAGCAGCTCCAATCCATGCAAGAACAATTCAGTGAACTAAAAGCGGTCGTAGCCCGGACGATGGAAGAACATCACGCGCTGCAATTGGAAAATCACCATTTGCGCACACGCCTGGATGAATTTCACAAAGCTGTGCCGGAAGTGGCTGCTGTGGATCCAGTGAAGTTGAAAAAAGCCGTCATGGATATTGGTGAAGGCTATGACAACTTAGCCCGTTTGTATCACGAAGGCTACCATGTTTGCAATGTGCATTTTGGCAGTTCCCGAAAAGGCGACGATTGCCTGTTCTGTTTGTCATTTTTGAATAAACAGAACTGAAAATACAGGCAGCCAAGCAGCTGTCTGTAAGATGATAAAGAGAAAGGCTTCCGACACTCCGTGTGGCGGCAGCCTTTTGTTATGCTGGGAGTTGAACAGATGTTAGTGGATGACGAAAGATTGGATTATTTATTGGCAGAAGACCTTCGGATCATCCAAAGTCCGTCGGTGTTTTCGTTTTCGCTTGATGCCGTTCTGTTGGCGCGTTTTGCTTATGTTCCACTGAAAAGAGGAACCGTCGTGGATCTGTGCACTGGCAACGGGGCGATTCCATTGTTTTTAAGCGCCCGTACAGAATCCCGCATCATCGGTGTGGAGCTGCAGGAGCGGCTTGCCCACATGGCGCGGCGCAGTGTGGCCTATAATGGCCTCGAGCAGCAAATTGACATTATTAAAGGCGATGTAAAAGACATGCCGGCACAGCTGGGATTTGAAAAATACGATGTCGTGACCTGCAACCCGCCCTATTTCCCGGCACATGAGATGAGCGACAAAAACATCAGTGAGCACATGGCGATTGCGCGGCATGAGCTGCACCTGACCTTGGATGAAGCGGTTTTGGCAGCAAGCCAGTTGCTGAAGCAAGGCGGAAAAGCGGCATTTGTCCATCGGTCCGGCCGCTTGATCGACCTGATTGCGGCAATGCGCGCCAACCGGCTGGAACCGAAACGGATCCGTTTGGTATATCCGAAGGCAGGCAAAGAAGCCAATACGCTATTGATTGAAGGCATTAAAGATGGCAAACCGGATTTGAAAATTTTGCCGCCGCTAATAGTCTACGGTGACAATGGAGAATACACCGAAGAAGTGCGGGAATTGTTGTATGGCAGCGAGTAACCATTATTTTTACGTTTTGGAATGCGCCGATCGGTCTTATTATGCCGGGTACACCAACGACCTTGAAAAGAGGCTCGCTGCGCACAATGCAGGAAAAGGTGCGAAATACACACGAGCTAAAGGGCCATCCAAGCTTATTCATCAGGAATGCTTTGACACAAAACCGGCAGCGATGAAAGCGGAATATGCCTTCAAGCAATTAACAAAGGCACAAAAAATTCGTTATATTGCTGAAGGAAAGGAGAACGGCAAATGAAATCCCAAAAAAGTTTTCAGCACAAGACAGCCACTTTGTATTTGGTGGCAACACCCATCGGCAATTTGGAAGATATGACAATCCGCGCCCTGCGCATCCTAAAAGAAGTGGATATAATTGCGGCGGAAGACACGCGCAACACCAAAAATCTCTGCAACTATTTCGATATTCAGACCAAGTTGGTCAGCTACCACGAACACAACCAGGAGAGCGGCGGTTTTAAGATCTTGTCGTACTTGGAAGAAGGCAAGTCCGTGGCGTTGGTCAGTGATGCGGGAATGCCATGCATTTCCGATCCTGGAGAAGACATCGTCAAACGAGCGGTTGCTGAAGGCTATCCTGTTGTGCCAATACCCGGAGCCAACGCGGCCCTGAGTGCACTGATTGCATCTGGAATCTCGCCGCAACCTTTTTTGTTTTACGGATTCCTATCGCGCAATAAAAAAGACCGGCAGGCAGAGCTGGAACTCCTCAGCCAGAAAGAAGAAACCCTGATTTTTTACGAAGCTCCCCACCGGCTGAAGGAAAGCTTGAAAAGCATCCAAAAAGCAGTAGGCGACGAACGAAAGATCACATTGGCGCGGGAAGTGACAAAAAAATTCGAAGAGTTTTTAAGAGGGACGATTGAAGAGGCAGTGGGATGGGCTGAAGAAAATGAAATCCGCGGCGAGTTTTGCTTGGTACTCGAAGGCAATGCTGACCCAGAACCTTTGGAAAATGTGAAATGGTGGGAGAACCTGTCCATCGAAGAACACGTAGACCAGCTGATCGCAACCAAAAACCTGACATCCAAAGAAGCCATCAAAGAAGCAGCAATCGAACGCCAACTGTCCAAGAGAGAAGTTTACCAAGCTTATCATACTTAGAAAAGCGGAAGCGCCCATGTAGATCCGACGGGCATAAGACGCGCTGGCGAAGCGGCATGTTTTCAGCCGCACAGCCAGCGTGGCTTATGACCCAAGGATCTGGGCGTTGGAGTCTGGACAGTAAGAAAAGCGGAAGCAGCCGTTTAGCCCCGACAAGCGGAAGCGCCCGTGCAGATTCCACAACCGTTGTAAGACTAGTTCCTTGAACATGAAAAAACCCAGGATGCCAATGCATCCTGGGTTTTGCAATCTTACTTTTTCAAGTTATTTTGAATCTCTTTTACCAGCATTTCTGCGCCTTCAGCACTCAAAATCAATTTCCCGCCAACCAACTGCATGTTGTCGTCTGATACTTCGCCTGTAACTGCACATGTCATATTAGGTAAATATTTTTTCAAAATAATTTTGTCGTCATCCACATAAATTTCCAATGCGTCTTTTTCTGCGATTCCCAAAGTACGGCGTAATTCAATCGGAATTACCACACGTCCTAATTCGTCCACTTTTCGAACAATACCTGTCGATTTCATAATAATAATCCCCCTTTTAATTTATCGGATGCATTCGTCAAAATTCGACATTTACCACTTCCTGTCATAAATCATACCAACTACTGGCAATTTGGTCAATAAAAAACTATCAGAATCATAATGAAATTTTACATCTCTTGTTAATTTTCTTTGATTTGTGCTTAAGAACGCCATGAATTTGACAAGATTACTGGAAAACTGAAAAAATACTCTCAAGTTTGAATAAAAAATGTCGAATTTTTACTGAAAACTTCTTTGTCGAATTGAAAGATTGTACAAAATAGGGGACTTCGTTAAAATAAGAACTATACCAAAAAACTGGAGGAATTTTTCGTGACTGCTAACAAAGAGACCTTTTATTTAACTACCCCGATTTATTACCCAAGCGGAAAATTCCATATTGGAACGGCTTATACAACGGTCGCCTCTGATGCAATGGTCCGCTACAAGCGTTTACGTGGATTTGATGTCCGGTTTTTGACTGGAATGGACGAACATGGCCAAAAAATTGAAGAAAAAGCGCAAGAAGCGGGCATGGCGCCACAGGAGTTTGTGGATGACATGGCTGCAGCCGCTAAACAAGTTTGGTCGACAATGGATATTACGTACGATGATTTTATCCGCACTACAGAAAATCGCCATAAAGAAGGAGTGGAACGGATTTTCAAAACCTTCCTCGACAATGGCGATATTTATAAAGGCGAGTATGAAGGCTGGTACTGTACGCCTTGCGAATCGTTCTTTACGGAAAACCAGTTGGACAACGGGAATTGTCCGGATTGCGGGCGCCCAGTCCACAAAGTTAAAGAAGAATCGTATTTCTTCAATATGAAAAAATATGCAGGACGCTTGCTCGAGTATTACGAAAACAATGTTGAATTTATTGAGCCGGAATCGCGCAAAAACGAAATGATCAATAATTTCATCAAACCTGGACTAGAAGACCTGTCGGTATCACGGACTTCTTTTGATTGGGGAATTCCGGTTCCAGGAGATCCAAAACACGTCATTTATGTATGGGTCGATGCATTGTCGAATTACATCACGTCACTTGGCTACGGCTCAGATGACGAAACTCTATTCAATAAGTACTGGCCGGCCGATGTGCATGTAGTTGGGAAAGATATTGTTCGCTTTCATACGATCTATTGGCCGATTTTCTTAATGGCATTGGATTTGCCGCTGCCGAAGAAAGTGTTTGCCCACGGCTTTATCATGATGAAAGACGGCAAGATGTCGAAATCCAAAGGCAATGTTGTTTATCCGGAAATGCTCGTGGAGCGCTACGGCTTGGATGCGACACGCTACTTCCTGTTGCGTGAGCTGCCATTTGGTTCAGACGGCGTCTTTTCACCAGAATCGTTTGTCGAGCGAACCAATTTTGATTTAGCAAACGATCTCGGGAACTTATTAAACCGGACGGTATCGATGATCAATAAATATTTCGACGGGGCTGTACCGCAGATCAACGGATTGCAGACGGAATTTGACGGGCCGCTTCAACGCGTAGCTGCGCAGACAGTAAAAGTCTACGAGCAGCATATGGAGAGAATGCAATTCAGCATTGTCTTAAGTGAAGTTTGGGCACTGATTTCAAGAACCAATAAATACATCGATGAAACACAGCCATGGGTACTGGCAAAAGACGAAGCTGCAAAAAGCCAGTTGGCTTCAGTAATGGCTCATCTGGCAGAAAGCCTGCGCATGACTGCAGTTATGTTGCAGCCGTTCCTGCCGAACGCACCAAAGCAAATTATTGAACAGCTTGGACTGACAGAAGAATTTTTAGCTTGGGATACGCTGCAAGACTTTAGCCAAATTCCTTCAGGCACTCAAGTGGTGTCCAAAGGAACGCCTATCTTCCCGCGTCTTGAAGTAGACCCGGAAGTTGCGTACATTCGCGATCAAATGCGCGGCACTGCGGCACCAGTTGCAGAAGAGCCAACAATTGTCGAAGTTCCAGACGTTCCGGAAATCGCAATTGAAGATTTTGCAAAAGTAGATTTGCGTGTAGCGACAGTGACAGCTTGTGAAGCTGTTCCAAAGACATCAAAACTGTTGAAACTTCAGTTGGATATGGGGTATGAGCAGCGGCAAGTTGTTTCTGGGATTGCAGAACATTACAAACCCGCAGAACTAGTTGGCAAGAAAGTAGTAGTAGTCGCCAACCTAAAACCTGTAAAACTTCGAGGCGAATTGTCTCAAGGCATGATCTTAGCTGGTGAAAAAGACGGCTACCTGACGTTGGCGTCAGTTGCTGAAAAACTCCCAAATGGCGCGAAAATAAAATAACACTACTGGAAAAGGCCTGTTTTGACCCACTTTAAAAAGTGGGTCTTTTTTGGTTTTTCTGGGTTTTACGGCCCAAGATTACAGCTGAAATAATCGTTTTGACATGGAACTAACATGTTTTGTTACCCAATTGTAATGTTGTTGTGAAGAAAGATACAGGTGGAACCATTAGAATAAAGCTTAATGTGAGGAGAATGATTGATGTTTATCGATACCCATGTACATTTAAATGCAGACCAATATGATGAGGACCTGGTACAAGTCATTGAGCGTGCACGAGAAAGCCATGTGGAGAAAATGGTAGTCATCGGCTTCGACCGAAAAACGATCGAACGAGCCATAGAATTGGCCGAAACCTATGAATTCATCTTCGCAGTAATTGGTTGGCATCCAGTCGATGCCATCGATTGTACTGAAGAAGACCTGAAATGGATTGAAGAACTATCAGCCCATCCAAAAGTAGTTGGAATCGGGGAAACCGGATTGGATTACCATTGGGACAAGTCACCAAAAGAAGTGCAGCAGGAAATTTTCCGCAAGCAGATTCGATTGGCTAAAAAAGTCGAGTTGCCTATTATCATCCACAATCGGGAAGCCACGGAAGATGTCTTGAAAATTCTAAAAGAAGAAAATGCAGCAGAAGTAGGCGGTGTCATGCATTGTTTCAGCGGCAGCGTTGAAACTGCCCGCGAAAGTATAGAAATGAACTTTATGATTTCTCTTGGCGGGCCGGTCACATTCAAAAATGCCAAAAAGCCGAAAGAAGTCGCCGAATTGATTTCACTCGATCACCTGATGATCGAAACAGATGCTCCGTATTTAGCGCCTCACCCGTATCGTGGAAAGCGAAATGAACCCTCTTATGTGCCATTAGTAGCCGAAGAAATCGCACGATTAAAAGGAATTTCGATAGAAGAAGTAGCAAAAGCAACCACTGAAAATGCTGAAAAATTTTATAAACTTTCTCAAAAAAAGGGAAATTAAAAAAATCAGATCGTTTGACACGTTAAACATGAGCCCATATAATCACTCAAGTGAAGAAGGAGGAATTATTTTTGTCAATAGAAACAAATAAACCCAAATCATCAAAATTATTCAAAGGTAAATCATTGGCGGTAACAATCGCAACTGTATTGTTGTTTGCAGCGGTTTTGACCTTTGCAATATATGAAGGCACAAAGAATACAGTATCTGTAACAGCAAATGGTGAACAGGAAGAAGTAAGAACCCATGCAGAAACCGTCGGAGCATTTTTAGAAGAGCAGGACATCAAACCTGGAGAACACGATTTCTTGAGCCATTCTGCAGAAACAGCAATCAATGAAGATTTATCTCTCGAATGGGATGCAGCAGAACAATACAATGTGACAGTTGATGGAGAGGCCACTTCGGCTTGGACAACTGAAAACACGGTGTCAGAAATTTTGGCAAAAGCGAACGTTGAGCTTACGAAACACGATAAAGTATCACCGGCACTAGAAGAGCAAGTTGATGAGGAAACAACGATCTCAGTGGAAAAAGCTTATGAGGTTACCATTCAAGACGGTACGGAAGATAAGAAAGTATGGTCTACTTCGACTACGGTCGCTGACCTTTTAAAGCAGCATGAAATTTCAGTGGGCAAACTGGATCGAGTGGAGAACGAAATGGACGAATTGGTCCTTCCGAATTCAACAGTCAAAGTGGTCCGCGTTGAAAAGGTCACCGATGTAGTCGAGGATTCTGTAAAATATGCGGTAGAAACAAAAAAAGACAGTTCACTTCTTAAAGGCAGCGAAAAGCTTGTCCAAAAGGGAGCGAATGGCGTAGTTGAAAAAACGTACGAAGTGGTTAAGGAAAACGGCAAAGAAGTAAAGCGTGACCTTAAAAACGAAAAAGTGGTAAAAGAACCAACGAAGCAAGTAACTGCAGTAGGAACGAAAACCGTTGTGGCCAGCGTTTCACGTGGCACTCAAGCCAAAGCAGCAGCTCCAACAGCTAAAGCAGAGCCTGCAAAACAGGCAGCACCAACCGAGAAAAAAGCAGCACCAGCAGAAAAAGCATCAGTCAAAACAGCTTCAGCTGAAAAAACACCTGCTCCTGCACAAGCAAAAGCAGAACCTGCTAAAGCAGCACCGGCAGAAGCGGAGCCAACAGGCGGCAAAGAGTTTTACGTGTCAGCCACAGCTTATACAGCAAGCTGCACCGGCTGTTCAGGAATTACAGCTACCGGAATCAACTTGCATACAAATCCAGGCCTTAAAGTGATTGCTGTAGACCCTAGCGTTATTCCGTTAGGCTCTAAAGTATGGGTTGAAGGATATGGAAATGCGATTGCAGGTGATACTGGCGGAGCAATCAAAGGCAACAAGATTGATTTGTTTATGGCCAGCCAATCTGATGCGATCTCATTTGGACGCAAACAAGTAAAAGTTAGAATTCTTAACTAATCTACAGTAAACTCCACCATAGGCTTTCTTGGGTTCATTCCCAGGAAAGCTTTTTACACGTCTACCCGCTAACGTGTAGAATAAACAAGAAGCTTGAAAAGAGGAAATATATATGAAGATAAATGAAATTATCGTAGTTGAAGGAAAAGACGATACAGTCGCGATTAAGCGCGCAGTCAACGCAGATACAATTGAGACCAACGGTTCCGCCATAACGCCAGAAACACTTCAGCGAATTGCGCACGCGCAACAAAAACGGGGTGTCATCGTTTTTACAGATCCTGATTATCCGGGACGGCGTATCCGTGCTATTATTGAAGAACACGTGCCTCAGGCTAAGCATGCATTTTTGGCGAAAGAAAAGACGATTGCTAAAAATGGCAAAGGTTTAGGAATCGAGCATGCCCGTGATGAAGACATCCGCGAAGCCTTACAAGCTGTCTATACGCCGCTGCAGGAAGAACGTGCTGTAGAGATTACCATGGAAGATTTGATCGATGCTGGGCTTGTAGCACATCCACAAGCCAAACAGCGCCGCATCCAAATCGGCAATGATCTACAGATCGGCTATACCAATGGCAAACAGCTCCAGAAGCGTCTCTATATGTTCGGTATATCCAAAGACCAGTTTATTAAAGCGGTACAAGCGTTAACTCAGGAGGAAAACCAATGACCAAAGATATAGCGACACCCATCCGCACCCAACAAATCATGGCAAAATATGATTTAAAAGTGAAAAAAAGCTTGGGGCAGAACTTTTTAATCGATCCTAATATTTTACGAAAAATTGTCGGACAGGCAAAATTGACCAAGAACTCTGCAGCCATCGAAATTGGCCCGGGAATTGGTGCATTAACCGAACATCTGGCAAGAGAAGCAGGCAAAGTGCTGGCTTTTGAAATCGATCAGCGGCTGCTTCCTGTACTCGACGACACACTCTCACCATACGACAACATTTCCATCGTTCATGCCGATATTTTGAAAACCGATGTGCAAGCTGCTATCGACCGTGAGCTGGCAGGTTATGATGATATCGTCGTTGTAGCAAATTTGCCCTATTATGTAACCACACCTATTATTTTAAAGCTATTGCTGGAAAAACTGCCGATTCGCGGTATGGTCGTTATGCTGCAAAAAGAGGTGGCTGAACGCATTACAGCTAAACCTGGGACTAAGGCTTACGGATCGCTGTCTATCGCCATTCAGTACTACACACAGGCCGAGATGGCATTAACGGTTCCGAAGTCCGTATTTTTGCCGCAGCCGAATGTTGATTCGGCTGTTATTCGAATGACTAAACGGGAAGTTCCAGAAGTGGAAGTCATTGATGAGGACTTTTTCTTTAGTGTGACAAGAGGGTCGTTTGTTCAACGAAGAAAAACTATTTTGAACAACCTTCAAGTGGCAATGCCTTTAGGAAAAGAGAAAAAAGAACTGATTTTGAAGGCATTGGAAGAAGCAGAAATCGATCCTGCCCGTCGCGGAGAAACCTTAACGATCAAAGAATTTGGGTTACTCGCTGACAAATTGTATGCTTATTTCCAGTGAAACCGGGGATCTGTTACAATTTTGGCACATGTTGTTTCGGGTTAAAGATATTTCGAATAAATAAATATTGACAGCACTGGGCAGTCGTTGATAAAATTATAAATTTGCTTGACTATTCCATTATATTATGGTAAAATTTTGTCTATAGTGAGGTGTAGACAAAATGCCCAAAACTTTGGCGGATATTAAAAAGTCGTTAGACCTACATTTAGGAAAACGCTTGCTTTTGAAGGCAAACGGAGGTCGCAAGAAAACGGTCGAACGTGCCGGAATCCTGCGCGAAACGTATCACTCCGTGTTCGTAATTGAGCTAGATCAAGAAGAGCATGCATTTGAACGCGTGTCTTACAGCTACGCAGACATCTTAACTGAAGCAGTAGAAATTACTGTGTACGAAGGAACTGAAAACGCACTTGTCGTGAAATAATTGAATCATATGTATAAGTTACTCCAAAACTTGCTCCTGCTTACAAGCAGAAAGCGAGTTTTTTTGTTTCTGTCGGCACTTTGCTTTCCATTGTCCGGCGGTATGTTAAAATAGTCTTCATTAGAATATAAAAGGAGGCAGTGGGATGCTCTACGTAAAAGCGCCTGCCAAGATCAACTTAACATTAGACGTGTTACATAAACGTCCAGATAATTACCACGAAATTGAAATGATCATGACAACGGTGGATTTGTCGGACCGCATCGGATTGATGGGAACCGCCAAAGGCATACATATCCAGTCTGCAGATCGCTTTGTACCGAACGATTCCCGCAACCTTGCTTACCAGGCGGCGCAATTGATCAAAGATACTTTCAACATCAAAACCGGCGTCATCATTTCGCTGGATAAAAAAATTCCGGTCGCTGCCGGCCTTGCTGGAGGCAGCAGTGATGCCGCAGCAACATTAAAAGGGCTCAACAAACTGTGGCAATTAAACCTGTCACTTGATGAGTTAGCTGAACTGGGAGCCAAAATTGGTTCAGACGTTTCTTTTTGTGTTTACGGGGGCACGGCGTTAGCTAAAGGGCGTGGTGAAATTATCCAGGAGTTGCCGACTCCGCCAAATTGTTGGGTTATTTTAGCGAAGCCGACAATTGGGGTTTCTACAGCTGACGTTTACGGAGCGTTCGATGTCCAAACAGCTCAGCATCCAAATACGGACGAAATGATCCAAGCACTCCATGACGGCGATTATGAAGCCATGTGTGACAACTTAGGAAATGCACTCGAGAGCGTTACCTTAAAATTGTATCCGGAAGTTGAACAAATTAAAGAACAGATGAAGAAATTTGGTGCTGACGCGGTATTGATGAGCGGCAGCGGCCCGACGGTTTTTGGATTGGTGCATAACGAAGCACGCATTCCGCGCATTTATAATGGCTTGCGTGGATTCTGTTCAGAAGTTTACGCTGTGCGTTTGATCGGCGAACGGGAGCCACTTGCCTAAATACGGATATTTATGGTAAGTTTTCTATAAATCATTCGTGTTTAGGAGAGGGTAGTCTTGAAGTGGAAGCGCAGTGAACGGCTTGTTGATATGACGCATTTTTTATTGGAACACCCGCATAAATTAATTCCGCTGACTTATTTCTCGGATCTTTATCAATCAGCCAAGTCGTCTATCAGTGAAGATTTGGGGATTGTCAAAGAAACGTTCGAAGAAAAAGGAATTGGTTTGCTGATGACCGTTCCCGGAGCAGCGGGCGGCGTTAAATTTATTCCTAAGCTCCAAGCCCGTGAAATCAGGTCTATTATGGCAGATCTCATGGAAGAGCTGAGTCATTCCGATCGGCTTCTGCCGGGGGGCTATTTGTATATGACCGATGTGTTGGGTAATCCGGAGATGATGAACCGTGTCGGCAAAGTATTCGCCACCGCGTTCGCAAAAGAAAAAATTGACGTTATTATGACAGTGGCTACAAAGGGCATCCCCATTGCCCATGCGATTGCCCGCCATTTAAATGTGCCGGTGGTTATCGTCCGTAGAGACAGCAAAGTTACGGAAGGCTCTACAGTTAGCATCAATTATGTTTCAGGATCTTCCCGCCGCATTCAGACCATGGTGTTGTCAAAACGCAGCATGAAAAGCGGCCAGCGTGTCCTTATCACCGACGACTTTATGAAAGTCGGCGGAACGATGAACGGCATGAAAAACTTGCTGGAGGAGTTTGAATGCACGTTGGCTGGGGTGGCTGTATTGGTCGAGGCAGAACATTCGGATGAACGGCTTGTAGAAAAATACCTGTCTCTCGTCAAATTGCATGAAGTGAGCGAAAAAGAACGCACAATTGCTTTAGAAGAAGGAAATTATTTTGAGAATGGAGGAATTTAATATGAATTATGTAGCGACAGATAAAGCAGCAGCTGCGATTGGACCCTATTCACAAGGTGTGGTTTCAGGAGGCTTGCTCTACAGTTCAGGCCAAATTCCATTAACTGCAACCGGAGAATTGGTGGAAGGCACGATGTCTGACCAGGCTCATCAAGTCTTTTCTAACTTAAAAGCCGTTCTTGCAGAAGCCGGTTCCTCTCTGGGGGAAGTTATTAAGACCACTGTTTTTATTAAAGATATGAACGATTTTGCGGAATTGAACGAGGTTTACGCAGCATATTTTGGCGATCATAAACCGGCACGCTCAACTGTTGAAGTGGCCCGTCTGCCAAAAGACGTGAAAGTAGAAATTGAAGTTATTGCAAAAGTGAACAACTAAAAGCAAATTTTGAAACAAAAGAACTGCAAGCTTCCTCGTATAAACGAGCTGCTTGCAGTTCTTTTGTTTTATTGATCAAATTTTCTAATAAGTTTTGTAAATTATGAAGGAGATTAGTCCTTTTTAGCGAATACCCATAATTAGGGTTTAAATAACAGCTGAGAGAAGGGAGGATGAAAGAATGGAAGTAACAGATGTGAGATTGCGGCGTGTACAAACCGATGGCAGAATGAGAGCAATCGCTTCCATCACACTGGATAATGAGTTTGTCATCCATGACATTCGTGTGATTGATGGAAATGAAGGCTTGTTTGTTGCGATGCCGAGCAAAAGAACACCGGATGGAGAGTTTCGGGATATTGCCCATCCGATCAATTCGAGCGCACGCACCAAGCTTCAAGAAGCTGTCTTAACTGCATATGAGCAAAGTGAAAGCGAAACGGTATTGGAAAATGCCAGTGTTTAACGGAGCGGAATCAAGGGGCCTTCTATATTAAATAGGCTCTTTTTTTATTTGACTTTTTTTGTAATGGTATTGTCATGCCTTGAAACCTTGAAAAAACAGGGTTTTTCCGCTATAGTCAATAAGGAAAAGCGATTTTTTAAATTGACATAGCCAGTTTAAAAACTGGATTTCACAAGCGGTATAAATAAATGGTCGATAAGAAGGTCAAAATGGACATCTTATCAGCTCAGGAGTGGAGGGGCAAGGAATGGCGAATACATACGCAGTAATTTTAGCTGCCGGCCAAGGCACGCGCATGAAGTCAAAATTGTACAAAGTGCTTCATCCAGTATGCGGTATGCCGATGGTTGAGCACGTGACGCGCAATGTCGAGAAACTCGGCGTCGAAAAAATCGTTACCGTTGTGGGCCATGGGGCAGAAAAAGTTCAGCAGCAGCTGGGCGAAAAAAGTGAATACGCGTTGCAATCGGAACAACTAGGAACGGCTCATGCCGTGCAGCAAACAGCTTCTATGATCGAAGGGCTTGCTGGCACAACGTTGGTCGTTTGCGGGGACACACCGCTAATACGTCCGGAAACCATGCAGGCTCTTCTTGATCAGCATGCTGAAACTCAGGCAAAAGCTACAATCTTAACGGCAATCGCCGACAATCCAACAGGCTACGGACGGATTCTTCGCAACAACGCTGGCATCGTCGAAAAGATCGTCGAGCAAAAAGACGCATCTCCAGAAGAGCAGCAAGTGAAAGAAATCAATACCGGAACGTACTGTTTTGATAATGAAGCATTGTTCGAAGCGTTGAAACTGGTTTCCAATGACAATGTCCAAGGTGAATATTATTTGCCAGACGTCATCGAAATTCTTCAAAAACAAGGAGAAGTTGTTGCCGCTTATGCAACAGACAGCTTTGATGAAACTCTTGGGGTAAACGACCGTGTGGCTTTGAGCCAAGCGGAAAGCACAATGCGCAAACGAATTGCTGAAAAGCACATGAGAGCCGGTGTGTCCATCATTGATCCGGCAACAGCTTATATTAGCGCACAAGCGGAAATTGGGGCGGATACCATCATCCACCCGAACGTAACGATCGATGGGGATACGAAAATCGGAGAAGACTGCGTCATTTCTTCGAACAGCCATATTGTCAACAGCACTATCGGAGACCGTACGACCATCCGCAGTTCAGAGATCCACGACAGCAGCATCGGAACAGATACAGCTGTGGGGCCGTTTGCACACATCCGTCCAGAAACGGTATTGGGCAATGATGTAAAAATCGGCAACTTTGTCGAAGTGAAAAAATCAACCGTCGGAAACGACAGCAAAGTTTCTCACTTAAGCTATATTGGCGATGCCCAGGTGGGAACAGACGTCAATATCGGCTGCGGCACAATCACGGTTAACTATGATGGAAAAAATAAATTCCAGACCGTTATCGAAGATAACACCTTTATCGGCTGCAACTCCAATCTGATTGCACCGGTTACTGTAGGCAAAGGGTCTTATGTAGCGGCTGGCTCTACCATTTCGAAAGATGTTCCAACGGATTCATTGGCGATTGCTCGCGCGCGCCAGGAAAATAAAGAAGGCTACGCAAACAAATTGAACGGTAAAAAATAGGAGGGTTCACACCTAATGGGCTATCAAAATGCAAACTCGAAATTGAAAATCTTTTCATTGAATTCGAACCAGGCGCTGGCTGAAGAAATTTCAGAACACGCAGGCATTCCACTTGGAAAAAGTTCGGTTACACATTTCAGTGACGGTGAAATCCAGATCAATATTGAAGAAAGTATTCGTGGTTATGATGTATTCATCGTGCAATCGACTTCTCAGCCAGTCAATGAAAACTTGATGGAGCTATTGATCATGATCGATGCTGTCAAACGTGCCTCTGCCCGCACAGTCAATGTCGTGATTCCTTATTACGGTTATGCCCGCCAGGACCGTAAAGCCCGCTCACGTGAACCGATTACCGCAAAATTAGTAGCGAACCTTCTGGAAACTGCAGGGGCAACCCGTGTAGTCGTCCTGGATTTGCATGCTCCTCAAATCCAAGGGTTCTTTGATATTTTGATTGACCACCTGGTAGCTGTACCTTTGCTTTCCGATTATTTCCTGAACGAAAGTGGCATCGATCTTGAAAATGTCATCATTGTTTCACCGGATCATGGCGGGGTTACGCGTGCACGCAAAATGGCGGACCGCCTGAAAGCGCCGATTGCGATTATTGACAAGCGCCGCCCTCGCCCGAATGTATCGGAAGTCATGAACATTGTTGGTAATGTCGAAGGCAAAACTGCCATCATTATCGATGACATCATCGATACAGCGGGAACCATTTCAATTGCGGCCAGCGCTTTGATTGAAAGTGGCGCAAAAGAAGTATACGCCTGCTGTACACATCCTGTCCTGTCGGGTCCTGCAGTACAGCGCATCAACGATTCCGTGATCAAGGAATTGATCATCACCAATTCGATTGCATTGCCTGAAGAAAAGAAATCTCCGAAGATCAAGCAATTGTCTGTAGCGCGTTTATTGGCTGAAACCATTGTTCGTGTTCATGAACAAAAATCTGTCAGCACACTCTTTGATTGATCAGAATAACCACCTTTCTGTGTAATAGGTTTCATTATTGTAGGAAAAGGGTATATACTGTTATATGTACCTATCGAGAATTATGTACTTTTTAATATAACTGGAGGCTGAAAGTAATGACTGTAAAAATGACCGCACAAAAAAGAGAAAGCAGCAACAAGAATTCTGCATTAACTGAACTTCGTTCAAAAGGAAATGTACCAGGCGTAGTTTACGGCTTTAAAACTGAAACGACACCGGTAACTGTATCTGAAATCGAATTGATCAAAACTTTGCGTGAATCTGGACGTAACGGCGTAATCAGCCTTGAAATCGATGGCAAAAGCACAAACGTTGTATTGAGCGACTACCAAATGGACGCTTTAAAAGGCAGCTTCAAGCACGTTGACTTTTTAGCGATCAACATGTCCGATGAGCTAGAAGTGGCTGTAACAGTTCACTTGACTGGCGAATCAGTAGGCGAAAAAGAAGGCGGCTTTATCACTCAGCCAAACCGCGAAGTAACTGTACGCGTAAAACCTTCTGACATCCCGGATGCATTAGAAGTGGACACAACTGAATTGGCGATTGGCGAAACAATCACAGTCGGCGATATCCGCGGAACTGTATCATACGAAATCTTGGATGAAGACGACTTTATCCTTGTATCTGCAACAGCTCCACGTACACAAGAAGAATTGGACGAGCTTGAAACTGTATCTGACGAAGATGCAGAACCAGAAGTGGTTGGCAGCGAAGATTCTGAAGAAGAAGAAAACAAAGAAGCATAAATACGAGTGGGAAATAGGGGCTGTCGAGAGACAGTCCCTATTTTTTTGTTTCACGATTACTTATGGTAAAATAAAAGGCAGTGAAAAAGCAAAGGAAGATGGGTATGAAATTGATTATTGGCCTGGGAAATCCGGGCAAAACATATGAAGACACACGCCACAACATCGGCTTTAAAGTGGTCGATTATTTGGCAAGCCAATGGAATGCACCGTTGACGCAGGCGAAATTTAAAGGGATGTATTCCATTAGCCATCGTCCTGAAGGCAAGGTGATGCTTTTGAAGCCGCTGACTTACATGAATTTATCAGGTGAAAGTGTTAGTGCGGTAATGGATTACTACAGTATCGAGCTAAAAGACATTATTGTGGTATACGATGACCTGGATTTGCCGGCTGGCCAATTGCGGTTGCGCCAAAAAGGCAGTGCCGGTGGCCATAATGGCATCAAGTCACTGATCCAGCATTTAGGCACTCAGGAATTTAACAGGCTGCGCATCGGCATTAGCCGTCCACCCGCAGGCATGAAAGTGCCGGACTATGTGCTGCAGCGCTTTTCAAAAGAAGAGATGCCGGAAGTCGCCGATGCGATCAAAAAGAGTGCGGCAGCTTGCGAAACTTGGCTCTCTAAACCTTATCTCGAAGTAATGAATCAATTTAATGGAGCATAATCGCTTTGACGCATCTGGCGTTCAGAGCTTTTTTCTGTTTCCTGTGTGTTTTTGAAAGGAGGAAGTTGGATGAATCATATTTTACAAACCTTTTCGGAGGATACTCATACACAAAAATTTATAGCTGATTTGAAAAAGGGGCAAGACCATCAACTGATTTCCGGTTTATCCGGCAGTGCGCGGCCGATTTTCTACCAGACAATCTGGTCGGAAACAGAAACCCCTTTATTGATTGTGACACCCAATTTATTGCATGCCCAGCGTGTATACGATGACTTGGTGCGGCTTGTTGGGGAGCAGCAAGTCCACCTTTACCCTGCGGAAGAGTTGATTGCTGCAGAGGTGTCATTTTCAGGACCGGAACTGCGGGCTCACCGCATCGATACGCTGGATCATATGAAAAGCGTTGGCAAAGGCATTTACATTACACCGGTAGCAGGAATGCGCAAACTATTGCCGACACAAGAGCAATGGGATTATGCCACACTGCGCATCGCTGAAGGCGAAGAGCTGGATACAGAAGAATGGCTGCTAAAATTGGTGGCGATGGGCTATTCCCGTACACCAATGGTGACCACTCCTGGAGAGTTCGCGCTTCGAGGGGGAATTCTGGATATTTATCCGTTGAACTTTGAACATCCGGTCCGCATTGAGTTGTTTGATACGGAAGTGGATTCGCTGCGGCTGTTTTCAGCCGAAGATCAGCGTTCACTGGAGAAAGTTCAATCATTGTGCATTCTTCCAGCAAGTGAATTGGTGCTGTCGAAAGACCAGCGCATCGAATTGGCGGGGAAATTAGAAGCTAAACTTGCTGCCAGTTTGAAGAAAATCAAAGCTGACGATACGAAAGCTTTGATGCTTCAGCATATTCAGCACGACATTGATTTGTTGAAACAAGGTGAAACGCCGGAGCAACTGGCGAAGTATGCGGCCATGATTGATACACAATCGGCGTTTCTCGGTGATTATTTCCCGGGCAATGGACTTGTGTTTTTTGACGAACTGGGGCGCATCCAGGAAATGACCGATACCTTAGAGCGCGAAGAAGGCGATTGGATTGTCTCGCTGCTGGAAGAAGGAAAGTTTCTTCATGATGTTTCGTTAACTTACACGTTCCGGGAAATGATGGCGAAGCTTGAGCAGAAAGTGACGTTCTTGTCTTTATTCGTCCGGACGTTCCCGATGGTGACGGTCAAAAAATCCATTGCCTTTTCATGCAAGCCGATGCAGTCTTTCCACGGCCAAATGCATCTCCTGAAAGCAGAGATGGAGCGATGGACTTTAGGGAAGTTCCAAATCTTTATCGTGGCGCAGGGAGAAGATCGCATGCAAAAAGTGCGTGCCGTTCTGGCCGATTATGACATGGAAGCGGAAATTGCCTCGTCTTCGACAGAAATTCAAGGCGGTAAGATTTATTTGGTTGATGGAGAATTATCGACCGGGTTTGAAATGCCGTTGCAGCGTTTGACTGTCATTACCGATTCGGAATTGTTCAAGCAGCAGCCGAAAAAGAAAACGCGTGCTCAAAAGCTGACGAATGCCGAGCGCATCAAGAGCTACTCGGAAATCAAACCAGGCGATTACATTGTCCACATCCATCACGGCATCGGCCGTTTTGTCGGCATCGAAACCTTGGAAAGTGGCGGCGTTCATAAAGATTACCTTCATATTGTCTACAAGGCTGACGATAAATTATTCGTACCGGTCGATAAAATCGACTTGATCCAAAAATACATCGCGTCTGAAGAAAAAGAACCGAAGCTCCATAAGATGGGCGGCGCAGAATGGAAGAAAACCCGCACGAAAGTATCGGCAGCAGTCCAAGACATTGCGGATGACCTGATCAAACTTTATGCGGAGCGGGAAGCGTTAAGAGGCTTTGCATTTTCCGAAGAGCAGGACATGCAGCGCCAATTTGAAGCAGAGTTTCCTTACGAAGAAACGGTCGATCAATTGCGCTCCATTAATGAAGTAAAACGCGATATGGAAAATGAACGGCCGATGGACCGCTTGATCTGTGGCGATGTTGGTTACGGCAAAACAGAAGTCGCCATCCGCGCGGCATTCAAAGCCGTATTGGACGGCAAGCAAGTGGCGTTTCTCGTACCCACGACCATATTGGCACAGCAGCATTTTGAAACGATGAGCGAGCGGTTCAAGGATTACCCGATTACGGTCGGCTTGATGAGCCGGTTCCGTTCCAAAAAACAACAGGGCGAAACCGTCAAAGGGCTGAAGAATGGATCAGTTGACGTAGTTGTCGGCACACACCGCATTTTATCGAAAGATATGCAGTACAAGGATCTTGGTTTGTTGATCATCGACGAAGAACAGCGCTTTGGAGTGACGCATAAAGAAAAAATCAAGCAAATGAAGACCAACGTAGATGTGTTAACGCTGACGGCAACACCGATTCCGCGGACGCTTCATATGTCGATGATCGGTGTACGCGACTTGTCCGTCATCGAAACGCCGCCGGCCAATCGTTTCCCGGTGCAAAGCTATGTTATGGAGCACAACGGCGCTCTCGTGCGCGAAGCTATCGAGCGCGAAATGGCACGCGGCGGCCAAGTGTTTTATTTGTACAACCGAGTGGACGATATGACGCGGAAAGTGGAAGAAATTCAAGCATTGGTACCGGAAGCGCGCGTCGGCTATGCCCACGGGCAAATGAGCGAAACCGAACTGGAATCGGTCATTTTAGGATTCCTTGACGGTGATTACGATGTTTTGGTGACGACGACCATCATCGAAACCGGGATTGATATTCCAAACGTCAACACCTTGATCGTTTACAACGCCGATCGCATGGGCTTGTCGCAGCTTTATCAATTGCGTGGACGCGTCGGGCGTTCGAGCCGAGTGGCTTACGCTTATTTCATGTATCAGCGCGACAAAGTGCTGACGGACGTTGCAGAAAAACGTCTGATGGCCATCAAAGAATTCACCGAACTTGGCTCCGGCTTTAAAATCGCCATGCGCGATTTAACGATTCGCGGGGCAGGTAATCTGCTTGGTTCACAGCAGCATGGCTTCATTGATTCTGTCGGCTTTGATCTGTATTCGCAAATGCTACAGGAGGCCATCGACGAACGTCAGTCCGGTGTGAAAAAAGAAGTGGTTCCGGAAATCGAGATTTCACTCGATGTCGATGCCTATATTCCCGATTCCTATGTCAGCGACGGCTACCAGAAGATCCAAATGTACAAACGCGTCAAAGGTGTGGAGACGGAAGAAGAAATGACCGAGCTGCAGGATGAATTGATCGACCGTTTCGGCGACATGCCAAATGAAACCGACAGTTTGCTGCGTATTGCCCGCATGAAAGTATGGGCACGCGAAGTAGGCGTCGAGTCAATCAAGCAAAACGGTAAAGTTGTGACCGTCAAGCTGAGCGAAAAAGGCACATCCAGCATTAACGGCGGCAAAGTGGTGGAAGAATCAGCTGCGTACGGACGCGCCGTCGGCTTCAGCATGTCCGGCCAGCAGCTGGTCATGTCCATTGATGAAAACAAAACCAAAAAACTGCATCCGTTCGATGTGTTGGAAGGCATGATCAAACTGCTGCCGGAATCGCTTCGTGAAGAAAAATCGGTTAGTTGAGTCGAACGAAAGAATGATTGTTTTGGACGATTCAATAGCCCAACCTTACTTGCTGAAGGCGCGTTTGAGAGCTGAGCGAAGCAAGAAGACGTAGGATTTTCCCGGTTTCTTGCGGGAGTTGTGCCGCGAGCGATCGTATAACAGCAAAAACTTTTCCAACATATAAAGTTACTATAAGCAAGAGATGAGTGGGTCCGGTGAACAATGAAGGCACAATGAAATCATTTATGAAAGGTGCGGTCTTGCTGACGATTGCAGGATTTATCGTCAAGCTGCTGAGCGCGGTCTACCGGGTGCCTTTTCAGAACCTTGTCGGAGACCAGGGCTTCTATATATACCAGCAAGTGTATCCGTTTGTTGCGATTTTCGGCATCTGGACATCCTACGGCTTTGCTGTAGCAGTTTCCAAATTGCTGGCGGATACCGACAGGCAAACACACGGGCCAATTTTGCGCATTGCGTTCCTGTATGTGGCCGCTATTTCCGCATCGGTATTTGCTTTGCTGTTTTTCGGTGCAGAACTTCTGGCAGGTTGGATGGGTGACAGGCAACTGGACGGCTTGCTGAAAGTAGGTGCGTTTTCGGTGCTGTTAATGGCGCCGCTCGCTATTTTAAAAGGATATTTTCAGTCGCGCAATGACATGGCGCCAGTTGCCTATGCGCAGGTGATGGAACAGGGACTGCGTGTATCAGTCATTTTAATCGGCACCTGGCTCGTCGTTTCGAGCGGATTTTCATTGTACGCTGCGGGACAAATGGCGATGCTGGGTGCAGTTGCCGGCGGGCTTGGGGCAGTGGTCTTGCTGCTGGTCTACTTCCGCAAGCAGTCAAATTTTCTGAAACAGCCTGAACAAGTCAGAACTTGGCCGGTCATCAAGGAAATGACTGCGGTCAGTTTGAGTGTCAGCATGAGTTCGTTAATCCTATTATTATTTCAGTTGGTCGACTCGTTTACAGTATTCCGGCTGCTGGAAGAAAGCGGTCTCGCACGTCTTGCTGCAATGGAACAGAAAGGAATCTACGACCGCGGCCAGCCGCTTGTGCAATTTGGCATTTTAATCGCCACTTCGCTGACTTTAGCAATTGTGCCGCTGGTCGCACGGACTTCTAAAAAACATAACGGCAGACCGCCGGAGATGTATGCCCAATTGGCATTTCGCGTGTCTTTTCTGTTTGCATTCGCCGCTGCGGCAGGGCTGACCTTTGTCATGCCCCACGTGAATGAAACCTTATTTCAAACACGCGAACAGTCCGGTGCCTTGATCATCTTCAGTTGGCAGATTGTCTGGATGTCGCTGCTGCTGATTATGACGGCGATGCTTCACGGACTCGGTAAGGTAAGAGTTCCAGCTTTGCTGCTGCTGTTGGGCTTGGTTGTAAAAGTCATTGGCAATTGGCTGCTGCTGCCCATTTGGGGAGTCACGGGTGCGGCTGTTGCCGGGAATATCGGCTTAGCGGTGATCGTAGCGGGCTTATTGTTCTATTTCAAGAAAGTCTGGCCGCTGCAGTTTGCTCCGCTTTCCTATTATGGCTGGCTTTTTGGAGCTGCTTTGGCCATGTCTGCAGTAGTGCTGGGCTGGGCGATGGTGGCTGATGGCTACTTGTTTGATGGCCTGTCCAGCCGAGTAGGTGCAACACTCACAACTGCTACGGCCATTCCGCTTGGTGCTGTGGTATTCATGGCAATAGTCGCCAAGAGCCGCATCATTACCGAAAAAGAATGGTATATCATTCCGTTCGGCCGCAAGTTGGCAGGACTGCAATTAGCACTAAATTCAAAGAAAAAAGGTGAAAAGCGATGAACACCATTCACATTATCGGCCTTGGCGCCGGAGATTTAGACCAATTGCCGCTTGGCGTCTATAAAAAGCTGAAAGCTGCGGATAATTTATACGTACGAACCGAAGATCATCCGGTACTGGTAGAACTGGCACAGGAAGGTGTAACTTTTACAAGCTTTGACGGGGTTTATGAAAAATACGACACCTTCAGTCCGGTCTATGAAGAAATTGCTGAAACGCTGGTTGATTTATCTCTTAAGGCATCGGTTATTTATGCCGTTCCAGGACACCCTTTAGTGGCAGAGCAAACTGTACAAAACCTAATTGACGCTGAAAAACAGGGGAGATGCCAACTGGTCATCGAAGGCGGACACAGTTTCCTGGATTCACTGTTCGGGGCGCTTCGCATCGATCCGATTGAAGGTTTTCAATTGATGGACGGCACAGAAATGACGAGTGACCAAGTCAACATGACACAGCACTTATTGATTGCCCAAGTGTATGACAGCTTTAGTGCGTCGGAAGTCAAATTGACGCTGATGGAAAAATACCCGGATGACTATTTAGTAACTATCGTGACGGCTGCCGGGTCTAAAGACGAAGTGCTGCGTACCGTGCCGCTTCACGAATTGGACCGTTCAGCGGAAGTCAACAACTTGACGACGGTTTATGTTCCGCCGGCAACTGAGCAAAACCAGCGCTTAAAGGAATGGCAAACATTCCGCAGCATCATTGCGAAGCTGAGAAGCCCTGAAGGCTGCCCGTGGGACCGCGAGCAGACGCATGAGTCGCTGAGTCCATTTTTGATTGAAGAAGCACACGAGCTGCTTCAGGCGATTCAGGAAGGCGACGATGACGCGATCGCTGATGAATTGGGCGATGTCTTGCTGCAGGTATTCCTGCATGCCCAAATCGGCCAGGATAACGGCTACTTCCAGTTAGAGGATGTGCTGGAATCCATCGGTGCGAAAATGATTCGCCGCCATCCGCATGTGTTTGGGGATGCGACGGTGAAAGATGCCGATCAGGTTGTCGCCAATTGGCAGGAAATCAAAGCACAGGAAAAACCGGCTGCTGAGTCTTTGTTGGATGGCCAGGACCGATTCAGTTCTTCTTTGACCACCTCGTTCAATTACCAGAAAAAAGCGGCGAAAGTCGGATTCGGCTGGCCGGATGCTGCCGGTGCATGGGATAAATTCCATGAAGAATTGCAGGAGTTTCAACAGGAAGTAGCGAAAGGTTCCAAAGCCCGCCAATTGGATGAACTCGGCGATTTGTTGTTCACTCTTGTGAACATTGCCCGTTTCTTTGACTTATCACCCGAAGAAGCAATGATGCAGGCAAACCGAAAATTCCAAACGCGTTTCAACTATGTGGAACAGCAAGTAAGGCAGGGGACTGGAAACTTCAGCGACTACACGCTGGAGCAGTTGGATAGATTTTGGAACCAAGCCAAACTATTGGCAAGAAAGGAAGAATAATTATGCGCCTCGATAAATTTTTGAAAGTTTCACGTTTGATTAAACGCCGTACGTTAGCGAAGCAAGTGGCTGACCAAGGCCGCATCACGGTAAACGGCAATAAAGCAAAAGCCAGCTCAGTCATCAAAGAAAATGATGAGCTGCAAATCCGCTTCGGCCAAAAAGTCGTGACGGTGCGGATCGATCGGTTGAAAGAAGTCGCCAAAAAAGAAGAAGCGGCCACTATGTACACCATCTTGAAAGAAGAAAAGTTGGATAAGGTCGAACCTGAATTTATTGATGATGAAGCGTAAATGTTTTTAAAACCTGCCTTGTGCAGGTTTTTTTCTGAACAAAATGCACCATGGATAAAGCAGGTCATCTTCTATATGATGAAATCGCCAAGATTTTGATGCTCAGCGGCAAGTAGACAGAAAAACGCCTAAGGAATCGATCGATTCCTTAGGCGTTTCTTATTTATCAGCCATCAACGCAACGAGTACAGCTTTTTGGGCATGCAGGCGGTTTTCGGATTCCTGGAAAATCACCGAATGCGGTCCTTCCAAAATGCCGGTCGTTACTTCTTCTTCACGATGGGCAGGGAGGCAATGCATGAAAATATAATCTTCATTGGCATGCTTGACGAGTTCTTCGTTCACCTGGAAGCCCTGGAAATGCTGCAGGCGTTCAATCGTTTCCTGTTCCTGCCCCATGCTGGCCCAAACATCGGTATAAATAATATCGCTCCCGGCAACTGCTTGTTCCGGGCTGTCAGTAATAACAATGGTCGAACCGGTGTATTGAGCGATGTCTTTCGCCAAAGCCACCATTTCTGCAGTGGGCGCATAAGTAGCAGGTGAGGCGATGCTGATATCCATGCCGACTTTGGCGGCACCAATCATCAAGGAGTTGGCCATATTATTGCCATCACCGATGTACGCCATTTTCTTGCCTTTTAGTGTACCGAAATGCTCGAGGATGGTCATCAAATCCGCCAGCACCTGGCAAGGGTGATAATCATCGGTCAAGCCGTTGATGACCGGAATGGAACTAAAGTCTGCCAATTCCTGGACAACAGATTGATGGAACGTGCGGATCATCAGTCCATCGAGATAACCTGACAGGACGCGTCCGGTATCGGCAATGGTTTCACCTCGTCCTATTTGTGTGTCCTGAGAGCTCAGGAACATAGCGTTGCCGCCGAGCTGTAGCATGCCAGCTTCAAACGAAACACGAGTACGGGTAGAGGACTTTTCGAAAATCATGCCGAGTACTTTTCCTTTTAACAGCGGCAAGTACTTGTTTTCGGGTTTTTTTAGTTCGATTGCCAAATGAAGCAAGTCTATAATTTCATCTGTGCTGTAATCTTTCAGGGACAGGAAATCTTCTTGGACAATCGATGGAGCAAATGGAATCGCCATTGTCATTTTGCAAGCACTCCTTTCGGTAATGTGGTAATGGATGAATACGTTCCGTTAAAAGCAGCTGCTGTTTCAGGGCGTGTCCAAACATGGAGACGGTGAATCGCTGCTTGCTTGGCATTGGTGCTTTCCGGGTCAGGGACAAAATCGATATAAGCTTTTTTATCTTCTGTTTTCAGCCACTCCTCAAAAGGCATGAGTGATTCGGTGACAATGGCAAAGCCGTGTGATTCCCACAATGTGTTGTCCACTTGGGCAATCGACCCTTCCGCGACAAACACAGTGCCGCCAGAAGCAAGGTCGGCCAATTGAACAGAAGCCCCGTTCAAGGCTTTTGCGATGGCTGTGTCCAGGTCGGGACTTGAGCCGATTACTTCGCCGGTCGACATCATTTCAGGAGACAGGACAGGGGACAAGCCCGGCAGTTTAATATGGGAGAAGACCGGTGCTTTGACCGTATACTCCGGCTGTCGGTTATAGCTTTCTTCTATGTGGAGCTCTTCGAAAGGCACTCCCAGCAATAGAGCCGTCGCATGCTGCACGAGCGGCACATCCGTCACTTTCGAGCTGATCGGTGCTGTACGCGATGCACGCGGGTTGATTTCCATGACGTATAATTGGTCGCCTTCGTAGACAAATTGAATATTGAACAAGCCCGTGTATGCCATGTTTCTGGCAATATGCTTCGCCGTTTTCGAGAGCTCTTGAAGTGCCTGTTCTGATAAAGAAACCGGCGGTGTTATGGAAATACTGTCTCCGGAATGAACCCCGGTTCCTTCAACATGCTCGAAAATGGCAGAGATCCAGACATTTTCGCCATCGGTCAGGATATCCGCTTCCACTTCCTTGCCGGTGACAAAATGATCAACCAGTACCGGAAAGGCCATGGTTGTTTGCTGCAGCCATTTGCCAAGTTCTGCCTCGTTATGCAACACGATCATGCCGCGCCCGCCGATAACATAAGACGGACGCAAGAGCACCGGGAACCCGAGCGAACGGGCTGCCGGTATGACAGCTGACGCATCAAGTGCCGTTTTGCCAGGAATGGTCGGCAAGCCGATCGATTCCAGAAACGCATAAAACCGGTCGCGGTCTTCCATTTGATCCAATAAATCGACTGTCGAACCGAGCACCGTGATGCCGGCTTCCTGCAAAGCAGCTGCCACATTCAGCGAAGTTTGCCCGCCAAACTGGAGAATGACCTGATTAATGCCTTCAAAATCCAGGACATTGAGAATGTCTTCTGGCGTCATCGGTTCAAAATACAAAGCATCTGCGACTTCGTAATCGGTGCTGACCGTTTCCGGATTGTTGTTGATCATAATCGCTTCATAGCCCAGCTTTTGGGCGGCCAGTACACTGTGGACGCAGCAATAATCGAATTCGATGCCCTGTCCAATTCGAATCGGTCCAGACCCCACAACCGCGACTTTTTTCTTATGGTGAGAACGGCTGACATCGGAAAAACCTTGCCATGTGGAATAAAAATAATTGGTGTCTGACCGGAACTCGGCAGCACATGTATCAATCATGCGGTAAGCAGGCGTTACTTGCCAGATGCGTCGCTGTCCCCAAATCTCAGGACAGGTGACATTCCAAAGGTCCGCCAATTGCTGATCGCTGAAGCCAAGTGTTTTGGCTTGCAGCAGGCGGGTGCGGGTCATGCTGTTCCAGTCCAGTTGCTGAAGCTCTTTCCATTCGGTAACGATATTGGCCATCACCGAAAGAAAATAAGGCGTAATGGCCGTGATGCTGTGCAAAAATTCAATGCTTTTGCCGCGAATCAACAGTTCAAAAAGCACAAACAGTCTGCGGTCATCGGCTTCAGTTGCCAGCGTGCATAAATCTTCTGTCGAAAAGTGGGAAAGTGGTGCCAGGCGAAATCCATCAATCGGCAATTCAAGTGAACGTATCGCTTTTTGCAGCGCGGCTTCCATGCGGCGTTCGATAGCCATGACTTCGCCAGTTGCTTTCATTTGTGTGCCAAGTTTGCGCTCAGCCTGCGGGAACTGGTCGAATGGCCAGCGCGGAATTTTGACGGCTACGTAATCCAGTGCGGGTTCAAAGCTGGCAAATGTGGTGCCAGTCACTGGGTTTTTCAATTCCGCCAATGTGTAGCCAATCGCCAGCTTTGCAGCGATCTTGGCAATCGGATAGCCTGTTGCTTTGGAAGCGAGTGCCGAAGAACGGCTGACGCGCGGATTGACTTCAATCAAATAATAAGCGGACGTTTCCGGGTGCAGGGCGAACTGAACGTTGCAGGCACCAATAATGCCGAGCGCTTCAATGATGTGGATAGAAGAGCTGCGCAGCATATGGAAATCTTTATCGTTCAATGTCTGGCTGGGTGCCACAACAATCGAGTCGCCCGTATGCACGCCGACCGGGTCCAGGTTTTCCATGTTGCAAACGGTGATGCAGGTTCCGTCAGCATCGCGCATAACTTCATATTCGATTTCCTTGTAGCCGGCAATGCTGATTTCGACCAGACATTGCTTAATCGGGCTGGCGCTTAATCCTTGACTGACCAGTTTGATGTAGGTCTCTTCATTTTCGGCAATTCCGCCGCCAAAGCCACCCAGTGTGTAAGCCGGACGCACGATGAGCGGGTAGCCGGCTGAAGCAGCAAAGTTTAGGGCGTCTTCGACGGAATAAATAATATCACTGTCTGGAACAGGTTCGCTCAATTGGTTCATTAGCGAACGGAATTGTTCGCGGTCTTCCGCTTGCTTGATGGCTTTCATGTCGGTGCCAAGCAGCGTAACACCATATTGTGTCAGGATGCCCGAATCGAATAAAGCCATCGCCAGATTTAAGCCGGTTTGTCCGCCGACTGTTGCAAGCAGGCCATCCGGACGTTCTTTTTTTATGATGGCCGTAACACTGTCCAAAGTCAGCGGTTCAAAATAGACTCGGTCAGAAACAGATTTATCGGTCATGATGGTTGCCGGATTATTATTGATCAGCACAACATGAATCCCTTCTTCTTTTAGCGCCATACATGCCTGAGTGCCTGAATAATCAAATTCTGCTGCTTGCCCAATGACAATGGCTCCCGAGCCAATGACCAGTACTTTTTTTATGGCTTCTTGCTTAGGCATGCATTTTCACTCTCTCTTTCTGTTGTGCGGCCCCTAAAAATTGATGGAACAGTTCAAGGTGATCGGCTGGGCCGGGCGCCGCTTCCGGATGGAATTGGACTGTGGTCACGGGCAAGGTATTGTGGACAAGGCCTTCAATGCTGCCATCGTTGACGTTTTCGTACAGTACGGAAAACGGCGTGCCTTGCAAACTGGCGCTTTCCACCACATAGCTGTGATTTTGAGAACTCATGCTGACCCGCTTGGTCCGCAGGTTCATCACCGGATGATTGGCGCCGCGATGGCCGTATGCAAGCTTGGCCGTTTTAGCGCCAAATGCCGAAGCGAGGACTTGGTGGCCGAGGCAAATGCCGAAACTTGGATAGCGTTCAGCCCAGTCGCGGTATGTGGGAAGTAAATGCTGAAGGGCTGCCGGATCTCCTGGGCCATTTGAAAAAAGCAGGCCGTCCAGTCCGAGTGAGTCGAGCTTTTCTGTTGGAGTTGCATAAGGAATGATGCTGACCTTGCAGTCCAATTCGAGCAGTTCTTTTAAAATAGAAGATTTATAATGGAAATCAATCAATCCAATGTGAGTCGAGCCGGAACCGAAAGCTTGGATTTCTTGAAGAGTTGTGATGACCGGGAAGAAATCGGTTTGCACCGGTTTCCAAGGCAGTTCTGGCAAGGATGCATGGACAAGCTGCGATTGCATTGTTCCCGATTCACGAACATTTTGAATGACAGAACGTGTGTCGACTCCGCTCAAAATGGGAATCTTGTGGCTGGTGGCAAAGTCAGCGAGCGAAATGGCATCCTTGCTGAGAGGACCTTCATACAATCCGGCAACAATGATGCCAGCAGTCTGGATTTGGTCGGACTGTGCATAAAGCGACTGGATTCCGTATTGCCCGATCAAAGGGTAAGAAAAGACGATAATCTGACCTTTATAAGAAGGATCAGTCAAAACTTCTTCATAGCCGGTCATTCCCGTGAAAAAGACGATTTCTCCTTGAATAGCAGAAACCTCGCCATGCCATTGCCCTTTGAATGCTTTTCCATCTGATAACGTCAATAAACCTGTCATTTGCTTCACTCCAATTTTATTCAATAATTTTGTATATTTATAAGTTTAGAATAAATTAAAATTCGATGAAACCCTATAAACGTTCATAAAAAGATAATGATTAGTATTATAAAACTGTATAAAAATTAAGTCAATAGTATTTTTATTAATTGAAAGTAAAAGTTCGAGTTGGATTTTTTAAGAAATAGAGTGAAAATAGCGGGAATTATTCAAAAAGCTTATAATATCAAGGCTTTTCATGTATAATAATGACAAAGTTAGTATGGAAGGGGAGCGGGTCATGAGTTTGAAGAGAGACAACCAGACGGAAAAGCGCGAAGTCACCTCAATTCGCAATGACTATGTCCGTTCGGTTGAAATGGAAGGGCAGCGCAAAAAAGCTCACCGGGTACGATTATTGAGAAGGCTGAGCGTATTTGGTTTAATGGTGTTAGTGGCGACAATTTGGGTCGGGTCTACGATTTATGCCCAATCGCAGACGATTTCTGAAAAAGAACAGCTTCGTGAAGAAACATTGCTGATGCTTGAAGAAGTTGAAAAAGAGCAGAACCAGTTGGAAGAACAAATTCTATTATTAAATGATGAAGAATATTTGGCTAAATTGGCGCGCAAAGATTACTTTCTTTCAGATGAAGGAGAGATTATTTTTACAACACCAACTGATGAAGAAAATCCTACAGAAGAAGAGTAGTCAGTTGACACTCTTTTTTTGATGGTTATAATAAAAAGTGGGATAAGTCCCGCAAAATGACAGTGTGGCCCAGTATTTTGGAGTCATCTTAATTTTTAAGGAGGAGCATTTTTTTTATGTCGATTGAAGTAGGCAGCAAGTTAGAAGGTAAAGTCACAGGTATTACAAACTTTGGAGCATTTGTTCAGCTTCCAACTGGTGCAACAGGCCTCGTGCATATAAGTGAAGTCGCCGACAACTATGTGAAAGATATTAACGATCATTTAAAAGTTGGCGAAATGGTAGAAGTTAAAGTCATGAATGTAGAAGCAGACGGCAAAATTGGTCTGTCCATTCGTAAAGCGAAGCCACAGCCACCCGGCGGCACAGAACGACCACAACGCCCACGTCCAAGCAATCGTTCGTTTGAACGCGCTCCAAAAGAAAACTTCGAAACAAAAATGGCGAAGTTCTTGAAGGACAGCGAAGAAAACATGACGACCTTGAAACGCGCTACGGAATCGAAACGCGGCGGCCGAGGAGCAAAAAGAGGCTAACTTGCTAGCTGTTTTAATAGTATAGGGAAATGCTTCAACACAGTTGGAAATCAATAGTAGAAACGCTTCTCACATGGGAAGCGTTTTTTTTAATCGCATTTAGTGGATTTGCCTGGGAAATTTGACGCAAAAAAAGCAACGTCCGATTCGGACGCTGCTTAAGGATAAAGTTTTCAGTTGAAGAATAATGGCGGCAGAGGGGATCGAACCCCCGACCTCACGGGTATGAACCGTACGCTCTAGCCAGCTGAGCTACGCCGCCTTGTTTAAACGAACATTTAATAGCATACTATTGAAAGATCCAGCTGTCAATTGCCATTTTAAAATAATTTTATCTTATTCTTCTGGACTATCTTAAAGATAAAGGCGAGCGAGGTGAAAAAAATGAAAAGCTTTCAGGAGCTGATGACGGAGCATATCCGCAAGCATCGCTTGCTTGATTCCGGAGACCTTGTACTGGTTGGCTGTTCGGGAGGAATCGATTCGATGGTATTGCTTCATTTCTTGAATGCCAATAAAGACGAGTTTGGCATTTCCATTGCAGCCGTCCATGTTGACCATATGCTGAGAGGCGAGGAATCCAAACAAGACAGAAAATTTACGGAAGCAATAGCTAAGGAATGGGGAGTGGATTGCTTTAGCCGAGCTATTTCAATCCCGGATATTTGGAAAGAAAGAGGAGGCAACAAGCAGCAGTTGTGCCGATCTGAACGTTACGCTTTCTTCCAGGAAATCATGGAAAAAACCGGTGCTGCCAAACTGGCAACGGCCCATCATGCAGACGATCAGCTTGAGACTGTCCTTATGTCAGGGTTAAGAGGGAGCCTACAGGATGGTGATTTTGGAATGCCAACCAGCCGTTTGTTTGGAACCGGTCGCTTGATCCGTCCTCAATTGGCGGTGGATAAAGAACAGATTGCAGCATATGCCAAAGCGCACGGAATTCCGTACCGGGAAGACTCCAGCAACGCGGAATCGGCTTATGCACGAAATCGGCTGCGGCAGCGAGTTTTGCCGCTGTTGAAAGAAGAAAATAACCAAGCTTCCCAAAATTTTGTTGAACTGGCTGAAGATATGCAGCAGGATCAGCAATTTTTGAGGGAATTGGCTGAGGAAAAATTGCAGCAATTGATTCGGACAAAAGCAGATGCGATTGTTTTGTCTGCCAAAAGTTTCAGACTCGAGGCGCGCGCTTTACAAAAAAGAATGGTTCTACTACTATTAAACTATCTATATAATCCGAAGCAAGTTCCCGTAACAAGACAGCTGGCTGAACAAATGCAGGAAATGATGCAAAGTTCTTCTGGCACTGTTTTCTTACATTTGCCGAAAAATTATGTAGCGACCCGCCAATACGACACGGTCTTTCTGACCCGCCAATCGCTCGAACCCACCCCTGCTGCATTCGTCTCGATTACAACTGAATGGACGACGCTTTACCATGGCTGCCGTTACAAAGTCATGCCTTCCGAGGAATGGAAAAAAACCGAAGATGCTGCAACTTGGTATTTTTGTGCGCCGGAAGATTCGCAGTTTTTTTTGAGAAGCAGAAAACCAGGTGACCGGATTCAGCTTGCCGGAATGGATCAGCCAAAGAAATTGGCGCGTTTAATGATTGATGAAAAAATCCCTGTGCCTCAGAGAGCAAGTTGGCCTGTCATTGCAACTGGCAAAAACGAACTTTTATTGGTGCCAGGCTTACGCCCATCTGTTATGGTCAGTCGACACAAACGCGACGGAGACAATTGGGTACTAATTGAACAATGTTTATAGAGTGTAAAACCAGGATTATTAGGAGGTCCACCATGCTACAGAACGATATTAAAGAAGTATTGATCAGTGAAGAACTGCTCCAGGAAAAAGCACGTGAATTAGGGGCAACGTTGACAGAGGATTACAAAGACAAGTATCCACTGGCTATTGGTGTATTAAAAGGCGCAATGCCATTTATGGGAGATTTGATGAAACGCATTGACGGCTTTGTCGAAATGGATTTCATGGACGTTTCAAGCTATGGCAATGCTACCGTTTCTTCAGGAGAAGTTAAAATCATCAAAGATTTAAACGCTAGTGTTGAAGGACGCGACCTTCTGATTATCGAAGACATCATCGACAGTGGATTGACGCTCAGCTATTTGGTGGACCTGTTCAAGTACCGGAAAGCCAAGTCGATCAAGATCGTTACATTGCTGGACAAGCCGACAGGACGCAAAGTCGACTTGAAAGCTGATTATGTCGGCTTTATCGTACCGGATGCATTTGTGGTGGGCTACGGGTTGGATTACGCAGAAAGATACCGGAATTTGCCGTACATTGGGATTCTGAAGCCTTCAGTTTACAGCGGAGAAGAAGAATAGACAACGATCGTTCACAGTCTATGGATTTATCAGCGGGAATAAGGCCTTTTCGTTGTATGCTTAAATGTTCCTATGGTAGTATTTAGTATAGTTTTAGGGAAACTTTATGAGGAGGCGCGGGATGAATCGGATATTTCGATACACCATATTTTATTTACTGATTTTCCTAGTTATTATCGGGATTCTGGGCACTTTTAACAATAGCAACCAGCCGACTGAAAATATAGGATATAACGAATTTTTAGAAGCACTGGAAAATGGGGAAATTACGGAAGTAACCATTCAGCCAGAAGCAATGGTTTATGAAGTTACAGGCGTAATGGAAGGCTATGAAGAAGGCCAGTCATTTGTAACGAATATTCCGCTTGAAAACGAAGCATTGACGACTCAAATCGATGAAGTCGCCAGCTCGCAGGATGTGCAGGTTGAATTCTTGAAAGCCCCACAAACAAGTGGTTGGGTTTCATTTTTCACAGGCATCATTCCGTTTATCATCATCTTCATCCTTTTCTTCTTCTTGCTTAATCAGTCACAAGGCGGCGGAGGCGGCCGTGTGATGAACTTTGGTAAAAGCAAAGCGAAGTTGTATGATGATCAGAAACAAAAAGTTCGCTTTAATGATGTAGCTGGAGCAGATGAAGAGAAACAGGAACTTGTAGAAGTTGTTGATTTCCTGAAAGATCCGCGCAGATTTGCAGACATTGGCGCGCGCATTCCAAAAGGGATTTTGCTTGTTGGACCTCCGGGTACCGGTAAAACCTTGTTGGCACGTGCCGTGGCCGGAGAAGCAGGCGTTCCTTTCTTCTCAATCAGTGGTTCTGATTTCGTAGAAATGTTTGTGGGTGTCGGGGCTTCTCGAGTTCGTGATTTGTTTGAAAACGCTAAGAAAAATGCACCTTGTATCATTTTCATCGATGAAATTGACGCAGTCGGTCGCCAGCGTGGCGCTGGTCTTGGCGGTGGACACGATGAGCGTGAGCAGACATTGAACCAACTATTAGTTGAGATGGATGGCTTTGGTGCAAACGAAGGCGTTATTATTATTGCAGCAACAAACCGTCCAGATATTTTGGATCCTGCTTTGCTTCGTCCAGGACGTTTTGACCGTCAGATTACTGTAGGTCGTCCAGATGTTAAGGGCCGTGAAGAAGTGCTTAAAGTACATGCACGCAACAAACCGCTTGATGAAAATGTTGATTTAAAAGCGATCGCTCAGCGCACACCTGGATTCTCAGGTGCCGATTTAGAGAATTTATTGAACGAAGCGGCACTTGTGGCAGCTCGTCGCAGTAAGCTCAAAATCGATATGTCCGATCTTGATGAAGCATCAGACCGTGTTATTGCAGGTCCTGCTAAGAAAAACCGTGTTATCTCGAAAAAAGAACGCAATATCGTGGCATTCCACGAATCCGGGCATACTGTGATCGGCTTAATATTGGATGACGCAGATATCGTTCATAAAGTAACCATTGTTCCTCGTGGCCAAGCTGGCGGCTATGCTGTCATGCTGCCAAGAGAAGATCGCTACTTTATGACGAAACCGGAATTGCTTGATAAAATTGCGGGATTACTCGGAGGCCGTGTAGCTGAAGACCTTTCATTCGGTGAAGTATCGACCGGCGCCCATAACGATTTCCAACGTGCGACGGCAATTGCCCGCAGCATGGTAACGGAATACGGCATGAGTGATAAGATTGGTCCGGTTCAATTCGGTACAGCGCAAGGCGGGAACGTTTTCTTAGGACGTGACTTTAACTCAGAACAAAACTATTCGGATGCAATCGCATTTGAAATTGATCAGGAAGTCCAACGCATCATCAAAGAGCAGTATATTCGCACAAAAGAGATTCTGACTGAAAACCAGGACCTTCTGAAATTAATTGCCAATACATTGCTTGAAGTTGAAACATTGGATGCTGCCCAGATCCTTCACTTGAAAGATCATGGAACGCTCCCTGAACGTTCATACGAAACATTGAACGGCGACTTTGGAGATGACAACACACCTGATTTGAAAAAAGACGGTGACGCTGCAGACGCAGTAGGTGCACCAGCTGACCCTTCAGCAGGAGACCTGCCAGAAGAAGGCGGCGAGTCGGCTCCAGTAAGTGATCCGATTCAAGAAAGACGCAAATAAGCAAAATGATGAGCTGGTTGCCCGTTCCCTTTGAAGGGAAGAGGCGATCAGCTTTTTGCTTTCTTGAAATTATGGTATGATGTGGTGGAAATTCGTCAATAAGTGAGGGCAAATCATGATTTTAGTATTGGATGCTGGAAACACAAATATCGTCCTGGGTGTCTATGATCAGGACCAGTTATTGCATCATTGGCGTATGGAGACTCTTCGCTATAAAACAGAAGATGAGTATGGGATGCAGATTAAGGCATTTTTAAACGATGCCGACTTAAGCTTTTCATCTATCAACGGTGTTATTATGTCTTCGGTTGTGCCGCCGATCATGTCTGCCCTGGAGCGGATGTGCCAAAAATATTTTCAGGTAAAACCGATGATTGTCGGACCTGGTGTTAAAACTGGGCTCAATATCAAGTACGACAATCCAAGGGAAGTTGGCGCCGACCGTATTGTCAATGCAGTTGCAGCCATACATGAATACGGCAGTCCGCTAATCATTGTAGACTTCGGCACGGCCAACACGTTCTGTTATATTGATGAAAAACAGCAATATATGGGCGGGGCTATTGCTCCGGGCATCAACATTTCTACAGAAGCACTTTATGCGCGAGCTTCTAAGTTGCCGCGAATAGAGATTGCTACGCCTGATCAGGTTGTCGGAAAAAATACCATATCTGCAATGCAGGCAGGCATCGTCTACGGCTATGTGGGCCAGGCTGAAGGAATTGTAGCGCGCATGAAAAAACAGAGCAAGAAAACGCCAACAGTCATTGCGACCGGTGGCATGGCTTCGATCATTGCTGACGAATCAACGGTTATTGATTACGTAGATCCTTTTTTGACTTTAAAGGGCTTGTATTTAATATATAAACGCAACCAAGCGTAAAGAAAGGAACGATACTTGTGTCAGATTATTTAGTTCGCGGCCTCGGATTTAACGGGAGTGTCCGTGCATTTGCAGTAGACAGTACGAAAACAGTTGGAGAAGCACAGCGTCGCCACATGATGTGGCCAACAGCAACGGCAGCTTTGGGGCGTGCCATGACTGGCGGCGTCATGCTTGGCGCGATGCTGAAAGGCGACGATAAAGTGACGATTAAGTTTGAAGGCGGCGGACCGGTTGGTGCTTTGCTGGTGGACAGCAATGGAAAAGGCGGCGTCCGCGGATATGCCTCGAACCCTCAAACCCATTTTGATTTGAACAAACAAGGAAAATTGGATGTCAGCCGTGCGGTTGGTACGGACGGTATGATGTCGGTCGTTAAAGACTTGGGCATGCGTGATAACTTCACAGGCCAAACACCGATCGTATCCGGAGAGATTGCTGAAGATTTTACTTATTATTTTGCTGCATCTGAACAAGTGCCTTCTTCTGTCGGATTGGGTGTCTTAGTTGACACGGACAATTCGGTGCTGGCAGCTGGTGGTTTTATCGTGCAATTGATGCCAAATACAGACGATGAAACCATTACAAAAATTGAAGAGCGCCTGTCCAACATCGAACCTGTCTCCAAAATGATTCAGCGGGGACTGTCGCCTGAAGAAATTCTTGAAGCGGTACTTGGAGAAGGAAATGTCCAAATTCTTGATAAAATGCCGGTAAATTTCGACTGTAACTGTTCCAAAGATCGGTTTGCTACAGCAATTCTGGGGCTTGGAAAAAAAGAAATTCAAGACATGATCGACGAAGACGGCATGGCAGAAGCGCAATGCCATTTCTGCCTGGAAACGTATCAGTATTCTAAAGAGGAACTCGAATCGTTTATCAATGAACTCCAGTCATAATAACCGGCGACCTGTGCCACCGGCAGGGACAGGCAAGCCGAAACGACATTTAAAAACCAAACCGGTATTATTGATTATCGGAATTTTGCTATTAGCTAACTTGCTATGGTTTATTGCGTGGTTGATTCCAAATGACGCAGGGAATGCGGAAACAGTGGCTTCTGTCAGCGGCGAAGACATCACGCGTGAAGAATGGCTAGCTTCTATGGAAGAACAGCATGGCCGCGAAGCATTGCTCGAACTGGTCAATGAAAAAGTGATGGCGACAGCAGCAAGCGATTATGGAATTGAAGTAACGGAAAATGAAATTGACTTGGAATTAGCGTTGTTGCGGTCTTCGCAAGATAGTACGGAAACGGCTTTATATGCGGCAGATGAAACACGCCAACGTGAAAAAGTAGAAGCCCAACTGATTCTTGAAAAAGTGCTGACTAAAGATATTGTTATCGAAGACAGTGAAATTCAGGCCTACTATGATGACAATCAATCACTTTATGATGTGAAAGACTCCTACCGGACACGCATGATTGTGCTGAACTCGGTCGCGGAAGCTGAAGAAACCATTGCTGAACTGGAAAAAGGCTCTTCATTCGAAGCGACTGCCCGTGAACGTTCAATCGACAGTGCGACAGGCAATCTCGGTGGGGACATTGGGTATATCTCGAGTGGCGACCCGGGCGTAGATGAAAATATCTCCACGACTGTGGCAGAAGTTGAAGTTGGCGGCTGGTCAACTCCGCTGGCGCTTGAAGACGGTCGAACTGCCATCATCTCTGTGACTGAAAAGGTGGAAGGCCAGACGTTTTCATTTGAGGATGTAGCAGGCCATATCAACCGTGAGCTGGCGTTGGAGCAACTGCCGCAATCGGTGACCCCGGAGGCATTTTGGCAGGAATTCGATGCCGAATGGTTTTATGGAGAATAAGTTTTACTGGACGTTTCGGCAGCGAAACGTCTATTTTTTATAAATTCATACTATTTGACAAACGATCCGGATTATTGATACCATTAGCTTTATTAAAGTCGACAAAATCACTAGGGATTAGGAGTGTTGAAAAATGGCACGTGTAGGAAATTCAATTACCGAATTGATTGGGCAAACCCCAATTGTGAAATTAAATCGATTGACAGGTCCTGAAGATGCGGAAGTTTATTTGAAACTAGAATACTTTAATCCTGGCAGCAGTGTGAAAGACCGCATTGCGCTGGCGATGATTGAAGCGGCTGAAAAGTCAGGAGACCTAAAAGAAGGCGACACGATCATTGAACCGACAAGCGGCAACACGGGAATCGGTTTAGCGATGATTGCAGCAGCTAAAGGCTATAAATCGGTATTGGTTATGCCGGAAACGATGAGCATGGAACGCCGCAATCTACTGCGTGCATACGGGGCAGAATTGATTTTGACGCCTGGTGCAGATGGGATGAACGGACCCAATGGCGCCATCAAAACTGCGGAAAAAGAAGCGGCTGAAAAAGGCTGGTTCATGCCTCAGCAGTTCAACAACGAAGCGAACCCAGAAGTGCATCGCTTAACGACGGGTCCGGAAATTGTGGAAACAATGGGCGATCAGTTGGACGCATTTATTTCAGGAATTGGTACAGGCGGAACCATCACGGGTGCTGGCCAAGTGTTGAAAGAAAAATATCCGGATATTCAGATCGTAGCTGTAGAGCCTACAGATTCTCCTGTCCTATCGGGAGGCAAGCCAGGCCCGCATAAAATCCAAGGAATTGGAGCAGGATTCGTCCCTGCTGTATTGAACACAGAGATTTACAATGAGATTATCCAAGTTAGCAATGAGCAATCTTATGCGACCGCACGCCAAGCTGCGCGTGAAGAAGGCATTCTTGGAGGCGTATCTTCAGGGGCTGCGATTTATGCCGCTCTTCAAGTTGCCAAACGCTTGGGCAAAGGCAAAAAAGTATTGGCGATTATTCCGTCCAACGGAGAACGCTACTTGAGTACACCGCTTTATCAATTTGAGGAATCTAACTAAATGATTAAAAGGGTATGCCTCCTGGCTGCCCTTTTTTTGTGGAACAAAACTGGTTAATTGCGGTAAGATGAAGGCGCGCTTTTATTCCTCAGGGATAGATACCTATATAAGATGTGGACGGTGAAGCTTGATGAAAATTAATCTAAAAGATAAAACGCTCGTTATGGGCATATTGAACGTCACGCCGGATTCTTTTTCCGATGGGGGCAAATACAACGGGGTGGAGCAGGCGTTGATCCATGCGCGGCGGATGATTGCGGATGGCGTGGATATTATCGACGTGGGTGGAGAATCCACACGCCCAGGTTATATACAGATTTCTGATGATGAAGAAATAGCGCGAGTTGTTCCGGTAATTGAAGCGTTGCGGCAGCAGTTTGACGTGGTGATTTCCATTGATACGTACAAATCGCGTGTAGCTGATGCAGCACTTGCAGCAGGGGCGCATATGATCAACGACATTTGGGGAGCTAAATACGATCCGGCAATTGCGGGCGTAGCAGCCAAATGGGGTGTGCCCATTATCTTGATGCACAACCGCAGCGAAGCATCATACTCGGATTTTCAGGAAGACCTGTTGCAGGACCTTGCTGAAAGCATTCAGATTTCCTTGGCTGCTGGTGTATGCAAAGAAAATATTTGGCTGGATCCGGGTGTCGGATTTGCTAAATCTGTGGCTCAAAATCTCGAAGCGATGCAATTGATCGGACGGATGACAGAATGGGGCTATCCGGTTCTTCTTGGCACGTCAAGAAAATCGTTTATCGGAAAGATTTTGGATGTTCCTGTCGATGAACGCTTGGAAGGCTCGCTCGCAACAGTTTGCTACGGCATCAACCAAGGCTGTCACGTTGTGCGGGTCCATGATGTAAAAGAAACGGTGCGCGTAGTCCGAATGATGGATGCAATGACAGGCAAGCGCCCATACAAGGAGGAGAAGTAATGGATTTTATTCATGTGAACGATATGGAGTTTTATGGCTACCACGGTGTATTTCCTGAAGAAACAAAATTGGGCCAGCGATTTCGGCTAACGGTTTCATTAGCAGTGGACCTGCAGCAGGCTGGAAAGACAGATGCCTTAGAGCATACGGTGCACTACGGAGAAGTTTACGAAGCCTGCCGGTCAATCGTCGAGGGAGAACCGAAAAAACTGGTGGAAGCTGTGGCGGAAAGCGTGGCCGGTCGAATTCTGGCTGAGTTCCCATTGGTGCAAGGCATCCGTGTACAGTTAATCAAACCAGATCCGCCGATCCCTGGTCATTATAAATCCGTGGCCATTGAACTGACGCGAGGAACATTCGCATGAACCAAAGCTATTTATCGCTTGGCTCCAATATGGGAGACCGTTTCGACATGCTGCGGCAGGCTGTCTCACAGCTGGCAGACCATCCCGCCATCACGGTTATCGGCATATCTTCTCTCTATGAAACAGACCCTGTAGGATTTATAGATCAGGAGCCTTTTTTGAATATGGTCGTCCAACTTGAAGCGGAACTTGAAGCATTGGCGCTGCTTGATGTTTGTCAGGAAGTCGAACAAAATTTAAACCGCAAGCGTCTCGTCAGGTGGGGACCGCGGACAATTGATCTTGATATTTTATTATACAATCAAGAGGAGTTGGAAACAGAGAGGCTGATCATTCCACATCCGAGGATGCACGAGCGAGCTTTTGTCTTGGTTCCGTTGCTGGAAATAAATCCGAATCTAAAAGTCATCGGTGCTTTGGAAACAGATGGCGTGCGCTTGTGGCGATCGTATCGCAGCGTAAATGAGTTTGTGCAACATGTACAGTAGCGGTAAAACCTTACATATAAAAGATTTACGGTAAGTGAAATGCTGGTGCCCCACATGATTGACTGGTTGAAAATGGCTGGTCGATGCATAGAACGCAGAGCCGTCACAAATTTGTGGCTGCTTTTTTATGTAGTGTAGTAAGAAATTGTGTACAATAGAGAAATACGTGAATGAGATTGGCTTTATATAGATAAAGGAGTGTAGGACATGTCAGAAGAATTAAATGACCAATTATTGGTGAGACGCGAAAAAATGCAGGCGTTCCGTGACAACGGAATGGACCCGTTCGGCGGCCGCTTTGAACGAACTCACCTTTCGCAAGAAATTATTGAGCAATACGGTGAGCTTTCTAAAGAAGAACTTGAAGAAACTCCGCATGAAGTTGTTATTGCAGGGCGGGTTATGACGAAGCGTGGAAAAGGGAAAGCAGGTTTTGCCCATATTCAGGACCTTAAAGGACAGATTCAGATTTATGTACGCAAAGATGCAATTGGCGAAGAAGCCTATGAATTTTATAACACAGTCGACTTGGGAGATATTCTCGGAATTAAAGGAACTGTCTTTAAAACGAATGTAGGAGAACTATCAGTTAAGGCGAAAGAAGTAGAATTCCTGACAAAAGCATTGCGTCCCTTGCCTGAAAAATTTCATGGTTTAAAAGATGTAGAACAGCGCTACCGTCAACGGTACTTGGACTTGTTGACAAGCGACACCAGCAAAGAGACATTTATTCTGCGCAGCCGCATCATCCAGTCGATGCGCCGTTACTTGGATAACGCAGGATTTTTAGAAGTCGAAACGCCAATGCTCCATTCAATTGCAGGAGGAGCCGCCGCAAAACCGTTTATCACGCACCATAATGCACTGGATATGGAACTGTATATCCGCATCGCCATTGAACTTCATTTGAAACGCCTGATTGTCGGCGGTTTGGAGAAGGTCTATGAAATCGGCCGCGTTTTCCGCAACGAAGGAATATCAACGCGCCATAACCCTGAGTTTACTATGTTGGAACTGTATGAAGCTTACGCAGATTACAACGACATCATGGCACTTACTGAAAACTTAGTAGCGCACGTAGCGCAAGAAGTTCTTGGGACGACTACCGTACAGTACGGCGAAGATGAAATTGATTTAGCTGTAGGTTGGAAACGTCTGCATATGGCTGATGCGGTAAAAGAATACACGGGTGTGGATTTCTGGAAGCAAATGTCCAAAGAAGAAGCCCATGCTTTAGCGAAAGAACATAATATTGATGTAAAACCTACTATGGAAGCAGGACATATTTTAAATGAGTTCTTCGAACAGATAGTGGAAGAGCAGTTAGTTCAACCGACGTTTGTTTTCGGACATCCAGTTGAAATTTCGCCATTAGCGAAAAAGAACCCTGAAGATGAGCGATTTACTGATCGCTTTGAACTGTTTATCGTTCGTCGTGAGCACGCCAACGCATTTACGGAGTTAAACGACCCCATTGATCAGCGTGAGCGTTTTGAAGCGCAGCTGGTAGAGAAGGACGAAGGAAATGACGAGGCCCATGAAATGGACGAGGACTTCATAGAAGCTTTGGAATATGGATTGCCGCCAACAGGTGGACTGGGAATCGGAATTGACCGGTTAATTATGTTGTTAACAAATTCTTCCTCTATTAGAGATGTACTGTTGTTCCCGCAAATGCGTCCAAAAGAATAAGGTATCTTCAGAAAATGCCGATTTAAAGAGATTTTTTTCTTTAAATCGGTTTTCTTTATAAAAGGGCTTGTATCTGTTTTAAGAAGATGCTATACTATTTCTTGTCGCGTTTTTCATAATAAAAGATGCGAAGAATAACAAAGCAAAATAATTATTGACTTCTCAAAAGGAAGCTGGTAATATTGAAAAGTCGCCAAATGAGCGTGACAAACAACTTGAACCTTGAAAACTGAACAGCAAAACGTCAACAAACAGCAA
>NZ_JBZDOG010000012.1:0-60707 GCF_058268495.1 Planococcus sp. TJ-201 | reverse complement strand
AATCGTATAGGCTGCGTGTGGCTGCGCAAAGTCAAAGTGAAAAAATGATATCCGCGAGTTAATGGCACCAGAATACCTTTTTTTAAAAAGCTGGCTTTGGGGGTTTTTGAAGAATAAAGAATAAAAAGTTTTAAAAAGCTAAAATGTATATAATATTAATTTAAATGTATACTTAATGTTACATAATGAAGCTGTGTTACATTGAAAACATTGTTATATCAACGTTCATAACGCTTCATGTAACACCAAACGTTTATGCACTCGCTAACCTGCGCCATATCAACGTTCTTAAATCGCCACGATCAGCGTTTCATGTATAGAATCGTGCATATAACGCAGGCTTATCGAGTGGTTTACGTTGTATTCAGCGGTAATTGCTGGCGACTGCCGAAGCGTTTGACCCCGCACGCCCCCCAGCCCCTCCACCGGATGTATTGCCGTGCTATCGTATGCTCACACGGAAGCTATCGGCATGACTGCGGTAGAGTTCCTACTATATAATAGGCGTCTTATTCGTCGCCCTTCCGCAATGCGGCTATCTGCGCTCTGATTGCGTCCATGTCCACGCTGTCACCTTTCGACTCCACTTCGACTTTATCCGTCAATGCGCCGATAGATTGTAAGTATGTGCGGAACATAGCAGCGTTGCCATCTTCGATAATATGTCGAGGTATCGACGCCATGATATCGGGCAGGTAATCCTTAGCGTTTGCGATAGTACGCTTGACCACTGCGTCATTGAAACGGTCTTCACTGCGCCATGTGCGTAATGAGCGATCACTGACGCCAACCTTAGCGGCGATCTCTTCGTATGTTAAGCCGCCTCGTTGTGGCAGCGCTAGGTATTCGATTGCTGCGATCTGTAACTCCGTTAGCCTCTTCGCCATTATTGCGTTCCTCCTTTCGTATTTTTATCCGTAACTACCGCTATTACCCCACGATTCTCTATCGTAATCGCGTCCTTTAGCGTAAGCCTGCGAAATATAGCCGACTATTCGTACCGCTTCGGCGTCCTCTCTATCGAGTATCTTCGTGGCAGTAGCGTGTGAAAATCCGTACTTATCTACGAGCTTCTGAAACAACGCTTCTTTAGCGTCCACATCTCCGCAGCCCCTTCCGTTTATCTCTCCGTAATACTAGCGCATAGCCGGCGCCTGTGCTTGCGTTTATTAGCGTATTACTAAGTTCAAGTAATGCCTGTGCTAACGCCCAGGAACAACGTTAACTAAAGCACCTGACGCACGGTTTTAAGTGCGGCAGCGTACTTAAATAAAACGCCTAACAAACGTCAGTGAAGCGTTTATAATGACGAATGTTGGCTACGCTATTGCTCAACGGGCATCTACCGTAACAAAGACTAAGAAATAATTTCACGCCTAAAACTCCGAAAACCCACGTGGCTGTAAGCGCGAAGGCACTTTTAGGCACTCCGAATAAGGTCACACTTTTGGACGATTACTCCGAATAAGGTCACACTTTCGGTCGGCCTGCTACGTTGAACATCTGCAATAGCGTCTCATCTGGCGTCGTATCTTGACGATAAAACACGCTAGGATTCATCGTATAACGTTCCGGCTCCATGCCGACTCGAATACGTGCGACCACGAATACTCCATCGAATGTCATTTTCGGCAGCCTGCGACCCAACGTTTCTGGCGCAACGCCAATCGCTTCGGCGAGCTGCTTACGATTAAGCCAGCGTACTTTCAGCGGATCACGTTCGAATGGATTGTCGCACAGCGCGTTTGTACTCATGTGAACATACGGCAACATGCGGTAAATTAGACCGATGTCGACCGCCTTAACTTCGCGGTATACCCGTTTGATTTTCGCCGTGTACGTTTTGACCGCAAATGCGTTATTTAGCGACCCTTTAAAGTGGTAACGCTTATTGACCGTATATTCACCGTCAGCGTGCGTTAAGATACCGTTGTCCAGACAAGCGGCCATAAAGTCGTAAAATGTCGACTCTTTGCCGCCAGTTAACTGCAACACCCTGCGCATGTCAGCCGTAGTCATGGCCGTCTTTTTAGCGTCTACAATGACGCCAGTATTGTAATCAACGTAGCATTGAAGCAGCATTAAATAGCCGCATTGTGCCGTGGTGAGTACGTTGTAGACTTCGTGTAGGTGTCGCATGTCGGCGTTCGTAAAGTCGACCGCGCGTCCTTCGCGTGCTTGCTTCGCCTTTAGTTGCCGAAAGCCAGCCGTCTGCGCTTGCTTCGACTGCATATCGCGTATTTCGCCGGTTGCTTTGTTTATATACGCCCATTCGCCGTTAGTCATAATAGAGATCCTTTAGAAGCGTTTAGTTTAACGGCTAACTTTCGTGCCAGTTCGTCCATATCAGCGTCAACTGGTGCGCTAAATACGACGTTATAAACGGTATTAGTACGGCTCACTGACTCTAACTCACGTAAGGCTTTCGTAGCTTCCTTCGCTTCTCGTTGTAACGCCTTCAGCCCCGTAAGTGCTTCCGATACGTCTACGTTTACTCTTGCCGTTAATTCGCGCGCGTTGTTTGCCGCCATGTTATCGACTCCTTTTCGTTTTTATGTAAAAACCGCAGCCCACTGAAGGTAACTGCGGTATTCTCCGTTGTGATGGGCGCGGACTCACTAAACGTAAGCCACGCCATAGTATTAAGCCGGTTTTTAATGAGACCGTAAACTCGCATTAAGTCGGTCGGCGCTTTATTTAACGACGATAGCCTGCGTCGACATATTGGCTTTTTACCGCCGTTAACGTCTGGCATGCTTGGACGGCATATTATCGTTTTACGTCGGATATGCTTAGACGCATCTTATAATGTACGACTGGCGTTAACCTTTCGCACACCAACGGTCGAGCCGTCGTTTCTATTAAGTCTTATACGGCTAACTCTACCGGTATATTTATCGGTTACAGGCGAAGTTATCTCCGCTAGTTAAGGTAGTAAGAAGCGCGCCTTGCCGTGTGGTTAACGGAGTTTGCGCGCGATGGTAGACTTTGTAACGTTTCCTCCCCTATATAGCAGACTAAATGGGTAAAATGTGCCTACTTATTTAAACTTTTCGTCATATATTTGCGTAATCTCTCGATCCCAGCCGTTAAGTGTCGAGTTGTGACGACCCGACCTACGCCCATTACCTTCGCGGCAGCTTCCTGCGTCATATTTCCGAAGTACACAAGGTCAATCGCCTGCCGTTGTCGGTCGGTCAGTCCTGCGTTATCAAGCGCTTCGTACAAATGGTCGTATTGTCCAATCGCCTCAATCGCAGGATTAGACGGCTCTAGCACGCGGGATCGAGAAACTTTCGGTGTTCCGTCGTTGTCTGTGTAGGCAGTCTTGCGAGAACCTGTCGATGTAGACGCGTCATACTGTAGACTACCGACCAGCACCTCGTCTGCCTGGCGGCTTTCGGCTTGCCTTTCGCTCATAATCGGATATTCGACGATGTTCATTTTGTCCGGGTGCGACCACTTCAGCTCTTCGTAAATAACGAGGTCGCCAGCGCGGTCTAGTAAGGAGTTATTGCGGAGGGTGATTAGTGGGTTGCGCATATTGGAGTAGTGATCGTCTTGTGCGATTGCGTATTCAATCGTCGCCTTGTCGAGCGCGGGATTGCGGGCGACTAACGGCAGCATGCCTCGCCTCACCTTACCGCCTATTACTTTTATATCCTGCGACAATTTTACGTTATAGTTATCTGCCATTCGTATGTTCCTCCGTTTCAATGTCGCCTTTATACTGGCATTCGGTTAGCGCGTGGTAGGCTTGCAAAACGGCTTTTGCTTGGCTGTTTTGTTGTAACGTTGCTTTTGCGTTGCTCATTCGGTCGCCTCCTTATAATTTCGTTGCTATTGCGTCTGCCCTGCGATATACTATGCGTAAACACTATCGGAGGTAATTACGCTATGTCTCATAAAATATCGCTACAACCCGTTACGTCAGCCGACTTACGACGCGGCAACAACGGCACACTCAGCGTCACACTCGATCGCTTTGGCCGCTTGCGCCTTGGTAGCGCCGTTACGCAGCTACTCGGCATGTACGGCACGACCGGCAAGCTCTACGTTAGCGTCGATCCGGCGCAGCGCATTATTGCCTTGCGCAAGTACGACGAAGTTACGATGGTTGCCGGCGGCGCGCGCGTGTTCAGCGTCGACAAACGCGGTTATATTAGCGCGCGCTGGCTGTACGACAAGCTTGCGGTGCGGCAGCCAGACGGCCCACACCGGTTTATGACGATCGGCGAAGTCGATGCTAACGGCGTGCGCTGGCACGCGTTTAAGCTTGAGATTGTTACGCCTAACTAACGTAGACCCACCTTGTGTAACTCATAATTCCGGGTAAGTATAAATCGTTTTTTAATCACATCAATGTCACCGATCATTTCAACTACATGTCCGTACAAGTCGTCAATATTTCCGTCATTCGTAAGTACGTGAGCAACTGCGAAGCCGTCCGTATGTTGTTCCGTCTCATGATGCAGGTCTTTTAGTACAAAATCATCCTCTGCTAACATGGCGCGATCAATACGGTACTCTCTAGGCGCTTCTACTCTCACTATTACGAAATCCCGCTTCAAGCACCAAATATATTCGTTTTGTTGCCGTAAGTCGGTGACGATAACATCGTTGCCTAACTCAGGTAATTTAGCGGATAATTTTTTAACCCATATCTCGGAGTCTATTGCACGCATAAGCTGCCCATATTCTTGGTACTTAGCGCGCGGCTTAGGTTCCGATTTTATGTCGGTAAAAGTGTCATGAAATGACTGTTTTAAAGAGTCTCCGAACGCCACTCGTTTAGCGCCTGTTATGTCGGTGATTAAATTAGCTACAGTATCCTTACCTGACCGCATCTGTCCCGTAAGTGCTATACGCATTACTCCCCATCCTCCCCGCTGAATACTACGTAAGACATACCGTTATCTTCGCGGCCAATAATCGTGTAGAAATTTCCTTCACGTCCCCCGAACAGTGTTAGCTTCTTCCCGACAAGATCGTATGGTCGAAACTCGGCATTTTTTACGTTGTCGGCGAGTTTATTGCGGTCATGCAGCTCGATTTGCTCGCGTCCTGCTTCGGCAAAAATCTCTGCCTTTTCTTCCGCAGACTTACGCAACCAAGACGGTTTATATCCGCCTCCGTGCTTATACTCGCGCACAACTTCGAACTCCTCGGCGTACAGCTCGACGTACTTTCCTTCGGTGCTGACGCCTTGTATCATTCTATTACCTTGCCATACCTCGGTAACTTCGAATGTATCTCCATTTTCGTACCCGCGCTTATCTAAGTCCTTGGCGGCTATAATCCGCACAGTGTCGCCCGGCTTTGCGTCGGTTAGCTTCGGCATGGTTGCGGTGGTTGGCTTATTGGCGTCAGCCAACGATTCTAGTACGGCGAATTCGTGGCCGTAAAGGAATCCGGCTCTGATTCCGTCGGCGCCCTCCCCGACAAGACGGTATTGTTTGTAGTTAATCGCTTCGACTTCGTGGACTTCTCCTGCCGTATATTGATCCGGGGCCATGCTATTCGTAACGACTACCTTATCGCCAACACGCGCCTCACGCTCAACCTTGCGATACTTAACGCCTTCATGCTCGATTACCTCGTCAAACTTCGTCATTTTACCGCCTCCGATTCGTTTAGTAGTTCGTTACGCAAAGAACGTTTCTGTCCACGGTTCGACCGCCACCACTTCGTCTTTCAGGCGTTCAGCTAACGCAGCAATTTCGCCCTGCGCGCCGTTGCCCGCCTTGCGTTTAGCGTAGAAGTCGAGCAGGCTGCGCAGGTTGGCCGTCATAACTAAGTTACACGCGGCTGCTTGCGGTAGGACTGCGCGGGCATCTTCAGCGGGTACGCCTGCTTTGCGTAGATCGTCGTACGCCGACTGCGCGTCTTGCATGGCTTTTTCGAATAACTCATCCGCAGTTCTATCGACGAGCTTACGATCTTCGTCCCATTGATTACGACTAACATCCGCCACTTTTTCAGGCGTCACATAATCGAAGCCGCCCGACCGATCATCGCTGCCGAACCGCACATAGCGCTGGCTCTGAACGCTGAAGCTAAACCCGACGCGGTGACGTGTGAGCTGCGCCAGTAGCGCCCGGCTGACGCCTTCAATTGCGAAGGTAAACGTCAAATGTTCAACGGTGCTCAAATGCTTCGACGCGACAATTTGACGTATGAGGCGATCGGCTTCCGTACCTGCAGCGCCGTCAGTCGCTTTGTTGCCGAAGTATTTAGCGCCTTCCTTGGCGACTATTTCCGACGGCTTGTTGGCGCTATAGCACGTTCTAATAGCGCTAAGTGCGACAGCCTGGCCGTCGGTAAATTCGTGGTCTGCGTGCTGCTGATACGTATATTCGAAATACTTTTCGCTTAATTGCGTGTGTGCCATTAGAGTTACGTTCATTTAGCGCCCTCCTTCCGAATAGTCGTTCCGATAAACACCAGCGGCAGTAACGCCCATAGGCTTTCTGTTGCGTAGACGGCTACGGCTGTCATTGCGCATAAGACCGTGTTGTGAACGGCGAGAAACGTGTAGGCGTTCATTGGCGCACCCCTGATGAGCCGAAGCCGTTAGCGCCGCGTGTGGTGGCGTTGGCGAAGTCGGAAACCTCTACGGCTACGAATGCGGGCAGTTGCGTTACTACGAGTTGCGCTAGTTTGTCGCCTTTATAGATAACGTAATCACCCTCGCCACCGCCTTTTACAGTGAACGCTGCCTGCCGATTGCTACCGCGCGAAACATTGTCCGTAATAATTCCGAGTTCGCCGGTGAACCCGTTGTCGACCGTGCCGAGCTGAACGCGTAGTTTCGTCTTCGCCGTAATGCCACTGCGTGGGCGTATCTGCGCCTCATAGCCGGACGGTAATTCGACGGCAATGCCGGTTTTGACGATTGCAGATGCGCCTGGTACCAGCACGACGTCCTCGGCTGCGTAGATGTCAAAGCCGCTGTCTGACGCATGGGCTTTCGTAGGCATTACCGCGTCCGGCGTCAGGCGTTTGATCCGTAAGGGCTTTACGTCCGCTGCGGGGCGTCGAGTCGGGCTAGTTGCGCCTAGCTGGCGGCGTTCTTCGTACTCATGCGATTCGTGATTCGTCATATTGCGTCAGCCTCCTTTGTAGTTACCACGCGAGCTTGTCGGCGTGCTGCGATATCTTACCGCGGAAATTCGTGTGCAACTCGCAAACCTTAGCGAAGTCTGTTCCGGCGTAATGATGCAGGTACGGTTCGAAGCCGCTTTTCTTCGGGTCGTCTAAGTCCGACTGTCCGGTGTGGCCGATCATGATAATGGTCACCGAGTCGTGACAGCGGGTCAAAACCTTTTTCAGTTCGCCGCGCGTTAAGTTCTGCGACTCATCGATAATCAGCGTGCAATTCTTCAGGTTGATACCGCGCATAAATACGTGGCTGTGCGGGTGTACCCACGCCTTCGCGTTCATAAAGTCCGGGTTGTCTTCGCTGTGTATCGCAAAGCGCGGATCTTCCTTGATTTCGCGCAATGCGTCCAGCAGCGGCACAATGTACTTCGACTCCTTCGCAGCCACGTCGCCTGGCGTAAAGCCGAGCTTGTCCTCTTCGACAGGTGCGAACGTATAGTACAGCGGCTTGTTGAGCAGTCGGGCGCAAGCGACGGCGAGCGTCGTCTTACCGGTGCCTGCCTTCGCGTTTACAATCGTCACCTTGTTATCGAAAATCGAATCGACGTACTCGCGCTGTTCGGCCGTCAACTTCGGTTCATAGCCGAATAGCAAGTTGTTCTTCGGAAGTCCCATCGTCGCTCACTCCTTCGTTTTTATGACGCTTACAATACTATCTAGCCGCGAAAGTCGTTTTTGGGGAATTACAACCCGCATTTAAGTTGCGCCCCGCAGTTATTGCACGTATTGCAGCCGCCAGCGTCAATGATTTCGCCAATCGTACAAATCGGGCACGTTTCGCCAACCTCGCTGCCTACCGTCACGTCCGTCGACCGTAGCTCGTTGATCGTGTCAACCGCAATAACCTTCGTCTGGGTTGGCGCTTCTGTCTGCGTGTTTTCTTCGGCCGACAGCGTTAACACCTGCGTATCGCGCGACCCGTCGACGTAAACTGTGCCGCCTTTTGCGCCGCCTTTGTACAGACGCTCGTAAACGCCCTGCACTTGCTTAACGCTGTAACCTTTCGGCGCATTTACCGTTTTAGATAGCGATGAGTCAACCCAACGCTGGATAATGTTCTGTACGTCGACGTGCTGTTCAGGCGCTAAGTCCATCGCAGGCACGAACCAGTCGGGCAGGTTAGCGGCGTCGGCGCCGGGATTAGCGTCAAGGTATTCCTGCACGATTTCCGCGTTGACTTCCATAAACTTGCCAAGGCGCCCGCTGCGGAAATACTTAAACGCAAAGTACGGTTCGAGGCCGGTCGATACGCCGACCATTGAGCCGGTGCTGCCCGTTGGCGCGACCGTCAGCAGATGCGAGTTGCGGATACCGTATAAGACGGTATCCTCTACGATGTCATTAGGCATATTCTTCATATAACCGCTGTTTACGAATTTAATGCGGCCTTTCATGTCGACTTCCTCATCTAAGAACGGAAATGATCCTTTTTCTTTCGCCAGCTCAATCGACGCGCGGTAGGCAGCCGTAGCCATTGCTTCGAATACAGCGTCAACTAGCGCATTACCTTCGGGCGAACCGTATTTAAGTTCAGCGTAAATGAGCATGTCGTGCAAGCCCATGACGCCCATTCCGAGGCGACGTTCGCCTAGCGCTTGCTTTTCGTTGGCTTCGAGGAAATATGGCGTCGAGTCGATTACGTTGTCCATGAAGCGTGTGCCGACCGTTACTGTGCGTTGTAGCTTCGCAAAGTCGACTTTCTTCGTCTGCTTGTCGACCATGTTCGCTAGGTTAACGGCTGCCAAGTTGCATACGCTGTATGGTGCTAAGGGTTGTTCTCCACCATTTGTGTTACGACGATACCGATTCCGTACCGCCTCTTACGGTCTCCCGCAAGATCAGACTATATCATCAGTCAGCGACGACTAAATTACGCCCATTTATACCCTAAATCGTGATTTATCTGCGCCGGACAATCCGGTAGTATTGCAAAGAAATCGTTTAACATGCGTCTAGGTATGCGTAATCTTCTGCGGTTCCAGTCTATTTGTAAGGGAATACCGAAGTCACGTTCGAAGCAGTCGCGTAGAAATACGATTTCTTCATCTGTGTATCTATCAGTACAAAACTGCACCCGTTGTGGAACGCCTTTTAAGTGGACTAAATACCCGTCGCCGATGTACCATTGCAGTAGACTGATTGGAGTCAGTTTTAAGTCTTTTGGTACGATCTTGAAATGAGTGCCATCATCTCTTGTTTCGTACCGTCTGCTTTCTAAATCGGCGAACGTCTTGTAGAACTTCGAGTACACCGTCGAAGCTGCTGTCGAGCCAGGAAATGCGCCCTGCTTATCCCGCAACTTAACCATATGATCGACGTCCTCTTGCGCAAGTAACTCCGCTACATAATGAGCGTGCGAAGCGTATTTATTAGTCACAATAAATTGGCTTGAGTGTTTGCTTTTATTACGGTTAGATAAATAACCGTCCCCTAACATAAACCCTTCAAAACTTTGCATAAATTCGTCAGATAAGTTGCGTTCTTTGAAGAACTCCCTCATATCAAACATCCCCTTTTCGATGGTTTGTCTGACGTAATTTAGCTCGCTGACTGCCTCCCGTTTCGAGCGCTCTTGCGCCCTACTCTACTCGCTTCCGCATTTCTGCGTGCTTTCGATAGTCGTTGAACGTTCCGCTTTCGCGGCTTCGCTGCTGATTACCCTCGGCTTTACGTTAGGGCGTTCCAGCAATTAAAGAGGTTTTACATCCGCCTGTCGGTTGGCCCTTAACGGATTAGTTGCGACGACTTTCTGACCGTATGCCACGGCGTTCGTTGCGTCGTTGGCGTTGTCTAAGAAGAAGATGCCCGGCTCAGCGCTGTATGTTGCGCAAATATTAACGAGGTTCCATAACTCGCGCGCCTTGATCGTGCGGTACGTTTTGATTGCGAACCCTTTCGCCGCCCAGTCGCGCACATCACCGCTTGCCTGCCAGTTATCGTCGTACAGCGCCATGTCGTACTCGCTGTAGTTTTCAACGTCAGGAAAGCGTAGTTCGTAGTCGGCGTCGGCTTCAACTGCAGCCATAAATTCACGTGTGATAGCTACGCTAATGTTGGCGCCGGTTAGGAAGTCCGGTTCGTGGACGCTGTAACGCCCACCATCGTCAAGGATGTCTTGCGCATAGAATTGCGCGTCGTCGTCGAGAATGTGGTCGGCTACGTATTGCAGCGACTTCAGCTCATTCTCCGCCAGCGGCGTAAACTTCAGCTTTTCTTGCGCTAGTTTGCGAATTTGCTCATCTTCCGTAGTCTCGATAATAAAGCGCAATATACGCGGGTTCTGCATCTTCGACAGAATAAACTCGACTATATCCGGATGCCAGTCCGCCATCATAATCATTTGCGCGCCTCTACGGCTGCCACCTTGCTCGACGAGGTGCGTAAGCTGCGCAATATCGTTCAGCCACGAAACCGATCCGCTGGACTTACCGTTGACGCCGCGTGCTAACGTATTACGAGGGCGCAATGTTGAGCCGTTTGTGCCAACACCACCACCACGCGACATGATCTCCATGACTTCATTGCGGTGCTGACCGATGCCCTCGCGCGAGTCCGCCGGGTAAGGCATTACAAAACAGTTACCAGTCAAGATACCGGATCCAATTACGAAGCTGCGCGTTTCTGGTTCTTGCGCACAGTAGACCGGCTCGACGATGTTCAGCGCTTTAACGCTAATTACTTTGAGTGACGTTGTTTTAATGGAATCCGCAGAGTTGTCGAAGTTATCTCGGTGGGCTTTACGTAAGAAGTTTTCGCTGCTTGCCGAACGCTTCGCAAGCTGGACTTTGTAACAAGGGGCGTAGCTACCGTCGTATGGGCTTAGTTTGCGCGACATTTTGACGGAGGTGTATAGGAAGTTTGTTCGGTGGAGATTAGCGATAATATAATTAATCGCTTCTAAATCGCTGCTGTGAAATCCGAATGAACCGCGATTATCGACATAGCCGTCAGTTGCGATCAACCCTTCGATGAATCCCTGCCAGTATGATTCGTCTTCCGTCGTTGGAAGCGCCTTGTACTTAGCGTCTAATTTATAAATACCGACATAATCGCTGTTATAGTGCTCTGTGATATGAGCGCCATCGAAGTAACTAGTTAATGCGGTTTTTTCTCCGAATAATTTGACGTTAGCGTATCCATGCTGTAGCGTTCCGTCGCCGTAAACGATACCGTGTCGAATACCTTCGAATAACGTCATTGTCTTGAAGTTCTTACTTTTCTTAACGAGTGGCACGCGCTTACCTTCTAGGTTTAACGTCGTTGTCTTCGCCAGGCCGTTACTTGCAGTGTAGAACCATTCGTGGCTGGCTGTCGTACGAACCTTCTCGCCATTAGCGAATGTTACTTCGAATAACTCCTGCTCGCCGAATTGGCTGAACGTAGCTGTGCGGTAAATACCGTCTTTAGATAATACGGAAACTTCGCCGTCAAGTTCGTCGATACGCTTCGATCCGTCGCGCGTCTGCACGATTGTTTCTCCGCTAAAGCAGTTAAAGAACGTCACGTCGGTGTCACTTCCTGCGCCGTATAACACGCGGCCAGCCGGTACGAAGTTCAGCGACGACAACTCTTCGTAGAACTCGCGCTCGGCTTTCGTCCGTGCTGATCGCGTTAGCTCCGCCTTGGCGATTCCTTTAGCGTTTCGCAACGCAATCTGTTCGTAGTAAAGTTCAAGCGGCTTGTCGACGACGCTAATATCAGCAATCAGCACTCCGTATTCATCGCCGTATCCTGCGTATGCCTCTTCGAGCTGCACGGTAATCGTACGCCCGTCAATCGCGGCTACTGCGCCAATGCCACGCGCAGGAAACTTCGGATCAGTTTTAACGGTCAGCACAACGGTGTCGCCGACTTTTAGAGTGGACTTTTTAACGTCTTTAAACGAGTAGCGGTCGAGCATAATAAGGCGCGAAACGCCGGCGAAGGTTGTTTTCATAGTGGGTTCAATCGGGTGGACTTGCGGAAACTGGCGGATATCCTCGTTTAATGCGGTGTGTATGTTTGTCAAATTATCGCTCTCCCTTTTCGGTTAATGTACGCAATTCCTGCGCCTGGTCGTTCAGTACCGCCAACTGTGTTTTTAGTGCCGCACGCCTTTCGTCGACGCGGACTAAGTCGTAGCGCAGTTCGGCCTTGCGTTCTTCGACGTATGCGAGCGCTTGTGCAGGCGTCAACCCCATCGGCGTTCTGCCACGATGTAACTTGCGAAGCCAACGAGTATATAGACGAGGTACTGGTCGCTGCTTAGCGTCGTGAATGCGCCAGCCAGCGCGGCTATTGCGTGTAGCACTACTACGATGGCGAACGCTAGTAAGTACGTTTTCATAGGTAGCCAACGGCTTTCCCTACGATGAATATCGTCGCAGATGCGATTAACGGAATTAGTATGATGCGCGAAATCCGTCTGCTGATAAGCTCGTCCGTTTGTTCCTCGGTAATTAACGCGGGATTCGGCAAGGCTACTGCGCGTAATGTCATAAGCACCCAAGCGCCACCGTATCCGATACTAGCGGTGCCGAACATGCCGACTACCAACGTATTCCATGCGAACATTATTACGAAAGGTGTTACCGCAAATAGTGCGGCGATTGATAAGAATAACTCGACCCTTGATAGTTCTGCAACGTTTTCCTTACTCGATACTCTACTCATTGCAACGCCTCCAATTTACGCTGTAGTTGCGCGATCTGCCGTTCGATGTCGCGGCGCTCGGCTTGCACGTTGCTGGCGGCTTCTAATTGCTGTAGTGCGGCAAATCCATCGGCGTCGGTCGATACCTCAACGTTGTAAGCACTTTCGTATTGCGACGATGTGATGCTAAACGCGCCAATTCGTACGATGCCGGCCGGCAGTGGTTGCGCATGTTCTTCGGTCACTAATTCGAAATGCTCTAACTCGTCGCCCTCAATCGTCATTATGTCTTGCACGTCGTCCACAAAACGAGCGCAACCATCATAATCCACATCAATAACGTCGTAGATTTTTCCTATAGTAGTGTCGTAGTAATCGCTAACACATCGAATCTTATCGCCTTTTTGCGGTATTGTTGTCAACATCATTTAATCACTCCTTCGTGTAGTAGATACGCAAGCGCTCCGGCTGCAGCATCCGATTGGTCGTCCGTTTCAAACTCGCCTTCGTAACCGGTCAGGCGTCGTACAGCCGCAGCCACTTCGTCTTTATCGGCAGCGCCGCGCCCTTTGCCGCATACTAGCAGCTTGATTTTCGATGGCGTCGGCCCTAACGTTGCTCGCTTGCCAGGCTCGCGCCACATATCGAATTTAAGACCGAACTTCTCGGCGGCTCGCTGCGTGCCCGACCATGCGGCGAATACTGGATAGTTCTGCGTTGAGGTGCGGCCGTTAAAATCCTCACGCAGTACCGACGTAAAACCTCTCGAAATATGCTCGGCGATGAACAGCGTAGCCCACGCTTCGACGATTTCCGTACGCAAGCCGTGTTCGAGCTTGGCGTTGGGCTTAATATGCGACATGGCGACGATGCGCGGCTTGCCGTTTTTAACTTCGACTATCGCAACTCCTGGCGACGATAGCGACGTATCGAAGAAGAGAACGCGCGTCATTGTGCCGCCTCCCTAGTTTCGCGAATCCACTCGTAAGCATCAAACACCGACTGCTTTTGCCATTCCGGCAGCCCCGACTTCATGTAGCGTTTTGTCTGCGTCTTCAAGTCGTCAAGCTCGGCGTCGGTCAGCGACTCGGCACACGCCGTTTTGAAGTTGTTGAAGCCGAACTTCGCAATGTCCAGCGGCGGCGGCGTCTTAGCTGCGACAGCCTTAGTAATGGCGGCGAACTTATCTAGTAGCGCCAACTGCATGCCGGAGGTAATGTCGACGCCGAACACGCGGAAGTCAGGAGTCTTTTCGAAGTCGTCTTGCGACATGTTCCACGCCTTTTTGCTGGCGTTGACGTAGACGATCAGAAATGCGTCGAGGTCGTACATCAGCGAGTACGCGGTGACTTGTTTAACGTGGTCTTCCTTCGGCTCGCGCATCGAGTAGAGCGACGTTTGAGCTGCGGTGGTTTGTTTCGATTTCACTTCGAGGCCAATGCGCCTAACTTCGCCGTCGTCCGTAATGTATTCGAGAATGCCGTCGGTTGTGCCGAGCAGCGAAAACTTGACGTCGTCATACTCGACGAAACGCTGCGTGAATACGAAATCTTCAAACGCAAAGTCTCCGTTAGCTAGGCGCTCCATACGGAACTTAGCCGGCTTCTTAGTGAATCGCGGATAGTGTTTTTCGGCGAGCAATACCTCCCGTTGGAACCAATCACCGAGCGCCGTTCCCTGACCCGTCCAGCGGCGTCGCCACGGTAGGATCGCTTCGTCGTCTTTCTTAGCGCGCAATGCCTTAACGTAGAGTTCGCGGTCGCACTTGTTGGCGCCGGAAGGTGAGAAATAAGGCGCTGACCAGTCGAGGTCTCTCTTGGTGCGCTTAATGCGGGAATAACGTTCGTGTATATCGGCGTCGAGGTCGTCGTCATACGGTTCCTGAAACGTATGGAACTCGTTGAGGTAGTCGGTAAATTCCTGCGCTACTGCGGTAATGTCAATCGTCAATTATTCGTCCTCCTTCGCAGCTCGCACCGCATCTAGTATTTCCGTCGTCGACACCAAGCCGACCAGGCGGCCAACTTCGCGTCCATTGCGCTCAATCACGATCACCGGCACAGTCGTCAGTTTGTAGCGTTCAACCAGCGTAGGCTCATAAGCGATGTTATGCTCGGTTACTGCGACGCCCAGCGCCAGTAAATCCACCGCAATGCTTTCGAGGTAATTCGTCAGCACGGCGCAGGCCCGGCAGTTTGGGCGTGTGAGCTTGCGTAGGGTTACGGTGCTCATTTACGCAAGTCCTCTACTTTCGTTGGAATCTGCGCCGATACGTAGAAGAGTATCGCCCAGCCTAAGTGATTCGTTTGTTCCGCTAAAGTATCGGAAAAGAATGCCGCTTGAATTACAGAGATAATACCGAATACGTAAAGTAATATGTTTATAATAAGCGTTAAATTCGCCATCTATGTGTCCTCCTTCGAGTTGCGTTGCTTAAACCATTCGTCGACCGATACGCCGTTGCCCCACCGCGTCATAACCTCGATGTCCGTGCCGTTCTCCACTTCGCCAAACACGTACGAATCGAGCATGACGCGCTCAATCACCGCAATGTCTTCGCGAGTAAAGTCCTCCGGTATTTCGAAGATAATTTCGTCGTGCACAGTGGCCCATAAACACCAGCCGTCACGCTTAGCGCATTCTTCATGGCCGCGTATCATCGTCACTTTCGTCTGAATCGACGACGATCCTTGTATACGGGCATTTGTCGCCTGTCTAAGCGCACGGTTGATAGCCGAGTTGTGCTTGCGGTCAGCTTCATACGCCGGATCGTTATATTTGCCGTACGGAATTTGCTTGCGTTTCAGCTTAGCGTCGGGCAGGCGCCGCTTGCGGTATTGCTTATCCGCCCACACGAAGCCGTTCTTCGATACGAAGCGCTCATTGTCTTTGAGCCATGCGTTTAGCTGCGGCATACTTTCGAATAGTTCCGTTTGAAACTTCTTCGCCTCGTCCTTCGATATTCCGAGCATGTCCGCCAGCGAATAAATACTCATTCCGTATAACGTCGCAAGCCATACGACTTTCATGCCTTTACGTTCAACCGTGTCGCTGCCGTCTGGATTCTTGTTGACATCTTCGTACGGTCGCTTGTAATAGTTTGCCGCCATGTTTGCGTAAGGATCGCGGCCAGCTTTAAACGCGTCAATCAGCACCGACTCGCCCGACATATACGCAGCACAGCGAATTTCCTGCGCCTTGAAGTCGGCCCCGACGAGTACTTTACCCGGCGGCGCTACGAACATATTGCGCGCGTCGGCTGGCTGGTTCTGAACGTTGAACTGCTGATCGGTGCCGGACTCTTCGTCTTTGCCGCTACTGAAGCGCCCAGTTACCGTACCCATCGGATTGAACCGCGAGTGCCAGCGTTTGGTAGTGACGTTTTGCTTTCGTGGCAGCGAGTCGATGTACGTGCTCGATAGCTTCGTAATCGTTTTGTACTTAAGCAACTTGTCGATAATATCGAATTGCTTGCGCAGTGGTTTCAGCGTACGCTTGGCGTCCAAGTTTGCGAGGGGCTTGCCGATTGCTTTCGATAGTGCAGGACGTAACTGCTGCGGAGAATTGAGGTTAAATTCGGCGCCCGGCTCAACGAACGGCTTCAGCGCGTCCATTAGCTCGATATACAGGGCGTCGGACTGTGCCCGCAACTCATTGCCGTATTTAACCGCGAAATCCAAGTCGAGCACGTAGCCGTTTGCTTCCAAGTCGGCAATGACATTCAGCAGCGGCACTTCTACATCGCAATAATAACCATACATTTCGGGGAAATTTTCGAGGTGTCTGCGTTGAAACAAATACAATTCGTATGTGAGTTGCGTATCCTTCGCCGCATATACTAGCGCAATGTCAAGCGGCACTTCGGCAAACTTCGCGTTACTTCCGAATAGCTCGGAGAATGTGTCGGATTCTGCGCCCAGGTATTTTGGCGCTAGATCTTTCAATTTAAAAGAGCCGACATTGCCCGGCTTCTTTTCTGCCTCATTCTCGTTAAGCAAGTGCATCGCCGTCATGCCGTCCCACGCAAGACCGCCGAACGAAATACCGTGACGCCGAAACATGTGAATATCGAATACTGCGTTAAACATTACTTTGCGTATGTCAGCCGACTCAATTACAGGTCGCATTGCTTCTAGCGCCAGCTGAGCGTCAAGCACGCGCTCGTCTTCGGTTGGCGTGATCGGTACATAGTAGTGCTTGTCAGCGATTGGTAGCGTAAATGAAACGCCTACTATGACGTCTGTGTAAACGTCCAGGCCGGTCGTTTCCGTATCAACTGCGATCAATGGTTCGTTGTGTAGCTCGGCGACCATTTTCGCCAATGCCGTTTCATCGAGTACCAGCACGTAATTAGCCGGTGTGCCCGCAACCATCGCAGCCAGCTTCGATTCACGCTGCAACGACGCCAGCTCGCGGTACAACCGCAGCGCCTCCGCTTTACTAAATCGTTTACCTGCGCTTGCCGGCTCGCGTCCTAACTGACCGTCGGCCATCGCATTTCTGACCGCCAGCAACTTCGCCTGGTCAGCGTCGGCGTTCTTCATCGCTAAAATGCGCTGCCATGCTTCGTCGGTTGACTCAACGTGCGCCGTGCGCTTGGCGGCCGCAGCTTGCAAACGGTCGGTCTGCGCCGGCTTATCGCTGCTTGCGCCATTTAACGTTAGTTTGAGTTCCATCTTGTGCCGCCTCCGCTTCCGGTGTAGTTACGTTTATGTTACGCGCGGTCGAAACGGTCTTCGACAGGCGTTACTAATTCGACTACGCTAAATTGCTCAAGCTTATTTACGCCAACCCACGGACGGTCGTCGTTCATGTCCCGCAAAACTACTCCAATTTCGCCGGGTTTGTGCGCTGTGTATGCGTCTTCCCGCGCTATAATTCGCACGATGTCGCCCTCCTTAAACTCGTTCACCTTGCGCCCAATTTCGTCCCAGCGCTCGGCTTCGGCGACTGACGCTTGCACTGCGACTACTTCTGCGTCGGTTACGCGTTCTAGTTGCGACGGTTCGAAGTAGTCGTGGTCGCTTTCGTCCGGCAAGGTAACGCGATACTCTCCGTCGCCGTCAGGGCCGAGGTCGATTTTTCCGGTCGTGCCTACTTCAACACCTCCGAAACGTCCGGCTGACTTAGGGCGAACGTAATCGCCTACGCTTAACTTTGGCGCCTTTGCAGCCGCTACTTCTGCGTCAGTTGCTTTGACGAGGCGGTGTGCGCGGAACCAGTCGTACGCCGATCCGTCTAATGTTTCCGCAGCATACGGCATACCAGTATCGTCTACTTTCGTAATAACGCGAATCTGTCCTTCTAAAATGCCGGAGTTTCTGCCACTAGCATCGACGATTTTAGCGTAGTAGCCAACCTTCAGCGGCGCATCTTGCGGCTGTGCATGCGCTTCGCCTACGATTACGAATTTATAATTGTCGTCAGCCACATCGCGGTAGAACGTGACGTTGATTTTATCGCCTACGTCGTCAATAACTTCGTAATCTCCGTCACTATCCTTGCCAGTAACTACGTAGGTTTTGTCGACTGTTACGTAACCCACGTTAGTCTCAACGCACTGCAACGTCATGCCTACCGCAAGATCGTCGTAGCTTGTAATCGGACGCGTGACTTGCTGTTGTTGCGGCTTCGCTTCAAGCTTGCCTACGCGAGCCTCTACGTCTGACAGCCTTGCGTCTAGTGACGGCGTTTCTGCGGTGACTTTTCGGTAATACTCGAATTTTGACAAGTCGTACCATCCGGCTTTGCGAGAATTGTCGATTACTCTAACCGTCAAGTCGCTCTTGTCGAAGCGGACTACCTCGTAGTAGCTTCCGATTGTAATATCACCGTGGTATGACTTCGAGGAACGGTATGCTAAATCGCCTTTCTTGGCGTCTCCCTCAACTAACTCATACGGTGCCCCTTCGTATTCAACTCGAATTACCTCGCCATTCTTCATATCCAACGCTTTAACTCCGGTTAACTTCGCCATTTATAAACGCCCCATTTCGTCTGATTTATAATCGGTGTGTATAGTGCTTTGCGTAATATTCGATTAGCTCTTCCGCGTTGTCCGCCGCCCAGTCGCTGAAGCAACTGCCGCTACACCAAACGGCGTCAGTGCGCTCGTCTACAATATACGGTTTGCCTGGCGTAATCGCCCGCGCACAATTTGCGCATTCCGGCGTCAACCTACATCCACCTCAACGTTATGCAGCGTCGTGCGGTCGAGGTTCAGCGGCAGCTCCGTCCATTCCTTACCGGCGCCTGCTTGCGGCCCCCAGTATTCGGTAATTTCGCGATTAGCAAACGTCCAGACGCGCGGCCCGTCGGCAACACCGACCAGTACACCGATGAACATATCGGCGTCTGACTTGGTGTAGACGTTGCCATTCGATTTCTTGCCGGGCACTTTGTATTCGCCGCGTCGGTCGTCGCGTACGTGGATCGTCTTGCACTGAAACGTCACCCACTCGTCTGTCGTCGGGTGCCGCGCTTGAATGTCGTGCGCCTCGCTGGCGTCGCAGCTCCCCACGGACTTCCACCCGTTAGCGTGCAACGCAGCTCGCGCAATTAGTTCGGCATACGCGCCGATTACGTTGAATTTATGCGCCAATTAGAACGCCTCCGTCGGGTCGGGTGCAAGCGGTGCGCCCTCGCTTGCCGGCGCCTGTTCTTCCGTAGCAGTGGCCGCTGGCAATACGGATTTGTCGATATTGGCTTCCGACAATGCGTCTTGCAGCAACGTCACAATGTCGCTCTCTTCGCGGAAGTTCGCCAGTTCTTCGTAACCGTAGTCGATTCCGATAAACGCTTTAGCCGCTTCGAGTTCTTCGTCCGTTGCGTCGCCTGATTCCAGCGAGAACGACTTGTCGACTTGCTTGATAAACACCGCTTCCCCTACGATGGAATACTCGGCGTCTTTCGTTACCTTGCGCATCGTCTTCTCGAACTTGTCGTAGTCCGAAATCAGGTTGTTGATGTGGAATTCCTTCGTGTCGATCACTCGGTACGTTTTGTATTCGAGGTCGTATACGGGAATCATGGCGTACATTTTACGTTTAGCGCCCGCTTTGCACGATAAGCACTCTTGCTTGCCGGGTTTGAAGAAGTCGATAATGTCAGCGTCTTGGGAACGTGGAGAATGCGTGCAGGTGTGTTTACGGAAGAAGTGCGTCGTTTTGCCGTTGAACTCGGAATGTTCGTGGACAAAGTAGAAGAACCAATTGTCGGGATCAGCGAGAGTGATGAACGTGCGTCCTTCGGCATTTACCTCGCCAAACTTACCCATGCGAACATATCGAGTGACGCCGTCCGGGAAATCGCTGTTACCCCCGTTTGCTGCTGCGTCCCGTTGTTCTTCGCGTTTTTTAAGCGTGTCTCTAATACCCAATCAAATCGTCCCCTTTTCGGTTTAATATGCGGTACACCATGCGCTTACTAACGTCGTGCACTACGTCAGCTTGCGGGATCAGCGTCCGCTAACGGCTACTTACGGCAGGGCGGCGTGAGCTTTCGCTCTTTTCCTGCATACCTATTAACTAGGCTCCGTGGCTTTATCGGGTGCCAGCCTTGGCGTTGTATTAATAACCTAGCGCGTGAGGAACCTTTCTCACCTCGTAAGTAACCGTTAGCCGACGTTGAGCCGGCTTGCATCGACTAGAGCGCCGACACTTCACGCATCTTAATTGGCGGCGTGCCTGCCGGGCAGACTGCGCTGTTTTCACGCGTATTTCAGCGTTAGTTGCAGCGCCCCGCCGTGGTCGCCCTCGATAGCAGCCTTGGTGCTAAACGCCGCTTGGTTCATTGCGTCCGCAGCGATTGCCACAGCCGCTACTACTGTCGAAGGCATTCACGACGGGGCGACGGTTAGGTCGCCGTGACGCCATACATACGCGCTGCTCTACGCTCTGTCTCAAGCACTTCGTCAGCTCGGCGCTGATCCAACGCAAGCCGATCGAGCGCCGCTTGCACTAACGCTATCTTACGGTCAATCTGCGCCTGTGCGACCGGCGACTTCGCCAGGCGTTGGTTCAGGCGTAACTGTGCAATCGCCACGTCTTTGCGCGCTCTTTCGATGTTCAATGCCCGCGTTTGCTTGCGGTGTGTTGCGTTAGCCAGCGTCAACTGGCGCATAACCAGTGCGCGTACTTTGTCGTGTACCGGCAGGTCGTCCTGCAGTGGCGTGACCGAAATAACCGTTGCTGCGTTGTCCGATACGATAAGCCGTGCGTCGGCCGATTCGTATATCAAGCGTCCGCCGCCGCCAGTCATGACGTAAGTGGCCGTGCGCATTTCGTTTAAAATCCAAGCCTGCACCGCCGGCTTAGCGATGCCGAATCGGACGTGCACCTGTTCGACTGCGTGTGTTGACGGTTGGTAGCGTGTTGGCTGCGTGGTTTTCGGTTTAACGTTACTCATGCGATGCGCACCGCCTTTACTAGCGGCTGGTAGTCGGCGTGGTCGTCGTCTGCGTTGTAGCAGCCGTCGTAGTTAAAGTCGATGTCGCCGCGCGCCTGTGCAAACGTATGTTTGTCGGACGAAAGTTGCGTTTTTAGCGGATGGACTGCGAATTGTTTCAATTGTGTCGACATTGTGTATAATGAAAATAGGGACTTCTTCATAGTTGTTCCTCCTTATGCGCCAGTGGCGTGTAATGGTCATGCGGTAATGTATTCGTTTAACGAAATGTCTTGGCGGCCAGCCGATATTTTTCTTATCCGATTCTTTATCGTTTTGTGATCCACTCCGATGAGCTTGCCGGCTTCTCGGAGTGTTTCACTTGCTGCGAATGCCGTAAGAGCTTGCCGGCTCTTATCGTCTGCACTTGCGGTTAAGTACCTGAGTAGCTCGCGCTGCTCTTTTTTTATTGCCGCGATTTCCGGTTCGTTGCCAGTCGACGTTGCCGCGTCTTCTAGGTAAACCGTGTCTCGCTCCGATTGTCGACGCTGTCCACGCCATAGATTTCTAACGTAGAACTTTACGAGTTTTATTAAATACGGTTCAAACCCGCCTTTCATGTCGTAACTGGTGATCGCTTTGTAGAGCGCTAGGTTAGCTTCCGACTCAGCTTCCGCCTGATCGACTCCGTAGTAGCTGGCGCGGCTTCTTGCAATGCCGAACGCTTTGTCGCAATGTCTTGCGTACACTTCGCTGAAAGCCATTTCGCAGCCTTCAACTTGAAACTCTTTTATTAAGATGTCTGTTGTTTTCATATTTTCCCTCCTGATTTCTTTGTCTTATACTACTATCTAGCCGCCGAAGTACTAAGTGGGGAATTTATTTCATATTCTTTTTCTTCTTCGATTTATTTCCTTTTATTTAGTACATCCCTAATATATACCAAAAGTTTTTAAAAGAAGTCAGAATGGACAAAATAGTCTTTTTTATCGAACGTTCAAATACTTGAACATGCTAACAAATAAAAAAGCGACCCTCGTAATGAGAGCCGCTTAATACTTCTGTCTTATCAACCACCTGTTCCGCCATTTCCGCCCGGATCTTTCGCAGCTCTTCCGAACTCATTGTCTTTTACTTCTATAGAAGCAACTTGCTCGTCCGGCTGTACCAACGCTACTCCGAGTGGTGCTAATACCAAGGCTGATACGATTAATAATTTTGCGATTAGATTTTTCATTAATAAATTCCCCCTACGCTGTTTTTAGTATTGTTAGATCGTTATAAACGTTTTGAAGCGGTTTAGCTTGTATGTGCTTCGCTGGCAACTGCGCAAAGAACTCGTTACCTTTGAGACGGTACTCCATCGCGGACATTAACAGCAACGCATCGTCGGCGAATACTAAGCCCTTTACGAATAAGTCAAACGCGCTATTACCTAACGCCAATGCTGCCGTCTGCGCCTTCGCAACTTCCCCGTCTATGAAATACCGATGTGCCTGAGCGCTTGCTGCCAGCGCACTACCTTGCGCCATCGGTCGGTGCCAGCAGTTATATAAAAACGCTATGTCGTCTTGCTCGATCGCTTCTGCGCGTTCAGGGCGGCCAAGCTTTCGCCAACCGTCTGCACTACGTTGCAAGTAGGATAGCGCCTGATCGAAGTCCTCGAACAAATACGAAATACCCGTTGTGTAGTCGTTGTTAATATGCGTCACCGCGCTTGTTAAGCAACTCTGTCGCGTGTTATTCGCGTAGAATCGGCATTTCTTCGTATCTTTGCGGCGAAACAGCATTGCGTTCGCCATCAGCTCGTTGATCGAATTCAGCAGTGAGTTGCGGATAAACTCGTTTTTGACGCCAACTGCGCAACGCTCGGCGTCCTTAACGAAGTCAAGAACGAATATAAAGTTACGCTCGGTATAATTTCCGTGGGCACATAGCGTGTGCTTTAGCGTCAAAACGTCGGGCGAATCGTGTGAAACCTTGTTAACATTCGTCAGCATTTCGTAGCCGACCACTTCGCCTTTCTTGTGCAGCGCCAGGCTTTTGACCAATTCGTACCACGCAATGTTCTCCTTATGCGTATGCGGAATGGATTCGCCGAGTACCGTTATCTCGTCGTACATATAGTTGTTAACGAGGTACAGCAGCGCTGACTTTACGTTAACACGGCTGGCTGATTCTGTATAATCGCTTACTAGCCAGCGCACCACTTCTTTCTCGCTTGCAGGCGCGACAAGCCTCGTCACCTTTAATACGTCGCAAAGCGATAATTCTCGCTTGCCAGCAAAAAACTTTGAAATTAACGATAGATCAATTCCCGTTTGTGTAGCGATGGATTTTAGTGTGATTGGTTTCGCACTGTTATCGATCGCATTTTCTAATAAGCTTTGTACTCTCAATATTTACGACCCCTCGCATGAAAGTTTTCCGTGACTTTTGTAACGTTTTATGGCTTAATTAAATAGTAACATCTTATGTTCAACTTGTCGAACATTTTTTATAGTAATTTACAAATAAGGAGGATTTGCCCATGATTACCTATGAACCACTCAAACAAACGCTGCTCGAAAGAGGCTGGAATATCAGTGAGCTGCGCAATCACGGCGTTCACCCGGATACAGTGGCGAAGATTAACCGCAACGAGCTTCTGACGTTGTTGCAAATCGAACGCATCTGCATCGTACTAAACGTTCCAATCGAAAAGGTTGTGCAAGTTATCTTGGAAAAGGAGTGATCCGCAGTTGGAACGAGTTGGCCGCTGCCTGCTTCAACAACGCCTGGACGAACGCAAGCTCTCACGCCGAGAGTTCTCGCAACGCACCGGCTTGACTGAACAGCGTATATCCGACATCGTTCGCAAGAGGTACATATTGTCGCTGGCAAACGCAAGATTCATTGCGCAAGCTGTCGGCTGCACAATCGACGACCTCTACGAATGGCTACCGTCGGGCGAAGAGTAGCTTCTTCGCGGCTGCTAATACGTGTTTTCGCGTAGCGAACGTTCGTTCCGATGCTCATAACGTTATTTTAGCGACTTAGGGGCCGAAAGTCCACCGCATAACGAAAGTATATCGAACTATTTTTACGTAGGTAAATTCCTAAACGTGGAACTTGCGTAGTTATTTAGTCACTGGCGAAGTTAAATAACGGTGTCACTTCGCGGTATTCCAACGCCCGCAACGCCGCAACGCCCGCTTCGTTCGCGTCCTTCGGACTAACCTTCGCATCACCCGTCCACACAGGCGCCAGCAGCCGCACATGGCCGCCGAGCAACCGTACAACCTCCGCATTCAACTTAGCGCCCGCCTTATCGTTATCGCCGCCCAAAATTAACGTCTCAATCGTCGACCGCTTAATAATGTCCGCCTGCTGCTGCGTAAATGTCACGCCTCCAACCGCTAACCCCGCAATGCCCGCCGACTGCCACGTCATGGCGTCGAATTCAGCCTCGCACAGTACCGCCCGCTTAATGCCGCGTTTGTAAACGATGTCGGCGCCCCATACGAGCGACCGCAATGACCGCCCACCTTTCGCATACCAGAACGTCTTGCCGAACACCTGGCGATATTTAACGTTTGCCAGCCGCCCTTGCGGATCGCGCCACGGTATTACAACCGCCTGGCTGTCCGCGTCATAGCCTACGCCGTTCAGCGCCGTAACTGCCGGATGAATGCCACGCTGGGCCATATACGCAACTCCTCGGCCGGCTAACGGAGGCACGGTTTCGGCGTCAAGCACAACCAACGGCGTGTCGGCGCGGTAACGTTTCAAGTCGAGCGTGAGCTGATCGTCATAGCCGAAGCCGCCGTACGTCGCCAGCAAGTAGTCTTCGGTGTCGACCGTCGGCTCGTCGCGCAGAAACGCCAGCAACTTAACGAAATTACCACGCCCATATTCTGCGTCATAGGCGCCGCTGTCCGACCAGCCACCCGATTCCAAGTTGACGAAGAAGCTCGGCGTCTGATCGTGGCGGAACGGCGAGCCGGCGAGTAGCTTGTCGGCAGTCCATCGCGGGCGCGTCCATTCGTATTGTTCGAGTTCGGCGGTAATGTCGACGTCTATTTGCGTGCTGCGTACGCTGATTAGCGGCATGGCGGTGGCTCCTTTCGTAGGTTATTTAACGCGTAGTTTGAGCGAACGGTTAATATCCCATTGCAAACGGTGAAGCCAAATTCACTGTAATTTCTTCTGAACCCGCTTCGAGTATTACCGTTTTAGCGATATATTCATTACCTCTAATAACAATCACATCGTGTCTGCGAGGTACTATTGGCAATAAGACGCTTTCGTTTATCGGCTCTTTATATTCTTCAAGCATCCAGACATGTACTCTTTTCATAAAACCCCTCCGTTTCCATCTACTGTGCGGCAGCCTTAAAACCCGAACTGATCCGGCGCAACTACCGCTTCCTTAATTACGCCAATCTGCGGTAGGTACACGATTTCGCAAACCTCGTCTTCCCCACCGTCGCGCCCTTTGTTCAAGCCGATAATCCCCCGCGACTCCTTAAACACCGTGTCGACCGCAATCAGCACCGCCGCATCTTGCAGCAACGCTTTGGTCTTCGATACTTCTTTACGCTTCGGCAGCGCCAACTCACGCCCACCTTCGTCGTTTAATGCCTCGTCCGTTTCGTCGGCCTGCGTTATGGCGAACATTACCACGTCTAAGCTGCCGGCTAATCGGCGCAAGCCCTTCGATGTATTAGCCGCATCGCCGCCGCTGGTTTTCGACGTGTTGGTTTCGTAGTCCATATAGTAAAACGGATCAACGAGCACGACGTCGGCCTTCGTATTAATGGCGTCGGCTTCAAGCGCCGTCAGGTGGCGGTCTTTGAAGTTATCGTCGTCGACGCCCCGCAGCACGATATTGCCCGGCAAGATTGCGTTAATGTCGTCGAGGAACGCCATAAACTTCGCCTCGAAATCGGCAGCAAATTCGCCTTTGCGCATGTCGCGTGAGTTAAACCCAGCGTCGAAGTTTACGCCGTCGAGAGCAGCCATGACCACGCCGGTGCGGGCGCTAATATACGTATACAGCCGCACCATGCCTTCGAACCAGCCCATTTCCATCAGCCATACGAGGCAGGTTGCGCCTTGAAACGCCAGCTCAACCATTTCGTCGAGCGCTACTGCCGACTTGCCACGACCCGATCGACCGTATATAACGTACATATTAGACGAAGCATAGCCGCCGGCGCCGTCGTTGATAATCGAATACTTCGACCGCCAGTATCGGCTCGACTCGCCTGCTTTACGTTTGGCGTACTCGGCGCGAAACACGTCATTGTCGTCTTTAACGCTCAGGCCGACCTTAGCGCTGGTTGTCGTGCTGCGCTTGATGTCGGCAATTTGCGCCTGCAATCGGTCGAGCAACTTGGCACCGTCGCGCTCGCGGCTGAACTCGGCGCTGAAATCGTTCTGCAAATACGCCATGAGCTGCGTCTTGGCTGCGTGCGCCTTGACTTGGCCGGTCAGGTAGCCGTAATCGTCGTCGACTTGCGGCACGTAGTCAAACGTCGGGCACTCTTCGATCATGACGGCGTAGCTCGGCGCGCGGCCGCCGTTAGCACGTGCATAGTCGCGGATGAACTGTAGAGCCTGGCGCTCGCCTTCCGTGGCAAAGTGCTCCGGTTCGAGGGCGTGGCGGGCAATCGCTTTAACGTCGTCTTGCTCGACGATCTTATTGAGTAGTAGCATTCCGTAGTTCAATTGGCGTTAACCTCCTTCGTTAATTCTCTCTCAATCGCGGCGTAGTCGTTTATAGCGAACAGCACGGAGTCTACCGCGTGGAATGTCCGCCGATTAGTTACTGCGCCGTTAATACGTAGTTCGTTCGCTGGTGCGCCGATTTTAGCCATGCGCTCTAAATGTTCGTGATAATCCACGTCGGTAGCCTCCCTCGTTATTTCAAATCGGGGTTTTCGTAGATGTTTCCGATGACTTCGAAAATAGTACTGGTATTCCACGCAAGGGTTTCTACTTCGATTCCTCGGATTTTTATAGTTTTCTCGTCCAACCATTTCCTTTTGAACCCAGCGTGGTGAAATATGACCTCGAACATTAACACACTTTTCACATCGCCGGAGTAATCCAGAACATCACCCTCATAAATCTCAACGCCGTTCTTGTCTTTTAAGCCAGCATATTGCATGAATACTAATTCGTCCTTGTGTTTCAAAAACTCATTCAACATGTCCCATGTATCATCAAGAATCGATATATCGCTAAGCATTTCGCATTCTTCCTTATCCCAAGCGCGAAACTTAATATCTCTCATTCGTCAACCTCCTTCGTTAATATTTGCGCGGGTCTATAAACATCACGGCTATCGTTACTATTGCTAGTATTCCGATGAATAAAAGGAATCCGATTACGTCCGTACTCATTCGCTTACCTTCGTCAATTTCGCAAGCATGTCGTCGTAGAACTGCAACAGCGCCAATTGTTGCGCTAGCCTACGTTTCAGCCGCGCCGATTGCTTCGAATGGTTGCAGTAGTAGAGCGCGTCGGCTGTGGCGTCGAACCGCGCTTTGCTGCTGTCTCGCAGGTGCTTCGTTAGTTCTAAGAACGTCATTCTTCGTCAGCCTCCTTCGGCTCTACGGCTACGCTTATTTTAGCTAGCGTTATATCTTCGGGCAGTATTTCCTTTATCCAATCGCGAACTGCGCCTGAATAGTCGAGAACTTGCGGGGTGGTAATGTCGTCAGAAACGTCCTGCTTTAGCGTTATTGTCGTAATTATTTCCTGAGTCATTCGCCCACCTCCGGCTTCAACGGCGCGTCATACGTCCGGTGTGCTAGCCGTTGCTCAATACGCAGCTCAACGTCGTTCATAAAACCAGCCGCCGGCAGTTCGAGCATGGCTAACGCCGTCAAGTCTTCGTCGATTTGCGCAATGCTGCCGTCGTAACCGCCGCTAAAGAACGCAGCCAAGTCGCTGTATTGCTTGCGCTGGTCTAACAGCCAGTCGGTCAAGGCGAGCTTGCGTTGGCGTGTGAGGCGATTGCCCGCCTCTATAGCGGAACTGATCTGACGTGGCGTTTGCTTCTGCATAGGTATCGCTCCCATCGGATTATAGTCGTCGGCAGGCACGTATGCGTAGCCGTCTAAATACGCCTCGGCGTCGGCAGCACGCGCAACCAGCGTCAAATCTTCCATAAACGCAATTTCATAGTCGCCTGTGCCTGCGCAGGTTAAGTCGTAGTGGACGTCCTCGATTACGCCGTCGCCGTCGGTTTGGCGCGACTCCGTGAAGCAGTCGACGTAGTAGAGCTGGCCGTCGTAACCTTCGATCGACACCAAGTCGCCAATTGCGAACGGCGCGGCGGGCAGGCGGTGAGGCACCGGCGGGGTTTTCTTAGCGAGTACCTGGACGGTGAGTAGCGCGGTTAATACTGCGGTGATATGTGTAAAGAAGTTATTGCGGTTCATTCGGCGCCCTCCTTCGAGTTATTTACGTTCAGGCGAAACGGGTAGCTTTCCGGCGTACGTAGTTAATACCGTGACGATTTGTTCGTTTCTACGGGGGATCTCTTCTCTGCCGCTGTCGTCTATGAAATCGGCGTTTATCAGATGCTTCGCGAACCTTAGACCATTTATAGCGCCGGCGTATCTATCTGTTAAACGTTGGTTATCGGACTCCTTAATACTATCTTCGTTAGTTTCGATCTCCTCATCGATCATATAGTTTAAGTAGTCTAGCGTTCCTTGCTGGATCATTCGTCAACCTCCTACTATATTTTGTATACTGGTCAGAACAATCAACGTCATTACAATTACGAAAAGCATCGTGGCCAATAACGAATTAATTTCTTTCACTTCCTCGTATTTAGCCTTCAAACGGTTGTTTTCGTGGCAGATGTCTGTGACCAGCTCAAAATGCTCATCGAATGTCGTTTCGTAAATAACACGCCACTCTTCTGCAGTACGTTCCTGTAACACCTTTTCTATATTGATGCTCATTCGGCGGCGCCTCCTTCGTAGTCAGTTGTCAGCGTAAATCGCGGCCATGCACCGGTCATTACAAGGTTTCCGTTATGCGCAAGCCTCAACGCACGCATTCCGTAGAACACCTCGACCGTGCAGTCCGTCGCATATTCTTCGGCGTAAAACGTAGCGCCCAGCGGCAAGTCGGCGACTAACGTCGGCCTCATTATTTGCCGCCCCGATGCGAGCTGCCTTCGAATTTGTAAACGGTGCACATGTCGCGCATACGGTCGTGCAACCGGCTGTCAAACACGCGCTCCATTTGTTCCAGCGGCAGATTCGACGTATAGACTGTCGGCTTGGCGCCGGCACACCTTGCGTTAATAATGGCGTGTACATACGCCTTAAAAGCCGGCGTTGCGTCGCGTATGCCAATATCGTCGATTACAAGGAAGTCGACAGCTTGCGCCCGCTTCAACGTCGCCTGTACTTGCGCCATGCCTGCGTCGTCGTTCGTCATGGTGGCGAGGTTGTAGTCCGACTGCCACTCGTTGATGTCGAGAAACATTGCCGGCTGCTGTGGCGCTTGTCGGCCGCGTTTGACGGCGCCCATAAGACTAGCGCGCAGCCATTCGTTCAGCAATGCGGCGGCCGTCGTGGTTTTACCTGTGCCGGGCGATTGCGACCAAAGGTACATCGACTTGACTTGCGCCTTCTCGACACCCACTTCGTCCACACGCGTTTGCATGGCGTCGGGGTACTGGCGATCGAACGTAGCTGCGTATGCCGCAAGCTGCTTGTAAATAGGCGCTTGGCCGGCGGCTGCGGGGCTATTGGCGAGCGTGGTGAGGCGGTAGCGTTGCGGCAGGTTGGCGCTGTTTGACCGACCGCGCATTGCGATAAACGCCGTGCAGTGGTCGGTGCAATGCGCAGACTGGCCGGCGAGGAGACATTCGGCTGCTAATAGGCAGCGTGATTCGTTCGTCATTGGCGACGCTCCTTTCGTTTGTTGCGGTTATTGCGCAGTTTCGTTATTCAAAGAGACGATTCTTCAGGACTTACAAATTTTGAAGCTAACTCCTTTTTGGATAAGTAAACTCGTTCCCCCGTCTCTAAATTATCTAAGTGGAAAATAGGATTAGTCATGCTAATATTCCCAGCGCTCACACCGATAATACTTGATGTAGCTGTTACAACCTCATGCAATACACCATCAATTTCGTAAGTCTCTCCTGGTTGAATAATTGGTTTCCCTCTGTAGAATTCGGGTCTATTCATACTTATCTCCCCTTCTATTCGTAAGAATTTAATTACAGTGATTTCAAAATAAACATCGCTAATTCTAACGCTTGTAGTTTTTCAAGTCGCATTGACGCAAATAATTCGCTATCATCATCGCTAATAGTTAACTCCAAGTGGCCGGCATCTTCGACTTTTGCCCTTAGGCACTCACTGCGATAATCCCCGTAGAATAATTGCGATTTGCTTAAATTCTCCATACGCCCAGCCTCCTTCGCATTTAAAACCACCCGTCATTATCTGCGTCTACATCCGTACGCCCCTCCGCCAACTTAGCGTCAAGCTGCAGCTGTTGCCATACGTTGGCGCGGTATTGATAAAGCCAGCCGAAGCTTGTGCCGGGGTACATTGCGGTCGGCTTATAAGTAGCGAACCCTTCGTCGATGAACGCCTTAACCAGCGCCTTGTCGACGGTGCCTGGCTTACGCGCTGTGCCGATCAGCCCGCCGAGTAGCCCTTGTTCGCGCCCCCATGACGCTTGCGGCCGGTAGTCGACGTTGAATAGCCGTAAGTGTTCCGCCTGCATATACGTGTGGAAGTCTTTAACGTTCCAGTCGGTTAGTGGCTTTGTAGTGTCCGTCATTCAAACGCCTCCTTGCGATAAAATACCGCCTCAACCGGCATTGCGTCGAGTTTATTGTCGTTAATTATAGTGAACCCGGAATTTCCAGACGAGCTGTTCCATACGGTGGCGACTGAATACTCGCAACCTTCCGTAACGCCATCGGGAAATGGAACGCTATGCTTTGCGATGATTATATCGCCTACTTCGAGTGGTTTCGTCATTTTGCGCCCTCCCATCGTAATTTAAGTTGCTTGCCGCATACTCGGATGTAATAGAACTCTGGTGGCATTAGCTTTGAAAACATTCGCATAACATCGTCCTCCTTCGTTTTAACCGCGCTACAGGCGTTCTAGCCGTCGCCCATGCGCTTACCTTACTTACTTGCTACCGTATCTGTATTGCGCTGAAATCCCGTCTAAACTACGCTAGTTCCGTACAGCGCCACGACTTCGGCCTGGTGCGCTAAAATAACGTCGCGTAGTTCAGCCAGCGTTTTGGCTTCCGAGGTGCGCACGCGGTAATCAACGTACCAGTTTAGCGCGTGTGCTACGTCGCGACAATGCGCAACTGGCGCCCAGCTTTCGCGCGGTGTGGTGTCGTGCTTACTTGCGTCGAAGCCGGGTCGGCGCGTCGGGTCGCTCAACTTGCGGCGTTCTATATTGACGTTGTATTGGTCGCTGGTAATGCGGTAGTCGGCGTTGATTGCGATGTTCATTCGGTGGCCTCCTTCGATTTTAAGCCTGTTTTCAGCGCGTAGGCGCCGTCTTACGGAGTTGGTCGAGCGTTTAGTCGTTCGGGGCGCTGCGAGGGTGTGAGGCGACTTACTTGTGTTTAAGTTCAGGCGTTCCCTTATATACGGGCACATGCGCTTTTGCGTCTGTACTTATATGCGCAGTTACTTTACGTATGATCGCCTGACGAATGAGCGTTAGCGAATGAGGAAGTATATCTTTTATTAATTAGTTATTATTACTTTGTTATTATTACAGGCACCGTAGAGTGCATCACTGTGCACTGCTGAGTGCATCGGTCTGCACCGTAGAGTGCATCGCCTTCAACCGGCCGTGTATTTCAGCATCGTTTAGCGTCGAATAGTATTGCGGATAATAGAACTTCAACCGCTTAGTCGGCTGCTGCTCATATTCAACTTCGACCAATCCCACAGCTTCGAGCACGCCGGCCAAACGTGGGACTCGGTTTCGCCCTATGCCGGTATCGGCAGCGATAGTTAGTACGCTAGGCCACGCACTCATATAACGCGGATTATCCGGTTGGCCGTTGACGTTCGCCAGTAAGTATAGGTAGAGTTGCGCAATATCGCCGTAACCCTTATCGTATTGGCGTGCCAACGGAATCAGGCGGCGGTACAAATCGTGAGGCACTGGCGCATTGCCTCCGACGGCTAGACAAGCTTGCTTACGATCTGCTGCTTGATTACCGGCTTTCATGACCGATAAGCAAGCCCGTCTTTAAACGGATGTGAGCCGTCTAATAAGAAGCTACGTTTAGCACGGTGCGCCCATAAATTCGTGATAGTTACCGTAGAATCTTCATAGTTATAGATAGCGAGATAATTCTTGGGCTTCCTGCCGACTACTACGTAAGGCTCTCCGTCAGTCAAGTTCGCCGTCTCTATCGCGACATTCTTGATATCGTGGTAACGGATCAAACAGTGCCTTACATGCGATTTGCCTACTTGCACATACGGATTAAATCCTAGTTCTTCAAGTCGTGCGCAAACATTCGCCGCCACTTCGTCCATAACTTACCGCCTCCCCTTTCGATGTCTTATACAACTATCTAGCCGCCGACAGTCGAAGTGGGGAGGTATTTGCGAAATTAATTGCGACTTCACTAAATCACGTATTACGAACTCGCTCTGAAAACGCAATTTACCGTATGTAGCAAACTATATAAGGGTTTAGGCGTTTTCAGTACGGCAAGAGCGCCAGCAACTCGTCGGGATCAGTCGAATACACTTCGCCCAGGTCGCTAAATAACGTCTTTTCGATTTGATTGCGCAGTGTGCCGTAGAAATACCCGACTGCATTACCGACGTTTCCGACTTGCTGACGTCTTAGTGCTGAATACAGCGCACGTACCGCCAATAGTTCCAGCAGCTCCGCCTTGTCTGCGTAGATGTCGAATTTAAGTAGCGACGCTACTTGCTTCTTGAACGCAATGTAGTATTCGCGGCGTTCTTTCTTATCGCTGATTAACGACTTTAAATGTTCATAGAACGTTGCGGGCGCTTTTTCCGCTGCTGGTAACGTTCCATTTAAGGTTTGTATCGGTTTGTTTATAAAGATAGTAGCTTCGGCTTGCTGTGAAGTAGGTTTCGCTTTACTCTCCGTAAGCTCCGCGCCAACTGACCGACTGGACACTTGCGACTGGACACTAGTGTTAGCAGCCGGCAGGATAACGATAATATTCGCACCGTAACCTCCGCTGATCATACGTAGAGTCGAGCGCTTTTCGATAATTCCTAGCCTCTGCAGGCGAGCCAGCCCGCGCCGAACCGTCTTCACGTTGACGTCGAGAAGGCCCGCAAGTGTGTCGGCTTTAAGCCAGGCTGCGCCCGTGTATTTGACGGCATGACGCGCAACAGTTTCGAGCAAGCGTTTAGTCGTAGCGTTCATGGCGAATTGGTGCGTGTAGAAATGCTGGCGAATGGCGCCGTTTAGGTCGGCGGTAGTAGCAAACGTTTTGTGATCGGATAGTTTCTTCATATGTAACGCTCCCTTTGTAGGAACGCAAAAAGGCGGCAGTCATTATCGCATCAATCACGACATGACCACCGCCCGTTACTAACATTCGCTTATTTGCGACATATTAGCGTGTACCTCTTTACAAGAACGCCGAATTTAGATATAATCGGAGTATCCAATTAAAAAGGTGCTGAGCAAGTGGTGCATGTCGGGGTGTTCCGACGTCACCGGTTAGAAGGAATTGGCGTTCCTCTTAACAAGCTTTGCACCTTTTGCTATTCCGTTGTTTTTCGTTATTTAGTATATTACACGTAAACGCGGCTAAGCGCAATACTAATTATTTCGTCACCCGAACCAGCGCCACCACGGACGCTTTGGTTCGGGTTTTTCTTCGGCTGCTGGTTGCGCAGGTTCGGCTGCACGCGCTTCTTCTATATAAGTCTCGATACGATCTTGCCCCGCTATAATCCGTTTCATCTGATCGCGCAAGTATTGGTTATCGTCCATCACAGCGCGCATCATCTTGTCTTGCTCGTCGAGCTTTCGCACCATTGCCGCAAACACTTCGCGATCACCCGCCTGCACTAGTTCACCCGCTTCAGCGCGCGCCTGGCGTTCTTGATTCAACAGACCCGCAGCTTCCTTGCCCGCATCGGCAAGCGTTGCGCCTTTGTCGATCAGCTTGCGCATGTACCGCATTGCCGATAAGTCTTGGTCGCTGAATATACGCTCAGCACGTTCGTCGCGCGCAATGGACGCGCCTGCAGCTTCGAGTGCCGCAGCATGTCGCCGTATGTTCGGCGCGCTAATGCCGAGTAGCTGCGCCAGTTCGTTTGTGCGGTAAGTCTGTGTAATTGCCGGTAGTTGTGTTTCGTTCGTCATAACTGCGCCCTCCTATCGTTTGGCGATTGTCTGCCCATACGGAAAGTATACGCTAAGACCGTCATGTAGGCAACCACAGGCGCTCGTTTACGCCGCGCGCGGCGTAAACCGAAAAAGCCAAGGCGGAAGCCCTGGCGGTTTTAATTGCTCAACATGCGTTGCTGCACGTTTTGCGGCGTTTCGGCCCCGAGGTCGAGCCGGTCGTATTCGACGTAAAGCATATTCGCCACAACTAACGGCGTCAGATTGTCGGGGTTAGCGATCGACGCTTCGATTAGCGACACGGCGTAGTAGCCCATCGCTTGTATTTTTTGCTCAGCCGTCATAGTGCGACCGCCATGGCGCAAGCAAGCACCGCTGTAATGGCGTATGAGCCGTAGAACCAAACTCTATCTGCGTTAGTGCCTTCGTCGGCTCCGATAAAGTAGTCGTCTAATTTGCGTAATAGTTGCATATTGTTGCGCTCCCTTGCGTTTAATTTCGTAAATTAAATATAACGCATAAGCGTAATTACGTCAATAACTATTTACGCTTTAATTTATTTGCGGTATACTTAACGCATATTGAACGGAGGTACGCACATGAAGAAACGCATCCGCATTAAACTACGCGAACAACTCGACCAGCGCGGCATGGCGCAATCAAAGCTCGCCGAGCTAACGGAAATACGGCCGGCAGCCATCAGCAATTTGACGCGCGGCTACGTCGATCGGCTGACGATTGACCACATTGAGCGCATTGCCGACGTGCTGGGTATTACGGACATTAACGAATTGATTACGTTAGAGGACAAAGAAAAACGCCCCAACCGCGAAGGTTAGGGCGTTTGTTTTACATAGTATAATACTATCTTCTGCGCATTGATTGAATTAATTCTTGCATTTCTTTCGCAACTCTCTCGACATCCTCTGCGCCTTTTTCTATAATATCTAACCTGTTTTTAGGCCTAAACACTATTGCATCGTGAACTACGCTCGTTAATTCCGACAGTTCATCCTGCAGTGTGTGGAGTTTTTTGCTTTTTTGAGTGAATGTAGGGGAATAAGTCTCCAAATAAATTACCTCCGTTTTTAGGTGTTGTAGACTTAAACAGCGACTAGATTTTCGAGCTGGCGGAATAACTTCGCGTCGCACTTGAATACGATTTCAAACTCGCTGCCGTCGGTGTCTACGCACAACAGCGCAGCCTTCGACTCGTTCTTGCGTTTAGCGCCGAGTGCACCGCCAACAATGCCGCCGATTGGGCCAGCAACGACGCCACCGACGATAGCACCTGCGGCCGTCTTGCCGGCTGAGCGCGAATAGGTTTCGTTCATCCAGGCGATGTCTACGAGCTGGGCCGGCTTTTTAAATGCCATCGGCACCTCGAAGGTAATGTCGCCGCGTTCGTCGCCTTCCACTACGTTAACCATACGCACGTTGTCAAGCCGTGGCTCCAAGAAGCGCGCGCCCGCCGTTACCTCAATTTTATACCGTGTTTTCATTGCGTTAGACCAAAATCCCATCCGAACCTCCACCTTTCTTACTTGTTAATTTCCTTTATCATACATCAAGCGATATGTAAGCGCAAGAGTTTTTACGCTCTTACGCGTATTTATTTTGCGTTACTTACTTGCGTTGTATCTGCGTAGTGTTTCCCAGAACTCTGCGCGTGTAATCGGACGGTCGGGGTAAGTGCCGTCGCTTAGGTTATTCGCAACGACCCACGCCTGACCTTCGGCTAGACTTGCGCTTGCTTGCGCATTCTTTTTGTACGTAACTTCGTTTTTAGCAGCCACGGTTGCAGCCTCCTTTACGATAGGTTTGGGCGCTAGTACCTGCGCCAGCTTAGACTTCGACATTGCGCCGAAAATGCCGTCTACAGCGAGTTTGTGTTTCGCCTGAAACGCCTTAACTGCTCGCGTCGATGCTGCACCGAATATACCGTCGACTACTAACTTCGGCGATGCTCCGGCTTTGTTTAATTCCGACTGCATAGCGCTGACTGCCGGGCCTCGGTCGTCTTCCATAAGGTAATCACGCGAGGCTGTAACCGGCTTAACTACGTTTAGGGAAGCACTCCCGCCAACGTATGCTACGCCGAAGTATTTACAAACGGCTTGCGCTAGTTCCTGCGCTACTTCACGCTGAAACGCCGGGTCGATCATCAGTAACGCCTCGCGCTCGTCGTCCATAAAGCCACCCTCGACTAAGATTGCCGGCATTCGCGTTTGCCGCGTAATGGCGAGGTCTTGCTTGACGATGCCGCGATTTACCTGGCGCGTACCTTTCGCTAGTTCTGCGACGGCTAGTTGCGCCAGCTTGTACGACTTGCTGCTGTTCGACGAGCCAGCTTGGATATGAACGCTGAAGCCTTGCGCTGTTGACGCGCCGAACGAATGGCTGACGGCGTTAAAATGCACGCTAATGTAAATGTCGGCGCCGGCTGCGTTAGCCGCGTTGGTGCGTGCAGTTAAGCCGGTGTCGGCATCGGTTGGCGCCGTCTGCAACGTACGGAAGCCACAACGTTTTAACTCGCCTTCGAGCATATTGACGACGGGCTTGTTAAATTCGTTCTCGCGGATCGACCGACCTAGCGCCGCAATATGAGGCGTGCGTTTGCCGGCTGTGTTCGGGCCGTGGCCGTCGCACATCGCTACGAGAAAATCGCTTGCTTTCGCCATTATTTCGCCCCCTCTACTGGTTCCGTGCGGTTAAGCACGCGCTGACTGTCGCTCATGCCGCGCACCGTCGGATCGAGCACGGCGTTATATGCGCTGACACCTGCGGTAAACATGACGTACGGGTTCGATACTGCGTCAAGTAACACGTCGCCTAATATCGCCCACGACGTAATGTCGGCGCCTGTGATGCCGAAATATGCGCCTACTGGCATGACGACTGATAACGCAAGCTGTAGCCAAAACAGCGGATTCTTGGCGCGTACTTTAAGATTGATTTTCATGCGTATGTCCTCCTTCGTATTCTTCGTGCGTTGCGCGCGTTTCTTGAATGACACGTTCGCATTCTACCTCGGCTGCGTGTGCTTCCTTTTCGTCCTGAATATCGTTCAGCACCTCGACGATCGACATAAACGTTGCCAACGTCCAGACGGCGTACGTAATGCTGGCGATGTTCGGAAAGCCGAGCAAGTAGCCGCATAGCACAAACAGCACGAAGCCGCCGCTAATAAACAAGCCGACGACCTCCACGTACCGATTGCGCAGCACAAACGCCATAAACAGTATGACGGCGGTTGCAAACGCTACAATTGCGTAATATTGCTGCGGCATAATTGCGCCGAGAAATTCGTACACTTTCGAGTCACTGGACGTAAATAAGTCGTCTTGCACCGCGAGAATAACGGTGGCGCCGAGCATGAAAAAGAAGTTCATGATGCTCAACGACGTGATGCCTAGTTTCATACGATTCCGCCTCCAATTAACCCGTATATCAGCGCAATGGCGCCGCCTATGACACCCGTTGCGACCGCGCCAACTATAATGCCGGTCATTTGTCGCCGCGTGTGCGTGGTGTTGTCGTCGATTTTTTCGAGCGACTTTTCAATGGCGGTCATGCGCTGATTAATTAACGCCTGCTCCGTTTTCACTTCGTCGACGCGTTTGCCTTCCTTGAGTAGTCCTTCTTTAAGGACGTCGAGCTTTACGGCTACGTCGCGTTCTAGTGCGCGTAGTTCGTTTTCGGCTTTATCTACTTCCGATTCAATGCGGGTAATGCGGTCAAATATTCCGTTGAGTCCTGATTCCGGCATGTTAACGCCTCCTTCTTTGACGGCCGCCGGCTGGTTGATCGTTCTGTGTCGCGGTCATTTTAGCCCTCCTTGGATAAAAAGAACGCCCAGGCTGCGGTAGCCAAGGCGTTTTATTTGTTGCGGTTAGTACCGCAGTGCTATCGCTGAGTAATTGGCGGCCGGTAATCGCCCGCTAAAAATCCATCACCGCTGTCAACTAGTCGGTCGTATGTTCCTGGTTTTAAAGAGTCTGGAATATCGCTGAACTCGGTTTTACCAAGTAACACACGTTGCGCAAAAAATATCTCCATCATATTCTCACCTCCATTGTAAATAACCACTTACATAGGTGTATTACTGGTAAACCTTTAGGGCCATCTCTGCTATAACTTCCTCTATGAAATCAGAACGTTCGGAAAGGGCTTTGTTTTGGATTTCTAACAGAGTGACTTTGCTTTCATCTTGCGTTTCTTTCCGAAAAACCAAAAAATTCCCAGTAAAGAGGTTTTCTTCTTTCACAAGTATTAATCCATTGTTCTCGGCAATTATCCTTGATCGAGATTTGCTATCTGAGTATTCGTATTTACGTTCCATGCGGTAACCTCCTTTTAGAGATTTCGGTCTGTCATTAGGCCCCCTGTGATGCCTAAACGGTAATTTAAAATACTAGGTAAATTTCCGACATTCGCCTGTGAAGCGTATAGTTGGACTAAATCACCTTTTTCTACCGTGATATCTTGAGAGTAATCTGTAGTGCCTGTTAGGCTATTACGTAAAACTCCGCGTGCGACCCCATTCACGTATATCTGGCTCCTAAGAGGGAAGGAATTACTGCCCGACTGTAGGTAAGCTGAATACAATACACGAACTGAACCGCTGTATAACATTTCGTGTTCGATGTACTTTGTCATATTGTATTGCGCTGTTAACGTTATAGACGTAGTGGCAATAGGGTCAAATATATTGTTTTCGCCGGCTACCAAAGAGAATGTATTAATCGAGCCAATTCCGTCGACCAAGTCCTGAAAGTCCGGATCTGTCGGTATAGTAACACCGGGGTCTAGGTCAGTGATCGCCCCACTTATTAAGTCTTTCCCGTCACTGACATTTATAAAAAGCTCTTGCATTGCTCCGCCGACAGTGGTAGCTGTGAATAGCGAATTGGGGTCAGGTAGACCGATTGTATCTGCGCCTTTGCCGACTACCTGAGACGCTAAATCCGTCTTATTAGACGAAACGGATTCGGACACCTTCCGCACTGCATTTGCTGTCGCCGCCTGCAAAACGGACGTACTAGTCGTATTATCATTAAGCTGCACGACACCTCTCTGCGTTGTGGAAGCGTCAGCAGGCGGTGCTATGCTCAGTTGTTCTGCGGGTATCTTGCCGTTTGTTCCCAGCGTTGCGAGACCGCCGGCAACGCCCACATTTGCGTCAACTGCTTCGGCAAGTGCGTTTATGTCGCGAGGTACGTCCGCTGTTTGGTTATACGTAATGGTCGGCAGGTTTAATTTATTCGTTGCCATTATAGCCCTCCTTGGTATAAAAAAAGAACGCCCGTTAGGACGCTCAAATCGTTTATTTTATCGCGGGTGATTACCACGCAGTTTGTTCCTACTCAAATATAATCCTCATGAACTGATTCTAAAATCCAAGCCTCCGGGATTAACACTTCCCCGAAAACACAATTACTTATATAGGATTTACCGCCACGTTTCAGGTAGATTCTGTTCATTTCTTGCACGGATTTATCTTGAGTACTTATCAAAGTAACTCTTGATATTAATCCTTTTTGTTCCTCTGAAATAAAATTGAATAAATAACTGATTACTAATTTAGTTCCCTCTTTCGGCGACATTCCGTCAAGCCATTTTGAACTAATTAACAATGTAAATGAAGGTTCTCCGTCATCAGGCAAGAGCATCAAAAGGTTTACATTTCCCTTTTCTCTAATCATTTTGTCAGTTAGAGATCGGATAGTATCTACCAGTGATTTTTCAGCCATGTATAAACACCATCTTCCTCGCCATCGAGTGCATCAATAAAGTCAGCCGCCTGCTCTTCGCCATTTGTACCGATAGGTTGATATCTCATATGGACTGACCATTTACTTAATAAAGACCAATTCGTGAAAAAATCAATATCCTTACTTTTCATCGATAGTTCCTGTTCTAATTTTGCAAACTTAACTAGTTGCTTAAAATTATGTGACCGGTATTCAGGTTTGTGATCTGGATATGCCACTGTTTGATTTTTATTGCATACAGCAGATTTCAAGCTATATTCCACAACATAGCCAGAATCTTGGCAAACAATATCATGGTGTCCTGTTATCAATAAATCTTTTAATGCGGCAAGTCTTGCCATGGATAAATCTTGAAGTTCTTCTCTAGTTGGCATAATATTCCTCCCTTTCTCATCCTGTTTCGACAAATTTAGGGAGGAAACCTGCATCTTTTATCAATATATTTTCAAATTATTGTCCGGGGAAGGACGTTTCTGCCAAAACTTCTATAAAACCGTAAACGGAATATCAGCCGGGATGTTAATACCCTTCATTTGCTGAATGTATAAATCAACATTTCCGTCTGTATTAAATGTCCATGTGTCCTTTCCTCCGCCAGCACAATTAATCAGATAAACCTTTCCTTGTCTTAATGGTTCACCTGATTCATCAAAGTAGAATCCAGCGCGAGTACGGAACGTTGGTCGTAAGGAATCGTACATTGTGCAGTCGATATTGACGCTATAGCACCCGTTTACATCTGCGCAGACAGGCCCGTAACATTCGTAGCCAACAGAGCCAACCCGTAAGACTGTCATACCCTCGTGAGCTGTCGTTGCATTCATTGTGGAGTCACCAGGATTCCCACAATTGAACGCTTCACAATGATATTCGAAAGCAAATTCATTTCCAGCGTTGGTTAGCGATAACGCATGATAATTAAAACCGTCTGATGCTGTATCAAATGCAGTTGAATCGAAACCATAACAATCCCGAACCCCAACAACCGCTAAACCATTCGTTTTCGATTGAGTAAATACGCAATTCTCATAATAAAACTCGCTTACGTCATTAGCATCTGTACCTAATCCATTAACCCTCAACGCATTTGAACCTCCATTGAACACATAATGGATGTCGCGCATGACAAGTCGCTTGTTATTTAGATTGAAGACATACGCAAATGATTGCTGTTGTAACAGCATGATGGAAGAATCTGGTGAGCGATTATCCAGCGTGTGAATATAGGTCTGTGTGGCTCCAAAGAATACAGAGTTGGGCGTGTCCTTTGCTTCTTGAATACTTCCGACAATCTTCATTTTCTTCGGTATTCCTCTGTAGTCTTTAAACTTCCCGTCAAAGGCGATATTGAGTGAAAAAGGTACTGCGTTACCATAATAAGCAGTGCCATCTTGCGTCCATGCTTGTGCATTCATACGATAACCACCAAAGAAAGCCGTTCTACCGCTAGGGGCATGTGATTTGAAGATTAGATTTTTTTGTAGCGTATAAGAATACACAGCACCACTTCTTGAGTGATCGATAGCATCATCATACAGATGAATGATAACTGTTTCTTGAGGTAAGGCGTTGGCTTTTGTAATTGCGTCATTTAATAATCGTACAGGCGTTGCTTCCGTTAACCCGTTATTTGCTTCACTACCGACATACGCTTTTAAATGAATGTGTCCAGCGTTCAATTCAAAGTTATCAAAATTAAGCGTATGTTTGATGATGCCGTCATGATCTCGGTACAGGTCAAAAGGCAATACTTTGGGAAAGTCATCAGGAAGTTTTATTTTTCCGTAACGATTGAAGTCATATAGCGTGTCTATGCGCTCTCCCGTTTCTGCCAATAGCGCGGTAACTTCGTCTAATGAAGTAACGTCCGCTTTCAACGCTAAATCTTCGACTGTAACGCTGCCGGCGTTTGCCAGGTCGTCATGCAGCGCAAGCCCTCCGGCTACGCCCGTCTTTGCGTCGATTGCTTGCGCCAGGTTGTTGACAACCAGCGGTACATCTGCCGCCATTGATCCGGCGACTTCCGGTAATCCTAGTTTATTCGTCGTCATTTAAGCCCTCCTAGATTCGTAAACGTAATACTACTCATCGAAATGCCGCTTGCTCGAAGTTGGTCAAACGTAATGCCTGCCGCCTTCAAGTCGTCGAACGTATTGTAAATCGTGCCACTGGACGTTTCGCCCATCAAGCCGTAGTAGTTGAGTTCAGCCGCAATAATGTCGTCATACGTGGCGTAAGACGTACGAACGTCGTTGTATGTCGCAAATTTAAACTCGAATTCAAGCAGTAAATGCGCCGGCAATAATAGCCGCAACGCGCGCTCGACGTCGCCGAGGTTTGGCGGAATACCTAACGAACTAACAAATCGTATTATCACACGGTGTTCAGCCGCTACCTCAATAACCTCAACTTCACCGCCATACCACGACTCGGCAACGTTTTTAATCATCGTTTTAGACACAGTACCAACACCGCGCATTCTTGCGTAAATAGCCGATCGGCGTTCTGCCAGCGGTTTTGCTGCGTCGGTACCCAAGCCAAATATACGCTCCCAATGCGCCAGCCCCCACGTAGCAGACTCAACGAAGAACTGCGCTAAAACGTCTTGTGTATCGGTGTATAACTGATCGTGTAGCTCGGCGTGGGCGTTTACAATAGCTGCCGCTTCGGTGTTCTCGCGATAATAGCCAGGCATAGCGTCGAACATAATTTGTCGTCGATTAGACTGCCACATCGAATGTCACCGCCCCCGCCACTGCCACTTCGTCGCCCGTCAGTACCACGTTGGCTGTGCCGCCGTCAACCGTTAAGTTGGCGTAATCAATAACGCCTGGCTGATCGAGTAGCAACGTGGCAATTCGGCTGTATCGGACAATGTCGTCCTCAAACGCCTGTGCGCCGAGCATAGCCGAAAAGGCTTCGGCAAATGACGTTTGAATGTCGTCAAGTACTGCGCCTTCTGTCAGCGTCAAGGTGGCCGCAACTGCTACCGCCTGTTCTATCGCAGGCACAACTGTCACCGCCGCACCGACAGGGCGTTCTTCTTCGATATGAGCCGCAACTTCTTCCACTTTTTCGGCGTCAGGCGCGCGCCCTTCCGTCGACAGGACGACTACTTTAACGGTGCCTCCGCCAGCCCACGTTGGGTAGATTCGCGCGCGTTCGATGCCCGCAATTTCCAGCGCCCATTGTTCATAATGTGAAGCGTTACCTGACGTCGACGGGCGTTGTGTTCGAGCGTAGTATCTGCTTAGTAGCGATAGGTCGTCTTCGATATCACCGCCGCCGCTAAACGCCTGTGCGTTTGTAGCCGACACCGAGCCGAAGTAGTTCGATCCTTCCGCAAACGACTCAATTGCGCCGGGTCGCACGTTGCCATTAGCGCCGCCTAGTTCTGCCTGTACGCCGACGTCCACTGCGTTGTTATCGAGTGATACGTCTTCTAGCGTTGTGAAATAAACAGGGCCGTCTTCAAGCTGCGCCACAACGCGTTGGCCGGCGGGCACTTCGATAGTACCGTCGTAGGAAAGCGTAACCGTGCCGCTTGCTTGTTCCGCTGGCTTGCGTTCGACGCCGAGTTCCATCGTGCGCCGTTCGAGCCAATCGCCTGCAGCCGTGTCGGCAAAGCCCAACGCCAGCACCGAGTCGAGTTCAACGTATAGCGATTCACCCGACATGGCAACCGGCGCAGTTAAGTCGAATGCAACTTCGCCTTCGCGCTTGTCGATATCGTCGCCAATACTCGCCAATAGTTCCGCGTGAATGTCCGTATAAGATCTATTTTCGTACATTTACACCAACACCTCCGTTCTTGCTTCGCCGTAAATCGTATCTAAGGAAAACGAAATGCTCAGCTTGTCGCCATCCAATTCGTAAACAATATCGGTTACGTCGTTAATATATTCGTGATAAACAAGCGCCTCACGCACCATGCGGGGCACTTCGCTGTCGAGGTAGCCGCGCGTTACGTCGTCGCCAATAAGGTCGCGCAGCTCGCAGCCGTAGTCGTCGGTGTAGATTAAAAACCGCGACCGTGCCGTTGCCAACGCTTTTCGAACGTATTGCTGTAGCGCCTCGAAGTCCGTAATTTGTTCGCTAATGCGCCCGCGCTCGAAGTCTAGCCGCCAGGTACGTTTCGGCGTTTCGAACTGTTGCTCGACCGCTTCGGCTTCAATTTCAGCGAGTTCGGGCGATCTGTAAATATCAGGCGTTAATGCCATCAGTATGTCACCGCCTTGTCGAGTATGACGTATTGCATTTTATCGTCCATGCAGGCGACAATCACACGATCGCCGGTCGTTAGGCTCGCTTGCATAGTTAGCGACATCGTGCCGCCCCCTTCAAATGACACTTGGCGAACATGCTCCGTCAGACTGTTGGCAACAATTAAGTCGCTCGCAGTTACCGTAATGCCATCGCCGTCTAATGCAACCGCGATGGCAGGAGGCGGTGCAGTGACGGTACCGAGTTGGATGTCAACATCGACGTTGCGCCCGATGTTGCGCATAAGCTGTACGAGCTTGGCGGGGTCGCCGCCGGTTAAGTTTGTGCGTTTTTCCACTGTGCCGCCTCCTTATAGTACGCGTCTGATTTGCATGTAATGATTCGCCCAGTAGCCGCTAACGTACGACGCTTCGTAACAGCCGCCACCGGCTAAGTTGATGAACATGCCGGGCTTTGTGACGATGCCGACGTGTGAGACGCCTGCGCGGTAGGTGCCTTGGAAGAACACCAAATCGCCCGCTTGTGCTGCGCTCTTGTCGACCTGCGAGCCTTGTCGGATTTGCGACAGTGTGTCGCGTCCCAGCGATGTGGCTGCGTATGTGCGGAAAATGAACTGCGTGTAAGACGAGCAATCTCCGTAGCCGCCCGGAATATTGGCGCCACCGAAGCTGTACTTGAGCTTGCCGAGGTACTTGCGTGCGCCTGCGACAACTTTCGTTTGTTTCGATCCGCCGCCACCGCCGGTACTTACCGATACTGGCGTGACTGTTGTCTTGGTGACTGCGTACTTCGACTCGTAGTTCGACCAAGCCTTCGATTTCGCGCGCGAGTCCGCCGGGCCTTTGCCTCGTTCAATAATCGCCACTTCTACGTTGCGTCGTCCGAAGTTCATCGCCGCTGTGCGTCCGTTGATTACGATATCAATGCGTTTCTGCTTAATGGCACCACCGGTGTCTTCCGCCAAGTACAAGCCGTTATATTGCGGCATGGACGGTACGCGGATAGCCACAACGGAACCATAAGGAATAACGCGCGGATCGACGGCAATGGAACGGCCAGCGGTTGGCTTCGTCATGGTCGCCGTGTTGCTTGGGTCGCTGTTGGCGTTAATACCGCCAAGCCCCGGATCATACGCCGTTGCAACGAAGCCTTTTTGGTAGTCGCCGCTTGGCAAGCCGCCGGTCGTTGTTGTGGTGGTAGTGCCGCCCGCGCTGGACGAATTAGACTTCGCGGTTTCGGGTTCTTCGTAGTCCTCGCGCGGTATATCGAGCGTGCGCGACAGCTTCAGCGACATCGTGTGTAAGCCGGCTGCATCATAAGTGTGCGTGTCCTGGTCGACATAAAAAGCGCCGTACATATCGGACATGCGGTCATTGACGACAATCGCCGTGCCGCTAATGACGTCGGGCAATCCCAGCGCCTCGATACTGTATTCTTCCTTCGTTACGTCGAGCTCCGCCAATAACTTGCGGGCAATACCGTCTAGCTGCGTTTTATTCATGACGTCGCTAATCGCTTCATAGTGGCGCAATGTTCCGTAAGCCTTGACGTTTTCAGGCGTGCTGGCTGACGACTCGATTTGCCCCGACGTCGATTTACCGACCAGCTTGACGGTTGTCTTGCGTTCTTCGTTCGATTTCGAATAACTTGCCGACAGCATCGTACGACCATTTTCGATAACCACGCGCGTGAGTTGTTCCTTGCGCTCTTTTATGTAAAGGCGCCCCCAGCGGTTTATAATCGAAAACTTGCGACCGTTGCGCTTTTCCGTCTCGGTCAACGCAATGACCATCATGTCGTAAATCGACTTGTCGCGGTAAATGTGCTTCGGAATAACGTAGCCGGTGTCGGTTAGCGTACCGATGTCAATGCCGAACATGCCTGCCAACTTCGACACGATTTGCGACGCCTTCTTGCCTTCGAAGCGCAAGCTGGCCGTTACCTGCGTTAAGTAGTAGTTATAATCGTATGCCACAACGCTACCTGTGCCGCGATCGTCTGCGTTGTATACAAACACAGGCCCGCGAAAGATTTCGTCGCTGCCGTCGTACACGCGAAGCTCTTGACCCAACGTAAACGAGAACGCCTGGTCGAGGCCGTCGACGGAGTTGTTAACGCTGAGCTCACACTTGCGGTAAGCCTGCGCAACGTCGCCACTGATCGTAACGCCCGTCGTGATGTCGTCCAGATGCGTAATGTTTTGGCCATCGTACATCTGCACGTTGATTGCCGGCCGATTGCCGTTATAGACCGCTTGGAAATAATCGGTAGCCATTACGGAATCACCAACTTCTGGCCAACTTTGATTGCGTTCGGGTTGCCGCCGATCGTTTTCTTATTGGCGTTGTAGATTTTGCGCCAGTCGCCCGTTGATCCGTAGTATTTCTTAGCGATTTTTTGCAGCGTGTCATTGCGCACAACCGTGTGTGATTTCGCACCTTTGGCTGGCGTCTTCGGTACAGGCGGTCGTGACGGCGTTGATTTCTTGCTGCCGGTCGATGCTGCTCCGGCGTTCACACGTTGCACGCGCAAGTCGATAAACCGGTATTCCTTTAAGCTCATCGAGAAGTAAATATCGCCCATATTGCCGGCGCGTTCTACGTCAAGCGTGAAGTCGCGAATGGTAGCTGCGTAGTTGATGCGTGTGCCCGTTACGATTAGCCGCATAGGCTTCTTCGAGTCGCGCCATCGTTCGATTGTTTCGACGATAAGCCACGGCTCTTTGAAGTTGCGGTACTCGCAGTAGGACGGATTGTATGTGCGCGGGAAGAACGAGCTAAACGAAAGTTCCGTTAGCCCGCGATTACCGAAGATCGACACCTCGCCCAACTGCGATACAGCTACGTCGGTCAGTCCGAAGGACGAACCAACGCTAATCGAGCTGGGGTTGACGGGCAGGCGTATCTTCTCTGCTCCGCTGTTAAACGATAACCAAAATTCGACGTTGCCTGCCATTACGCACCTCCTGCCGCTGCTGCCGCGATATTCTTAACTAAGTAATTCGTAAATCTGTCCATTTCCTGTTCGTCTAGCTTCTGACCGCCGTTGTAGTGAACCGTCAAGTTAACGACGTTGCCGCTGCTTCCGTCTGAATACGACTTGTTCTCGGCTGCCGTCATGACGCGTTCGCCTTTGTGCAGCTTCGCCACATAACCGTTGTAAGGCACGCGGTCTAAGCCGTTGTAATGCGAACCATCTACGTTAGCAGGCCCGCCTACGCCGCCTGTTCTTACCGAACGATTGACTGCGACGTTGACCGTTTGTTTCTTATCGAAGATACCTGTTACGGAGTCCCAAATATCGTTGGCTGTCGAAAGTAGCGAATCCCAAACGCCTAGAAAGCCGTCGATAATGCCTTGGACGAAATTCTTACCGATGTCGATTGCTCCGCCGATCCACTCCGTAATAGTCTCGCCGATATTCGATAGCGCCGTAGACAGCGTGTCTTTCATCGTTTCCCAAGCGCCCGAAAAGTCGCCAGTTAAAATCTGCAACGCCGCGGTGAACAGCCCGGACACGATGCCCCAAACTGTCTTAACGATGTTTATGACGTTGTTCAGCGTTACCGAAACTACGTTGACAATCGTATTAAACGCTAACTGCACGAACTCCCAAATAACGCGCAAGTTGTGCGTAAAGATTGGCCCGATAATCGCCCACACGCCGCGAATGATCTTTAGAATCAACGGCATGACTTCGCCGATAAACGCTGCCACCGAAGAAAATGCCGCTTTGACCGTTTCCATTGTCGTTGCGATATACGGTTTCAGCCATTCCATGACGATGGTTGCGCCGGTCTTCAGTGCCGCCCACGCTTTGTCAAACGCTTCGCGCGCCCAGTCGGTGTTGCGTACGAGGTAGACAAGTACGCCGACGACTGCGCCAATAGCAAGCGCAATTAATACGAATGGGTTTATCGCCCCGACTGCGTTCATGATTGCCGTGGCTGCTGCGGCGCCTAACATACCTACGCGATATAGTCGCAGTAAGTGGTTGAGCTTGCCGATAATTAATAGGCTAACTACGATGCCGCGGAATGCGATAAACGCTGCACCAACGCCAGCTACCGTCGCTATGATCTGCTCCCAGTTGTTTTTAATTACCGTCGCAAGTTCGCGTGCTTTTGCGATAATCAGTAATATCGTCGGCATTGCCGCGTCTTTCAATTCGAAAAACTTGTCGATGGAGCGCTGCAAGCCGTCCGCAATTGACTGCGCGTTGAAGCCTGCGACAGAACTACTCATTCGTTGCAAGCCGTCAATGGCTACGTCTAGTAACGGAACACCGACGACTGCTTTAAAGTCCGTCCACGATTGTTTCATGTTACCAACAACGTTTTCCCAGCCGTCGGCTTCGCGTGCTGCTTGACCCATTGCGCCGGTTAGTTTGTTGGCGTCCTCAACCATCTGTAACGACGTTAGCTGCTTCTGCGCTTCCGATAGTTCTTTAAAAGACTTTCCGTAGAGATCGTTGGCAGCCGCGTTTCGAGTCGTTTCTGTAGAAGATAGGCCTAAAGCACTATCGTTCTCAAAATTTCCCTTCAAAAATGACTGCAAGCTCTCCGTCGTATCTTCGAGCGACCTGTCGTAGAACGCAGCGCTGTCGGCTACTGCTCGCATGGAACGGTCGGCTAAGTCAAGCGAATCGGCCGTATCCATACCGCCGGTCTTAGCGAAGGCTGCAATCTTCGTAAAGCTACCTTTCATCCGGTTCTCTAAGATCGTCGCCTCAGTGCCGATAGCGCTGAGTTTATCGGATGCAGCACCTTCCATGTCGCCAAACACCGTCGAAAACTGAGCTTCCATTGCGCGAGCTTCACCGGCTGACTCGATCATGCTGACGCCGAGGTCTTTGATTTTGTCGATTGCGAAGGCTCCGGCTAGGATACCGCCGACTCTTTTCGCTGTGTCGCCTAACTTGCTGGTGTTGTCGGTCAGGTTATTCGTATTTGTCGACGTGGTTTGGAGATCGCGTATAGCTCGTCGAAGCGAGTCACTCATGTTATTTTGCAAGTTTAATATTGCCGTTAAATCAAACGCCATTTACGTATTCTCCTTTCTACGCTTTGCGCTTGTCAGCGGTTCGGCGCTGTTTTTCTTCCGCTTCCATAACAAGCTCTTCGCTCGCATACATGAACATGCGGTGACGTATGTCTTTCGCGTAAACTTCGTCGGGCGGAATGTGATGTTCCTGGAATATGCGGTGTAGCAAATACGCCTCGCCGCCCGACTTTATTAGTTTTTTATCTTCGCCGTATCGTCAGTGAATCCGCTGATCTCCATAATGGTTTGCGTCAGCTTTACGACTTCACCGGCTAATAGCGCTTTGTTTACGACCTCGGCCGCTGTTACTGCGTCATAGCGTTCGCGTAATCCTGCGTCTTTAAAGTCAGGGTCGATGCAAGCCGCAGATACTAGCAAGCCGTTAATGTCGGACTCGACGACTTTACCGTTCGGGCCTTTTGCCTGTTCGTTGATTTTGTTTAGTTGATCGCTCGTAATCGCCTTGACCGTGAAATCGACGCCCAAGCGTTTAATGTGTACCGTTTCGACCGTCTCTAGCTCTGCCGTTAGTAATGCGTCCAATGCGTTTGCTTTATTCGTCAAATTAATCCATCCTTTGAGGTTCGTATTTTCGCAAGCACTCGCGCGTTGTGCTCGCTATTAAAAAGAAAAGCGCCCCGACTAAGAGGCGCATCATTGATTATTTACGGCTGTAACCGCTAAACGTGAAGTTCCATTCTTCTTCGACAAGTGAGCCGACTTCGAAGTTCAGCAACGGCACGTTATCGAAATTGACGTTCTGTAACGTAATGAACGTTTTGGCGTCCGGGCTTTCCGGGTCGTTTACTTCCATGACTAGCTCCGTCACGAATGGCGCCCATGTGCCTTCGCCTCGCTGTACTTGTCCGACTAGTGAAAGTAACTCGTTGTTGACGCGGTAGCCGGTGAACGACCCCTCGCCTTTCAATGTCGTTACTTTGTCGCCTAACCAACGTGTGCCGGCGCGTGCTACTTCTTCTTTGCTGATTGCGACGGAAACTTCTGCGCTGGTTACGTTAAACAGCCATTGGCCGTCGTGGTAAACTTTGCAGAACGTACCGTTTACGATTGTTTTCGAATCTAACATTTATGCGGCCTCCTTATACGTTAATTGTGATAAAAATACGTTCCATCGAATCTAGTTCTACGTAGCTAACCGCTAAGAACACGCTGTCGCCGACGCTTTCACGCGTTGAATCTAGCGCTACTGCCGGGTCGGCGAGCACGTTGTCGTTTGCTAAGCCGCGCAAGTACGCTTCGATAGCGCTAATCAACGTCACCTGACCGGCTTCGCTGTTGTCGAGCTTGCCGATGTAGCTTTGGCGGGCTGTCTTCGTAATGTCGGTGCTAACCGCTTGGCGAGCGCGCTGAATACGAATCTTGCTGACGGATGTGGTCAAACCTTGTTCGATGCGCACACTGTCGCCGTCATGCGTTAATACAAGCGAGCCGGCTTCGAGCGCTGCTTTAATTTCGCTGTTGCGCAAGCGCTTGGTAACGTCTGCGACCGGTAACTCTGTGAACGTAATCGAGGCGTTGATCGGCGTGCCTGCGATTAAGCCTGCGATATACGGCGCAAACTTGCCGCTTGAGTACGACGTATCGCCAATGACGACACCAACAGTTAAGTTGACCGCGTATTCATCGAGCAAGCGAGTCGTGCGTGCATTTCCGACAGAACTGTCTTGATCGTCCGCCGCTGATCCGCCAAACACGACCATAAAGTGCTTGCCTTCTTCGCGGTTGACTTCGCACCATGCGAGGGCTGCGTCTTGTTCCGTCGCCGATACTTCGTCTTCGAATACGAACACGTTGAATGGGCGGGCTTCAAACGCCGTGTACACGTCTTCGTAAAGACCTGCGTCAGGCACCGTATAGACAAGCACTTCTTTAGCGCCTGCCTGCAGCGCGAATCGAACCGGCTGCACGTTAGCTTCGCCAAATAAAGCATTGGCGGTAGTTAGCGTATTGGCCGTGATTGTGTAAAACTGCGCTTCGTCAGCCGTTCCTGTGTACGTCGTTAATGGAATTGCGACTGTTCCGCGCACCCCACCAGCGATTTGATCCGACGCTGCGTTCACAAAGTTGATGTAAACGTCTGGGCGAATCGGTAAGTTAGCTGAGTCAAATTGTCCTGCCATATCCTCCGTCACTCCTTCTTATTGCGTTGGTTTCGTAATGATTTGCGTAAATTCGTAGCGATCTTCGTCGGCGTAATCAGTCGTAGTGAGTCCGACTTCCACTCGGTCGACTTTCGGATAAACCGGTTTGTCGCGATTGTCGTGGAACGAAACGGGCAATACGCAGATAACTGCGTGTATACCGCCTTCCGTCTTGAACGGCTGCGACATCGAAAAGGCGCCGAGCGTTAGATGCCCTGCGCCAGTGCCGAGTGTCGTTTGTTTTGAAAAATTACGGCTTAGTGCGTCCACCGCGTCAATGACGTCGATGTTCGTTTTGCCGAAGTAAATAAGTTGGTAAAGCCGCTCGACCTTAACGTGTAGCGCCGACAAGTCTTGCGACGACTGATTCGCCAACCGAATCGCCAGTGCGCCAGTGGCCGGTGTTTCTGGAACGTCCTGCAAGTAGAACTTCGTAGCTTCCGGCAAAACGGTTGCTGCGAATGTGCGTAGCGCTAGAATGTCGTCCTTTATCGCTGCCATTCGACAACCACCCCCTGCTGCCGCAGCTCTTCGCCGACCTCTTCTTCGATCCAATCGAGCCACGTATTTGTGCGCTGTTCAGCCGGCACGTCCAGGAACTTTTTAATCGTTCCCGACGTTCTCAACTGTCTGCCTCCGGCGTCTTGTTCGTGAATGTAATGTGCGTAGTTAAAGCGCCCACGGTTCACGGCGTTGGCCGAGACAACCAACGTGTCGTTATTCGTAATTTCACCGCTAATTTGATTGCGTAAGTTACTCGTATCTAATGGCGCCACGTCGCGCGACTCTCGAATCCAGTCGTCTTTGATGTCGTCCAACGCCTTGGCGCCGCCGGCATCAACTGCGCGTGGCATTTCTTCAAGCGCGCGAATGAACCGCTGCAACTCCCCACGGAATGCGTCTGCCATTACACGCTCACCTCCGTCAGCATTGCCTTGCCGTTCAGACCCCGGATAACGTTTACTGCGATCGGGCGGTACGTGCGGCTAATGCCGTTGTCGTCAACGTATACAATGACGTCGGTTAGGCGAATTTCGAGCAACTTGTCGAACAGTATCGACGCCGAGCTTGTTACTTCGTCGGCCGTCTGTGCGCTGGCTACAATCTTCGCCCCTTCATCAATGCGGCATTTCTTTTCGAACATAGTCGGTGCATCCCCGTTGCCCCACTCGTCTTGAGCGCCTTCGCGTATAATAGTTACGGTTTGTTTTAACGGTAATACCGCCATCAGCCGATCACCGTCGTTCTAACAACCGGGTTTGTCGATAAGTTGGCTTCGGGATTTGCGTCGTTTATTAGTTCGATCGCCTCTTCGGGTATCAACGCGTCGAGGCCTTTTTTCGCCCAGTCTTTGAAGGTAAACGAAATGCCTTTAACGGAGAACCCGGCGACGCCCTGCTGTTGCAGCTTGTTCGTATCGTTATAAGCTGACGCAAGGGTTGCCGCAAACAGGTAAACCGCTTCGGCGGGTATTAACACGTTCGTAAACTTGCGTGCAAGCGTTCGGCTGGCCACGTTCATTAACGCCTGCTTGCGCGTTTCGTCGGCGTCAATATAGTCTTCGTTGTCCAGCGTGTTCAGCGTGATATAGTCGGTAGCTTCTTCGAGATTCCATAGCGTCATTTAACGCGCCTCCTTATTTTGCGGAGGGCTTACGCTTGGCTGCCGGTTTCGCGTCCTCCGCTTGTTTCGGTTCGGGTGGTGCCGGCTTGTCGACGCGTTTTGCGTCCGCTGATTTTTCAAGCGCTGCGATTTCGTCCTTGTCGTCCGTTACGTAACGGCCGTTCTTAAACGTCTTCATTGCGCCACCAGCGTAAAAGCCGAATCCTGCGTATTTTGATTCGAATGTTGCCAATCTAAACACCTCCATAAGAAAAACCCGCCGGCAATGCACGACGAGCGTTAATTTATTGCGTAGCTTATACCAAGTTTTTAATGCGTGCGTGTGCTTTTTCTTGGTGGAACTCAAGCGTAAATTCGCCGACGATTTGACCAGCGTAGTAATCGCCTTGCTTACCAAGGTATTCGTGCGTGAAGTTACGTTCAACCAACGGACGGATTGCCATACGGTTAGTGTCAACGATGAATAGCTCGTTAGCCGCAAGGTTGTTGTTCAATACGATTTCAGCGTTGCCGAAGTCTGATACGAAGTAATCTACAACTTTACCCCGGCCGTTGTCAGCACGGTCAATGCGAATTGCAGCGCTGCCGAAGTTAGAGATAGCACGTTTCTGCTTAGCGCCAACCATGATTACGAAATTACCGCCGCTGTTGAATGCGCCGCGCTCGTACATCTTCTGCATAGCGTCGTTAATCATTTCGTCAGACAATGCTGCGTTAGCTTCGATAACGTTTGTCTTAATAAAGCTGCGCACGCCGCCCATTTGACGAACAAGGCCGTCTGTAGACTCGTACTTAACGCCGTTAATCAACGCTTTTTCAAGCTGCAGCGCCAATTGTTTCTGCGTTTTTGCTTTTTCGTATTCGTAGATGTCGTCGATACCGTGGTTCGCAACTGCTGCTGCTGTACCCGTGATCGTGATTGTTTCGTCGAAGATTTGCGTGATATTCGAGTTACGCTTACGTGCTTTGTAGCGAGCTTTACGTGCGTCCGCGCCTTCTTCGCCTTCTACGAATTGGAACTCGGCAACTGCGCCGTCTTCGATAGCGCCTGCAGTCGTGTCAGCGTAGCCACGTTGTACTGTCAACGTTTTATCAGCAACCGCTGTTACTAATAGCAATTCTTCGCCGATTTTAACGACAGTGTTTGGTGCGAATGGTTCTGCGTCTGCAACCGTGATAGAAGTTGCCGCTGCGTCAGATGCGCCGACTACTGCTGATTCGTCAGAGAACATTTCGTCCTCAAACCATTGGTGCTCGACTTGCTGTACCGGCTGGCTGAAGCCTATTACGTTTAATAGTGGCGTTTGGTGCTCGTCCAACAATAGAATTTGATCCGATACCGATTCGCGTTTTCCTACTAGTTCACCTGAAGTAATTTTAGACATGTTAGTTTATCCCCTTTGAGTTTGTTTTTTTTGTATTAAAAAAAGCCGGCCATATGCCGACGTCTTACATTCCTAGCTCGCGCTTCAACTTCGAATAGGCTGCCATGTCTTCGTCTTTACCTGACCGCTTATACTTCGCTGCTGCTTCCGCTAGTAACTGTTCTTTCGTTTTGTCCGTACGTTCTCCGTCGCCATTACTCGGTTGGCCAACTGGCTTCGGTGCTACTTTCGCAACTAGGTACGGGCGCTGTTCAACGAGCGCTTTTACTACGTCTTCCACACCTTCGACTTGTCCGTCTTCTCCGACCACTACGCCGGTTAAATCTGCGAGCTTAAACGCATCGTCGATGTAAGCTACGTTAAGTGCGGTTGCTGTTCTTGTGAATGCGGATGCGATCGCCTGTTGCTTCGCTTTTGATTCCGTTTCAGCTAATGTCTGACGCAACGATTGGTTTTCTTCTTCGTATTTCTTTGCGATTTCCTGAAAGCGTTCTTGCTCGCTAAGTTCCGCCAGGCGCTTTTCTTCGAGTTCCTTTTCGTACTGCGCCGCTTTCGTTTTCAATTCGTCATACCCGTCGAATTTCTTTCGCTCGCGTTCAAGGCGTTTCTTCAGCGCCTCGTCAAATTCGGCTTGCGTCAGTAATTTCTCGGCTGTCGGCGTCTGAGGTTCGCCTTCTGGCGCATTTAAATCCGGCTCATCGGGTGTTGACCCGTCTGGCGTCGGCTCTGGCGCTTCTGGCGGCTGCTCGTCTGCAAAGAATTGTAAGTTTAAGCGTAATAGGTCGTTTGTCATAATCGTCCTCCACCGCTGTGAGGTAGCGTGTCCCATGGATTTTAGTTCGCCGTTGCAGTTTCAAGACGTAAACGTTCGGTCATGTTGCGGTTTATAATCCGTTCTGTTCTTTAAGTCGCGGCGACAACCGGTCTAAGCGTCGAACTGGCGTAACTTGATGACGGCAGTTTGGATGGAAGATTTCATTACGCGGTAAGTCGCCAACGTACGGATAATCACCGTCAGCCTCGCGCGCCAGCTTGACGATCTTGCCTTCGTAATTAGCGCAAGCGTCCGTCGCTCCGTACGAGCTGATAACTCCGTACAAAGCACCGCGACTAACCGCTTCGTTAATCGTCGACTCTTTGTGCGCTTCCATCATCTTCGTGCGCACGACCATATCGGTATATGCCTTTAGCTTCCAGCGCCGACCAGCCGCATCAATAATCGCTGTGTCAGCGCCTTCGCCGATAACGCCTCGAAACTTGTCGCGAATGTCTGCGCTCACGCCGCGTGGCGCGTTAACACCTTTCGCTGCGTTCTCGCGCATGACTTCCGCCGTTACGGTGCGCATTGACGTCTTAATTCGCTTGTCTACGTTCTGCGTAACGTTCAGCAAGTCCGCTTGCGTGTCGGCGATAACCGCAGCAACCAGCGTACTGTTGAGTGTGCCGAATTTAACGAGCGCCTTGGCTTCGGGTAACGTCGCCGCAACTCCGAGTGATACCATCGCCTGTGCTGCGCCAAATGTAGCTGCCGTCGGTATAATTTCCTCGATAATTTCGGACACGTCGACGTCGAGCTTCTTGAGTATTTTGCCGATCGACGCCGCAGTAGCTATCGCGTTCGCGCGGCGCACGTCGCTAATGTCATACTTCGCAATTTCAAGCTGTATCGCGGCCAATGCCTTTTCGTATTGCGCCACAACGCGATTAACGTCGTAGTCAAACGATGGTTTAGGTATTTCGCGTAAGTCCATTGCGCTGTGCCTCCTTACTCAGTGTCCGCAACAGGTTCGACGGGACTTTCGGCAACTGGCGCTACCGGTGCGTTAAATATCGAGGCGTCTACGGTGCCGAACGCTTCTTTGTCGTCTTCGGCGATTCGTCGCATGATTTCCTGCGCCTTGTCGTCGTCCACTTCGTCCTGGCGTTTGATTGCGTCCTGGACAGCGAGCGTTGCTTTGCCGCCGGTGCGAATTTGCGCGATTTCGGCTTCTTCTTTCTCGTTCTTCGGCAAGCCGTCTTTCCAATGAATCGTCGGATATATGTCAGCACCGTCGTATTCACCGAACTGCTTGTCGAATAAGAAGCACGTCCATAGCGCGTCCTTAACGGCCTTGTCGTAGTGGTTTCGAATGCGCTTTACCTTCGACAGGATAGGCATGAACCGCGCTTTAATGCCTGCGCCGTCTGTATGCGATGTGCCCGATCCGCCTGCGTTACCGCCGCCACTAATCGTTGTGCCGAATAGCCACTGCGGCGTTTCCGACATTTGGTAGATATACGAAAGTAGTAAGTCGATTTCCTTAAACACCGATTCAAGGTGACCGTTCCATGTAATGGCGCCCGGCGTTGCGTCTTCCTTCGTAATAGGGATGTAAATACCGCCTAACGAAACGCTATTACCTCCAACGCTATTAAACTCCGGCCCGTATAGAGTCGGGTCTGCGTGTTTCAATAGAATGTAATCAAGCTGCACGATGCGGTCTTCCAACGCCTGCAGTGAGCTAGTGATTTTCTCGACGAATCCCTGACCGCGCCAGTCGTCATCGACTGAGGTATACGGTATGTGGAATACCGGAATGTGTGGCAAACCTGTTGACTCAACGTCTTGTCCAGACGCCAACTGCTCGCCTATTGTGTACGTTGTGACCGGTACGCCGTATTGCGTAACCACGCCGACTTCAGGCCGTTCGTGCAAGCGGTAGCGTTCGTAAATAATGAAGCCGGGTACATGGCGCTCGACGTTTAAGAACGGCACCTCGCGCTTGGCCGTTTCGACCCACTCGATTGTGGCGATATTAACCGCCTTGAACTGCTTGACGTTGCCGACGGCTGTTTCAGGAAATACGCAGTCAGCGCGTACGTGCTCGATGATCGGTTCCATTGTTTTGTCGGCCATATACGTGTCAAAGTCGTCTGGCGACAGCGCCTCTTGTACTTCGCTGAAGTCTTGGCGATAGCCGTAACGTACCTTGACGAATGAGTCGCCTCGATAGCCGTTCGACGTGGCGCTTTCGTAAATCAACGTATTCAAGTCGTTCTCTTCAACATAGCTGTTGAGCGCTTGTTGTTCAGGTGATCGGTCAGGTAAGCCTGCCTCGTAGATCGGCCGATCGCCAACGAGTAAATCGGCTGGCTTGAGCGTCAGTAAGTACGGCAAGTTAATCGCGATGTACAGCCGTTCAAGCTGTGGTGCTTGCGGCGAATCTTTTAATAACTCGCTGGCACGGTCGTATACTTCGAGTTGCTTGCCTTCGAAGAATTTCTTCATGCGTTTGTATTTCGCAATGCGTTCGATGTGATCTTCGGGCGGAAACTGTCCGCCTGTTTCAAATAACGGCACGGTAGCGCCTCCTTTTCATCCTATTTACATCCAAGCAGGTTTAACCACCGCTTGAATCGCCATTCTCTTAAGTACCGACTTCGCCATTTCAGTGGCGTCGATACAATCGTCATGTTCACCGCTTCCATACCGTTCAAACTGCTCAATAAGTAACGCGTGCGACCGGCTGAATCGAAGCTTGCCGGACTCAATGTCGGGTATCATTGCTTCCATCCGCAGCTCTTTGTTCGAGCGTGAGTATATCTTCTTGACGCGGGTACCGGCCGGATAGCCGGCGGCTTCGAGTGCTTCTTTTACAGCGTCAACAAAAAACTCCTGCGCATTGTTGGCTTCGGCGGCAATAATGTGAGGTTCATACTTGATTACTCTCTTGACCACTTCGTCGATAAAGATGTTTGGCTTAATACGCTCTCCGTAGGACTCAATTACGTATTCAACGCCAGTTACGCGGTGCCTCGCGATTACACTAATTGCGCTAAAATCACCGCGCTGCTTGCCCATCGCCAAATCGACGCCCATGCTAACGTCGTATTTCGAACTATGGCGAATCTGATCGGGGTCTATCTCGTTCTTGTCCGTCCAATACGTAAAGGTCGATGGCGAAAACACTTGCGATTCTTCGTCGACCGGGTTGTTCATGTACTCGGTGTTAAACGCCTTGCTGCCGTTGTCCCATTTCCAGCGCATCAGCTTATATAACGGCTGAACGTCCGGCCATAGAACGCGCGACCCTTCAAGCAAGGCCGCCTCGTTTGCGTAGTAGAACGCATCAGCCGCAGCCAGCCGGTCTGGGTTGTCGCGGTCAACGTAGAGCTGGCGGCATTGTTCCCATAGCTTGCCGTTAGTCGGCTCGTCGATAATGGCGCGATAAACACGCGACATAAAATCCGAACGCTTGTGTAAGATCGTCATTAGTAGCGATGACCAGTGTACGGTGGTGCCCATGACGACGAACGCCGTACGCTTGCCCTTCGGATCGCCTAGCGGCATAACCGTTTGGCTGAACCACTCGCGCAGTTTCATGCGTTGGTCTTCCGTCGAGGCGTTACCGCCGGGGCGTGCGTCTTCGAGGTCGTCGCAGACAATAAGGTCAGGCCGGCTTCCGTTCCAGTTACGTCCCCGCAGCGCTTGGCCGGTAGACGCCGCTTGTACTAGCGTGAGTTGGCGTTTGGAGTCGCCTTCGCCGGCGTGCCATGCGATAAATTCCTCCGAGTTGTCGGTGAGGTTCGCCTGATCGCGTGGTGACAACAGCGGGCCGAAGTCTTGGCGCAGCTTAACGTTAAATTTCAACTGATTGCGTATCCACTCCATATTCGCTTTCGATACGTTCGGCGTTTCGGAGATAATAATGATGTACTTACGCAGGCGGTAAACGACTTGGTGAACAGGGAAATTTTTACTTAAATATGTGCTCTTGCTGTGGCTTCTGGGCGCCGCAGCCGCTATCTTGGCGTTAATTTGTTCGCTAGAAACAACGTTCATCATTCCGGTTAGCTCTCGGTGGAACTCTGGCGCCTCGTCAACGTGGGTAACGTCGAAGCCTTCCCAGTTGCCGTCGTTACCGGGGTTGCGTGCGTCGCTGAAATACTCGAGCGCAAATTCGAGCTGGTCAATCTCACAGCGGTGCACGCGGTTTAGCTGGGCGAGTTCTTGCGCCACTTCGAAGTACTGCAGCGTTAAGTCGTCGGGCATGTCGTCTGTTACCGGAAATTCTGCGTTTAAGTAGTCGATGATTGCGGTGAGTTCGTCGATGCGGGCTTGGCGGGCCGGGCGGTCTAGCCATGCGTTACTTAACCAGGCGATAACGACCGCCTCCCTTCCGTTTTATAGTTGCGTTATGTATTGCGTATAAAGTTACGTGTTGACATTGCGTTAAATACGTCGTATACTCGATGTAACATAATAAAACTTATGAAACGGGGTTATACCGATGAACGAAGTACAAGCGATAAAAAGTAAAGCCGACATTAACCGCATGAAACGCTCACTACACGGTCGCGACCAGCTTTTGTTTACGCTAGGCATTAACTTGGGCCTGCGCATTAGCGATTTGTTGCAATTACGTGTGCGCGACGTAGTAGGCCGCGACTTTATCGACTTCACCGAGCAAAAGACCGGCAAGCGCAAACGGCTGACGTTTAATAAGAGCGTCAAGCAGGCGGTCAAGGTGCTGGCGGCTGGCACGAAGCCCGACGCCTATTTGTTCGCCAACCCGCGCACAGGCAAACCGCTTAGCCGCGTGCAGGCGTACCGTATATTGAACGATGCCGCTGATCGGGCGGGCTTGCTGGCGAAGTACGGCGCGATTGGCTGCCACTCGATGCGTAAGACGTTCGGTTACCATGCGTATCAAGGTGGCGCTGACATTACGTTGCTCATGGCGGTGTTTAACCACTCGTCGGTTGCGCAGACATTGCGTTACATAGGCGTTACAGCAGACGACATAGCCTGCGTATATGAAGGCGTTAACCTGTGACGCTGATATCACCGCAAAATAAGCGTTCTGGCACCGAGAGGGTACGAATACCTTCCGCGGTGGCTAGGACGCTTATTTCGTGGTGAAATCGTGTTATAATCGTATAGGCTGCGTGTGGCTGCGCAAAGTCAAAGTGAAAA